>NZ_JBDVMZ010000021.1:0-581885 GCF_039969895.1 Algoriphagus sp.
ACCTACGCAGAGGCTGGCGATGTGATTCCTTACACGATTGTCGTGACCAATACTGGAAACGTAACCTTAACAAATGTAACGGTGACCGATCCATTGACAGGCTTCACACAAAACGTAGGCACACTAGCACCAGGCGAATCCGCTACAGTGACGACTAGCTACGAAGTGACTCAGGAAGATGTGGACAAGGGAGAGGTGATCAATACCGCTACCGCAACGGGTACAGATCCTGACGGAGGAGAAACTGGCGGTACAGCTACCGCAGTAGTTCCTGGTACAGATAATCCAAGCCTAAGCGTGGACAAAGTAGCAACCGTTACGACCTACGCAGAGGCTGGTGATGTGATTCCTTACACGATTGTCGTGACCAATACAGGAAACGTAACCTTGACGAATGTAACGGTAACCGATCCATTGACGGGTTTCACACAAAACGTAGGCACACTAGCACCAGGCGAATCCGCTACAGTGACAACTAGCTACGAAGTGACTCAGGAAGATGTGGACAACGGAGAGGTAATCAATACCGCTACGGCAACGGGTACAGATCCTGATGGAGGAGAAACTGGTGGTACAGCTACCGCAGTAGTTCCTGGTACAGATAATCCAAGCCTAAGCGTGGACAAAGTAGCAACCGTTACGACCTACGCAGAGGCTGGCGATGTGATTCCTTACACGATTGTCGTGACCAATACAGGAAATGAAACTTTGACAAACGTGGTGGTGACAGATCCTCTGACAGGAATGGTAGAAACAATTCCAACTTTGGAGCCTGGTCAAAGCATGACGTATTCAACATCTTATACAGTTACGCAGGCAGATGTAGCTAATGGAAGCATTACCAATATCGCGTCTGCTACGGGTACGGATCCTGACGGGGAAGATGTGGAAGATGAGGACGATGCTATCGTGGAAGTGATACCAAACCCGGATGTTCAGCTTATCAAGGTTGCGGATAAGGATGCTGTAATTGAAGTAGGTGAAGTGATTACCTACACCTTAACAGTGACAAATACCGGAAATGAAACTTTGGAGGATGTGGTGGTAACAGATCCGCTTACCGGATTTGAAACTACTATAACCGAGTTGGCACCTGGTGAATCTCAGAATTTTGAGACGAGCTATACGGTAACTGCAGCTGATTTTGTGGCAGCCGAACCTATAGTCAATGTAGCATTTGTGACGGCTCCTAATCCAGATGGAGGTGAAGCGCTCACAGATCAGGACGATGCTGTTACAGAGTTGACATGTGATGGTCAGACCTTGGTGACTGGTTTACTATTTAATATTATTGGTAGAGAGCCTCTGCCAAATGTACCAGTGGTACTCATACCAAACGCTTCTACGTCTGCTGATACGTTAATATCTATAACCAATGCTTTGGGAAGATATTTCTTCAGAAATATTCCAGTTGGTGATTACACGATCAAAGTACTGGATGAAAATCTAGAAATTACGCGAGGTCTTAGAGCCATAGATGCTGATACGGCTGAGATCAAAGTGGAAGCTTGTATTTATGATCCGGTAGATTTCAAATATGCGAAAACCGGGGAGGGACCTACCAACAATCCATTCCTGAGAGGGTATGTTTGGTATGATCTGAATGGAGATGGTATTCAGAATGAATGGTATGATGCTGATGGAGATGGTCAAGTGACTCAAAACATCATTGTGCAAGGTCAAGCAATCAATATCTTCAATTGGGAATGGTTTGACTTGAATGGTGATGGATCCTATGAAGGTCCTCAGAATGAAGGCGAATTGAATAAAGCCGGATTTGGAAATCCTGCAGGTCAGAATATGTCCATCAAAGGGCCAAATGGCTATGAAGCAATGGCTACTGTAGGTCAGTTTGGATTCTGGAAACATGAGCTGACGCAAGCTGATCCTTATGGTGATTACGAGGTGACTTTGGTGACTGATCCGGTGTTTGATGCGCAAGGATTGAAGCTAGGTGCTTCAGGTTTGGTGAAGGTACTACCTGACCCTTCTGGAAGATTGACAGAAATCACTGCCGGTACCCGATTGGTTTGTGAAGTGACTACACCGATCGTTCAGACGGGCTCAGTGACCCGAGAGAACCCTACGAACTTTGACTTCGATTATGGTTTGAGATGCTTCTTAGTAGATAATGAAGTCAATCTGATGGTGGAGAAAACTTCATTCGAAGTAGAAATCTACGAAGGTGATGAGTTTGAATACGAAGTAATCATTCGAAACATCGGTGGTGTAGATGCTACAGAAGTGGTATTGACTGATGACCTACCGGCAAACGTAACCTACTTGAGCAATGAGGTGACTTCAAATGCCAGCAATGCAGAACTTAGTACGAGCGTAACTGGAAACAGAATCACGTGGACTATGCCGCTATTCGTAGCTGATGCGCAGATTACATTGGTAATCCGAGTGAAAGCTGGAGATGTAGGCTTGATTACCAACGTGGCTGAAATCAGCTCAAGCGAAGTTGATACCGATGAATTGGATAATCAAGACGATGACGTCAACACGATCCTGCCATTCCATATTCCTAACGTAATCACGCCTACTACCAAGGACGGCGATAATGATACCTTTGAGATAGTAGGTTTGGGTAAGTTTGTGAGCAACGATATCGTGATATTCAACCGATATGGGGATCATGTCTTTGAAACTGAAGACTACCAGAATGACTGGGATGCTCCAGGTCAAGTCTCAGGCACATACTTCTATGTGTTGAATACGGTGGACAAAGACGGTAAAAAGCATGAATTCAAAGGTTGGATTCAGGTCATCAAGGAGTAATCCGAGCTTGCGATGAGTTAGTCAATCTTTGTCATAAAATTAGAAAGGCCTTCAGGGGCCTTTCTTTTTTGTCTAGTATCTTGCGACCGAAGTCTTTTCCCCATACAAATGAACAACACGCCTTTAGCAGAACGAATGCGTCCTACCCGATTGGAAGATCTGATCGGGCAGGAGCATTTATCTTCGCCCAAGTCATTTTTATACAAAGCCATCAAATCCGGCAATGTGCCCTCCCTGATACTTTGGGGACCTCCAGGGGTAGGGAAGACGACAATTGCCAATATAATAGCGAATGAAATCAAAGCGCCTTTTTATACCCTTTCGGCGATAAGCTCGGGGGTGAAAGATATTCGGGAGGTGATCGAAAAAGCTAAATTCCAGATGGGTGTCGTGCTATTTATCGATGAAATACACCGCTTCAATAAATCCCAGCAGGACGCTCTTTTGGGAGCTGTAGAAAAAGGGGTGATCCGATTAATCGGCGCGACTACTGAGAATCCTTCCTTCGAAGTGAACGCAGCTTTGCTCTCCCGGTGCCAGGTTTTTACGCTGAATTCTCTAGGTAAAGCAGAACTGGAAGCCATGATTCACCAAGCGTTGGAGCAAGATGTGGAGCTGAAAAAAATAAAAGTAGAGCTTCAGGAGACAGATGCACTATTGAGAATATCTGGAGGAGATGGGAGGAAGTTGTTAAACCTCCTGGAAATCGTTATCGATGGTATCAACGAAGATCCTTGTGTGATTACTGACGAAAAGGTGATGCAAATTGCGCAGCAGAAAGTAGCCCTTTACGACAAGTCCGGCGAGCAGCATTACGATATTATTTCTGCATTTATCAAATCCATCCGAGGTTCGGACCCCAATGCGGCTGTATATTGGCTGGCACGAATGATCGAAGGAGGAGAAGATGTGAAGTTTATCGCCAGGAGATTGGTGATTTTGGCTTCTGAGGATATAGGGAATGCCAATCCGAATGCCTTGCTGTTGGCTACTAATTGCTTTGAAGCGGTAAAGATTATTGGCTATCCAGAATCTAGAATTATTCTTTCCCAATGCGTGACCTATTTGGCCAGTTCGCAGAAAAGCAATGCGGCCTACCTGGCGATCAATCAAGCCCAAGCCTTGGTGAGAGAAAAGGGAGATTTGTCTGTTCCTTTAGCTTTGCGCAACGCGCCAACCAAACTGATGAAAGACCTCAACTATGGTAAAGCGTACAAATATTCACACGATTTCCCGGGAAATTTTGTAGCACAGGAATTTTTGCCAGAGGAGATAAAAGGTCTGAAACTCTACGATCCAGGAGACAATGCGCGGGAAAATGAATTGAGAAAATACCTTAGCTCAAAATGGCAAGGAAAGTATGGGTATTGAGATATTTCTCAATATGAGATTTGAAATTTCAAATTTGAAATTCATTAACCTACAAACCCTATAAAATTACTATAGAATTGTATTCTCAATTCAGTTTTTCATATATTTGTCACACTAACTATTGGTATGACACAAGAGCAATATTCTAAGTATTCATTTCTACTGGACCGTACGGCCCGGAAAGTGAAGCAATATGCTCAACAGCAGTTCAAATCAGGAGATTTTGATGTGACTGTGGATCAGTGGTTGGTATTGAAAAATCTTTCAGAAAATGAAGCATTAAGCCAGACTGAGTTGGCGAATTTGGTGTTTAAAGACCACCCTACGCTTACGCGTATCATCGATTTGCTTTGCAAAAAGGGATATGTGGAGCGCGTGCCTCATCCACAGGACAGACGTAGTTTTCAGTTGCACCTTACGGAGACGGGCGTATCCAAAGTAGTTTCACTTCGACCAGAGATTCACCATATCCGAGAAAAAGCTTGGGAGAATTTGAGCCCAAACGATTTCGATGAGTTTAAGAGAATTCTCGATACAATTTATCAAAATCTAAATGGCGAATCGCCAGAGCAATAACACCTAAAAAAAGAATTTATAATCAGGGCAAACCCCAAATTTTAATTCATTATGATCCACACAGACCTTTGTATTATCGGAGCCGGCCCAGTTGGCCTATTTGCAGTATTCGAAGCTGGTTTGCTGAAAATGCGCTGTCACCTCATCGATGCTCTGCCTCAGGTGGGTGGTCAGCTTTCGGAGATCTATCCGCAAAAACCTATCTACGATATCCCAGGCTATCCAGAAGTGAATGCTCAGGATCTGGTAGATAACTTGATGGAGCAGGCAAAGCCTTTTTCTCCGACCTTCACCCTTGGTGAGCGAGTGGATCATTTGGCTAAGCAAGAGGATGGATCATTCATCGTGACTACCAGCGACAAAACGAAAGTGCACGCTCAGGTGATCGTAATTGCTGGCGGATTGGGTTGTTTTGAACCAAGAAAGCCTGCTGTTGAGAATTTGGAGCTGTTCGAAGGTAAAGGAATTACCTATATGGTGAAAAATCCAGAAACCTTCCGTGACAAAAATGTGATCCTAGCTGGCGGTGGAGATTCTGCTCTGGACTGGACTATTTTCCTCTCTAAAGTCGCCAAGAAAGTGACTTTGGTACACAGAAATGAAACCTTCCGTGGCGCTCCTGATTCAGCTTCCAAAGTTTTTGATTTGGCTAACAAAGGAAAAATAGACCTGATTCTTTCTGCCAATTTGAAAGAGGTCTCAGGAAATGGCGTTTTGGATACCGTTACTTTTATAGACAAGAACAAAGAGGAGATTAAGATTGAAGCGGATTATTTGATCCCGCTGTTTGGGTTGAGTCCTAAGCTAGGGCCAATAGCAGACTGGGGATTGAGCATCGACAAGAATGCCATCGAAGTGGATACCCGCGATTATTCTACGGGAGTAGAGCGAATCTATGCGATCGGAGATATCAATACCTATCCAGGAAAGTTGAAATTGATCCTTTGTGGTTTCCATGAAGCAGCGATAATGATGCATTCTGCTTTCAAATATGTGTATCCAGATCAAAAATTGAGTTTCAAATACACGACCGTTAATGGTGTGAATGCCTTTTAATACTATTTTTGCGCCATGGTAAATTTTACAGTAGAAGATCAGGAAGGTAATCGCCAAGAGCATGAAGCTCCTGAGGATATGGGGTTAAGTTTGATGGAAATCCTCAAAGCATACGAATACCCCGTGTTGGCCACCTGTGGTGGGATGGCGCTTTGCGCTACTTGCCACGTGGAAATTTTGGAAGGAAATGATGGACTTGGAGAGGCTACTGATGTGGAATTAGACCAGTTGGAAAATTTGCCTGAATACTTTCCGACTTCACGCTTAGCTTGCCAAATCCGAATCGGAGAGATCTTGGAAGGTGCCGTGGTGAAGTTGAGAGGAGAGGACGTAGTCTAAATAAAGTAAAGTAGCAAGACGTTAGTATTAAGATTTAGAACCGAGAGTCAAGAACCAAGATACTTGAGCCAAGAAATATGATTTTGGAACCACCTGGAAACGGGTGGTTTTTTTGTTTTTATTTAAAAAGGGCACTAAGAAAGCGTAAAGCGTGCGGTCGTCCTGGTTCTCTAGAAGCAGGACTAGTAAGTAAGTTTATCTTAATAATGCTTAAAGCCAAGACGAACTTGGTAACTTTTGGTATTTTAGTAGAATATGAAAATTTTACTCACATTACTTATTCTGATTTTAGGCAATCAAGCTTTGGCATGTACCTGTTCATTTTCTAACCCTTCTGACAGATTTGTTTCAGCTGATTTCGTAGGTAGGATCAGGATTGTAAAAATCCATCCCAATGAAGCAAATGATAAATCCTATAAAGCTGATGTGGAAATAATCGAGCATTTCAAAGGGAACAAAATCAAATCAATATACATCGCTGGAAGAAGTGACGGAGAATTGGGTTCATCTTGTGATGTTTATTTTCCTGTAGGATCAGACTTATTGGTTTTTGCTAAATCTGATTCAAATGGCAGGATATCTTTTGGGATGTGCTCCTTTCCAATTGAGTTTGAAAATAATCTTGACCAAAATCTGCGCGATTTAGAGACAGTACGAGTTTTGAGTAAATATGACAGTGTATTTACTGCAGATTATGACACTGTAATATCTCCTAATTTCTTTGAGTTTTTGGAAAGCAAAAGAGGGATTCAATTAAAAGAACAATACGCACTTTTTGAAGTTGTGCTGGATGATCGGGTTAGTCCTTCGGAAGTGAATTTGATAAAAGGATTTGCAGATGAGATAGATTCAGAGATAATAGATGAGCTTCTAAAATCAACGTGGAAGATAAGATTTCATAGGAAAGAGAGCTTCATTGAGGGGCCATTGAAAGTTATTGTCTCTGTTTATTTCTATCCAGCAGAAGGGGAAGATAAAAGCTTAGTAAGTACTTTTGCTTTGTAAGGAAGTCGTAAAATGAAAACCTTTTTTATGGTTGATAAAAAAAGTGCTAATGCTTTTAAAAATATTTGGCCTATTGCTCAAACCACCCAATCAAAATAACTCTCCTTTGACACTTCATTCCAAACTGCATCAGGATAGGCTTTTGCAAAGGCAACGGGGATCTTGGAATTTGCCTTGCTCCACTTGAATTCCAATCCCTGCATTTTTTGCTGACTGTCGATTTCTAATAGATCTATCTCCTGCCCATCATAAGTTCTCCAAAAAAAATAGTTAGGATGGTAATCATTTGCAGCATTAAGCTTCATTCGCTCACTGATCATCCATTGTTCCCAAAGCGCTCCGATATCATTTCTGTATGTCAGAG
The DNA here is from genome assembly GCF_039969895.1 of Algoriphagus sp. Classification (GTDB taxonomy): domain Bacteria; phylum Bacteroidota; class Bacteroidia; order Cytophagales; family Cyclobacteriaceae; genus Algoriphagus. The sequence goes on from NZ_JBDVMZ010000021.1 coordinate 7,493, forward strand.
GACTGAAATTATTGATCAAGGCATTCCGAATTCCATTGTCATAGAAATACCACTTCTTTGATTTGGATACCTCCTTCCGAAGATTTTGACTAAAGCCACCAAGTGGATAAATGATAAAGACTTTGGAAAGCAAATCTAAATAGCGATCTACCGTCTCTTTATTGATCTGAAGACTGTTTCCTAGCTCGACTGTACTGACTTGGCGTCCAACTTGGAAGGCAAGTAATATCAATAGGCGAAGCAAAACATCAGCGCCTTTGATTGCTGTTAGTGCCAGAATGTCCTTGAGCAAATAGGAATTGACCAGAGATTTCAAGTAATCTTCCTTTTCAGCTAGAGTATGAAGATGAATCAGTTCAGGATAGCCTCCATAGATCAAGCGATTCGGCAATTCATTCAAACTTTCCAATCTATTTTCTAAAGCAGAAAATTCCACTTGAGCCAGTGGGAAAAGCTGAAACTCCAATTGTCTTCCAACCAAAGGTTCTCCCGCATCGTTGATCAAATCAAAGCTACTGCTTCCAGTAGCGATGATGGTAATCCCTTTGATGGAGTCAATCATCAATTTTAAGATTTTGCCGATGTTTGGAATTGCCTGAGCTTCATCGATGATGACTAATTTTTTTTCACCAATTAATGCCTTATAGTTCGCTACAGTTCGGTTTTGAAGATATTCAGACACTTGAATGTCCTCGCCAAGAAGCATTAAGGTATTTGCTTCGTGCAGTTTAGAGATGTTTTCGATAATCGTAGTCTTCCCAGTTCTTCTACTTCCATAAAGTAGCAAGACCTTTTGCTTTCCGATTTTCGTAGCGATTTTTTGTTCAATATATCGTTGAATTTTCATGGCTAAAATATTAATTAGGCTGGTTGACCAGCGCAATTTACATTAATTAGGCTGGTTGACCGGCGCAATTTACATTAATTAGACGGTTTGGTCTTGAATTCTAGATTTTTACAAACAAAAGCGATTAGTCCTTTTGGTAGGGAATCGTTATTTTGAAGCACAGTAAACCTCATTGGATCATGAAACTTTTCTTTTTCCCACTCCTCATTCTTCTTAGTGTTGTGCAGGTAGGGATTGCTCAGACTACCGACAAACAAAAAGTGGATTCCAACGAGATTTTATATCTGATCAATCAATATTCAGCGGCAAGAGAAAATAGAGATACAGTTCTTCTGAAGAAAATTCTTACCGCAGATGTAGATCAATTAGTATCTTCTGGAGAATGGAGAAATGGGATTGACGCGGCTGTTAAAGGCATGCTCGCTAGTTCTTCCACTAATCCCGGTGATCGGAAATTAACCGTTGAGAAAATCAAATTTCTTTCAGAAAACTCTGCTCTGGTCGATGCTCGATATATCATCACTAACTCAGACCAAACACAGCGAAAAATGTGGAGTAGCTTTATCGTAGTCAAAAATAAAAATGGCTGGCAAATTTCCGCTATCCGAAATATGCTTCCCACAGGTGATTCATAACTAACTTTTCTATGCGAAATATCTTCCTTCTCTTATTATCAGCGTTGTTGCTTTTCCAATGTAAACCAGCTGATACACCCCCCACGCTGATCCTTCACAATGCTAAAATTTGGACTGGCGAAAATGAAAGTTCTTTTGTCCAAGCGTTAGCTATCCTTGATAGTTTGATCATAGCCTCGGGAGATTCCGAAGCGATTCTGGCAATGGCCGGGGAGGAAACTGAGCTCATGGATATGGGAGGTAAATTGATCACTGCTGGATTTAATGACGCGCATATTCACTTTTTGAGTGGTTCTATGGGTTTGACGCAGGTGGAATTATCAAGTGCTGAAACTTTTGAAGCGGCGATCGAAAGTACGCTGCAATTCATCGCTGAAAATCCTGATAAAGAGTGGATCACGGGTAGAGGTTGGCAATATACTTTTTTCGAATCTGGATTGCCGGATCATGAATCCATGAAAGCTTTGAATATCAATCGCCCAGTTTTCATCAGGGCCTATGATGGGCACTCTGCTTATGCCAACCCGAAGGCGTTGGAGTTAGCTGGTTTGGATGCAAGCAGTGAATTCAGTGGTTTTGGCGAGTTGGTCAAGGATGAAGCTGGTCAATTGACTGGAGCTTTGAAGGAAAATGCCATGGGATTGGTAGGAAGATTGGTGCCTGAGGATACATTTGAAGATCAATTGAATGGGCTTCGCAAAGGAATGGAATATGCTGCTTCATTGGGGATTACCTCTGTTCAAAATGCCTCAGGTTCAGAAAATGATCTTCGTCTTTTTCAGCAACTCTACGAAAATGATGAACTCACTGTCCGGTATGCGGCTGCTTTTTCGGTGTCGGAGAGCAGTACCCAAGATCAGTTGGATAGGTTTGCTTTTCTAAAAGATAGCGTAGGAAAAAACAACCCTTGGATCAAAGCTGATGCAATCAAATTCATGATCGATGGAGTGATTGAAGGGCATACTGGTGCGATGTTGCAATCCTATTCGGATCTTCCAAAAGAGGACCCTTTGGCCTTTGGTCAGCTGAATTTCTCCATAGATCGATACCAAGAGCTGGTGAAGCGCTTGGATTCCAAAGGTTTCAGATTGTACACGCATGCCATTGGTGATCGAGGGGTTCGGGAGGTTTTGGATGCGTATGAAAAAGCGCTTTCGGAAAATAATTCCCAAGCGAAACGCCACCGGGTGGAGCATATCGAGACAATTCATCCTGATGATATTTCGCGTTTTGCCACACTTGGTGTCCTACCTAGCATGGAGCCTATTCACGCTGAACCCGGGACCACGACCGTTTGGTCTAAAGCAGTAGGAGAGGAGCGATTGCCTTATTCCTTTGCTTGGAGGTCTTTATTGGACGCAGAGGCAAAGTTGGTTTTCAGCAGCGATTGGCCGGCTTGTATTAGTTTGAACCCTATTCGGGGTATTCATGATGCTGTGAATAGAAGAAATCCATCTGGCTATCCTGAAGGGGGTTGGATTCCTGAAGAGCGAATTAGCATTTTTGAAGCGATGAAAGCCTATACTTCTATGGGGGCTTATTCCTCTTTCGAGGAGAACTATAAAGGACTGTTAAAACCAGGATTCCTTGCCGATCTGGTAGTTTTTTCCCAGGACTTATTTGCTGTAGATGCTATGGATATTCATAAAACTGAAGTGGAATTGACTATGGTGGATGGAGAAATTGTATTTTCAAAAAAGTGAGCTCCTGATCTATGAGTTGCTGCTAGTTGTGGTTGGAAGGCAATGCTAGTTCATCTCTTTTTTTGACTATTACACGAATAGTACTTTTGATCATGATTTTTTGCTTTACATTACCTACGATGATTGCCTTGAAGAACAGGCGAAATCAGTTTACCACCAATACTTAACCCCACTAATTATGAAGAGAAAATTACTGCTCTTGCCAGCGATGCTTTTGGCAGGGATGTCTTTTGCACAAGATGTAGAACTTGATGCAATCGAGAAAATTAAAAAAGAAGGTTTGGAGAATTCCAAAGTGGAAGAAATTGCTTTTAACCTGATCGATAAATCAGGCGCTAGACTAATGAATTCTGAAGGCTATGAACGAGCGATGGATTATGCCGTAGAGCAGCTTACAGAATGGGGCTTGAAAGATGCCAAAAAGGAAGCTTTTGGAGAATTTGGTCGTGGTTGGGAAATGGAAAAAACGTATGTAGCGATGACCAAACCTTATTACATGCCTTTTATAGCTGTTCCTCAGGCGTGGACAGAAAGTACAAAAGGTGAGGTAACTGGCAAAGTTGTTTTCTTAGATGTCAAATCTGAGGATGAATTAGCTCAGTATAAGGGCAAACTCAAAGGTGCTATAGTAGCGATCAAGCCTTCCGGGTCACAAAATGCCACCTTCACTGCTGATGCCACGAGATTTACTGCCGAGCAACTGCATGGAATGGAGCATCCAGCGCCTAGAAGCGGAGGCAACGGAGGTTATACTCCTGAGATGATTGCTGAGTTTAGAGCAGCGAGAGCTTTGTCTCAAAAAGTAACGGAATTCATCGTCAATGAAGGTCCTGCCTTGATTATCAAAGGGGTTAACGGAAGACACGGTACGCTTTTCACGAGTAGCCCTCGAGGGTTCATGAAAGATGCGCCAAAAGGTATTCCTACTCTGGAAACTTCCCCTGAATACGTCAATCTCATGGCTCGTCTGAATAGTAATGGAGTGGAGGTAGAAGTAGAGGCGGAAGTACAGACTCGCTACAGAACGGATGATCTCCAGGGTTACAATGTGATTGCAGAGATTCCAGGTTCGGATCCGACTTTAAAGGCTGAAATTGTTATGCTGGGAGGTCATTTGGATTCTTGGCATGGAGCTACTGGAGCTACTGATAATGCAGCAGGCTGTATAGTGATGATGGAGGCAGTAAGGATCTTGCAAGCTACTGGACTTCAGCCAAAAAGAACGGTTCGAATAGCTCTTTGGGGCGGAGAAGAAGAAGGTTTGTACGGCTCTAGAGGCTATGTGAAAAAGCACTTTGGAGATCCTCAAACAAAAGAAATGAAGCCGGACCATGAGAAAATGTCTGCTTATTACAATATCGACAACGGAACTGGTAGAGTTCGCGGAATATACCTTCAGGGCAATGCAGCGGTGGAGCCAATTTTCAATGCTTGGTTTTTACCACTTGATGACATCGTGGAAGATCGTACCATTACTATTAGTAACACAGGAGGTACAGACCATCAGAGCTTTGATGCGCTTGGCTTACCAGGTTTTCAATTTATCCAAGACCCAGTCGAATACAATACCCGCACTCACCACACCAATATGGATATGTATGAAAGACTTGAGCTGGATGATTTGAAGCAAATGTCTGTGGTGATCGCGTCATTTGTCTATAATACTGCGCAGAGAGATGAGATGCTACCGAGAAAACTGGCAAATAAATAGTTACCTGCACTATAAAAATGCCGTAGTAACAAAAGGATGAAGAAAATTGTGGACAATCAAAAACTTGAATTGATCTATAAAAAAGGCAATGGAGCTTGGACATACCATCTTGTCATTCCAAATACAGCCGATATAGATGGGACTTGGGGTTCGCTTAAAGTGTCTGGATTGATAGATGATTATGAGTTGAAAGAAATGAACTTGGCACCAAGAAAAGAAGAGGACAAAATAATTTCAATAAACAAAGAAATCAGAAAGGCAATCGGTAAAACGGGTGGAGACATAGTTACCGTTACCTTGTTTCTTCATACACACGACAGAATAAATAAGAATTCAGAAATTCTTAATTGTTTTGAAGATGCAGACGCACTGGAATCATTTAAATCATTAAATGAAGATGATCAAGAAAAAATTATGGATAACACCACTTCACAAAAAACTGAGGCCAAACAAATTGAGCAACTAAATCACTATATCAGCCAATTATCAAGGTAAATAAATGGGCAAGGGCTATAAAGAAACTTGAAAAAGCTTATAGAATAGTATGATTATTCGCATTTCTACCAATAAGGTGGAATAAGCAATGTAGCAAATGTTAAACTTAAGCATTGAGGCCGCTTAGATCTTGGGTCATCGGTCTTCCAACCAGATAAGCAAGGAATATAAGGTGACTGGTACCATTGCAGATAATCATAATTTAACTAAATTCTTAGACAATTTAACCATGAACATCAAAAAAATCTTAATGCTAGGCGTAGTGCTCATGTTTGCCGGAATGGCAGCATACGCACAGAGTGACATCACAGGGAAGTGGAATACCGTTTATTCAAGTCCAGAAGGTGATTTTCCATTGGTTCTCAACTTCAAAGTTAATGGGGGTGTCGTTACAGGCACTATTGGAAGTGAAATGGGAGAGCTGCCATTAGATCATGGTAAAGTAGAAGGTAAAAAATTCACCTATGATTTCGTTTTCCAAGATATGCTGATCAAACATGCAGGTGAGTTGATCTCTAAAGACGAAATTCTAATTAAGTCTGAGATGGGTGAATTAAAATTGACTCGAGCTAAAGAGTAAAACTTAGCAAACTTTCCTTGCCCTATTTCTGCAATTTTACCTGTGGAAATAGGGCATTTTTATGATTCTCAATGCTTTCTATTAGTAATGAATAATTCTCAAAAATCCTTTTTGAACTGGAGCGGTGGCAAGGATTCGGCCTTGACGTTGTACAAATTGCTACATTCATCAGAATTTGAAGTTGCCTGTCTTTTGACAAGTATCAGTAAGAAATATCAGCGTATTTCCATGCACGGTGTTCGTGTGGATTTATTGGAAATTCAGGCAGAGCATATTGGTTTACCCTTGGTTAAAATGGAAATTCCAGATATGCCATCCATGGAGGTTTACGAAGAAGCGATGCGGAATTCGATGATGAATCTAAAACAGCAGGGCATTTTAACTTCAGTTTTCGGAGATATTTTTTTGGAAGACTTGAGAGCTTATAGAGAAGCCAAACTGGCTGAATTGGATATTCGCAGCGTTTTTCCACTTTGGAATCAACCCACTAAGGAGCTTATTCGTGAGTTTTTAGATCTGGGCTTCAAGACGATTACAACTTGTGTGAACTCTAACTTTTTGGATCAGAGTTTTGTGGGTAGAGTGATTGATGAAGATTTTCTGAAAGATCTTCCGTCCCACGTCGATCCCTGTGGAGAGCATGGGGAGTTCCATACCTTTGTGTACGATGGGCCAATTTTTCATAAACCCGTTGAATTCGAATTGGGTGAGGTGATTATGAGAAACTATGCGGCACCCCAAACTGAGGACGATTCGGATCAATGCTTTTCAGATAAAAAAGAAGAGCCAAAAGAAAATGGCTTTTGGTATTGTGATTTGATTCCAATTTGAGCTGTTTTTCCCGAATCACACATCCGGGTCATATTTCTGAAATTTCCGACAGCTTCGCTTACTATTTTGAAGGAGAAAGAGTGTTGAAAGAATTGATAAAATTGAACTGACTTAGACAAATGTCATTAAATCCGCGGCAAGCGTACGTGATTTTATAGAGGAGTGAGGAATCAAGTTGCAAGTTTTATTTCTGAAGTAAGCTATAACGCCTTAGTCGATAAGTTTGTCAACAACGTGATTACACTCGTCAGAGCCAGGGTGCCATAGGATGACTTTAACCAATGTGCGGTTAGGGGTACTTTTTCACCCTCAGAATGGCCTGCATATCTACCTATCTCTGAACGCACCATGCTTCGATCAAAAAGATGGAAAGACAGTTGAATCTTTGCAGTCAGAAGAAACAGCAGCTATCGGAGATTAATTTCTCATCGAGCATAAATTTTTGGTCTTGAAAGTCCCATTTTTAGTGGTTCAGGGGGGGTCCAATTTCCTGATTAGTCCCGCTCATCGCCACTTCTTTCAAATGGAGATTACATTACCTGAGGTAGTGATTTTGATAATCGCTTAATTACTAGGTAGAATCTTCAGGCTTACTCTTCCAGTAGTTTCTTCAAGATTGAACTAGCGGCTTCTGATAGTACTGTGCCTGGCCCAAAGACTGCAAATACTCCAGCATTTTTGAGGTATTCATAATCTTTTGCTGGAATCACTCCTCCAGCTACGACCATGATGTCATCTCTTCCCAGCTTTTTCAACTCATCGATCAATTGCGGTACCAGTGTTTTGTGGCCTGCGGCCAAAGAAGATGCACCTACGATATGCACATCGTTTTCGATAGCCTGCTGTGCTACTTCGGCTGGGGTCTGAAAAAGTGGCCCTATGTCCACATCAAATCCCATGTCTGCAAAACCAGTCGCAATGATTTTTGCGCCGCGGTCATGACCATCCTGACCCATTTTGGCTACCATTATTCTTGGTCGGCGGCCTTCCATGTCAGCAAACTTGTCCGACATTTGTAACGCTTTGGTAAATGATTCCTGGTTTTTCACTTCTGCTGCATATACTCCAGTGATAGATTTTGTTTGAGCCTGATGTCTTCCAAATACTTCTTCCATTGCATCGGAGATCTCTCCCAAAGTTGCCCTATTTCTAGCTGCATTCACTGCTAGTTCAAGTAGATTTCCTTCTCCCGAGCGGGCTGCTTGAGTGAGTGATTCCAAGCTTTTAGCTGTAGCTGCTTGATCTCTAGAGGCTTTCACTTTTTCTAATCTGTTGATTTGAGACTCACGGACTGCTTGATTGTCCACATCGCGCACTTCAATCTCGGATTCCTCATCTACCTGATAGCGGTTGACGCCGACTATAGTATCCCTTCCACTGTCTATTCTAGCTTGCTTTTTGGCGGCAGCTTCTTCTATCCTCAATTTGGGCAGACCAGCTTCTATGGCCTTAGCCATCCCGCCTAGTTCTTCCACTTCTTCGATCAATGTCCATGCTCGCTGTACTAATTGATCTGTCAAAAATTCAACATAATGCGAACCTCCCCATGGGTCAACTACATCTGTGACGCCAGTTTCTTCTTGAAGTACCAACTGCGTATTCCTGGCAATTCTAGCCGAGAAATCCGTCGGCAGCGCGATGGCTTCATCCAGAGAATTAGTATGTAATGATTGGGTATGGCCCATCACGGCCGCGAGAGCTTCTACAGCCGTACGCGTCACATTATTGTAAGGGTCTTGCTCTGTCAGCGACCAACCTGAGGTTTGGCAGTGGGTGCGAAGTGCAAGAGATTTTTCAGATTTAGGATTGAATTGCTTCACGATTTTGGCCCAAAGCAATCGACCTGCCCGCATCTTAGCGATCTCCATGAAGTAATTCATTCCGATTGCCCAAAAGAAGGAAAGTCTCGGTGCGAAATCATCAATATCCAAACCTGCATTTACTCCTGTTCTTAAATATTCCAAACCGTCGGCTAAGGTATAGGCCAATTCTAGATCGGCTGTAGCCCCCGCTTCCTGCATGTGGTAGCCTGAAATAGAAATGGAATTAAACTTCGGCATGCGCTCCGAAGAGTAGTTGAAAATATCTGCGATAATCCGCATGGAGGGTTGCGGAGGATAGATGTAGGTATTGCGCACCATGAATTCTTTCAGAATATCATTCTGAATTGTGCCACTCAATTGCTCAGGTTTCACGCCTTGTTCCTCTGCGGCTACGATATAAAATGCTAAAATTGGGATCACTGCTCCATTCATCGTCATCGAAACGGACATTTGATCCAAGGGAATCTGATCGAACAGCAACTTCATATCCTCGACCGAATCAATGGCAACGCCGGCTTTTCCTACATCACCTACTACCCGCACATGATCCGAATCATAGCCCCGGTGCGTAGCCAAATCAAATGCTACCGAAAGGCCCTTTTGTCCTCCTGCCAAATTTTTCCTATAAAAAGCATTAGACTCCTCCGCAGTAGAAAATCCAGCATACTGGCGAATCGTCCACGGACGCATGCTATACATGGTGCTGTAAGGTCCTCTTAAGTAAGGAGGTATTCCAGCCGCATAATTGACATGAGCAAGTTTTGCGATCTCCTCGCCCTCGAAACGAGCCGGTATAGAAATCTGCTCTGGCGCCTCCCAGTTCTCTTGTTTCTTGGTTTTGGAAGGTTCTAGATCACTTGATTTCCAGTTTTTTATATCAGGTCTCATGAGTTGGCGAGGGTTTTTTGTTCCACTAAATAGGTTTCTCGGCTAGGAAGAAGCTCATGGTCTTCTTCCTTAAATGGTTTGAAAGGAAGGTTATTTTCCAATTTTCCTTTGGCGAGGTATTTATTTGCTCCGACTTTAATGCTCGACTCGGAGAGGATTTTGTGTTGAGCAGTGTCTCTGGAGCTCCTGATCTCAGTATGTAAACTTCGGTCTTCGAAGCTTTTCAGCCAGCCTCCTTTTTCCTCCAAACCCTGAAGATCGGTTACCACACATTTTTCTAGTTCTTTTTGCAAATGCTCTAGATAGAATGACCCGGATGCAGGATCCATCACTTTGTCCAGGTAACTTTCTTCTTTTAAAATAGAAGAGATATTTCTAGCTATTCGTTGTTGCAATGCTGAAGCACTTTTTTGCTCGGTAGGTATTACCCATAGTGAGTTGGCACCGCCAAGAATTCCAGCCATGGCTTCATAGGTTTGACGGATGAGGTTGGTGTTGCTGTCCAAAATAGACTTGCTCCACGTGCTGGTAGAGGCGATGATATGGATGCTTTCCATCTCAAGTAGTACTCCGTAGTTGCTAGCTAGATCTTTTACCAGCTTTCGCAACGTTTTTACTTTTGCGATTTCAGCGAAATGTAAATGCCCTACTGCGGTGTGAAAGGCTAGATTATCAAATACTTGTGCCGGGGAAATTGCTTTTTTTGAAAGCTTGTCTATCAGTTCAATTACCTCACCTAATCCGTAGGTGAGTTCTTGGATACCGGTGGCTCCTGCATTTGCATAGCGTGTAAGGTCTAGTGTCATAGGATAAAATTCCCTGAAGTCCTTAAAATCACTGATGGCTTTGGCAGCTAGATCAATTCCAGAATCGAAATTTTCGCCGGTCCTGAATAGCTCATCGCAAGGGTTCCACAGTAGTGCGCCACGCAGCATAGAAGGTTTGAGCGTAGAAGATGATATCCAGTCTTGGATGGCTCTCAACGCCAAGACTGTTTCGCCTGTAGGCAGAAAGTTGGTAGAGATAAATTCAGTATGTACTCCACTTAGAATCTGATTAAGATTTTCTCTCCCATTCAGATGAAGTACCAGTCCGTCTGCGCCGTTTTGAAGTGAATGAAGGATTTGCTCATTAGCAGTTTTTTCATTTTCTGAGAAAAATGCAACCAAATTATTCCAAAGTCTTTGAGGAAAACCCGGGAGTTTTGCGTCAGGATGGAAATCATACCCTACTCCAGGAGTCGCTAGATCCTCTGAAGTATAGAAGGGTTCAATTTCAATTTTTTCCCAAAGCGTGGATCGCAGAGTGTCATTAAAGTCTTTTCCTTTTAGGTCTTTTTTCACCTGATCTATCCAGTCTTTTTTGCTGGAAGGAGGGAATGTGTAGAAGTCCTGATTTGTCATAATTGGGCTTGTAAATTTGTCTCAGTCAAAATTCCTTTCGAAAAAACCACTGGGTCATTGGTAGCAGATGATTGGCATGACTACTTTCAAAATTAGGAAAATGAGGGGGAAATCAAGAAACTAAATGGATTGCATTCCTATTTCGCAAAGTTTTGTACTTCTTTTCAATAGTCTGAAAACTAGAATATTTATCTATGTGAGGGCAAAATGGCTCCTTAGGTGCCTTTTTCTATATCCATCATAGGGAGAACGATTGGGTTTCTAAGTATTCGGTTGTGAGAAAAGCGGAGTTGTTCAAAAACTCAATATTTCAAGAAGAAATGCATTTTTTATTTAAGTTAATTATTCTCAAATTTGACACCCTTGCACCTACCGCAAGATCATTGTTTTTCAGAAATCTTCTCTAATGAGTTCAGAAGCTAGCGCCGTTTGGAATGAATGTTTACGTGTTATCGAGCAGCACGTCAATGAGCAGAGCTTTTCAACTTGGTTTAAGCCCATCAATCCCGTCAAGTTGGAAGGCACCTCGCTGACCATACAGGTTCCTAGCCAATTTTTCTACGAATGGCTGGAAGATAACTATGTGCAGGAATTGAAACTTGCGATCAAAACTACCTTAGGACAAAGTGGGAGACTGGAATATGCGGTGGTGGTGGATAGAGGAAACTCTTCCAATCAGCCTTATGTGGTTTCTTTTCCGCAAGGGAATGCGGGTGCCAGCAAAAAACCTCAAGCACCTACTGAGCCCGACAAAACGCCTTTTGAGATGAAATCTCTGAATGCTGAGGCTTTGACTAATAGTAACCTGAATCCAACTTATACTTTCACCACTTATATAGAAGGCGATTGCAATAGATTGGCTCGCTCTGCTGGTTTTGCAGTGGCGACCAAGCCTGGAATCACTTCTTTCAATCCTTTGATGGTGTATGGTGGGGTAGGTCTAGGAAAAACTCACTTGGTGCAGGCAATCGGCAATGAGATCAAAAATGGACCGGATAATAAATTCGTGCTCTACGTTTCTTCTGAAAAATTTGTGAATCAATTCATGGACTCCATCAAGGATGGAAATGTGAAGAGCTTTACAAATTTCTACATGCAGGTGGATGTGCTGATCATTGACGATATACAGTTTTTGGCAGGAAAAGACAGAACCCAGGAGATGTTTTTCCACATTTTCAATCACCTGCATCAAAGTAAAAAGCAAATCATCATGACTTCAGATTGTCCGCCCAGGGATCTGAAAGGTCTGGAGGAGCGTCTGCTTTCCCGATTCAAATGGGGTCTGACAGCGGATCTGCAAATGCCTGATTTTGAGACCAGGGTAGCGATCATCCGTAGGAAAATGCAATCCGAAGGAATCGTCATTCCAGACGATGTGGTGGAATACCTAGCCTACACGGTGGACACTAATGTTCGTGAGCTAGAGGGAATTCTTATTTCGCTTATCGCGCACGCTTCTTTGAATCGCGTAGAAATTAGCCTAGAGCTAGGCAAGACGGTGATGAAAAACATCATTAAGGATATAGAAACGGAAGTCGGTGTTGATTTCATCCAGAAAACTGTTTCTGAATACTATGGAATTCCTTTGGAGGATTTGAAAGCCAAAACACGTAAAAAGGAGATCGTGACGGCTAGACAAGTCGCTATGTATTTTTGCAAGGAATTCACCAATCATTCCTTGAAATCCATTGGCTATCACTTCGGGGGTAGAGATCATTCCACTGTGATACATGCCGTGCAGACGGTAAATGACATCATGGAGACAGATGCTTCATTCCGAAATACGGTGCTAGAGCTGAAGAAGAAATTCAAGATGCGGTCTTATTGATCCCTCTATTTATCGTCTATTGTATTTTTTGAAATTATCTCCTTGATTGACTGGTTGGAAAACCGAAGAGACCAATCTTTTCACTACTCGCTTCTTACAAAATTTACTTTTTAAACCACTTATCTCATACACCACTTACTACTTACAAAAGTTACTTTTCACTAGACTTAACCGCTACTCATTCAGCTTTTTACCCATTGTATCTTCAAATCGCTGTAAAAGTCTGATGTAGCGTTTTTGAATATTATCTAAAAACTTCTCTTGAGTATCAATTTCATACACTGGGCTGTATTGTATCCTATCAATGATGATATCTAGCCAGGCTTTTCCATCATCGATTAATTCTGCATGAAAAGCTTCGACAGTCAAATCTCGTGATCCTGAAAAGGGACCTTTACCTATTTGTTTGAAATACTTTGTGATGGAGTTTAATGCCAATTCATGCGTTTCCTCAAACTGTTTGAGCAAGTCTCTAGCTTGCGATTCTGATAATTTACCATTCTTGGCTCGAAGGGAATAGTCTGTCAGATCAACTAGGGCAGCACTGAATTCTTCTAGGCATTTTTCGCAGGATTGGGTAGGAGTTTTCATGAGAGAGGATTTTTGACTGATCAGAAAGTCCATTTAAAGTACTAAAATCATTTGAGATAACTAAGCTTCTCAAGGTGAAAAGCTCAGTCATCTCATTGAATTCTATCTGGTTCGAGGCGAGTGGTACTACCTCACATTATAACTTTGCATAAAAGGCTGACCATTCGTTGCCACCCCTTCTAGTAGGAGTCTTCCGCTGAATTTTTCCAAATATGCTCCAACTTTATTCGGATCTTTAGCTGGGTCACCATTCACCTGTGTAATAATAAAGCCCTCTCTAAGGCCAAGTTCTCTTAAGTATCCTCGAGTCAAACTTGTCAATTTGATACCGTAATCAACCCCGAATTTGTCTTTTTCTATGGTGTTTACCGCCTCGAGTCTGGCTCCTAAAATTGCTGATCGGTAAAATTCCCGTTTGATTACCCCGCTTCCGCCTTCTAGATTCTGTAGCTGAAGACTAGCATTTTTGGGAGTGCCATTTCTTAGGTAGTTAACCGATAGTTGATCCCCAGGATAGTAGTAAGATAAGGCTTCCTCAAAACTCCCTTTTCCGGTGATGGTCTGATTTCCGAGTTTAGTAATTACATCGCTACGCTGCAATCCCGCACGCTCAGCTGCCCCATCTTTGATCACATGAGTCACGATTACTCCATCTAGTGTTTTGATGTTCATTTCCTCTGCTAGTTCTGGAGTGATTTCTACCGCTTCGATTCCAGGGATAGCTTTTTGCACCTCACCGTATTGGATCAGATCATTTGATACTTTCAAAGCAATATCCACCGGCACAGCAAACCCATACCCTGTGTAAGAGCCAGTTCTTGATAATATGGCAGTATTAATACCTACCAATTCACCATTGACATTGACTAAAGCTCCGCCGGAGTTTCCCGGATTAATAGGCGCATCGGTCTGAATGAAACTTTCTAATGGGAAGTCTCCTCCAAGAATATTGATCTGACGCTCCTTGGCAGAAACAATCCCAGCTGTCACGGTAGAAGTCAGGTTAAATGGGTTACCGACTGCTAGTACCCATTCGCCGATTCTGAGGTCACGACTAGAGCCTCGCTTGATTGCAGGTAGATTTTCGCCTTCAATCTTCAATACTGCGATATCTGTATTCTTGTCGGTTCCTACTAGTTTGGCTTTATAGGTTCTTTTTTTGTGTACGACTTCGATCGTTTCTGCTCTATCGATCACGTGGTTATTGGTGACGATATAGCCGTCATCAGAGATGATCACGCCGGACCCTGTACTCACTTGCTGAGATGGCGCCCCGCCACCTCCGAAGAAATAGTCAAACATGCTGTACCTCGTAGGGTCAGTGCCTGAGAAATTTTTGATAAAAACGACCGACTCCGTGCTGTTTTCCGAAGCTTCTACAAAAGAGATGGGGGCATCGGTAGCCGTGCGAGTGGATATAGGTTTATACTGCGAAGCAAAACTCACTTCAGTTTGATTATTCGTAGAGAATTCAGGGAAATCCTCTGCCTCATTGAAATTGAGTGAGCCCCAAACTGCAGCTCCGGCCACGCCTGCCAGAAAGGATACTCCGGTTGTTTTGAATAGACTGTTCATAGGTGATTCATTTTTCAATTGGACGAAAGCGAAATTATTCCGTTGATTAAATTCACATATTTTAAGTTACGATTTAAAAGAATCCTAGTCCATTGACCTTTAATATCATGCCGATTGGCAAAAACTGACGGTTTGTACGAGGAAAAGTGGGAGCATCTTGTAATTTTGTCACCTCTTGAGAAAACCCATTTAGAAATGTGGGGTTTATATTGCTCAACAATCCACTATTGAATGACAGAACCCAAACGCGTAGCTATCCTGGGCAGTACCGGAAGCATTGGTACCCAAACCCTAGCTGTAATTCGCCAGCACCCCGAAGATTTTATCGTTGAGGTTCTTACCGCACAGAATAATGCAGATTTATTAATCGAACAGGCGTTGGAGTTTATACCAAACGCCGTAGTGATTGGCAACGAAGCACTTTATGCTCAGGTTAGGGATGCTTTACAACCCAAGGATATCAAGGTTTTTGCTGGGCAAAAAGCTATCGCCCAGGTGGTAGAGATGGAGACGATCGATGTGGTGTTAACTGCTTTGGTTGGCTATTCAGGCTTGATTCCTACGGTAAATGCCATCAAAGCAGGCAAGCAAATCGCACTGGCGAATAAGGAGACTTTGGTCGTAGCCGGCGAAATCATCACGGCTTTAGCCAAAGAAAACCGAGTGAATATCTACCCGGTAGATTCGGAGCACTCAGCGATTTTTCAATGCTTGATTGGCGAATTTCATAACCCCATTGAGAAAATAATCCTCACCGCTTCTGGTGGGCCTTTCCGAGGCAAAGACAGAACTTTCTTAGAAACCGTTACCAGAGAGCAGGCGCTCAAGCATCCCAATTGGGATATGGGAGCGAAGATTACCATAGATTCAGCCTCTTTGATGAATAAGGGCTTGGAAGTGATCGAAGCAAAATGGCTTTTTGGATTGAAAAATGAGCAGATCGAAGTGGTCGTTCATCCACAAAGCATTATCCACTCAATGGTGCAGTTTGAGGACGGCTCGATCAAAGCACAACTTGGATTGCCGGATATGCGTATCCCAATTCAGTTTGCGCTGAGCTTTCCAGATCGATTGAAAAGTGACTTCGAAAGATTTGACTTTATGAATTACCCGCAATTGACTTTTGAGCAGCCGGATTTAAAGACTTTTCAAAACCTTCAATTAGCTTACGATGCCCTTGCAAAAGGGGGAAATGCACCTTGTGTTTTGAATGCTGCGAATGAAATAGCAGTAGCTGCGTTCTTAAACAAAGAGGTGGGTTTTCTGGAAATGTCCGATTTGATTGGCGAAACTCTCGAAAAAGCTGAGTTTATTGCACAGCCAAATTTGGCTGATTATGTGGAGACGGATGAGCGGGCAAGAGAAATTACTAAAGAACTAATAACGAATAGAGCATAATGGATACCTTAATTATGGTGGGCCAACTACTCCTGGGATTGTCAATCTTGGTGGGTTTACACGAGTTGGGCCACTTGCTTACCGCCAAGATGTTTGGCATGAGAGTAGAGAAATTTTCGATTGGATTTCCGCCTAAGATCGCAGGATTCCAGTGGGGAGAAACAGAATATTCCATCGGTGCGATTCCTCTGGGAGGATTCGTGAAGATCTCCGGGATGGTGGATGAATCTATGGATGCCGATCAGATGGCTGGAGAACCGCAGCCTTGGGAGTTCAGGTCTAAGCCAGCCTGGCAGCGTCTGATCGTGATGCTTGGCGGGATTATCGTCAATGTAATCACCGGTATTGTGATCTTCGTCATTTTGGTTTACAACAATGGTGAAACTTATTTTTCCAGAGATCAGGTCGTAGAAAACGGTATTGTAGCACTGGAAATAGGTGAGTCCATCGGGTTAAAGACCGGAGATAAAATACTGGATATAAATGGAGAACCTTATAAGTCCATCAATGATCTTTCTGCTGGTTCCGCCTTGCTTAGTGAGAATGGTTACTACACGGTAGATCGTGACGGAGAAATAATCAAGGTGGATATCCCAAGAGGATTCATCAATTCATTCAATAGTCAGGAAGCCATCAATAGCTTTGTGGATATACGGTATCCGTTTGAGTTGCGGGTAATAGACGAAGGTGGAGCGGCAGACAAAGCTGGGATTACGAAGGAGGACAAAATTCTGTCAGTGAATGGACAGCCGGTGACTTACTTCGATGAACTTCAGGCAGAGTTAGCAAAATCAAAAAGCCAAGAAGTGGATATTGAACTTCTGACTAGTGCAAATGATACCATTCATACGATGGTGGCTGTCACTGAGCGAGGTACTATTGATATTGCTGTTACTCCTTTGATTGAAATGGTGCAGAATAAGTATGGCTTTGCTGAGTCAGTCAAAAAAGGCACTACTAAAGCTTTCACCGTAGTCATCGTGAATGCTAAGGCAATGGGCAAAATGTTCACAGGAGAGGTTTCTACCAAAAATGTAAGTGGCCCTATCGGCATGGCTAAAATCTATGGAGATACTTGGGACTGGGGTAAATTCTGGACTATCACTGGATTGATCTCTATGATTCTTGCATTTATGAACTTGCTACCTATACCAGCTTTGGACGGAGGACATGTGATTTTCTTGCTTTACGAAATGATCTCCGGCAGAGCGCCTTCAGATCGTTTCCTAGAAAATGCTCAGAAAGTCGGAATGGTGATCCTCTTAGCTTTGATGGTTTTCGCTATAGGAAACGATGTGCTGAAACTGTTTACAGGAGAAGGCTAATCATATCAAATTGGAATGTAAAGCCGGGAGAAATCTCGGCTTTTTTTGTTTTAAAAAGGTAAAGTTTATCATGAAAACTATTTACGACATAAGCTATAGTTGATTCGAAATATTCTGTTTAACTAGCACCATAATTTAATCCATTTATGAATAGAATTTTACTCGTGGCAGGTTGCTTTTTTCTGATAGTTATGCCATTTTTTTTTGCCCACGCTCAGGGTGGATATGTGGAAGAGCAAGTCTGGTCAAATGTAAATCCAGACTCCCGGCAAGCTGAAGACTTTGTCATTCTAAATAATGGGCAAAAGCTCTTTGGTAAAGTGGTTAGAGCCTACGACTTTTCAAACTATGATCAGGTTGATTTCCAATACCAAGGAAATCTAAAAACCTATTTCCCGTCAGATCTTCAGGCTTTTGGTCTGGACAATGGTCGCTTTTTCATGAGTAAAATGCTCCCGGGATCTTCGGTGATTGAGTTTGTACAGGTACTTTTCTCTGGAAGCCTGCAGTTAGACTTTAAAAAGGGTAAATATTACATAGATTATGGTACGGATATTCAAGAATTGAAATCTTACTATCAAGGTGTGCCTGGTGAAGGATCTCCTAAGAAGAGACATGTTAAGCTTTATATAGCTACTCTCAAGATCCTGACTGCGGGCGTATGTGGCCAATCTCTCACAGACCTGATAGAAAGGTCTAAGCTGGATGAGCAGGATTTTATTCAAATTCTAATACAATATCATGAATGCGAGAAGTTACCCTATAAGCTGCATGTAGAAAAAATACCATTCGTTAGGGTGTCTCCATTAGTGGGGTTAGCTGCGGGATTAGATGTGACAAACTCATCTGATATTTTGGATAATTTTAATTACTCATTTAGTAATTCTTTAAGCTACGGAGCATTTGTTGGATTTAGGTTGCATGATTTCAGACGGTTTGCAAAGTCATCACTTGATTTTAAAGTTGGGTACGTTATGCGTAAGACAATTTTAGATGCAAGTGTAGAAAGGAGAGTGGAGCTGAATACTGCTAGTCAGGAATTCAAAGAATCAAATGTCGTTATACCTATAAGCTATAATTACAGTTTCATCAAAAATAGCTTTGCAGATCTATATATGGGCTTGGTTTTGACAGGCAGGTTTAGCGCGCTCCAAAATAATCTCTCCATAGTAGAAACCACTTCAAGCGTATCTCAGGATAAAACGGTTTTGAATGAGGAAGAGATTATGAGCGTACTAGATTTTAGTCTTATGCCGGGCATTAAGGTTGGAGCTAATTTCCCAACCAATTCTAAAATGAAAATTTTTACTGAACTGGGAATAGATTACATGAAAAATCAATACCAAGTTCAGATTTTGAATTTGCCGGAATTCAATATTAACCGGACTTTTATTTCATTTCAAGTGGGTGTAGAATTTTAGCATTATGAAAAATAGTTTGATAGTTCTACTTATTGCATCAGTTCTGATTTTTTCCTGCAATGAAAACGATGAAGTTAAGCCGAGAACCAACCCTCGTTTTAGTGTGACCTATGTGCAGGAAATCAATGAATTGGGAGCTGAGTTCGCAGCCAAAGTTTATGATTATGGGGAAGACGAAATACTTGAGTATGGATTTGTTTATAGCAAAGGAAATGAGCCTAGAATAGGCGCTGGTGAAGTCCTCAAAGCAGAGGGTCGTCCACCAAGTGAATTCCTATTGATCGCAGATCATTCGATGATAAAGGGGCAGAACTATTATGTAGCGGCTTTTATCAGAACCACTCAATCTACCGTGTATTCTCAAGCGATCAACTTTAAAAGCCAAGGATCTGAAGGGTTTTTCTTTGAAAAAATTATCGGAGGGCCGGAAGTCTATTATGGTGACACACTCACAGTATATGGAGATAGGTTTAGTAATAATATAACCAACTTCGAAGTAAAAATTAATCAGGCTATTTCCAGTGTCTTTGACCTACAGGAGAATAGTTTCAAAATTATCATTCCAAATGAATTGGGATTTGGATACAGCTATGATTATGATGGGAAGATTGTAGTGAACATTAAGATATTGGATAAATCCTTAGAAATTTTCCCTGATATCAAGTTCCACGACCCAATTTTCAACCCATCCGAGACAGCGTTGAATTACGATGACGATTTCTATATCAAAGGTAAATATTTGAAAGATGGAAATACGCTACTTAGCTACTCTAACCAATATCTGGATGTGATCAGTAGTTCCGACAGTATGATTGTATTCAGGCCAAATGCTAATTTTGAGACTTTAGAACCAGGCTTTATGGTATATCTGAGAGGTAAAGGATATGAAGTGAACAATGCTGTGCGTATTGAACGAACAGAGTTATTGCCTAATCAGCAATTGAAGATGGGGACAATCTATTCTCATTTGTTTATTAAAGGGACAAACTTCAATGCTGTTAATCCCTTCGCAAACATTTTTGTATCCGATATAGATGCTCAGAATCAGCAATTCTATATGCGAACATCAACTTCTACCCTAGCAGAGCTTGAAGTGAGCAATTACTATTTAGTACCAAGCCCTCGATTTTTCAAAGTTTGGGCAAACAATGGCGGTGTGAGATCCACAAATTTTGCGATGGTGGAAAATACTGAGCCAATGTTGGCATATATGCGAATGCACGCTTTACCCTTCAATGCTGCCTCTTCGGGAAGAGCTGTCAGCTGGAAAGGTAAGGGAATCTGGCTGGGTGATGGGAAAATTAGTGAAATCGATCCAGTGAAAAGAACTGGTAGAATTCTCAAGTATGTGGATATTAACCAAGGAAATATTGCGTCTTCTTTTGCAGTTATCCATCAAGATGTTCTTTATTTCGCAGGAAAAGATCAGACCATATCGAATACGCCCGGTAGATTTTATAGTTATAATTTGAATTCCGGCTTGCTCAAAGAGTTAGCAGCCATTCCATCAAAAGCATCTACTCCTCGAGCAGTGTTTGTGTCTGATGGAAATCTGTATTTTGGAGGGGGTTTTTATAGAGATGATGTGGATGTCCAAAAAGTAACTGAAGGCTATAAATTCAACTTAGCGACGCAGACCTGGAGCACTTGGAGCAAGGTTTTCCCTGTTTCAGATTACTGGGATTTTGAAACCACTTTTGTACACGATGGTCAGGTGTATGGTCTAGTGAATGAAATAGTAGGGTCTGATACTCGAGCTACACGATTGATGAGATTTGACAGTGTGAGCGAAGATTGGGTAGAGTTAGCCAACTATCCATATATAAAATACTCAAATGGAAATGCTGCGTTTTCTATTGGAGAAAAAGTCTATGTTTTCTTAAACGGAACCCTTCATCTCATCGATATGAGAACCTATGTGAGAAAGCAACTCGATGATGTGTCTTTCTATGACAAAGGATATGATGGGCCTCCATTACTTTTTCATGCTGATCAAAAAATATATTATGCTGACTACAATGATTATATACTTAATGAGATAGATCCGAATTACTTACGGGAATAACATCTGCCATTCTGACTACTTCAGTCTCTTGGCATGAGCCTTGACCTTTTAGGAAGAACCTCCGTATTTTGGGGGTTCTTCTTTTAATTTAGCATAAAACCGACAGCCTAGCTGTCATTCTGTCTATATGAGCCAATTCGAAAATTCTGTGTTTCAAAACTTAATGGTCGGTGAGTTTGCCGGTGAGGGAGATCTGATCCAGCTGATTACTGACGAAGAGGATGATTCACAAGGAAAAGAACTTCTTGAACAAGAAATTCCTATTCTATCGGTGAGAAACACGGTCCTTTTTCCAGGAGTAGTTATCCCAATCACTGTAGGCAGACAGCGCTCCATCCGTCTGGTGAAAAAAGCCCAAAAAGGAAATAAATTAATTGGAGTATGCGCTCAGATCAATCCATCTATCGACGATCCAGGCTGGGAAGATATCTACCAAGTAGGTACGCTAGCGAAGATCATCAAAATGATCGTGCTTCCTGATGGCAATACTACGATTATTATTCAGGGTAAAAAGCGTTTCAAAATCACTGAACAAGTGACTGATGATCCGTATTTTATCGCTAAAGCAGAATACCTGGAAGAGAATTTCCCGAAAAGCTCCAAGAAGATTCAGGCGCTAGAAGAATCCCTGAAGGAATCTGCCACCCGGATTCTTCATTTGAATCCTGAGATCCCGCGCGAAGCTCAGGTTGCATTGGACAATATTGACAATACCCCATTTCTGACACATTTTCTATCTTCCAATATCAACGCTCCGGTAGAATCGAAGCAGCGATTGCTGGAAATCAATGATGGCGTAGAGCGAGCGACGCTTTTGTTGGAATTCATGATGAAAGACATCCAGATGCTCGAGCTAAAATCTGAGATTCAGAAGAAAGTTCATACGGATATCGATCAGCAGCAGCGGGATTATTTCCTGCGTCAGCAGATGAAAGTGCTACAGACTGAACTTGGTGATGAAGGTCCAGAGAAGGAAGTAGAGGATCTGAGACTTCGCGGTGCTAAGAAAAATTGGCCGGCAGAAGTGAAAAAACACTTTGAAAAGGAACTCGACAAAATCCTCAGAATTAATCCTTCTGCAGCTGAATATCCGATCGCTTTGAACTATGCTGAGACCATGGTCGAATTGCCTTGGAACGAATTCACTCAAGATAATTTTGATCTAAATCACGCCAAGAAAGTATTGGATGGAGATCACTTTGGGCTTGAAAAAGTCAAAGAGAGAATCATAGAATACCTTGCCGTATTGAAATTGAAGAACGATCTAAAGGGTCCGATCCTTTGCCTTTATGGCCCTCCAGGTGTGGGTAAAACTTCACTTGGGAAATCCATCGCTGCGGCATTGGGTAGAAAATACGTAAGGATGTCTCTAGGTGGCATGCATGACGAAGCTGAGATCCGCGGTCACCGCAAGACTTACGTAGGTGCAATGCCTGGCAAGATCATCCAAAATATGAAAAAGGTGAAAATCTCCAATCCGGTCTATGTGCTGGATGAGATTGATAAACTTTCGTCAGATTTCCGAGGCGATCCATCTTCAGCGTTTTTGGAAGTGTTAGACCCGGAGCAAAACAACGCGTTTTTGGATAATTACCTGGAGGTAGAATATGATCTGAGCAAGGTGCTGTTCATCGCCACCGCCAATTCCCTGGAGTCCATTCAGCCTGCATTGCGGGATCGTATGGAAATCATCGAGGTGACAGGCTACACGCAGGAGGAAAAAGTAGAGATAGCAAAGCGCCATTTGGTAGCCAAGCAGCGAAAGGAGCATGGCCTGAAAGCGAAGCAAATCAGCTTTGAAAAGGCTGCCCTGGTGAAGCTTATAGAAGATTACACGCGGGAGTCTGGTGTCAGAAGCCTAGACCGAGCTATTGGAAAAGTGGTTCGAAATATCGCTAAATCAATTGCGATGGAGGAGGAATACAGCCCGAAGATTACTGCGGCAGCAGTGAGAAGAATCTTAGGTTCGGAGATTTTCGATAAGGAATCTTATACCGATAACAGCACCGCAGGTGTGGTCACAGGCCTTGCTTGGACCAGTGTAGGAGGTGAGATTTTATTCATTGAGACTAGCCTGAGCCGAGGAAAAGGGAAACTTACCCTATCTGGTCAGCTGGGTGATGTGATGAAAGAATCTGCGGTCACGGCTCTTTCTTATTTGAAGTCAAAAGCTGAAAAACTTGGAATCGATCATCGGGTATTTGACCAATATGATCTTCATATTCACGTGCCGGCCGGTGCTGTGCCCAAGGATGGGCCTTCTGCCGGAATTACTATGCTCACAGCTATGGCTTCCGTTTTCACCCAAAGAAAAGTGAAGGCGAAAGTAGCCATGACTGGCGAAATCAGTTTGATTGGGAAAGTAATGCCAGTAGGCGGTATTAAAGAGAAAATCCTTGCTGCCAAAAGAGCTGGAATAAAAGAAATCATCCTTTGCCGTAAAAATAAGCGCGATATCGAGGAAATTGATGAGCAATACGTCAAAGGAGTAGAATTCCACTTCGTGGAAAGAGTGGAGGAAGTACTGGAGATCGCGTTGCTGAAAACAAAAGTAGATGACCCGCTTCATTTCAATCTGCAAGCTGAAAACGGAAAAGATAACTAAATGGGTTAATTCATGCACCTGACAGATCCTGGGTGCATTTTCCCCATAATTAACTATACTAACTCAGATCACAACAGACCACGCCGATCTGAACACTTTTAACTAACGCCATGGAAAAAATACGATCACTTACTCCGAGACAAATTGTTGCTGAGTTGGATAAATATATTATTGGCCAAAACGACGCCAAGCGCAACGTCGCCATCGCTCTTAGAAACAGAATTCGTCGGCTGATGGTGAAGTCCGAAATCCAGAAGGATATCGTTCCAAACAACATTTTGATGATAGGTTCTACGGGTGTAGGTAAGACAGAGATCGCTAGAAGACTAGCCAAGATAGCCAATGCGCCATTTACCAAGGTGGAGGCGTCCAAGTTTACCGAAGTAGGGTACGTGGGGAGAGATGTGGAAAGCATGGTTCGTGATCTAGTGGAGCAGTCGGTAGCGCTGGTGAGAGAGCAGAAAAATGAGGCTGTGAAGGTGAAAGCAACCGAGGCGGTGGAAGAATTAATCTTGGATATTTTGATCCCTCCAGTGAAGGGTGCAGGTTTTACCCGTGTAATTCCTACTGATACAGAATTGGAGGCTGAGCCGAATAACGATGCAGAACTGAATGAAAGAACTCGGGAGCGCTTTAGAGAAAAACTTCGAGATGGAGAATTGGATACCCGAAAAATAGAAATCAGCGTGAAAGCTGGCTCGCCTATGGGAGTTGGGATGATCGGAAACGGAATGATTGACGATGCCAGTATGGCCGGACTTCAGGATATGATTTCGAATATGATGCCCAAAAAAATCAAGAAGCGAAAAGTGAGTATTTCTGAAGCCAGAAAAATATTACTTGAGGAAGAAATGTCCAAGCTTGTTGATTTCGAAGAAGTGAAAGAAGAAGCCATCAAACTCGCTGAAAACAACGGGATTATTTTTATAGATGAGATCGATAAGATTGCTTCCAAATCCAGTAAAAATGGAGGTGGGCCAGATGTAAGTAGGGAAGGCGTACAGCGAGATTTGCTTCCGATCGTAGAAGGGTCAGCAGTGAATACAAAGTACGGAGTGATTAATACGGATCACGTGCTATTCATTGCTGCAGGCGCATTTCATGTAGCGAAGCCTTCAGATTTAATTCCGGAGTTGCAAGGTAGATTCCCGATCAGAGTGGAGCTGCAGAGCTTGACTCAGGAGGATTTTTCCCGAATTTTGCGCGAGCCGAAAAATGCACTTACCAAGCAGTATCAAGCGCTCTTCGAAGCGGAGGAAGTTTATCTTGAGTTCAATGACGAAGCGATAGAGGAGATCGCCAGACTGGCGTTTTTGATAAATCAGGAAGTAGAAAATATTGGTGCGAGGAGACTTCATACGGTCATGAGCCACCTGCTCAATGATTTCTTATTTGAAGTTCCTGATACTATCACTTCGAATTCCAAAATCATGGTTACCAAAGAAATGGTGCTGGAACGATTGAATTCACTCGTGAAAAACAGAGACTTGTCTCAATATATCCTTTAATAGTACCCCAAAGATTTGAAAGTAATGCGTAAATCACTTCTGATACTGACCGGCCACAGCAAAGGCTTAGGTAGAGCTATATTAGATGCTTATTTGAAGAAAGATGAGTTTGAAATTATAGGTATTTCCAGGACTGTTCTAGGTCTTGAAAACCCTAAACTAACAGAGGTCAGTTTGGATCTGGGGGATTTGGATGCGCTGGAGAATGATCTAGTCAGCTTGTTTCCGCAAGGTGAATTCGATGAGGTGATTCTGATCAACAATGCTGGCTGGATAGGAGAGATCAAAGTTGTAGGAAGTCTTCAGATAAGAATGATGCGCGAGCATGTGAATATCAACCTATTGGCGCCCATGTTAATGACGAATGCCTTCGTCGCAGCATATAAGGACTCTACAGCCAAGAAAATCATCTGCAACATCAGTTCTGGTGCAGCTACCAAGCCTATGGAAGGTTGGAGTAAATACTGCAGCACCAAGGCGGCTATAGCAATGTTCACCAAAGTGGCTGCCAAAGAAAACTCGACTTCGCAATTTAGATTTTTCAGTGTTGCGCCTGGTATCGTGGATACACAGATGCAGCATGAAATCAGACTTGCCGATGGTTTGGATTTTCCTGAAATAGAACGATTTAAGAGTTATAAGGAAAATGGAGATCTCTCAACGCCGGAGTCCGTTGCCTCAAAAATCAGCTACTTGCTAGCGAATGAAAGCGAATTTGAGGAAGTGATCCAGGACGTTCGAAACTTCGATTTGCCGGATTGATTGTAGAGTGCCTTGAGAATTAGTCTAGGAAAAGTTATTTGTAATTGCCGTTCATAGAAACTACAACAGCTGTTTCAGCAAAGGAGGAAGGTACTGGGTGTTAGGTGGATTAGGCAGCTATGGATTTCTCCTAAATTTCTCGCGCTAAAAACACTTCTTACTTCTCACCTCTTATCTTTCTTTCTTTGGGTAGTCGAAAAACCAAAATTTCACATTCTCGGGGCGAAACTGCATCCATTGATCCTCTTCCATTTCAAATCCATAGTGGCCGGAAGTAGGTAGATTGTCAAAGTTCCCTCCGAAAAAGGCGATAAAATCATTCATCCCAGGATTGTGGCCCACTAGGAAAATCAGTTCATTTGCATCGTCTTGCTTTTGGATACATTTCACAATCTGCGTAAATGAAGCATGATAGAGGGTTTTGTCATACACTATCTTAGATTTCGGAAGATTTAGTACTTCAGCGAGAAGCGAGGAAGTTTGTGTTGCACGAATAGCTGATGAAGTAATAATGAGGTCTGGTGTCAAGCCTTTTTCTTTCAGTCTTAACGCCATCATAGGCACGTCGTTTAGCCCTCGAGTAGCTAAGGGTCTATCGTGATCTGTCAGCTCAGAATTATTCCATGCTGATTTTCCATGTCTCACCAAAATTATTTTCTTCATTTTCTTAAAATAGGAACGATTATTTTGTTTTTTTTAATCGAATATTTACTTTTAGACCTCTTTCAATTACAAATTATTACAAATTATTATGTCAACGGGAACAGTAAAATTTTACAACGAGGCCAAAGGGTTCGGATTTATCGTAGATGATGAATCACAAAACGAAGTATTCGTACACGCAACTGGTTTGGTAGATCAAATCGCACAGAACGACAAAGTAACTTACGACGTCAAAGAAGGCAACAAAGGCCCTAATGCTGTCAATGTAAAAAGAGCTTAAGAAAGATCTTTTTTGTTAGCGAGAATCAATCCTCTGAAGTTCACTCTTCAGAGGATTTTTTTTGATCATCTGTTGGATTTTCTTTCTTCTCCGTTCCCAGCTTTTTAGGACTAATGTCTTCTCCAGGTTTAGAAATAGTTTCTTTCCAATTGGAAGGAATAGATTTGAGGTAGAGATCTCTTTTTGGAAAAGGGATTTCAATGTTATTTTCAGCAAATTTTTCAAAAATAGTACTCATCACTTCGGCGCGAACATCTACCCAAATATCCATGCTTTCTACCCAAAATAACACTCGGAAGTCCACAGAACTGTCATTGAACGTCTGCATATAGACATGAGGTACTGGAGCTTTTAGAATACGCTCACCTTTCAGTATGTCCTCCAAAACCGATTTGACGAGCTTCATATCTGAGCCATAGCCTACTCCTATAATCAATTCTACTCGTCTTTTTTTGTCCGAAAGTGTCCAGTTAATCAGGCTTTGCGAGAGCAAATCCCCATTCGGAACCACGATCTCCGAGCCATCGTAGGCTTGAATCTTGCTAGCTCGGATTCCTACCTCTTTTACGGTGCCAGCGTTAGGGCCAACTTGGATTTCGTCTCCAATCTGAATGGGACGCTCGAATGCAAGGATAATTCCCGATACCAGGTTGTTGATGATTGTCTGCAAACCAAAGCCTATACCTACGGACAAGGCTCCAAGGACAATGGCTATCTTGTCAAAGGGGATTTTGGCAGCTGTCATTCCTAGAAAAAAACCAATCGTCAATACGGCAAGTCGGATTAAAAGCACCGAGCTACCTAAGCGTTGCTTCCTGGAAGTTGCAGTTTTTTGGTCCTTGACTGAGGCAAAGTACGCGATGTTATTCGCAAGAAAAGTAGAAACATAGAGAATGGTGATGAAGAGGAGGATACTGCCAAATTGAAACACCGTATCACCTAGCTTGCGGTCCTTCTCGAGAAAATCAAAAAACCAGTTGAAAACCACGTCATTATATCCTAAGTGCCATATCACGCCGTAGATCCAGGTGGCTGTGGCAAAAACGTATAAAAAGCCTTTCATCCGTTTCTGCAAATCTTGAAAATCGAAGTAGGAAGTGAATCCATCCGTCTCTTTTTTGCTATGCTCGATGAACAAATAGACAGCTTCCAAGAACACGTTCACGAAAAGGTAAAGACCTATACCTCTATAGAAAAGGATAGCCCCCGTGATCGTATAGGTTTTGGATAGGTTAAAGCGTCCCAAAATATTGGTGAGAAATGCAAAAGATTCAATCCCAATCAGGAAGAAAGCTAGGTATTTCAAAAATGTATGATGCTTGTTGTTGAGTTTTTTGGTGTTGATCAGAACCAGAATCCCCATCACACTAAATATCACCGAACAGATCAGGATGAACCACCTTTCCTGGTAAATGACCTTCCAGTTCAGGCTACTCATAGCTAGTAAAAGGTAGGGCGGAAGGAAAGTAAACCACAGGTTTTTGAAGTACGCACCAAATTGGTTTTTCACGAGCAAGCTAGAAGCTATAATCATGAACAGAGACAAAATGGATATGAATACCAGAGGTGGTTTATGAAAAATGATTAAGAAAATAGGTATTAGAAAAAGTAATGTGGAGGTAAAGGTGTGTTTTTTGAAGTATTTGACTCGATCTAGAATCAGCGAGGCAAAATCTTTTTCCTTACTGATTTCATTGATGGAAGCTTTGATCTTCAGGTAAACCACTAATAAAATGATCAAGCTAATCACTGAAATCAGCGCTGTCCTCTCCAGATAGGCTTTGAGCAGCGCGGCGTTTAGCTCCATCGATTCCTTTATGACAGTTCTGGAGTCTGTTAGATTGGCGTAGTTGGTTGGCTCCCATGGATAGTTTATTTCTTTGGTCCAGTATTGCCTATCTAGTCTCTTTTTGTTTTGATTGAGGTATTGTTCCAAGCTCAGGAATACCAATGCATTTTCGGATACTTTCGCTTGATACTTCGCAGTGATTATTTCTTGCGCCAAGTAGATGCTATCCACTGTTTTCAAGGAATTTTTAAGCGACCTCAACTCACTATTCATCGCGGGTATCAGCGTGGTATCACTCAAAGTCAAGGCAAAAAGTGAATCAGACTTCATTGCATATAATTTCACACCGACCTCGGTGAGGAGATTAATCCGGCTTTGAATTTTCTTTTGGTAGGATTCATTCAAATCACTGACGGTTTCTACCAAGTTTTCCATACCTACCAAATACCGGTGATTGAGGTATTCATAGTCCAATTCTGTTTTGAGTTTTATCTTCTCCGCTATCAGGTAGATTTCAGGGAGTTGAATAGACATTTCTGTAGTGTCGAGATTATTAGCGAGTTCTAATTTTATTTCACTAAGATCAAAAGCATACTGCTGAGCTCTATTGATAACTTGCGTGAGCACTGAACCAGCCGTTTGTACACTGCGAATGGAGTCTTTTGGTTGTTCTGTGAAGGTGAAAAGCGTATCAATAGCATCGATGGAGGTGATTGAATTGGAGCTTTCCGCTGCTGCCGTGGTCTCTTGAGCTAAAGAAAAGAGCGGGAGTGATAAAGTAATAATTAGTGCTATTATTAAGCGCATCATAAAATCTTATTTGCCTTTAATATAGAGAAATCGTTTTAAAAGAGACTTTAAAGATAAGTGAGCCAAATATGCTTTAACCTAGCTTTACGTCGTCACATTATACATGCAAGATTACAGTAATTAAACTGACAATGGATCAGATCTTCTAAAACAAGATCACTAATCTACAGTTAGAATAGTAGGCCGTTCTAAGCATAAAACTGTCAAGATTAACTAATGGTAAGCGTTCGAAAAGCGGTTAATTCATGTTAATTTGGAGTTCTGATAAGCTTTTTGGGTATAATAGTTGGATCTATTCGAGCAATCACTCAGTTTAATACTTATAAATAAAACTAAGAAAATATGAGCAAAAAACAGTTCTTTTTGGGAATGCTTCTAGCCTCATTGATTGGAGGCATTGTCGCCTTGGCAGGTGTTAATTTTCTCATCCAACCACAAAGTGCAAACAGCTTCGATGAAAAGCAGCCGATAAGCTTTGCAAACTTGCTTTCTGGGGATGAATTTACCGTTCCTGATGGGATAAATTTTGTTGCTTCTGCTGAAACTGTCGTTCCGGCAGTAGTACATGTCAAAAGTGAAATGACTTACTCCGCGAGAGCTAGAGGCCGAAGAGATCCTATACAGGAGTATTTCGGAATACCTCCTCGAGAGCAACAGGGAGATAGACCTTCAGTGATGAGCACTGGTTCTGGGGTGATCATTTCTCCCGACGGCTATATCGTGACCAACAATCACGTGGTAGAAAATGCTAGCCGCCTGGAGATTTCTCTGGATAACAACAAGCGCTACGAGGCGAAAGTAATTGGGACTGATCCTACGACTGATTTGGCCCTGTTGAAGATTGAAGCAGATGGACTTCCATTTGTGAGATTTGGTGATTCTGATAAAACTAAAATTGGCGAATGGGTTTTGGCTGTTGGAAATCCATTTGATTTGAATTCTACAGTGACAGCTGGTATTATTTCGGCCAAAGCCAGAAACATCGGGATCCTCAGAAATGTAGAAGATGGCCTCTCTATCGAATCATTTTTGCAGACAGATGCTGTAGTCAATCCTGGAAATTCAGGAGGAGCTCTAGTGAACCTCGCCGGGGAGTTGATAGGTATCAATACCGCGATAGCTAGTAATACAGGGACATTTAATGGTTATTCATTTGCAGTGCCTAGCACTTTGGTGAAAAAAGTGATGGATGACCTGATGAAATATGGAACCGCACAGCGCGCTTTACTTGGTGTTGGGATTTTAGATGTAAGTCAAGAACTTGCAGAAAGCCTAGATATTGAGTTTCCTGTGGAGCAGGGCGTGTATATCAGAAGTGTGAATGAAAATAGCGGTGGAGAAGATGCCGGTCTCAAAGTAGGTGATATCATCATTAGCGTGGATGGAAGAGCAACTAATAATGTTGCTAACCTTCAGGAATTGGTGGCAAGAAAAAGACCAGGAGATAAGGTAGATGTGGAATACATTCGGGATGGTAAAACCATAACTACGAACGCTACATTGAAGAATTTCTCAGGGACTACTGATATTGTGGAGAAAGTTATTCCTATCACCTATGAATTTGAAGGGGTGAGATTTGAAGAAATTCCTGAGCGAGTGAAAAGCCAGCTTGAGCTTTCTGGAGGTGCAGTAATTGCAGCGGTGAATGGTCAAAAATGGAGAAATTCAGGTGCGCGAACTGGCTTCATCATTACTTCAATAATTAATGAAAATGGTAGAGTTAGAATTACAAACGTTGACAAATTGCTTGAAGTATTAAAGGAAACAGAGGGCGACCCTATCGTTGTCCTTGGTATGTTCCAGGATGGTACTGAATACTATTTCGAGGTGAATTGACCTACATAAACTTGAAAAGTAAACAGGCCGATGATCAATCATCGGCCTGTTTTTTTATCATAGCCTCCCATCCCCAACATAGCACACTAATGGTCACCGAGAGAGGTCGAGGTGAACAACCATCACATTTGGCTACTGGTGAACTATGGATCATCGGACAAATTCAATCATCAAGGATAGGAATTAAGTAATTTATCGAGTTTTAGGTGGTTAAAAATTTTCTTAATCCACCACCAATTTATAGGTAGGATCCTCCAGTACATTTACGTCGATCAGCTGATCTGCATTGGCAAGCAATTTTTTACAATCAGGGCTCAGATGTTTTAGATGCACTTTTTTCCCGACTTTCAGATAGCGCTCCGTCAATTTGTTCAAGGCTTCTATGGCCGACATGTCCACCACACGGCTTTCCTGGAAATCAATAATCACTTCACCAGGATCATTGAGTACATCGAATTTCTCGTTGAATGCAGCAATAGAACCAAAAAACAGCGGTCCAAACATTTCGTAGTGCTTTACACCATTTGCATCGATGTGCTTTCTGGCGCGGATTCTTTTTGCATTATCCCAAGCAAAAAACAAGGCTGCTAGGATCACGCCTACTAGTACTGCCAAAGCCAAATTATGCAAGAAAGCAGTGATCAGCGTCACTAGCACCATCAGGAATACATCCGATTTTGGCATTTTCGTGAAGGTTTTTAAGCTCGCCCATTCGAATGTGCCTATAGAAACCATGATCATCAGACCTGTCAAAGCGGCCATTGGCATCTGCTCAATCAGGCTAGAACCAAACATGATAAAGACCAAAAGCATGACCGAGGCAACGATTCCTGATAGCCTGGCTCTAGCGCCGGAAGAAACATTGATTAAACTCTGGCCGATCATGGCACAGCCGCCCATTCCCGAAAATACCCCAGAAAGCATGTTGGCTATGCCTTGAGCTACCGCTTCTTTATTTCCACGTCCCCGTGTCTCGGTGATTTCATCGATGATATTTAGCGTCAAAAGACTTTCAATCAAGCCAACTCCTGCCACTATAGCAGCATAAGGGAAAATGATCTGAAGTGTTTCGAAAGTCAAAGGAACAGCTGGAAGGTGAAAAGGAGGGAAACCGCCTTTGATAGCTGCTATATCTCCAACGGTTTTGGTGTCGATATTGAGTACAGTGACGATGCCAAATACGACTAAAATAGCTGTCAATGAGGCTGGAACTGCTTTGGTGAGTTTTGGTAAGCCCCAAATAATAAGCATGGTTAACAAAACAAACCCAAGCAAAATGTAAAGTGAAGATCCAGTGAGCCAGTTGCCGGAAGCATCCTTAAACTGATCCAGCTGAGACATGAAAATGATAATAGCCAGACCATTTACGAATCCAAAAATCACTGGGTGTGGTACCAAGCGCATCAGTTTGCCTAGTCTTAGCGCTCCTGCAGATACCTGTAAAATACCTGCTAACACAACCGCTGCAAAGACATATTCCACTCCGTGAGTTGCGGCTAAGGTGACAATAACTACAGCCACAGCACCAGTTGCGCCAGAGATCATCCCTGGTCGGCCTCCCAAAATGGAAGTGACAAAACCCATCATGAATGCCGCATACAAGCCCGTCAGTGGTGAAAGCCCAGCTATTAATGCAAAAGCTACAGCCTCTGGAATGAGGGCCATTGCTACTGTAAGTCCAGAGAGAACCTCAGTTTTATAATCTACTTTTTGGCTGAAATCGAATAAGTTGAAGTATTGTTTCAAGGTGTGGGTAGGTTTGGCGGTTTGTTCCGCTCGAGTTGAAAACAGGTTGCAAAGATAGACAAAAACCCCAATTCGAAATTTTATTTGGCGTACTAGGCTAGTTGAGTGGTGGTATGGTACAAGTAAGTGTGTTAGTGATGCGATTTTGAAAGATTCACTTATTGTCCTTTCACTGCGATTCGGAATTAAGTGCATTTTTTTACTAACAGTTTAAAAAAGAGTCAACTAATTATCCGCAATCTTGCCAGAATCCAAAATTCCCTCGCTCAACCGGACAGAAGTCCCAAGTCCTCTGATCGAACTGGGTTCACTTCTTATATTGACAAGAACTCATTTTACAATTAAGCTCTTTACTGGTAAACAAGCGGATATTCACGTAAAACAATGCATTAAAGTGGGCTTCAAAATTTTTACAAGTGAATGATTTGTCATTGGTCACATTCTGTGAGGTCCTAAGTAAAAAAAACTTAAAAAAAAGGATAGCCGATTGGCTACCCTTTTATGCTGGTTTAGGACTCGATTACATATTTCCTCTACTCGAAGTTGATCTTGATGATGAACTGCCAGATGAGGTTCTAGCGTTCGTAGAAGGAGAGGAAGATCTTGAACTCGAAGAACTTTTTACCTGAGATGAAGATCTACTCTCGTTAGGGGTAGATCTGGACTCAGTACTCCTAGATGGTGAACTTTTCACTGATGGACTAGAAGACTGAGTCCTTGACTGAGCTGGCTGTGATCTAGTAGAACTAGGAGTTGTTCTGCTTTGCGTAGTGCGATTTGCAGGCGCTGTTTGAGTTCTGGCTGGACTTGACTTCTGAGTAGCTGGTGGTGACTGTGTTCTAGAAGTACTTTGCTTGCTCGGTGCAGTTCTCACCGTAGGAGAAGATGTTCTACTCTCGCTACTTCGAGAATTGCCAGGGCTTACCTGACTCTGGCGACTAGGGGTCGAAGTTCTCGTTTGAGAGCCTGAGTATGGAGTTGTTTCAAAACTACCAGCTCGGCTTGAAGATGGGCTAGCAGATCTTGTAGAAGTGCCTTCATTTCGGCTAGAAGGAGTGCTTGCTGAAGACCTAGAGCTTCCAGAAGAAGTGTTCGTTGATCGGCCAGAAACAGCTTCTGATCTGCCGGCAGACCTAGATGGACGAGCTGAAGGTTGAGTTCTGGCTTCTCCGGAAGATAGAGTTCTAGACGGTCTCGCAGCCTCCGTAGTCCCTCTTGCACTTTGTAAGTCAGGTCTATAAGCGCTCACTGCAGTTCTGGAGGCTACCGTTCGGCCCGCTGAATTGCTACTTACCACCCTTCTCTCAGGATATGATCTGTTGGTCACTCGTTCTACTTCTCTTTGGGAAGGTCCGCCATAGTAGTGGTTATTATTATACACTACGGTGTTATTGATAATTGTGGTTTGGTTGTAGATGTGCGTTCTTCGGCCATACGGCACATAGTATTTGTAAACGTTGGCATAGCCAAATCTTACCTGAGGCACGAAAACCCAATAATTCGCAGGGATATTTATTCTGAAGTTGATGGAGAAGCCAGGACCCATGGGTGCCCAGCCATAGTATCCGCCACCAGATCTCCAGTCCACCCAAGCTGGACCCCAGTTGTAATCTGGAACCCAAGCCCAAGACTGATAATTGGTGTCAAAATACCATCTCCCGTAATGGAAAGTAGCCCAGCCCCAGTCATAGTCAGACACCCAGGTGTTGCCGTAACCTGTCATCACCCAGTGCCCGTTCGTGCCGTAAGGGTGAAAGTCTTCATAGACGGCTGGAAGCCATACGTAGCCATATCGGGCGTCTTTTACCCAATCGCCATAAGGCATCAGTTCATCGTAGAATACCTGGAAAGAAACGCCTCCTCTAGATTCTGCCTTGATTTCACCAGGACTTATCCAGATCAAAGCGATGATTCCAAGGGTCAGGTTTCTCAGCCATCGGGGTACTTGTAGCGTTTTCATGTTTCGTTGGATTAGGAGTTAAATAATTTGTTCGGTAATCAGGTTGGTTTGGTGGGCTTCCATTGATGCAGATGCAATTATCTGTAAAAAGGATGCATGCATACTGAAACCAAAATCACGCCAATTTTAAGAACTTCCTTAAAATGGGTAATTGCTGATTGGTGTTTACGTAAAAAATTGGTCTAATTAATTTGCTGAAATGCTATGATTGTTAAAAAATCAAATATTATATTGTTACTTAATTGAAAAAATATAATAATGCGAGTAAGGTAAAAATAATTTTTCACTATAGACCCTTGCGTTTTGGCGAAAAAAAGCTGCTAGTGATATCAGATGTTATTTTTAGAAAATTTCATTGTCTGCTCTGTTCCCGGAAAACCGACAAAGCAATAAATGATTTGGTTGACTAAAAAGTTGAGGCCGCTTCGAGCACAAACCCCTGACGAGAGGAAGAAGCTCCTGTCCGGATGAACAAAGAAATTTCGTACAAGGGAAAGGGTGCGGATATTTGTATTTGAAAAATTCTAGCCGTGGAAAA
Source organism: Algoriphagus sp. (assembly GCF_039969895.1). GTDB lineage: Bacteria > Bacteroidota > Bacteroidia > Cytophagales > Cyclobacteriaceae > Algoriphagus. Next base: position 43,109 of record NZ_JBDVMZ010000021.1, read on the forward strand.
TTATAAAGTATTTTATGGCAGTAATAAAATTGCTTAAGGGCTCATTCTTTGGAGTCGTCCCCTTTATTTTTTGAATTGCGTTTTCTTGAGCGCTCAAGTGTGGCCTTCCTATATTCGGGATCATTATGGTAGCGATTTCTAGCAGACTCAAGCGTTTTTTGTCTGTATTCAGGATCGTTTTGGTAGCGCTCACGATAAATCTTCTGCTTACTTTCTCTGAATTCAGGATCGTTAGCATATCTCTCGTTTAGCTTTTTAAGATTTTTCTTGTAACTACTATTGTCTGAATTATCCATTTGGAGATCTAGGTTAAGGTTTTGTTTGAGGTGAATTTAATGCTTAGGAGTTAATATCAGGTAAAATCCATGGAGCTCGATAAGTTGGCCAAATCAATTCATTTGCGGAAGCATTTCCTGTAAATTCTCTAATTTCTTCGTTCCATATCAATTGTTCGGCACCGATTCTTGCCGCGATATTTGGGATATGGGCATGAAGTGCGGCTATTCTCCCGGCCTCAGGAGGGCAAACGGGTTGTTCTCGGGTTTTAATACATTGGACGAAGTTGGCCACATGGAGGTTGTGGCTCTCGGTCATGCCATCTAGATTTTTTGCCTGTACTTTTGGCTCCTTAGCTACCGTGTCCCATTCAGGGTAGATTTCATAGCCATTGCGATTTAGGATTAGCGTACCTTTTTCTCCCACATAGCCTATCCCGTAGGGTTTGTTGTAAGGTCCTGTTTGAAGTCCTCCATTCATGTCATAATTGATCAGAAAGTCCTTTTTAGGATAGAGGACATTCATGGTGTCGAAAGTGTCGCGATCCCTGTTTTCCATGTTGGCATTAGTGGCATAAACCTGCACTAAAGAGGGTGTGGCTGGAGTCTCTTCTACCCAGATAGCCATATCGAGCAAGTGGACTCCCCAATCAGACATCAATCCTCCGCCGTAGTCCCAGAAATGTCGCCAGCTTCCATGAAAGCGATTGGGGTTGAAGTCTCTGGAGGTTGCGGGTCCTAGCCAGAAATCATAATCCACACCTTGAGGGATGGGCATGGCGGGTTGTATGAAGTTTCCCAGTCCGTAATTGAAATTTGACCAAATATTGACTTTTCTGATTTTACCCAGGTAGCCGCTTTTGACCAGATTCCGAGACTCGATGAATGCTTGACCAGATCGTTGCTGCTGACCGACCTGCATTATTCGGTTGTATCGATGAGTCGCTTTCACCATCAGCTCGCACTCACCAATGGTATTCGCCATGGGTTTTTCTACGTAAACATCCTTTCCAGCTTGGCATGCGGCGACAGCGATCAGGCAATGCCAGTGGTCAGGCGTGCCGATAATCACAGCGTCAACGTCGTTTCTTTCCAGTAGCTTTCTGAAATCTGTATAACGATCCGGCTTCTTTCCTTGGGCGGTTTCCACCTCTGCGATTCTGCGGTTTAGCACATTTTGATCTACATCACAGAGTGCTACACAATCAACTTGTGGCAGTGCCAAGTGATGACGAAGAATTCCAAAGCCCATGTTATTGCAGCCGATCAATGCTACTCGGACTTGATCGCTGGCACCTATTCTTTGCCTGGCTTGTAGAAGTGAAGGGGCGAGCCAAAGGCCTCCCGCGATGATTCCGGAAGATTTGATGAAATTTCTGCGGGGATTCATTTTTAGGCCTATTTTGGTTTGAGTATTTAATCAGCATTCAAAATACGAGAAATGGAACAGAATCTGAATTTGTGAGGTGAATAGTTTGTAAAAGTCAAATTCGGTGGTGATATCAATTGAAAACTGTGGATAAATCTATTAATTGAGTGGATATCTTGTGTACTTACAGCTGATTCTTTGGGGAGAAATTGTGGAGAATTAATTAGTTGTTTTGTTGGAATCAGGTTTTATATTTTTCAACTTTAATACATCAAGTAAAGGATAAATGGTCGGGAATACGCTCCCGGATTCTAATTGAAAGTTTGAGATCGGGCACAAAGGGGAATTTATTTTAGAATAAATTTCTGAGACGAAACATCGCAGAAGTGCTAAATCGATTAGGTTGAGTTTGGATCAGTCCTCAGATAGATTCAAATCTTCGTACATGAAAGAAGCGCAAGCAATTGTACTTTGAGAGGGGTAACCCCAGAAGTGAGAATACGATTAGTCAACTGGCTGAATCTCTTCGGAGAGAATGCGATCGAGCACAAAGGAACGGCTGGTTAGATCCAGAAGTTTGCAACGGTTTTACCGCAGAAGTGCAACTACTGATCGGCCCATGAATGATATTCCTAAGTGAATATCGAGACTCTTGGCATGAATGGTTGTATCCCTTGGGAAAAGACTGAGACAGTTCGCTGCAGAAGTGCATTACAAGAGAACTCTAATGGGACATGCGTTTCGGCGTAGCTTTCAAAGCTAGAATATAAACTCGGGCAACTGAGGATAGCCACCAACATTAGCTTGACACAGATTGAAAACCATGGTTTTTAATTTGTGAAACGGGAAGAATTCGCAAGAATCTCTTCCCGTTTTTGTTTATTACAAGGTTTTTTTCTGGTGAATTGGGTTGAAAAATGTTTACTTTTTCATCATTTCTGCGATAAGCTCAGGGGTGTAAAATACCTCTATATACCTCAACGCTCAGCAAGCACTCATCACTTCTTTTACTTGTTTTTGACCTTATCTCCTTTGACGGGAGAATAATCCGTTTTTGTTTCTCCATTCACTATGATTTCTTCAAAATAGGCTTTGGCTCCGGTAGCTTTAGTCATGTCCTCCACATTCTGAATATGGAAATGCAGATGAGCTTCCGAAGAATTTCCTGAATTCCCACATAGGCCCAGCAACTCTCCTTGCTTTACTTTCTGACCTTCTTTTACAACTATCGAGTGTTGTTTGAAATGCGCAAAGAATAAATATTCATTAGTTACAGTCTTCAAAATGACCGTATTACCTGGAATATATATAGGATTCAACTCACCTGGAACATTGTCTTTGACTCCATCTACCACTAGCACCACTTCTGCATCTGCAGGAGAAATCAGTTCCTTACCAAATGCATAGTAGTCTTCATTTGTCTGTCCATTGGTTTTATAGGTCTTTCCGCTTGCATCCATGATCATGATGTCGAAGGCATTTTTTTGGGCTGCATGTTCCACATGATAGTTCAGCTCTTTAGTGTCACCTCCCCAAAACACCGTCCATTCGCCTTGGAATGGCAGGATCAATTTGGTTTTGTTCCTTTCAAGTGTAGGTAGATTACGTTCTTGGAAAGGTTTGACAAACAAGCCGTTTATTTTTGAATCAGTGTCAAGAGAAATATTGACAGCAAAAAGACCTTTCTCAAAAGTTGTTTTATAGGAAGCATAGGTACCGTTTTCATAACGGGTAAATTCCATATTCTCAATTTTCCCAACCTGAGAATGGAGTCCATTGATAAAGTCTGTCGTTTTCTCAATGGGTAAAGCTGCTTTCATCTGGGAGGAAAAAAGATCAAATATCTTTTGATACTCAGCGGCATTAAAGTACTGTTCAAATTCTCCCGAAACTTTCTTGTATGTTTCTTGCTCATTTTGGGCAAAACTGAATAGAGGTAGTAAAAGCGTTAGAAAGAGGATAGATCTTTTCATTGTTATTGCTGGTTTGGTCTGCGTGTTAATTTAACCAAAAGTCTGCTTGGCTAGAATTCGACCGTCAATTACTTATTGTTGAGAAAAAAAATGTTGGAGAGAATAATTTTTGCGATTGGATTTTCAAAAGTGATTTGAATAGATCCTTAGGATGGTGCATTAAACAAATTAAAAATAGGAGTTTTGTTGGGTAAAGCTATCCTTTACTTGATATGATTTTTAACAATAGTCAACCGCTTGAAGGTTGCAAATTGGCTTTCAATCTGGTTTTAATTCAACTTTCTGTTCACAAGTCTTTTCTGCAAAAGCCAAAAAAAAGTCGCTTTACAGTACGTAAAAGCACTATAAAACGACAATCAAGACGTATTATTCCCAGAGGTTTAGTTTGTGGTAGGGGAGATGATATCAGGTAGCTTCCTAATCGCCTAGCGTAGTTTGGGCTAATACCCCCTTCTTATCTATTGGGAAATTACCTAGAAGGTGTGATGAAGGCTGAATTGTAACTGACCTTTAGCCCAATTATTTGTTGTTTGTTTCATCCAGCCTGATTGTAACCGCAAATTATCTCTGAGTCCATAGCCCAACCCTAAGTAGGTTCGGTTACGATCAAAGAAAGGAACGCTAGTGTTGGCATCTACCTCTCTTTCTCCATTGATAAATATCTCATTATAGAGTGCGAGATAAACGGCTTTCTTTTCCAAGCTCGGTTTGTTGAGCGGGACGTTGATAAAAAGATTGTATCTATAGCGTGTGCGCATGTCTAAATCCTCTATCCAGCGTTGTTCATATCTGAAGCGGTGCGTGAGGTAAAATCTCCCTCCCAATTTCTGTGGGATCAAGGCTTCCTGATAGATTCTATTTTCGATTATATTGATATTATCCTCTCCAAAGCCCCCCGAGGAAATAAAAGCATAACCCATAGTGAATGTAATGCCTGCGTTTTTTGGAGTAAAGGTCAAACCTGTCCGAAGTAAAAGCTGCTCTTTATCGCTGCCGAGGTTCCAAGACCGGTATTGATAATCTCCTTGAATTCCGAATTGGCTATCCTTGAACTTAGTATTGAAGAAATACATGTACCAAGCACCGAGTTGATCTTCGTCGATGGCCGTCTGGGCTGAGGACGAAAGACCATAAGCGCTCAGTAATATCAAAAGAATTAATCTTTTCATACGTTTATAATTTGATTTTAAATAGCCACATGGAATCTCGCAGCGATTATAATCATGCCAGTGTGTGACGTTCTTCGTCATGCCTGCCTGCCTCAGGCAGGCCTGTCTGCCTCAGGCAAGCTCGATTTCTTGATTTGATTTTAAAAGGGCTGTCTCCTGAGTACAGTTGTCACATGGAGCGAAGCCGAAATGTATCCTGATTTAAAGGAAATGGCTATTTGCTCTTTGCCTTGGGACAGGTAGGTGCTCATGCCGACATCAAAATACTTGGTGAGACAGCCTTATATATTAATACCGGTTATTTGGAGAATTTAGGTAAACTCACGATTGTTTCCTCAATGAAATTTACATAACCTGTATTGAGATCATATACCGCACCTACGATCAAGATCTCCCCGGAGTCTGATTTTCTACTCAGCACTGGTTCCAATGATCTAAGCTCGTTGACCTGCTTGATTACATTTTCCCTTATCGCCAAATCCAGCGCTTCTTTGGGTTGAAGGTTTGCTGCTTTTGCTTTTAGTGAAGCAGGCTTGATAGAATTGATCAAAGTCACTACGTGTCCCGGAGGGTTCTCTGGAAGTTTCATAGCCGCATCTACTGCCCCACACGACTCATGTCCTAGAACTACGATTAATTTAGTGTTCAATACAGCTGCTCCATATTCTATGGTGCCATAGGATGCTTCTGCCATCACTTGACCTGCCGTCCTGGTAATAAAGAGATCTCCCACACCCTGATCAAAAATAATCTCATTGGGTACACGGCTATCAGAACAGCCCACAATAGTAGCAAAAGGAGCCTGACCCAGCGAGCTGTTTCTCAAATCGTCATTGGTCTGTCTGGGCCGGATACTTTTATCTTCTGCAAATCTCTTATTGCCATAAATGAGTTTTCTTATACCAAGATAAGGATCAGCAAAAGCACTGTCACGGTCAGCGTTATAGGAAGTTGGATTTACTTTCAACAATTCATTGACTTTGGGTGTGTTTTGTGCAAAAGAAGCTGTAAATGAAAGCGCACAAAAATAGAATATTGCTGTGTAAGCAATGTTTTTTAAAGATATCATATTGAGTTGTAGTTAGAGGAAATTGGCTGAATAGCAAGAGTTTAATGACTCCATTTATACATCCAAAGAATAAGATATAGGTAAATTCTACCCTAAAGGATTACACTTAAAAAAGGTATTCGGGGGGAGTTGCCAGCAATTCAGGGTGATGGATTTCTATAGCTATAGGAACAAAAATAGATATCTCTCTAGTAATGAAATTTGTATTTTCATAGGCAACTTGAGATCCAATACTCAACCAATTTAACTTCTCCTCCTCTTCTACCTCTATGTCCAAAGGTATTGAACTCTCTGTCGTGGTAAGCTGGTCAAAATAATCAGCTGGTAGATATGCACCAAGAATGCAAACCTGAAAAATCAGGGCACATAAAGTGTATAAGAATAGAGTCTTGGAGCTTGACATTTTGGTAGTGTTATAGCCTTCAACAAGCAAGATTACATTTGGTTTAAAAAAAGTTGAAATTTGGCGTTCTTCAGTTTTAAGCTTATAAAGAAAACCTAGAATTCAAGGTGCTTCGTTTTGATTTTTGAGTGTAAAGCTTTTGTTATAAATAAGTCGTGAACCCCGCCTTATGTGGTTCAGGGCTTCTTTAGATAGACTATTAATCCAATGATTCAGTTCAGGATTACAAATCCTGAACAGCGGTGGAACAACGAAATGTCCTTCTTCTAGAGAAGCAGAACAGCTTACTGCCTTCCGCGGAGATCTACGCGAACTTTGCGGTTAATTAAATTTTCTCCTTCACTAGTTGATCCATCACCCAATTGGCTCTTGCTCCACTGATTCCAGTACTTTGACAGGTTCCGGTGCCTAGCAAATCTCCGACGATGGTTTTAATCAGAGGTTCTTGTATATGTTTTGGAAGGTCGAAGGAGAATTTTTCTATGCCTTTTTCATCAGTTTCTAGTACGAACTCACCTTTTCCAAAGGTCTCATAACTGATTTTTCCTTTACTTCCGTAGATTATTGTTTGATCAATCTCAGCATTTTCAGAGGTGGTAAAGCACCAATTACCAGTGCCTAAGACCCCGCTTTCAAACACGAAACTTCCCGTCACAATATCCTCCGCTTCGTAGGTTTTGGCCTGATTGGATGCAAATCCGTTCGCTTGGGTGATTTTCCCAAAGAAAAAGTCAAGTAAATCCAACTGATGGGAAGCTAGGTCAAAAAAGTAGCCACCTCCCGCAAGTTCGGGATTTACCCGCCAGTTTGTTTCTACTTTTGTGATCAGGCTTGCGTCAAGTTTTTGCTTTAAGTTGATGTGAACCGTACGGATATCTCCTAAGGTTCCTTGACTAATCAATTTTTTTATTTTGAGAAAGTGCGGCAATTCTCTTCGGTAGTAGGCCACGTACAAAGGCACGTTAGCTGCTTCACATGCTGCTATCATTTCTAAGCATTCAGCGTGCATTCTAGCCATTGGCTTTTCCACATAGACAGGCTTCCCTGCTGTAGCTGCGAGTTTTGCTAGTTCTAGATGGGCATATGGAGGGGTAGCTATGTAGATGGCATTGACCTCTGGATCGTTGATGAGTTCAAGAGCGGAAGTGTACCATTTAGGCACTCCATGTCTTGCTGCGTAGTCCCTCACTTTTTCTTCCGAGCGACGCATGACAGCGGCTATTTTGCTGTTTGGGACAAGATTCATGGCTGGGGCGGATTTGACTTCGCAGACATTTCCCACGCCTAAAATTCCCCATCTTACTTCGGTATCTTGGATTTTGCTCATGGCTAAAAATAGTGGATACGCATGGAATCCAAGTACTACTTTGCGCTAAAAAAGAAGATTTCCCTCTTATAGAGTAGTTGTTCTTTTCTTCCTCACTAGGCTGTCGGCAGGATAGGTGGCCTTCAGATAGGCCATTTGATCTTTTGCCCAAGCTATAATTACTTGTCGGTCTGCATCGGATAGCTTGGCTTCTGGATGAAGCCCAAAATAGGTGTAAGACTCAAGAGGCATTTCCTTTTCCTCCACCATTTCTATCGTTTCTTCAAATTTATGATACTGATAGGCTAGAGGGCGATTGGTGAACTCGTCAAAATTCAGGTGACTTTTACCTTCTTGAATGTGGTCGTTCAGCCAATATCCAATAGGTTCTATGCTCGCATACCATGGGTACTCAGACGTGTTTGCATGGCAATTATTGCAGGCATTGTTTAGTAATTTGTTGACTGGACCTGGGATGTCATAGCTTCCTGATATAGGGTATGGAGCTGGTGAGCCCACATTTTTCTCATAGGGTATAAATTGGATGGCAATTACCAGTGCCAAAACGACTAATCCGATTTTTTTCAGCATAAGCCAGAGCGTTGAAGGGAGGAGATTTAGAAGTCAAACTGACATCAAGGTATCAATAAATCTGCTGAATCTTATTGAATGTACCCTAGCAAAAGGCGAAATGATTGTTGCTAGTAAATGCAATCATTTCGCCCAAGAAATTCAATTGAATAAATCCTTCGTTGAATTTTTTATTTTATCACCTCTTTGTTCATCTCAGAATAAGTAGGAGGTTTTTTCGATTTTCTTTAGTCAGCTTAGGAAGCTGCCCATTGCTACTTTTCAGAAACTGAGAGTGGTGTGCGGTAACTAGCGTTTATGCCAGGATTTTCCTTTGTTTTTAGAATAGAAGCTTCCTTTTGGTCCTTCGCCTAATAATTCTTTGCCTCCATCAGCCAGGTCTGTAAACTCCCCAGGACTTGCTGGATTTCCCATATATCGCAGATTCCACGTTTCGCCATCATCGACAGAACACTCAATTTTAAGCGCGTTGGTAGGGCAGATTCGAATTAATTCTTTACCCTTTTTAATCATTTGTGCCATTTTTAATTATTTAATTCCTGCCAATCTAAGAATGCTTGACGTTTAAAAAAAAACTAAGCAAAGTATTTATGGATAAAATCCAATTTTTTATTATCTACTTCCAGATTTTTTTTTGAAAATTTTTGGAAAAACAGACTTTTTCAACCCATTAAATCCCTGAAATTGCTTCTGTGTAAGTAGGGATTTATCACTTGAATTCAGAAGTTTTCTTGAATTGGCAGATTGTTAGTACACTATTAAAATATCAGAACCCGCTCAAAATCAATTTGAACGGGTTCCGAATGATTTATTTTCTAGGGAAAAATTACATTTCCCACCCTTCTCTGTACGTTCTGCCTACGAATTGGTTCGCTTCTTCAAAATTCGTGATCAGAAGTTTGTCTCCATCCCAAAGCAATTTCTTGCGTCCGTAGAATTCAGGTTGACCTTTGGCATTTTCTCTTCGAAGCATGTAGCTGCGGATTGCCAAATTACCCATCAACACAGTCTCCGTCATAGGTCCGGCGTAATCAAATGAAGAAGTCAAGCCTTTATGTTCTTCACTTCCAAAGCCAGCCTTGCATGCATCGACCCACTTTCTCTGATGGCCATACTCTGGCTCAATGTTTTCCTCGGTCTGAGGTCCAAACTCTTGAGTTCCGTCATTTAGGTACAACTTAGGCATCAGCGGAGAACTGTCATTGATATTGGTGGATATAATTCCTTTTTCCCCGATGATCAATACGCCATTGGCACTTCCTGCACCTCCAATGTCATGATCTGCTGGGATAATGTCCGGATGAGCAGGGCGAATACCGCCATCCATCCAAGTCATATTGATTGGTGACTTGCTCTTTGGCGTAGCCGCGAAATTGAGCGAGATAAATGATGAGGCAGGGCAGCCGGCTGGATGATAATCTGCAGTCCACATGCCACTATATACTGATCCAACGCTACATTCTGCGTCTGTAGGATAGTGCAATCCTAAAGTTCTGAATGGAATATCGATCAAATGGCATCCCACATCACCTAGAGCGCCGGTTCCATAATCCCACCAACCTCTCCAACTGAATGGGTGAAGGTTTGGAGTATAGGCGATTTCAGGTGATGGACCTAGCCAGAGATCCCAGTTTAGTGCATCTGGTTTGGAGCTCGGAGCTGGTTTCGGGAAAGCACCTCCTTGAGGCCAAACAGGTCTATTTGTCCAAACTTCTACTTTTGAAATCTTACCGATTTTGTCTTCGTCCACCCATTTTTGCACCAGTTTCAACAGCTCATTAGAGCCGCCCTGATTTCCCATTTGGGTCACCACTTTCTGACTTCTGGCCATCTCAGTGAGCATTCTTGCTTCTTTGATGTTGTGGGTCATAGGTTTTTGTACATATACGTGCTTCCCACGCTCCATCGCATACTTAGCTGCTGGTCCATGCACATGATCGGGAGTAGAAATAGTCACCGCGTCGATATCTTTCTCTTTATCGAGCATTTCGCGGAAATCAGCGTAGCGCTTTGCGTCAGGGAATCTCTCTACCGAAGCTTTGGCAGATCCCGAAAAATCTACATCACAAAGTGCTGCAACTCGCTCTCGCCCATTAACAGAAGCATTTCTAATGTCACTGGCACCTTTTCCTCCCGCTCCGATAGCAGCTAGGTTCAATTGATCGCTAGGTGAAATAAATCCAACTCCGCCGAGTACGTGGCGAGGAACAATCATAAATGAAGAGGCAATCGCTGCGTTTTTGATGAAATCTCGCCGTGATTGTCCTTCAGAATTTTTTTTGGGTTTGCGCATGAGGTTTTAGTTTTAGGTCAAATAAGTATTCTAAAATAGGGATTTATTTTTTCGAATTAGGACTGTTTGTTTTTAAAGGACTACTATGCCATGATCAATGGTAGCGCGTGAGATTTGTGTGCTTGGAAATCTGAAAGAATAGAGTGGGTAATTCTTTTATCTATGTCAAATCCAAAAAGTGACCTACCTGATTTAGTGATTTGCCTGCCCGTGTTTTATTTTAGGTTTTTTTTAAAAATCAGAATTAAATAGTGTAAAAAATAAAATAATCAGGACAATACAGGTGGCTCCTGATAATTTTTCCTAGTTTCTTTGAATATATTGAAACTGAAAAGATTTTAACTAACGAATTCAAAAAGCCTGAAATGAAAATAGGAGTTTTAAAAGAGACCAAGGCGGGGGAGCGAAGGGTGGCACTTAGTCCTGATGTTATTAAGCAGTTGATCAAAAAAGAGTTTTCCGTGTCAGTGGAAACAGATGCCGGGGTTGGTTCTAATTTTTCTAATGAAGATTACATTGCTTCAGGTGCTACAGTGGCTGATTCTCCGGCAATTTTTGAAGCAGATGTTCTGCTCAAAGTCAATCTTTTTACAAAAGAAGAAATCGCCCAAATGAAAAATGGAGCTGCCTGCATGTCCATCATGTATGCCTATAATTTTCCGGAAATCCTCGCCGAATTGAACAAGAAATCCATTACCGCCTTTTCTATGGACGCAGTGCCGAGGATCTCAAGAGCGCAGAAGATGGACTGCCTAAGTTCTCAGGCCAATCTAGCTGGCTACAAATCGGTAATTCTTGGCGCAAATTATCTGGAAAAGATTTTCCCACTGATGATGACTGCCTCAGGTACAATCACTCCGGCCAAGGTTTTGATTTTCGGAGCTGGAGTGGCCGGATTGCAGGCGATTGCTACCGCAAAAAGATTGGGTGCTGTCGTGGAAGTGTCTGATGTGCGTCCCGAAACAAAGGAGCAAGTGGAATCACTCGGAGGTAGATTTTTGGCCGTAGAGGGAGCAGAGGAGGTAAAAGTGGAGGGAGGATATGCGGCTGAGGTTTCTGCGGAGTTTTTGCAAAAGCAAAAAGAACTCATTGAAAATAAAATCAAAGACGCAGACTTGGTCATTACTACGGCCTTGGTGATGGGTAAAAAGTCTCCCATTCTCGTCACTGAAGAGATGGTCAAAACCATGAAAAAGGGAGCTGTGATCGTGGATATGGCGGTGGAGTCCGGTGGGAACTGTGAAATCTCCGAGAAGGATCAAATCGTGAAAAAGCATGGGGTCACTATCATAGGTGAATCTAATTTACCATCGCTCATGTCCACGAATGCAAGTCAATTGTATGCAACTAATATCAGTACGCTTCTTCTGCACTTGGCTACCAAAGATGGATTTAATCTAGATCTTGAGGAGGAAATCACCAAGGGTGTTTTGATCACTTACAAAGGGCAAGTAGTTCATGAATTCACCAATAAAATTTTAACTAAGTCAACTTAACTCTAGTCATATTATGAGCTCTGAAGCATTGATTATTCTGATTTATATACTTGTTCTGGCAAGTTTTCTGGGATTTGAGCTGATCGCGAAAGTCCCTCCAACCTTGCATACCCCGCTGATGTCTGGATCGAATGCGATATCGGGAATCACCATCGTGGGAGCACTTTTGGCCTGCAACGAAATGGGCTATACTACTATTAGTAAGTGGCTGGGCATGATTGCCTTAGTGCTTGCTACCATCAACGTAGTCGGGGGCTACACTGTCACAGATCGTATGCTTAAAATGTTCAAGAAAAAATGAGTACAGCCATAGAATTAGCATATTTGATTGCCTCAGTATTGTTTGTGCTGGGGATGAAAATGATGAACAAGACCAAGTCGGCACGACAAGGAAACCGACTTTCGGCGCTTGGAATGTTTATAGCCATTTTGGCGACCTTAGTTCAGATTGATGCCATATCACTAGTTGAGATTCTAGGATGTATCGTGGTAGGTTCAGCGATTGGTATGTACTATGCCAATAAAGTGGAGATGACCAAGATGCCGGAAATGGTCGCGATTTTTAATGGATTTGGTGGTTTGGCCTCCTTTTCTGTTGCGCTTTCGGATTATTTCCTTCGCACAGAAGTCAATGTAGAGTCCATAGCGCTAGTGACCGTCATCAGTATTATTATTTCGGTCTTTATTGGTGGTCTTACTTTCACCGGATCTTTGATTGCTTACCTGAAGCTGAATGGGAATATTTCCGGTTCGCCGATCACGTTCAAAGGTCAGCATGCCATTAACTTGCTTCTGTTCTTAGGATTCCTTACCGCAGCAGTATTTACCGTGATGGATCAAACAGATCCTTTGCTTATCATTATTTTGGTTGTCATTGCGTTGGTTTTAGGGGTTTTGACGGTCATTCCAATTGGCGGCGCAGATATGCCGGTGGTGATTTCCCTGTTGAATTCCTACTCAGGAATGGCAGCTTGCGCCACGGGTTTTATCCTCAATAATAATGTGCTGATCGTGGCGGGTTCTCTGGTCGGTGCCTCGGGGATTATACTCACGCAGATCATGTGCAAAGCCATGAACAGATCCTTAATCAATGTGTTGCTGGGAGGTTTTGGGCAGACAGTGAATGAAGCTCAGGCAGATGGCCCATCTATTACTGTGAAAGAAATAGGAGTGGAGGAGACGGCTATGCTGTTTGATGGGGTATCTTCTGTGATTGTAGTGCCGGGTTACGGCATGGCTGTAGCCCAAGCGCAGCACGTGATCCGCGAACTAATGGAGCAATGCGAAAAGAGGAACATAGACTTCAAGTTTGCGATCCATCCGGTAGCAGGAAGAATGCCGGGTCATATGAACGTGCTTTTAGCGGAAGCCAATATTTCCTATGATAAACTGATCGAAATGGAAGCTATTAATGATGAGTTTCCAAACACAGATCTAGTACTGATCGTAGGAGCGAATGACGTGGTAAATCCAGCAGCTCGAAATAATCCGCAAAGCCCGATCTACGGAATGCCGATTCTCAATGCAGATAAAGCCAGAACAGTCATCGTCTGCAAGCGAAGCATGGGTAAAGGCTATGCCGGCGTGGAAAATGAGTTGTTTGGTTTTCCAAACTGCCTGATGCTATTTGGCGATGCCAAACAGACGATTACCAAGGTAGTATCTGAGATGAAGGAAATGTAAGTTGATATGGGATTTTTGATTTATGATTGCTGAGATTTTTAGAACTACAGTCCATGTCTCAAAAACCTGTGATCGTTGTCCATGCGCTAAGGAGCTAGTGTAACAGACCGTTAAACAACTAGAAATCACTTTAAGATGCCAAAAAAAATCGAGCGATTTGAATTTTAGATCGCTCGATTTTTATGGCTTAGGGTTGGGGAAAACACTTATTCCAAGGCTAGTGATACGTATTTTATTTTCTCCCTATTGTAAGTATATGTCAGGTGAACGGTGCCGTCTTTGGCCTGGATGATCGCTGGATAACTGAATTCTCCTTTTGGATGATCTTCTAGCACATGTATTTCATCCCAATTCACACCGTCCATTGACATCATGAGGGAAAGCTTATTTCTACCGTCTTTGATTGGGTTGCAGAGCAGAAGTTGTATCCCGCTTTTTAAAGTAACTCCGTCTATTCCAGAGTTATTATGAACTAGGCCGGTGGATTCCACAGTGGACCAGGATTTACCGTTGTCCAAAGACCAGGTAGTGCCGATCACATCCTCTTGTGTTCGCGCTAGCATCTGTAATTTTCCATTGGGATAAAATAACACCGTAGGCTGGATGGCGTGGAAATCACCGTTATCAATTTCAATTTTTCGCCAGTTTTGATTGTCCGCCGTGGTTGTTTCCACATGCATGCTCCAGATCCCATTGGTTTCAAAACTACTCGGATGCAGCAAGGTTCCATCTGCTAGTTGTACAGGTTTGTTCTTCACCGGCCCTAGCATTCCAGGAGGAATTTGAATGGCTTTAGACCAGGTTTTTCCTTCGTCTGTGGAGGTTTTGTAAAGTCCCCACCATTCTTTTGGGTTAGGGCCTTCTTTATAATATAAGGTGAGCAAATCATCTGAATTGCGGTAGAGAACCGGGTTCCAAGTTGGGTTACGGAAGTCTTTATTTTCTATACCATCCGCTACTACTTCTGGCGTGGACCACTTTCCGTTGATGAGTCTGGCAGTGAAAATATTGACATCAGGATGCCTTTCGTAGGTGCCACCAAACCAGGCCGCCAAGATTCCGTTGTCTGTTTCGACCAGGGTTGAAGCATGGCACTCCGGAGTAGGAAGTTTTTCATAGATAAAGCCTGAGCTTAGGATTTTCACGGTTGGTTTTTCTGGGTTTGAGAAAAAGCTGAAAAGTGAGAGTATTATAAGTGCTGTTTTCATAAGGTAATTGGGTGTTAGATCAAATTGAGGAAGTAGGCTTGCTTGGTTAGGTTAATTCCATTGGATTTCAACAAACTCAATGAAATGCTCCCAATCCTCCCAAGTCAAGTTATGTTTTCCCTGCCGAATATGATAGCCGGCGAAAGGCTGGATGATCGGCTCTTTGAGTTCTTCGAAAGCAAGTGGGAAACTTACCTCTTTCCCATAAATCTCTGCATACACCCGACTTCCTAGTTGCATAGAAATATACTCGCCTTTGGGGTCTGCCCATTGATCTCCACGGGCACTGGCGAAGTAAATGGACCTAGGCGCGAAAAGCATGGCGAGCAGGTGCTGATCTACGGGTAGGTTTTCTTCCTGATGATTAAAAGCATTAAAATTATCAGCAAACCAGTGTGGGAATTTGCTGTTGATGATAGCTACTGTCTCACCGTATTTTCTACGTGAGATTGCCGCTCCTCCACAGCCAGATTCATTCGGGAATGCTACCGTCCAACGAGTATCGTTCGCTGCAGCCCACAGGGTAGCTTTTCCACCGCGTGAATGTCCAACTAGTGCAGATTTAGTGATGTCAACTAACGGGCTTTGCTCGAAATAGTCCATGGCGCGCATCGCTGCCCAGCTCCAGGCACCCAAGGTTCTCATTCCGTCAGGTTTGGAAAGCTCTTCGGGGTATAATGTGTCTAATATTCCTTCGGAAAAACGTTCTGCATCATCTGGAGCTACCGTTTCTCCATGGAAGGAAGCTGTAGCAAAACCACGATTTATCAACTCTGATACAGGCCAAAAACCATCTTCAACCAAAGAACCATCCTCCGGTTTTGGACGGTGATTGATGAGAAGAAAAATCGGAAAGGGCGCGTTTCCAGTCTTGGGAAGGAATAGGTTCAGCCGCATGGTGTGTGATTTTCCATTTCTCGTCACAGTTATATTCACCTCTTTCAAAATGGCTTTTTCCGGATAAGGATTGCTAGCTTCTTCCACCTCATCGAAAGAAATTTCATCAAAATCATTGGGGATATTTCCATAGATATTTTCTCTAAATAGATTTAGTATCTCTGGTCTGCGGATTTGTTCCCAATCCTCAATTGAGGAGATGAATCGCCCGCTCAAGCTCACAAAAGGATCAGGAAGGTTGATTCCTGGAACTTTGGATTCATCGTAGTTTGCTGGAGATTGTGCCATCGTGATTGAATAAAAGAGAACTGTCAAGAAGGTGAAAAGGTAGGGTTTGAATCCCATAGTCAAGTGAATTATGAGCGTTTTTGCTCCGTTCGGTGTATAATTTATTAGAAATTAATGAAATACCCGGATTTGAAAAAGTAGTTCTCTGACTAATTGGTAGTAAAGCTTTTAGCTGAATTGATTGTCCTGGCTTTATGGAGAGCTGTTAAAAAATGAGGCGATTTAATTGTAATCAATAAAATCCGGCGCAGCTACATAGACGTCGGAATTTCTAAAGCGCAAGTTTTTCCTGAAGCTAAGAGCGAATTTTGACTTTCCTTCATCGTCAGAGGGTATAAAAGTTCCTTTTACTTCCATGGTGCCAAATACTAAGTTCTCATTCCGTATTCTCATTCCAAGACTGAAACCTGTGTAGTTCTGATAGCTACTTTCACAGGTAGGGCATTTTAGTTTGGTCCAATGAATAGCACTAAAAGGAGCAATACGAAAACCTATCAGTGACCAAGGGGTGAATAAAGTGGATTCGAAAGCCAAGGAGGTTCGCTGGGTAGCGTCCACTTCTTCCACTCGTAAGCCGGGTATAGTGTTACCACGGATGGTGAGCCAGTCATTGGTAGTTCTATCAAAAAGCTGCGTGAAATATCCAGAAATTGTGTTTCTGATTTTATATTTTCCTAGCGGGAATGCTTGAGAATTGTACGTACCGCCAAGCTGAATTACCCCATCTTCCGAATTGCCATTTCTGAAATAACTCGCGCCATTTAAGGTAAGATTGTAAAAACTACCATTTTTTGAAGCTCCATTATAGTTCAGGCTAGCGCCAGAATAGGGCCTTTGAAGGCTCATCGTTTTAGTATATCCTAACGTCACCGCTAGATTGTAACCTTTAGGGATGTCCTCAGTTCGTCCAAAACCATAGACATATTGAGTTTTGATGAAGCTTTGTTCGTACCACGTGAATTCGGCCAGAATTCCTGCACTGCTGTTATACCTTCTTTCTGTTTCCAGACCATCTTGATCCGGGTTGTCAATGAAGTTTCCGTCAAAAAGTCTCAGCGCCAAGAATTCTCGCTGTCTATCATTGGTGGCTTTTTCCGATCCAAAATTATATCCCCACCAGAGATTGCTGGCATTGTACTTATAATCCAGAAACACTGAATCTGGCCTGGAAAACACATTCTTTGACCAGTTTTGACTCCAGTATGCTCCGCCTGCCCATTTGGAATAAGGCGACACCAAAGGGCGTTCTAAGTTTATCCCGGTAGAATATTCGTTCTCTTCTCCGAAGCTAAGCCCTGAGTTTAGTTGAGTATAGTATAAGGTCAAATCGACTAAACTGCCGAGCAGGCTGCTTTTGGCATAGGCTAAAGCAATTCCTGACTTGGGAGTTCTATCGATATCAAAAAGGTAATCAAATTCAAAACCTTGTCCTCTGCCATCTAAATTGGCATCATAAACCTTGAAGAGAGGAGCAGATGGGAAGCTGCCTCCCACCGATCCACCTATACTGAAAATATCTCGGGTGATCACCGTCAGATCGACTGAATCAGTGCCATCCACCGGAGTGACTACGATGCGACTTTCGAGAATGAAGGGCTGATCTCGTAAGAATCGCTCATTATCGCCTAGTTTATAGGGGTTTATTTTTTGATTGGGCTTGATGAAAAGGTGTTGTTTAACCGTCTTTTCCCTGGTATTAGTATGAAGTTTATTGGCGATTTTACCCACTTTTTGCACCATTGGCTTATCATTTCCATAGATAGAAAACTCAAATCCAATTGGCTCTACGGTAATAGTGCGTATGATCATGCCCTCATAGGCGAGGAATTTTTCTTCGGCCTTTTCTACCAGCACAGTATCTCTGTTTGATCGGGTGATGAAATCCATTCCTTTTTCAAGGGCTTTTTTAGTTAAGGAGACTTTCGACGTATCATTCTCATCTTGGGCAAAACCATGCTGACTTATGCAAAGGTGCAGAAGGATTATAAGTGTGATTTGAAATAAAAGATTTAACCTTTTCATGCTTTTGGCTCCAAAAAACAAGGTTTTTGTAGCACTTCATTGAAGAGTTTATTTAATGATACACACATAGGTTGCCAATATTTTACATCACAACAAGTGCTGCTTAGGGGTGAAATTAAGCTAATCAGCGAGCATTTGTTGCTATAGCGCCAAAGGTAGATAGAGTTGAGCTTTTTTATAAAAAAGGATTCTGATTATCTGCAAGCTTGCCAGTACACAAAATTCCCTTGCTCAACCGGACCCAAGTCCGGTGACCGATGTGACCTCAATTTCCCCATAGTTATCGGGATTGACCAAATCCTCTCATGCTTTGGCTCATTGCTGGAAATAAGGAGGATATACATGAAAAGGATTTTTAATCCATTGGAATATGATATAATGAGGAAGTGTTTTTAAGAAACTAAGCCAGAAGGACTATTTTTAAACTATGATAAAAATTCTCCTAACACAGCTATTGCTAGTTATCATTTTTAATTTTCAGCTTTCTGCGCAAGACTTAAGATCTTTTCAACTCCACTCTCATAATGATTACTTGCAGACGGTGCCTTTCTGGACGGCGTATTCTGCTGGTGCTACTTCTATCGAGGTAGATGTGATTTTGCAAGACAGTAAGCTCATGGCCGCACATGAGACGGAAAGTATCAATCCCAAACGTACCCTGGAGAGTTTGTATCTCAATCCTATTTCTGAAGGCTTGAAAAGTGGGGTGATTTCTAGCATTGATTTTCACCTGTTGGTAGATCTGAAAACATCAGCTTATCCCACGTTAGATGTTTTGCTGGAAAGCATGAAAAACTATCAGGATATTCTCCTTTCAAAAGAAAATCCTAAAGGCTTGAAGTTGATTATCTCGGGAAATCGACCGAAACCTGAGGATTATAAGAAATATCCGGAATGGATGCTTTTTGACTACCAAAGTAAAGTTTTGACTGAGGATTTGCCTTGGGAGAAAATCGGGATGGTAAGCCTTAGTTTTCGGCAGTTTTCCATCTGGAACGGTAAAGGCAGAATGGTGGAAGAGCAGCGCAGATCGGTACAAGATTTTATTGATTTGGTTCATAGTTTTGATAGGCCAGTCCGCTTTTGGGGTTCGCCGGATAGCAAGTCTGCCTGGAAGGCTTTCTATGAAATGGGTGAGGATTACATCAATACTGATCATCCTATAGCCGCAGCTGACTACTTAAGTAAGCTGGAACAAAATGTTTATCAAAATCCCAATCTTCATGAGATTTACCATCCAAAATTTGAAGTGGATGGAGTAGCTACTCCGGTGAAAAATGTGATTCTGATGTTAGGCGATGGAAATGGTTTGGCGCAGATTTCCGCTGCTTTATTTGCCAATGACAATCAGCTGAATCTAACTCAATTGAATACTATCGGCTTGGTGAAAACCCAGGCTGCGGACGATTTTACTACGGATTCAGCTGCTGGAGCCACAGCTTATGCAACTGGCGAGAAGACCAATAACAGAGCTTTGGGTGTGGATCCTTCGGGAAATGTGCTGGCAAATCTGCCTGATATTTTGGACGGCTACGGTTTCTCCAGTGGAATTATTACCACTGATCAGCTCACTGGAGCTACCCCGGCATCCTTCTATGCTCATCATTCCGAGCGAGATGACTCGCAAGATATTGCGGCTTTTCTGTCTGAGAGCAACTTGGATCTATTCATCGGTGGAGGTAGATCCAGATTCGAACTGGAGCTGGAAAATCTGAGAAATTCCGGGTTTACTTTGACTGAAAATCTTGAAAATTTACATGGAGATCGGGTAGGCTATTTCGCTTCGGAAGGTTCATTGCCGAAGGTACTGGAAGGGAGAGGGGATTATTTATTGAAAAGTACGAGTGCTGCTTTGGAGTTTTTTGAGCAGAAAAAGAGTCCATTTTTCTTGATGGTGGAAGCTGCGAACATTGATTCGGGTGGGCATTCTAATAACACTTCTATGATCGTTTCCGAGATGCTGGATTTTGACCGGGTGATAGGTGAAGTAATTCGATTTGCTGATGAGCACCGGGGGACTCTAGTGCTCATCACAGCAGATCATGAGACGGGTGGCGTATCCATTCCTCAGGGAGATATCTCTTCACATACGGTAGAATTAGCTTTTCATTCTGATGATCATACGGGGATCATGGTTCCGATTTTTGCCTATGGAGCGCATGCCGATGAATTCAGAGGAGTGTTTGAGAATACGGAAGTATTCCAGAAGATCATGAACTTGATAAAGCTTTATCAAACCAAGTAATCTGTGTTCTACCTGCGACCGAGCAAGGTGAATGGAAGCATAAAAATGTTTCTGATGAGGTCGAAAGATAGTTCCACCGCGAATCCCAGTAGTCTAAATGGAAGTAGAAACAACCAGACGATGGGATAGAGTACCAGAGCCAAAAGAGCCAGAGGCCAGCAAAGAATGAAGAGTATGCACCAAAGTAGGAAGCTTAGCATGAATATCGTTTTTTTGTTTGTACTGTCAATTGCTGTTCCAGCTTGAGAAATCTTGTGTTAATATAAAATGGTGGCATTGTGAAGTTTTTTATGTACGCTAGCGATCAAGAAAAGTAAATGAACCGAACAGTTTTCATCTCAATTTTTTGAAGAAATGGAAATTGAGCGCTAACCTCATAAGCAAGCTCCCTCATTTAGTTGGAAATAGTTGCCTCAAGTAGCTGAAATTCATCAATTAAAAATCTACTAGATTCTGAATGGGTAGCGGATAAGACGTAGTATAATTTTTTGGTAATATTAAATTTAGGTGATTTTTCTCCAGGAAGAGTTTATAAAGTCAATATAATTACTAAATTGAAAGGAGGTTTTACCAAATTGTGCTTTAGACCTTGAAAAGAGATTAGTGCAATTTGATAGGTGTATTTGCCCATTAGGATAAATGATTCGATGTTTAATCTTGGTAAAGTATTATTTTTCCTTTTTTGTTTAAATAGAGATACGATTTTTAAATGGTTCTCTCTTCAGTTTTAGCTTGCTATAGAGTTTGTGTAAAAATTATATATAAGATACATTTTTTATAATGTATAAGTTGGCGAGTAAAGCACTTTGTCTGTTTTGTCGGAGTGTTTATCTACCTGTTTTTCAGTATGAATGGTTTTTTTTAAGTAAAGTCGGTTATTTCTTTATTTAGAAAATTTTAAGCGGAAGAGGAATTTTTAAACTTATTCCGTGGAGTAGGGCAAGTATTGTTTAATAAGTAATGTGTAAGGCCTATGAACTAGAAAAAATGCCTTTTCAAGGAGCAGTTGAAATTTCAAGGAAATTCTCGCTGCATATCATCCGGAACCTGTTTAAGAGTAAATCTTACAGGGTATTAATTAGTGATCAATACCAATAAACCTCTCAAAATATGAAAATATATTTACAAAGACAGCTCCTAGAACTGTCTAAAATAGTCCTATATGGATTCATGCTGCAGTTAATGTTTAGCCCTTTCATTTTGGCTAGAACTGCTTCTAATTTGCTCTACGATGAGACCTTTAAAGAGGTCACCGTAACTGGTCGGGTTTTAGATGAAACTGGACTCCCTCTTCCTGGTGCAACAGTGTCT
This sequence comes from Algoriphagus sp., assembly GCF_039969895.1. Taxonomy (GTDB): domain Bacteria; phylum Bacteroidota; class Bacteroidia; order Cytophagales; family Cyclobacteriaceae; genus Algoriphagus. The sequence continues at coordinate 64,707 of NZ_JBDVMZ010000021.1, forward strand.
GTAGCGGGAACAACTTCTGGAACGATTACAGATATAGATGGGCTTTATTCTATTACAGTAGCTGAAACAGCAGATTTAATTTTTTCCTACATAGGCTATGAGCCGCAGCGTGTCACCGTAGGCACACAAACGGTCATTAATATCACCCTAAGTCCTGATGCTACGGCGTTGGAAGAGGTGGTAGTGATAGGATATGGCACTACGAAAAGGAGTGATTTGACAGGATCTGTCGGTTCGGTTGGAGCTGAGGCCTTGCGAGAGCGGCCGGCAGCCTCTCTAAACCAAGCCTTGGCAGGCCGAGTAGCTGGTGTACAAGTGAACAATAACTCTGGACGCCCTGGAGGAAGAACTACTGTTAGAATCAGAGGATTCAGTTCTATCAACTCATCTAATAACCCCCTCTATGTGATAGATGGCGTGCAGATGCCAATGGGAACTTTGGATCAACAGAGTAGTGCTATCGATTACATCAATCCAAACGATATAGTCTCAGTGGAAGTGCTGAAAGACGCCTCTTCCACAGCAATTTATGGGTCTAGAGGAGCAAATGGAGTCATTTTGGTGACGACCAAAAAGGGCAGATCAGGTGAAGGAGTTGTTACCTATAATGTGGACTTGAGCGTGCCAATCATCGGCCCAAATAGACCGGAAGTTCTCAATGCTAAACAGTACCTAGAAGTGGAGGACTTGGCTTGGGCAAATATGGCTAAATACGATCCTCAAGGTTGGGCTGACGGCAAGTGGGCATACCTGAATCCCGCGCTGCGTAGAACTGATCCACGAGTATTTGATAGCCAAGGTAATCCTCTGTTTGATACTGACTGGCTTGAAGAAACTACACAAAATAAATTATCCCAAAACCATCAGTTGGGCTTTTCGGGAGGTAGCGATAGAACTTCCTATTCGCTTTCATTAGGTTATAGAGATGATCAGGGACTGGTAAAAACCTCTTATCAAAAAAGGTATTCAACCCGATTTACCCTCGAAGATAGAGTAAAGTCCTGGCTGACCGTAGGCGGTAGTTTGAGTTACAACAACCAAACTGAAAACCTGGTGGATGTAAGTGACGCGGTAGCTCGACAGATGGTAGAGGATTTTCCATTCTTACCTGTGAAGTATGAGGATGGAACTTTTGCAAACAATAGGGACTATCCATTCGCAGAAGGCACCATGAGTTCTGCACATAGATTATCAGGAAGAAGATACATTCTCAATACCCAGACTACGTTGGGTAGTGCTTACACTAATATCAAATTTTCGGATGCCTTAGAAATGAGAACAGCCTTAGGTGTCAACATTCTTACTCAGGAAAATGATAGATCTGAAACAAGAACGCTAGCTATCAACCAAAATGGAACAGCATCTAAGAGTATGAGGAAAGATACTTTTTGGTCCTTGGAAAACTACCTGACTTATTCCAAAGTTTTTGCTGAAAGACATTCGTTCACGGGATTACTAGGTATTTCTTGGCAAGAGAATAATTTCACTTCCATGAACGCCAGCATACAGAATTTCTCTACCGATTATTTCTTATACAATAATTTGGGCGCAGGCAGCCAGCTGCCGCGTGTGGGATCAAATGCTGCTCGTCAAGCGCTAAATTCCTATTTCTTCAGATTGAATTACATTCTGGATGATAAGTATTTGTTTACGGCTACAGGTCGTGCTGACGGTTCTTCCAAATTCGGAGACAATAATAAATATGCATTCTTTCCATCTGGAGCCTTCGCTTGGAGAGTTTCGGAGGAAGGTTTTTTGAAAGGTAACTCCACCATCTCCAATCTGAAAATAAGAACTAGTTATGGTTTGACAGGTAACTCTGAGATTCCTCCTTATTCTTCTTTATCCCTATTGAGTTCCAATTATTCTGCAATTTTCAACGAAACACAAGTTGGTGGAACAGGAATTAATAGGCTTGCTAATCCAGATTTACGATGGGAAAAAACTGCTCAGACAGATTTTGGATTCGAGCTGGGAATGTTCAACAACAGACTGAATATAGAAATGGATTTCTATTACAGAAAGACTACAGATATGCTGTTGGATTCACCCGTGCCAAGAACAAGTGGCTATGCTACTATCAGAAGTAACGTAGGTTCTATGGAAAATAAGGGGATCGAATTCACCCTTAATTCAGTGAATTACGAAAAAGAGAATTTCAGCTGGAACACCTCCTGGAACTTATCCATGAACAGAAATAAAGTTCTCTCTTTAGCCACGCCAGCGGATATTTTTGGAGTAGGTGGGCCAAATTTCACCAATCAGACGAATATCATCAGAGTAGGTGAGCCGGTAGGTTCCTTCTGGGGATTGACCAGACTGGGCACCTGGAGTGAGGTAGAGCGAGCAGAAGCTGCGGAATTTGTGAGTTATAGAAATGGATTGACAATTCTTCCTGGAGATATTAAATACCTGGACGTCAATGGTGATAAAGCAATCAATGACTCTGATCGAATGATTATCGGTAATGGAAATCCGGATTTTTGGGGAGCTATTTCCAATACATTCAGGTTCTACAATTTTGATCTTTTGATAGAGCTTCAGTACAGTGTAGGAAATGACATCTTGGATATGACACTTCATCCAAGTGAAGACCGTCAGGCTTTGGCGAATAGCTACACTTCAGTGCTTAACGCTTGGACGCCAACGAATCAAAACACAATGATTGCAGAGATTCGTGATACGCGGGCGGGATATGTGACCAATGTGGACTCACACTGGGTAAAAGACGGTTCATTTTTACGAGGACGTAATTTACTGCTTGGGTATAACTTCCCGGCCACACTCACTAATTCCATCAAGTTGAGCAGATTGAGAGCTTATGCCTCAGCGCAAAACTTCTTCCTGTTGGTCGGTGATGACGTGAACGGCGACCCTGAGACTACACCAATTCGAGGTGGAAATGGGGACAATGTATTCTCCCAAGGTATGAACTGGCACAGTTATCCTAGACCGACTATTTTCATGTTTGGCCTGCAGGTTACACTTTAATTCTCTGTCAACTTAAAGCGATATAAAAATGAAAAATAACATATATAATAAAGCGGGCAAGGTGTTCCTATTGATAACACTTGTATCAGGATTTGTAGGGTGCTCTAGTTTTTTGGATGAAGAAGATCCTTCTAATCTTACACCTGATAGCTTCTACACTATTCCCGATCATGCCGAGGCAGCATTAGCAGCAGTATATGCCGATACTCGATTTATAGGAGATGGAGCAGGAATATTTTCCTCTACCTGGCAGTTGCTGGAAGCTCCTACGGGGACTTCTACGACAGAGACAGCACAGAACTCTGACCTCAACAACTTATATGGACTGATCTACGATGGCCGTACACAGCATGTGATCAACTGGTGGAATGGACTTTATAGAGTCATAGCTCAAGCTAATTTGGTGTTAGATAAGGTTCCAGCTATTAATCCTATGGATGAAGTTCAAAAGACGCGCGTTTTAGGTGAAGCTAGATTTCTACGAGCATGGTCTTACTTCTACCTGGTAAGATTGTGGGGGGATGTCCCATTGATAGTACTTCCACAGACCGCTAGTTCGGAAAATTTTCAACCTGCTCCAGCTTCTCAGGAAGAGGTTTATGCCTTGATTTTGGAAGATTTAAAAGCTGCTGAAGCCGCAGGACTTCCGTGGATGACCACAAGTGGGAGAGTCTCTTTAGCCGCTACCAAATCCTTGCTTGCAAAAGTATATCTAACGATGGCTGGTTTTCCCCTAAGTAAAGGGGCATCTCACTATCAAATGGCTGCTGACAAATCAAAAGAAGTAATCGATTATGGGCAGGCTAATCCTTTGATGATAAATTTATTTCCTACCTATGGAGCTATTCATGATGAGGCTAATGGCAATAGATTAGAGCATATTTTTATGCTTCAATACAATGTAATTGTTGCTGGAAATCCGATGAATAATATGTTTCCGAACTTCAAGCCCGTCACCTTTGCAGGTCCTTCAGGCACGGGTAGTACAGTTCCCACACAAGAGTTTTATAATTCCTATGAGTCTGGTGATCTTCGCGCGGTAGATCAGGTAGGATATTTCTATACTACTTATTACACCAATGGAAGTGGTGCTCCTTTTGATTTGGGTGCACCCTACATCTTCAAGCATTTCAATCAACTTGCGCTAGGCTCAAAAGATAAGCCTGGCAATAGAGCAAATAACTTGAATGTGCCATTGATCCGGTTTGCAGAAGTATTGCTTATCTATGCAGAAGCGCAGAATGAGGTGGGTGGACCGAATGCCTTGGCTGTAGAGAGTTTGAGAAGAATTCGTAGTCGTGCTGGGTTGCCCACTCCATCTCTGGGTGAGTTCAATCCCAATACATTCAGAGAATTAGTCTGGAAAGAGAGATGGCATGAGCTCTGTTATGAGCAGCTAACCTGGTTTGATATGCTTCGCTTACGCAAAGTATATAATGAATCTACTAATGGTTTTGACGAATTTGTAGGGCATAGGAACCCAAGTTCAAACCAGACGCTGCAAGCAAGACATTATCTGATGCCTTATCCACTGCCTGAAATGCAAAACAATCCAAATCTGATGCCTCAGAATCCAGGATATTAAGATTGATTTTAGCTTGTATTTCAATAAAAGGCTTCACTTCTGTGGAGCCTTTTTCTGCATTCAGGGATTCTTCTTTTAGTAGAGATTGATAATAAACTAAACTATAGCTTTAGATTTTTATTATGCTGTTTTGAGGGTGATTTAGTGAAACCTAGTGATTGATTAGAGCTAATGACCTATTTGTGATTGGATAGGATGATTCATACAGAGGAAATAATACACTTATGCTTTGAAAATCACTTTTTTTCAAAAAAACTATATATGTATCCGCAAGCTTGCCAGTACAAAAAATTCCTTATCTCAACCAACTAGAAGTCCGAAGATAGGTGACCGAAGTGACCTCAATTTCCCGATAGGTCTCGGGATTAATCAAATCCTATTATACTTTTAACTTAACTGTTAACAAAGCGGCAATGCATAAAAACTAAAAAATAATATACTTGTGCCAATCATTCCAGAAGAATTCTTTGACCATTCGAAGGCTGATCGGGTTCAGTTGCATGAGATGCCATATTTCGAATACTCTATTCGAATTACACCAAGTCAAATTTTGGTGCTCATTAAGAAGTGAGGTTTTAGTATTAGTAATTCTAGTTTTTGAAAAGCATGCGGAGGTAGGCTTCAGCAGATTTTTTACGTTAAGCATTTTTCGCTTTCTATTTCAAACCCAATAGGGCACAAAAAAAGGACTCCCAAAGGAGACCTATTTTAAGTGTTGAGTAGTAAGAGAGATTATTTTTCCACCCCTTCAAAATACCGCTTCAGCGTATATTCTGGCTGCCAACGATCCGGTTTTCTTGTAAGAGTTGATGGATCGTATTCCAGCTGTTTGATGGGTTTGGTGGTCAAAGCTGCTGTGTCTCCAGAACTTTTTTGCCACTCTTTCAGCATAGTTATTAGTTCCTCTTTGGTGGAGGAATACGCCTTGTTTTCCGCCAGATTATTCAATTCAAGTGGGTCATTCCTTAGGTTGAAAAGCTGCGTGTAGTCTCGCTCAGGGTATCTAATCAGTTTCCACTCTGGAGTTCTAACAGCACGCACGGTGTATCTGTAGGCTGTGAAAAGGCTGTTTCTCACACCTTCCTCATTACCGTTCAGAATAGGAACTAAGCTTTCACCGTCCACTTGAGAAGGCTTTGGAAGACCTGCCAATTCGGAAAGAGTAGGATAGAGGTCGTAGAGATAGACCATCGCATCGAAGGTCTCATTCTGTGGGACACCTGGGCCTTTGATGATCATAGGAACTTTAGTGCTATGTTCGTAGAGACTTTGCTTGCCCAGCAAGCCATGACTTCCTGCTGCCAATCCATTATCCGCAGCATAAACGATGATGGTATTATCGTACTGATCGTTATCCTTCAAAGTTTGGATGATTCTGCCGATTTGTTCATCCAGATGTGTAATCAGCGCATAGTAATCAGACAAGATCATCTGGATTACCTCAGGCTTTCGCGGCCAGTCAGTCAGTAATTCATCGCGAACCATCAATTGATCAAACTCAAATGGATGGTATGGCATATAGTTTCCAGGCAAAGGCAGTGAGCCATCAGGATAGTAGCCGATGTATTTTGCTATAGGTGAGTAAGGATCGTGAGGCGCGGTAAAGGCCACATAGGCCAAGAATGGATTGTCTTTCCCTGACCTTGCATGAGTATTCAAGAAATCTATAATGCCCTCGGCAAAAACTTCTGTGGAATACCCTCTGGTAGTAGGCTCATCAAGCTTACCATTTCCATCATAATCCCGCATCGCCACGCCGTAGTGATCTGCCATTCCGCCCAGATAGACATTTTTTGCCTGCTGAAAACTGTTCTCGAAGGCTTCCCTTTCATTATGCCATTTGCCAGTTCCGAAGGTAGTATATCCTGCTTCGGCAAAATCCATAGGAAAGGTGCGCTCATCCTTAAGTTTGTCATACACATGAAATAGACTTTTACCACTGAGCAACATCGCCCGACTGGCAGCACAGACTGCGCCGTGATTTCCACCCATGACATAGGCATTTTCAAAGCGGCTACCTTCACTCGCCAGTTGATCTAGGTGGGGCGTTTGGATATATGGGTTGCCTGAGGAACCCAAGGCATCTGCACGCTGATCATCAGCGAAAAGGAAAAGGACATTCGGTTTTTTGCTCTGCTGCGCAAAGCTCACTTGGGCGAAGGCGCACCAAAGTAGGAGTAAGAGCGCCAACCCACCCATGGTACGTTTATCTTGCATCAATATCTTCTTGAGTATAGCCGTATTTGGCGATGACTTTTGCACGTTCTTCTTTTCCTTTTTCTGTTAAATATGGCGTGATTAATGCCCAGATACTTTTGACCATGGCACCTTTTTCCGTGAATTTATTGGAGGCTAAAACTTCTCTTTGCGATAGCCAAAACGTGATGATTATACGAATAAGGTGCTGTACACTTTCACGAGTCTCAGGTTCAATTCGTAGCATGTATTCATCGCTGAGAAATTCTTCAAATAGCGCATCCATCTGAAGTTTTCTATATTCAGAAGTTTTTTGGATGAGGCTAGTGATGTTCAGGTAGGTTCTGGAGATTTCCAATACATCCAGGTTGATAAATCGGTAGCGGTACTGAAACTCTTCTAGCTGGATCAGCAGCAGATGTACGTGTTCTATGGATGAGTACTCTGGTTTTCTAGAGATAAAATAATCGGACATTTCTGACCTCATCTTCTCATAAATCGCCAAGATAATATCTTCTTTAGTCTTGTAGTGATAGTCAAGATTACCGTGACTGATTCCCATTTTGGCAGCAATATGCCTACTTGTAATTACCTGGACGCCGAATTCATTGTATTGCTCGATCGCTGCAATTAGTATTTTATCTTTGGTCTTTAGCTTTTTTGTATTCTCCATTTTGATTGCTTAGAAGTTGAAAAAAGATGTTTTCTCAAGATATAGCTGAATTAGTAAAAAAGGGATTATTAACCTCCTTTTTTAATTATAAGAACCCAATTACTACATCTATGAACATTTTGATTAGTAGCTGTGCCGTTATTTTAGGTTAGATTTAGTACAAGAGCAGGTTAAGGATTACTGCAATTCAGGAGGCAAACCAAACCAATCAAGTAACTATCCCCCTAAACTATAAAAAATAGTGCATAAGCACTAATTTTGTTCTATGAAAAGAGGGTAAACTTATACTTATTTGATCTAGTAAATGCAGGGGATAGGGCTGCAACCAGGTACCCTTTAAGACTAGTATTCAGCAGTGTCAAATCTGCTAAGCACGGCTTCTAACTTTGAGATCTTAATCTGAACAGATGCGGGTAAATTAATTTTTGAAATAGAATTTTGCTCCAATGGATCATCCAAAAGTGAATATATTCTTCCATCATCGTAAAGCTTCCATTCTTTGTCTTGCGCGTAGGTACTATTTTCAAAATTGCCCCAATTGGGCGCATAATAGGAATATATCCACTCACGCTTTTTAGAATTATCTCCTAGAAGTTGAGGATAAAAGCTTAGTCCATCTGAATTTGCAATTTCAGGATTAGTAAAGTGAGCAGTTTCTAGTAAGGTAGGTAGGAAGTCGGTAAAGTCGATCAGGTTATCATTTGTGCTTCCAGGCTTGATTTTGCCTTTCCAATTTGCAATAAATGGAACATGAGTTCCCGCTGTAGTGGTAAAACCCTTGTCACCTTTGATAGCTTTGCCAAACTGGGAAGTGGTCACTTTTCTATCGGTACCATTATCGCCCACGAAAAGTATCAAGGTTTTTTCCCTGATTCCAAGTTCTTCGGTCTTATCCACGATAGATCCAATAAGCTTGTCCATGTAGTTCACCATTTCTGCGAAATAGATAGGATCGTTAGTCTTGGATTTGGAATCAAAATCTTCAAATGCTGGGTTGTCTGGAGTTGGGACGAATGGATCATGAGTTATAGCCATTGGGTAGTAGATAAAGAACGGCTCACTTTTGTTCTTCTCCATGAACAGATTGACCTGCTCTGTAAAGAGATCTGGGCCATATTTCCCTTCATAAGTTTGAGTTCCCGCGTTGGAGCTAATCAAAGGATCTTTGTATCTACTTCCCAGCTGTTTGACTTGCCATAGAAAGTATTCATCAAATCCCGCCTCCTCAGGCAAAGCACCTATTTTGCCTCCTGCTAGCTTGTGTTGTCCAGCATTTCCATACAGCTGCCATTTTCCAGCAACGAAGGTATGATACCCCATTTCCTTCAGATAATCAGCAAAGGTAGGCTCTCCCTTTTTGAGCAAACCAAAACCTATGTAATTCCTGAAATTATACTTGCCTGTCATAATCTGCACTCTGGAAGGAGTGCAAAGTGGCATAGCGTAAGTCTGCGTGAAATTCATTCCTTCCTTAGCTAGCTTGTCCAGATTCGGAGTTTGATATTCATCTGCTCCGTTTATTCCTAATGTTTCAAAACCAAGATCGTCAGCCATAATCAGGATGATGTTTGGAGAAGCTCGCTTGATTTCCTGAGCTTTGAGGCTCATTACAACACAAAGATTGAGAAGAAATAAAAGGCGGAAGGAATAGCTTTTCATGATGGCTTAGTTGAAAAGGTTTAAACTAAAGAAGGAGAAGCAATTAGCTTCTCCTTCTATCAAATTACCAGTTTGGGTTTTGTTTAAGGTTTGGATTTAAGACAAGCTCGTCAGAAGGAATTGAGGTAAGGTAATCCTGATCTGGTCTGAATTTGTAGCCATTTGGCAACTGAGTTTGAAAATAGTCTGTCTGCCCATTTTCATCCAAAAGCGGGTTAAATCCGGGGAATTCCGAAGGAGCAAATGGATAACCTTTCGGTCTTTTTCCTATTATTAAGTTATGTGCCGCCCATCGTCTAAAGTCATCAGGTCTTTGGCCCTCTAGCGCTAGCTCCACTCTTCTTTCATTCCTGATGGCATAAAGAGCATCATCAATAGCATACCCGTAATCCAGTAGGTTGGCTCCATATTCCGACTGAGGAATAGCCTCAAATGCTGGCATCCCCACTCGGTCCCTTAAAGCATTCAGTGCATCGTATGCGATGGTTCCATCTAATTCATATTTAGCCTCAGCATAGTTTAGCAGGACTTCTCCATATCTGAAAAAGATTCTTCCTGTTTGGCTTAAGCCACCAAAGTCCGCTCCTGCTGCTGAGGAAAAAGGATTTGAGAATTTTTTCACCTGGAAGCCAGTAGCGGCAAGTTCTTCAGACCCACCATTTAAGAAAGGCTTGTCAAAGATTTGTCCAGAGCTTGCTACTCTTAAATCACCAGGTATCCATACCGTTGCCTTCAGCCTTGGGTCAGTGTCCTCAGCAATTTTCCGTAGGAAATCATTGCCTTTTGCAACTTGAGTCAGCCCAGTGTAATCATATGGCTTACCATCTTTGCCTAAATACGAGCTGATCAATGACCAGGTCAGGGACATATCTCTCGTACGTCGGGTTACATAAAATTGTAGCTCATGTCCAAGCTGCTCAGCAGTGCTTGCTATTCGGTAGAAAAGCACTTCATTGATCCCAGACATATTGTCTTTTCCGAATAGATCGTAATAATCTGACTCAGGTTTTCCGGTAGAATAGAGTCCTACATTGTATTCTCCATTCATGAGTTTTTCAGCCGCTATTACTGCTTCCTGAAAGTATTTGTCTGGGTCAGCGCCATTTGTGCCGAAGACAGTTCCTGCATGATATTTTTGCCAGGTTCCTTCATAAAGTGCCACTTGAGTTTTGAAAGCAAGAGCTGTTTCTTTATTGAGTTTGGCATTCCCGACACTTGCTCTGGTACCTAAGTACTGGAAGGCTAAGTCTAATTCAGCCAAAATAAAATCCGCTACTTCAGTCCTAGGATCCTGCTCTTTGTAAAGGTCTTCATCACCCGGTAATAACTGATTTACATAGATAGGTACGTCTCCATAAGTTTGTAACTTTTCATAGTAGAACCAAGCTCTGAAGAAATGTGCTTCACCTAAAAACTGGGAGTAAGCGCTCAAATCATCTTCGACATTTCCAAGGTTATCAAATAAAATATTGATACTTCTGATATCGGACCATTCATTAGTCCATTGTCCATTTCTCGGAGCCCTAGAGCCTTGGATCACAGCGTTTGGCACCGCTACAATTAGGTTGTCAGAACTTGTTTCAGATAATGGAAGATTAGCAGATCCGTGGGTAGGTAGCCCTGCATAATATTTCTTCACATAGTTTTCTATGTCATTGGCGGTTTTGAAATAATCGCCGACTGATATTTGATCCTCAGGCGCATTGTCGATAAAGGATTCACATCCAATAGTTCCGGCCAAAAGAATCAAGAGTCCAAATAGTGATATTGATTTTTTCATTGTCGTCGTCTTTATTAATAGGAAATTTGTACACCTACAGATATCATTCTATCTGCCCCATACGTTTTTCCGGCTCCCCATGAACTTCCTGTTGCTACTGGATCTATGCCTACCGGGATTTTAGAGAAAGTCACTAAATTCTCTCCTGTCACGTACAGTCTAAAATTGCTCAAGCGCATTTTGTCCAAAACCGGATCTGGGAGTGTGTATCCCAGTTGCAGATTCTGAAGTCTCAAATAGGCACCATTTTGCAAGTAGCGTGTACTCGTCAGGCGGTTTTTGTTATTTTGACCATCATTGATGTAAGGTCTAGGGAAGTAAGAGTTTAGGTTGATGTTGGCTTCTCCTTCGTAAAGTCCTGTGTACATATCACCTGGCGTATCTCTGAAGTAGTCCAAATGCTGTGGGAATATGGAGGATTGATTACCGGATCTAAAACCCCAGAAAATGTTGTCTCCTGAGTCAAAGGCAAGGTCCCTTTTGCCCACACCTCTCCAGATCATAGACAGATCAAAACCTTTAAAAGAAGCATTCAAGTTAAGCCCATACTGCCATCTCGGCGTACTGTTTCCTATGATGCTAAGGTCACCAGGATTATCCAGGGTGTTATCGCCATTGTCCACTTTTCCATCCCCATTGATATCCAGGTATTTAAGGTCGCCAGGATTCCACTTAAGGCCTGTTATGTCGGACAAGTCAACTTGCGAAGTATAAGAGTCCACTTCTTCTTGGCTTCTGTACAGATCGTGTGCAGTATATCCCCAGATTTCTCCCTGCTCTCTACCTTCGTACCAAGTGGATAGAACTCCATTTGGATTAAGGTATTCTGTCACGAAAGTACGGCTGTCAAAAATGTTAAAGCCTATGTTGAACGTCAGTCCGTTAGAAAGTGTCTGGCCATAGTTGAGCGTAGATTCCCATCCTCTTGTTCTAAGGGTAGCATTATTAGACTGTGGAACTGAAGCACCTAAAACTCCCGGTGCAGGATCCACAGGGCCGATCATATCAAATGTAGTTCTCTCAAACCAATCAAAGACGAACTTTAGACGATTGTCCAAAAAGCTCATATCAGCTCCTATGTCAATGGATCTTGCAGTTTCCCAAGTTAGGTCAGGGCTGACCAGTGAAGGCGTGCCGGCAAAACCAATAGGTCTAGTTCCTCCTTGGGAGAAAATCCAGTTGACAGCATTGCCCGAAAGCGGGATAAGTTGCAAATCCTGATATGGAGTGACATTTTGGTTTCCGAGCTCACCCCATGAACCACGAAGCTTGAAAGTATTCACGGCTTGGCTGATGCCTTGCCAGAACGCTTCCTTGTCGATATTCCATCCTACGGAGAAAGAAGGGAAAAAGCCCCATCTATTTCCTTCTCTAAATCTGGAAGTACCATCATAGCGAGCGTTCAACTCCAAGAGATATTTTTCATTGTAGTTGTAGTTAAATCTACTGAAATAGCCTTGGGTACTTACCGTAAGCAAGTTTTCGTCCATCTGAATCTCACCATCAGCAGTATTCAAAGAAGGGACAGTCGGTACAAGCAGGTTAGTCCTGAACCCGGAAAGATTTCTATTCTGAGTCTTCTCGAATTGAGTTCCTGCCATCAGTTTGAAATTGTGAGCATTATTTACCTGCAATTCATACGAGGTGTAAATATTGGAAGTCCAGTATAGATTGCTGTAGTGTGTTCTTCTGGTGTTACTTGGTACCGTATTTCCGCTTGGAATCACTGTGCCATCTACCAAATTGTCATAAACAGTAAGTTCATTGCTTCTATAGAAAATATCTGTGTTTTTCATCGCAAAGTCACCATGAATAGTCCATCCCTCCGTAGGTCTCAGATCTGTGGCCAGGGTGTGCCAGTTTTCCGTAGTCTCCGTGATATCAGTACCTGCATCATTTACCCAAGGGATTTTGGACTGAATCATAATATTCCCAAAACCATCATACAGCGCATTGGTCGGCATCGTTCGGGCGATCTGATGGAAAATTAAATCATAACTCCCCTGACGATCCATGTTTGGAATCTCTCTAATCTGCTTTGAGAATCTTGGCTGGTAGGTGAAATCCCAATTCTTTGTAATAGATGTGGTGATTTTACCCATGATATTATAGCGGTCAAATGTATCAGTACCGTAATTCAATACACCAGATTGACCATAAAGTCCCGCCGAGAAGTAATAGGATGTATTATCAGAACCTCCGGACAAGCTTAAATCATGTTTCTGGATCATTCCTTTACCGAAATACTCATCAAACCATTCTCGGTTGGCATTACCGTTTTGGTTAAAGCCCCACTGATTGAGGTTGTTAGGAAGAGGAGTGGTTTCGAAAAAGGTAGCGTCAGCAGGGAAGTTGGCATTGCCTCTAATAAAGTCAAAATCCCCTCGCTGAAATGCAAGAATATTGTCTATTGTACGATTTGGGAAAAATCTGCCTCCTGCGCCAAATACTCCTGCTTCATTAATCACCTTGGCATGATCATAAGAGTTAATCATGGAAGGTAGATTTTGTGGAGAAGCTACGCCAATACTTCCAGAGTAACTTGCTTTTAACTTTCCTCTACCTGATTTTGTGGTGATCACAATCACACCATAGGGTGCTCGTGCTCCGAAAATGGCAGATGCCGCGGCATCCTTCAATACAGAGATGGACTCAATATCGTTGGGATTTAAACGATCCATATCACCGGGAATACCATCGATGACTACATAAGGAGATCCACCATTGAGCGATCCCATGCCTCTGATCTGAATGTTCATTTCTGCACCTGGTTGAAAGCCAAAGTTCCCTGTACTGAATGTCAAGCCTGGGGAAGTTCCCTGTAGCAATTGAGATACAGAAGGAGATGGGCGATCTGCCAATACTTTGCCTTCTACTACATCTACAGCACCGGTTAGGTTGGTCACTTTTTGTGTGCCATAGCCTACTACCACTACTTCATTGAGAGAAGAGATATCCTCCTCCATGACCAAATCTATGACGGTTCTGTTTCCTACCGTGACTTCTTGGGATTGGTAGCCAATATAACTGAATGCTAAAACTGCTTCTGGTCCAGAAACTTTGATAGAGTACTTTCCATCAGAATCAGTTACAGTACCTGTAGCGGTACCTTTTACAAGGATAGTTAACCCTGGAAGGGAAAGACCATCTGAGTCTATTACAGTTCCGGTTACTGTAAGTGGGGCTGTTTGGGCAACCGTTAATCCTGAAGTGATCAGGAATAAGAACAGTAGGCTGCCAAGGAGCAAGTTACCAAAGCCGTTTTTGCTTTCCGGCCTACAGCTGATACTGTTCGGGGTTGTTGTTGTAGAGTTTCTCATACGCACAGGATTAGAAATGAATTGTAAAATCGGCTGGAATAGCCATTGTCTCAAAGTATATCTTACTAAGTACCGGTAAGTTAAATTAAAATAGTGCAGATGTCCTATTAATTCTTGAAAAAAATAGGCCTTTTGGACCAAAAAAAGATAAAACATTGGAATAAGGGCCGCTTTTTGTCGGTTCTTTTGTTGAAAGTGTCCCTGAAGAAATTATTTTTTAGATGGCTCAGTTGGTATCGAAGTCTTATTTTCCTGCCAAATTAACTTTGACGAGTCTTTGTGATTAACTCGTAAGCTTACCTCTTCTGATTGGTTAATGCTCTTGTCTGCAACTGGGAGTACGGGTAGAGATTTTTGAGTCCACTGCTTGATAAAAATGTACAGGGTGGGACAGTTGAAAAGTCAGCTTGTAAATCAAGCGGGATAAAAATGACAAAAGATTCATCCTCAGCTTTTACCCAGAATTCACAGCAGGCATTCACCACCGCAGCCAGGCCTAGTTGCACCACGCCTTTAGGTGGACCGAGCTAGTGGAAGTTGGGATCATCAGCCATTTTCTTAAAAGTGATTCCAAAATCTGACATCACCTTATAGATTTCCTTTTTATCCAAGGATGGAAGATGTTATTATGCTTTAATCACTTGTCGTAGGTTATGCCCAGATCGTTTGTTCTGACTTCTTTAAGTTTTTGAGCTAGTTTCTTTTGCAAATCAGCCACCACAGTACGGTACTCAGGGTTCATCGCCAGATTCGTGAATTGCTGCGGATCATTTTTCATGTCGTAAAGTTCCATACCTGAACCTGCATCCTCATCGTATTGGATGTAAGCATATTCGTCAGTTCTGATCAAAAATGATTTCCCTCCCTGCGTCACTGAGAAAGCAAAGTCACGGACTTTCTTCTTTGGATTTTTCAATACTGGCGTCAGGCTTTTCCCTTGGATTTCTTTGGGGTAGTCCAAGCCAGCGAGTTCGGCAAGCGTAGGGTAGAGGTCGATCAATTCCACAAAGGAATTGGCAACTTGGGCTTTTTTGCCTGGGATTTTGATCATCATCGGCACTTGGACTGACTCGTCCATCAGACTCACCTTCATCCAGAATTCATGCTCATCGAGTAGGAATCCATGGTCAGAAGTGAAGACCACGATCGTTTGGTCTTCTAGCCCTTCGTCCTTAAGCGTCTTCAGCACCTTGCCCACCTGCGCATCCATGTAGGAAACCGAAGCGTAATACGCAGCGATTGCTTTCTGCTTCTGGACATCGTTCATTTCCGCGTTGACGCTGGTCACGTAATTGATTCCACGTGTTGGAATGTCGTCCCAGTCATTTTCTTGCTGCTTTGGTAGTTTGATTCCTTCGTATGGAAAAGGCTCGAAATATTTGGCTGGTGCCACAAAAGGTACATGCGGCCGTACAAATCCCACCGCCAAAAAGAAGGGTTTGTCCTTGTGCGTACGGATAAGTTCAGAGGCTTTTTCAGCTGTTTTGCCATCGGAATGGGCTAGATCATCGCCGCTTGCTTTGACAATAGTCATCACGTTGCCGCCTTTTCTTTCTATGTTTCCATCCGGATTATTTTGCACCAATTCCGCTTCACCTGCCGCTTGCCACTCAGGTCCTTGGGAGTTGAATTTCTCCGTCCAGGATGCCGGATCATCTTTTCCATCCGAACCTGTCTCTATATCAATCGGGACTCCCATGTGATAGATTTTACTCACTCGCGCAGTGTAATAGCCGTTTTGTTTGAACAGCTCAGTCATAGATGGTCTATCCGGGCCGACTTCCTCTCGCCCGCTGACGTATCCATAGGTTTGCGTCGCATTGGGATAGTAGCCAAACATAAAGGAGGCACGAGATGGGCCACAAACCGGGTATTGTGAATATGCGCGGGTAAAAACCGTACTCTCTTTCGCCAATTGATCTGTAGAAGGGGTGTGCGCAGACTCATTTCCATAGCTACCTAATGCCGTCGTAGTCAGATCATCGGATATGATGAATAGCACGTTCGGCTTCTTCTTTTGCTGAGAAAAAGCAATAGCAGAATGAAATAGGAAAAGAATTATAAGTAGTTGCTTCATTGTTTTAGGATGTTTTTTCAAAGGACACTCCTCCATCTTGAGAGGAGAGATGCACTATTTCTACGAGCTTCATTGGCTGAAAAGCATAGGCAGTATTGTTGAAAATAGAAATACCTGAATCTGCTAAGTCCACCAAACGGACAGTTGTGTTAGTGAATGCAAAAAGTGAGATGCCAATCACAGGCTCCGTAATAGATCTTCCTCCGAGGATATAGACTTGACTTGATTTTCTTGTTTTGGCAGAAAACCACAGACCTATAAGGATTATCGCCAAGAGGTAAGTAAGTAAGATGACTAAGTCTATGGAGCTGATTGATGTCATTTCGATAGGATAATTCTAACTGAAAAGTAGGCGGAAAAAACTGCACTGCTCAGAATTTCGCTACTAACATATCGAAATTAGGGCTGCGGGACTAATTTTGTCTGATTTATTTTGTTTATTCATGCCATGATCTGCTAAGAGCGAGAAGTTGCCGGAATATTTCGTGTCTTATTCATGAATTTCAAAGTTGAAATTTCGGAAGGAGAGATGGGCATCGCTTTCAGTATCAGCGAGTAATCTGCTAGATTAAATTCACAACTTCTGCTTTAAAGCAATAACCTCTAAATTGGGACTTTATAAAAAAAATAATTTATGTCTGGAATGAAGAACTGTTTTCTCTATTTAGTCGCATGTATCGCTACGATGGCTTGCAGCAGTACGGATGCACAAAAGCCAACAGAGCGGCCAAATATCATTTTTATCATGGCCGATGATCATGCCTATCAAGCTATTAGCGCTTACGGAGAGGGGTTGAATGAGACGCCAAACATAGATCGAATAGCTAAGGAAGGGGCTATTTTCACCCGCGCCACCGTCACCAATTCTATCTGCGCGCCTAGCCGGGCGGTATTGTTGACGGGCAAACACAGCTTCCTGAACGGCAAAGTGGATAATATTCAGCCCTTTGATTGGGATCAGGATAATTTTCCGAAGCTGATGCAAGCAAATGGTTATGCTACAGCGTTGATCGGGAAAATTCATCTGGATGGACAGCCACAGGGATTTGATTACTCCATTGTTTTGCCTGGGCAGGGCCATTATTACAATCCTGACTTTTTGATCAATGGGGAAACGAAGAGAATCGAAGGCTATGTCACCGATATCACAACTGACTTGGCTTTGGATTGGCTAGAAAATGGCCGAGATAAAGAAAAGCCTTTCGTGATGCTTTATCATCAGAAAGCTCCGCACCGAAACTGGAAGCCCGCTCCTGAGTATTTGACGCTTTACGATGACAAGGAATTTACCCCACCTGCGAATTTCTTTGACCATGAAACCAACTACCAAGGAAGAGGGACTGCTGCCAAAGAGCAGACGATGGAAATCGATGAAATAATGCGTTGGGGACGTGATTTGATGCTGGAAGTGAATCCTAATGGAGATAGCACAGGCTTGAAAGGAGATCTTAAACGCTTTAATCCTGAGCAGTTGAAGGCTTGGAGAGAAGCATACGATCCAAAGAATGCAGCATTTCTCAAAGCCTATGGGCAACTAAATGAGAATACGCTTACGCTGGAGAAGAAGCGTGAGATCGCGATTTGGAAATACAACCGCTACATCAAAAACTACCTGCGGACGATCAAATCAGTCGATGATGGAGTAGGTGAGGTGCTGGATTATTTGGAAGCAAATGGCTTGGCCGAAAACACAATTGTAGTTTATACCTCTGATCAAGGTTTCTACTTGGGAGAGCATGGCTGGTTTGACAAGAGATTTATGTACGAGGAGTCATTCCGCACACCACTGTTGGTGAAATATCCGAAGGAAATCAAGCCCGGGACTTCTATCAAAAGTTTGGTTCAAAACCTTGATTTTGCGCCTACATTCCTAGATTATGCTGGTATTGAAATTCCAAAGGAAATGCAAGGCGATTCTTTCAGAAAACTTGTCAGCGGAGAAAGTAATGAGTGGAGAGATGCTGTTTATTACACCTATTATGAATATCCAGCCGAGCACAGCGTGAAGCGCCACAACGGAGTATCTACCGATCGATACAAGTTGATTCACTTTTACTACGATGTGGACGAGTGGGAATTGTATGATTTGGAAAAAGACCCTAGGGAAATGAATAGCGTCTATGACGATCCTGCCTATGCTGAAGTGCGGGAGATGATGCACAAGAAATTCGAAGAAGTGCGGATGAAATATGGCGACAGCGATGCGAACGATAAGCGGTTTTTGGATGAATATATGGAGGTTTACAATAAGAGAAATGGGAAGTGATTATCTAAGCGATGACAGTTGTCTTTATTAGTAGCTTATAAGGCGGGAAGACAGAAGACTGCAGTAGCCTCAATCTAAGAGTCAAACTTAAACGCGATTGGTTTAGATTTTTACTGCCAAATGCGGGGAATTATGAAATAAGTCAATTGGATCTAGTATGTTACACTTTAGGTATCTTTCCAGTTGGCTAGGAGGAAAAGAATCAAAGTGCCGGGCCTTCTCTTACTTTAAAAAAATTGAAATAAAATGAGCAATTATAAAAAAGCATATATCGCAGGGGGATGCTTCTGGGGGATGGAGGATCTCTTCAGGACACGTCCAGGAATAATGGATTCAGAAGTTGGGTATCAAGGAGGGGAAAATGAAAACCCTACTTACAGAAATCATCCCGGACATGCCGAGAGCATAGAACTGACTTACGATCCTTCGGTGACTTCCTTTAAGGAAATTCTGGACTTTTTCTTCAGAGTGCACGATCCTACCACCGTGGATCAACAAGGTAACGATAGGGGATCTAGCTACCGCTCGGCTATTTTCTACCAAAACGAGGAGGAAAAGAAAGAAGCCCAAGAAATGATAGCCTTGGTAAATGAGTCTGGAAGGTGGCCAGGTAAAGTCGTGACTACCTTAGAGCCATTTACACCATTTTGGGTAGCTGAGGACTACCATCAAAATTATTTAGTAAAAAACCCGAATGGATATACCTGTCATTTCTTGAGGTTTGAGAAGCCATTTCTTGAGGGATGAAGGAGGTTTGATGTCGGGTGACGAGAGACGGGAGACGGGAGACCGAAGTGGGCTGAATGTCCTGAAGATAATTGGGATTGACCCGAACTGATGATGATTCTAGGTCTTTTACTACCAGAGTGAAAATAAAAGGAAATGAAAAGAAGTAAGAGCTTTAGCTAATGCCGCATCGGTCATCGCTCACCTAACATCAGGCTAACCAAAGAAAGTGCTGCAACTGACATCTTTAAAGACAAATAGTTATACCTAAAAAACCACCATAACATGAAGCATATTTTAAAATCCATTTTCCTTGGCTCCTTGGCAGTTTTTGCTTTTTCCTGCAAGACAGAAGAAGCGGCCAAGACAAGCGATCGGCCGAATATCATTTTCATCATGTCCGATGATCATGCCTATCAGGCGATTTCTGCTTATGATAATACGCTGATCGAAACTCCTAATATTGATAGAATTGCAAAAATGGGTATGCTTTTCACGAATGCCTCAGTTACCAATTCGATCTGTGCGCCTTCACGCGCAACCATCCTAACGGGAAAGCACTCGCATATCAATGGCAAAGTCGATAATCATTTTCCTTTCGATACTACAAATGTCACTTTTCCTCAGATCCTTCATGATGCAGGCTACCAGACAGCGATGTTTGGTAAGCTTCACTTTGGCAACAGTCCAAAAGGCTTTGACCAGTTTAAGATTTTACCAGGTCAGGGAGCGTATTACAATCCTGATTTCATCACCAAAAACGAGGGTAACATCAAGGTAGAGGGTTATGTGACGGATATCATCACAGACATGACCTTGGATTGGTTACAAAATGAGCGCAAAGCTGATCAGCCTTTTATGCTGATGTATTTGCACAAAGCCCCACACCGTGAGTGGCTTCCTGCTGAGCGCCATGTGGAGGAATTTACCAACAGAACTTTCAAGGAGCCAGCGACCTTGTTCGATGATTACTCTGGAAGAGGAAGAGCTGCTCACGAAGCGGAAATGAACTTGCTGACCGATATGCACTGGTCTGGGGATTCAAAGGTTTATCCGGATGTGATGGATGAATTGGGCATTCCTGAAAACTCAAATTGGGATAAAGGAGCCTTTGAGCGGGAAGTAGGAAGAATGAATGAGTCGCAGCGTGCAAACTGGGACAAGGCATATATGAAAGTCAATGAAGACTTCAAGAAAGCTTATCCAACCATGACCGAGGAAGATAAGATGAAGTGGAGGTATCAGCGCTACATGCAGGATTATCTAGGTACGATCAAAGCAGTGGATGAGAATGTGGGCCGCGTGTTGGATTACTTGGAAGCAAATGATTTGATGGAAAATACGATCATCGTCTATACTTCTGATCAGGGTTTTTACCTTGGCGAGCACGGCTGGTTTGACAAGCGCTTTGTATATAATGAGTCTTTCAAAACACCTTTATTGATGGCTTGGCCTGGAAAAGTAAAAGGAGGGACAAAATCTGATGAGATGGTTCAGAATCTTGATTTCGCACAGACTTTCCTAGCTGCCGCTGGGATCGAAGCGCCATCTGATATGCAGGGTGAAAGCTTACTGCCATTGCTGATGGGTGAAACTGACAAATGGACGCGCGATGCGGTTTACTATCACTATTACGAATATCCATCTGTGCATATGGTGAAGCGTCACTACGCGATCATTACTAAGGAGTATAAATTGGTGCACTACTACTTTGACAATGACGAGTGGGAATTGATCGATAGAAAGAAGGATCCAAATGAAATGACCAATGTCTATGATGATCCTGCTTATGCTGAAATTCAGGCTGAGCTTCATAAGCAGCTGGACGGTTTGCGAGAGAAATATGGAGACAGTTCAGAGCTAAGTCAGAAATACATTGATATGTATCTGGATGATCTTCAAGGCAGACAAGGTTTCTTTGGTGCAAAAGACACCAACTTGATCGATAAGATCTTTGAAGATAGAAAGAAAAAGTAAGGTTACGTTTTACCTATCATAAAGAGCCTCAGCAGATTCGTTTGCTGAGGCTTTTGTTTTTTTAACCGCAGTTTACGCAAAGTTCACGCAAAGGGTGCAAGTTGCTGAACTCGTTCGTGAGACGCGAACGAGGGCGGAGGGAGATAATTCTATAAAAATCTAAAACTCGTTCTAAGAGAAGGGTTCGTTTGTAGAATCTGAAATCGTGCGTGAAAGATGGCGGTGAGGGACGATTCGACTGTAGCATCAATAATCGTTGGTGAGACACGAAGGTAGGCACTGAACGTCCGAAAAAGATCCGAAGGATTGAAACGATTCATAACCCTCGGCAAAGCCGGGGGTATAGGAAAAGCAAATGCCTATAGCCCTGAAAGGGTGAAACTCTATGTTCTGCCTTTTCAGGGCTATAGTATATGAGTTTGTCAACTTCCCTGCACTACTTACAGAGTTCTCCCACGGGGGACAGGTATAAATGGTTTGGCACCCCCGTATAGTAATCGGGATCGAAGCCTATGCAGTTAATTTAATCGCTGAGAGCACCAAGTTCGCGCAAAGGGCGCTAGTCGCAATAAACCATTCGTGAGACACGAACGGAGGCGTTGAGCTTTTTATGTTTTCATTTTTATAAAAAAAGCTCTTGCGAAAACTCTGCGTCCTTGGCGCCTCCTGCGCTAAAAACCACTTTTTAATAAAATCTATTTTTTTAGCCATTTGAGCTTCCTAATTTGAGGGTAAACCCTCAAACCCATGAATAACCTGCATCAACCCTACGCCATCTCTCCTGAGGCAAAAGCTTTTTACCAGGAAAATAACTTTATCAAGCTCAAGCAGGTGCTTAGTCCAGAGGAAGTCGCGCATTTCAATGAAGTGATTTCAGCTGAAGTTCAGCGGAAAAACACGCAGGAAAGACCACTAGAAGAGCGCGATAGCTACAGCAAAGCATTCTTGCAGATTTTCAATCTCTGGACGGAAAGCGTGTAAGTGAAAAAGCTGGTGATGAGTAAGCGCCTTGCTCAGATTACTGTGGATTTGATGGGCTATGAAAAAGTGGACTATATAGCTATGGATGTGTCATGATAAAGAGAATAGCTTATGATAAATACTCCTAAGACAATATTTTATTATCTTAGGAGCATTTATAAGAGATGTCTGACAATAAGAGTATTTTTTCTATGTTGAAGGTGCCTTATTCAAATAAATTTCTAAAATAAATTACCAAATCATATATCTTTTCTTTTGTAATTGTTATTTTAGAAAAATAACCACCATAAATTATTGCAGGTAATAAATATAATGGGGGTAAGTATTTTTTTAGAAATAACATTACAATAATGCTTAAAAAAAAATATATAATTAACTTGATTTTTATTATTCTAGCCATATTGAAACTATCCCTTCTGCCGCTGCAGTTATTGCCGAAGCAGTAACTGCAGATGCTAAACCTGTTGCTGAACCACCAACGAAACCTCCTAACACCGCTCCTATTCCTGCACCTATTCCTGCAGTTGATACTCCCAAAGCTAAACCACCTGCAACCATTCCTGTGGTTACACCTGAAGGAAATCCATATCCAAATGCAACTAGGTCCGCTACAGCAACATTATGCCAATCAATTTGGCTTTGAATTAAGTTGTGAGTCCCAATAGGAATAAATTTCACGTTGTATTTTTTAAACCACTTCTCACCTTTCTCAGTATTCCAATATTCTATTGAATCCTTAGATATGCTTGTCATGCCTAAAATATAAATGATTTCATTTTCGTTGAGCTCGAGTAAAGCTTGTTTTTCGATTTCTAATATATTTTTAATTATAATGTCAAAAGTATTTCTTGTGTCTTTAATTTCATTTTTAATAAGGGAAACATATTTTTGTTGATTCAAAGTTAAGTTACGACTCTGTAACATTTGGTTAAAACTCATTTTTTCAGAGTTTTCTATAATATCTTTCAGAGCATTTATATGTTCTAGGCTGGTTAAATTATTTGGATCATCCGGGGTTTTCTTTGTATTATTATTAATATTAAATACATAGTTTATACAATAGTCATTAATTTTTCTGTAATTTACTGACTTATTCGTATTTATCACGTTTTGGAAAATACTGTCCAATGCATTATTATGCTCCTTACCAAAAAAATCTAAAGGTTCTGGGGTGAGGATAAGTAATTGTTTGTTAGAATCCGTTGGAGTTAATGGAATTTCATCACTGCAACTGAAAAATGTAAAGGAAAAGATTCCAAGGAGAACAAATTTTAAGGGTTTCATAGGATAATAGAGTTAAAGTGAAAAGAATTTAAGTTAAAAGTTTGTTTTATTATTAGTATGTCAATATGGCAACTTAGACCTCTAAGAATTGATTTAAGCATCGAATTTAAGATATGATATTTCAACCCTTACTTCTTCTTAGAAAGAAAATTGAATTTGGTTGAAAATTTTATTAAAAGTAAAATAATTTCATGAAAAAATTTATTTTTCTTTGGTTAAGGTTTTTTTATAGCTTTTGAAATTTTGATTTTCGTATTACATGGTAGGGATTAAAGTCCTATTTTCAATTGATCAAGGTGCTTTCATATCTATTGATTAAATTGTTTTGAATTTGAGCTTCCTAATTTGAGTAAAAATCCCCAAACCCATGAATAACCTGCATCAACCCAACGCCATCTCTCCTGAGGCAAAAGCTTTTTACCAGGAAAATAACTTCATCAAACTCAAGCAGGTGCAAAGTCCAGAAGAAGTAGCGCATTTCAATGAAGTGATTTCAGCTGAAGTTCAGCGGAAAAACACGCAGGATAAACCCATGGATGAACGGGACACTTACAGCAAGGCATTCTTGTAGATTTTCAATTTGTGGACAGAATCTGAGGAAGTCAAAAAGGTGGTACTTACCAAACGACTAGCGCAAATCGCTGCGGATCTAATGGGCTGTGAGCAAGTGAGGATATACCACGATCTGGCCTTATTCAAAGAAGCAGGTGGAGGATTACTCCTTGGCATGCGGATCAGTATTACTGGCCGATAGATACCGATAATACGATAACTGCTTGGATTCCTATTCAGGCAACTCCGCTGGAAATGGGACCGCTGGAGTTTTCGGCTAAAAGTCAGCAAATTGTCTTTGGAAGAGATTTGCAGATCGGTGATTATTCCGAAACCAAAATCAAGGATAATCTACGTACCAACAACTTCGAGCAGGTAATCGAAGCTTTTGATCTGGGTGAGGTGAGCTTTCACTCAGGATGGGTTTTTCATCGTGCCGGAGCGAATCAAACAGATCAGATACGCAAAGTAATGACGGTGATTTACATGGATGCTGAAGCCAAACTGATGAATCCCAAGAATGATAACCAAATCCATGACTGGAATACCTGGTGCCCTGGAGCAAAAATCGGTGAGGTGATTGACACGGAATTGAATCCGGTGGTGGGGTAGGCACAGGATTGCCAAAATCCCAAAAAGGCCTATTTTATGGTTTGATTTTCCCAAACTCACACCACAACCCCATGAAACCGACCTATACTTACAACCAAACTTATATTTGGCTAATAAGCCTCTCCGCAGCTCTGGGAGGCTTTTTGTTTGGGTACGACTGGGTGGTGATTGGTGGAGCCAAGCCTTTCTACGAGCCTTTTTTTAACATCACTTCCGCAGCAGATCAGGGCTGGGGCACGAGTTCGGCCCTCATCGGATGCATGATCGGTGCGGGGATCTGTATTCTGATTTCAGATAAGTTGGGCAGGAAAAGACTACTGATTGCTTCAGGTCTTTTATTCTCTGTTTCGGCTATAGGAACCGCATTGGCTGGGACTTTTTGGGAGTTTAATTTCTATAGAATCATCGGTGGCGTGGCGATGGGAGTTGCGCTGAATCTCTCACCGCTTTATATCGCCGAACTTTCTCCTCCTGAGAAACGGGGGAAAATGGTCACCATCAATCAGCTGCTGATCATGATCGGAGTGCTTCTGGCTCAGCTGATCAACTGGCAAATTTCCCTTGCGGACACGCAATTGGCAGACGATGCAAGTTTTGAGATGATTGCAGCGAGTTGGTCCGGGCAATACGGGTGGAGGTGGATGTTTGCAGCAGAAGCTATTCCGGCGCTGTTATTTTTTGTGTTGATGTTCTTTGTTCCCGAGTCCGTGCCTTGGCTGATCAAGAATAAAGAAGAAAATCGAGCGCGAAAAATTTTGGTGCGAATAGGAGGGGAGGACTATGCGAAGGATACCCTAGTGGAGGTGAAGACTACTCTGAAAGAAGGAGATTTCGGGCAGGTCAATTTCAAAGAACTGCTCCAGAAAAGAGTGGTTAAATTGCTCGGAATCGGTATTTTCTTAGCCTTCCTTCAGCAGTGGAGCGGAATCAATGTGGTGATTTATTATGCCGCAGACATTTTTCAAGCAGCGGGATACAATCTCAAGCAAATGATGCTGAATATTGTCGTGATTGGCGGTGTGATGGTGCTTTCGGTTTTTATCACGTTGGCTACGGTGGATAGATTTGGGCGAAAAAAGCTTCTACTTATCGGTACTGCTGCGATGGCGATTTTGTATGGTTTGATCGGGTATTTTTTCCTGATAGACCTCGGAGGAAATGCTGTTGTTCTTGCGGTATTGACTAATGTGATGTTCTATTCCTTCACTTTGGCTCCCTTGCTTTGGGTGGTGCTATCGGAGATTTTTCCTACTCGGATTCGAGGAGCAGCGATTTCCATCGGCGCATTAGCGCACTGGGTAGGGAATTTCACCCTGACGTATTTCTTTCCTGCCATACGCGAGAACTTAGGATGGGCAAACAACTTCTGGCTCTACGGAGGAATATGTGCCTCCGGGTTTTTGGTGATTTACTTGGTTTTGCCGGAGACTAAAGGCAAGTCCTTGGAGGAAATCGAGAGGGAATTGGTGGGGTGATAGCGTGACACCCCTTGAGTTATTGATTGGCAGTTTCCTGCACACGCTTCGGCTCATACTGGGAGAATGGATAAGTCCTCGGCATTACTTCCACACCACTAGTGATTTTCAGTGGAGTTTTCCCTGCAAAAGTTACTTCGATGAAATAGCCTTTAAAGCCTCTCTCAGGTTCTTGCAAAGCCAACTCGTAAGTTCCTGATTCGTTGATCTGCAATTCTTCCCCTTTCCAATTTGGACCAAATTCATCTACGCGGAAGTCTCTCGCTTCGGGATTATAGGCGGTCCAAGCTTTCACTGAAACAGGCTTGTCTGCTGGATCCAAGGTAAGTTGGATTTTGTCATCTGTCACTTTCCAATCGTATTTCGGTCTCGGGCTTTTGTTTAGAATAGAAGCATAAAAAGAAATCATATTCGGTAGTGCATCAGACTCAGAAAGGTCATGACCAAAGTTTGGAACGTATTGCATGTGTTTTTCTCCAATCAGTTCATTCCAATAAAACTCCCAACTATCTGGTTGGAAAAACTGATCCCCGGCGGCATTGATCAATAGTTTTGGCATGTCAAAATCTGCCTTGAATGAATAGGGATCTGTAATCTCCAGAAGTCGGTCAAACTCAGGCGTGCCCATCCAATCCATCACGCCTTCACTCACGTAGTCATCCACTGCAGGCGCCCAAAAACCATAATTTTTCCAATGATGATCAAAGGATTCATCGAGGTTCAACATGTCGATCACGACTGGAATAATCGCAACCACCCGATCATCTGTGGCGGCCGTTGTCCAAGTAGTCCAGCCTCGTTTGGAAGCTCCACCGATCACGAAGGAATCAAGTTTCTTTTGGTAGTTTTTCTCCACGGCATCGGTGACAGCGTCCATGCCTAGTTTGACTGCTTTGGTCATCGGAAATCTTGCAAGCCATAGCGCATCTTCATCTTTGGCTCCGCCTTCTAAGAATTTGCGCCAGCCGTAGGCAATGATGGCATCTTCTGTCCGTTTGCCGGGTGCATCGGTGAAACTGATAGGTTGAAACGGGATGTTGTGGATTTCTGCTACGATGGAATTTGTTTGCATCGCTGCGGTCACGATAAGCTGATTTGGCTTCTCTGGCATTTTGCTAGTCGTACTACCTCCTCCGATCCACATGAGGCTCGTGGTGAAAGGCGTTTTCTTTGGCACCACCACGGAGATCCAGTGCCACCATTCCGTCTGATCGACTTCGGCAGTGGTAAGCCAGTTTTGGGATACCATTCTTAGGACATGAAAATCATACTCCTCTCCCGGCACGCTGTGTACGATTTCGTAGGAAAAATCTGGACTGGGCGAGTTCACGTAATCTTTCAGCAAAGTGCTGGATCTAGTCTCTGATGCCTCAGTTTTCTTTTCCGAAGGAGAAGAACATGCTACAAAAAGCAAAAGCCCGTAAACGGCGAGGAGGAATTTTTGGGAGGTTGATTTCATGGTTTTGTAGGGTTTCTTTCTAAAATATATAGAATAACCCTAACTCCAGCGATAGGAGGCAAATGGAAATAAGCCTAGTATTCGATCTTTTTGAAGACTATCTGCTTGTATTCGTCGCGCTCATATAGAATTCCCAACTCTTTTCCCCCTAGCCAAACCAAGTCGCTGTAGGCAGTCCACGCGGTGTTTCCGGAAATATCCTTATGGTCGATTAGCAAAGGGTCAATCCAAGTCCTGCCTAGATCGGTGCTGAATTTGACAGTGAGGTCATTGCGTTGGTCAGTGCTGGCGTTATTAGAATGTGCCAAAATGGTATTACCATCCTTGTCCTCAAAGGACAAAATTGAAGCCTGACAAACGGGATCGGGAAGGTTTTCCTCGAAATATTGCTCTGACCAAGTAGTGCCACCATCCTCTGAAAAGGCGATAATTCGCTGGCGTATATCCCCGCGTTGGTTGCGCGAACTCATGATCATTTTTCCATCTGGAAGTTCGGCGGCTATGGATTCGTTGGAACCGGGAAATTCGATTGACTCGGAGATGTTGAAGGTCTCGCCATGGTCATCGGTGTAGAAGCCGTGTGCCTGATAATCCGACCAATCTGAGACTGGGTCCCCTGAAGAATGGTTTGCCGCGACGTAGATTCTGCCTTGGTGAGCTCCCTGCTGGAATTGGATGGCATGGCCCGGTGTATTGGCGTAGTGTCTCCAGTCTGCGGGATTTGCGTAGTCTGGATTGAACTCAGGATTATTTGGTTTGTGAACTTGGGCGGTGATATTAATGGGTTTTTGCCAAGTTACACCCAGGTCAAAGGACTTGATCATCCAGACTTCACGTACGCCTTTGTTCATTCGCACATCGTATTCATGGTTGTTTCCGGTGTTGTAAAAAAGGTAAACCACGCCTTGCGGATGCTCAGGATCAAAGAGGTCTAGGACAGGTGCCGGATTGCCAGCCTGAAGGTCGTCATAGTCCACTATGGTCTGAAGCGCAGACCAGGTTCTGCCTTGATCGCTGCTTCTTTTTAGTACCAGGTTGATATCTCCGTAGTCATTTGAACCGTTTACTCTGCCTTCGGCAAAAGCCAAAAGTTCCCCTGAGGGAGTGCTGATAATCGCAGGAATTCGGTAAGTGGCATGTCCTTCTTTGCCGCTTTCAAATACTAGGGTTTCTTGGGCGAAAAGGGCGGAAGAATAACATAATGCCCAAAGAAGTATCAGAATTCGCATAGGGAAAAGGAAGTAGTAAGGACTAAAAATGGGGAATTCAATCTGCCAAAACAAGCTAGTTTACACAGGGACAGTTAGGAGAAAGCGAAAAATGAAATCCCGCCTGCTAAGATCAACCCGATAAGAAGTGTAGAAACCTTCCAGAGCCCATGCGCTTTTCTCAATTCCATAAACTCAAAGGCTACTAAACCAAATTTTACCATAGCCAATCCCATCAAGGCTAAGGGAATATATCTGACCGAAATCAACTCGAAATAAGAGAGTAAACCTGTGCAAAGCGTAAGGGTAACTAGCACGACAAAACTCAAGAGAAGCGGATTTTTCATGTGTTTTTAAGTTGGTATTTAATGGCCATATAACCTGTCCCGATTTTGATCGGGAGAATCTTGCATAGTTATAATCATCCCAGTATGTGACGTTCTTCGTCATGCCTGCCTGCCTCAGGCAAACTCGATTTCATGATTACCAGATTAAATAAAGTGCCGGGAAAAGCAGGAGCCAGATCAAATCGCACATGTGCCAAAATGCGCCGACAGCTTGCAAATCCTCGGTGTCGATAGAGGAAGTAGCAGATCTCATTTTGAATAAGACTACGCCAATGATGATCAAGCCTATGAATACATGAATGAGGTGGAAGCCAGTCAGCAACCAGTAGAAGGTGAAGAAGGTGTTTTCTCCCAAACCGATTCCCAGCGAGATTTTCTCATAATACTCCCAGCTTTTCACTACTACAAATAGAAGTCCGCCCGAAGCTGTCCATACAAGCAGACGCTTAGCTCGGCCTTTGTTAGATGCCTGAAATGCATGAACCGCCGCTGCCATCGCGTAGCCACTTGAAAGAAGAATCAGGGTGTTGATCGTTCCTATTACTCGACTGAGTTGTCCACTTGACTCCCTAAATATCTCCCGCTCGAATGAGCCACTGTAGGCCAAACCAAGCATTCCCATCCCAAAGGTGATGAGTTCCAGGAAAATGATTATCCATAGCAGAATGCCTCCTGGAGGGTAAAAAAGTGGGTTTTGATATGCTTTGGTGTCCATCTTTTCCGGAATTTGCTAGCAGAATTTCCCTGCTTTTTACTGATGCTTTATTTTTTCGAAGAATTTGATGAGGGACTGCAGGAGTTCGATCGGAGTAGTGAGAATCTGATAGTGATTTTGTCCGAACATCTGGGGCAGGTAATACTTGGCGTTCGCCTCAATGGCCAGCGCGTACGAATTAATATTTCGGCTGTTTAATTCGCTCAGAGCTTGTTTGACGTCCTGAATTCCATACTTTCCTTCATACTTATCGTAGTCATTTGGCTTGCCATCCGAGATCAAAATAACCCATTTATTTGCCGTGTTTCTTTGGTCCAATCTGGCTCCAGCATGACGAAGGGAAGCACCGATCCGGGTATAACCCTGAGGTTCTACTGCGCCGATTTTCAGTTTTCCCTTGTCCCAAGACTCGTCAAAATCTTTCATCGTAAGGTAAGTGGAGAAATTCCTGGTCTTGGAATAAAAGCTATCGATGGAAAAGTCGATGTTGAATTCATGTAGGATCTCTCCGAAGAGAATAGACACTTCTTTTTCAACATCGATCACACGATTGTTGGCAGCATAGCCATCGCTGGAAAGGCTGATGTCGAGCAAGAGGATGATGGAAATGTCCTTTTCTTTTTTTCGGTTTGAGATGTAAATGTTTTCCGAGGGTGTTTTACCTGCATGCACATCAGTGTAAAAGTCTGTGATCGCATCGATGTCAAACTCTTCGCCTTGGTTTTGTCTTCGTTGCCACTTCTTTTTATTGTTGACCGAAGTGAGCATTTTCCTCAAATTCATCAGCGTGGAGGCATTTTTGGAAATGGTTTTTTGATAATAGGTAGAATCTGCCTTGAGTTGGAGACGCGGATAGACCTTGCAGAATTCCGGTTTGTACGCTCGCGTTTTGAAATCCCACTCGTCATACTTGAGGTGCAAGCCCTTTTCATCTGTCTCGGAGGATTCGCAGATGGAAGTGTTTTCGGTAAATTCCGCCTGATATACAGAGTGTGCCGTATCATCTACTCTGACGGTGAACCGCATACTGAGTTCCTCCAGCGCATCCTGATGGTCTTTTAGGTCGTCTTTTCCATCAAAATCCCGCCAGACTCCATTCGCTTCTTCGGCAGTTTCTACCTTCTCGAAGTTATGCGTCATGACGTAGTCTTCCTGTTGCTTTTTGTCCACCGTGAGACTTTTGACTTCCTCTACTGCTTTTGCTTGCAAAATGGTGGAGGGAGCGACATCCTTTCCTTTCTTGGTGTTTTTATCAAAGTTGGTTAGCGAATCGTCCTCGGCTGCATCCGGTGAACTGAACATCCATTTGCCATACAGCCAGGAGTAATCGGTCAGCTCCTTTTTTTCAGCTTTTTTCTCAAAGAAAATTTTGAAATCCTCATGGAGGTTGAAAAGAGTAAGGTATTCCTCTTCGAGATAGGAAAGGATTGCTGGCGCGCTTTCGGCGGCCATTTGCTGAGAAAGTTTCAGGTCATCCGTTTCCTTTTTCCAGTTCAATCCCAATTCCTGTTGTATGCATAGGTAGAAGGTTCTGTAGAAGTAAAATTTCAGATTTTCTTCCCAGGTGGGGAATTCTGAAAAGGCTTTGGGCAGAAAGAAGTTGTTGTTTTTATACCCTCCTTCTCGCTCTGCCGGAAATAGTTCTATGGCATTGCCTGTGATAGCTCTTGCGAGAAAAAGCAAGCGCGGCTTGACAGCATCCAATTCCACCCGATGCGCCATTTTTTCATCCGAAGCTTTTTTCTTTTTTCGAAGGAATTTGGCTACGCTCCCAAAAATCCACTCATCTAAATCCAGTCCCATTTTTTCTCTCAGTTAGATCATCAGTCCTACCAAATCCTTCAAGGCTTGGGTAGTTTGAACGTCATCAGTAAGCGGTTCCACCACCGCCACATTGATCGATAGTCTTTTTGGCAATCCGCTGTGAATAAGCTTTGCAGCATCGACAAGCAAGCGTGTTGATACCGTCTCAGCCAGTCCTAGCTCGGTGAGGTTTCTGATTTTTTGGCCTATGGCTACTAGTTTTTTAGCGGTCTCTGCTTCGATCCCGGTTTCATTTACGAGGATTTCGGCCTCTGTTTTAGGATCGGGGTAGTCGAAAGAAAGCGCGATAAATCGCTGTCTGGTGGATGGTTTTAATTCCTTAAATCCTCGCTGATAGCCGGGGTTGAAGGAAGCAACGAGCATAAAATCCTCGTGAGCTTTGATGGTTTCGTCCAGTTTGTCGATGAAAAGCTCGCGGCGGTGATCCGTCAGCGAGTGGATAGCGACGATAATATCGGGCCTGGCTTCAGCCACTTCATCCAGGTACAGCAAGGCGCCTTCTTTGACCGCACGGGTAAGTGGGCCATCCAACCACACAGTCTCGGAGCGTTTGATAA
This sequence comes from Algoriphagus sp., assembly GCF_039969895.1. Classification (GTDB taxonomy): domain Bacteria; phylum Bacteroidota; class Bacteroidia; order Cytophagales; family Cyclobacteriaceae; genus Algoriphagus. Next base: position 96,971 of record NZ_JBDVMZ010000021.1, read on the forward strand.
TAAATCTGCCGATCAGATCCGTCGAGGAAGTTTCTTCGTGGCAGCTGATGGTAATGATTCGCTTTCCCAGTTCATGCGCCATGTATTCTACAAATCTGGATTTCCCGGTTCCTGTGGGGCCTTTCAGCAGGAGTGGAAGTTTGTTTTGGAAGGCCTGTCTGAAGACGTCAACTTCCTTGTGAGTTTCTTTATAATAAGGTGCAGTGAGAACCATGTTTAATTTTTTTGATTTTTGGAAAAGGGGCCGGGCTATTTATAAAGAATTTGATTTTGAAATTGTATCATGAAGAAGCAAAATTGACCTATTAGGCGGTTAGCACTAGGATTACCGGTACTTCAGTCGTCCGTCAACGGTCTTCCAGCCTTTCAATCAAGGAGGTTAGATTTACTTGATGATACACTGTTAATCAGATGTTTTATACTAGCCCAGCCTTACTTTTCATATTGGTTTATAGATTCCTTATTGGGTGATAAAAAACCTTTCTAACCTTTTCATTTTTTTTAACGCAGGACTTTAGCCTCCTCTTCGGTGTCTATAGTCAACGCTTCATCTGTTGGTCGGCCGTATTTAACAAACTCATAGATGTATAGAATAATACCCGTAGCGAATAAGGAAGCATTGAGCAGCATCACTACAAAGTGGATTTTCACTTCTTCCTGAGCTACCATGAATTCCATTCCCAGAATTCTTTCCAGATATACTTGCACCACACCGGCTACACCCATGGCCACTACCATACCGAGCATACCGATATTGGAAAGCCAGAAAGCAAGATGCCCGAGGAATTGATCGTGTCGTTTGCGACCAGTCATATTGGGCATGGAGTAGCTGATAATAGCCAGGACAATCATCGCATACGCTCCCCAGAATGCATAGTGACCATGCATCGCAGTGACTAGCGTTCCGTGTGTGTACAGGTTGGTCTGAGGTAGTGTGTGTGCAAAACCAAGCAAACCTGCTCCGATAAAGGAAACTATCGCTGCTCCAATCGTCCAGAATAAAGCAATCTTATTCGGATGATTTCTTTCTCCTTTTCTATACATATACACGGCGAAGAGTGCCATGGCTAGGAAAGCTAAAGGCTCCAGCGCGGAGAATATTCCACCCACTACTAACCAGATTTTGTTTACACCGATGTAATAATAATGGTGTCCAGTACCCAAGATTCCTGATAGAAAAGTCAATCCTACAATGACATAAAGCCATTTTTCAATCACCTCTCTATCCACTCCAGTTAGTTTGATGAGGAGAAAAGCTAGAATACCGCCCATGATCAATTCCCAAACTCCCTCTACCCATAGGTGGACAACCCACCAGCGGAAAAACGAATCTGTCACCTGCGAATCAAACCAAATCATGCCGGGCAGGTAGAGCAAGGCTGCGAAGACAAGACCCATGGTCATCACGAGTGCAGTGGTAGTCTGTCTTTTACCTTTGTAAAGCGTGGTGAGAATTATCCCCAAAAACAGCAGCACATTGACTACGACGAGGTAATCCAATTCCCTTGGGATTTCCAGGAATTTTCTTCCTTCCCAGATATTAAAGTGATAGCCTGTGATAGCTGCTACTCCCACGAGAGCAAGGGAAATCAATTGCACGTAGGCCAACTTCACGCTGACGAGTTCATGCTGGGCTTCTTCAGGTATAATGTAATACGCTGCACCCATAAAGCCTGTCAACAGCCAGACAACCAAGAGATTGGTGTGAACGGCGCGGGCAGTATTGAAGGGGATCCACTCATGGAGCCCGTCCATTCCGATTCGCGCAAAGCCCATAATAAACCCGTAAACGATCTGTAGAGCGAAGAGAAGCATACACAAGGCGAAAAACCAGTAGGCTACTTGTTGTGATTTATATTTCATGGATCTATCTTTTTATTTTGTCTTTAGCCAAAGGAGAAACGATTCTTTCGAATCCGTTCAGGTCGATTTCTCCTATCCATTCGAAGTAAGCCACCATCGCTTCTGCGTCTTCGTCAGACATTTCATAGGCGACCATTTGTCGGCCATTCGGTGACCAGGGCACTGGAGATTGGAGAATAGCCTTGACCATAGGGCCACCCTTTCTTTCGATTACTTTGGTGAGTTCGGGTGCGTAGTAGCCGCCTTCGCCCAGAACCGAATGGCAACCCATGCAATTGTTGGTTTCCCAAAGATGTTTTCCTTTGATTACCTGTTCGGTGATCGCTAGATGATTGGTTTGGTCATTGCTTGGGGCCAGAGAATAGATCGTCAATCCTATAAAAGCCAGGAATGAGACAGCCGTGCCCCCTAAGAAGAATGCCCGTGCTTGTGATTTTGAGAGCATATAGAGTTGGGTTAATGGTGAAATAATAAAAGATATACATGTCCTTTATTATTCGAATATAGAGGTGGAAAAATTAGATTGATAATCTGTCAAGCTCCTTTTATCAGAAATAATAAGGAACCTGATTTATATCATTTCGTATGCTGAGGGCAATCACAAAAATGGGCTCTATTAGAAGAATTTCTTTCGAGTATCTACTGGAAACAGGTGGTAAGTAGCGTTAGTCCTGCGGCTTGTAGGGAGTGGAAAAAAGTGAATAAGATTATCCGCTTTTCTACCAGTAAGGTGGAATAAGCAATGTAGCAAATGTTAAACTTAAGAATTGAGGCCGCTTCGGTCATCGGTCTTCCAACCAGATAAGCAAGGAATATAAGGTGACTGGCATTAGTGCGGATAATCCTACTAGATTAACTCTCTACTAAACAGAGATGGATTTCTAGTAAAAAACTTCTTTGCTATGCCTGAACGTCAGTCTTTTAAGCATCTTACTTCGCGTCATTTTTTAACTCATTTACACAGGAATTCTAACTTAGGTTTTCTAGGTCAAAAGTTGATTTTTTACCTGAATAGACTAGTACTCTTGTCAGGATATAAATTAATTTTTTAACTTGTCTATACAAGTTGGATTTAATACCTTGGCGATTGAATGAACAATAAACCCTATTTCCTAATGAGTAAAAATCATCAATCGAGCAGAAGAGATTTTATCCAAAAATCTATCTTGGCAGCTTCTTGTACGCTCTTTTTACCTAAGCTAGTTGGAGCAGCTTCTTTGGAAGAATTCAAAAAAGTAAAAATCAACGGCCATCTATGGGTCTATGCAAGTAAGTTTCCTCCGAATTGGGATGCCTATCCTGACTTAGAAATTGTTTTTGCTGATATGAGCTATGCTGGGCTCGATGGGATAGAATTGATGGAATCGATTCTCAGGCATGATGATGCAGTAGAGAGAATCAAAGAGCTCACCAAAAAATATAAAATTGGTGTTTCAGGCACTTCTTATGGAGTAGGGTTCAACATGTGGGATGCTAGCCAATATCAGGCAATTGCTGACGACTTGGAGTTGGTGATTCCTAGGCTGGCTGAAGTCGGAGGGACCACTTTCGGAGTTTCAGTCGGAGGCGCGGATCATCTCAAAACAGATGCTGAATTGGATGCGCAGGCAAAAATCCTAAACTTTTTGATGAAAATCTGTAAGGAAAATGGCATTGTCCCAAATCTTCACAACCATACCTACGAGGTAGAAAATGACCTGCATGATCTAAAAGGAACGCTCGCAAGAATTCCTGATATCAAACTTGGCCCTGATCTGAATTGGTTAATACGTGGAGGAGTAGATCCGGTAGAATTCATAGAGACCTATGGCGAGCAGATCGTTTACTTGCACATTCGAGATCAGTATGAAGATGGCACGTGGACAGAGTATGTAGGTCAGGGAGACACTGATTTTTCAGCGATTTCTAAAGCGCTTGAAAAGCAGAATTTTCAAGGGCAAGTAGCCATAGAACTGGCTTTTCCTAATGATTTTACGCCAAGTAACCCGCTGAAAGAAGACTGGAAAATAAGCCGAAAATTTGTTCAAAAGACCTTTGGTTGGTAATTAGATAATTAAACTTTAGACCCAAAAACAATGAATATAGCCATGTTAGGATCGGGATTTATCGCCCGATTTTATGCCACATCACTCCATGCTCAGCGACGAATAGACCGCGTGACGATGGTCTATTCTAGAAACAAGGAAAATGCGCAGCGATTTGCTCAAGACTATGGTTTTGAGGATTTTACCGATGACATGGAGGCCGCTATCAATCATCCTTCAGTAGATGTGGTGATGATTTCTTTGCCCAATCATCTACATGAAGAAGCTGTGGCCGCCTGTGCCAAAGCCAAAAAGGATGTGCTCTGCACCAAGCCGCTAGGACGAACAGCAGCAGAAGCTAAACGCATGCTTGATATAGTAGAGGAAGCAGGCATTTTCGCAGGATATCTGGAAGATTTGTGCTACACGCCCAAGTTTCTAAAATCTTTGGAAAGTGTCAAAAACGGATCACTTGGCAGAATTCTATGGACCAAATCCAGAGAAGCACATCCTGGACCCCATTCGGATTGGTTTTGGGATATGGAAAAATCCGGCGGCGGAGCGATGATCGATTTGGCTTGTCACTGCATTGAGATTGGAAGAAATTATATTGGGAAAGACGTCAAACCACTTGAGGTCATGTGCTGGGCAGACACGCAAGTTCATCCTATTGACGCAGAGGATCATGCTATCGGGATGATCAAATATGCCAATGGTGCGATTAGCCAATTTGAAGTCAGTTGGTGCTTTCGCGGAGGCATGGATCTGCGAGATGAAGTAATGGGAACAGAAGGCACGATTTGGATTAATAACTTTTTGAGGACTGGATTCGAAACCTTCACTACTGGTGGTGGAGGAGGTTATGTAGCTGAAAAAGCTGAAGTGGATAAGGGCTGGCTGTTTCCTGTCGGAGACGAAGCACATGAATTGGGTTACCCCAATATGTTCACAGATATGTTTTCGGCAATAGATGAAAAGCGCGAGCCATTGGAAACATTTTACGACGGATATGTGGTCAATGCCATCTTAGATGCGGCCTATAAAAGTGCTAAAACTAAACTGTGGGAACCTGTTGTGTTGGAAGACTGGAGAGGTGAGGAAGGAGTAATTTATGAAAAAAACACTAAATCTTACGATGACGACCATTTCTTGATCAAAGAGGAAAAGCTTCCAAATGGAGATGTGAAGCTGATCCTAAAGCATAAAATGTCAGGTGAATTAAGTCAGCGAGTACAAAAAGCTACCACATGATAGACGAGTCTTTTGATACTAAAAATATCAACCTAAACATGCGCGCCAAACAAGCAAATACCTACGACGCAATTGTGATCGGGTCAGGAATCAGTGGAGGATGGGCTGCGAAAGAATTGTGCGAAAAAGGCTTGAAAACCTTGGTGCTTGAACGAGGCCGTATGGTCGAGCATAGCAGAGATTACCCTACTGCCACGATGGCACCTTGGCAATTTGAACATAGAAATCAATTGACTCGGGAAATGCGGGAAGAGAATCCCATCGTAAGCAAATGTTACGCGTTTCAGGAAGCTACAGCTCACTTTTTCGTCAAAGATAAAGAACATCCCTACATCCAAAACAAGCCATTTGACTGGATTCGTGGCTATCAAGTGGGTGGTAAATCACTGACTTGGGGTAGATGGACTCAGCGCTGGGGCGAGCACGATTTCAAAGAAAATGAAAAGGATGGCAACGGAGTAGATTGGCCGATTCGATACGAAGATATCGCTCCTTGGTACAGTTATGTAGAGCGTTTTGCAGGTATTTCTGGCAATCGAGATGGTTTGCCTCAGATACCCGATGGTGAGTTTCAGCCACCAATGCAGATGAATTGTGTAGAGGATTATTTTAAATCATCTCTCAAACAACAGTATGCTGACCGACATTTAGTCATTTCTCGCACGGCTAACTTAACAAAGCCACTGAACGGTAGAGGAGCCTGTCAATACCGGGATCTTTGCTACAGAGGATGCCCTTTCGGCGCCTATTTCAGCAGTAATTCCACCACACTTCCGGCGGCTGAAAAAACGGGGAATATGACACTCAGGCCATTTTCTGTAGTTCATTCACTTATTTATGATACAGAAAAGGGGAAGGCTACAGGGGTGCGTGTGATCGATGCCAACACCAAAGAAGAGATGGAATATTATGCGAAGATCATTTTTGTCAATGGTTCCACGCTGAATTCTACCTTGATCCTGATGAACTCTACTTCAGATCGCTTCCCAAATGGAATGGGCAATGACAGTGGAGAATTAGGGCACAATCTCATGGATCATAATTACAATGGTCGCATTACGGCAGATTTCGAAGGCTTTGAAGATAAAAACACCTTTGGTCGAAGACCTACAGGTACCTATATGCCAAGATTTAGAAACTTCGGAAATGATGTACAATCTGAATTCTTGCGCGGATATTCCTTTGCAGCCATAGGTGGAAGAGGTCGGATAAGTGCTGCGCATGGAGATAGTTTAGGTGAACCTTTGAAAAAGAATCAAACTGAACTTGGTCCTTGGACGATGACTATGTTTGGAATGGGAGAATGCCTTCCCTATCATGAAAATCACGTAGCGCTTAGCAAAGATCAAGTGGATGAATGGGGGATGCCTCTGTTAATCATTGATGCGGAATACAAGCAAAATGAAAATGCGATGACAAAGGATATCGTGGCAAGTGGAGTAGAAATGCTCGAAAAGGCAAAATTTAAGAATGTCAACGGACAAATCCAGAACAGGAATTTTGGCTTCAATATACATGAAATGGGGACTGCCAGGATGGGTAGAGATGCAAAGACCTCTGTGTTGAATAAACACAATCAACTCTGGGGAGCAGAGAATGTATTTGTCACAGATGGGGCGTGCATGACTTCAAGCGCATGTCAAAACCCCTCTCTGACCTATATGGCGTTGACGGCTAGAGCTGCTGATTATGCCTTTTCTGAGTTGAAAAAACGAAATCTTTAAGTCGGAACATGAAAGAGACAGCAAGATATATTACCGTGCAAAAAGACCTTCGACGCTCAATTATTGAAGGGAAATATAGCGTTGGAGATTTACTTCCTTCAGAAAACGACTTGTGTAATCACTATGGAATAGCCCGGATGACCGTGAGAAATGCATTGAGCAATCTGGAAGCAGAAGGCTTGATCGAAAGACAGAAAGGAAAAGGGAGTATTGTAAAGTTGAAGCGCAAAAGTATTGAGCTGCTTTCGATCAAAGGTTTTACCGAGATCATGAAGGGAAGAGAGCATCAGATCAATACGGTGTTTCTCAAAAAACCTGGTTTTATTCCTTGGCCGAAAGATTTTTACTGGTCGCTGTCACAGGAGGAAATTCAGTCCGGGGCTATTTTTCTAAGCAGAATCCGAATGTCTGGTGAAAAGGCGATCATGATGGAGAACACCTTTTTGTCGAATAGTCAACTGGTAGGTTTTTGTGAAAATGAGTTTGTCAATAAATCACTCTTCGACACTTTGATCGTGAACCACGACATAGAGATGACAGGAGTGGTGCAAAAATTCAGAGCGATACCAGCCACCGTAGAATTAGCGAAATCTCTACAAGTGCGAGTTGGGGCACCGATTTTGGAGATTATCAGGAAGCTGACCACTAACCGTGAGGGCTTTTTTGTGTACTCCTTCGCCTACTGCAATACGGATGATTTTACAATAGAAGCTTAGGATTATGGATTTTTCAAATACAAGTTACATCATCATGGGCGGCACATCAGGCATGGGACTGGCAGCGGCTTTAGCTTTGGAAAAACAAGGCGCAAGAGTAGTCGTGGTCGGAAGAGCTGATGAGCAAATCCATTTGGCTAAGGAAAAGCTAAGTTCGTTAGCTGTAGTAGTAGCAGGAGATGCTACCAATCCAGAAACGATTGAAAGTGCGATTGAAAAAGCACACGAGAAATTTGGAGCGATCACAGGTCTATTTCATGTGGCAGGAGGGAGCGGTCGGAAATTCGGAGATGGTCCCTTGCATGAAATGACTTTGGACGGTTGGAACAAGACATTTGAAATTAATCTTACTGCTATGATGCTATCGAATCGAGCGATGGTGAATTATTTTTTAGCACATCAACAACCGGGAATGATCCTCAATATGGGGTCCGTTTTGGGATTCTCTCCTTCACCTAAATATTTTGTAACCCATGCCTACGCGGCTGCGAAAGCGGCTGTCGTAGGTTTTTCTACATCCATCGCATCCTATTACGCCAGCCATAGTATTTGTGTGAATGTAATTGCCCCAAGTTTATTTGAAACTCCAATGGCTCAGCGGGCGATGGAGGACGAGAAGATTCAGCATTTTCTCAAGTCCAAGCAACCACTCGATGGTGGCAGACCTGGACAGCCAGAAGATATTCTGAATGCTGTGTTGATGTTTTTATCCCCAGACTCCAAATTCATCACAGGCCAAGTACTGGCGATAGATGGGGGTTGGGCAATCAGCGAAGGACAATACCAATAAATAGGTGATGGATAAATACTATTTAGGAATCGATATTGGAGGCACGCAAATCAAGTTAGTTGTACTGGATGGATCTGGGAAAATTCTGCAACAAACCGAATATTCTACTCATGATTCTGATGAAAATAGCCTGGGTTGGAAAGATAAAATCGTAGCCTTAATCACTGAGAAAACACGAGAATATGCTTCTGGTGATAGCTCCAAAATGGGGTGTGGAATCTCCGCACCTGGATTGGTAGATTCGTCCAATCGTAAGACTCTTTACATGCCTGAGCGGCTTCAAGGGATTGAAGGCTTGGATTGGTCGAAGGAATTGAATCGTGAGATCGTCGTTCTGAACGACGGTCACTCCGCTTGTTTGGCTGAGTATGAAGGATTTTATAAAAAAGAAGGAATTAAAAACATGCTGATCCTAACTCTTGGAACTGGGGTAGGAGGAGGAGTAATTATCAACGGAGAATTGTTTCAGGGCGCACTTCAGCGTGCTGGTCATTTTGGTCACTCGGTAGTCGATCACATGGGCGCCAAAACGATGACGAATATGGTCGGGAGTTTGGAATATGCAGTGGGCAACTTCTCGGTAAGTGAAAGGACTCATGGGAGATACAGCACTGTCAAGGCATTAGTGCAAGCGTATGCTGAGGGAGATCCGGTAGCTTCATACTGGTGGCTGACGACTGTTCAAAAGCTAGCAACCTCATTGGCTTCATTGATCAATGCTTTTTCTCCTGAAGTGATCGTATTAGGAGGCGGAATCACGAGCGGTGCTAGAGATTTATTAATGAAGCCACTTCGGGAATTTATGGAGTTGTACGAATGGGCTCCTTCTGGAAAACCTGTTCCCATCATAGAAGCTAACTATCATGGGTTTGCTGGAGCAATTGGAGCGGCTCTAATGGCGAAAAGGCAACAGTAGGAGATGGAAAGCAGGAAGATGAAAGGGCAGCTGGAGCAAAGCCGAAGGGGTTTTCAAAGAATGGAAATTATTGTCCTCGACTTCGCTCAGACTGACACCACTATTCTGCTCAGAGTCAAACAAGTACTTCGATTGGCCTGAAGCTAACCTAGATTGAGGTCTTGACAGGTTTAAAAATCGAATCATGATTATTGCGCTTTTCTGCCAGTACTATTTTAAGAGAAATAGAGAAAAAACTCGAAAACTATAAATGAGGCCATTTCGGTCTCCTGTCTTCCAGCCTCTTCACCAATGAGAATTAGGCTGATAAACTAATTGAGAATAAATACAAAAAAACAACATGAGTTATACAAGACAATATTTAGAAAAAGGACGCGAAATCATCGATGTCGTAGCTTCTCAGGAATCTAAGATCCAAGAAGTAGCTCAGCTTTTTGCTGATTCAATTCTAAAGGGAAGACTGGTGCATCTTTTTGGATCTGGCCATAGCCGGATTATGGTAGAGGAGATGTGGCCGAGATATGGTTCCTTTCCGGGATTCAATCCCATCGTGGAGCTTTCTCTTTCTTTTCACAACCTGGTAATAGGCAGCAATGGGCAGCGTCAGGCTATGTTTTTGGAAAATGTACCAGGTTTTGCACCTAAAATCCTTAGGAATTTTGACATCACAGCTGAAGATACAGCCCTGATCATTTCATCCAGCGGATGCAATGTAGTGCCGATAGAAATGGCTGAAGAACTTCAAAAACGTAAGGTCAAAGTGGTAGCGCTCGTAAGTAGCAAGCATCTTGAAGGAAGTACCTCAAAAAGAGCAGATGGAAAAAAATTAATTGACTTCGCTGATTATGTTTTGGATACTGGTGCGCCTTTGGGAGATGCGATGATTTATTTAGATGGATTGGATACACCAGTAGCTCCGGGTTCCACCTTGGGCGGTGTATTACTTATTAATACCATAAAAGCAGAAGTGGCAGCAATCCTTCAGAAAAATGGAAAAACTCCTAAAGTACTCAGCAGCGGAAAGATCATTGGAGATGAAAAAGCTGCCGAATTATTCGAAGCCGCTTACGATGAGCATGCGCACAACATGGCGAAGCTCTATCAAAACGTAGGACCACACACTAGCTAATCATGGACTTATCAACTTCAATCGCTAAGCAATACAAAACCGATATTCTCGTGATCGGTAGTGGAAGCGCAGGTTCAATTGCGGCCATTGCTGCGGCTCAGGGAAAATATAAGGTGACTTTGGTTGAGCGCTATGGTTTTCCAGGTGGAACTTCCACGCAGATGCTGGATACATTTTATGGATTTTTCACTCCATCCGATGAGCCTAAAAAGATCGTGGGTGGATTGCCAGATCTGGTAGTCAATGAATTGAATAGAAGCGGCGATATCTTTCTCCGTCCGAATACCTATGGAGCAGGAACAGGAGTGAATTATAATCCTGAAAAACTTAAAGAAGTTTGGGACAGGTTATTAGTGAACAATGGAGTGGAGCTGTTGTATCACTGCACGCTGGTCAGTGTTGAAAAGACAGGAGAGGTTTCAGTTTGCGTGTTTTTCCACAAAGGGATTGGGTTTTTCACCATTACGGCTAAGAGAGTTATCGATGCTTCAGGAGACGCTGACTATTGCCATTGGGCTGGTTTGCCTTACGAAAAAGCAGGAGAACATGAACCCGCTCAAAGCATGACAACCACTTTCCGCATGTCCAATGTGGACCTGGAGGTATTCGAAGAAGCCGGAGGCAAGAAAATGCTCAAAGCAAAAATGGGTGAGGCGTTCGATTCTGGGACTTACCCTTTGCCACGAAAAGAGGGGTCTGCCCATGAAATGTGCCAGCCTAAATGCATCTCAACTGTGGCCGTAAAAGTGGCTGGCTACGATCCTCTGACCCCTGAGGGAATTACAGAGGCTGAGATAGAAGGAAGAAGGCAGTCCTTTATTTTTGAAGATTTTTTCAGAGCCGAAGTACCCGGTTATGAAGCTTCTAAAATCATCGGACTTTCCCATCAGATTGGTGTTCGGGAGACGAGAAGGGTATATGGAGAATACCGCCTGACAAAGGAAGATTGCATGGAAGCCAAGCAGTTTGAAGATCAGATTTTCCTTTGCGGAGCCCCTATAGAAGATCATAGAAAAGGCGCGGATGGGAGTTCGGAGACCTACTGGCAATACGTGCCAAATGGAGGGAGTTACGGGGTTCCTTACGGTACGCTGATTCCGAAGGAAAGTTTGAATACGTGGGTTGTTGGGCGTTGTTTCTCGGCAACGCATGATGCTCATGCTTCCTGTCGATCCATGGCTCAGACGATGAGTATGGGACAGGCGGCGGGTTTTGCGGCAGTTCAGTCATTGAACATGGATGTGGATGCCAAAGGTATTTCCGTCGCTGAGTTGCAAAATACGCTAATCAGCAAAGGGGCGATTTTGGAATTGCCGCGTAAGGTTGCAGATATTTCAAGAAATGGTTGGGATAAAAATTAGGTGATGGAAAAGAAGTTTTTTAGGTCAGTTTTGGGAGATGTGGATGCTGAAAACATGGGATTCACCTATTCACACGAGCATATCGTGATTGAAGATAGCTATCCGACGGCAGCTCATCCTGAATTTCTGCTGAACGACGTGGAGAAAATAGCTTCTGAGTTGAGCGAATTCTATGTCCTTGGGGGTAGGACGGTGGTAGATACCATGCCGGCTAACTGCGGGAGAAATCCACTGAAGCTTGCCGAGGTGAGCAGAAGAAGTGGCGTGCAAATCATCGCTCCGACAGGCATACATTTGGAAATATATTATCCGGAAAATCACTGGAGATATACCTACTCAGAAGAACAATTGACGGATTTGTTTATTGCAGATATCAGGGATGGAATTGATCAGTTTGATTATTCCGGGCCTTTTGTGCAGCGAACCGGGCACAAGGCTGGGCTGATCAAGCTGGCGACTGGAGATGAAAAATTCACACCGCATCAGGAGAAAATATTCAGGGCAGTGGTGAATGCTCATTTGGAAACAGGAGCGCCGATTTTGACGCATACCAATTTTGGAAGGCAAGCACTAGAGCAAGCGAGGCTATTTGACAAACTGGGAGCAAAACTGGATCATGTGGTACTTTCTCATGTGGATCGAGCGAAAGATGTAGAATACAACCGTGCTGTGCTAGATATTGGAGTTAGCGTGGAATATGATTCTGCTTTTCGCTGGAAAAAAGAGGAGCCAAATTATACGCTGAATCTGATCGAAAATCTGATCCAAGATTATCCGGATCAACTAACGCTGGGAATGGATATGGCGAAAAATGGGTATTGGAAAAGCTACGGAGGTGCGCCTGGATTAACTTATTTAATTGAAACTATTCCAGGCTTTCTAAAAGAGAAAGGATTGGAAGCCTACGCTCAGAATATTTTCTTTGGAACACCTAGAAGATTGTTTTCATTTTTCAACAGGTAAGTACTAATTAGCAGGTAGTTAAACATAACTCATTAACCATGAAAAATCAACGTAGAGAATTTCTGAAAAAAGCTGGTGGGAGCTTAGCCTTAGCTTCCGTAGGAACAAGCTTAGCCGGATCGGCTTCTGCCAAAAGTTTTCTTCTCCAATCTAAGCTAAAATCACAGGCAAATGATACAATCAGAATTGGTCTGATAGGTGCCGGAATAATTGGGCATTACGATACGGATGCGGCTTTGACCATAGATGGAATTGAGTTGGTAGCGGCCTGTGACTTATATTCTGGAAGACTGGAATATGCCAAGGAGAAGTACGGGAAAGATCTTTTCACGACTCGTGATTACCGAGAGATTCTGGCCAGACCAGATATCGATGCAGTATTGATATGCACGCCGGATCACTGGCATCAGCGAATCGCCATCGATGCGATGAAAGCCGGAAAACATGTCTATTGTGAAAAGCCCATGGTGCAGCGGATCGAGGATGGGCAGGCGATCATAGATACCCAGAAAGCAACAGGGAAAATACTTCAAGTTGGTAGTCAGCGTGCGAGTTCTGTGGCGGTGCTGGAAGCTAAAAAAGTTTTTCAGTCTGGAGCGATAGGGGATTTGACTTTTGTGTCGGCTTATTGCGATCGAACGACAGAAATGGGCGCCTGGAATTATTCCATACCCACTGATGCCAGTCCAGAAACTGTGGATTTCGATACTTTTTTGGGCTACGCCCCAAAGATACCTTTTGATGCAACCCGTTTTTTCCGCTGGAGAAATTACAGCGATTACGGCACAGGAGCAGCGGGCGATTTGATTGTGCATTTATTGACCACGCTACATACGGTCACAGACTCTAAAGGTCCAAATAAGATCTTCAGTGCGGGAGATTTGAAATTTTGGAAGGATGGACGAGATGCTTATGATGTGATTAATGCATTGATGACCTATCCAAAGACTGAGCAACATGATTCCTTTCAGGTAACTACCCGAGTAAATCTCTGTGATGGAGAGGGCAACGGTCAGTTTGGTTTAAAGCTTGTCGGCACAGAGGGAGTCATAACGATAGGTTGGAATGATTATACACTTCAGACGCTAAAGAGAGATGTGGCGCCTGGATTCGGTGGATATGATTCATTTACAAGTTTTTCAGCCGAAGAAAAAAAGGATTTCAAGAAGTGGTACGTGGACAAGTATGGTGATGAAAAGGGAGGGGGATTCAATAAAAATGAGCCAGTTAGATTCGAAGCAGCAGCAGGATATGACGATAGAGTAGATCACATGATCACCTTTTTCAATGGTGTGAGAACGGGTTCGCCGATTTTGGAGGATGCTGAATTTGGGCTCAGAGCAGCAGCACCTTCACTTGCTTGTAATCTAAGTATTGCCCGGGAAAAGCCAATTCTTTGGGATCCGGTGGGGATGAAGTTGGTTTAAGAGTATCGTTTTTTATAGCGGAACTCATTCTTCTTCTCTTTGAAATATCCTTGATCGTAAAATCATTAGGCTATGGAAAATGCTTAACGCCATACTACTTTCATTCTTCACATCAATTTTGGGGAATCACCTTTTCCCAAAAACCACTTTGATAAACTAACGCCGACCACGGATTAGTTTCCTGATGTGGATATGTATAGAACTATGGAATTCTAGTTGGAGTTAAAAAAGCAACCATTTACCCCTAGTTCTAGGAATCTCACTATGTTCCCAACTTTATTCCTCTTTCATTCAATATGACAAATATTTTAATTACCGGAGCCACAGGAAATATTGGCAGTGAAGTAATCCAGTTTTTAATGGAAAAGGAAACTGGTTTGGATGTAATTGCCGCAGTTCGTGATATACAGAAATCAGAGAAGGCTTTTTCTGGCAATGAGCAATTGAAGTTTGTCAAGTTTGATTTTGAAGAGAAAGAAACTTTTAAAGCCGCATTCACTAGTATCGATATACTTTTTCTCCTTCGACCCCCTCAACTAGCTGATGTAGATCGTTACTTTGATCCGCTTCTGAAAGAGGCAAAAGAAGCAGGAATAAACAAGATCGTTTTTCTCTCGGTGCAGGGGGCTGAGCTGAGTAAAGTTATTCCCCACAACAAGATTGAGCGTCTGATCAAATCTTATGGCTTTGAGTATATTTTCGTCCGTCCGAGCTATTTCATGCAGAACCTCACGACCACTTTGTTACCCGAAATAAAGAAGGATCATCGGATTACACTTCCGTCGGGAAATGCAAAGTTCAATTGGGTAGATGTAGTAAGTATTGGAGAAGCTTCGGCGGTTTTGATTTCTCGGTTTGAAGAGTTCAAGAATAAAGCATTTGAAATTACTGGAAATGAAAACCTGAATTTTAAAGCGGTGACGGAATTAATGAGTGATGTGCTTGATAGAAAAATAGAGTTTATTAGCCTTAATCCTGTTAGTTTTTATTTCAAAAAGAAAAAGCAAGGAACACCGAGCGATTTCGCTTTGGTGATGACGATGCTTCATTTTTTACCAAGGATACAAGGAGAGCCTACTATTTCCGATGCCTTTTTTCAGTTGACGGGAAAGCAACCGAGCACATTGAAGGAGTTCTTGGAGCGGGAAAAGGCAGTTTTAACCTAATGCCTTTAAAACCAATTTTATAGTTGATTAGATTTAATGGGAAGCTGTATTTCAACTACCATCGCAAGTATCAAATACGAGAGAGTTGGGTGAGTTCGATATGTTTGGAATACCTAGTTTAACAGAGCAGCGGGTCAAAAACTTAGGACACAGCTGGAAAAGGATAGATCCGATCAGTAGGTAAAGAGAACATGATGTAAATCGCGCAGGAGATCAATAAGCTCTTGTTGTGTCAGGTGAGGTCAAAATAGTTAGGAAGTCTAGGCCTTTTGTTAATTGAAAAAAATCATAAGTATATCTGCCATTTTACCTGCAAAGCGGCAAAAGTATCATAGAAAATATCAAACTTAGGAATAGAGGCCGCTTCGGTCACCAGTCTTCTGACATGATTGACAAAGATTGTAAGGCGACTGGCATCAGTGCGGATGATCATAAAAATTTAAATCAATAAGTAATGACTGTTTTCGCATTAGTCCTATCCAATAGTAGTTTAAAATCTCATCGTGTATTTTTTACACTTATTCTATTTCTCGTAGGTGTTCCATCATTTGGAAGTCAACTTTTGGATTCTATCCACAAAAAAGAATCATGGGTTCAAGATACGCTGATAGACCTTTCTTCAACAGTAAAAGTGGAGCGGATCACAGCTAGTGATGGTCAATATTGGTTTGGCTATTACGACAAATTGCAGACCGATCCCTCTGGTCGGTATGTGCTAGGGATGAAAGTGGATTCTATCTTTCGATCTCCCACAGCAGAAGACACTTTGCGAATTGGGATTATTGATTTAGAAAATGGGAATAAGTGGGAGGAAATCGGAACGAGCACTGCGTGGGGCTGGCAGCAGGGATGCATGCTTCAGTGGATACCAGGTTCTGATGAAGAGGTGATTTGGAATGATAGGGAAAATGGAGCGTTTATTTCAAGGGTTTTTAATGTAAAAACTGGCGAGAATCGCACATTACCCAAGCCAATCTATGCGTTGAGTCCTGACGGTACTTTTGCCGTAGGCACCGAATTCAATAGAATTCAAAATATGAGACCTGGCTATGGCTATCCTGGAATTGCTGATCCTTACATCAATGAGAAAGCTCCAGCTGAGATTGGTATTTATAAAATGGATTTGAAAACAGGAGAATCAAACATGATTATCTCTCTAGCCGAAATAGCTGAAATGCCCAATGCAGAGGGGAAAATTGACTCAAAATATTTCCATTATTTCAATCACCTTCTGGTGAGTCCGGATAGTAAGAGACTGGTTTTTTTGCACAGGTATAAAACTTATGACCCAAAGGTTGGCAGCACAGGCGGTGGATTTATCACAAGAATGATCACTGCAAATGTAGATGGGTCAGATATTTACCTTTTAGATCCATCTGGATTTACCTCTCATTTTATCTGGAAAAACTCCGACCAAATCACCGCATGGACTAAGCCAGCAGGAAGGAAAGAAGCGTTTTATAGATTTACTGATAAAACTGATCAAGTGGAAATTGTAGGAGAATATGCCATGCCTGTCAATGGACACAATACTTATGTGCCTAATACTAATTATGAGTGGATCATCAACGACAGCTATCCACAGGGAGAAGATCGACTACAGATACTTTATCTCTATCATGTTACTACCAACAAAAAGGTGGTAGTAGGGAATTTCTACGAGCCTGCCCATTTCAAAGGAGAATGGCGCTGCGATCTGCATCCAAGGGTTAGTCAGAACGGTGACTACCTCATTTTTGATTCTACTCATGAGGGAGGAAAAAGGAGTATGTATAAGGTGGAAATAGGTTTTATTAAGGAAATGTGACTTTTGTTTACTTTTCATGAGGAGCATTGAGTACATACAAATCCTCAAACTTAAGAATCATGAATTGGAGTTTAAACAGTAGAATTATTATAGACGACCAGGTATATTCATAAATTCACTTCTCTAAATCTATCATTTCAACTATGCAATGATGAGTTTTTTACCTGTTTGAGTTACTTTAATTGGGTTATTTCTCCTTAAATACTTGAGTATGAGGCATAGTGCATTCAACTTGGAGAGTTGTGATGGGTCTAAGGTTAACTAAAATCGGGTGACCTTTACCTGAGCCAAGCCAGAAATAAAACATAGGGCGCCTCGGAGTTATATTTTTGGGCTATCTTTTCTGACACGGTTAGAACCTAAGCTACAATTGTCACTACAAGCAGGAGATCCAAGAAACATTCAAAGAACGATTAGTAATTCAGCCTTCCCCGATTTGAAATCAAGTTTTGAAAGACAAATAGCTAATTGTCATTCACAAACTATTGCTCCTTTGAATTTTATTTTGTTTGTATTTTGAGAAGGAAATGGAGGTTAAATAGCCATTGTGATAGTTTCGTGATGAATAGAATATAGATTCCACACTCATAATATTTTTCAGATGAATTCGAGCCTGCCTGAGGCAGACAGGCCTGCCTGAGGCAGACAGGCCTGCCTGAGGCAGGCAGGCATGACGAAGAACGTCACATACTGGGATGATTATAACTATGCAAGATTCTCCCGATGAAAATCGGGACAGGCTATGTGGCCTTTAAAATTAAAATTATAAATACGTGAAAAAAGTACTAATAGTAGAAGACGATCCCAATATCAGCCAGCTAATCCAAATTCATTTGAAGGATCTGCACTATGAAATTAATGTAAAAAATAATGGTAGGGAAGGTTTTGAAGAAGCAAATACTAGTGGTTATGATCTTATTATTCTAGATATTATGCTTCCAGAAATGGATGGTTTAGCCATTTGCCAACGATTGAGAGCTTTGGATAATTTTACTCCAATTCTGATGATTACTGCAAAATCAGAGGAAATAGACAAAGTAATTGGATTGGAGTCTGGCGCTGATGATTACATCACCAAGCCATTTAAGATCCGGGAATTTATCGCCAGAGTCAAAGCCATCATGCGGCGCCAGGATCAGTTTGCCCTACTGTCGGCGAATGATGTCAAATTGATCAAATTCCAAGCTCTGGAAATAGATGAAAAAAAGAGGAAAGTGATACTATCAGGCAAGCGTATGAATCTTACTCCTAAAGAATTTGATCTCTTGGTACTTATGGCGAAAAATCCTGGGAGAAGTTATTCTCGCTCGGAACTTCTCGAGCTTATCTGGGGATATGATTTTTCTGGCTACGAGCATACTGTCAATGCACATATCAATCGTCTCAGAGCTAAGGTTGAAGTAGATCCTAATAACCCTATCTATATTCTTACTTCCTGGGGAATAGGGTATCGATTCAATGATGAATTTTAAGACACAACCATGAAAAGTTTATTTCTAAGGATTTCCTTACTATTTACCCTGGTCCTGTTAATCGTTGGCTGTTCTTATGTACTTATTACTGCAGTGACAGCGCAGCGGTACTTCCAGGAAACTACCCAGCGTCTCAATGCTACAGTTGCAGAATATATGATCCAGGAAGTCAACCCCTTTGTTGACGGTAAGGTAAATGAAACTGCTTTGGGAACTATCATGCATTCCATGATGGCAGTCAATCCTGGTATTGAAGTTTATCTGCTTGATCCTACAGGAGAGATTCTTTCTTTTGTCGTTTTAGATCAGTTAGTGAAGCTGAAGCGAGTTGAACTAGGTCCGGTGAAAAAGTTTATAGAGTCAAAAGGAGATGGATTTGTTTTGGGGGATGATCCTAGAAACCCAGGGGAAAAGTCGGTTTTCTCTGCTACAGCAGTTTATGAAGAGGGTGCATTATTAGGCTACGTTTATATTATTTTGGCAAGTGAAAAATATGAAACCATTGCCTCGGGAGTTCTTGGGAGCTACTGGATTCAGCTCACATTCAATTCTATCGTAATTACGTTGGTAGTGGCATTATTGATCGGTTTGGTGCTGATTGCTTGGTTGACAAGACATTTAAGAACGATAGTAAAAACGGTAGAACGCTTTAAGGATGGAGATATGCATGCAAGAGTTCCTGATTTTAAAACCAATTCTGAGTTCGCCGTTTTGGGAGATACTTTCAATCATATGGCTGATCTGATTCTAGATAATATAAAGGAGCTTAAAAAAGTGGATAGACTTCGTCGGGAATTAATTGCGAATGTGTCACATGATCTTAGAAATCCTCTTGCCATAATTAATGGCTATATAGAAACTCTTCAAATGAAAGGTGATACACTTTCCGCCGATGAGAAGGAGAGTTATCTGAAAATCATAAGTAAAAGCACAGATAAGCTCACCAAATTAGTCGCCGATCTGTTTGACCTTTCCAAATTGGAGTCTGGGCAAATGCAGATAAGGAAGGAAATCATTAATCTCCAAGAACTACTTTTCGATAGCAGTTTGAAATATGAATTATTGGCTAGATCTAAAAGAATAGTAATTGAGACCTCTATTTCATCTGCTTTACCCCTCGTTAAAGCTGATCTTTATCTCATTGATCGTGTTATACAGAATCTTTTAGACAATGCAGTTAAGTACACCCCTGAAGATGGGGAGATAAGAATAGAAGCTAATCCAAAAGGAACTGGAGTAGAAGTCAAAATCAAAAACACGGGGGGAGGGATCCCTCAAACAGATTTGGAGGCTATTTTTGACAGGTATTATATGATTGACAAAGAGCGGGAAGGGGTAGAGGGATCGGGACTTGGTTTGGCAATAGTTAAACGAATACTTGAAGCTCATGGAACAGAAATCTACATAGAATCAGATTCTAATTCATTCACAGAGTTTATTTTTGAACTTCAATGACCGTTTAGGAAAAAAGAATATTTACAACAAAGGTCAGCAAATTATTGCTGGCCTTTGTTGTAAATAACTAGTACTAGATTTCTATTTTATTTCAGCAAAACCAAAAGGAATTGCAGCAGCTCCACACCAAATTATACCATGTGTAAATTTTGCCGCAGGGGAATTAGGTAATTTAAAAAAATGCTCCCCTGACTTATTTACCACAGCTACCAGTTGGAAACTGGATTGTTCTGAAAGAGCAAGGTCCTTGGACGTTGAGAGATAAACTGTGACAGTGCCAGTGCTAAACTTGGTCGTGAAATCAGTCCCAAGCTTGACGAAAAAACGTCCACCTTCATCTGAAATCAAATCAATCATTCCTTTGGTGCTAGTGCCACTTTGTGCAGTGAAATTCCCTGATTTCAGTATTTTCACTGCTCCAATCGGAAGTTCGGTAGCGGGATTTCCCGGAGTTCCTGGTACTCCATCTGGAACTGTCGGCTGAGCATCTTCTGAGGAGCTGCATGCGCCAAGTGAAATGATAAGGAAGATAAAGAGTAAACTATGGATAGATTTTTTCATGATTCTTAGAGTTTAAAATTTTCTAGATTTCGAAACAAGATTCTATTTCTGCTATAATTAATAATTCCCTGTCTTTTCAAGTTAGACAATGTTTTGGTAACAGTCTGTCTGCTTGAGTCAGAAAGCAAGGCAAAATCTTCATGGGTTAAGTTTATTTTGAGTAGAGTTTCATCACCATATTTCTTCCCTAATTTTATCGCAAGATCTTTAAGTACTGCTTTTATTCGTCGCTCAGCATCATAAGAAATAAGTCGCTCATGCCTTTGGGCTGCCTCCGATGCTCTTTCTAGGAGTTTTTGGGTTAGATCTGCTTGTTCTTGAATTGTAAGGTTAGTGATCTTATCAATTTTTTGGATCAATGTTCCTTCCTCTAGTGCTATCGCATAGCTTAGATTTTTTTGTGGAAAGACAGAGTCAAATTGGCCTTCACCAATGATTTCGTTTTCTCCCACGATTTTCAGGATGGTTTGAAGACCATTTGGAAGAATTTTCTGAAGCTTAACGATTCCTTTTTTAACAAGATAGAACCCCTCTGAATGCTGATTTTGCTTATAGATGGGTTGACCTTTTGAGTACCTTTTGACAACTGGGAAAGTAATCTGTATTGACTCTCGAGAGGGTTGAATTAGATTAGAAATCATTTTTTCTGTGGTTTATGTTCGTAATAAATTCCCAAGCCGAGAACTCCTGAAGAGTAGATGTTTTTGCGCTCGAAAATCCAATCATTGTAATTTCTGTAGTTCAAACTCAGATGGATATTTTTGTAAACCGGCGCACTCGCTCCAAAGCTATATCCAGTGTATTCTGAGCCATCGCCTCGAACAAAATCAGTAGCAACTTCCACCTCATCTACAGACTTGAGGGCATTAAGTCGTGCATTTACCCAGACAAAATTCGCAATATGATATCCAATTTCAGCGCCTATGGCAAATTGATCTGAGAAGGATACTCCATCATATTGTGTTCTGAAATTATACGAAGTGAAAATATTCCCATAGAGTGGGATAGTTGGAAGTGCAAATGAGCTGGCAAGGGTGGTCCATACATTGAATTCACCATCACCTGATGGTAGATTTATCTGTTCAAAATTATTGACTTTACTTTGAGCAAAATGATTTGCATTTCCGATCGGCAGTTCTGGAGCCACTGAAATGCTTAAAGGGAAGTATTGTTTGAGCAAAGCATGCTTAAATTCTAAGCGTAAGTCCCCTAGACCGCTAACCGTTTCAGTGGTTTCAAATCCATTCCAGGTTTGCAGAGGCCAATTGGCCATAATGGTGAATTTGTCGGTGACTCCATATTCTCCATAGAAAACCAAGGATTGCTGAGAAAACTGATTTGTTTCTAACTGAGCTCCATCTAATGAGAAATAGTCTTTTGACTTCATAGACTGAAAACTGAGTTGGTAAAATCCTTCTGTTTTCTCTTTGGTCCAGCCACTTTGCGCAGCAATATCCAGAGAAAATAAACACATAAACCCAAGACTAACTGCCTTGAGTTTAGGTGTGAATAATAGTAGAGATTTCATGCTTAGTTATTGAAGAGGAGCATTTCCGAAAGGAATGCCAACAGATCCACACCACAGAATAACATGTGTATATTTAGTGGTACTAACTCCAGTAGGTACAGCGAAGTAATTTTCTCCTGCATTTCGAACGGGCCCCATCACCAATAGATTTGGATTTCCCATTCCTGGATCAGGCATGAACGTAGCAGATGTAGAAAGATATACCGTAACAGTACCAGTAGCCAGGGCTGTATTGAAATCAGAGCTAAACTGTAGGAATTGTTTGTTTTGAGAATCGTTGCCGATTGCTGCTGTTCCCATGGATCCTGCGGAGTTTTGATCCGTAAATACTCCACTTCGAGTAACGCTGAATGTTCCGGTCGGTCGAGTTGGGTCGATTGTGATCGGATCGTTATCGTCAGCGCAGGATACCAATCCTAAAAAGGCAACATAGAAGACAATTAGTATTTTTTTCATGTGAGTGAGGTTTTGTTGTATTCAAAATTGCCTGTATAGTATCACAAAAAAGTCACGAAAGAGTAATTGATTTATACCTTAACGCCTTTTCTTTCAGGTGAATAAAGCTACTGCTAAACCAGTAATGATGCGTCACTTTTTCGCACTATTGACAGAATAAACCGGACTTCTCCCGGAAAAATTTAATGAAGAGTTCACAGGATTTCTCATCTCATAATCGGTTTAGAAAGTGGATTAGATTCATGTTTTCTGGCTTTACTCATAGAAATGTGTTCTTATCTAACTCGCAAGACCATTGACACCAATTTTCATTTACCAACGTGCGAACTCACAGATACATAGTTATTTAAGATGTATAACCGATTTGATACCAATATGGCGCTTAAAGCAAAGTGAGAATTGGTCAACTTGAAAATTGAGGCCATTTCGGCCACCGGTCTTCGGACTTTTGTCCGATTGAGCTATGGAATTTTAATAATAGGAAAGATTCCGGTCAATCATTTTATTTAAATTAAATCTAAATAACTATTGTCATTTAATTTCCCGATTCTATCTTTGCCTCAGTTTAGAATTAATCTTAATAAATCATGAAGCAAATATTATTGGCCTTGTTACTTTTTGGATGGTCACAAATCGGGTTTTCACAAAGTGAAGCAGGAGCTATTGAAGGAACAATTTCTGATACAAAGGGTGAAAAACTAGTCGGTATCACCATCCTATTGAAAGGAACTTCGAAAGGAGCCTCGACCAACCTTGAAGGTGAATATAGGCTAGAAGATGTCATTCCAGGGAAGTATTTGATGGAAATATCAGGAATAGGGTATAGTAAAAAATCCTTTCAAATAACTGTAGCGTCTGCTACCACCGTGCAAAAGGATGTCACATTGGAAGAAAGCATTGAAGAACTCCAATCCATCGAGATTGTCGGTAGAAAGGAGACGGATTACAAGAATAACGTCTCATTCATAGGTACGAAAACTGCTACAGCTTTGAAGGACGTACCGCAATCCATCAGCTACGTGACCAAAGAACTCATGCTTGATCAAGGTGCGTATCGGGTCAATGACGTGGTGAAAAACATGAGTGGTGTCAATCAGTATTCTTTCTACAATGACATTACGATACGTGGTCATCGAGTGCAGGGACAAAGCAATTCCTCTATCTTGATCAATGGGCAGCGAGCATTTACCAGCTTCTGGAAGCAGCAGCTGATTCCTCACATCGAGCGCGTGGAGGTGATCAAAGGACCAGCTTCAGCTATGTTTGGAAATGCTTCTGCTGGAGGTACGATCAATCGGGTAACCAAAAAACCTTTAGAAGAATCAGCTCAATCCATCAGTACTTCTTTTGGAAGTTTTGAGACCTTCCGTACGCTGGCGGATTTCACAGGACCTCTGACAGAAGATAAAACGGTTTTATATCGACTCAACCTAGGCTACGAAAATTCTGGGTCATTCAGGGATTTACAATTCGATAAAAATTTAATTATTGCTCCTAGCATCTCATTCCTACCAACTGAAAACACTCGAATCAATGCCGATTTGGTGATTCAGCGGTCAGATACTAGGCTTGATCGAGGACAGTCGGTACTCGGCGATGGGGATTTGTTTTCTACGCCTATCTCCACTTCACTGAATAGTGTCAATGATTATCTCAAAGAGGATACCTATAATTTCACGTTGAATATAGCTCAGAAACTGGCTAGCAACTTGACATGGAACACCTCATTCATGCGATCCAATTATTCAGAAGATCTATTGGAGCACCGATCTGCCAATACCTATGCAAAAGATGGGCTAGGACAGCCTATTCCATCGCAGGTGGAAATGCAGGTCTTCATCAGAAAGCGGACCTGGAATGCAGACAATGTTAGCACTTACCTTAATTATGATGTACAAAGGGGTAAATTCAAGCACAAATTACTTCTTGGCTATGATTACGCCCAGCAAAAGCAATTGCCTGGTGGATCCCAACTTCAAGCTAGAGGCTACCGCAATGCTGCTAATACTGGAGCAATTAATAGCTTCAATCCTGCTCAATCAGGCAACTACCTCTTGGATTCTAATGGGAATCCAGTTCCGAATGTCTCCCATTTTGATCTGACGGCGACAAATCCTTATGTATTGCGAGATATGTCCAAATACTTTTACACCTCAGTGCGCTATGATCCATCTTTACTACGCACCCAAGGAATCTACCTACAGGATCAGATTCAGATCGGAAAGCTTCAGGCGCTGATCGGTTTGCGACAGGATTACTTCACTGATGTGATCAACTACAATACTCCGGATGAAGAAGAAGTTACCCAAAATGCTTTTTTGCCGAGACTTGGGCTAGTATATAGCATCAATAGCCACATCAATGCTTATGGAACGTATGTCACTGGCTACCAACCGCAGTCTGCCTCTGCGATCAACAATCCACTTGCTGGTGGACCTTTTGATCCGCTTGAAAGTGAACTCTTCGAAGCGGGTATCAAGTCGGATTGGTTTGACAGCAGATTGGTGGTGTCAGCAGCGATCTATAACCTGACAGTGAACGGAGAACTATACAACGCTGGAGTAGCTGGAAGTCCTGAGCTTCTGGTCCAAACAGGCGAGGAAGTGTCTAAGGGATTTGAGTTTGATGTGATTGGTCAGCTCGCTACCAACTGGAGCATTACAGCCAACTATGCCTACAACGAGGCTACGATTACCGAAAGTGCCAATGAGGAAGAGATCGGTCGTCAAAAACCTAATGCTCCAAAGCATCAAGGAAACCTATGGACTAAATACAGCATTGAAAATGGAAAGCTAGCAGGCCTGGGTTTTGCGCTCGGTTCCAACTTCGTGAGTGATCGACTAGGATCTATTGTCCCGGCTGGTCAGGATCCTAAAGAATTTCCTTCATACCAGCTTTGGAATGCTGGGGTATTCTACCACATCAACAAGGTAAGAGTACAGCTCAATATCAATAACCTGACAGACAAAACCCATTGGGTGGGAGGGTACGATTACTTGAGGGCTTTTCCTGGTGCGCCAAGAAACTTCCTAGCGACTATTACCTATACCTTGTAATAGATTAATGCATCGGCGAGGTCCTTCTCGTCGATGTTATTTTAAGTCAATATTTGAGGAAATGAAATTTAAGAAAAAGGTCTTTTTCGATATTCACAGTTGGATCGGGATCAAACTTAGTATTCTGTTTTTCATTGTGTGCTTTTCAGGAACTATAGCTACGCTGAGTCATGAGATGGATTGGCTTTTCATACCCGAAATGCGAGCCGAGGAGCAAAACGTAAGGGCTTCTAAAAATCAAATCATTCTAAATCTAAGAGCAGCATATCCCAACGGCACATTTACGTATTGGGCGGCATCAGAGGAACCATATTTGTGCGACATTATTTATGTGGTTCAAGATGAAAAACAAGTATATGCTTTTGCAAATCCTTACACGGGGGTTATTCAAGGACATGCATCCATCACCTTTCAAAGATTTTTTAGAGACTTGCACTACTACCTGTTTATTCCTTTTCAGGTAGGCCACTTTACGGTCTTGATTTTCTCGTTTTTGCTTTTGATCTCATTGACCACCGCGCTTTTGTTCTATAAAAAGTGGTACTCCAAACTCTTTGAACTTAAAATCCACAATGGGCCGTTGGTGTTCTTCAGAAGTCTTCACCGACTCGTTGGTTTATGGTCGATTCCATTTACACTACTCTTTTCCATCACTGGGATTTGGTATTTTGCAGAGCGTACTAACATTGGGAACTTAAGCGACATCGCTAATCCTAAAGCTCCAAAAATTGAAAGTCGGTTTAGTGAAGAGCCAAATGCTTCAGATTTTGTGTTTACGGTGGATTATTCTTTAGCCGAGCAAAAAGCGCAGAAGGCAATACCCGGCTTGATTATAAAAGACATACTTCCCCCAAAAAATCCGACGGAGCCTATCTATTTGACTGGGCTGAGTGATGTCCCGTTAGTGCGCAATCGTGCCAACCGGGTGTACCTCGACCCCAAGGACTATAAGGTGATAGGAGTACAAAACGCAGCTGAGTTGAATACAGCGACTTATCTCAATGATATAGCCGATCCAATTCACTTTGGCAATTGGGGAGGATTGATTACCAAAGTGATTTGGTTTGTTATGGGAATGGGCATCTCTTCGCTGATTTTGACTGGTATATGGATCAGTCTCAAACGGAAAGTAAAGTCCAGGGCCAAGCAGATGAAGCAGCGAATGGGGGTCTGGAAATACTTGAATTGGGCAATGTTTCTAGTGGTTATTGGATTTATGTATGCCGCTTTGATTTCTAATTATCATGCCACTCCAGCAGCATTTATAACGATTACAGCAGGTTGGTTTGTGTTTATTACGCTTGCTTGGTACCTATTTGAGGTGAAGCTTAGAGAGATAGCGGCTACAGAACTTAAACAAGAAAGAACTAAGGTGATCTAGTTTTCCGTATGCGGTATCAACTTACAAATAAAGGATTGATCATAGCAGTCCAAGTCCTGATCCTGAAATACTGGATAAAATATAAACCGAAGGTGATAAGATCAGACGCAAATTGAATCTGGAGAATTGTATCCCTGAATTACTGGTAGAATTCGAGCATTTATTATGGCACACTGCCGTTGATCCGAACGAGAAGGACTTTACTACCATCCACTACTTTAGATTTTTTTCAGCAAAACTTTTTCTCTTAGGGAAAATACTTTCTCAAAATACCTCGTTTTTTAAATTGAAACTAATGACCTACGTCGATCCTGAGACAGAAACAATTTTTAAGGTGTGCGGGGATATTTTTGGCTGAGGGCAATGACCGTTCACAATTGCTTGCTAGGTTGAAATCCAGGGGGATTATCACTGAGTCATAGCATAGAGATAGTAGAAATACTTTAATGAAAGATCAATGTTCCCTTTTTATACTTCTCAAGTGGACTATCAATTTTTTTTTTTTATACTAAAAAGCCAGTCATTTTCCTGACCCACAGTGATCAGCTCAGAGCGGTTTTAGGAGTTGGCTGAAATTCTACTTTCCAAACGAATGAAAAAAGTCCGTCAATTCTGAAGATAAGACAGACTTTTGTCCTGTCGATTAGCTATAGAACCTTCACGGGATATACCATTCTACTTACATTGCCTACGATATCCTCTGCCCAGATGATGAGCACAAGGTCGTTAGGAGCAGATGAAGGTATCTGGATTGGGTTTTGGACCAAACTAGTCTGAAGATCAAGTTCTAAAGTGTTAGAAAATGATTTCCCAGTAAGCGATCTCCAGTTTGATTTGCCCCACATCTGCTGTGAAATAAGCACCTCGCCTTCTCCATCTTTTTCATCTAGATTGTCTTGTGTAGCCAACCGAACCCAGACGAAAGCCAAGTCACTTGAAAGAGGATCATCTCCTTTAGCTATTTTTCCATTTAGGCTAAGCGATAGTCCTTTTTTTGCAGATAAGGAATTTCCACTGGACATTTCCAAATCAATGACTGGTGCATATGGGCGCTGTATATAAAATGTCGTGTGGTAGTTGGATGCGTTGGCAAAACTAGTTTGATTTCCCAGGGCGTCAGTAGCAGATATGGTGATATGGTACGGCCCTGCAATTACATTGCCTGAAACAGAAGAGTTTGCCCCTGCCCATGAGACTTTAAAATCATCAAGCACCACTTCAGTGGCACCAGCTTCAATTTTCAACTTTGGGTCACTTGCCGTCGCTGAGAATATTTTCCTTACAGATAGTCGCTCAAAGTTTGTATTTAATCTACCATGTGAATGCCCATCAAATCCACCGTGGATGTCCAAAAGAATTTCGTTCACTCCAGAGGGATCATTTACTTTCAGCATCACAGGCGCGGCGGTAAGAGTTGGAGGGAATAATTGTCCCGCAGCAGGTTGAATAGAAGTGGAAGCACTGATCGCACTGATTTTTGGAGAGACGAGGTCGGCCGGGTTCTCTGACTCGCCACATGAAGCCATCGTTAGTAGTGTCGCTAAAAGAATCAAAATGGTGTTAAATTGAAATTTCATATTTTGTTTGATTTAGTTCTTGATAAAAGGGATGAGGAGACTCAGGGAGATATTTCGACCTGGTTCAGGAATATTTATTAATCGATAGCGACTCAGATGATTGAAATAGACGGTATTTCCTACATTTCTTACGCTCGTAATTAGTTTGAGCTCTCTGGATATGACCGAAAAATGCACGACTCCCCCCAAATCAACAAGAAAGTATCCTTCAGTCGGAAATTCATTTCTGGCGACTCGATTTTGAGCCATAGTTCCTCTAAGGTCTGCATAAAGCTCCGCTCTGAAGCGCTGAGAACCATTTTGAAATAAGTTTTGACTCAAATGAAGTAGTGCGCTAAAGGGAGGAGTGAGTGGTAGGGGCAAGTTTTCTTCCAAATTCATAGTGTACACATACTCTAGACCTAGATTTATCTTAGTTCCAGTATTTAAATCTCTGCCTATACTAAGTTCTCCACCTAGGAAAATGGCATCATCCTGCGTGTATTGCCAAAGTGTACTACTGCCTGGAAGTGGTGAAAAGCTGCCACTAGGAGACAGGTAAATGAAATTTTGGAAAAAAGACAAATAGGGAGAAAAACTTAAAAAGAACTTATTCATTAATAACCCATAACCAATATCTAATTGGTAACTCCGTTCGGTCACTAAATTTGGATCTCCTTTTTCGTGGCGAAAATTTCCATGGTGAATTCCATTGGAAGCAAGTTCGATCGGAGTAGGAAAGCGAACTCCTGAACCTAGGTTGACTTTCAACAGATTGGAAGAATTTGCTGACCAAACAAATCCAGCAGAAAAGCTAGGACTCAATAGGTTTTTGGTAATATCCGGATTACGCTGGTCAAACTCCCCAGTTGGTTCTAGTTGATCATATAAGGGCTGAAGATGTTCTTCGATATCCATTACTATGCCGTCAAGGCGAATTCCTGCATTTAAGCTTACTCTCTCTCCCTCTTGGTTGATGATGCCATACAAACCACCTTGTGCGCTTTGGTATGCGGGAAGCAAAAACTCAAAACCTTCGTAGTTATTGACCATTCCTTGAGTCATTAGACCATATTCGAGGGTGATCGAATTAGCTAGTTGTTTAGTTTTCCGCAAGTTGGCAGTAACTGTGTGAAGCGTAAGTCCCAATGCTACATTACCATCAGGAGTGGGGCCTATGCCATGTAGATGGGGGAAAGACTGCTCTTGACGCTGATTACTTTGATATCCTAAGTCCAATTCTAGCGAGCCATTAGACTGATTCCACTTGGTATTTGACAGCAATTTCCAATGTGTGTTTAGCTGTCGCGGTAGGGAAATATTACGAGAATCTCCATCGTCTTCAAGACTTGATGAGGTGGGAATTCCAACCGCGCCAGTAAAAATGCCTGCAGTCTGGTTAAAGCGACTTAGGGTGAGCTGGGTGCTCCCACTTTTAAAAAACATACCCGAAGTCAATGAGAAGTGAAGTTCCCTGCCAGCAGTATTTTTTAATCGTTCATCTACGATAGGTAGCACATATCCGGCATAGGTATAGCGATCTGCCGGAACCCGATAGTCGGCAAATGAGGAGCTACTTACTCTTCCTGAACCAAAGAAATGTCCCTTACGATAGGATAGATCAGTACTTTGGCCAAAAAAGGCATTGTTACTCTGATAGTCCAGCGCAGTACGTAACGTAAGGCCTTCACTAGTTTTTGGCATAGCAGGCAAAATATTCAATACTCCACCCATGGCATCTGGTCCGTATCGCAAAGCAGCAGGGCCTTTGATGATTTCCATGCGAGATACATCATGGGGATCTACCTCTAGCCCATGATCGGCTCCCCATTGTTGGCCCTCTTGTTTGATCCCCCGATCATTGACTAATATTCTGTTGAAACTTAATCCTCTGATCATCGGCTTAGAAATGCCAACGCCCACATTCAAACTCTGGACTCCGGGGATTTTATCGAGTGCTCCACCCAGACTTTGACTTTGGGTATTTTGAAGGAAATCCTGATAGATAAGCAGATCAATCTGCGAACTAGAAGTGCTTCCCAATCCAAACCTATCTCCAATGACAGTAGCTTCTTCTAAATCCATAGTGGTGGGTGTAAGTTTGATTGAAATCGTTTGATTTAGATTGAGTTCGGTATTGATCCAGTGGTCGGAATAGCCGATGTGAGCAACTTTAATCTTATCTGGCTGAGTAGGAAATTTTAGTGTAAAAGTTCCTTTCGACGAGGTGATTAGTTTTTCTGATTTGATTTCATCTGCCCAGAAAACCTCCAAAATAGCCTGAATAGGATTGTTCTCTTCATCGGTGACTTGACCTTTGACTTGGTATTGAGCATGCGCTATAAGCTGTACAAGGGCAGAGAGTACTAGTGTAAGTAGTGTTTTCTTCATTTCAATAAAGCAACAATGTTGCGAGTACAAAGGAAATTAATTGAAGTCATTAAAACATATCTTTTCAAGTTTATTTGCAATAATGTTGCAATTTAATTGCAATTGTGTTGCAAATAAAATTTCACTTCTATTCATTTGTACCTTCAAATCAACTAACTGACAAATGAGAAAACTGAACAAAGTTTATGGCTTTTTGCTTCTTGCTGCTTTTGGCTGTCAAGAGGATGATGATCTTATCATCGAACAAAAAACTTTTGAAACCACAGAGAGCGAGTGGATCAGAATAGTGACAATGGACGAGACTGGCACTATTGGATTGATGAATCCTACAGCAGGAACTTCCCGCTCTTTGAATGTTGCACCATTCGCTACAGGTAGCAGAACTTACTTAAGCTCATCTGGAAGATATATTACTTCTGTGATGAGAAATGAGGGGGAAGTTCGCTACTTCGACACAGGGATCGAGTTTCACATCGATCACGGTCACGAATACGAACCGAGGTGGGTCAGTGGAGTAGCTAAGGCTCCTCTCCCTACTCACTTTTCTACTTCACAAGAAAACATAGTGATTTTTAATGATGGAGATGGATCATTCACTTGGTCTCATGAGCAATCCATGGCGATTCCTTCTTTCTCTCCAAAAATTATGAGCAACCTTGGTAATGGTGTGCATCATGGTGCCGCTACGTGGCTTGAGGGAGATCTGTTTGCAGTGACTTTTAAAAATTCTACTATCCCGGGACCCCTTCCAGAGACAATCAAATTGATTGATAAGAATGGAGTTATTGTGGCTGAATCAGCAACAGCAGTGGTAAGCGGGATTCATGGCGATGCTTCCAATGGCAAATATGCTTTGTTTGGAGGTATGGAAGGAGTATTAGTTGCTAGCAAAACCAAAGAATTGTTTCTAATCCCTAATGCAGCTGGTTTGGATTCAGGACCAGGTAATTGGCTTGGGAGTCTAAAGTCAAATGACAAATCTGACATTTTCTATGGAAGTGCAGGAAAAAAGGGGATTTTCAAAATTGACCCTGTAGCTAAATCTATTACGAATGTATATGTAGGTGATGATGTGGCGGCATATTTTTTCAATGCCAACGGATCAAAGCTTATCATCCAGAAGAAAAATAATGAGGTAATTATTTTAGATGCTGATTCAGGAAACACTATGAATACCGCTGCATTATCCATTGCCGTAGATTCTAATGCTAGCGCAAGGAAATCTTTGACAGATCTAGAAATGTATAGGGTTTTAGATGAGCCTTCTCCAGTATTGACAGCTTCAGAATACTATTTATATGTGTTGGATGGATCTAGAACTACTATCAACATCTTAAGTCTGGAAGATATGAGTACAGCAAAGACGATGGAATTGACTAGTCCGGTAACTAACATCATGAGAATTGGCTTTCATTTCGAATAATCATAAGAATATAGTTTGGTTTATTAAAAATGCTATCGGAGATTTCCGGTAGCTTTTTTTTACTATCAGCTGTACGTAAGGCTTTATCGTGAAATTGCAAACAATAGTATTTCACAATTATTGAATGATTTCACTAAAAGGCCTTAGATAGTTTCTTTTTTTAAGGACGAAATCACCGGGTTGCTTAATATAAAGCTCAACCAGAACAATCAGAATCGTGATGGCTTGATGGCGAAGATTGATAGGACCAACAGCAAATTAAAAAAAGCGAGGAATCTTTTTGTGGAGGATAAGAATGATGCAGAAGATTTCAATTCAATAAAAAGAAAGTGCCAAAGCGACATTGACAGCAGTGAAAACCAAATTTCAGCATTAAAGCTAACCACTAAAAAAGACTTTAAAGTAATGATAGACAGGGGTTTGATGGTGATAGATAGGCTGGGTGAACCATATGAAAACGCAAGTGTGGAGGAGAAAAAAATTATACTGAGTTCGACTTTTTCGAAAAAAGTAACTTTTCAAGATGAAAAAGTTCGAACTCCCGAAGGCAACAAATTTGTTAAGCTTATCTATCTGATAAATAGCTGATTGCCCTTAAAAAAAGAAAGGCACAAATCCTTCAAATTTGGATTTGTGCCGTCAGGTGGAGCTGGTGAGATTCGAACCTTACTCGTAATGTATTGGTATTCAGTAGTTTTGAAAACAATTTTTTACCTACTACACGATTTACGCAACGAGTTTTTTAGTTTTTCGTCTTTGCCTGTTTTTGCCACAGAATATTTTTTCTGAATTGTACCTACACAACTGCTATTTGAATGAACTTGATTTCGAGTATTTAAATTTAAGAAAATAAAATTGAATAAGGGATTTCTTTTCAGTATAGCATCCATAAGAGAATGGAAATTCTACTCTGCCCATTTGTTTAGGCTTGAAAAGTTAGCATTTGTATTATTCCCTATTTAGTCAATCTTTTTGATAGCGAGCCATTTTCTCGCAAGTGTTTTTCACGTAATCACGTGTTTTATATGTGAAAATATCAACTTATAAGTATTTTTCACGTAATTAGGATGCGATTAATTTTGATTGAGAACAATTACAAAATATACAATAGGATCTATGGAGGATTTTCAGTTTTCTAAATCCGTAACTGTTTTTCATGGGAGAGCAGTTCCTGAAGAAGGATATTTGGCCGGTTATTCCGCCATTATTGATGTTTTTGGAATACAGATTCCTCTGCCTAATAAACTAGTTTTAATAAGTAGCAAGAATCGTACTTATGAAAAACAAAGTTGGCGAGTTTTTCCGTTTCGATATTTACCTGAAAATAACCTTTACAAACATCTTGTTTTTGCCATAAAATATGAGGGATTAAATCTCCTATTTTTTAAAAAATTATTTGAAATTATTGATAATAAGGAGATTATTAGCCTTGTAAAGGCTGAGCCTAATGGACAATATGCCCGTCGTATATGGTTTCTATTTGAATGGTTGACAGGTGTGAATCTTCCTATTCCTGATTTGGAAAAAGGGAATTATGTAGAATTACTTGATGAGAAAATTCAATTTTCTATTGGTTCTGGTATTAAGTCTCAAAGACATAGAGTTACTAATAATCTTCCTGGAACAAGAGAATTCTGTCCTTTGGTTTTCAAAACAAAAAAACTTGAAAATTATATAGATAAGAGACTCTCAGCGCAGACAGAACATATCATTCAGGGTGTAAGAAAAGACTTTCTTCAGCGAGCAGCAGCGTTCCTTCTATTGAAAGATTCCAAAGCATCTTTTTCAATCGAAGGAGAGAGTCCTAAAAGTAAGAGAGCTGCACGTTGGGGACAGGCATTGGGACAAGCCGGCATGAAAAGCCTATCAAAAGAGGAATTGTATCGACTTCAACAGTTGGTAATTGAAAATCCTAGATTTATGGTGCTGGGATACAGGCAAAAAGGTGGGTTTGTAGGAGAACATGACAGGGTTTCTGGAGAGCCTCTACCAGACCATATTTCTGCAAAATGGGAGGATATAGAATTTCTAATGGAGGGCTTGTTGGATACAGAAAAAATTTTGATTGATGAATCATTTGACCCCGTTGTCGCTGCCACGGTTATTGCCTTTGGCATGGTTAATATTCATCCATTTGAAGATGGGAACGGAAGGATTCACCGTTATCTGATTCACCATGTGTTAGCCAAAAAGAAATTTGCTCCGCAAGGAATTATTTTTCCTGTATCGGCAGCAATCCTAGATAGAATTAATGATTATCGGACGGTTCTGGAAAGTTATTCATTACCACTTTTGGATTTTATCGAATGGAAAGAGACTAAAGACCATAATGTTGAGGTATTAAATCAGACTATCGACTTTTATCGCTACTATGATTTGACTCTACATGCCGAGTTCCTTTATGAGTGCGTTGATGAAACTATCGAAAAAATAATTCCTGCGGAAATTGAGTACCTGGCAAAGTATGATGAGTTCAAAAATTATATTGAAGAGGAATTTGAAATGCCAGACAAATTAGTTTCGATACTTGTGCGTTTTTTGGAGCAAAACTCAGGCAAACTTTCTAAAAGAGCCAGAGAAAACGAGTTCGTATTATTGCACGATGAAGAAATAGAAGCAATTGAAAATACTTTTAAATCCGTCTTCAATCCAAGAAATTAATTGTTCTGACAATTGTTTTAATCTGGTGGTGAAGTATGTGCAGACAGTCTATGCAATAAGTGCCTAGTTTAGTTAAGCAAGTTTTGTTATCCTTGAATTCACTTCAATCTCACTCCACTCCCCAATCTTGGATGATAGGAAGGATTATATTCTACCAACCCTCGATCTTTTAATTCGGAGATACATTTATGATAGGTAACAATACTTTTTACTCCAGAAAGTTTCATGATTTTTCGTCTGGATATCTGAAATGGATTGCAGCGTTTCTGCACTTTCCAGAGTTGTAACATGGCTAAAAACACGGCTACACGAGTGGGTTGGATGCCTCTTTCTTTTACGATTCTTTCCACATAATATTCCATTCCAAGGGCTGTCATAAGTGATGTATTTTATTGCTTGAAAAGTGATTTCAACTCTTCAGATTTGTAGTAGTAAAGCCCTGAGATTTTAACAGGGCGCACTAATCCCCGAATCCGTAAATTCTGTAAGGCTGCATCGGAAATACTCAGCATTTTTTTTACATCCCGGCTGCGAAGCCATTCCTTTTCGTCCGGTTTTGTTTCAGGTGGTTCTTCCAGCAGTATTTTAAGGTCAGCAAACAACTGAAATCGCAAGTTTTCCAAATCTTCTTTAGTGATGGTTTCCATGGTCTTAGAATTGAAATTGAATTGACTTAGGCTTGGTTTCTTTAAGGTTCTTTAGCTAATGCGACCCGACTTTGACTCATCCGGTTGAACGTTGGCAGGTAGCATATGTAGCCATACTCATGGAGTTGCCGGATGATCTTGAAGTAGGTGGCAGTGCTGGATATCTTAGCAGCTTTCATAAGCTTTTTTCTTTGGATAGGAAAGGGTTCAATACCTCCATATTCTTCACGTGCATGAAGCAGCACGGAGAAAACCCCGATATGGGATAGGCATATTCTTGGATCTTTTTCGATCCCAGCCATAAATTCCTCCAATGCTTCTTTCATCTGTACATGATTTTTTTTTAAATGGTCAGATGGAATCTCGCATGCTAAGTAATCATTCTAGTATGCAACGATCTCTGTCATGCTCGATTTCATCTGCTCCATACGTAGGGGATCTATCCTGCTATTCCTGCACTCTTCCTTTTTCGTGTCTTCTTCGTGGGACTCTCATCCGATTCTTCATTGACTTCCTGCTTTTTGGTTTTGGTTTGTGATTCACTTTTTCCTTCCCGCTGAGTTTCTGCAGTGCGTACCTGATTGGCATCGTAGGTATTCACATTTTTGAACTGTGGGCTGGCTTCCACAAAGCGCTTTTGTTCACCCTCACTTCCGGAAAAAGTTACAGATTGACGGTTTCCCTTTTTTAAGGAATCCATCAGCTTGCTTTGGTCTTCAGGATTACCAAGTTCTTTTATCGGGTGCTTTTCCAATGCCTTTTGCAGATCAAAGCCGTAATTCTCATGGAACTGCTTTAGTTTAAAGTTTCCTTGATTGTCGGTTTCCTTAAAGTCGAGTTGGACCCAGGCATTGTACTTTTCCTGCTCCTTGTTTACCAGATCTTTGTTTACTGCACGACCATCCAACAGATTGTAACCTTCTTTCAATGTGATGTTGTTGTCCTTGCCTATGTAAAAGGTCTGATTGATCGCCGGTTCCTCCTGTCCGGATTTGGTCAGACTCAGGTCGTACTTGTTAAAGAAATACATATCAGTCATTTCTGACTTTCGAAAATGCAGGTTTGCATTGACGGTATCCCCTCCAAAATTTGCCTGGTGATCCAGCATGAAATTGGATTCTCCCTTGCTGATCTTTTCTTTTAATTGAGGCTCCAAAGCTTCGCCGAATCCGGTGTACTTAACCTGGTTTTTGAGGTAATCGAAATTTTGTTCGTTCATGATCTATGTTGTTTGTGGTTAACTGATAAAGATTTATTGATTGGTTTTTCTGTAGGTAAGGAATCTTACTCTACCACAGCTGCCTGGATAATGTGGTTGTTTTTGACTTTTATTTTCAAATGTCTTCCGCCTTGTTGTTCCATTAATTCAATTCCTAAATGCTTTTGGTCTGGAATGGTAAACTTGGGAAGAGCT
This sequence comes from Algoriphagus sp., assembly GCF_039969895.1. Classification (GTDB taxonomy): domain Bacteria; phylum Bacteroidota; class Bacteroidia; order Cytophagales; family Cyclobacteriaceae; genus Algoriphagus. The sequence continues at coordinate 134,109 of NZ_JBDVMZ010000021.1, forward strand.
ACGACTATGGTCTGGGTTGACTGCGCAGGAATTTGTGCTGTATTGCCGAGAACCTGAATGGGGATTTGCTCCAGTTCCTGTACTGCTGTTCGTTTGCCTTTTCTGTTGTCCCGGATAAAAAAGCGGAACTGTTCCACATCGTAGGTAATATTGGTTTGGTTCTCAAGACTGATCTGAAAATAAAGTAGGTCTTCTTCGATGTAGATACCGGTCAGACTTAAGCCAGTCATGTATTTCCGTTGTCTGATAGGTTTGATTCGCTGGTTTTTTACAGCTACTTTTTGAGCGGTTTCTAAAACGGCCACTTCATTGGATGTTCCCTTTGGGAACTCAGCGTCAGGTTTTTTGGAACCTGGAATTACAGTCAAATTGAGCTGTTGGGGATTTGCAGAATAACTTACTTTAAATGAGTAAAACTTACCGTCTGATGTGATCACAGTTAGGTTGCTATTGTTCATTTCGCTTGTTTCAGCTTTCACCTGAAGGATGTTTTCAACGGAATTTGCACGTTGAACCATGATTTCTCGATTGCCTCGGTCCACACTTTTGATAGCCTGCGGGAAAATCAGGTTAGTAGTAAGCTGCTCGCTGATCTGTATGGAAACAGAAGGGATGGACTGAGTGATAAAGGCAGTCTTGGATTGAGCCAATACACTCCAGTTGACCATACAAAGTATTCCCCCCAGCGCAAGTGCGATCGTACATTTAATTAGTTTATTGCTATTCATCGGATTGGATTTTAAAAGGTAGAATTGCTTTTTTCATCGCTGAGCCAGATCTGATAACCTGCTTTAAGCGTGAACTGAATCAGTTTGGTCTTTTTGCTTAAGAAGCTTTTTGCAGTTTCGATTCCCGCACTTGCAGCCTGGGCTTCCAGTGAGGTATCGAACGTGCTTATCCCAAATCCCTGAATTGCCCGATCACTAGCTTGTGCAGTCACTTCTCTTGATAGTGATCCTGGGATGTAAATTCCTTCCATTCCATCTGCATCATGAACAGTCAAAGCCACGGGTAGGATCTGGTCATGTACCCGAATGTGCTGGATTTCAATTTTTAGACGTTCTCCGTTGAGTGAAGCGGTGCCATATACCAGCTGATCTTTGGGAATAGTTAATCCATTGATACTTGCTGCCTCAGTCAACCGAAGTTTCACTGTAGCTCCTGATGTCAGTGTTTGTGTTTCATGGATTACAGCTTTAATGGAGTTTGACTGCTCGTTTATATCGTCTGGACTTTCTAAGCCAAAGAAGCCATTTCTTTCTGACGTTACTAATTCTCCCACAGTAGCTACTTCAGTAGGTTCTAAACTGGAAATTTGTTGAGTATTAGACATTGGGTTTACATTATATACCTGGTTTTGCTGCTGGATCTGGTTGGAGCGTATTCTGGCTTGTACACGTTCAGGATGCTGTATGTCCAGAATCTGTTCGAGTAACTGGCTCATTTGCTGCATTTCTGGATCTGTGCTTGCATTGCCTGCCTGCATCTGCTGCATCATGTGATCTAGCCGATCTAAGTCTGCGCTTAGTGTTGGATCACCGGCAGTTTGAGTGAGTTGGTTTGTCTCAACTTTTTTATCGTGGACTTTAGCAATCGGCTTTTCCATAAGCGTTTGGTTGAGTGCTTCCAGTTTTTCCATAATCAACCGTTCATTCGGGGCATGAAATTCAGCCATAGGAACACTTCCCAAACTACCATTTTCCAAGGATTGGGAATCGGTTAGTTGGTTTTCATTACCTGTGCTTTTTTCTGGGTTAAAAGCCATGCGATAGTACGGGTCATTCTTTACTGCCTGTAGAAATCTAGCAGAGTCTGTTTGGGACTTTTTATAATGCCCTAGCTTGTCAAGTGCTTGGGTTTCATTATCTGCAATACCTGGCAGCTCCATGTTGATTCTACTTTGCTGGCTTTGCGTAGGATCAGTTGCTATCCCGTTTCCGCCGCCGAGAGCCCAGAATGTAAAAGTCAAAAAGGGTACTGTGAGCAGGGGTAGCATTAGAAGAAATTTTCGTTTCTGCTGTTGTTTTTGGGTTGTTGTGTTAGTCATGGTTTATATTGTTTTGAAGTGTTAGGGTTTGAAGTGAGACTGTCGGGATCGGAATTTGAATTTCCCAAATCAGGAAAGTAGGGGGGAGTGGTTGTTGGTAATTGTTCTGTTGGAGGAGAAAAGGAGGAGCTTTTAAAAACAAGCAGGTAGGCACATCCACTTAATGAAATGAGGAGAAAGAGAATTAAGTATAGGTATTTAGCTCTTTGACTGAGTTTCTCAGTTCTGTGGTGGAGCAGTTCCGCGAATTTTTGGGCTTGGAGTTGCCCAAATTCTTGGACTGCTTCGATGGGATTGGGATGTGTTTGAGGGGTATTCATGCTTAGCGGTTTTGAATATGTGTATCCGTATTTTCCAATGTCTTCCAGCCTTCGATCAGGAAACCGTGAGGATTATTATCACTGCGGGACACCTCGCGTAGGTAACCTTCAGTCACTAGTTTTCGGGTAACGATGGAGCCTGTCCGGGTCAACTGTTGGGTACCATAATACCGGAAGTAAGACGGGGTTTGCTGCAGATCAATGGATACACTGTCCATGTTGATTTCCTGACTGATATTCCCTGCAATGATATTTGAGTAGTAATTGCTTTCCGTCAGGTTATCGTATTGACGTTTTGCAGAAGCATCTGCCAGATAGAGTGCTTTGGCTGTATTTGCGATGATGACTTTTTCATCAGGATCGAGTGTGAAGAAATACCGGTGAAAGGTGGATATATGATCTTTTGCCTCGACATAAATATTATCCCTGCGGTCTGTTGCAAAAGCTTCCAAAGCCTTTCCATTGGCCAGGATGTAGACTTTTTGCTGAAGCGATGCGGTCAATTGCTGACTCTTGTAGAGGGTGAAACCTGAAAAGAGGAGACAACCGAGGATTATCGTAAGTGTGAATAACCGGATTTGTCGAAAGGCGGTGTCTATGTTTTTTGGTTTGCTGAACATGGGTAGTAAGATTAAGAGTTGCCTTTAAGTTTGCTGGATTGATAATCACTGCCATCCTTGAAGTAACCGGCTGCCGTACCACGTGAAGCCATGGACTGGTTCATGCTTCCTGCCTTATCCCCATAGGAATCAGCAGACATACTTGATCCTCGTGTTGTAGCTATTTTGGCGGCGGAGCTGGCCATGGAAACAGTGCTGAATGCAGCTTGAGTGAAAAAGCTGGATGCTTTATGCGGAAGTGCTCCACCTGAAGCAGCATGGACAATGTAGTTGGCTACTGAGGGTACTGAGAAATAGCCTATGATACCGATCACCAAAAAGATCAGGTATCCTGTATCTGTGGCAGAGAAGAAGGTGTCTCCGGTGCTTTCTATTTGTCCTATGTCCAGCACGAGCATTTTTTCCTGTACGGTGCTGATGATGGCTCCGAAGATATTGGCCACAGGAAGCCAGAGGTAGATATTAATATAGCGGGCAAGCCAAACCGTAAGTGTATGCTGGAATCCATCATAGACAGATAGACCGAAAACTAAGGGGCCCAGAATGGATAGAACAACCAGTTGAAAGGTTCTCAGGGTATTGATGCAAAGCGCGGCAGCTTCAAATAGCAATTGCAATATTTCAGCAAGGGCTTGTTTGATCCAATGTTTAAAATTGAAGCTCCATTTTGCATTTGAGAAGAGTTCGTTGTTCCATAAAGATTCTAAAAAACCTTCCTCCGGAGCAGTAGCTTCCTCAGGCAAACCCTGAGTGTATTTCAACCATTTTTCATAATCCCCCTCCCTGTAATTACTTCGGTACATTTGGCCTTTAATAGTCCCTTTAACGACTTCTTCTTTATGCTTCAGAAGGTTTTCAATAGCTTGGTTGGAATTGTCCATCATCGAGGCTGTAGCGTTGACAGTTGGATTCATCACTCCATTGATCAGGGAAAGAACAGATGGGAATAGCAGGATACAAGAGCCGATGGCAAATGGCCGGAACAAGGGATAGAAGTCAATGGGTTCAGCATTTGCTATGGATCGCCAAACTCTGGAGGCGATATACCATAAAGCTCCAAAGGCAGCAATTCCCTGAGCCACGCTGATCAATTGACTGCATAATGGCATCATCTCAGAGTAAAGGTCTTCCAACACGCCATGGAGTCCTCTGTCATAGCCCACCTGCGCCTGGGTAGTCAGTGGTAAAAGGATGGAGAATAAAATGATAGCTATGGATTTAGGAATTACTTTCATGGCGATGGTTGAGCTTAGCTCCCTATTTATTGATAGAGGTTTTTGATTCCATTTACTTCCTGATTTGCCTTGATTCGGCTAATTGCCAGAACCTGGTTCTCCTGATTGAATGCAGTTAGGAAAATCAGCTTGTCTAGCATGTGGGTATGGATCTGATCAATGGTTGCCAACCGTTCCTCATCTGACATCCTAAGTCTATTTGTAGTTAAGACTAATGTTAGTTCATCGAGCTGTTGCAGACTTTTTTTGAAGAGATTGTTATACACTGAAGAGAGGTAAGAGATTTCCCTACTCGTGAACTGACCGGAGTTTTTGAGTTTCGCAAAGGCCGACTTATAATCCTTTACCAGCTTGATTTGAAAACGGATAATTTCTGCGACTTTGTAATAGTTTTTTACCGTTGGATTTACTTGTAGCAAGCCATCCAGGAAGGCTTCATGGATTGTGAAATTTCCTGACGCGATAGTTGAAATCTGTGAATAGCCGGAATTCAGTGTGTTGTATCCTTTTTCCAGATCGCTGAGTATTTGCTTGAGCTGGCTCAGTTTGGTGACGTTAAGCAGTAACTGAGCAATTTCGTCTTCCTGTGCTGATGCTGGCTGAAGGTTTATCGTGAAAATGAGCGGGAAAAGCAGTATCAGTAATTTTTTCATGGTTGAGTAGGTTAGAGTTGATCAAGGGTATGAAAGTTTCTTGCTTGGCTAATCCCGTTTAGTTCCTGCTCTCTAAAGCTGGATAATTGAATGGCTTCCTGTCCAAACCGTATTGTATAGGTATAGATGCTTTGCATGTGCAGGAGGAGTTGTTCCAGTCTGATGATGCGCTCTGAATCAGACAGGCTGAGTTCGCCGTTTTGCAAAAGGGCTTGTAGCTCAGTGAGCAGTTGCCCAGTTTCTTTTTGAATGTTTAAAAAAACATGGCTGACCACATTTTCTTCGGAAGCATTGAGCTGGTTGAGTGAGCTAAGTTGCTTTTGGTATTGTCTTGATACCTGTTGAATAGTTGAAGCTAATGCTATTATTTGCCGGGTATCTGGATGGGATTTTACTTTAGAACTTACCTTCGAAAAAGATTGGAAATGGTCCTTATGCTGATCAAAATCTCCATTTGTGATGGTAGTGATCAAGCTGAGCCCTTGTTGGCTAACCTCATAACCTTTTTTAAGGACAGTACGGTAGGATTGCAATGCAAAGATCTGCTCGGCCAGATACTTCTTTTTGGTCTGCTTTTGTTGAAACCATTCCTGGAAGTTCTGTGCTGATACTGGCAATGCCGCAGCGATGAGGTAAAGGAAAATAAGTATCTTTTTCATAGGTATAGGGTGTTAGGGTTGGATCCCGTAGAGTAGCTGTATGTGTGAAATCTCTGTGTTGCTTCTCGCCCGTTGTAAACTCAGCTGTCCGTTGCTGCAGTTAAATGAGAGCAAGTCCTGGTAGTTTTGATCTACCTGTAGAGCAGTCTCATTCAGTAGGGTCAGTCTTTCCCCATCACTCATTTGAAGGGTAAATGATTTGACCAGAAGTGCCAGCTGATCCAAGTTGTCTACCGTAGCTCTCAGAATTCCAGAGTACACATGGCCCATGTACTCTTTTTCTAGAGTGGTGAAATGATCATCCTGCTGGATTACTGCCCAGACTTTTTTGTATTCAGTGACAATCAGTGTTTGTTTTTGGGCGATGTCACGTACCCGATGGTAGCTGGAAATCGCTGACTTGACTTGTTGGAGCTCGTCGAAATATTTTTGTAGAGTTCGCGTTGCTTTTCTGTCCAGCTGGAGATCTCATCCAACTTGAGTTTGGACATGGTGTTTTCCAATACTTTTTGGGCATTCTGTAGCCAGATCACTTTATTTTGCTGCCTCTGAATTTGAAGATCTACTGCAACGATGACTTTCTTGACAGCAGCCTTAATTATCTCTACAATAGGAATTGCTGCTGCCGCCTGAGTCCGGGTTGGCGGAAGGATAAATGCTACACAAAGTACCGTGAGCAGGACTGTACGGCGGATGTTTTTATAGGAACTAATCATGGCTGTGTTTTTAGTGTTGGACTTGTTCTGCGGTAAGTGCTGCTATTCCTTTTTTAATGGAGCCGTATCGCTGGGCATAATCCATCACCTTGATTTTCTCGGTTTCTTCAGTCGTATAGGCGAGATACTCTTCTTTGGATACCTCGGTACGATACACTTTGGAGAGCATTCCTCCCAGACTGATGAATACCTCCTTGTAGATGCGATTGGGATCATTGGCCTTGTTGACAGAAAGTACCATTGCCCGTTCCTTGTCAGTTAAGCCCAAGAGTTCCTGTATCTGATCAAATTTGTTCTGGTACTTGGATTGGTCCAGTAGGATCTTGCAGTCACTGTTGTTGATGATGGCTTGCTTAACCACAGGGGAGCTGATGATGTCCTCGACTTCCTGGGTGACTACAATGGCTTCCCCAAAGAACTTTCGGACTGTTTTAAATAAGTATTTGATGTATTCAGCCATGCCTTCCTTGGCTATGGCTTTCCAGGCTTCCTCAATGAGAATCAGTTTGCGGATGCCTTTGAGCTTTCGCATTTTGTTGATGAAGACTTCCATGATGATGATGGTCACCACTGGAAATAGGATAGGATGGTCTTTGATATTGTCCAGTTCAAAGACAATGAATCGCTCCTGAAGTAAGTCCAGGTTCTCGGTGGCGTTTAAGAGGTAATCGAATTCTCCCCCTTTGTAATAGGGGCGAAGCACATAAAGGAAATTGCTGATGTCAAAATCCTTCTTCTTGACTTTATCGATTTGAAGAAGAGGCAGAAAGTCTGACTTCACGTACTCGTAAAAGCTGTTGAAACTCGCAAATAGGGATGAATCTGAAGCCAATTTTTCATAATATCCTTTTAGCGCATTGGAAAGGGCGACATACTCGCTTCGCGTGAAGGTTTCGTTGTCTTTTTTCCAGAGTGCAAGCAGCAGCGTCTTGATGCTTTCTTTTTTTTCGGTATCCAGCTGGTCACCTTCAGCAATGTAAAAGGGATTAAATTGGATGGGGTTTTTCTCATCATAAGTGAAGTAATAACCTCCGACCAGATCACAGAGTCCTTTGTAGGAATGCCCCACATCCACAAGGACTACATGTGTTCCCTGCTCGTAATAACTGCGGATCATGTGATTGGTGAAAAAGGATTTGCCGCTGCCACTTGGACCAAGGATGAATTTGTTTCTGTTGGTGCAGAAGCCTCTTTTCACAGGTTCATCGGATAGATCCACATGAACTGGTTTTCCGGTGAGCCGGTCTCCCAAGCGAATTCCAAATGGACTGAGCGAGTTTTGATAGCCAGTTTCCAGATTTAGGAAACAACTGGCTTGCTCCACAAAGGTGTCAAAGCTATCATTCATCGGAAAGTCGGCACTATTACCGGGGATTCCTGCCCAGATGATCTGGGCAGCTCCGACGGTTTCTTCCCTTGCAGTAGCCTCCATCTGGGAGAGGGCAGCGCCAATCTGCTTTTTGATTTCAGGAATCTGTAGCGGGTCTTCTGTCCAGGTTAGGATATTGAAGTGGGCTTTTACAGGTATTCTTTGTTCACTGATCGCCTCATTCAAATAGTCATTGGTAGCATCCCTTGCAATGGTATTTTCCCTGCTGTAATTGGCAAGTGACTGGAGACGGAGCCGTTTGGATTCCAGTCTTTTTAGCGTTTGCTGTACATCTTCAATAAAGATGTACTGGTTATAGATATGGTTGCAGGGTAGGAGCTGTCCAAGCGCTGAGGCAAAGCCCACGCTGAATTTGGTGGTGTCGGTGCTGTATTTATCATAATTAATCCTGCTCCCGCAAAGTGCTGGAAGATCACCAGCATCGGAAAGGGTGAATAAACGGCAGTGCTTATTGCCAACAATAAGATTGGGTTTGAACCTGATATCAGAAAGCCAGGTTGGTTTCTTGGTTTCGGAAAGGCTGCAGTATTTTTCCAGTATTCCCTTTTGGGTGCGAGTGCTGTAGATGTTTTGATCTTTTAGTCGATTCATCTGCACAAATCCGCTGTCGGTGAGGATGCGTTCGAACTGTCCGCAGGCATCCAGAAAGTTAGGTAGCGTGTCAGCCAGAATCAATTCTTCAGGGACAATATGGGAGCGGAGTAGCGTGGAAAACAGGCTGCTGGAAGCTTTCCTGTTTTTAGGACTAAGTGTCAAAAACAGGTAACAGCTATGATCTAAAAAGGGCCGCTCATGAAAGAAGCGTTCGCTGCTTCTATGCAGAAAGCTTTGATCTGAATTTGAAAAATTTGCTTGATGCTGACTATCAATAAACCAATCCTGTTTGTGTAGGATGCTGTGTTGTGGAAGTGTTTTGATTGCTTTGATCCACACTTGGTGGAAGGCTTCGTATTCCCGGTCGCTTAAGGTAAAGATCTCAGGAAGGTCTACTTGAAAAGCCACCGTGATATCCCCTTGTTTAGAAAGGATGCAATCCTGTTCTATACTCAGGATAGGGAAATGGGTTTCAAGTGGTCTTTCCATGGGATTGGCTTGTTTTGTATTTGGGATTGAGAGTTTTTAAGGGGTTTGGCTGATTTGGTGGGCTATTTTTTGGATTTGAGTTTTTGATACACTCCTCTGGATTTGATGCGGATAGCATGGGGGATCTGACGATGGGCAAGTTTTTTCATCATGCCATGTTCCCCATATTTATGGCTGAGTTGATAGATTTTGACGACTAATACTGATCCTGAGATTGCTATGATGATCAGACAGATAAAGGGATTTATTCCCAGAATATAGAGAATGGCAAAGCTGACAAGTAGTGCCAGCACACCGGCACCTAGGTACCATATGTACTGGGCTTTTAATCCTTTGAATTCAATGGACTTGTTGATGCCTTTATTGATCCGATAGATGCTGTTGGACATGTTGTGATGTGTTTTAGTTAAACTCCAAAGAAGGATTTGATAACTGTGGCGACTACGACTAGAAAGACACAGCTTCCAAACCATGCGGCTGCGACTTTGCCAGTATCCGGGTCACCTGCATTCCATTTTTGATAGACTTTTACTGCGCCGATCAGTCCAAGTATGGCTCCGATGGCATACATCAGACTGGTGCCTGCTGCGAAGTAACTTCTGACCTGACGATCTGCTTCGGCTATTCCTGCCAGTCCGTCCTGAGCTTTTGCAGTAAGTATAGATAAGCATAGCATTAGGACAGATAGTCCTGCTTTCGATTGGGCTGGAGTAAGGGGTTGGTGGTTCTTTTTCATTGGATTAGCATTTTGTGATCGTTGGATATTTTTAGATTTTGGGAGAGTTAGTAGCGATTTGGGTTAAGGAGAATGAGCTGCCCAGGCTTCTTCGAGCTCTTCTTCGCTGAAGTTGATTTGACAGTGTCTGACTGCGTTTTCCAAAATGAAATTGATAACGGCAACCCGGTAGGCGGGCTCCCGAAGCCCGGTGTGGTTTGACAGCGTCTGGATCAGCTGCAAGAGCAGTGTATCCTTGCATGCCCTTTTTTGCCCCGCCTTCCCGAGTATGCCGCTTAATTCCGCAACTGTTGCTTCCAACTCTTCAAAATGATCAGTAGGCTTACCATCAGTCCTCATGTGGTCCTGCTCCTCTTCCTGTTGACGGTTCTGACTGATCTTATTTATCCTGCCGGAAAGCAGGCTGCGAAATTCTTTTGGGTAGTGTGCTACCAGTATGGTTATATAGTAAGCCGCTATGCCTACTGCCAAGGTGCTGAAGTATGTGTTCCAGGTAATTGCTTCCAACATAGTGCGACTGTTTTAAGTCAGCGTCCTTGTTTTGTCTCGCTGACAGAAGCAAATGTGGGTATGGTAAATTCCTGGTTTTTACACCGATGTGGTAGCTACCAAAAAAAAATAATGAAAGTATTTGGATTGGGGAATGTGTATTTACTGACACCTTAACTAATTGCTAGGTATATATCTAGATGGTTAATTGGGATTTATTCTAGGGAATTTGATAGCAAAAAAAATGAGAGTTTTGGCCTCTGAATTCCTCACAAAGTTAGTCCTCTGGGCTCTGGGCGACCGAAAGCTTCCGGCATAAAGCCGCTTGCTGCGCTGCGCTTTTTATTCCTTTGCCTTCCGGTCTTTGTCGCCCACGGCCTGATGAAGCTTCATAATTCATTGTTCCACAAAAACGAAAAAGATTATGGAGACCCAAGAAAGAAAAATTGATTTGTTTGAAGTAGCTGAGATTAAGCTGAGCTACAGTGCAAAAGTAAAAGCTTCACTTCGTCCAAGAGTAGAAAGCTCAAGACAGGTGTATGAGGTTTTTGCCAAAGCCTGGGATCAGGACAGGATAGAGTTTGTTGAGGATTTTAAAGTGATGCTGCTGTCCAGGGCAAACCGGGTTCTTGGTATCGTAACTATCAGTTCTGGAGGAACAGCAGGAACTATTGTAGATGTAAAACTAGTCTATGCAGCTGCTATCAAATCAAATTCCAGTTCTGTTATCTTGGCTCATAATCATCCGAGCGGAAATCTACTTCCCTCAGAACAGGATAAAAGATTGACACAGCGAGTAAAAGAAGCTGGAAGAATCCTAGATATTCCGGTACTGGATCATGTAATCATGACTGCAGAAGGATATTATTCCTTTGCCGATGAGGGGGAGCTTTAGGCTTCCTTTTTTATTTTTCTGAATTCAACTCCGTTTTTCATTTTCGATCAGTACGTATGTTTTTATTCAAAGTCATTTTTGCTTTTAGATACGATAAAAATGTGATTGTGATTTCAATAAGTTGACCTATTTCAAATCAGTAAGTCATATAGAGCAAGTTTTTCAAATGCAATTTTGAGGGTTCTTTAGTGTAATGGTTCTTTAGGGGTATTGTGTGAGCCTACAGTAAAACTTTAATTTTTTCTATTCCTTCTTCAGCCAATTTAGCCAGAACCGGTCACACGAGGCAAGAGACTTCGGCATAAATCCCATGCTTTCGCCCCTGCTGGTTTATTCCGATTCCTCTTGCACTTAGTGCCCGGCTCAGGCTGGTGCAGCTTCATAAGTATTTGTCAAACCAAAACACAATAGCTATGAAGACTGAAGTAAAAAGATCAGTAAGTGAGACACCTGTAAGAAGGAAGAACAGGGAGGCCTATTCAAGTAAGGCTGTAAACTCAGTAAAAACAAAAGGATCATCGGATATCTATCAGAAGTTTACCGATCTGATTATTGAGAAACTGGAACAGGGAGTGATTCCCTGGAAGCAACCTTGGCATGAGATGGGATTGCCTTCCAATTACCTCACCAAGAAACCTTATAAAGGGATTAACCTCTGGCTGTTATTATCCTGTGGGCATCAGTATCCGTATTACCTGACTTTCAAACAGGCTAATTCATTAGGTGGTAAAATTAAGAAGGGTGCAAAGGCTCTTCCCATCTGCTTCTGGAACTTTGTCTTCAGGGACAAGAAGACAGGGAAGACGATTCCCGAGAGCAAACTGGACTTCTATGATCTCAAACAGGTCGGTAGATCCGGATTTCTCAGAGAATTCAAGGTCTTTCCCATAGAACAGATAGAGGGGATCGATTGGGAGTTTCCAGAGGAATCACTTAAAACCCAGTTACTGGAAAATGAGGCCTGCCAGAAAATTTATGCAGAAATGGTAAGGCCTCCCGAGTTGATTCATCAAGGTTCCATGGCATATTACAGAACGGATCTTGATCAAATTACCATGCCGGAAAGGAAATTGTTTCCATCGAGCGAAGTCTATTTTGGAGTGCTTTACCATGAGCTTTGCCATGCGACGGGACATTCTTCGCGACTTAACAGGGCTGAAATTACAGATCCTCATCCAGCTTCATCTCCCGAATACGGAAGGGAGGAACTCTTGGCAGAGATGGGAGCAGGGTACCTAAATAACTATACTGGGATATTGGATCAAAACTTACTGGAAAACTCAGCAGCGTATATCCAAAGCTGGTTAAAGGAACTTCGGAACGACAAACATCTACTAATAGACGCAGCCAGCAAAGCGCAGAAAGCAGTCGATTATATTCTCAATGAGTGTCCATTTTAGAAAGAGGGGGCAACCCCTTTTTTGGTCATGGCTGGATACTGAAAAGGGTTTGGTCTATAAAAGATCCGTATTTAAAACTGAAGCTATTGAGCAGTTGGTGGATCTTTCGAAGGGTAAAAGATGAAAACATATGCTACCAATGGCCACGTGACTTACTGAATTGAAAAATTCAATGTGGCCATGGAAGCGCAAGAGTTAGTGAAGAATTACGGGTGTTTGTCTTTTCAGTAGTTTACCGAAAGATGCTTTTTTAGATCGATTGGAATTGTTTAGTGGTGGAAACTTATGATGGTTTTCTTAGGTAAGTACTTAGGAGTTCAAGCTGGGATGATCTATCTATATTGGAAAATATTCTCATTTTGAAGCTTTATAACTGAAAATATTTAACATTTTCAGTTAAAATCGCTCCTAAATTGAAAAAAACTTGCAAAGATAATTTTCCTCATAATAGAAAATACATGTATATCAGCTATTTATAGTGGAAAATATTTGAAATATTGAGCTTGAACCTAATTTATAATGGAAAAAAAACATCCCAATCCACTTACAGGAAATTATATATAGCTCCTCTGATCCAACCATCTCCAGGTTTGTTTCAAAACTGGAAAAAGAAGGTAAAATCAGAAAAATTGCACCTAGATTATATTCAGCTAATTTCGAGGATAGCCCTGCAGCTATCATAATAAGAAATCTGTTTTCCGTTCTTGGGAAATTATATTCAGGAGCAGTAGTAAGCCATCGTTCTGCGCTGGAATTTAAGCCTACGAATGCAGGTCAGATATTTCTGACCTATAAATACACCAAGAAAATTGAATTGCCGGGCATAATGATCCACTTTTTGAAAGGTAACGGGCCAATAGAAGGAGACAACCCATTATCTGGGGAGTTATATGCTTCCCAACGTGAACAGGCATTTTTGGAGAACCTTCAAGTCTCTAGAAGACCGGGGACTAATTCAAAAACGCTGACATTTCCTGAAATAGAAGATCGTCTGGAACAAATTATAAGGGTAAATGGAGAACAGGAGCTAAATAAAGTAAGAGACCGGGCTAGGACCCTAGCGAAGTAATTAAATATGCTAACCGAGTTTGATAAACTAAACAAGATAATCAGCGCACTACTGACAACGCATCCGGCAACTATATTAAAATCTCCGGTAGCCGCCGCACGTGCATTTGGTAATCCTTATGATCCTGCCAGGATTAGTTTATTCGAAATGTTGTTTCAGGAATTGGCCCATCAGGAATTCAAATACAGGGAAGAGCAAAACCTCAGTAACAAGTCGTACAGGAATTTTACATTTTTTGAAAGTTATTTTTCTAATTACAATGAGGGTACAGTTTTCGAAGTGGGGGAAGCAAAGCAAATTATTCAGACCCAACTACCACTTGTAAAGAGAAATGGGGATTCGCATGACGGTATGGGGACCTACAAGATTGTCTCAAATAAAAGCGAAATGAGTACTACTCCGAATTCACCTGAGGAATTACTTACCATATTGAGTTATAGACAACAGCTATTGTTATCAGCTAGGGCAGATAAGAATCCCGGAAGTTTTAAGCATATTAATAATTATGCCAGTCAATCTGAACTTGTTGATTCTTCACTTGTAAGGGGAACGCTGATCAAAAGTTTTGACTTTTACCAAGCACTCAAGCACCCATTTGCGAAGGCAGCCTATATTATGTTCGTTATCAGCGAAATTCATCCGTTTTTGGATGGAAATGGGCGTGTGGCCAGGGTAATGATGAATGCTGAGCTAACAAAAGAAATGCAATCCAAAATAATAATACCAACAGTATATAGGGAGGATTATTTGGGAGCCTTAAGAAAATTAACCAGACAAAGTGATCCTAAGCCCTATATTCGAATGCTTGCCCGTACCCATGAATTTAGCGCCACGATTGTAAGCGAAGACATGGACAAAATGCAGGCACTGTTGGAACAAAGCAATGCCTTTTTGGAACATACAGAGGGAAAATTAAGGATTATTGGCTAAGTGCCCAGTAACTATTGATAGCTACATCCAATTGCACCTATTCGGATACTATTTGCGGCAATTCCTCTTTCTTATCCTGTACTCTGTATTACCTAGGGTTAGGTAAGGAAATATGGAATCTGGCATTATTCCGGATTATCAGATTAAAGAATTTCCTCCCAATTGATTTCCGGTAGATCTTCCAGTATGTTGTGGAGGTAACCGTCTCCCTGGGCAAATAATATCGGAGGTGTGTCTTCGGTCTCTTTGATTCGCACCGGGATTTCATTGGTGTTTGCTAAAACAAAAAACTCCCAATTTCCGGATCGTATCCCTTCAATAGCCTCTTTGGTGCTGATCGCCCACCGTTGACCTGTATTGTTGACTCCTCCGATCTTTAGGATTATAATTGAATTTTTACTTTTGGAATCCTTTTGTATAAAATGGACGATTAATTTTTTCATGTGTTTAATCTATTCTCGTACAAATATGTCAAATAATATAGAGGAAGCATTAGTTCGTCTACCAAATGCTGATTTATTCTGTAGTAGGAGTGCAAATGGTATAATGATTTTTTTTCGCTCTATTCCCTTACCGACTTTAGTTTTACTCCCTTTTCCAGAAGTATTTGTAGGAGAATAGAACCATCTTTTTCATTATCCTGCTCAATAAATCCTCGGATTGCTCTGGAAAGAGATGCAATTTCATGCGCCTTTTTAAGGCGATCAAAAGGGAATGGATCTGGATTTGTGCTTATAATCAAGCTTACTTTTATTTCCACACGCTTCTCTATCCCTTTTAATTCACTACATATTTCTGCCCAGTTGTACATGCGATTTTTGAAATGATTCTTATCGCAATATCGAATGACTTTGAGTTAATATTTTGGTTCTGCCTTGTTTTAAATTCTTTTTGAACCAAACTGTCTCAGTGGTTTTGAAAAATAAGGGAAGGGCTGTGTGTTCGCCATAATCTTCGAGGCAAGGCCTCTTTTATCTTGGCGGTTAATTTAAAAAGGTAATAAATTTCCCCGACCAAGTCATCCCGGAATTTGAGACTGAGTTTGTTGAATTAGTAAAGTGTTAACGGTCACTTCTCAAAAACTATTTTATATTTATATGGGTATAGATAATTAGTAATGAGGAACTTAAATGGTTATTCTGATTGGGAGCATAGAAGAGACAGGGAAATCGCATTGTTTGATTCAGAAACCAGGTCATTAAATGTGTGGTTTTTTAGGGTTTTCATCCTATTCCCTATTATTGTTCTAGTTTTAATTATTACAAATGAATTACTGGGTAATTCTTACAAAGCAAAAGGAACTGTAGTTGGATATTCTTTTTCTGAGGGTGAATGGGTGGGACCGCCGTCAATGTTTTCTGATCATCCAAGTATGATGTCTTCATTTACACATTATAGAGAAGATGCATATAATGTGATTGTCAAAATGGAATCAGGGCAACCCATATCATTTTTATGTTTTTCATGTAAAGCATCCAGTTACAAAGGTGGTGATTCTGTTGATTTCATCATTTCCGAACCCTTAGTAGGCCGAGCAAAGTATTCAGAAGCAGAGAAGTAGCTTTCGGTTTATATTAAACTGGATTTTGAAGCAAAATGATTGTTGGCTCACTGGCTTGAATTATAAACTAGTAGAGGTCATTCATATAGAAAAAAATAAAACACACCAAAGAAATAGCTGGTGATCTGGATCTAGTGATCAAGGAGCTGATACCAACTAATTCTAGAATAGCCTCCGTGGAGGATGTGAAGGCAGTTCTTTTTTCGGATAAACATGAGGGTTATTTGATTTGCAGAATACCAAACAGATCAATAAGACGTATTGGTGGACTTTTACTTTCTATTGACCATAATTTTTAGTTTTAATCAAATACTCGTTTTGAATTTTAATTTCATTTTTTAGTAATACGCGTACTTAAAAATAAATTTTCCATTTTGTGTTTTTTTTAAGAATTTCTCCTTAACTATGTAAAATCGTAATTGATGTACTAAGGAATAAAATTGAAAAAAGCACTCAAAAATATAGCGTCCATAAAATCCGGTGTTTTTCTAAAACCCCAGGCTCAAGGTGATTTGGTTTACTTGCAAGCTAAGCATTTCAATGCTGATGGCGAGCTTGACTCCGAGCTTTTCCCAGACGTTCAATGGCAGGATATTTCGGAGAAACATGTATTGAAGCCTGGAGATATCTTATTTTCAGCAAAAGGATTGAAGAACTTTGCAGCTGTCTATGAATCACGGAACTTGCCTGCGATAGCTTCCACATCATTTTTGATTATTTCTATTTGGGAGAAAACAGTAGATCCTGAGTATGTAGCCTTGATTATTAATTCAAGGCCTAGTCAGGAATATTTGAAAGGAGTCGCTAAAGGGACTTCGATTCCCTCAATAAGTAAAATGCAATTGGAGGAATTTGAAATTGTGATGATGCCAAGGGGAATCCAGCAGAAGTTGGTCGCATTAAGTAAATTAAAAAAAGAAGAAAATGATCTAGTTTCAAAGATAGAGCGATTAAAGAAGCTGAGTTTTGAGCAGGATTTAAATACTATTATACAGCAATATGAGTAAAATAATAACGCAAAAAGACATCAACGACGCGGTCTGGAGAGCCTGTGATACGTTCCGTGGAAGCATTGACCCCAGTGTCTATAAGGATTATGTGTTGACCATGCTTTTTGTCAAATACCTGAGTGATGTGAATGATGACACAGAAGAGGAATACTTAAAAAAATATCACGGAGACCAAGAGCGTGCAAAGCGAGCCATGCGTCACGAGCGATTTATTGTTCCGGAGCATAGCCATTTTAAGTATTTGTATGCCAACAGAAATGCGGTAAATATTGGAGAGTTGATAGATATTGCCCTTGTGGACCTGGAAGAAGCCAATCGCCAAAAGCTGTATAGTGAAGATGGAGCAGGGATTTTTAAAAATATCAGCTTCAATAGCAGTGTATTGGGAGAGCCAAAGGATAAAAACAACCGACTCAAAAATCTACTTTTGGACTTCAATAAGCCTGAGTTGGATTTGAGGCCATCTCATCTTTCTGGGGTAGATATCATTGGGGGAGCTTATGAGTACTTGATTTCCAACTTTGCTTCCGATGCAGGAAAGAAGGCGGGTGAGTTCTTTACACCAAGTGAAGTCTCCACTTTGTTGGCTAAGTTGACTAAATCAGCTCCAGGTTCAAGGATATGTGATCCTACATGTGGATCTGGATCCTTGCTGATCAAGGCAGGTCAGGAGGTTGGTTCGTCTAATTTCTCGCTCTACGGTCAGGAAGCTAATGGTAGTACCTGGGCTTTGGCGGTAATGAATATGTTTTTGCACGGATTTGATAATGCTACCATCAGATGGGGAGACACCATACGGAATCCTAAACTGAAAGAAGGGGATTCTCTGATGAAGTTTGATACTGTGGTTGCTAATCCACCTTTCTCCTTGGATAAATGGGGGAAAATCGAGGATAAAGATGGAGAAATAACTACGGTAACTTGGGATCCTGAAACGGATCTATATAATCGTTTTTGGAGAGGGGTGCCACCTAAGAGTAAAGGCGATTGGGCATTTATCACCCATATGATCGAAACGACCTATGAGGGAAAGGGGAAGGTTGGAGTGGTTGTTCCTCATGGAGTACTTTTTCGAGGCAGTTCTGAAGGACGTATAAGACAGAAAACCATTGAGGAGAATCTGCTGGAAGCAGTGATCGGTCTTCCGGCAAACTTATTTTTTGGAACGGGTATTCCAGCAGCAATCCTGATTTTCAACCGGGATAAACAGCAGGGTAAGAGCGTCTTATTCATAGATGCTTCTCAACATTATGCTGCTGCCAAAAATCAAAATAAGCTTCGGGATTCGGATATCAAGCATATTGTAGATACCTACCGGAATTTTAATGAAGGTAAATCCCAGCCTGGTGTGGTAGAGGATAAATTCAGCTATGTGGCCACATTTGAGGAGATCAAGGAGAATGACTTTAACCTGAATATTCCACGATATGTGGACACATTTGAGGAGGAACCTGAAGTGGATATCCAGGCAGTCCAACAGGAGATTAAAAAGTTGGAAGGAGAACTGAAGATTGTTCAGGCTAAGATGGACGAATACCTAAATGAGTTGCTAAAAGGATAAAGGATGAGCCAATTTCACCATATTAGACTCAAGTCTGGGGTTCGGACTCCCCATCAAGTGCCAATGAGAGCGGCATGGACATTTGCGATTAACAAACAGGCCAGATTGATTTTGGTGCCCTTATTTCGCCGACTTATCGTTGATTGGTATGTAGAGGATGGAGTGAAGTTTCCAATGATTTCGGGTATGGCTGGAAGTATTTATAGAAGAGTAGTTGATTTTGGGGATTTTCCTGTTGATGAATTGATTCCAGTTAGAAAAATTATTAAGGACTTTGTTCAGAAGCTAAAACCTTCAGATTTAGAGTTACTGAAATTCTATTTTTTAGGATCGGAATTAGAAGAGAATCATTTATTTCAACATAAACAGAATCCTGATCTTAATTCACTTGAGGAAAATCTCGTTGAAGAAGGGAAGATTTTTTTGGAACAAATTTCTGCCTTTCCTGATGAACAGCTTGAGTCATATATTTTACAGGAACTCACTGAAATTGAAAATATAATTTCAAGTGGGGATTGCCTCAATAGTCTGAAAGTGGACGATATCATTCGAATCAATGAGAATTTTTCGGAATATTTGGATATGCCTTATCGGGAGATTGCATTGATTGAGGTGCCGGGAGAGGAGTGGGATTATTGGGAAAGAGTGTATGAGGAAGAAAGAAAGACTATAGGCAAAAAGCTGAATTCTGATGAAGGTCTTGAATGGCTGGAATGCTGGCTTTTACCTGATGGGAGTTTTAAGGTAAAAGGTGATCTTTATTTACCTGAGACAAGAGACAATGCGGCGAAAAAGTGGATTCATGAGGACATGGAATCTGTTTTGGTGATGTTGGAGACTCGTTTGATTGAAACCTATGGAATCCGGGAGCAAGACATCAAATATACTTTTTTTACCAAAAGAAAGAATTTAGAAAGTGTTGATTTGTCCACGGGCATGAACTTTTTTAAGGATCAGATTGAGCAATATGGAGCAGATGATTTTGAATCTGGAATCAAATACCATCTAGTTAGAGAAGTGAGGGGTGACCATCAGATCTGGGGAGCTCAAACCAACATTATTATTAAAAAGCAATTTTTTGAACTTGAAGATCAAATGGATTTAGTTTCTGCTTGGGTGATCCATGTGGACAAAGAAGTATTTAAGCTGGAGAGCCAGTTGTCTATGCGTGAAATGGAAAGAATGATCCAGATGCTATTTGATAAAATTAATGGAGATTACTTAAAGGTATACGGAGGCTAATGGTGAGCGATAAAGTAAAAAAAGCAGGTTTGGAGTTTGAGGTTCCCACTGGTTGGGAATTGGAGTGCTTAGGTTCTTTGTCTGGGATTCAACAGGGGTTATCAAAGGGGAAAATATATAAAAACGTCAATACGGTTTTTCATCCTTATTTGAGAGTTGCAAATGTGAAAGATGGATATTTTGATCTTTCGGAAATTAAGGAAATCGAGATACCTACCTCTGATTTGGAAAGGTATTCCATTTTGGAAAATGACATTCTCATTACAGAAGGTGGCGATCCGGATAAGCTCGGAAGAGGATGTATTTGGGAGGGACAGATTTCAAAGCCGGTATTTCAGAACCATGTGTTCAGGATTCGGGCATCTAACTCAAAATTGAATCCGTGGTACCTTTTCAATTACTTGCAAAGCCATAAAGCGAAAACTTACTTTCTTAATTCGGCTAAACAAACAACTGGTATTGCATCCATAAATTCTTCCCAGGTCAAAGAAACACCAATCCTTCTCCCTCCACTTGTCGAGCAAAAGAAGATTGCTGAAATCTTAGGAGCTATTGATCAAGTGATCCAAACCTTCGAGAAACTGATAGCCCAAAAGGAACTTCGAAAGAAATGGCTGATGCAGAATCTGCTGAATGGTAAGAAACGGTTGAAGGGGTTTAGTGGGGAGTGGAGGGAGTTTCAACTTTTAGATTTATTTAATAGAGTTACTCGAAAAAATGAAGAGCGTAATTCAAATGTTGTAACTATTTCTGCTCAAAGAGGATTTGTTAAGCAAAAGGATTTTTTTAAAAAAAATATAGCAAGTGAGATCCTTGATAATTATTTTTTAGTGTACAGAGGAGAGTTTTGTTACAATAAAAGCTATTCTAATGGTTATCCTTGGGGCGCAACTAAAAGACTGAACGATTTCGATAAAGCGGTTGTGACTACACTTTACATATGTTTTGGGATTAAAAATGAAGGAAGTGCAGACCCCGACTTTTTTGAGCAGTTTTTTAATGCGAACCTTTTAGATAAAGGCCTAGTCAAAATAGCGCATGAAGGCGGAAGGGCTCATGGATTGCTTAACGTGACTCAATCAGATTTCTTTTCCTTGAAAATATCTATCCCTGAAATGAAAGAACAAACTGCCATTGCCCAAGTCCTTCAAACAGCAGATTTTGAAATCAACCTGCTTAAGACCAAAGCGGAAAAGCTGCGGGAGCAGAAAAAGGGGATGATGCAGAAGTTGATGACAGGGAATGTGAGGGTTAAAATTTAGATTTTATGAAATATTTAGTTTATGATCTCAAGCAATTGAAAAGAGGAGAAAGAGTTCAGGTTACTCTTTCTGGAAATGCTGCGAATGTTTGTTTAATGGATAGTTCTAATTACTCGAATTATAAAAGTGGGCGTAGTTATAGATACGTTGGTGGGCTTATTAAAAGATCTCCAGTAGTTCTAGGTGTTCCAAATTCGGGACATTGGTACGTGACGGTAGATATGAAGGGATTAAGAGGAACGACAAATGCTAGCGTAAAAGTACTCCCATCTGCCCTTCCTACTTATCAAGAAACTCCTTTGTCTAGTGTTCCATCATTAGTTCAGGGCAGAAATGAAACTCCTTTTGGTATTGTTGAGGATGATGAAAGGGAATTTGATGTTTTTATTTCCCATGCCTCGGACGACAAGGATTCTGTGGTTAAACCCTTAGCGTTTGCTTTACGCGATGCTGGATTGAAAGTCTGGTATGATGATTTTGAATTAAAAATAGGTGATAGCTTAAGGCAGAAAATAGACAAAGGTTTAGCAAAAAGCAGGTTTGGAATAGTGGTTTTATCGAGAAATTTTATAAAAAAAGGATGGACAAATTATGAGCTTGATGGGATTATCACACGGATGGTAAGTGGTGAGCAGGTTCTTCTTCCTATATGGCATGAAATAACCAAAAAGGAAGTTATGGATTTTTCACCTTCCATAGCGGATAGAGTTGCTAGAAACACATCATTATTCACAGTAGAGGAGATTGCTGTAGAAATTTCAGATTTAATACATGGCAATGCTTGAATTAAATAGCTTAGATGAAAAATATTTAAAACTCTGAATCGAGCTAATAAACATGATAACAATAATTGTCGATAAGTCTACATTTCAATCGTTAAGCTTTACTGAGCTAGAAAAACTTAGTCGCTATTATAAGCATAATATTGCGCCTGTTTTAGTAATGGAAATCTTGGGTGATCTTAAAAAGGACTTTGATCCAGAGAAAAGATCTGCTGTTGAAATTGTAAGTGATTTTTCAAAAAAGCTTTTTCCTATGCAAAGTGTGGTAAATGGTTATTATAAAAGTCTAATTCATGTTGAACTAACTGGAGGTGAGATTCCGCTCGATGGAAGACCATTCTTACAAATGGAGAAATTGGTTCAAGCAGAGGATGGAAGCAAAGGCTTCATTGTTAAGGAGACTGAAGAGGAAGTTGCTATTCACAAATGGAAAGATGGTCGTTTTTCTGAGGCAGACCACATGTTATCCAAAATTTGGAGGGATACAACTACTCAAGAAGATGTCCTTAAAAATCTTCAAAAGATTCTTAAAAACTTAACCATCCCTAAACTAAAATCTTTGAAAGATTTAGATTTATATGTTGATGAAATAATTTCCAACCCAAACTTCCAAGACCAGCTTTTAGCTCACATTATTGATTTTTACAGTAGAGGTGATATTGATGGTGTAAAACTCTTTAATAGTTGGGTTTTAGCCGAAAAGCCAATTTTACGTAATTACTTACCCTATTCAATCCATTGTTTGAAGGTTGATTTATTGTTTTTGTTTGGTTTAAAGAACGAATTAATCGGTGTTAGACCTACGAATAAAGTGGATCTGGAATACCTTTTTTATCTTCCATTCTGTAATGTGTTTACATCGAATGATAAAATTCACAAGCAGCTGGTTCCATTGATTATTAGAAAGGATCAAATGTTTGTCATTGGGGAAGATTTAAAAATTGATTTAAGAAATATAGTAGAGTTTATTGATAAGAAGGAATTGGAGGAAAAAAGGAAATTTGCTTCCATACCTCCAATTAATGAGGCTTCGTTAACATTTCAGATTTGGAAGAGATATTTGAATTATCCGCTTTCTAACTTCAAGAGTAGGGAGCTTTCGATGGAAGAACGTGAGTATGCTAAATCTCAAATGGACAAATTTATCAGAGCATCACAAGGAGAAAAAGTAGAGTTTGAAGATGGTGAATCAGGTGATTTTATCGTAAGGAAAACCTATTTAAGTAAAAAGGATACTTGTTTTTGTGGAAGTGGAAAGGTTGTGATAGAATGTTGTCTATCAGAAAGTGAATTTGAAAAATTAGCCAAACAAAAGTAAAAGCTGTCTTTGGAATATGAGCATTAAAAACATCTACATAGACGAAAGCTGCCATCTGGAAAATGATGGATTTCCTGTTATGTGTATCGGTTATCTGAAGATTGAGGCGACAGATTACGAAGACATCAAGGCGGGAATCAAATCCATCAAGCTGCATTATAAATCACCTACTGAGATCAAGTGGAATAAGCTGTCTATTTCCAGAATGCCGATGTACCGCACATTGATAGATTTCTTCTTTGATCAGCCGATATTTTTCAGATGCCTCCTGATGAAGTATAAGGATCGATTGCATCATGAGGATTTCAACAAAGGAGATCATAACAGCTACTATTACAAGCTGGTTTATTTTGTCTTGAATTCCATGACAAATCCACCCCGGCAAAATGAGTATCGCGTTTTTATGGATATTAAAGATACCAGGGGACGGGAGCAGCTAGAACAAATAGAACGGGTCTTTGTCAACAAATATGCTGGAAACTCTCCATTTACTCATTTTCAACACATCCATTCCGATGAGAATGAGTTGATGCAGCTAACTGACCTTTTTATTGGTGCTATTACCTACAAGGCAAGAGGGGAGCATCTTAAAAAAGGCGCGTCGCAGGTGAAAAAGGAAATAATTGATTATTTGGAGAATAAGTCAGGTTATTCATTGGATGAAGGGACAGAGCCTTGGGAGGAGAAGTTCAATATTTTTGATCATCAACCCAAGAATTTGAAGTGATGTTGGATTTAGATGACCTGGAAGAATTATTTGATGACTTGGGATATGAAGAACTTACCAAAGACCAGCTTGACGTTTTACTGAAAATTTTTCAAAATGATTTTATTGATGAGCCATTTGAGATAGACGGTAGAAGAGTGAAAGTCGTGGATAAACCATCTTTCAATCGGGAATTTAGAGGGTATCCAGAGACGTTTGTGCACCTGATTACCAGGGAAAGCAAAATGAAAGGACAAAGGATGTTTGACCCGGCTAGGACAAATTGCCTCCATTGGATAAAACCCATTTTACTTCATTTTGAAGATCCTAGAATTAAGTATTATGAATTCACAGATAATAAGGGAGTATTGAAAAAGCACTTCTGGTTTCAAGAAGCTGATTTTATGGTGGTTTTGAAACCAATCGGAAGTGACTTGTTAGTAGTCACTGGTTTTAAAGTGGATGTATTGGAAAGAAGAACCTATTTAAAAAGGTATAGGGATTACCATGGGCTATAAAAAAGAAAACCGCATTTCGATGAATGCGGTCCGCATTTACGGATCTGCGGGCAACCAGGTCTTTCACCCTTTGGGCGATGACAATGCAAACTTGATCATTTCACATGAATTACACAATAATTTCACAGTTTTTGTTTAAAATCAGTCTAATTAGAGAAGAAAACAGCTCAGATTTTAACCTTTTTTAACAAGCCATATGGATACACCCAGTTTCAAAGAAGATCATATTTCACAGATTCCTGCAATACAATGGCTCTGCAAACTTGGGTTTGAGTACCTGCCGGAAGAGGAAGCAATGAAACTGCGTGGAGGAAAAACTACCCAGGTTTTGCTGGAAGAGGTACTTCGAAAGCAACTTCGTTTGATTAATTCTGAAAAGAAAGTCAGTTCCAGTCGTAACACTTACATAAGCGAAGCAAATATTGAAAACGGAATCCGAAAACTTCAGGAGATTCCTTTGAACGAAGGCTATATCCATTCCACCGAAATAATCTATAACCTGCTGACTTTGGGAATGGCCGTGGAGCAGACTGTGGATGGAGATCGGAAAAGTTTTACCCTACAGTACATCGATTGGGAAAATCCCCAAAACAATAAGTTTCAGGTTTCAGAAGAATTCAAAGTCTTACGTAGCAACGGCAAAGATCATTACATTCCGGATCTAGTGATTTTTATCAACGGAATTCCCATTGTGATCCTAGAGTGTAAGCGACCGGACATGAAGGAGCCGATCAAGCAGGCTATCTCCCAACATTTGAGAAATCAGCAGGAGGACGGGATTAGAAATTTTTATGTGTATGCCCAGCTGCTGGTATCATTGGCAAACCAAGAAACAAGCTATGCTACCAATGGTACTCCGTTGAAATTTTGGGCGCAGTGGAAAGAAAAGATTTCATCCGATTTGAAAAGGAAGGAATATGAGGATCAATTAAGGGTAATCAAAAAAGAGAAACTAGAGCCTACCGCACACCAGAAACTGTTTTCGGATCGCTTTTCCTATGTCAAGCGATATTTTGAAGACTTGGAGAAGGAAGAAGTACAATTTACGGCGCAAGATGCGTTTTTATTCAATCTATGCCGACCGGAGAGGCTTCTTGATTTGATATACAACTTTATTCTGTTTGATGGTGGTACGAAGAAGGTCACCCGATATCAGCAGTACTTTGCAGTCAAGAAGACATTGGCACGTCTTAAGGTTTTAGTAAAAGATGCAAAAGGTAGGGATCGACGAGAAGGTGGGGTGATTTGGCATACACAGGGAAGTGGTAAATCTCTTACGATGGTCATGATGGCGCAGGCGATTGCCATGGAAAAAAGCATTTTGAATCCAAAAATCATTTTGGTAACGGATCGGACGGATCTGGACAGACAAATTACCAGTACGTTTCGAAAATGTGGGATGGCAGTCAATAATGCTTCGACTGGAACGCAACTGGTACATTTGCTCGAAAGTCCAAGTGATGCTGTAGTCACTACGATAATCAACAAATTCACCGCTGCGGTAAAGAAGATTCAAAAGCCGCTGGAAAATCCGAATATTTTTGTTTTGATAGACGAAGGACATCGGACCCAGCATGGAACCTTCAATATCGAAATGCAAAAGACCCTGCCAAATGCATGTTTTATTGCGATGACAGGTACTCCTCTTTTCAAGAAAGAGAAGAGTACAGCTGCCAAATTTGGGGGAATGATCGATGCCTACACTGTAGATGAAGCCGTGAAAGATGGGGCGGTCGTCCCACTCTTGTATGAGGGGAGATTGCCATATCTAAAAGTGAATTCAGGCCCTCTAGATAGATTTTTTGATATGGTTTCGGAACCTTTTAATGATAGGGAAAAGGCTGATTTCAAGCGGAAATTTAGCCGTGCTGACCAGATCAACTCTGCTGAGCAAAGAATTTATGTGACCTGCTGGGATATCAGTAGACACTTTAGGGACAATTGGCAAGGAACAGGGTTTAAAGGTATGTTGGTCTGCGACAAAAAGCTAAGTGCTATCAAATACAAAGAGATCTTAGATGAAATAGGACTGGTAAGCTCTGAAGTTTTGATTTCACCCATTGATGATCGGGAAGGAGAAGACAATGCCTATGAGCAAAGCAGTGACAAAGTGCAGAGGTTTTGGAAAAAGATGATGCAGGAGCATGGATCTGCCAAAAAGTACGAGAGCCAAGTGATCAGTCGCTTTCAAAACCTGCCTGATCCAGAAATTATTATTGTCGTAGATAAGTTGTTGACGGGCTTTGATGAACCCAAAAACACGGTTCTTTATTTGACCAGAAATCTCAAAGATCACAAACTGCTCCAGGCTATTGCCCGGGTGAATCGAGTAGAAGAAGGTAAAGATTTCGGATTTGTGATAGACTATTATGGAGTCATTGAAAATTTGGACGATGCATTGAAGATGTATGCTGCTTTTCAGGAGTTTGATGAGCTCGATATGGAAGGAACACTGGTGAATATAGAGGTAGAGATCAACCGACTTCCGCAGAGGCATTCTGAACTTTGGGATATTTTTAAAAGTGTAAAAAACACAAGGGATGCGGAGGCTTATCAGCTTATCTTGCGTGACGAGTCAGTTAGGGTGATTTTTTATGACAAGCTCACTTCTTACGGTAAAAGTTTGAAACTTGCTCTTTCGACCATTTCCT
Organism: Algoriphagus sp.; assembly: GCF_039969895.1. Lineage (GTDB taxonomy): Bacteria > Bacteroidota > Bacteroidia > Cytophagales > Cyclobacteriaceae > Algoriphagus. The sequence continues at coordinate 160,962 of NZ_JBDVMZ010000021.1, forward strand.
TTCATGAGAGAACTGACCCAAAGGAAATCGATCGGTACAAATCCGATCTGCTTTTTTTTATGAAGCTACGTGTCGCAGTTGTTGCCAGGTTTTCTGACCGGATAGATTACAGTCGATATGAAGAGCAGATTCAAAAACTGCTGGATACTCATGTGACTGCAGAGGAGGTAGAGCCCATTACTGATTTGGTCAATATTTTTGACAAAGACAGTTTTGCTAGTGAAGTTGAGAAGACGGTGGGAGAGGCGGCGAAAGCAGATAAAATCGCAAGCCGGACAGCCAAATATATCTCCGAAAAGATGGATGAAGATCCCGCTTTTTATAAGAAGTTTTCTCAACTCTTATCCCAAACAATTGCCGATTATGAGGCGAGGAGGATTTCGGAAACCCAATATCTTCAAAAGACAAAAAATGTCATGGATGCGGTGCTCAATCATACAGATTCGGACATTCCCGAGCTGCTTAAGGACGAGTCGGTGGCAGCTGCTTTTTATGGATTGACCAAGGAGTTTTTGGATGAAAAGATTTCCAACACCGATGCGCTAAAGTCTATCTGCGAAACTTCTGCATTGAAAATAAATCAGCTTATAAAAGCGGAGGTGTTTGGTCAGGGGCAGAGTCCTATTGTGGAGTGGGAGTCCAAAAGAGAGATTACCGGTAAACTTATTATCGAGATAGGGGACTACCTGATAGATGAAGTCCGTGATAAACATGCGAGGGAGATTTCCTACTCAGAGATCGATTCCTTGGCTGAAAGAATCTTGGCCGTTGCCAAAAAACGCTATCGATCATGAAAGATTCAATTCAGTTTGGTTCTAGGGTGATCGATTATGAAGTGAGTTTTTCGGATCGGAAAACCTTGGGAATAACTGTCACACCTACCTCCGAAGTCTTGGTCAAAGCACCTGCCTCTGCCAACAGAGAAAAGATCAAACAGGTTTTGCAAAAACGTGCTGCATGGATTATCAAGCAGCAGAGTTTCTTTTTGTCATTCCAGCCGAGACTAACAGAGCGTAACTATGTAAGCGGAGAGACTCATCTATATCTGGGAAGGCAGTACCGATTGATGATAGAAGAGGCAAGTCAGGATTCGGTGAAGTTACTTCATGGAGAAATTCGTGTAGAGACTACAGATCGTGGTAAAGTGAAGGAATTGATGAAGGCTTGGTATCTACAACTAGCTCGGAAGAAATTTGAGAAAATTGCTTCTGAGTTAATTCTAAAATTTAGATCAGAAGGTGTGGCTCCAGATTCAGTGGTCATACGAGATATGGCTTTGAGATGGGGAAGCTGCACTCCAAAAGGAAAAATAATACTAAATCCTGAGTTGATCAAAGCACCCAAAGGATGCATAGAATATGTCATTATTCATGAGCTATGCCATTTGGTTCACCCGGACCATTCTCCTGCTTTTTTCAGACTTCAATCCCGTTATATGCCTGATTGGGAAAAATGGAAGGAGAAGTTGGAGCGGATGATGGCTTAGTTTGAATAATTTTTTATTTTTAGAGTCAATGTTAAATTGTCCACTTTTTTAATTAAAAAATTGGACATTTTTATATTTTTTATGGTGTGAAGAGCTTGTGAAAATTACTGATTACATAGGAGGTAGGATAGATATACTCCCTGAGGGGTATGTGTTCACCTAAGCTGATTTTAATAGTAGAGTGAAAAGGAGTGAGGTTTCAAAGTGCTAAATAGGAAGGCTTCAAAATGTTGTTTTAATCGAAATCTTTCAAAAACATTGATGCACGATAAAGGTGTTTTGTGATAATTTGGAAGGACGAGTATAGATGCTTTGAGATATTAGGTTCCGGAGTTTAGTTGGCAGATTTCCTCTTTTTTCTATCGGCTTTCAACTTCATTTTCTCAATGCGTTCTTTGGATTTTATTTCTTTAAGCTTAGTGTCATTATTCTTCCAGGTTTCATAGAATGGATATAGAAGTTTTATGAAAAGGAGAATAAGTGATATGACTAAAGGTGCTTCAACCCCTCCTATAAGGTAGCTTAAAATTCCTAAAATGATTCTCTTTTCCATTTCTCCTAAATTTGCCTGAAACATAAATCAAACTTCTGAGTAAGGTTAGGACACAATGTTTACAAGTCAGAGGACATTGAAAATCATTGATTCTAGCTTATCATGAGTGTTTTTGATTTTGTTTCAAAAGACGGATTTCTGTTGGCTCCAGAAAGGACAAAATCGGAGGGTATTAATTTTGAGCAAAATCTCGCTTGTTGAATTAGATTCAATAGGTGGGGTTCGGAACAAATTTGGATCTGGGAAACTTGAAAGATTAGGAAAGAGTAGAGAAAGTGAATTGCCTGAAAAGCCTTGATTGGAAACAACTTGAAGTATTTTAATAATTCCTGACATTTTGCGTCAAATTCGATTTTTCAACTAGTTATTCCTGATGGTAATGGATAGATTTATTGTGTTATAACTTTAAGCAAAACGAGCATGAAAACCAGAAACGGAATCAAGCCAGGACCAAAGAGAATTGCCAAGTCAACCGGTCAGCCAGATCGTAGACAGCATGATAACAAGAAAACTCCTGGAAATATCCCTTCATTGAAGCCACATAAGCATAAGCCGGGCAAGTGAATACAATTCTTAAATCGTCAACAGTTTTCGAGATTGATAGGAAAATGATAACAGCTACCAAAGTATCATTCTTTGTAAGATGTTTTATGATCATGGAGCAAAAAGCTAGAGCCCTGGATTTCCGAACTTTACCCGCACAAATCTTAGTGAAAGGAGGGAAGGGTGAGCAGTAAAATGGGAATTTGCAATATATGTGGAGATTATTCAGAATTAAGCAAAGAACACGTTCCTCCTAGAAGTGCTTTTAATAAAGGTAGATGGACACAATATCTCTATACAGACAATCAGTGGGCTGATAATCCTCTTATTCTTCCCAATACTAAGAGGATTTACCAAGGTGGTGTAACATTCTCAACATTATGCGGTAAATGTAATAATAATACAGGAGGCTGGTATGCAGGTTCATTCTCGGACTGGTGTCATTATAGCATGGACATTTTAAAAAGAGCTAAAGGGAAAACCTCTCTTTATATCCCAAATGAATTATACCCTCTAAAGATTTCTAAGCAGATAATAACGATGTTTTTTGCTATAAATGATTCGGATTTCAGAAAGAGGCATTCGAAGCTGGTTAAGTTTGTTTTGGATAAAAGAAGTTATCCTTTGCCAGATGAATATAAAATTTGGGCCTATTTCAAAATAGATGAGAATTTAAGATACATCTCTGAATCATACATTGGTAATTTCAACAAAGGTCCAAAACCAATAATGATCACAGAAATCGCATTTCCGCCATTTGGATTTCTACTTACAAGTCCAGTCGATAAAGAAGATATTGATCATAGATTAACCAATATAACTCATTTTAGTTATTTCAAATTTGAAGAAAAAAGGCATTTCGATTTGAGGCTCCCAACCTTGCCTACAGTTATTAACATTGCAGGCGATTTTAGGTCAAAGTCAGAAATTGAGGAGGCTATCAGAAGTAGTAAAGCATCACGAGTTAGAGATAATTTGTAAATATTGACAAGTCATTCTCTGTATCAGTAAAACAAAATATGATTTACTTTGAGTCTTAACATTCATGAACTTCAAGTTATAATCAGCAATAGAGAACTAGCTGCAATCATTTGGATATTTTTAATTATCCTAAGCCTCCAATTTAATACGAAAACTCGAATGTTGTTTGGTAATGTGGTAAAAGCCTTCTTCGCTTCTCGTATTCTGTTTGTCATCTTATTGGCATTTCTTTATTCCAGTTTCATAATTTTTCTGTTACACCAACTTAAAATTTGGAATTTTTCACTTTTAAAAGATTCTATATATTGGTTCATAGGCTCGGGAGTTCTAGTTATTATCAGTCTTACCAAAGCAGATAAAGAAAAAGACTTCTTCAAGAACATACTTTGGGATAATTTGAAATTAGTTTTGATCCTAGAGTTCGTTGTAAATCTTCATCAATTTGGATTGATAACTGAACTACTACTCCTACCCATTATTTTATTCCTTACGATGATCCAAGTAGTTGCTGGCAGGGAGGAACAATCACAGAAAGTAAAGTCATTAGTTGATTGGGTTTTGGTTGTTTTCGGATTTGCCATGCTTGGAATTTCACTTCAACGTATATTGGCTGATTTCAGAGGTTTTGCTACCAATCCAAACCTTAAGTCCTTTCTTCTGCCAATCATCTTATCGATAAGCTTTATTCCATTTGCTTACTGCGTTGCGCTTTATATGAACCTTGAGCTATTATTTATTCGGCTGGGTATTTTTCTTACAAACAAGAAAAATCTGAGGTATGCTAAGTGGCGAACTGTCCTTAAGAGCAAACTTAGTTTAAAGAAACTAAAAGAGATTTCTCCTAGAATTAACTCTCTTTACAATGGATCGACGAGGGAGGATATTAAAAACACAATTATTTAACTTAAATGAATTCCGCTCATCCTTCGGCAAAAGCTTACCAATTCTTTGGCTATTCAAACCAAAAATCTTGAATTTTCCTTCCGATTATCTAAAAAATACCCAGTACAGGGTATGTTCTCGTATTATTTTTTTCCTGTTCTTACGACAGTTCTTTATCACCTGAAGACAAAGCCAGCGTTTACACCATTCTTCTGGGCTTAAATCCTGAATCCACCAAACACCATTTGATTCTTATATCTCGATGATAGTACAAAACGATCGCCTTCTCCTAAAGATCCTTTCCTGATAGCGCGGTGTATTGGGAAGAGAGAAAGAGGTTAGGTAGAAAATTTGGCGAATTGCATACGATCAGCAGCAAATTATTTTATTTTTGACTGTAAGGACATTTTTGAATATAATAATATTAGTTAAATATTAATTGTGAAAACAGATGTGTATGTAAATACCTGATAATCAATGATTTGTAAAAAAAAATGATTTATTATGTTTTTTATTTTTAGTAGCTTAAAGAAGAAGAGAATAATATAATAAGGGCACTGTGACATTTTATCAATCCTATGGGGAAATATGATACTTTTTTTGGAGATACATTTAAAAAGGTGAGAGGAATGCTAGCCAATGACTTGAATGATTTGTTAATAAGAACCTTTAATATTACACCAGATAATTCAAGAAAATTAATTCAACGAAAAGCTGAATCAAATGTAATAGGGTCTACTAAACCTCTAACTTTTGGTTATGGTCAATTTTATTACTACGACCCACAATTTATACCGAGTAGAGAAGAAATAAAGGAACTTTTAAAAGAGAGACGGCCACCAGTCTACAGACTTTTGCAGCTCCTCGATATAACTGGAGGCGCAATAAGTTTTTATGAGGGTTTAAAGATCACATCATCGCCCGATGAAAGCGCAAATTCAAAAGTGAGTTTTTTGAAGGACATAATCATCGATTTAGGAAAACTCCGATTTGTGGTGGAACGTAGCGATGAATTTGGAATAAATTATATCCTGAATCGGTGTGAAGACGAGGAAGATTATAAGCTCAAAATGCTACGTCATCGCGAAAATATTCAACTGGACACGGTGTTTAATGCTGACTTAATGGGTTGGCTTTTAGACGCAAATATTATTGCTACTTATGGAAATTTTAGATCAGCTTCAAACCCCGGATTTGGCGTAGAACATAACAATTTATTTTGGGATGCATTTGCTTATTCAAAGATTAGTGGTGTCAATTTAAGAACTGCCTCTGAATCTAATACGATCCAAAAACAAACGCTAGTAGTGTTGGATATTGTTATTTATCGTGATTATTCCTTAAACGATCTAAATGGGTTTATTGCAAGAATTCAAATAAATAACAATTCAGTTAAAGGTGAAAAAAGAAGAAGTATACCAGTAATTATTTATAATAAGAGTGATGATCATACGATCAATGTTGCAAAGAAACTAGGGTTTCTAATTTTTAGCTTGGCTAAGATATACGGTAGTAATATTAATAGACTGCTTGTAGATATTAAGGCTACTCAAACTTCGATTAATACTAGCTTGGCTGATGGAGTTGAAGCTGCATTAAAGAAGATCGATGTAAGCGGCCAAAAAGCGAAACTGAAAAATTTAAGGGGAATATTGTTCGAAGCATTGATGAGGCCGATATTGGAAAGCATTTATCCAAATTCTCAAATTTTTCCAAGTAAGCTACTGAAGCATCCTGATAAGAAAATGACAAGAGAATTTGACTATATAATAGTTTCCTCAAATCCTAAGGAATTAATATTGGTAGAGTTGAAAGGGTATGCAGGTAATTCTTACATACGCTTAGGAGATTCTAAGACCAAAGGCACCCTCCGATATTTTTTTCGTGGTTCTATTCCTTTAGCCAAAGATTATTATAAAGATGACATGATTTTGGAGTCACATTTAATCAAAGCGATATTCATTACCACTGGGGAGTATCATTCGGAATGCAATGATTTTATAGAAGCTTCTTTAAAATCAAGCCAAATTCCCTCTCGCATGGATAGTAGTATATGTAATGGAGTAGCATTTATGAAGTTATTGAAGGAAAACAATTTTGATCACGAACTCAATATAGTTAACCAATATTATATAAGAGTGGATGCGGAAGAGTGATCTTTAAATGACTGCTATGATATAAAAATTTGAATAGCACTTATTCGTAGGTTATTATATAAATTATTTTAGATATTAATTCAATTGTCTTAAGATGTTCTTGACAAACCTTAAATTATGGAACTTTAGGATCTTCGGTACCGATGGATCCTTCGACCGCTCTAAACCCAATCTATCCCTTAATTTCAATGATGGCATTAATGTGCTAATCGGCGAAAATGATTCTGGTAAAACTGCCATTATCGATGCAATTAAAATGTTGCTAAAAACCCATAGTGGCGAATGGATAAAAATTGAAGACGAAGATTTTTTTAATGATTCCCACCGCTTGAGAATAGAATGTCGCTTTAAAGGAATGAGCGATAAGGAGGCCAAGCACTTTACTGAATGGCTCGACTGGGTTACAGAGGGTGCTACAGGAAAGCCATATCTTACAGTTTACTACGATATTTCCAGAAGAGATGGAAAGATTATACCCGCCGATATTAAGGGTGGTATAGATGATGCCGGACATATACTCACCGCCGAGGCAAAAGAAATGCTCAGGACAACATATCTTAGGCCACTTCGGGATGCCAAAAGTGAGCTTTCCCCAAAGCGTAATTCTCGCCTTTCACAGATACTCTATTCCCATGCAGCTTTCAGCGATAAAAAAACACACCGGTTAATCGGTCTTGCGCAGACGCTAAATACAGAGGTGACTGAATATTTTAAGGGTAAGGATGCTGCCGGCGCTGATCTTCCTGCTGGCGACCTTTTGGGAAAAGAGGTTAAAAAGGTAATGGATACTTATCTTAACCAGTTCTCTAAGAAAAATACGGCCTTTAGGATGACTTCAGCAGATCTTAAAAGCATACTGGAGTCCCTATGCCTACTTTTTGAAGATGGTTATAACTTGGGACTTGGTAGTCATAACCTCCTTTGTATAGCGTCAGAACTCTTACACTTAAAAAAGGGAAACTGGGACGGCCTGCGTCTAGGACTTGTAGAAGAGATAGAGGCTCATCTCCATCCACAGGTCCAACTTCAGGTGGTAGAAACCTTGAAATCCCATTCTAAGGATATGCAGCTCATATTTACCACCCATAGTCCAAATATAGGGTCTAAGATATCGCTGGAGAATCTGATTATGTGCCATAAAGGAATGGCATATCCCTTGGGGCATGCTTTCACAAAGCTTAATAAGGATGATTATAAATTTTTGGAAATATTTCTTGATACGACAAAAGCAAATCTATTCTTCTCAAAAGGTGTAATTCTGGTAGAAGGTTGGGCAGAGGAAATCCTCGTGCCTGTCATCGCTTCGGCAATAGGAATCGACCTTACTGAATGTGGAGTTTCAATAATCAATGTAGGCAGTACGGCTTATCTACGTTTTGCAAAGATATTCCAGAGAAAAGTAGCTCCGTTGATGCAGATACCCGTGGCCATTATTACCGATGTAGATATTAGGACTTATGAAAAAAATCTGGTAATTGATGAAGCTGGAAAGCCTTTCCTTGATGAAAAGGGCAAATCTACCTACGACTACCTGAAGAGAGACGTTGCCATAGTATCGGCTGAAACGGTGGCAAAGAAGACAGCAATAGATAAATCAGAAGATAATGTACAATATTTTATTTCTGGCGATTGGACACTAGAATATAGCCTGTTTAAGTCCATATGCATGACTGCCCTTTTCAAACAAACGGCAGAAAGGGTCCACAGCAAAACAGGTTGGGCAACTGATTTTGAGAAGAAACTCGCAGAAAAACTTATTCTCAAGAGTCTTGATAAAACTGAGATAGCCTATCTTTTAGCGAAAACGTTACTCGAATTACTGGAAACAGACCCTGAAAGAGCCGAATCGCCCTTAAAAGAAATAAATGAAGCTGATGGCAAAAGTGACGCAATAGATTATATAATTAAAGCTATCAAACATGCCTCAGGAAATTGAGATCACAGATAACCAAGTGAGGTTAGCAGAAAAGCATCTGCTACCTCAGGGAAAGAGTTTTGATGAAGAACGGATAAATTTTATTAAAGATTTGTCTACGCATGATCTTCATGCAGTACCTGGAAGTGGAAAGACAACTGCATTGCTGGCCAAGCTCATCGCTCTGGAACAGCACCTTCCATTCGCCGATAGGTCTGGAGTATTAGTTATTTCCCATACCAATGCCGCGGTCGATGAGATAAAGCAAAAAATTGGACATATCTGTCCAAGGTTATTCGCCTATCCAAATTTTATTGGTACAATTCAGGGATTTGTTGATGCATTTTTGGCAGTGCCCTATTATAAATCAGTGTATCGCAGACGTCCGGTGCGTATTGATGATGAGATTTACGATGAAAATCATTTTCCTGATTACAAGCTTTCAGCATATCTTAATAATAGAAGTGACGGCAAAAAATTATTATATAAATATAGATTGGGAAAGGACGGAAAGCTGACCTTGGCACTGGAAAATAAACCATTTGTTTTCCCAGAAACATCAAGTACTTATCAAAAAATATTGGCCATTAAAAAAGGACTTCGTGAGAGTGGTTTTTTATGCTTTGATGATGCCTATATCCTTGCTCAAGAGTACCTCGAGAAATTTCCTGGGATTATCAATATCTTAAGAAAGCGATTCGGTTTTGTTTTCATCGATGAGATGCAGGACATGGATAAGCATCAGTATGATCTGCTTGAAACCCTGTTCGGAAACGCTGCAGAAGTCGCTTATCAGCGTATTGGTGATAAGAACCAAGCCATCTTCAATTCTGAATCAGAGATGCTCGACATTTGGGAGGAACGTAATGTAAAGGAGCTAAACGGAAGCCACAGGCTACATCCCGCCACAGCCTGTATCGTAGAATCACTTGCGCTGAGTCCTATAACTGTGGTTGGAAATAAGACCAATCCTGATGGATCTGTAGTCGATATAAAACCGGTAATGTTGGTTTATGAAAATAATACAGCTAGTGAAGTAATATCCTGTTTTTCAGATGAGATAAAAAGGCTTGTAGATGTGGGGAAAATTAAACTGGCCAGTGATAACGTGCATAGGGCAGTAGCTTGGACAGCTGCAAAACCTGGAGACAAGGCCAATATGATCAAGCTTAACCATTACTATAGTAGTTTTTCTAGGGACCACATAAAACTTAAAATCAATTACCCATGCTTAGAAGCCTATCTTTACTTTCATCAAGAGGATGCTGGCAAGCTAGCCTCGATCCGAAAGAGTGTACTTAATGGGATACTAAGGGTTCTGAGATTGGAAGAAATTGTAAATCCAGAGACAGGCCGCTCATTTACCAAAAGAAGTCTGGTTGATTGGATTAAAGAACAACATGATGATTTTTACCGTGATTTCAAGCTCCAGCTTTACCAGATAACTGCGCTGAATGTAGAACAGAAAAAAAAAGAAGCATTGAACGCTTTTGTTAAGCTCGCAACCGAGGTCGTATCCAAACTGGGCAAGACCATTAAAAAATCAAAAGCCTTTATTGCTGAAAAATATCTGCCGGTTGCTTTCGCAGCAGACCCAGAACAAAAAAACAATTGCTTTGTTAAAAACGGAATCCATATCGAAGTAGCAACAGTCCACGCTGTAAAGGGACAAACACATACTAGTACTCTTTATATGGAGAGCTTTTACCAAATCAACGTAGGCGGCAAAGGACAATATGAGTCTTCCAGAGTTGCAGATCAGTTACAGGGAATTTCGCTGGCTGCAACTGAGCATGAATATATCAAACAGTCACTAAAAATGACTTATGTTGGATTTTCAAGAGCTACTCACTTGCTAGGCTTTGCAATCCATAAGTCTCGTTATGATAAGTTTTATGCTGGTAAACCAAATTTGGATCGATGGAAAATTATCAAAGTTAACCAGTCATAAAATACCTTTAATATCTGTTCATAATAAGAAATATAATCTTTTTAAAATTTCAGTTATGTTTCAAAATAGTGGTTCACACGCAGTTTGCTTTCAGTGCCATTTTTTTTAATAAATGATTTCTTTTGGAAAGTTAAATATCCAGTTTCGACCAGATAAAGAAGACTTTTTGTGGCTTTCTCACTATTGACTTTAATGTGAAGTCTCGCCAGTTCTTTTACTACTTGGCTTACTCGTTTCTCGGATTCGAAGTATCCTTTTTCAACTAGTTTTGTACGAATATTGAATGTGAGGCTATTCTCGTTTTTTAGATTTACAAAAAAATTAGGGTTGTGGCTGTTGGCGACAATGAATTGATTCATTTGTTCAACAGCCTTTTCAGTCTTTCGAAGCCTGAAATTTGAATTAAAAACGTCAGCTTTTGTAAGACCAAGTTTATCAGCAAGAGATTCAGCAATTGAATCACTGATTGATCTTCTCCCTTTTCTTAAAGAATACATATGGTCTGTGGAAATTTTAAGAAAGCCAGCCATTCCAATTGGTGTGAGTTCTAAGAACTTTATAAACTCTTTAAATCTTTGGGCTGAAATCTGGTCAAGTCCTTCGTTAACTTTATTGTCCATGACCAAATGGAGTTAAATAATTAGTCTAAAAAGTGGTCATAAATTTTTTGATCTTACTTTCTTTATTTATATTTAGACACTTAAGAAAAAGTGAAGGATTTAATCCTTCGACTTGGCATTAATCAATGAGTCTCGACTGCAATTCCGACAATTTGTATTAGGACGAGACGGTAGGTTAATGCTCAAGGGATTATTATGCGTACTTTCGTATGCACTATAGCTCTTGGGCCCTATCGTAATTCCGTTCCTAAAGACGTCGGAACCTGCAGTGCGGTAGATTGGCGCCCAGGCTATGGTGCTCCATTTTTATCGTCATAAAGACTCGTTTTACCATTTTTCATTTTTAATGAAAACGAGCATGATTGATTTACTTCCTTTTCTGTTGCAGAAAGTAGCCTGTAGGATCCACAGGCTGGGAGGGTATGCTCAGTTGGTAAGCGGGTCATTGTGTTCTCTACCTATTACATGTAAGCTATTACCAGAGGAACTCGGCATCGCCGCTGTAGATCGCCTGTATCCTTTGAAGCCCAAGAATCCGATCTAAGGATCAGGGCACTTTTTCTCTCTGATTGCTTCCGATTGGGCTTTGTATGTTTGGCGGAACGATCCTTACAGATCAGAGAGTGACGATTATTTCGTCATTGCGAGAAAAGCCCCTAGATGAAAAGAGAGGGGTTGCCGAAGCAATCTTATGAAGGTTTGTACTTCACACTTTGAGACTGCTTCGTCGTTCCTCCTCGCAGTGACGACAAAATGGAGATCATCTGCTGCAGCAGGTCAATAGCTCCATTACTTTATTGATTTCTTATTAATTATTGCTGGACTACCGGAAAGGGGTAGGGTGGAAGGATTATGTCTTGGTTAGAGCCAAGAGACAAGAACCTAGAGTCTAGAATTTAATGGTATAAGTTCGTGATTCTAGTTTCAGATTTTAGACTTGAGCTTTCAGACTTTCTACCCGTTCCATCGCATACAGACAGGTGCTAGTCCGCTTCGACTTCGCTCAGCGTGACAAACATCGGACACCCGACATCGGTCATCCAGCATAACAATCTAAAAGCATGAAAAAACTAATACTCATCTGCTTACTGGGATACCTATGTCTTCCCATAAGCACAATCTACGCAAATAATAAAGTTGCTTCACCTACGGTAGAAGAGGAGTGGGGAGCATTCTCCACTTCCTCCGATACCCTGACCATTGGGGATCAGATTCCTTCGGGGATCGAATTCTCCGAGGTATTGCAGTTTGACTCGGATAAGCTCCGATTGGATGACTATCGGGGGAAATATGTCATTCTGGAATTTTGGGCTCCTACTTGTACGGCCAGTATCGCTTCGCTACCTAAGATGGAGAATCTGAGTCAGGAGTTCAGGGATCAGATTGCAGTTATTCCCATGACCATCTTTGAAGAGGAGCGGGTTTCCGAGGTCTTTGCCGGGTACGAATCTCTTGACGGGGTTGATTTGCCTATAGTGCTCCATGCAGGTAAGATGCGAGAGCTGTTTCCGCATTCCACTATTCCTCATTTTGTTGTCCTGGATCCGGAAGGGAAGGTGCTTGCTATTACAGGGGTAGAGGATCTGACTAGTGGGAACCTAAAGAAAATGTTGTTGGGGGATACTGAAGTCTTCCGATACAAGGAGGACCGTAAAATCCTACTGGGCAGGTATGACAAACTGATTTCTGAAAGCCCTCAGATCCCTTCTAAAAATATCTGGTTTCAGTCTGCGCTGACTGGGTATATTCCTGATGTACCTGCGTCCATGATTCAGGAATACGAGGACCTTTCCCATATACGCATCGTCAATATGCCCTTGATCAGGCATTACCAGTTGGCTTTTTCGGAAAGGGATCTGGTGGATTATTATGGGAGAAACCGTATTCAGACTATTGGATTTGAAGCCGAAGAACTCTTTACCAAAAAGACAGGAATGGATTATCTGGACTGGAAAGAACAGGGTAATCATGTTTTTGGCTATGAGTTGATCGCTCCTCCTTCCCAAAATCCCTATGCGCTGATGCGCGAGGATCTAAACAGGTACTTCCCCCATATCAAGGCCTCTGTCAAAAAGGAGAAGCGGAAGGTGTATGCGATAGTTCAGCAGGAAGGAACTAACTACCCCAAAGCGCAAGAGGTTGAAAGCAGCTATCAAGCCGGATCCTTTGGGCTTAGTATGCAAAATTATCCCTTGCAGGGCTTTGTCTATCACCTTAATTTCTATTTCTATCAACGATCAGAATTCCCTATCCTCAACCTGACCGGAATAGACTATCCCATTGATCTGGAACTGGAAGCACAGCTATCCAGTATTTCCAGCCTGAAGCAGGCGCTACGTCAGGTGGGTTTGGATCTGCTGGAAAAGGAAGTGGAGATCAACGTATTGGTTTTGGAAAAAATAGGGGATGCTAAAGTACTGGCTTTATGAAAAATCTACTGATTCTAATTTTTGTTTTGGCCTTTTCTTCTATGGATCTATGCGCCCAGAATCTGCAAGTTGTAGGAAGGGTGCAGGATCAAACTACCGGTGAAGCATTGATCGGAGCTTCGGTGCGTATTCTGGAAAGCGGAACGGGGAAAATTACCAATGAGGAAGGTGTATTCCGTTTTGAGTTGGACGCAGGAACCTATACGCTTCGGATTAGCTACCTGGGTTATACTGTCCGGGAAATTGAAATGGAAGTTCCTCTTTCGGAGCAGTTAACTATCCTTTTGGCGCCAGAAGACTTTGAGTTGGGAGGCGTAGAGGTACTCGCCACTGGTTATCAGGAGATTCCGAAGAGCAGGGCTTCAGGTTCTTTTGTTTCCTTGAATGAGGAACTGGTGGATCGTAGGGTAAGTACCAACCTGATTGATCGATTGGAAGATGTTACTTCCGGTCTGATCCTGAACCGTACCGGTGACGTGGGGAGAGATCCCATTTCCATCCGAGGCAGAAGTACCTTGGGAAGGTTTTCCCAGCCTTTGATTGTGATAGATAATTTTCCCTATGATGGAAATCTGGAGGATATCAACCCGAATGACGTTTCCAGTATTACCGTCTTGAGGGATGCTGCTGCGGCTTCAATCTGGGGTGCCCGTGCAGGAAATGGGGTGATCGTTATTACCACCAAATCAGGAAAGAGCAACCAAGCCACCCGAGTCAGTTTTACAGGTAATGCCAACTGGATTCAACCTACCGATCCTTTTCTTGCTCCAAACCTAGGAGTAGATGATTACATCGATGTGGAGGAAATGCTCTTCGGACAGGGCTTTTATACTGCCTTGGAGTCTGATTTTGGAAATGAGGTATTAAGTCCGGTCGTGGAAACCTTAATCGCAAAACGGGATGGATTGATCTCATCATCGGAAGCAGATGCAAGGATCGCAGCATTCCGAAGTTATGATCTGAGAAATAATCTGAATGAATACATCTATAGGCCCCAACTCAATCAGCAATACAATCTTGGAATAGCGGGAGGAGGAAATTACCATACCTACCGGATTTCTTTAGGTTATGACGACATTCGACCAGAAATCATTGGGGATGCTTCCAATCGGGTTACCTTTTCCCTGAAAAATGATTTTTCTGTCTTTTCGGATAAACTGAAGGTTCAGACTGCTTTTTATGGGGTGAAAAGCAGGGATACGGATGCTCATATGGCTCCCGATGATATTACCTTCAGCAGCTATGCAGGAACCTATCCCTATGCAAGGCTGGCAGATGAATCAGGAAATCCCTTAGCGTTAAACCGGGACTACAGAAAGGGGTTTAAGGAGGAAATGGAAAGCTTGGGCTTATTGGACTGGTCTTTTATTCCTTTGGAGGAAAAAGGAAGATCTAACACTACTTCCCTGCGGGATGATTGGCGGGTAAATTTGGGATTGACTTATGAAGTGCTTCCAGGTTTATCAGTTCAGGCATTGTATCAATATTGGCAAAATACTGGTCTTACAGAACGTCAGTATCAGGACAATAGCTATGATGCCCGAAACCTGATTAATCAATTTACACAAGTAGCCGAAGAGGGAGACTTGTCTTATGCCATACCAAAGGGAGGCATTTATAACTACTCGAATTCTAGAGCTTATTCCCATTCAGGTAGGCTGCAAGCCAATTATGAAAAAGATTGGGAACAGGGATGGAAATTAAATGTGCTGGCAGGAACGGAAGTCAAAGCCTTGGAGTCCAACTCCTTTTCAGGGAGATATTACGGATATAATCCTGAATTGGCTACCACACAGGTGGTGGATTATGTGAGTTTGTTCCCCTTGTCCACCAATCCTTTTGCTACGGCACGGATTCCCAACACTGAAGGAATCAGTTTGCTGCGTGATCGATTCTATTCAGGTTTTGCCAATGCTTCGCTAGTGTATCAAGACCGATACCTGCTCACCTTGAGTGCAAGAAAAGATGCTTCCAATCTTTTTGGCGTCGCTGCCAATCAAAAATCTGTTCCGCTCTGGTCTGCCGGATTGGGATGGACGCTGAGCGAAGAAAAGTTTTATAACTGGGCTTGGATGCCGTTTATGAAGCTCCGAGCTTCCTATGGATACAATGGAAACGTTGACCGTAGCCTGACTGCTTTCACCACGGCGCGTTCGACTACATTTAATCCTATTACCCAGATTCCTTATTCCATCATCGTAAATCCCCCAAATGAAAATCTACGCTGGGAGCGGATCAAGATTCTGAATCTGGGTCTCGACTGGGAAAACAGGTCAGGTAGGATAAAAGGCACCTTTGAATTTTACAAAAAGGAAGGCTTGGATCTGATCGGCACAATTCCTTATGCACCTTCCACCGGAATCACATCATTCTCAGGGAACAATGCTGCCACGCAAACCAAAGGTTTTGATCTCTCACTGGAAACGGTCAATCTGAAAGGCAAATTTACCTGGTCGTCGGTGCTATTGCTTAGTGGAATCAAGGAAAAAGTCACTTCCTACGAAGATGAGATCAATGTGAGTAACCTCCTGAACTATGGTATAACAGGTTTGGGAGGAACCTATTTTCCAATCGAAGGAAGACCTCTTTTTGGGGTTTATTCCTTGCCATGGATGGGATTGAATCATGAAACAGGAGATCCTGTGGGTTTGCTGGATGGAGAAGCCAGTGAAGAATATCGGGAGATCATCAACGGAGCCACATTGGAATCGCTAGTTTATCACGGTCCGGCACGTCCCACAATTTTTGGCTCATTCAGGAATAGCCTCAGCTTTCAGGGCTTTAGTCTTTCGGCAAATATATCCTATCGCTTCGGGTATTACTTCCGAAGATCTTCGGTGCAATATGAATCCATTTTGCAGGGTCGGGGAGGTCATTCTGATTATGCCCTTCGCTGGCAGGAAGTAGGGGATGAATTGATTACACAGGTGCCTTCCACGCCTGAGGCGAGGGATGCATTTCGGGATCAGTTTTACAGAAGCAGTTCGGTCTTGGTAGAAAAAGGGGATCATATCCGCTTACAGGATATCCGGCTGGGTTATAAAATTTCTACCACATCCAAGCGAGCAGGGATTTTCAACAATGCTGAATTCTATTTATATGCCAATAATCTAGGCATTATCTGGAAAGCCACGGATACAGACTGGGATCCTGATTTTGGAACTTTCAAGCCTAGAAAAAGTATCGCAGTGGGAGTTCAACTGGATTTCTAACCAGCAAAAAGATCATCAAGAATTAAAAGGGAGCCGGTCATCAAATTTCTTCATAAGGTGAGGGTGGTTCCTCTTTTAGACCTGTCCGGGGAGAAATTCCCGGGCCCCTTTTTAACTCATTAATTATAAATCAAATGAAAAATATTCTAGAACAGATTAAACAAAAGAAAGGTAGATTGGCACTTTTGCTGTCTTGTTTTTGCCTCTTTGGCCTGATGTCCTGCGAGGAGTTTTTGGATGCCAAACCTAATCAAAGCCTGGTAGTTCCCAAAACCTTGGCAGATGTGCAGAGCCTGCTGGATAATACGAATGTATTCAATGGGCAGGCAACCTTGCCAAGTATTGCATCCGAGGAGGTCTGGATTTCCGATGCAGGATATGCAGCGTTAAGTAATCCCATTGAGCAGGCGGTATTTATCTGGTCAGATGACCCTTATCCATCCGGATTCTCTGGGGACTGGAACAGTTTGTACGAGCAGGTATTTTATTCTAATGTTGCCTTGGAAGTATTGGAGGATTTCGAAGGGGAGCAGAGTGAGTTTTACCAAACCTTGCTTGGTTCGGCTTATTTCTACCGAGGCTATGCTTACCTGCAATTGGTATCGGAATTTGCAATGCCCTACCAGAAAGCAGGGGGAAATGAGTCCTTGTTAGGAATCGTGCTCAAGTCCACTGCAGATGTAAATGAGGAGCTGGAGCGAGCTAATCTACAGGAAAGCTATGATCAAATTGATGCGGATTTGACTAGGGCAGTGGAATTGTTGCCGGAAAACAATATGCCCAAAACCAGGCCATCCAAAGCCATTGCCTTGGGAGTGCTTTCAAGATTTTACTTAAGCACTTTCCAATACACTTTGGCCGCGCAGTCTGCTAGGGAGGCTTTGGGGATTTATACCGATCGATTGGATTTCAATGAACTGGATGTGGATGCAAGAAGACCCTTTACCCGTTTTGACGAGGAGACTTTATTTTACTCCACCTTATTTAGTTATTCCTATTTGAGATCTACTCAGGTATTTGTGGATTCGGCCTTGATGGATCTATATGAGGAAGTTGATTTAAGAAAGCCTGCTTTTTTTGATGAGACCTCCTCTGGGAATTTTAACTATACGGGAAAGCTTTCCGGTGCTACTCAGAATTTTGGTGGAATCAGTGTAGGGGAGCTCTACCTGAATGCTTCTGAAGCATTAGTGAGAACAGGCAAGGATGAGGTAGCATTAAGTATGCTCAATGAATTAATTTCCTTACGGCATCAATCGGAAGCTTGGATGCCATTATCCGAATTGAGCTCGGAAGAATTATTGGAGAGAATCCTTGAAGAGCGTAGAAAGGAGCTAATAGGGAGGGGATTACGCTGGATGGACTTGAGGAGATTGAACCAGGAAGTTGAAGCAGAAACTTTGGTTAGAGTTGTGAATGGGATTCGATATGAATTGGCTCCCAATTCTCCAAGGTATGCATTTCCTATTCCTATGGATGAAATCAGCAGAAGCGGAATTGTGCAGAATCCTTGATATATAAAAACCCGAGGCTCATGGGAGCCTTGGGTTAGTGGTACTAAGGTTTGAATTACAGTTCCACAAATTCTCCTTCGCTCAGCACGTTAAGGATACCGGTTGCTGGATTGTCATTGTGGAATTCTACCAGACAATACATTTCACTGGCATTACACTCATAGTCCTCGGACTGAACCAGTATAGTGACATCCCTATAACCATTAGATTGGGTGGCGTCTGGGGTCCAGATTTTAGTTGCCGTAGGTTCTCCACCTATGACGGGAGCATTGAAGGCAAATGCAGCAAAGGCTGCTATTACAAATGCAAATGCAGGTAATCTTTTAATTAGTGTATTCATGATTATGTCCTGTTTTTTAACATATCAAAAACAGGAAAAACGTTTAGGATTCCCGGATTGAGCTACATGCTGTTTACCGGAAGTGGTTAAAATACCTACTCTGTTTAAAGGGTTTTCGGCATCTCCCTCTTGCACTACCCAGTATAGTCTGGAGTCTCCACTTCCAGATTCGGAGACAGGTAATGCGGTAAATTGAGTTGATTTTCATTAAGCTATTTTTTGGGGTGGGATAATGCCTTTTCCTGCCCCGTTTTTTCAAATTCCTAGTGACAAGTCTTTATTCTTCAGAGCGATAGTGTTTAATTATTTACTCTTTAGATGCTGGTGTAATTAATATTTAGTTTATATTGTTTAAGGAAATAGTTGCTATCACCTACTAAAAACTTAACGCCTCAAGGCGGGATCTGAGGATTCCGCTTTTTTGTGAAGTATAGTCCGATGATACTTATTCCAATCATTCCACTGTTAAGCCAGAAATGTGCTTTCCAACTTAGGCTTTCTAAAACTCCCGCACAGTTGCAGGGAACTCTGGGAAAAGCTCCTACCCAGATCAATCCCACATAGGTGGTGAAGACGGTGAGGAGGAGGATACTTGAGAGGTATCCCCACCATCTACTGACTGAAAAGAGTAGGAGTAAGGCAATCAGCAACTCAATAGTCGGTACTGCATAGGCCAGTACTTCTGCCAGCTCTGCAGGAAAGGTCTGGTTATGGAATGCTTTTCTGCTGTCCTGCCAGTGTAGGATTTTGTCAATTCCAGTATAGGTCCATAAGAGGATCAGCAGGATGCTTGGGATAGCTGATTTTTCTGTGTTTTCCATTCATTTTAATGTTCGATGGAAAGTTGGGTATTATAAAAATCCAGAATTCACAAGGTGGGTGATAAACTTAAAAAGTGTATCAATTATACAATTTTAGATGGTTTTGAAAAATAAGTGATTGATTAGTTGGTTTTTAGATGTCGGAATTTTAAACTGGACTACTGTTTTTTTAGTGAATAATAGAACTAAGCAAGTTCGGCAGTTGGATCTCCAACTGTAAAGGCAATTTAAATGTAAGCTCTGGCAAGGAGTTTTGTTATCGGAAGTACTGTGTAATCTAAACAGTCATCATCATGAATGGGTATGATTTGGATCCAACGTTTTTAAAGAAACTTTTCGGACTGGAAGGTAAAGTGAGTGATAATGCTTTTGAAAAAGTAGGTGAATTTCTGGAAATAAGGAATGCTAAACGAAAAGCTACCATCCGTCATGCCGGTACTGTGGAAACCGAATCCAGGTTTCTGGTGGAAGGAATGATCGGGATGTACTATATGGGTAAGTTGTCCAGACTCTACTTTCCGGGTGATGTCTTTATGGATTTTGAATCCTATCAAACACAGATACCCAGTAAATATCGCTTTAGGTCTTTGGGAGAATCTTTTTATATAAGCCTTTCCTACCCAAATGAAACGCTATTGCTGAAGGAAATACCTGAGTTCACAGACTTTTCAAAATCCCAGATTGCAAAAGTCCGACATTCTGATGTGGAATGGCATGCATTTACCCAGATGAACTACCGGGACAAACTCAAGGTGATTGAAGAGAAGTTCCCCAAGTTCACCTATGATCTGACCAATAATGAAAAGGCGAGCCTTCTGGGGGTAAGCTACGCTACAGCAGCACGTATTAAGAAAGAGTCCACTGGTAAAAAACCTGCTGATAAAAGTGGAAAACTTGGAAAATTGCTACACTATCCATTTCCTGCCTATGTCCACACTGATGCAGCTGAAATCGAGGAACAGACTGTCTCCTGGGCTTTTCACTTCCATTCAATCCTTAGGAACAACGTTGAGATCGCCTATTACAAAGAACAAAAATTCAGTTACCTGTCCTCCTGCCTGTATCCGGAAATTGATATTGAAAAAGGGGTTTGGATTTCCAAGCTCTACCTCTGGCTGTTTTATCTGGATGATTTGACAGATGATTTGCATGTCGGGCAGAAAGCAGGTTTTTGGGATTATCTACTGACTGGGGTTGATAACATCATGGGGGGTAAGCCATTGGGATTTAATCCTGATCGTATAACAGTTTTCCTAAATGCTTTTAGTGATCTGGCTACAGAATTCGATGCGCTGGTTTCTGGCTATAAGGAACTGAAGGGACTGATATTTTCCGAGGTTCTGAATTATATGCAAAAGAATAAAATTGAAGCGGAATTTAAGGACAAAAAGACTCTGCCTAGTTGGGAAGAATACCAGGTTATCAGGCCAGCTTTTTCAGGAGGAAATCTAGCCTTGGCCCTTTGTGCCTTTGAATCAAGTGAGAATTTTTCAAGTGATTCTTTTGATTGGAAAGAAACATCCGATCTCCGTGTGCAGGCTGCCAAGCTGATCTACTTATCCAACGACTTGATATCTTACCAAAAAGAAACTGATAGAGGTGATTTTATGAATGCCGTGGCGTTATTGATGCAACATAAAGGAATGAGGTTCAAAGAGGCCCAGCAGGAAATTTTGAACCTGCATGCGGAAACACTGGAGGAATTTATGGTGCTGGAAAGAAGATGGAGAGAGGAATACAAGCCTGAAAACAGTGGTATACTGAAATACCTCAAGCAGATCAAATACAAGATTGCAGGTTCAGTGCATTGGTCACTTTCGATTTCTCCACGCTACAGGAAGAGTTGATTCTTCACTTAAAATTCTAATTTATGAGCATTCTCGCGTTTTCGGACCAGATAATCTCCAGACTGAAAAATGATCTGGAGGTTTTGAAAATGGATGGAGAAAACAAGCTCATCCAATTTGAATCTGCCTTTCACCTAGTGGATGGGGCTTTGGATAAGATCAAACTGTTCATGGACAAATACGAATTTGCGTCTGATACGGAGGAGATAGAATTCTTCAAACACCATTTGACCTACCTCCTAAGGGAGTCTGTCTATTTCTCCGAGCTTTTCAATATGGAGTCTGTCAAACCGGCTGGATCGGAACATGAAATCAGAAAATTCTATGAAAAGGAATTGCTGAGTGTACAGGAGTTCTTACAAAGCAACCAGAACCTTTACAATTATCTCCTAATGAGAAAAGAGAACCAGGACAAGGTTTTTTTCTTAAGAAGTGCGCAGGCGCCAGTATATAAGCCGAATTTATTCTGGCATACCTTGGATACCAGATATTGTACTGTCTATACTTTGTATTGTGCCAGGATCATGGGCACTCTTTCATTGGCAGGCTATATCCATGATCAATTATTGTTCTTACATGACGCAAAGAGCCCAGTTAATGAAGATAGAAATCCCCAATTGCTTTGGACTGGGAAAAAGGCGGACTTGGTGGAATTGGTATATGCCCTGAAAACTTCAAATGCAATAAATTACGGAAATGCCAGTGTTTCGGAATTGGCAACCATTCTGGCAGAAGTATTCGGTAAGGAACTGCAGGGGTATTATAGAACCTTCCTGGAAATAAAGTCCCGTAAGAAAAACAGGACTTTGTTTCTCGATAGATGCAAAGAAAATCTGGAGGCTTATATGAGTAGTTTTGAAGCGGGGAAGTAGTAATCATTCCCTATGTATTAGGATTAAAAAAAGACACTGAATGAGTTGAGAGGCAATCAGAGTTCTGGAAATAAATAAGGAGGATATGAAAGCATTTGTAGAAAAGCTTTTTGAGGAGATGGAGTTGTCACTGAAAGAGGTGGCGAAAGAAACTTCAAGCGAAATACAAAAAGCTGAGAAAAGTGGAAGAGCTGTCCATGCTATTTTACTCAAACTTAAATTGTTTATGGGGGGATATCAATTTGCTGATAGTACCGAGGAGATAAAGTTCTTTAAGGAGTACAAACCTCTATTTTATAAAGAACTAATATTTTATTCTGAGCTTACATACATTGAATCAAGAAGACCTATAGGAAAGAAAGAGCTTATCAAGTCGTATTATCATCATGTAATGGATCAGATTCAGGATTTTTTTGCTAGAAACCATCAGCTCTATATCTACCATCAGTTGGATAGGAGTGACCAAGACGAACAGCTGTTTTTAAGAAATTCTCTCCCTGTTTCATTTATCCCAGATTATTCCTTTGATTTTGACCCGGAGTTTTCTACAGTGAACAGCAGTAAGTTGGCCAAAATAATGGCTTATGAAAGTCTGATTGAATATATGCAAGAACAGTTAATAAAATTAGAATTGGGGCTAGGTAAAAGTGGGGACAAAAATTCAAACCATGAATGGACGGACTCAAAGTCTGCATTGATTGAATTGGCTTATGCGCTGCATTCAAGAGGCTCTGTAAATCACGGAAAGAGTGATGTGAAGATGATCATATCGATTCTGGAGAAAATCTTTCATGTGAAAGTTGGGAATTTCTACCGCACATTCCAGAGCATGAGGGGCAGAAAAAAAGGGAGAACAATCTTTTTGGATGGTCTGAAGGAAAGCTTGGTGAAGCGGATGGATGATACGGATATGGGATATCAATAGGACAAATTATGTTTTGGGAAAATTTATTTATTGTATCGGTAGGAATTTGTCTTTTGGGAGGAGGCTTTGCGTTGAGGGTATGGGTGAATCGTAGGAGATTTTACCGACGCGGTCCCGGAGGCTTGCAATATTATTCTAGATATAGCAAAGCAGTTTTAAGTTCTATGGTTGAAGGTTTTATGATGTTTGTGAGTATTCCAATGATGATCTTGGGAATGCTGATTATATTTTTATGGAGTATTTATCTGATTGACAGAGGTAAGTATAAAATTCAAGACTCTGATAAAACAGAAAAAAGTCAAGAAGATCCCACAGCCCACTTCCTTGTTCCTGCGGAAAAGGGCTATGGTAAAAGATTGATCTACCCTTTACAAACCGATTCATTCCCTGCGTCCATGAATCGATTTGTATAAGGTAGATTTGATCACTGGAATGATACCTAAGCTTTCTGTATTTTTTAGCAATAAGTAGCCTGTTTCTCCTAGCATTGACTTGTCAGCCCTTTAAGTTTGGTACTTAGGGTAGTTAGTCCCGCTTTCTCCAAGCTATCGGAGATAATAGTATTCAGTTCTTCTTCTGATTCTTTTGAGATGCGAATAGGGCATTTTCCGGATTCGGATTTTTGTTCCATTCCACGTGTGATTACTTCACTAAGTAACAACACAGTTTTGCGGGGAATTTTCAGATCGATTTTTACTGTGTCATTCATGCCTGGAACGGCAAGTAGGGTATCGTAAATTGTTTCAAGAGATGAGTTCGCCATGTTTTATTAGTTTTGAGTTGGAAATAATGTTTTCCTAAAACTACTGTCTATCAATGAAATGAGCCTATTTAGAAATTGATCAGGATAGGTAAATGATCCAAGCACTTTTTATACTTGTATCACCTACCGACTGGGATTATAAAATGGATCAGCGATTTTTCCAAAGCTTGATAAACCTTCAATAAGCTAACGGGATTTCCTGTGTCCTCTGAAATCGGCAAGATGTACGGTTGTATCACAACCGGGATCTTGAACCCCTTACTCCGAAGTCGTGGGGTTGGAATTTGTAAAGATGTTGAACAGTGAATAAGGATCGTGATGAAGGAAAAGAACAAAAGAAGCAAATGGTTGCATGTTAGGCTGACACTTCAAGAATATGAGAAAATCCAAGAGGCATTTGAGCAGACAGTTCAGGATAATCTAAGTGATTATACCAGAAAATTGCTTTTGAAAAAGCCTGTTATCGGGAGGTATAAGGATACCGGAATGCAGGAACTTTTGGCCGAGTTAACATCGCTGAGGAGAGACTTGCATGGTATTGCTACCAACTATAATCAGTTGGTGAAAAAGATAAATTCAACTACTGGAAATGAACTAAAAATTCACCTTTCTGAGGGAAACATATTACAGCGGGTGATTGAAGATTCACTGAAATCGGTTACCCTTTTTATCAATCAATCAGCAGCGAAATGGTTGCAATCATAAAGACCAGCGCTTCTTTAAGACGACCATTCCACTACAATGAAAATAAGGTAGAACAAGGAATGGCTGAATTGCTTTTGATCCAGAACTATCCGGTTGAGGAAGGGGTCAAGTCAGCAGATATTCGTTTGAAATACATGCTTAAACTGACTGAATTGAACTCCAAAACTTCAGTGAATTCAGTGCATATTTCTCTCAATTTTGCTCCTGGAGAGGATTTTGAAAAAGAAAAATTACGAAAGATTGCCATGGAATACATGTATGGGATTGGGTTTGAAGACCAACCCTATCTGGTGTATAAACACACCGATGCAGGTCACCCCCATCTGCATATAGTCACTACGAATATTGAATTGGATGGAAAGCGGATTGCTCTCCATAATATCGGAAAACTCAAGTCTGAACCGACCCGAAAAGCCATCGAAAAACAGTTTGGTTTGGTGCCAGCCGAGTCCCAGAAACAGGGACTTTTTTTAGCAAAGCCTGTGTCGATTTCCAAACTGGACTATGGTAAATCTGAGACTAAGCGAGCCATTGGAAATGTAATGCAGCATGTATTAAGAAACTACAGTTACACTTCCTTGCCTGAACTAAATGCGGTATTGATAGGCTATCGAATTTTGGCTGACCGTGGGACTGAAGAATCACGAATTTTCAAAAATAGAGGTCTGGTTTTCCGGGTGTTGGATGGTCAAGGAAATAAAGTTGGGGTACCTGTAAAGGCAAGCAGTTTTCATTTTCGTGCTACACTTAATGCCATAGAATCAAAGTTTGAATTCAATAAAACAGAACGTAAGAAATATATCAATTCCATTCGCTCAGCAATTGATCTGACTGTATTGAAGATGCATAAAAGCAGTTTGGATGAGGTAATAAAATGCCTGGAGAAGCAGGGCATTGTCACGGTCAAACGGGAAAATCAAGAAGGTCGGCTGTATGGGATTACTTATGTTGACCATCGAACCAAATGTGTGTTTAACGGAAGTGCACTGGGTAAAAAATACAGTGTGAATGGATTGTTAAATCGATTAAAAAGTATTCAGAAAAATGAAACGGGTTCTACCGAATCGTTCCTCAAATCACCAAGTCTCCAGCAGGAAATTTCACACGCTCAGCGATCTATCATACTGAATTCTGATAAGGAAACCAGAACTTCCAATGGCTCTTCAAGTGGTTTGTTTGATGAAGTGATTACACCGATGGAGACGTATAGTTACCTGCCATTTGAATGGCGGAAGAAGAAACGGAAAAAGAGAAAGCAGGTAAAATAACAGGATTAAACTAGGAGGGGATGGGGATGCAAACTGGAGAAAACGAGCAGGGATTACGCAAGATTTTGGACATGACCCGCTTAATGGGAGTTGGGGTTTTGGGACTGCATTTTTATTACTATTGCTATGTTACTTTCAAAGATTGGGGACTGGTTTCAGATCTGACTGATGGAGTATTAGAGAATGTTATAAGTACCGGTCTCTTTGAGAATTTTTATACCTCCAAGCTTATTGCGATTGCCTTGCTTGCGATCTCACTTTTGGGAATCAAGGGTAGGAAGAATGAAAAGATGAATGCCAAAACAGCATCGGTTTATGGCGTTTTGGGCCTGGTATTTTATTCAGGAAGTTACGTCTTGATGCTGTGGAAAGCGCCAATAGAATGGATTTCGATTACCTACATGACAGTTACCTCCTTAGGTTTTTTGCTTATCCTTTCGGGTGGAACTATGCTTTCTAGAATTATTCATGACAAACTCAGTAGTGATGTTTTCAATTCAGAAAATGAAACATTCCCTCAAGAAGAACGACTGCTAGAAAATGAATTCTCAGTTAATTTACCTACAAAATATAAACTGAAAGGAAAGGTTAGAGACAGCTGGATCAATGTGATCAATCCTTTTCGTGGCCTGATGGTGTTGGGAACACCGGGTTCGGGAAAGAGCTATTTTGTGATTCGTCATGTGATTACTCAGCACATCAAAAAAGGCTTTTCCATGTTTGTGTATGACTTCAAATTCGATGATCTGTCATCCATTGTTTACAATACCTGGCATAAAAATAAGGCTAGTTATAATGTAGTTCCAGCATTCTATGTTATCAATTTTGATGATCTTACAAGGAGCCATCGCTGCAACCCGTTGGCACCGGAGACCATGTTGGATATTACTGATGCAGCAGAATCAGCCCGGACGATATTGATGGGTTTGAACAGGGAATGGATCAAAAAGCAAGGAGACTTTTTTGTGGAATCACCGATCAATTTCCTGACTGCTATCATCTGGTTTCTTCGAAAATACAATGGGGGAGAATTCTGTACCTTACCCCATGTAATTGAATTGATGCAAGCTGATTACGATGAGTTGTTTACGGTCTTGCGTACTGAGAAAGATATTGATGTGCTGATCAATCCATTTGTCAATGCCTATCTGAATGATGTAATGGAGCAGTTGGAAGGGCAGATTGCTTCCGCTAAAATTTCTATGGCAAGATTATCTTCAGCACAGTTATACTATGTGCTTTCAGGGAATGATTTCACGTTGGATATCAACAATCCAGCCGAGCCCAAGCTGGTTTGCATGGGAAACAATCCCCAGAAAATTCAGATTTATGGAGCAGTACTTTCACTGTATGTAAACCGTCTAGTGAAGCTGGTAAACCAAAAGGGAAAGCTAAAAAGCAGTCTGATTTTCGATGAGTTTCCGACCATCTATTTAAACGGAATGGACAGTCTTATTGCTACGGCAAGGAGTAATAAAGTTGCTACTACTTTGGGAGTTCAGGATCTTAGCCAGCTTAGAAAAGACTATGGACGAGAGCTTGCCGATGTGATTATGGGCATAGTTGGAAATATCATTTCAGGGCAGGTGAATGGGGATTCTGCCAAACAATTATCAGATAGGATAGGGAAGATCATGCAAGACAGGCAGAGCCTTTCCATAAACAGTGCAGATACTTCTGTCAGTCGATCAAAACAGTTGGAGTCTGCTGTTCCACCTTCTACCATATCCTCTCTTTCATCGGGTGAATTTGTAGGGATGGTAGCAGATAATCCAGATTGTAAACTGAGTTTAAAAGCATTTCATTCTGAAATTATCAACGACCATAAAGCCCTTAAAAAGGAGCAGGAGAACTATCAGTCTATACCTGAAATCCGAAAGCTGGACAATACTATCGTACAGAGAAATTACCTGCAGATAAAACAGGATGTTCAGGATATTATTCAAGCTGAGATGAGTAGGCTACTGAACGATCCAGGACTGAAGCATTTGGTGATAAAGAAGATTGAATGATTTTATTACTTTATCCTTGACATAGCTGGAAAATGATTTTTTATGCAGCTGTTTATCAAATTGTTTTAGAATTTAGTAAAACCTTAGAGGTTGTATAATTGCTTTTTTTCTGCAATAGCCTTGCACTACTTTATTTTGTAGCTTTGCAAATATGAAACGGCTTGGAAATAAATCATTTATTGCGCTACTCCTTTTGGGGATGTTGTCGATGAATTTGGATTTATGCTGTCAGATACAAAAGCTTCCCTTCTTGTTTTCACATTTTGGAGAGCATCAGAAGGAGCATGGTGATTCAGTATTAGACTTCGTCGTTGAAGATTACATAGATCACGGGAATGATAATACAGGTCATGACGAAGAAAATCATGAGAATTTACCATTTCACGGAAATCATACCTGTTCCCACCCTTCAATCTATTTCTCCTCCATTGCTGAATTTGTAGTACCTCAGTCTTTTACTGAGAAGGTACAAGCAGAAAGCTATTATAATTTCCTTTTTACCTCACCGGTTTTAGGTGAACTTTTTCAGCCTCCTCGGGG
Organism: Algoriphagus sp.; assembly: GCF_039969895.1. Taxonomy (GTDB): domain Bacteria; phylum Bacteroidota; class Bacteroidia; order Cytophagales; family Cyclobacteriaceae; genus Algoriphagus. The sequence continues at coordinate 189,297 of NZ_JBDVMZ010000021.1, forward strand.
CTAATTCCCTCATTTCATTTCGTAGCAATTTATCCTGATCAGAATACTTGATATTCCTGTTTAAGATTGCTGTGAGTGCTTTTTTCTTTGGGCAAATCTGCCCACTTCCATTTTAATTCATAAAACTTAATTCCTTATGCTGGATAATATAATCCGGTTCTCAGTTAAAAATAAACTGATAATCGGGCTACTTACCATAGGATTAGTCATTGTGGGCGGGTATTCACTTACCCAACTTCCCATTGATGCAGTTCCTGATATTACCAATAATCAAGTACAAGTAATCACTACTTCCCCGTCATTGGCGGCTGAAGAAGTAGAGCGTTTAATCACATTTCCCATCGAAATCACGATGGCCACTATTCCTGACATTGAAGAAATCAGAAGCTTTTCGCGTTTCGGGTTGTCAGTTGTTACCATTGTGTTTAAGGAGAATGTGGATGTCTATTGGGCCAGACAACAGGTAAATGAACGCATGTCCGAAGTCAAAGAACAAATACCTCCGGGGATAGGAGCTCCGGGGATGGCTCCGATTACCACAGGGTTAGGGGAAATTTACCAATATGTAGTTGGTGTAGAACCTGGCTATGAAGACAAATATGATGCACGTGAACTTAGAACTATTCAGGATTGGATAGTCAGAAGGCAGCTACTTGGTACGCCAGGGGTAGCTGATGTGAGCAGCTTTGGAGGGTATCTCAAACAATATGAAATCGCCATAGAGCCTGATCGGCTCAAATCTTTGAATGTATCAATTGCTGATATTTTCCAGGCGCTTGAAGATAATAATGAAAATACCGGTGGAGCCTATATTGAGAAGGATCTAACTGCTTTATTTATTCGAAGTGAAGGCTTGGTAGGTTCTTTTGAGGATATCAATAATATCCCCGTACGGGTAAATGAAAATGGGATTCCAGTTCTCATTAAAGATGTCGCAAAAGTACAGCTTGGTAATGCTGTGCGCTATGGGTCTACCACCAGGAATGGTGAAGGTGAAGTAGTCAGTGCGATTGTAATGATGCTGAAAGGTGAAAATTCGGCAGAGGTTATTGATAACGTCAAATCAAAAATCGAAGAAATTAAAGAAACATTGCCCGAAGGGGTGACTTTAGAGCCTTTTTTGGATCGATCCAAACTTGTGGACAATGCCATTGGCACAGTTAGTAAAAATCTGATTGAGGGCGCCTTGATTGTCATTTTTGTTTTGCTGCTTTTGCTTGGCAATTTGAGAGCAGGGCTGATAGTGGCTTCGGTAATTCCACTTGCCCTGCTTTTTGCTTTCTCACTCATGAATCTATTCGGGGTGTCTGGTAACCTGATGAGTTTAGGGGCAATTGATTTTGGATTAATTGTAGATGGAGCCGTCATTATAGTTGAGGCAACCATGCATCATTTAGGTTTGGTGAAAAGGAAAACAAAGCTGACACAGCTGGAGATGGACGAAGAGGTGTTTCTTTCTGCAAGTAAAATCCGAAATTCAGCTGCGTTTGGGGAGATTATAATTCTTATCGTATATCTACCAATTTTAGCATTGGTTGGAACTGAGGGTAAGATGTTCAGACCAATGGCACAGACCGTGGCTTTTGCTATTCTTGGTGCATTTATACTCTCGCTTACTTACGTGCCCATGATCTCTGCACTTTTTCTAAGCAAGAAGATCAGTGACAAGCCTAATATTTCTGATAAAATCATGGGATTTTTCCATCGCTTCTACGACCCTTCCATTCGATGGGCTATGCATCATAGGGGAATAGTCATTAGTGTAGCCTTGGTTTTATTGATTGTTTCAGGTTGGGTTTTTTCCCGTATGGGTGGAGAATTTATACCTACTCTGGAAGAGGGGGATTTTGCTGTGGAAACGCGGGTGGTCACTGGTTCTTCCCTTCAGAATACCATGAAGGCTACAACCCAGGCAGAGAAGATTCTTTTGGACCAATTTCCAGAGGTAGTGGAAGTTGTATCTAAAATCGGGGCAGGTGAAATTCCAACGGATCCCATGCCAGTTGAAGCTGCGGATATGATGATTGTCTTAAAGGATAAAAGTGAGTGGACTTCAGCTACCAACAGGGAAGATTTGGCAAATAAGATGTCTGAAGCTTTGGAAGTTTTGCCAGGGGTCAACTTTGGATTTCAACAACCCATACAAATGCGCTTCAATGAATTAATGTCTGGGGTGCGTCAGGATGTGGCTGTCAAAATTTATGGAGAAGACCTTGAAAAACTATCTGAATACGCCAACCAGATAGGACAGATAGCACGAGGTGTAGAAGGAGCGGAAGATATTTATATAGAGGAAGTGACGGGAGTGCCACAGATAGTCATTGATTACAAAAGGGCTCAACTGGCTAAATATGGACTAAGTATAAAAGAAGTGAATCGGTCTATACAGGCAGCATTTGCAGGTGCTTCAGCCGGGAAGGTTTATGAGGGGGAAAAACGGTTTGATCTGGTAATAAGACTCGATCAGACTAAAAGAAATGATATTGAGGATGTTCAGAATCTTTTTATCGCCCGGGCTAACGGAGAGCAGATCCCGCTATACCAAGTAGCTGAAGTTTCAGTAAAAGAAGGCCCCTATCAAATCCAGCGGGATGATACCCAGCGGAGAATTGTAGTCGCATTCAATGTGAGAAATCGGGATGTAGAAAGCATAGTTAATGAAATAGAGTCCAAAATTGAAAATGCTGTAACATTTGAAACGGGTTATTTTGTGACATTCGGAGGCCAATTCGAAAATTTGGTTGAAGCTAAAGCCAGACTGGGGATTGCAGTTCCGCTGGCCTTGTTATTGATTTTTGTCTTGCTGTTCTTCACATTCGGTTCTATCAAACAGAGTATTTTGATCTTTACGGCTATCCCTCTTTCCGCCATCGGAGGGATTTTCGCTTTGACCTTACGGGGAATGCCTTTTAGTATATCTGCAGGAATTGGGTTTATTGCACTGTTTGGCGTAGCTGTACTTAATGGTATAGTTCTGATTGCTGAATTTAACCACCTGAAAAAGGAAGGGGTCACCGACATATTTGAAAGGATCTATTCGGGAACTAGAACCCGGTTAAGACCTGTAATTATGACTGCTTCCGTGGCATCTTTGGGCTTTTTGCCAATGGCTCTTTCATCTTCAAGTGGAGCGGAAGTTCAAAAACCACTGGCTACCGTAGTGATCGGGGGACTGATCACGGCCACCATCCTGACTTTGGTTGTCTTACCTATATTATACTATTATTTCGAAAGAGGTTTGAGAAGACCCAAAGGCACTGTAGGGTTACTGGTGATTGGATTCTTGGCCTTAGGAAATTTATCTTCCTATGCACAAACTCCAATGCATGTTACTTCCCTGGATCAGGCAATAGCACTGGCTTTGGAAAACAATCCAAGTGTCAAAGCTGAAGGACTTAGATTGGAACAACAGCGGGCATTAAAAGGGGCAAGCTGGAATATTGGGAAAACAGCTGTGGACATGGAATATGGCCAAACAAACAGTGCCTTCACCAACGACAGCCGGTTTTCGGTTTCCCAGACTTTTGAGTTTCCGACCACCTATAGCCGACAAAATGGATTGGCTGAATCTAAAATAGTTTCTGGTGAGTTGGCAGTGGAGATGAGTAAAAATGAATTGATCAGATCCGTGAAATCCACTTGGTATGCGTTGTGGACTGCAAGGAAAAAAGGGAAATTACTTGCCAGGCAAGACAGTATTTATGACCGGTTTGCATCTGCAGCTTCCTTGAGGTTTGAGTCTGGTGAAACCAATCTTTTGGAAAAGGCAACCGCAGAGACCCAGGTGGCTGAGATCCAGGCTATGATAGCTCAGAACAATGCCGATGTGGAGATCAATACCAAACGGTTGAGGATGCTTATCAATGCTGAAGTTACGATTGAGCCTGAAATGGGAGGATTGAAGGAAAATTCACCTCAGCTTTCTCTGGACCAGAATAGTATCGCCGACAACCCTACATTAGCCTGGGTTCAGCAGCAAATTGCCATTGCAGAAAAGGAAAAGTCAGTCGAAAAATCTCGGTTGATGCCGGACATCAAACTAGGGTATTTTAATCAGTCCTTCAATGGGCCAGGTCAAACCATGTCTGGAGACCCTGTAGTTTACAGCTCAAAAGACCGCTTTGATGGATTTCAGGTGGGTTTAGCCATTCCTATTTTCAGTTTGAAGTCACAATCAGCGATTATTAAATCAAAATCAATTCGGATTGCTGAAGCAGAGGAACAAGAAACAGCATTCACCAATGAGCTCGAAAACCGATTCACCTCTTTACTTCTCGAGTACCAAAAATTCCAGACCAGTTTGGATTTTTATGAAGATAGTGCTCTTCCTCAAGCAGAGCTTATCCTAAAACAATCCCAGAGAGGTTTCCAAAGTGGTGAAATTGGCTATGTGGAATACACACAAGGACTCAATAGAAGCTTGAATGTGTACTTCAACTATCTGGATTTACTGGACAAATCCAATCAAACACTTATTCAAATCGAATTCTTATCGGGTATCAACTAAAACCGATCAAACGGAAATAATATGAAATCAAGCATGAATAAAAAGTCAGATTCTAAGGTGATTAAGGAATGCGAGATTCATATAACCATAGCAAATCAAACTATAAACAGATGAAAAAATATATCATAAATAGTCTCTTCACATTACTTGTTCTTGGAATTGCCACGTCCTGTGGGTCTAAGGTTGAAAGCATTGAAATTCAGGGGGATCATGAGGAAAATGAATCCAGGGTCGAACTGAGTCAGGCACAATTTGATGTCACCGGGATTGAGCTAGGCAAGCTGGAATTTAGGGAAATTGGCAGCGAACTGATGGTCAACGGGGTGATAGACGTTCCGCCTCAAAATAATATTTCCATCACAATGCCTTATGGGGGATTTGTGAAGAATACTACACTCCTTCCTGGAGATGAAGTGAAAAAAGGCCAACTACTCGTGACAATAGAAAATCCTGAATTCATTCAGTTTCAACAGGATTATTTGGAAAGCCTGGCAAACAGTTCCTTTCTGAAGTCTGAATATGAACGCCAGGAGAAATTGTACAGTGAGCAAGTGGCATCCGGAAAGACATTTGAAGAATCCAAAAGTAATTTTCTGGCCAATGAAGCTAGAATCAGAACCTCCAAAGCCAAGTTGACCATGATTGGCTTTGATCCGGAGAAAGTGGAATCCGGGGAAATCAGATCTGTCGTGAATATTTACTCTCCTGTGACTGGAGCTGTGCTGGATGTATATACCAATATTGGCAAATATGTGAACCCACAGGATGTAATCATGGATTTAACGAATTCCGATGACCTCCATGTGGAGCTTTCTGTCTATGAAAATGACATCCCAAAAATCAAGAAAGATCAGCGCATCAAATTCAATCTCGCCAATACGAATGATGAATGGAGAGAAGCCCATGTGTTTTTGGTTGGTAAGGGAGTTCGAAAAGATAGGTCGGTGACTGTTCATGGGCATTTTGACAGTAAAAACACCGATTTGCTCCCAGGGATGTATGTGACAGCAAAAATAGAAACTGCAAGCGAAGAAGTCTTGGTAGCACCAGATGATGCGGTGGTAAGATTTGGGGAGAAGCATTTCATTTTTTCTTACTTGGGGCAACGGGACGAGAATGGAGAGCCCGCATATGACTATGAAATGATAGAAGTAGAAATGGGTAATAAGGAGGACGGATTTACGCAGGTGACCCTTTTGGATTCCAGTCTTGTCTATCAGGATATTAAACTGGTGACAAAGGGAGCATTTACCTTACTTTCAAAGGCAAAGAATAGTGAAGAAGAAGGCGGGCACCATTAATCATTTTGTGAAAAACACTACTAACATGAAACTTAAATAGAAAACCTATGGAACAGGAAAAAGTGGAACACTCTGGGATATTCGGAAAGAATAGTGAATTGATTTTCTCCATTTGCTGTGGAGCTCTTTTGGGAATTGGGTTTGGCCTGAGTTTTTTAGAAGATGTGCCTCAATGGGTAAGTCTTGCCATGTATATAGGAGCCTATTTTTTTGGGGGCTTCTATACCGCGAAAGAGGCGATAGAAACCATATTAAAGGGAGGTTTTGAAATTGATTTTCTCATGTTGGTCGCAGCCATAGGTGCTGCGATCCTGGGAGAATGGGCAGAAGGTGCATTGTTGCTGTTTCTATTTAGTCTTGGGCATTCATTGGAACATTACGCTATGGGAAAAGCGCATAAGTCCATTGAATCACTTGCAACTCTTGCACCAAAAACCGCCTTAAAGAAAACTGAAGGCAGTTCGGTGGAAGTGGGAATTGAAGAGTTGGAGGTCGATGATATCATCATTGTTAAGCCTAATTCCAGAATTGCGGCAGATGGGGTTATTGTAAAGGGAAGTAGTGCTGTGGACCAATCTCCTATTACTGGTGAAAGTATACCTGTAGACAAGGAAGCTATAAAAGAACAGGATGAACAGCATATTTCCCTAGATAATGTGCATCAGGAAAACAGGGCATATTCAGGAACGATCAACGGAAACGGCACCTTGGAAATTAAGGTGTTGAAAATTGCAGAAGACTCTACTGTTGCCAGGTTAATTACCTTAGTCAATGAAGCCAAAGCGCAGAAATCACCCACTCAGCTGCTGACCGATAAATTTGAGAAGTATTTTGTCCCATCGGTTCTGGTATTGGTAGTACTACTGTGCTTTGCCTTTTTGGTGTTGGATGAGCCTTTTAGTGATAGTTTTTATCGCGCAATGGCAGTTTTGGTGGCAGCAAGTCCGTGTGCGCTAGCAATTGCAACACCTAGTGCGGTATTGAGTGGCGTTGCCCGGGCAGCAAAAAAAGGAGTTTTGATTAAGGGAGGAAGACCACTGGAAGATTTGGGAGTTCTAACCGCAATTGCATTTGATAAAACGGGAACTTTGACAGAGGGAAAACCAAAAATCACAGTGGTAATCGCATGGAATAGTATTTCAGAAGACGAGTTGCTGGGAACCGCAGTTGCGGTGGAAGGGCTAAGTGATCACCCCTTGGCGAAAGCCGTGGTGAGAGACGGTAAAGAAAGGATGGAAGGAAAGAAAATCCCAGAGGCGGATTCATTGGAAGCCGTTCTTGGCAAGGGCATAAAGGCAAATGTGGGAGCAGATAAAATTTATATTGGCAATCTGGATTTGTACGAAGCGCTGGATGATAACAAACCCTCACAAGAAATTATCGAGAAAATAGAATCTTTGGAATCCAATGGGAACACAACCATACTGGTGAGGAAAAACGATACTTATATTGGTATCATCGGGTTAATGGATACTCCAAGAGCTGCGGCAAAGTCCACCCTTGCGGCGCTCAAGGAAATTGGGATTAAAAAGATGATTATGCTCAGCGGGGACAATCAGAAAGTAGCAGATGCAATAGCCCAAGAGGTTGGATTGACGGGGGCAAAAGGAAGTCTGTTGCCTGAAGAAAAGGTTGAGGCTATCAAGCAATTAAAGCAGTCAGAATCCAAGATAGCTATGGTAGGTGATGGGGTGAATGATGCTCCGGCTATGGCAGCTAGTACTGTTGGTATTGCAATGGGGGCAGCAGGGTCTGATGTAGCTCTGGAGACTGCCGATATAGCTTTAATGGCTGATAAGTTGGAAATATTACCTTTTGCAATTGGACTGAGTAGAAAGGCTAAAGGGATTATCAAACAAAATCTGTGGATCAGTTTAGGTGTAGTGGGACTTTTAATACCTGCTACAATTTTTGGATTCGCATCTATTGGAGTTGCTGTATTGATTCATGAAGGTTCTACCATTGTAGTTGTAGTAAATGCATTGAGACTGCTTGGCTACGAAAGGAATTGATAATATTGAATGAATGAGCAGCCGTTTAATTATTTTACTAAATGGAGAAGTCACTATTTGAAATAAAACAGATGGATTGTCCTTCCGAGGAAAATCTGATTCGGATAAAGTTGGATGGAATTACTTCTGTTAAGAACCTGGAGTTTGATATACCCAACAGAAGATTGATTGTCTTTCATATGGGGGAAATAGAACAGATTGAAAAGTCAATTTATGAATTGAATTTGGGAAGTAGGAAACTATCCACAGAACTTACTAACCAGACTGATTTCCTTGAGGATTCCAACCAGAAAAGGCTCCTCTGGTATGTACTTGCAATCAACTTCGTTTTTTTTCTTATCGAAATGGCTACAGGAATATTTTCCAAATCCATGGGGTTGGTTGCGGACAGTTTAGATATGCTTGCAGATAGCTTAGTGTATGGCATTAGTATATTTGCGGTGGGAGGGACTATTCGGAAGAAAAAACGAATTTCAAAACTTGCGGGGTATTTTCAAATTGTACTTGCTCTAATAGGTTTTTCAGAAGTGTTAAGTAGGTTTTTCGGGATGGAAGAAGTTCCCAACTTTTCAACGATGCTTATAGTTTCAATTTTTGCACTACTCGCTAATGCTCTTTGTCTTTACCTTTTACAAAGGTCAAAAAGTAAAGAAGATGCTCACATGAAGGCAAGTATGATTTTCACCTCCAATGATGTAATCATAAACTTAGGCGTTATAGTAGCTGCTCTTTTGGTCAACTGGTTGAATTCCAGTCTTCCAGATTTGATCATTGGAGGAGTAGTTTTTGTTTTGGTGGTCCAGGGTGCATTCAGAATTTTGAAATTGAGCAAATAGGGAGTTATATAATTTTAATAAACTTTACTCAACATGGAGAATTCTATTTTTTAGAGTGCCTTTTTTTCTTAAGAGTCATGATGAATAAAGTGAAACCTGACCCTACAGCCGCTAACCCAGCAAGAGAAAATATCCTTAAGAGGAGGTTGTTGAAGTTGTCTCTCCCCGCATAGTCCATAGTGTGGAACATCCAAAGAAAGTCAAACCAACGCCAAGCTCGGTGCCTGACTTTGGTAAACTGGCCACTCTTAGCATCTACATATGCTACCAGATTTTCAGAGGTATCGAAATGTATTGCCCATGCAGGAAGCGATGTACCTCGGTATTCGTGATGAGCCCCAGCATCAGTCAGGTAATTAACTTCCCTGATTTGGAGATTTTCTTTGATATAAATTTGAGCGATTTCTCGTGCTTCAGCCTCAGAAATCTCTGAATGAAGCTTTCCTGATTTAGCATCAAATAGCTTGCTTTCATTTACCCAATAGTAGGCATCATGATTTACAAATCTAAGTTCTAGGGTTGAGATCTTTAGGGTGGAATCGAGCTGATTGATGTCGATTAGTTCGCTAGCATTTTCATGCATCATATGATCATTACGAAAATGATCTCCATGTATTTCATCGATATCTGTCCAACTGAAGTATAGCCCGGAAATAGTCCAAAAGATAAATTGGATTCCTATAAATACACCTAGAAATCTATGGATTCTCCGTGCATAATATTGATTGTTTTTTCTCATTATTCAGCGTTCACTGCTTCAAACGAGACCTTAGTCTTGTCCCATGAAATTGCGACTGTAGTTGTTTTGGCATCTTTTTCTTTGACTTCGAAAGTCAGCGCTTCCACAGTTTCATTTAATTTTTCCGGTTTTACATTGATCCTGATCAGATCATTGGAAGCATTATAGTCATCTGCCAAATGCATGTCCCAATCCTGATTCAGTATTATTGTCCATTCCTCTTTTCCTGGGATGGTAAAAAGCCCATATTGGCCAGCCTTTATCGTTTCGCCGTTTATGATCACATCTTTGTCAAATTTGATATTGGTAGCTTTGTGGGCACCTGTCACCCAGACTTCATTATAAGCCACAAGCCCGCCAAAAATCTGTCTCCCTCTTACACTTGGAGCACTGTAATCAATATAAATATGATTACCACCTGTCATGGCCATAGCTGAAGTTCGGGGGCTTTTGGGTACTTCCGCGGGCTTCGCCTCATGAATTTCATGAGATTCTGATTCCATTTGATGTTCCATGTGGTCCATTTCATGGTTTTCTTTATTTTTTGGATTGCAGGCTGCAGTCGCAAATAAGGCTAGTAATATTAGTTTGATTTTCATATAGTTGGGCGTTTTTATTATTGAATTGTTTTGGTGACTTCTCCACAGGAGAGCATACCTTTTCCAAAGTATGGGTTCATAACTTTTTCCTCCAGACTCAGCCAATCAGCACCTTTGTTGGAATCTGCCATTGGACAATGCTGCACATAAATTTTGGAACCCAAAGGCGTGAAATTTTCGGCCAAACCAACCATTTCGTCTGAGATAGAAAGAAATGAATTTCGGATATTTTCCAGAGATTTGGCACTCTTAATTCTAACCAAATCGACTTTAATGTTTTTTTCGTATTTCATCCATTCCACATGGGCATCTCCTTTGAACTCGGACATATTTACTTTTTCCACTGAAGCAAGCATTGTAGCAGCGCTAGCTTTGGCAATGGACAGATCATCTTTGGTCAAAGCATTTTTTAATTCGAAATAGCTGTCAAAAATCAGCTTCAGCTCATCTTTAGCTTGGGGCGTTAACACTACCGCTCTTGGCGATGAGTGATTAGTAGTTTCCATTTTCATTCCAGGCATTCCACCATGATTGTGTCCAGTCATTGCAGCTCCTCCATCAGGAGACATCATACTCGGTTTCCCCGCAAGTTGAGCGGCAGCATCAATGCTGAATGTGCCATTTACTGCGATTTCTTCTCCTGATTCTAAACCTGAAGTAATGACATATTCTGAGCCCAAAGATGCGCCAAGAGTTACTTCCCGAAGCTTAAAACTTACTGCTTGATCTGAAACATTCTTCACATAAACCACAGATCGCGTTCCTGTCCACATCACAGCCGTTTTTGGAACTATGATGCTGTTATCTATAGACTTACCGTTACTTTCCACTTTCCCGGATACAAACATTTCAGGCTTGAATTTCAGGTTAGAATTACTCACTTCCAGCCTTGCTTTTGCTACTCTTGTCTGAGGGTTGATCATCGGGTCGATGTAGCTGAGTTTTCCGGTGAAAGTCTCACCAGGAAGGGACTGAACAGTAAATTCGATTTGATCACCTTTTTTCACCCATTGCAATTCTGATTCATAGACGTCAAATAATACCCAGACTTTGCTGAGATCAGCAATTTGATATATAGGTTCCCCTTTGCTCACATAGTCGCCCAGATTCACCATTTTATCAGTGACATATCCTGATACATTCGCTAAAATTGGTAGTTGCTCGGTTACTTTTCCTGTAGCAAGAATTTGTGCTATCTGGGAATCAGTCAGTTTCCAATTTTTAAGTTTTTCTTTGGCTGCATTGAAAAGCGCAGGTTGGGAATCCTTGATCTTCTGTGCCTGAAAAAGTTCTTCTTGTGCGGTAGCCAATTCCGGTGAATAAATTTGTCCTAATACCTGACCTTTTTTTACATATTCACCCGTGAAGTTTACGGACAATTCTTCAATCCTTCCCGGTATATGCGCTGATTGTGTATAATTCTGACGTTCATCAGCTTGAATTTTTCCGTTCAGACGAATTGACTTTCCAGCATCAGCATTACCAACTAGGATTGATTGTACCCCTGCAAGTTGCATTGCAGTAGGAGACATGGTTACAGCCATAGGATCAGCATCAGCATTATCATTCTCCAATGGGATTAGGTCCATTCCGCAGATTGGACAATCACCTGGCTCATTCTGTCGGATTTGAGGGTGCATGGAGCAAGTGTAGGTAATAGGGATTCCAGCGATCGACTCGACATGCTCATGTTCATCGGCTTCTAGTTTTGGAGAAGGAGCAGGCTTAAGTAGCCAACCTATGGTCAGTCCGATCAGCAAAGTGACAGCAATCAGGACAAATTTGTTATTGAATATATTTTTCATTTTGTGTATTACTTAGAATTTTTAATCCTAATGTTTACTATGTCAAATTCAATTTTTAAACTAAAATCATGAATTTGTTAAATTCCATTCACTGTAAGTTTTGCAGGTAAGCAACGAGTTCCTTTCGGTCTGAGTCAGATAATATTGCATCCCGATGTATGAGAGTGTATGAGGAAATAGGCATTTTTTTTTGCTCAATTTGTTTAATCATACTCTCTAATTTCATTTTTTCCATTCTCTCGGATAGTGATCCATATTGAGAAAGATTTAATTCTTCCTTACCCTCCCGGATATGTTTTTCAAGTAACCAAGCAGCAGGCTGAAGTTTGCTATACCATGGGTAGTTGATCTGATCACTATGGCAGTTGTAGCATGAAGTTTTAAGCATCTTTCCAATATTCACAGGTGGATTATTAAGAATTATGAAATCATTGGAATCTTTAGGCAGGTAAGGATTTTGATTGGTGGGAATGAATTGAATTCCCACCAAGACAATAAGGAGTAAGGTTGTAAAAACCCCGACTACTTTTTTCATCCGATTTCTATCACTTGCTTTACAGCTCCACAGGTTTTCATTTTACCAGCAAACAGGGGATTCCTTATTTCTTCTGAATCACTCAGCCATATGCCACCTTCATTCTTGTTATACATTGGACACTGCTGCTGATATAGCTTTCTGTCCGAGCCTACAATTGCCAATAGATCTGTGAAGTCTTTTCCCATTGCCTCAAAATGCTCAATCTGATGATCCATTTCACTTTTGGCGATGTGCTCACTGTGTTCTTGGATAACTTCCAATATGCTACTTACTTCGGATTTCTTTTCATCGGTTAACTGATCGAATGAAATGGTTTTTGCATTCTCAGCCAGTTTAGTTGCTGCTTTTGCAGCTTCTTCCTTACTGTTGTTTCCAAGAGCTGTTTTGATTTCCAAGTACTCATCTATTAGATCAGTCTTAGTGGCCGGTCCACTCATGTCCATTCCTTTATCCATGTTGTCCATAGATTCAGACATTGCATTATGGTCTTCTGATCCCATGGTATGATCCTCTTGTTTCTTTTCTCCACATGCAATAAGTGAAAGAGAAAGTCCAGCAATTAATGCCAGCGATAGAATTGTTTTTTGAGTTTTCATTTTACTTCATTTTGAATTTTACGGATACTTAGTTTTAATTATTGATGTTTACCTATGCTTTAAGTTTCTGTTCTAAGCGACTAGCAGCCAGAAATCTTATGTGCCAATGGGTGGTTTATGTATTTCTTTTTTAGATAATGTCAGTTAAGATTTGATCTGCCGTTTTAATAACTGTGCGTTGAAGGCCACGATGACTGTACTTAAACTCATCAGAGCTGCACCAATTGCTGGGCTTAGAATAATTCCGACGCCAGCCAATACTCCTGCAGCCAAGGGAACGGCTACGATATTATATCCTGCTGCCCACCAGATATTCTGCATCATTTTTTTGTAAGTCGCAGTTCCGAAAAGGATCAGGTTGGCGATGTCTATTGGGTTGCTATTGACCAAGATGATATCAGCAGTTTCAGCAGCAACGTCAGTACCTGATCCCACAGCAATTCCTACATTTGCCTGTGCCAAGGCTGGGGCATCGTTGACTCCATCTCCGGTCATTGCTACGAATTCACCTTTAGCCTGAAGGTCTTTGATAATCTTCTGCTTGTCTTCCGGCATTACTTCTGAATAATAGCCGTCCAGACCTAATGTTTCACTTACTGCTTTGGCTACTATTTCATTGTCGCCGGTAGCCATTAAGATCTTAATTCCGTGCTTTTTAAGTGTATTGATAGCTTCTTGAGACTCATCACGGATTTCATCCGCTAATGCGATGTAACCAATAAGCTTTTCATCCGAAAGTACAAAGACTACTGTTTCGTCTTCTGTTTTGAAAGCACCTTCAGGTTGTTCTATGTCTTTTTGTTTTAATCCACCAGGACTTAAAATACTGATCACACTGTCGCCAAGTTTGGCTTTTATGCCCATTCCAGTGATGTTTTGGAAGTTTTCTGGCTTGCCTAGTTTTAATTCTAGCTCCTTTGATTTTCTTAGAATTCCACCTGCGATTGGATGTTCAGAACTGTTTTCAAGTGCTGCTGCAATGGCGAGTAAGTCTTTATCTTCCATTCCCTCTGCTACGCTTTTGAATCGAGTCACTCCGAATTCACCTTTGGTCAAGGTTCCTGTCTTGTCAAAAATGATGGTGGTCAGGTTCCTTGAATTTTCAAAGGCAGTCCTGTTGCGAATCAACAAGCCGTGCTTAGCAGAAACGGAAGTGGAAATAGCAACAACCAATGGCACCGCCAGACCTAATGCATGGGGACAGGAGATTATCATGACCGTTACCATTCTCTCCAGAGCGTAATTGAATTCTTTGCCAAGGCTTAGCCATACTACCAAGGTGATAATTCCTGCTGCCAAAGCGATGTAGAACAACCAGCCTGCAGCTTTGTCAGCCAAATTTTGAGTATTGGACTTCGTTTTTTGTGCCTCTGTAACTAATCCTATTACTTTGGACAAGTACGACTCTTCTCCAGTGTGCTTCACTTTGATTTTTAGGGCACCATTATCATTCACTGATCCACCGATCACTTCATCGTCTTTCTGTTTTGCCACTGGTTTGGACTCACCTGTAAGCATGGATTCATTTACATGACTGCTCCCTTCCAGGATTTCACCATCAGCTGGAATTTTTTCACCTGGTCTCACTAAAATTGTGTCTCCAGATTTTAGCTCTGCAATAGGAACATCTTCGGATTCACCATTTTCCTTTATTCTCCTAGCTTCTGAAGGCATCATTTTAGCCAGTTCCTGAAGAGCATTAGAAGCTCCCATCACTGATTTCATTTCTATCCAATGTCCTAGCAGCATGATATCAATCAAACTAACCAATTCCCAAAAGAATATTTTTCCAGAAAGGCCAAAGACTACAGCTGAGCTATAGAAATAGGCTACTGAAATCGCCAGTGCAATCAATGTCATCATGCCTGGTTTTTTCTTTTTCAGTTCCTCTACCATGCCCTTTAAGAATGGCCAGCCTCCATAAAAGAAGACCACCGAGGAAAGGGCGAATTGCAAGTATCGGTCTCCTTCAAATCTGAATTCATAGCCCAAAAGCCCTTGGATCATTGGTGCCAAGACTACTATTGGCAAGGTGATCACCAGAGAAATCCAGAATCGCTTTTTGAAATCTTGGATCATATGCATATGATGCATGCTATGGTCATGACCTTTCATTCCATGCTTTCCCTTTTGATGGGATTCATGTTCCTTACGTTTATGGTCTGAATGTTCC
This sequence comes from Algoriphagus sp., assembly GCF_039969895.1. Taxonomy (GTDB): domain Bacteria; phylum Bacteroidota; class Bacteroidia; order Cytophagales; family Cyclobacteriaceae; genus Algoriphagus. The sequence goes on from NZ_JBDVMZ010000021.1 coordinate 204,403, forward strand.
ATTTTATCTTTGTTTAAATAGCTGTCTAAAAGATTTTAAAATCTAACTGTCAATCCACCACCGGCGCCAAAACGATTGTCGTAACTTCCCATGACAGAGAAGTTTCTGGAGAAAATATAACTAGCACCCGCTGACCAGGTAGTCTCCCCTTTGTAGTTGGAGTTTTCGCCTGATTTGGGAAGGGTATTTGTCCATCCAAAATCCATTTGATATTCATAATTAGCGAAAATGGTAGTTCGTGGGAAAATCATGATTTCTCTGTTGATTCTGAATTCTGGTCTGAGTTTGCTATCAAGCCTTACATCGAGATTGAATAAGTAAGGTGTGAGGAATCGAATCCCGACCACTGCCGTTGCATTGATCTCATCAAGACTTTCGGCCACCTCATTTTCCAGGTTCACTCCAGCGAATACTCTGAAATAATCATAGAGATATCGTTCGTAGCTTACCTCTGCTTCAAAATTCTGGTTATATCCATATTCCAGATCCAAGTTGAACTGATTGCGAATATTTGAAGACATTAGGTTTAGACCTACCATTTGGGAGGCTACATTCGCAGTTCCCCAGTTAAAATATTCATCACTTTCTTTAATAAGTTTTTTTAGCGGAAAGCCTTTTAATCTTGGATCTCGTGGGGTTTCGTAAGAGAATATCCTGGCCATTCCACCCATCATATGATAAAGCACATGACAGTGGAAAAACCAATCTCCCTCTTCGGTACCTTCAAATTCAATAGTGATCTTTTGCATTGGAGGCACATTCACCGTATGCTTGAGAGGTGAATATTCTCCTTTATCGTTGATTACTCTGAAGAAATGGCCATGAAGGTGCATCGGGTGATGCATCATCGTGAGGTTGTTCAAGGTAATTCGAGTTACTTTTCCGCCTTCGATTTTTATCTTATCAGCTTCAGCTAGTGGTACTCCATTCATGCTCCAGATGTAGCGCCACATATTTCCTGTAAGATTCAGTAGAACTTCATTTACAGGTTCATTGGCTGGGAAGCTGGTTTTTTCGGGTGATTTTAGGTAGTCGTAATTGTATTCGGCGAACATATCCATACCAGGCATTTTGTCCATAGACGCACCCATATCCATTTTACCATCCGTTTCCATAGGTTTAGCCATTGGTTGATTGTGGTCCATTTTGGAATGATCCATACCTTGCATAGTAACTTTTTTAGAAGAATCACTTGAGCTTTTCTCCTCCATATTCATCTTGGAATGATCCATTGTCATTTCAGTCTTCTCCATCTTCGAGTGATCCTTATTCATTTCATTAGGATTCATGTCGTCCATGTTCAACTTATCATCCATTTGCATTCCCCACTTATCCATCATTTCTATTGGATTCTCTTCGGAAGGTTTAAACTTCATGGCCGGGGCTCCCATTTTCATGTCCATCTTTGCCATTTTCATCATCATTCCTATTTTGTCGGGGCGGGGGACATCTGGAGCACTGAGGATATTTCCATTTCCTAAGAAAGCAGACGTTTGCCCCGAGCCGTCTTGTGCAGTTGCTCTGATTTCTATCTTTCCAGAATCTGGAATAGTGACAATGAAGTCGTAGGTCTCGGCGATGGCGATAAAAGTCTTATTGTGGACTATTGGCTCCACGTCCAGACCGTCAGCAGACACAAGCAGGGGATCCGCTCCTCCGAAAGTCAACCAAAACTGTGATGATGCAGATCCGTTTATAAACCGTACACGCACTTTCTCCCCAGGTTTCAAATCGGGGTACTCTGAGATAGACTGGCCATTTGTAAGGAAAGCATTGTAGTAAATGTCTGCAATGTCAGCACCTTCCATTCGTTGTTTCCAAAAATTCATCTGAGCACCGAAGCCTCCTCTTGCTATCACTTGATTTAGAGGTGTTGCAGTGCCTTTTTTGATGTTATACCATTCATTTCCTCGCTTTAGGTTTCGCATTACATTCATGGCTTTCTGATTGGTCCAATCAGACAGAAGAATGACCAATTCTGTATCGTATTCCAGCGTTTTCTCCTTCGGTTCAATAACTATAGAGCCGTAAACACCACTTTGCTCCTGAAGCATTGTATGCGAATGGTACCAATAGGTTCCAGCCTGCTTCAGAGGAAACTCATATTTTTGGGTTTCTCCAGGCAGTATCGGAGGTGTGGTCAGATAGGGGACTCCATCAAAGAAATTCGGAAGAAGGATCCCATGCCAATGAACAGAAGTTTCCACATCCATTTCATTTTTGACATAGATGACAGCATATCCGCCTTCCTGAAAAGTCAGTGTAGGGCCTGGAATTCCACCATTAACAGTCATAGCGGGCACAGGTTTTCCAGCTTTGGTTACCATATCTTTTTTTATAGATAAAGTATAAGTGGCAGTGTCAGCTGGTGTCTGATCTGCTTTTGCCAAACTGCTGTTCTCGCCCATGCAAAGAAGAAACAGAATGGAACCAATGAGATATTTTAGCATAAGTCTCATCGCTTATTTTGTCGCCTCCAGTCGCTCAATCATTGCCTGCATCTGAGCGATCTCCCGCTGCTGTGCTTCTATGATATCCTGCGCCAATTTCTGTGCTTCTGGATCTTGGAGATGAGCTTTTTGGCTTACCATGATGGCTGAAGAGTGATGTGGAATCATGGCTTTCATCCACTGCACATCTGCAATTAAGGTTTGATTTCTCAGCATAGTCAGCGTACCTATGAAAACGATTAGGGAAGAGGCTAGAATAATGTAATTGGTCTTTTTATTCTCATACATTCCCCACATAAATAGAAGCATGGAAATGGCCATAGGGGCAACCATCAAGATGGTCATATAGGTCCTGGTAGTGCTTAGCATGACATGCTCGAATAAATCTGCATTTAGAAACATTACTCCATACATAATGACAAAGGAAACTGCCATCATTGCTGCGAATTTTAAATAGTTCTTACTTTTCATAATCAGTAGGTTTTAGCGGTTATATAATTGATTTGAGCCAAGGAAGTTTGATAAGCTACCGTGGCTTTGAGTTTCATTTTTTGGTATTCCAACAGTTGTTGCTGTACCCTCAAGACCTCTTCAAAGTCGTTTCCTGAATTGCTATAGGCAGAATAAAGTAATTCCAGAGTTTGCTCGGACGTTTGCACTTGTTTGCTATACAGCGAGATCAGATTCTCCTGAATCTCCATGTCGGAGGAGAAGCGGTAATAGGAGCCATAGAGTTTATTGTTGAGCTCGTCCTTCTCCAGTTGATAAGATTCCTGCATAAGTTCGGCTTCCTTCTGAGCACCCTTATATTTCCCTCTGAAAATCGGTAGGCTCATCGTGACCATAGGCATCAAGACATTTTTCCCGTTATCTGGGATGTCCATATCTGTTCTTTCGCCGACAAGTACATAATCGACACCTGCACCTAGCTTTGGCATACCTTGCTTTTGGGCAACACGCACGCTTGCTTCACTGGCCTGAATTTTCAAATCTATACTCCCCAACATGGGGTTTGCCTGGATTGAATCAGTTGAAATCTGCCGGTCAGCATCCGTGATTTGGAGCATCTCAGAGATCTCAACGGGGGAATCATGAGATCTGGAAAGCAGGGAATTGAACCATGAATTGCTTCCTTTGATTTTCATCTGTAGCACTTCGATGTTAGTCTTGGCTGCCTGAATCATGATTTCTACCCGTAGCGCATCTGCAAGAGAACCTTGACCGTTTTCGAATTTTGATTTAGCTAATGAGTAATAGGTTTCCAGGATTTCCAGATTCTCTCTTTCTAACTCGATCAACTCATGTATCTCTACCAAAGGATAATAAACAGTGGCCAATTGGCTGTATAGTTGGTTCTTAGCATCCAGAAATTCCTGATATTTTGCTTCAGCCATGAAGGAAGCTACATCTTCCTGAGCTCTTAGCGTACCGAACCAAGGGAACATCTGCGTCAAAGAAAAGCGGGCATTCTGAGGACCAACTCTGGTTTCAACCGGAGATATGAAATATCCAAAAGACAGGTTTGGATCTTGTAAGGATCCTACCTGCGGGATTTTTTCCATGGCAGCTTCAAATGCTTTGTATTTAGCTTGAAGACCTGGATTGTTTTCAGCGCCTATTCGAAAATAGTCTTCTAAACTTTGCGAACTAGCTGAGAAACTCATACCCAGAAGCAAAAGAATGGAAAGTGTGGTAGTTTTCATTTTCAGCTTTTTTTAAGTTTTCGTTCTTCCCGGATGGAGTATAAGACAGGTACAATAAAGTAGGTGATAGCAGCCACGATCATTCCTCCAAAAGCCGGAATAGCCATCGGAATCATGATATCTGACCCTCGTCCCGAGGAGGTTAAAATCGGAAGTAAGGCTATAATGGTAGTAGCCGAAGTCATGACTGCCGGTTTTATTCGACGCTGTCCAGCTTCCACAATTGCCTTTCGTATTCCTTTAAAATTGTCAGTTTTGTTGCGTTCAAAACTCTGGTCCAGATAAGTAGCCATCAGCACCCCATCATCGGTAGCAATACCAAAAAGCGCAATGAACCCAACCCAAACCGCTACGCTCAGATTTATTTGGTGTACTTGGAACAGGTCCCGCATATTTGTGCCAAAGAGGTTAAAATCAGCAAACCAAGGCTGGCCGTAGAACCATAGCGTAATAAAAGCCCCGGAGAACGCCATAGCAATTCCAGTGAAGACCATGAAAGTGGTGCTTACGGATTTGAACTGGAAATAAAGAATCAAAAAGATAATGACCAATACTGCCGGGACGATGATGCTCAGGCGTTTTTCTGCACGAACCTGATTTTCGTAGCTACCGGAGAATTTGTAAGTCACTCCAGTTGGGACTTCCAGCTCGCCTGAATCAATTTTGCTTTGGATCAGCCGATTGGCATCCTCGACTGTGGTCACTTCAGAATTCCCATCCCGCTTATCGAATAGCACATAACCCACCAAAAAAGTCTCCTCACTTTTGATTGCCTGAGGTCCCCGGACATAGTCGAAGTCAACAAGTTGGCCTAAAGGGATTTGAGCTCCTGTAGGGGTAGAAACATAGATTTTGGACAAGCTCTCAGGATCATCCCGTAATTCCCGTGGATAGCGAACACGGACAGGGAATCGCTGCCGTCCTTCTACGGTGGTAGTGATATTCATGCCTCCAATAGCCGTTTCTATTGTTTGCTGTACATTTTCTATTGTTAAACCAAATCGGGCGATTTTCTCTCGGTTTATCTTCAGCTGTAGATAGGGCTTCCCCACAATTCTATCAGCGAATACTGCTTCTTCTTTGACTGAGGGAACCTGCTTTAATATAGTTTCCAGTTGAATACCAAAGTTCTCGATGGTCTGCAAATCAGGCCCATAGACTTTGATTCCCATGGGTGCCCGCATGCCAGTTTGGAGCATAACCAGTCGGGTTTCAATGGGTTGGAGCTTAGGTGCGGATGTGATTCCTGGGATTTTTGTAACTGCAATAATTTCATTCCAGATATCATCTGGGGATTCTATATGATCGCGCCAGTTTCTGTAATACATTCCATTCTCATCAGGGACCAAATTTTTTGTAGACTTATTTTGTGCAAGAGCGTCCTGATTCGATAGGGTGTCACCAGTTGTAAATATGAATCTATCTTCTTTATCAGTTTTGAAACGCTGTTTATGCCCTTTGGAGTTGAGTAGATATTCTGACTTGTAATTAATGATATTCTCGTACATGGAAATCGGAGCTGGATCCAATGCAGATTCTACTCTTCCCAATTTCCCAACTGTCAGATCAACCTCCGGAATGTTAGTCAACAGCATATCCAATTGACCAATAATTTTTCTATTGTAAGCAATGCCAGAGTGAGGCATCGCAGTTGGCATGAGTAGGAAGCTTCCTTCATTCAGAGAAGGCATGAATTCCTTTTGCATCCCCGGGAACGTATGTGATAAGCTAGACCATGGTTTACTGGATTGAATATCCCAACCTATGAGATTGGTGGCTTTGGGAATTAGTCCAAAGGTGGCATTAAAGCCAAGCCAAACGGTTGCTCCCAACAAAATTAAGGCTGCAGGAATACTGAGGAAGGCAGTTTTGTGGTCTAGGCACCAGGTTAATACACGTTTGTAATTGTATTCCAATATGGAGAATGCACCTAAGATCAGGCTGACCAAAATGGCGACAAATAACACATTGGCAATAATAGAATGAGAAGCTCCTAGTGGTAGCCAATAAGTAGCTAAGAGCCATACCACTCCTACGATTGCCAGAATAATTTCAAGTTGATTGTATACAGGTAGAATGCGAGTTGGGATGGTTCTCGCTTCTTTTTCTACATAGATTTTTGCAAAAGAAATGATGCTAAAGAATACCAACATTATTCCTGCCCAAGTATAACCGTAAATCAGAGCTCCAATACCGAGCATGAGTAATAAACCATTACCTAATAGCTTGTACCGCTGATTTTTGACTTTGAAACCAAAAAATACATGAGCTAACAGAGGTAGAATCAATAATGAAACTATCAAAGCTGCTATAAGAGCAAAAGTCTTGGTATAGGCTAGAGGACCAAATAGTTTTCCCTCTGCAGCTTCCATGGTAAAAACAGGAATAAAGCTCACAATAGTTGTAGACACTGCAGTTAGAATTGCAGTAGCTACTTCGGAAGATCCCTTGTATATGGTGGTGATTAATTTTTGCTCAGGTGGAGCTTCGTCAATGTGTTTGATGATATTTTCAGAAAGTATAATTCCAAGATCCACCATAGTTCCGATAGCGATGGCTATACCTGAAAGAGCTACGATGTTTGCATCTACTCCGAAGTAGCGCATGGCTATAAAAACCATGAGAATGGCGATCGGTAATAAACTGGAAATCAAGATGGAAGCTCTGAGATTATAAACCATCACGATTACCACCAAAATAGTAATCAGGATCTCTAGCGAAAGAGCCTCTTCCAACGTTCCTAAAGTTTCCTGGATCAGGGTTGACCTATCGTAAAATGGCACTATAGTCAACTGACTTATACGGCCATCTGCCAAAGTCTTTTTGGGAAGACCCGGAGCTATTTCGTTGATTTTCTCTTTGAGGTTATTGATGACCTGAAGGGGGTTGGAACCGTATCGAGCGACAACTACACCACCGACTACCTCAGCTCCATCTTTATCCAAAAGTCCTCTTCTATTGGCAGGGCCGAGGCTTACGACTCCGATGTCTTTTATCCGGATAGGAACATTTTGCTCCACGGAAACCACGGCTTCTTCTAAGTCTTCTATTTTTTTGATGTAGCCTAAGCCACGCACTAAATATTCAGCTTGATTGATTTCTATAGTTTTAGCACCTACATCCCGGTTGGATTGCTTTACCGCCTCCATGACTTTCATTAAGGGAATATTGTAGGCTTTAAGTGCGTCAGGGTTAACATCCACTTGATATTCCTGTACAAATCCACCAATAGAAGCTACTTCAGAAACGCCTTCGACTGCATTTAATCCATATTTCACAAAGAAGTCTTGGACAGTTCTGATCTCATGGAGATCCCAGCCCCCAGTAGGATTTCCTTGTTCATCTCTACCTTCGAGTGTGTACCAATAGACTTGCCCCAGTGCTGTGGCATCGGGTCCCAATCCTGGTTGAACAGCTTCTGGAAGTAGCCCTGCCGGTAATGAACTGAGTTTTTCCAGAATTCTGGATCTTGACCAATAAAATTCTGTTTCTTCATCAAAGATGATGTAGATGCTGGAAAAGCCAAAAATAGAGGAACTGCGGATGGACTTGACACCTGGAATTCCTAATAAGTAAGTCGTAAGTGGGTAGGAAATCTGGTCTTCAATATCCTGGGGAGATCTTCCTGGCCATTGTGTGAATACGATCTGTTGATTTTCGCCAATATCTGGAATGGCATCCACTGGAACAGGATCGGAAGGTAGAGCACCGACTTTCCAACCAAATGGAGCAGTCACTATGCCCCATGCAATCAGAGCAATCAGTAAGAGTACGGTAACGAGTTTATTCTCAAGAAAATACTTGATAATTGAGTTAAGCATGATTTAATCCTGGTAAAAGGGGAAACTAGAATAAAGAGGCTAGATAGTTGAAAGCTACTAGGAAAAAAGATGTCGGATGACCGATTACCAGGAAGTATTAAATCAGGAATGATTGAAAAAGAACTGTGTAGTTTTTTTCAATCGAAGGGGGGGAAATAAATGGATTTATATAAGCTTCAGTACTTGTTAATTCAATACCAAAGATAAAGGATTGGGTAAATGCCGCAACAAAAATTAGTTGGACTGAATCTAATTGAAGAACTTTTAATTGTTGATCCCCATCGTTATGAACAAGTTCAAAACTATTTTGACAACATGGGTTTGCTTCACTTAAGCCCCCTTCTTCTGAAGAAGAAGACTTTTGGTGTTTCATACCACAATCCAAATTTTTGGCAGAAAGACCTATTGCATTTAACATTTCAGATCCCATGCATATATGACTGCTTTTCGCCAAACCGATGTTTGTGAAAAGAAGTAAAAATGCTAAAACTATGGAAAATGATTTTTTCACTAATACAATTATAGGATAAATTCCTGAGGCTTTGAAATAATTTAGCTGAATCTTAATCTACGCAATTTTCTTAATTGGGTTTAAGATTTCCTTTAAACTTTGCAAAGAAATATTTTTTGCAACTTCTGACTTATCTGAAAGCATGTGAGAATTGGAAGTGTATTTGGCTTATTGCAATGGTTTTTAACAACAACTTTCGTTTTCTTGAATTAGTGAACAAGGTACTGTTCCATATAGAAAAACTGCCATTCATTTTTTGGCAGATCCTCTGATTTTTTATGTCTGCAGTTTGGACAATTTATTTCTGGGTTTAATTGAACTACCATTTGTTTTCATCTTTGTCGGTTACGCTATAGACTGTTGAATTAATTGCTTTCTCGATTTCTGTTTTTTCAAATTCAATAATTACATTTCCATTTTCAAAGGACGTTTTTGAGTATACGATTCCGTTGAATTTATTTAATTCGTGACTTAAGTGGACTTAGCAACTCACACAAGTCATTCCGTTGATTTTGGTTTCAGTTGTTTCAATGTCCGATTTTTCGGCTATGAATAGGTCCATTTCTATTTGGGTAAATTAATTTTGAAAAAAATGGTTTGTTTACTAGATAGTTTCCTATTTAAACTTGACCTCAATTAGAGTTTCCCCCTCCCCATCAATTCTCTGGCATATTTTGATTTTCCGTTGTTCTTGTTCAATGTAAGATTCATTTTTGAGTTTTGGACTCTCCATAAAATAAGCTGTATTCTTAATTTATTTTAACTTATCTCGGAGTGCCTTCATGTCAAAACTTATCTTCGTATCTAGGATTTTGGCATAGTGCTGTGTCTGCTTAAGGGATTTGTGTCCGAGCATTTTTGATACGGTTTCGATAGGGACTCCGTTGGCAAGCGTGATTGTTGTCGCAAATGTGTGCCTTGCTATATGAAAGGTGAGTGGTTTATTGATCTCGCAGACATCTGCGATTTCCTTAAGATACGAATTCATCTTTTGGTTGCTCAATACTGGTAGGACATGAGCCCCGTCCTGGCATTGAGGATGGTTCTTATATTTTTCAATAAGCTCCAAAGCTTTTGGTAATAAGGGCAAACGGGTAGGAGAATCTGTTTTTTGTCGATGGGTATAAATCCATTTTTCCCCATCTATTCCCGTAGAAATCTGATTCCTTTTTAGATTTTTGACATCTATATAGGCTAGTCCAGTAAAGCAGCTAAAAAGGAAAATATCCCTAACCTGGCTAAGACGTTGTATAGAGAATTTTTTCTCTATTAAATTTTCTATTTCATGCCAAGTAAGAAAAACCCTGTTGTTGACTTTGGTCGCCATCTTGAAACGGATGAATGGGTTTCTGTCAAGCCATCCATTATTGATGCAGATTAGAACTACTTTTTTAAAGTTGTTGAGATATTTTACAGTGGTATTGTGATTGCAATTTCTAATACTCTTAAGCCAGAAAGCGTAGGATGAGATAAACTCGTAATCTAACTGCTTTATGTCCATATCCTTTTTCTTGTACTTCCAGTTAATAAATGAGCGGGTGTGGTCCAGCGAGGTTTTGTAGCGTAGCAGGGTCCCTTCTGCGAAATCCTTTCCTACCAATGATTCTAAATTATCATTGTGTTCTTGGAAGATTTCTAGGATCATTTTTCTTTTTTCTCCAATACCAAGGATAATATTTTTCAAGGATTCGGCGGAAATTTCCTTGTCTGATTCAAGTAATTGTTTTTTCGCCTGAAGTACTTTGTGATGGATGGTGTCCAAATAGGCATTTAATTCTCTGGCATCTTCTTTTGTCCCCTCTGCTCTACCAAAAGCTGTATTCCATCGTGAAACTGCCCACAATCTTTTGGTAGACAGTTCTTTTGATTGACCATCCACGGTAATCCTGAGGTAGACATACCTCGCTGATCCGGTTTCTTTTTTGGATTGTTTCAAGAAGAAGTGCAATCCGAAGCTTTTTTCTAACATGACAAATTAGTTTAAAGTTAAATAAAACTCGAAAATCAGGCTCTAAATAACAAGAAGCTCAATATATGAACATGTTCATAATCAGTTAACTATGACTTCCATCCAGCGTCTTTTTTTTGGGAGAAGCCGAACTACACGAATGACGCAACTGAATTTTGAGTAATTGTGAAGATTTTGGTGGTTTTAGCCACAAAAAAAAGCCTGCAAAGAGTCTTTTTGCAGGCTTTAATTTTACAATTCTGAAAAGCTAAAATCTGATAATCTAAAATTAAAAGACTGTTAATCAGCTATTTAATTCCTTTTAATCAATTTATTGAAGTCATTTTGTATAATTTCTTCAACTTTTTTTTAGCTTTTTCCGTGGAGCTGGTGAGATTCGAACTCACGTCCAGATAAGGAAACAACGTACCTTCTACATGCTTAGTCACCGGTTGGGTTTTCGATCGAAATATGCTGGGTGACACACCTAGTTTCGACTTAGCTACTGAATCTTAAACTTGCATAATAGCATCACAAGCAGCAGTCCGATCAAGTCGACACCTCAGATCCACCCGGATCAGACAACGGGCGGTGAGATGTGGCCGGGGAATTACTCTCGTAACTCAACCCTTCAAGCAGTCTATCCTATAAGGTTAGATTAGGCAGCCATAGCGTAAGATTCTTCGCCATTTATAGTGCGTATGAATTTTTCAAGGCCGTACATACTCCAGCCTGCATGCGAGCCCGATTTTTACACTTACTGTCAATACCGGTCAGCCCCATTTTGTAGTGGGATGACAAAAGTAATGGAAAAATAGTTCCGACATGAAGTTGGAGAAATTTAATTGGATGAGTCAGAGACCAGTGATCAGTTGGTGGGTTGATAACTGAACACTGATCTCTGAAAACTGTTTCATATTCTCTAAAAGGATGGGCTTCAAACTCAATTCTTTACGCAAATTCTTTTGAATAGCACTGATTTCAGTTCCTCCGAGTATAGAGTTTTTTATATCTTGCGGTGATGGAAAATTTCGTCGTTTCGGCAAGAAAATATAGACCGGCAGATTTCAAGAGCGTTGTTGGACAGCAACATATCACTACTACGCTACAGAATGCCATAAAAAACAATCACTTAGCTCAGGCTTTTTTGTTTTGTGGACCACGTGGAGTGGGCAAAACTACCTGTGCACGTATCCTTGCCAAGACTATTAACTGCGAAAATAAGACTCCAGAACAGGAAGCCTGCGGTAAATGTGAATCCTGCGTTTCCTTCCAAAACAACTCTTCCTTCAATATCTACGAACTCGATGCTGCCTCGAATAACTCCGTAGATGATATCCGAAATCTGGTAGATCAAGTACGCTACGCACCACAAAAAGGTCAGTACAAAGTCTATATTATTGATGAGGTTCACATGCTATCAAATCAGGCTTTTAACGCCTTTTTGAAAACTTTGGAGGAGCCACCTAAGTATGCCATCTTTATTTTGGCTACAACGGAAAAGCACAAAATCATCCCAACCATACTTTCCCGCTGTCAGATTTTTGATTTCAATAGAATTCAGATCAAAGACATCTCAGGTCATCTTCAATACATCGCTGAGAAAGAAAAGGTGGATTATGAAGAGGAAGCTTTGAGGCTAATCGCAACCAAAGCCGATGGTGCTCTTCGCGATGCGCTTTCCATGTTTGATTTGATCGTCACTTATTCCGCTGGGAAAAAGGTGACCTATCATGAGACCATTGGGAATCTGCATATCCTTGATTATGATTATTATTTCAAAGTTCTCGATGCGCTCGTTGCTGAAGATCTATCGCAGGTTTTATTGATTTTTGATGAGATTCTGAAGAAGGGATTTGATGGTCACAATTTTATCGTCGGGCTTTGTGAGCATTTACGTGACCTATTAGTTGCTAAAGACCCCGCTACCGTAGCTCTGATAGAAGTGTCAGAATCGGCCAAAGAGCGATACTTGCAGCAAACAGAAGCTGCTTCGGCCTCTTTTTTACTTTCTGCACTGAACATTGCAAACAATTGCGATATCCATTACAAAACTTCTAAAAATCAGCGATTGCATGTAGAGTTAGCTTTGATGAAAATAGCCAAACTTCCACAGGCATTCCGCCTCTCTATGGTGGTAGCTGCTGACGCAAAAAAAAAAGTCTGATAGAGGAAATTCCTGAGCCGACCAAAGAACCCATACCACTTCCTACCGCTAATTCTGCTTCCAAGACCAGTTCTTTACAGCGAACTATTGCTATACCCAAAAACCTAGGGCATACCAAACAGTTGGCTGATCAGAAAGCGAAAGAGGAATTGGAAATTGCTAAATCAAATGTAAAGCAAGAGGTAGTCGAAGTAGTAGGGACGGGGAGAGATCTGAGTCAAGAAATCCTGGATAGTGTTTTTCTTGATATAAAAGATCACTTTCAAAAGCTGGGTAAAAGCATGGAAATAGCTATCCTTGGCGAAGGGCTGAAGCTCAAAGAGGGCGCAGTAATGCTGGAAGTGATGGGACATGTGCAGGAGGAACTTGCCTTGAAGATGAAACCTGAATTGATTCGAATCATCAGGGAGCTCGGCTCTGTCAATCAGTTTAAAGTAGAAGTGGAGATAAAGGAAGAGCTAGAGACTCAGCGTACTCAGCTGTACACAAGTACGGATAAGCTTAATTTTTTGAAGGAAAAGCATGCTGCGCTAGGTGAGTTCCAGCGGAGATTTGGATTGGAGACTGATTACTAGAAATCTAGTGAAATTCCAAAATTTATGAGATTCTGAAGCTGCACGGCTTGTTTTGACGTGCCGTCATCTTGCTTGATAAACACCTCCTCATCATAGATCAGCACGGTTTCTATTCTAGTGGATATAAATCTGTTCACTTTCATTCGGATCACAGAATTGAAATTGACCACCATATTACCAAAGACTTCATAGTTGGAAAAAAGGTTGATGTCGGACTTCCAAGTGACGTTTTCGAATAGCTTGATATCTGTCACAGAGGCAGCGATAGACACCCCTGCTTCTGCGCGTACATTTTCGCCAGGTACCACACCAAAGGCCCCAGCTCGGCTCAGTGAATCATCTAGAACGATCGTAAATCTCCCTGTGAAAGGTGAAAGGATGACGGAGATTTTGCTTTTGTCTTTGTACGTTTTTCTATAGTTCAAACCTGTAGAAGATTGCACGTAACCAGGAGAAAGCAAATCTGAAATTTTGGTACGAACTTCAACATCGCTTCCGGATGGCCTGGAATATTTGTATCCTGCCAGTAGCTGAGTCCTGGCGTCTAGCTGAGTGGATAGGTAGAAGAATTCCGACAATTCTCTACCATAGTTACTTATGAAGTTAAAATTATCGTTGGTTTTTCTAGTCTCGTAGGCACGGTCATTTTGCCGATTGAATCCCAAGTTGACGTTGAGCTGGGTGTCCCAGATTTTATTGTCTTTCTTATAATTTGCAAAAAGTGTCAAGCCAGAATTCATGGCAAAAGTACTGGATCCTCCTGCCGCCCAATTGGATAATGTGACTTGTTGAATGTTAAGATTATAATTCCCGCCTGTTTTCCAAAAAATCTCTTTGACTGGCTCTTCTATCAAAAGTGAGTCCCCCAGCATCAGCAAGGTATCTCCGTTGATCAATACCGTATCAGGAATGTACTGCCTATCCTGAGCCAGTAAGGGGTGGCTTAGACAAAGGAGAAATAACCCAAAAATCAGGATGTACTTTGACATTTAAAAAGCTTGTAGGAATGGTGACTAGGGCTGAAAGATAACCAATTTCTGCCCAATGGATATGATGTTTTGAGACCCTATCGTGTTCCAATCCTTCAATTGATTGACTGTTACGCCGTATTTTTTGCTGATTGCAAATAGTGTCTCGCCGCTAGATACTGTATGGATTAATCTCGAGTTAGTAGTGGTAGAAGTATTCTGAGGAGGATTATTTACTGTTACTTGATTGCTAGTGGGAGCTGGCGTTGGCGTAACGCTTGCTTGCTTCGTTGGCGTTGGCGCGGTGGTTTTTACCATCGGAATTTCTTCTCCACGCTTTCTGTGCTCTTGCAGGTTCAGTACCATTCCTGCCTTCAACTCGCTATCCCTTCTAATTCTATTTTTAGACTTCAAGGCTGAGAGCTTGATGCCGTACTTTTGGGAGATGCTCCAGAGGGTTTCTCCAGGTCTTACTATATGCGTAGCGACTTCCGCGCTGGCATTCTTTTTCTCCGTATAGTAATATTTGCCGGCTTCTATTCGCTCACCTTTATCTAAATCATTTAGCCTTCTTAGCTTATTTTCTTTTACGCCTACACGATCAGAAAAAGTGCTTTGGGTGGTAGTTTGTGCAGCTTGAACGCCGTCTAGGTTGTTGACAGTGATCTGATCAGCCTGTGATGCTTTGGTAGTATTTCCAGCAATTTTAGGGAAAGAGTCTGCTTGCTTATACGCTGGTGAGTTAGAATTCTGAGTTGGTCTAGGCTGAGTTTTTGGTTTTTGTTCTACGACAACTGCCTGCTGAATAGGAAGAGATCCATCTTTCACATACACTACGGTATATACTCTGTCGCCTGGGATTTTACCGTTTTTGGTCCATAGGTTATATTCTTCGAGGTGCTTCACGGTCACTCCGTATTTTTTGGCTAGAGCGGCTAGGGTAGTAGGTCCTTGTACGCGGTCCTCTACCATGTAGGTGCCGTTGCTGACTAGGGAGGTGGTTTGGCTGCCAAAGGCAATTTTATGTGCTAGGTATTTCTTAAAGTACCAGTGTGTATTTCTATCTACATCTACGACTTGCTTTCCGTTATATTGCGTACCAAAATATGCTTTGGCACCACCCAAGCCCATCTGATAGGATACCAAGGCACACATCCAATTGTCAAAAGAATTATTGTGTTTTTTCAGGTAAAGAGCTGCACCTTTAGTAGAGGAGACGATGTTTTTTCGCTCATCGATTTGGCCATCTACCCGCAGAAAAACTTCCTCGGCTGTGCCTTGCTTGAACTGCCAGAAACCTACTGCATTACTAGTTGATACAGCGTCTCCGATCAAACTACTTTCTTGGATTGCTAGGTATTTCAAATCCACCGGTGCACCAGCATTCCTAAGTTCTCGCTCGATGATCGGCAAGTACAGGTTAACTCTATCTTGTTTTATCTTAAAATAAGACGGGTTTCGATACTGGGCATCTACGTCTAGTTGGATTTCTCTTCTTGCCTGAGGATTGATCCGAACGATCATGTCTGCGAATTCCAGTTCAGCTGGAACCTGAGGGATTTGAGCTATAGACTCAAAGCCAAAAAGTAGGAATAGAATTAAAATGGAGTTGGAGATATGAGTTTTTTTCATGCGAAAAAGGCATTCGTAGTCGATTCAGCCTCATTTTAGCAAAAATGATTCCCCTTTTGGATTCCCTTAGGTTTTTCTGAAATTCTTTTAATCGTAAAGTACAGGGAGGTTTCGAAGAGTAGCGCAGGAAACTTCAGAAACGCTGTCAATGAAGATTTTTAACTTTTAGAGTTTCATTGGCAATCCTGGGTACGGGCAGTTACCCTAAATAGATTAGAATTAGTTATGGATGTCACTGCTCACTGAGACTGATCAAGCACTAGTGACTACATGGGGGTTATTCAACACATCCTACCTCATGATTTTTTTCTAGCCATCATTACCCCGTCTCGGATAGGAAGTAGGGCATTTTCTACCCTTGAGTCATTCTGAACCGTCGAATTAAAGTCCAGAATAGCCTGCGTGTCTTTGTCGATTTTCTGGCCTTCTTCAACCAGAATTTTCCCTGACCAAAGGACATTATCTGCGAGAATGATGCCTCCAGGATTCAGCTTGTCGATTATCAAATCGTAATACTTGCCGTAGTTGCATTTATCTGCATCTATGAAAACCATATCGAAGGGACCAGGAAGGGTAGGAATGATCTCCAACGCATTCCCAAGTCTGTAATCAATTTGCTCTGCGAGCCCGCTTTCTTCAAAAAATCCCCTGACCATTGTTTCTAACTCATCATTGATATCCAGTGTGATTAGTTTACCTTCTTTTCCTAGACCTCTCGCCATGCATATTCCAGAGTAGCCAGTATAAGTGCCAATTTCCAGAATGGTTTTTGGATTCTGCATTTTGACGAAAAGCTCTAGCATTTTTCCCTGAAGCTGTCCAGAGATCATACGTGGCATCATGACTTTGGCTTGTGTCTCGCGCGTGATTTTTAGCAGTAAATCATCTTCTGTAGTGGTATGATCTTCGCAATAAGCTAAAAGTGCCGGATCGATAAATTCCATGATTATTGAGGACTGTAGGTGAGGTAAGTAAGCTGTTCTGGATTGAAAATGTCCTGAGCGATATCCAGTATTTCTGTAGCCGTAGTATTTTTGATTTGCGTGAAAATTTTATCTAAAGGATCTACTTTTCCATGATCCAGCAGGCTTTTGCCATAGACTAGCATCAAGGCGGAATAGTTTTCTTCAGCCATCGCCATCTGGCCAATTGCCTGCTCCTTAGCCATGTGAAGTTGCAACGTCCCAAGCTTGGTAGTTGATAATTTTCGCATTTCTTTGAGAACAAGTGACTGAGCCTTTTGGAGTGTTTTTCCCTCAGTTCCAAAGTAAATCCCGAAAAAGCCAACATCAGAAAATGGCTGATAACTAGACTCTATGCTATATACATAGCCATGTTTTTCCCGTAGCATAAGATTCAATCGGCTGTTCATACTTGGCCCGCCTAGGATATTATTCAGGAGATAAAGTTTAAATCGATTGGGATCATAAAGAGAAAAAGCAGGTCGGCCGATCGCACAAAGTGACTGGCTGACGTCACGCTCTTGGGTCTTGATTTTTGGAGTATAATTACTGAAACTGCTCCTTACATAGAGGCTTCTTTTGGGTTGGATTTGGGAAAGAGGGCCTTCGATTCCCTGCAAAACTTTCTTGAAAGGAATGTTTCCAACGACTGAAAATATAAGCCTTGAAGTATCCAATCGGGTGGAGATAAAGTCAAAGAAATCCTGCTGAGTGAAGCTTCCTACAGTTTGCTCTGTTCCTAGAATATTTCTTCCTAGCGCATGGTTTTCAAACACCAATTCGTCCAGCTCATCCTGTATCGCATCGTCCGGAGAATCTCGGTACATGGCCATTTCCTCCAAGATAACCTGACGTTCTTTTTCAATTTGTTTTTCCGGAAATGTGCTGTTGAAAGTAATGTCAAAAAGTAATTCTGCAGCTTTTCCGAAATGCTCTTTGAGCGTGGAAGCATAGAAGCAAACTTTCTCTTTGGTGGTGTAGGCGTTCAGTTCACCGCCGAGGGATTCGAGGCGGTTGAGTATATGGAAGGTTTTGCGTTTTTGTGTGCCTTTGAAGGCCATATGCTCCCAAAAGTGAGCCAGGCCTTCTTGCTCCTTGCTTTCGTCCCTACTCCCTATATCTAATATAAATCCGCAGTGAACTAGTCTGGTGTGGGTAACTTCCTGATGAACAATCCGAATGCCGTTACTAAGTTCTTTGATGTTTAATTCCATGCTTTTTTTACCCTGTCGGTAATATACAAAGTAAAGCAGGAAAATGGTTCCTGAGGAATTTCAAACCTGATTTTCGACTGAGAATTTGTAACTTTCCATATCAAAATCAGAAAAAATCGAGGAGTAGGTAGGATTTATTTTCCTCCTATAGATGATACTAGTAAGTTAGATTTCCCTCCCGCTAGCAACCGGGCTAACCATTGAAAAACCAAAAAATAATGAAATACCAACCTCTTTCCAGTTCCCTATACATCAAGAATCGCGAGAAATTTTGCTATAAACTACCCGAAAGTAGTGTGGCGATTTTCAACTCCAATGACATCATGCCTACCAATGCCGATGGTACGATGCGCTTTCGTCAGAACAATGATTTGTTTTACCTCACTGGAATAGATCAGGAAGAAACGATCTTGCTAGTGGCACCTGATTGCCCAAATCCCAACATGCGCGAGATTCTTTTCCTCCGCGAGACAAACGAGCATATCGCGATCTGGGAAGGGCATAAGTACACTAAAGAAGAAGCAAAGGCTGCCTCAGGAATTACAAACATTCAATGGTTGGCTAATTTTGACCAAGTGTTCAATACTGTAATGGCATTGTCCTGCAACGTCTTTTTGAATACCAATGAGCATCTGCGCGCAGGGGTAATTGTAGAAACTCAAGACGCGCGATTCATCAAAGAGTGCAAGGAGAAGTTTCCGCTTCATACTTATCATAGATCTGCCCCGATCATGCATGAGCTTAGAGGATCAAAGGAAAAGGAAGAAATCGCTCAGTTACAACTTGCTTGTGACATTACAGAAAAGGGCTTTAGAAGGATACTGTCTTTTGTAAAGCCTGGTGTGACGGAATACGAGATCGAGGCGGAATACCTGCATGAGTTTGTGAGAAATCGAAGCAATGGCTTTGCTTACCAACCCATCATTGCGTCTGGATCTTCAGCATGTGTACTTCATTATATTGAAAATCACAAGGAATGTCTTTCAGGAGAAATGCTTCTCATGGATGTTGGCGCAGAATATGGTAATTACAATGCGGATATGACTCGCACTATCCCTGTGAGTGGAAGATTCACTGAGAGGCAAAGAGCAGTTTATGATGCTGTATTGCGGGTGCAGAAGGAAGCTTCTAGGATGTTAATGATTGGAACAAACATCCAAGACTACCACAAGGAAGTGGGACTCATTATGCAGAGTGAATTGGTAGGTTTGGGATTGATTGATCAGACAGATATCAAAAATCAAGATCCAGACTGGCCGGCTTACAAAAAGTATTTTATGCATGGAACATCACATCATATAGGATTAGACGTCCACGACGTAGGAACCATGCATGGACCGATCAAGCCAGGAATGGTATTCACTGTCGAGCCAGGAATCTATATTCAGGAAGAAGGTCTTGGAGTACGATTGGAAAACAACATCGTGATCCAAGAAGGAAAAGGATACTTTGATTTGATGCGAAATATCCCAATTGAAGCGGAAGAGATTGAGGAGTTGATGAATAGTTAATATCATTATACTCAATAATGCCAGAAACTTTGTTTTCGTTGGTAATCTGGCTGGAAGACCGAAGCGGCATCATTATAAGAGTTTAGCAATCCCTACATTGATTATTCCACCTTACTGGTAGAAATGCGGATAATCATATAGTTAATTCAATCTTATATTACTAGAAACAAAAAAGCTTTACCCGTTGATAAACAGGTAAAGCTTTTTTTATGAATCGATTTTGTACTTAATCGTTTGGATATGGAATGTAAACAAAACTGGTGAAGGCCCCATCGATCACAAATAAGCAGCAAAATTCATCTGGGTCTTTGTAAGCATTTTGGAAGTCTTGTATGGTGTCTTCTCCAATCAATTTCCGCTGAATAAACTCATCGAGATAGGTAATGAAGTAGTTCCAATCTAAATCTTTTTCTGCTTTTCCGATAAAGATTTTTCCGATGGGTTGCATCTCTTTGGAGATAGGGAAGATTGGGTATTCAGAAAATTTACGTGAGCGAATTTGATAAGAAGCTTCCTTCAGGATGTCGGAAATCTTCACGAAATCACTGGTAATCGTTCCCAAATATTTCCCGTCTAGTTCAGGGGCATTTTCATCTCTCATTATTTCCTTAGGATTAAACTGATTACATTTTCTACATGATACGTCTGCGGAAACATATCCACAGGCTGAATTTTTTCAACATCATATTTTTCTGCCAAAAGTGCTACATCTCTAGCCTGAGTGGCAGGATTACAGGACACATAGACGATCTTTGGAGCATTTAGCCTCAAGAGCATTTGCACGACTTTCTCATCCATTCCAGCACGTGGCGGATCGGTGATGATCAAATCAGGCGCGGCATGATTAGCAATGAATTCCTCGTTCAGCATGTCTTTCATATCTCCGGCGTAGAATAGCGTATTGTCAATTCCGTTGATCTGAGAATTGATTTTAGCATCTTCGATCGCAGCTGGTACGTATTCGATCCCGATGACTTGCTTGGCTTTTTTGGCTACAAAATTGGCGATAGTGCCAGTTCCGGTGTAGAGATCATAGACCACTTCATCGCCTTGCAAATCGGCAAAATCTCGCGCGACTTTGTACAATTCGTAAGCTTGCTCAGAGTTGGTTTGATAGAATGATTTCGGCCCAATTCGGAATTTCAACCCTTCCATTTCTTCTTCGATGTAGTCTTTACCAGAAAAAGTCACCAAGTCCAAATCATGGAAAGTCTCGTTGCCTTTTGTATTGATCACATAGAGCAAGGAAGTGATCTGAGGGAATTTTTCTTTCAAAAACCCCATCACATGTTGGATGCCCTCCTGATCATTTTCCCCAAACTGCACGATGACCATGGATTGCTCCGTGCTGGTGGTTCTGATGATCAGATTTCGAAGTAGTCCCACTTGATTTCTGATGTCGTAGAAGCTTAGTTTGTTTGCTAGCGCAAAAGTTCTAAGCTCATTTCTCACCTCGTTGGAGATATTTCCCTGAAGGTAACAGTGATCCACGTCGATGATCTTGTCAAACATCTTTGGGATATGAAAGCCCAGTGCATTTCTGTCAAAATCTTCTCCTGATTGGATCTGCTCTAGGGTCAACCACTTTTTATTGGAAAAAGTAAAATCAAGTTTGTTTCTATAATAGCGAGTATTTTCAGAACCCAGTGTTGGCATCACTTCAGGAATATCCACTTTAGCTATACGCTGAAACTGATCGAGTACCTGCTGACGCTTGTAGGTTTTCTGCAGGTCGTAATTGATGTGTTGCCACTTGCAGCCGCCGCAGGTGCCAAAATGCGAGCAAAATGGATCAATTCGTTCTTTAGAATACTCGTGGAATTTCACCGGTTCACCTTCCATAAAGGAGCTTTTCCCCTTGGTAATGCGCACATCCACCACGTCCCCGGGAGCTACACCTGTGACAAAAACTACCTTTTCCTCATGATGTCCCAAACATTTTCCCTCCGATGCAATACGCTCGATGAGTAGGTTGGTGATCACTTTATTTTTCATTTTTCGCGACATGGGCGCAAAATTATGGAAAAAAGGGCGAAAGACCTTTGTGCTACTAAAATGAGAGAGTAGAAATTAAGAATGCACCAGATAGATTACTTACCTAATAAGTCTATAAAAAAGGGCAAACATCTATCATCAGATTTGAACTCCATAGATTGATGCGGAGAAAGAATCACCTCATCAAAAAATGACATGTAAAGATGAGTTTATGACGCCTCTTGGGAAATTTGAGATTGAGTTCAAGGATGAATATTTATTTGAATTCTTGGAGGATGTGCCCTTATGAGTCATTTTAGCAAAGAAATCAAATCGCTTCTCTGAAGCCCTTCCCATCAGCTTTAATCGTTTTTTACAATCAAAAATCTCCTCTGAAGCTATTCCTACGCTAATGTGGTTTGATGCAAAACAAATTAACTCTGAAAACATTAACACTACTAATAGTAGCGCCAGCGACGTATTTTGATTTTGGCTGCATGATTCCAAATTCACCAAACGTAGTATCGTAGCTATTTGCTCTTCAATCGATTTATCTCATTTGAAACCTATCCTATCTATTTTTTGTCATTTCTCTATATTTGCAGCATCAATGAAACAAAATAGCCTTAAAGATAAAGTTGTAATCATCACTGGAGCTTCTTCAGGAATAGGGGAGGCCTGTGCTTTTGCTTTTGGCATGGCCGGTGCTAAAATCGTGATTACCGGTAGAAATCAGGACAAACTGGATGTAAGTAAAACCAAGTTGGAAGCCAAAGGCATACAAGTTTTGGCTATATCTGCAGATGCATCTGTGATTGCTGACAATGAGCGAATGGCCGAAATAGTCTTGGAGAAATTTGGCAAAATTGACATTCTGATTAACAACGCTGGAATAACTATGCGGGCATTGTTTCAAAATCTTGATTTTGATGTATTTCATAAAGTGATGAATACCAATTTCTGGGGTACCGTCTATGCCACCAAGGTTTGTTTGCCGTCAATTATAGAAAACAGAGGTACTGTGATAGGGATCTCCTCTGTCAACGGATTCCGAGGCACGCCAGCCCGAACTGCCTACTCAGCCAGTAAATACGCAATGAATGGTTTTTTAGAATCTCTTCGAACTGAAGTGATGAAAAAAGGGGTACATGTATTGGTGGCTTGTCCAGGCTTTACAGCTTCGAATATTCGTAAAAATGCACTTACTGCTCATGGTTCTGTGCAGGGTGAATCTCCTAGAGATGAGTCAAAAATGATGAGTTCAGAAGAAGTGGCTGATGAAATTTTAAAGGCTACCTTGAAGAAGAAGCGTGATTTGACATTGACAGCTCAAGGTAAGCTGTTGAAGTTTTTGAATAAATGGGTGCCGGGTCGATTGGATCATATAGTGTATAGTCAGTTAGCAAAGGAAAAAGACTCACCTTTCCATTAAATGCCTGAATCGATCTTTCAGACTTACCGGAATCGTCTCATCGACCTGTCGTCCAAAAACAGATCGCTTTATTTGCCTAAGACAGCCAGTTTCGGAGTAGTAGATCTGAAAGAGCTTGACTTTTTGAATGGGGAAAATAGCTTTGGGATTATTTCTAAGGCTATTTCATCTCAAAAAACAATTCCATTACTTCCAGAATCTGACCCTAGAATAGCCAGTGTAAATACACTATCCAAGACTTTTTCCAGACTTTCCTTTCGTGACCAACTTACCCAAGAAGAAACAGGTGAGCAATCCCTTTATCTGGGTTGGCCTTTTGTGGAGGGAAAGCTGATCAATGGACATGTTTTGCGAGCGCCTTTGCTTCTTATGGGGGTGAAGCTGCATCTCGACAAAGGTCAATGGAATCTGTCGAAAACAGATGAATGGCAATGGAATCCTGCGTTTCTTTTGGCTTATAGTCATGCCTATGGCAAAGCGCTAGATGGAGAAATTTTGAATCTGGCCTTGCAGGACTTGTCCAACGATACGACCGAATTTAGAACTGGACTTTCAAAACTTCTCAGTGACCACTTTTCGATTCAGTTAAGTTCCTCACTTTTCGAGGATCAGCTCGTTGCCTTTTCTGTTTCACAGGCAAGCCTTGATGCTAGTGTTTTTCAAGATGGAAAACTGGCCTTGAAAAGTTATGCACTCTTAGGTTTGTTTGCTCAAAAAGGCAGTTTTCTATTTTCTGACTATGAAGAGTTGGAAAAGAAAATTGGGGAAATGAGTTTGGAGCAACTGTTTACGGAGCATTTTGTATCCGAAGAAAAGCTAGTAATTCCACGCGAGGATCAGCTTTTTCCTGTCTTTCCGCTGGACGCTTCCCAGGAAAATGTGCTGCTTAACGTTCGTCAAGGGAAAAGTGTCGTGGTGGAAGGCCCCCCGGGTACAGGGAAGTCACAATTGATCGCGAATCTAATTTCTGACTATTGTGCGAGGGGCAAAAAGGTTTTGGTGGTTTCACAGAAAAGAGCTGCATTGGACGTGGTTTTTGAGCGATTATCCAAAGCTGGATTTGGAGATTTTTTAGGTTTGGTTCATGATTTTCGTGGGGATCAAAAAGTACTCTTTAAAAAATTAAGATCTCAAATAGAATCGATAGAAAGCTATCAGGTGCAAAATCGTGGAGTTGATGCTATTCAGTTGGAGCGTGAAATTGCCCAGTATTCCAAAACGATTTCTAAGCTATCTGAAAAGTTTGAAAGATTCAGAAAAGTGCTTTATAACGATGATCCTGCAGGTATTCCGATCAAAGCGATGTATCTGAAGGCTAGTTTAGACAAGCCATTTATCGCGGATTCGGAGTTGACTCAACTTGATTTTAATCAAGCGCAGGACTTTGAGAAAAATTATAGAATCTACCATTCCTATCAGGCTCAAATCAAAAACACCTTCTGGGAGAATCGAATTTCTTTTGCGCATTTTGAGCCAGTTGTATTTCCGAGGATTTCACAGAGCCTTCGAGAGGTCTCTGATTTCAGGTCAAATTCTACATTTGAAAAGCTACCTGACCTAGCTCAACTGATCTTGGAGAAGAGTGATTTTGTGAATCAATTGGACGAGCTGACCGCCTCTATGAATTTAGTAGAGAGATCGGATTTGGTCGTTTCTGCTGTTTCCGATAGAAAGCTTTTCTCCAGCGTAAGCGAAGTGCAGAAATGGCTGGTGACCTCTATCGAAAAGCTTCAAGTGCTACAGTTTGATAGTGATAGAAATCCAGAAAGTCTTTTGAACCTTCAAGAAGAACTTGATTTGTTGAAATCAAAAGCCAGCTCATGGTGGGGAAAACTCCAGGTAAATCTGAATAAGGGGAGGTTTCCGCTGACTTTCGCACTATTGAGTAAATCTAACCTAGCGTTTGATCTAGATTCGATCACTAGGATTCAGGCAGATGTGGAGGTGATGAATGGTCTCTACGATGAACTTTCGAATCTTCCAAAGATTGTTGGTTTTGACGTTACAGAGCTTTCCGTTGAATCATTTTCTAAGCAACTCGATAGTTTAAATCCAGTTTTGGAATGGGTTGCCAAATGGGAAAAGCAGAAGGATCTTCATTCCCTCGCTGACTGGAATTTGATGGAATTCAGAAATCAGCTGGACCATGTCCATGATCTTTTTAAATCTTTTGCGGCTCAAATGACCCATTGGAAAGCATATTTGAGTGATTTACAGATTTTGGAAATCATGCAAAATGGCTTTGGTTACTCAACTACCGATTTCCAAATTAATCAGACTTTTACGGAGCTGGTTGCATTTGATAGGTTTTTAGACGCTGCAGGTCTGGATTCAGTTTCTTTTTTCAACAAGCTGGAAACTGACTTTTCTGATTTGTCTTTAGATGAACAGGTTTCTGTCTTTTGGAATTCTTGGTATTTGGCATGGATTGCTTCTTTGGAAGCCAAAGAGCCGCTTTTGGCAGAGGCTGGGAGTCTCACTATGCAACACGAGCTGAATGAATTTAAAACTGCAATTCTTGAAAAAAGGAAAATATCCAAACCTATTGCCTTGCTCAGACTTCGTGAACAAGTGTGTGCTGAACTAGAATTTAATCGTCTGGGAAATCGGCTAACCTATCGGGAGTTGCTTCATCAGGTGAGTAAAAAGCGTCAGCGCTGGCCAATTCGAAAACTCATCGAGGAAATGGGAGAAGAGATTTTTCGGCTTTTGCCCTGTTGGTTTGCGAGTCCAGAGACGGTTTCTGCTTTGTTTCCTTTGGATTCAGTTTTTGATCTGGTGATTTTTGATGAGGCTTCACAGTGTCAGGTGGAGCGGGGTTTACCCGCTATGCTTCGTGGCAATCAAGTAGTTATTGCGGGAGATTCCAAGCAACTCAAGCCATCGGATTTCTATCAGGTCAAGTGGGAATCAGATGAGGAGGGATTGGAATACGAAGCAGAATCCTTACTTGAATTAGCGGGTAATTTCTTTGAAAAGCACCAGCTTCGGGGACATTATCGCTCTGCAGATCCAGCCTTAATTCACTTTTCGAATACTAATTTCTACGAAGGCAAACTCGAGACTTTACCTGATTATGAGACTAATAGGGCTGGCCTTCCTGCTTTTTCTTGGGAAAAAGTGGAGGGAATCTGGGCCAATCAGGTGAATAAAATGGAGGCTGATGAAGTCGTATTGAAAGTCCAATCTATTTTGAATGCCAATCCGTCAGATACCATCGGAATAGTGACTGGAAATTATTTTCAGATGGAATTAATCCGAGAGAAGCTTTGGAAGGCAGGATTTCAGGATGCCAATATCAAAGTTCGAAACATTGAGAATGTGCAGGGAGATGAGTTCGATCAGGTGATTTTGTCGCTTGGTTATGCGCCAAATGCTGAAGGGAAGCTGATGACAAATTTTGGGCTTTTAGGCAAAGCTGGTGCTGAAAATCGACTGAATGTTGCGATCACTCGTTCTCGAAAGATGATGCATGTGATCTCAAGTATTGAACCATCCGATTTCCAGCCAAATCAACTCAAAAACCCGGGTTTAGTATTGTTGAGGGAGTTCTTAGCTTTTGCTCAAGAACAAAGTATAGCCCCTTCAATTCATTCTCCAGAGGTTAGAAGTAAGGGGTATCAGATTGATTGGAGTTTAAAAAACAGCTTGTGTGAGCGTGATGAATCTTATTCCAAAGAAATTCCTTCAACTGTAATGGATTTGATTTTTATGGTTTCAAATGCTGAGCAGAAAGCTATTTTGACCGATGATCAGCGATTTTTCAACGCATCAATTGCAAAAGCTGCTTTAGCCTATCATCCTATTTTGTTGGAGCAAAAGGGATGGAACTACGAGTGGAAGTGGAGTAGAGATTGGTTTATGAATGGTTCAGATACCTAGAGTTGCCATCCACCTCGCCAATTGAACTTCGTGAACCAAATAATTTCCTTCGTCTTTGATGACCAATTCTAATCTTTCCAGTGCTTTCAATGCTGTGCTTACGGTACTCGCTGCGCCTAAATTATGCTTTGTAAGGAAGTCTTTACTGAGTGGGTTCTGTAGGGGTTCTTCCTTTGCAATTGCGCGAAATACATTCCACTGAGTCCTAGTCAGCATTTTCTGAAAATTAGCATAAATCGCCTGTTGTTGAACGAGTATTTGATTGAAGACAATGTCCACATCCGAATCCATTACTTTTTTATTGTTGGCAAAAAGATGATTACAAACCAACTGCACGGTGTAGGTTTGACCACGACTCCATTTATAAATTTTTTCAATTGAAGCTGGCTCTATCTTCTTTTTTGCATTTTGAAAATGCTGAGTAATAAATTCTGTATATGCTTCTAGTGAGATGGGCTGAAGTGATTCCAACATCGAACTTTGATAGAACGGCCTTTTCTTCTCCGTAAACATGGCCTCCATCAGCGTGCGATGACTCCCGCAGAAGATGAATCTGACTTCAGGGATCTGCTGCACCCAGGCCCGAAAGATTGCCTCGGCGTTCGTTCCTTCGTAGTCCGTAATTTGTTGAAATTCATCTATGGCGATTACGATTCGCTTTTTTCTGGATAGCAAAAAATCTCCTAAAGCCGCGAGCGACTGGCTAGGTTGATCGGATTTATTGACCCCTAGCGTGAGCTCGGGTGTTCCGGATAAGGCATTGAAACTGATCGTTGCTCCAATAGCCGCCAGTAATTTCTGGATGCTTGCAGAGATTCCACTGCTGGTTTTTCCATACTTTTCATAAATGGCGGAGGAGATTGCCTGAATGGCTTCGTCAATATTTTGAGTAGCAAGTAGATCGATATAGAGCGTTTCGTAGTCTTTGGAAGTTTCTAATTCATCAAATAATCGATGAATAAGTGCGGATTTTCCTAGTCTTCTCCAGGCATAAAGCACCACATTTCTATCATTTTCTATATGAGAAATGAGCATTTTTAGATCATTTTCTCTGTCACAGAAGTAATCTTTTCCTTGATAGGTGTTGATTACGAATGGATTGAAGGGTTCTTTCATGATTTCTCTATTTTTCCATTACGCATTATGCGTTACGCAAAGTACGTTACGTAAAGTACGTAATAAGATTAGAGAGTTACAAACCTTAAGTAGGGTTTTTGATTTACAGGTAGCCAACCATTTTATAGACTAAGATCCCGATCCACTCCTTAGCAAGTTTATGCCACATGAAAATCGAATAAGGGTCGGGGAAAAATAGGGTAGGAATATCAAACTTGGTGTCTGTTGAGTAGTAATCTGTAGGGAAAGTAACTGTCTGCAAACCTACTTTATCGAAGCATCCCTTGGACCTCTGCATATGAAAGGCAGAAGTGATCAAAATGAATTCCTGATTGATATCAATTCCTTTTTCTTCCAAAAAGACCTTAGTAAACATCGCATTTTCACGGGTGTTTTTAGACTGATCCTCGATCATGATATCGGATTGAGGAACTCCCGTCATCAGAAGAAATCGTTGCAACACCTCTGCTTCGGATTGAGGGTTGACAGGATTCAGCCCTTGGCCGCCTGTGATCAGGATTTTCTTGATTTTCCCTTCTTGGTAGAGTTGAAGTGCATGAGTGATCCTATCTGCACCCTTGTTGAAAAAGGTTCGGTCAAAGGCTGTTTTACTCAAGTTGGTTACTCCGGTAAGTACGATCCCAATTTCGTGATCCTCAATATCATTGAAAGGCTTAAAATCAGGTTCCCAAGCTTGCATCGCTTGATTGGCGATAAACTGGTTGGAGAAAAACCAGAGCAGAAATATCCCTATCCAAAGACATCTTGTTCCCCATTTTTTTTTCACATATAAAGCTCCAATTACGATCAACAAACTGATGATGGTTAGCGGCATGGCCAAAAAACTTAGAAACTGTGAGAGGTAGAAGAACATGGATAGAGAAGGTTTGGGACAAAGAAAAGGGGGAAAGCTTAATTTTCAAATTCAAGCTTTCCTAGTCAAGTAGGCAAAACCTTGGGGATTGAGCATTGATTATGTTCCATGGTTCATTTATAAATTCTTTTCCCTCAACATTTCCTTAAATCCATCTCCTCGGGTTATTTTTGAGCATGAGTTCAAACCTACCTAACCTATTGCCTTTGCTTCAGGAGCTTTCTGCCCAGTTGGAAGGAACACTAAAAGTTGATTCTTTAACTAAGACTCTTTACGCCACCGATGCATCCGTATATCGCGAGATGCCTTTGGCGGTTGCTTTTCCAAAAACAGAGTCAGATATCCGGAAACTAATACTTTTTGCTTCTAAAAATGGCACCTCATTGATTCCTAGAACTGCCGGTACTTCCCTTTCCGGGCAGTGTGTAGGTAACGGAATTGTCGTGGATGTCTCCAAGCATTTCACCCAAATATTGGAATTAAATGTAGCTGAACGATGGGTTCGAGTACAGCCAGGTGTGGTGCGTGATGAACTCAATCGCTATCTCAAGCCTCATGGACTTTTCTTCAGCCCGATCACTTCCACTGCTAATCGAGCAATGATCGGCGGGATGGTTGGGAATAATTCTTCAGGCACCACCTCGATTGTCTATGGAGTAACACGCGATAAAGTGATTTCATTGGACACCGTTTTGAGTGATGGAAATGCTGTGAAGTTTGAGGCACTTACCAAAGAGGAGTTTAAAGAAAAGGCAAAACTTCAATCCCTTGAAGGTGATATTTACAGGAAAGTTCTGGAGGAATTGAGTGATGCAGAAACTCGTGAGGAGATTCATGCGCAGTTTCCTAAGAAGTCCATTCACAGAAGAAATACAGGTTATGCAGTAGATGAGCTGTTAAAATCTGAAATTTTTGAAGGGGAGGAAAAATTTAACTTTTGTAAGCTTTTGAGTGGCTCAGAAGGCACTTTAGCTTTTACTACAGAGATCAAAATCAGCCTTGATCCGCTTCCCGAACCTATAGAAATCGTGGTGGCAGCGCACTTTGCCACCATCCATGAAAGTATGGTTTCCGCTCAGACGGCTATGAAGCATCCAGCTACTGCCGTAGAGTTGATGGACAAAATCATCTTGGACTGTACCAAAGAAAGTATTGAATATTCCAAAAACCGCTATTTCGTAGAAGGAGATCCCGAGGCTTTACTGATGGTTGAGTTTCGTGGTCATTCCCTGGAAGAAGCTATGGCAAAAGGGGAGGCCTTAGTTGCAGACCTTAAAGCTGCGGATTTGGGATATGCTTATCCTATCATCGAGCCAGAGAAAGTAGCTTCGGCTTGGGCACTACGTGCAGCTGGTTTGGGACTTTTGGGGAATATTCCTGGCGATCCCAAGGCTGTTGCTTGTATTGAGGATACTGCGGTCGATATTGAAGACTTGGCTGACTACATCGATGAAGTTGATGAGATGATGGCTGGTTTTAATCAGAAGCCAGTGCATTATGCGCATGCAGGAGCAGGAGAGATTCATTTGCGGCCAATTTTGAATTTGAAAAAGTCCAAAGACGTAGAGGAATTCTACCAGATTTCAAAAGCTTCAGCTGAGTTGGTGAAGAAATATCAAGGTTCGCTTTCCGGCGAGCATGGAGATGGTCGAGTGCGTGCGGCTTTTATTCCGCTGATGGTTGGGGAAAAGAATTACCAGCTTTTTCGAAGGATCAAATATACCTGGGATCCCAAGAATATCTTCAATCCAGGCAAGATCGTGGATGCTGCGCCGATGAATAAATTCCTACGCTATGAGCCAGAAATGGAAACCCCAACTCATGACACCATGCTGGATTTTTCCAATGTCGGCGGTATTCTTCGCTTGGCAGAAAAGTGTAACGGTTCGGGCGATTGTCGCAAACTTCCAGAATCAGGAGGTACTATGTGCCCAAGCTACATGGCCACACGAAATGAAAAAGATACTACGCGTGGTCGAGCGAATACCCTTCGTGAGTTCCTGACGATGGACAAAAAGGAAAATGCTTTTGATCATCCTGAGATCAAAGAAGCATTGGATTTATGCCTTTCCTGTAAAGGCTGTACCGCTGAGTGTCCATCCAATGTGGACATGTCCAGTATGAAAGCTGAATTCTTGTATCAATATCAAAAAACGAACGGCATTCCCCTTCGCTCCAAGGCTTTTGCCTACATCAATGAGCTAAATGAGGTAGGTTCAAAAACTGGTGGGCTGGCGAATTTTATGCTTGGCAATAAACTGACAGGTGGGATGATGAAGTCTATTTTGGGAGTAGCTCCGCAAAGAAATCTTCCAAAAATAGCTAAAGTCAGTCTTCGGAAATGGTTTAATAAAAATTACAAAGCTCTTCCCGGAGCAGAAAAGCAGCTTAAATCTGTTTACTTTTTTATCGATGAGTTTACAAATTTCAACGACACCGAGATTGGGATCAAGGCAATTTCACTTCTGAAAAAACTGGGATACGATGTGAAAGTGGTGGCGCATGAGGAAAGCGGACGCTCGGCACTTTCGAAGGGACTTTTGCCGAAGGCGAAAAAACATGCCGAGGCCAATGTGCGCATCTTTGACAAATTAATCGATGGAAACACTCCTTTAATTGGGTTGGAGCCTTCGGCAATTTTGAGTTTCCGAGATGAATACCCACGTATAGTGAAACCTGAGCTGGTTGATGCAGCAAAGAAATTGAAATTCCATGTGAAGCTGATTGATGAGTTTTTAGCTCAGGAGATTGCTGCCGGCAATATTTCTGCTGACTCCTTCACTACCAAAACTCAGAAAATCAAACTTCACGGACATTGTCATCAAAAGGCTCTTTCTTCTATGACTTGGACGCAGAAGCTATTGTCTTTGCCGGCAAATTATACAGTAGAAACGATTCCTAGTGGATGCTGTGGTATGGCTGGGAGCTTTGGCTATGAAGCTGAGCATTACGAGGTTTCGCAGCAAGTGGGAGAGTTGGTGCTCTTTCCAGCGGTGAGAAAAGCAGAAGCAGAGACGATAATTGCAGCTCCTGGAACCTCCTGCCGTCATCAAATCGCTGATGGGACAGGCAGAAAAGCCAAGCATCCCGTGGAGATTTTGTGGGAGGCGCTGAACTCTTAATTGAATTCAGTAGTAAGATTTATATCGCACTTCTCGTTCTTTTGAAAGGAAAGTAAAAACCACTCGTGAGTTTGGGTGGTTTTTTTTGATTATTTCAAAACCTTCCTAGCCACATACTCGGCACATCTCGCTGCCAATCTGGAAGTTGCCTGGTCATGGTCGAAAGCCGGGTTGAGTTCCGCCACATCCATAGAAATAAGCTTTTTGCTAGAAGCAATTAATTCAAATACTTTGAAGGCAAATTCGGGCCTGTAACCCATGGGAGATGGTGCTGAAACTCCGGGAGCAAAAGCCGACGAAAATCCGTCCATATCCACACTGAGGTAGATTTTATCCACTGAATCCAAAAACCAAAGGATTTTTTCCTGAATTACTTCCCAATTATTCATTCTGAAATCTTCCATCACCATCCATTTTGCGCCTATTTTATCAGCAGTCTGGAAAAGAGATTTTGGGTTGACGGAGCGCTGTACGCCCAGGCACAGGTAGTTGAATTCACTAGCATTTTCCTCGGCAAGTTGGAGAAAAGGTGATCCAGAATGCCCCTTCCCGTCCAAAGTAGGGCGAAGGTCAAAATGTGCATCCATGTTAATGATGCCTAGGGTTTGATTTTTGGTATCTAAATGCTTGTATATTCCTCTTCCGTGGGCCAAAGCCACGTCATGACCACCACCCAAAAGAATTGGAAAATGCTTAGTTTCGAGCAAATTATAGACAGTCTCAGAAATCAATTTATGGCTAGACTCTAAATCATCATTTTCCGTGTAAACATCCCCATAATCGAATATTTTGGTGTTTTCAGGAAGGTGAAAAGCCAAGGTTCCTAGGTTTTTACGAATAGCATTTGGACCTTCTGCGGTTCCCAGGCGTCCTTGATTTCTTTTAACCCCCTCTTCGCCTGCGTATCCTAAAATTCCAACTTTAGGAGTTTGCTGATCTTTGTCAAGTTTGAGATCCCTAACCGAAATTGTTGCTTGATGCCAGTATTCAATTTCTTCAGATTTTCTACCAGACCAAAGGGAGGGGTTTGGATTTTGATGGAGCATATTGAGTATAGTGTTATTTTGTAGTAACTTAAAAACAGTGCTTTGATAGATTTAATATCAGAAACAATGTATCCTGTTTTCAGGTAAAATTCAAAGTTCATTTGGGATCAAATTATATGGTTATGAAAGAATATAGAATTCCACAGAAAGAGAATATTAATCTCGATGCATTTGAAGAGCCAAGTAGTTCCTTCGCAGGGTATTCCTATGCAGACTATCTCAAATGGGATTATGAGGAAATTGTAGAATTGATCAAGGGAAAGATTTTTGCCAAAGCAGCAGCGCCTAATCGAAGGCATCAGGAGGTTTCAGGGAATATATTTTATAAGATCTTTAGTTTTTTGAAACTACACCCCTGCAAAGTTTATTCAGCACCATTCGATGTCCGATTATCCAGAAATCCTGAGTATTCCAAAACAGACTCGGTAGTTCAGCCGGATATTTCTGTGATTTGTGATCTCAGCAAATTGGATGATAAAGGTTGCTGGGGAGCTCCTGATTTAATTGTAGAGATTCTTTCACCGGGGAATAGCCGAGTGGAAGTTCAGAATAAATATGACTTGTACGAGGAATATGGTGTGAGAGAATATTGGGTGGTTCATCCTACCGACTGTACTCTTTTGATCTATACCCTGGTCGAAGGTAAATTCCAGCCTTCCCGACTTTTTACTTCGGGAGATAAAGTCCGGTCTATTGTTATTGAAGGCTTTGAGTTGGATTTGGAAGAAGTATTTAACTCGTAAGATCTCTTAACCCAACTCTTTCAAAATATCCTCATCAACCAAATTGGGTATCGTTACTTTCAATCCTGGGCTGCGCTCCATTTCCCGCTGAATAGCCTCCAAAGAACCTGAATTTCTTGCCCACGCTCTTCTCGCTATTCCATTAGTTACGTCGTACAAAAGCATAGACTTCAGCTTTCTATCCGCGTCTTCTGAGCCATCTAGCACCATCCCAAATCCTCCATTCATCACTTCGCCCCAGCCTACGCCGCCACCATTGTGGATAGAAACCCAAGTGGCACCTCGGAAGCTATCACCGATCACATTGTGAATGGCCATATCAGCCGTGAACTTACTTCCATCGTAGATATTGCTTGTCTCGCGGTAGGGGGAATCCGTACCGCTGACATCGTGATGATCGCGTCCTAGGACGATAGGGGCAGAGATTTCGCCCGATGAAATAGCATCGTTGAATGCCTGAGCAATCTTTGCTCGACCTTCTGCATCCGCATAGAGAATTCGAGCCTGAGAGCCAACTACTAACTTGTTTTTCTCTGCTTCTTCTATCCAAGTGATATTATCCTGCATTTGTTGCTGAATAGAAGCAGGAGATTTTTGCATGATTTCTTTCAAAACCCGAGCAGCGATCTGATCTGATTTCCTTAAATCTTCCGCTTTTCCAGAAGTACAAACCCAGCGAAAAGGACCAAATCCATAATCAAAGCACATGGGGCCTAAGATGTCCTGTACATAGGAAGGATATCGGAAATCAATCCCATTTTCTGCCATGACATCCGCTCCAGCTCGAGAAGCTTCCAGCAAGAACGCATTTCCATAATCGAAAAAGTAGGTTCCTTTTGCCACATGCTTGTTGATTGAATCAGCTTGGCGTCTTAAGGTTTCCTGAACTTTAGCCTTGAACTCGGCGGGATTTTCTGCCATCAGTTGGTTGGATTCTTCGAAAGAAATCCCAACTGGATAATAGCCTCCAGCCCAAGGATTATGAAGGGAAGTCTGGTCAGACCCTAGTTCCACGAAGATGTTTTCTTCGTCAAATCGCTCCCAGACTTCTACAATATTTCCAATGTAAGCGATGGAAACTATCTCCTTATTCCGCTTGGCCAGATGAGTTCTGAAAATCAATTCATCTATATTTTCGATCAACTCATCTACCCAGCCTTGTTTATGTCTTTTCCTTGCGGCAGCAGGATTCACTTCAGCACAAATGGTAATGCACCCAGCGATATTTCCGGCTTTCGGCTGTGCGCCACTCATTCCGCCAAGACCTGCCGTCAAAAAAATCTTACCCGCTGGATTTTCTCCAGCTTTCAGTTTTTTGCGAAAAGCATTCATTACCGTAATCGTAGTTCCGTGCACAATTCCCTGAGGACCGATATACATAAATGAGCCCGCAGTCATCTGTCCGTATTGCGTCACTCCCAGTGCATTGAATTTCTCCCAGTCATCAGGCTTGGAATAGTTCGGGATCATCATTCCGTTGGTTACTACCACTCGTGGAGCTTCCGCAGAAGATGGAAAAAGTCCCATGGGATGACCGGAATAAATGTGCAAGGTTTGCTCTTCAGTTATCTCCGAGAGGTATTTCATCACCAAAAGGTATTGCGCCCAATTCTGGAAAACTGACCCGTTTCCACCATAAGTAATCAACTCCTCGGGATGCTGAGCTACAGCCGGATCTAAGTTGTTTTGGATCATCAGCATAATGGCGGCTGTCTGCGGGCATGTGGAAGGGTATTCTTCTATGCCTCTTGCGTACATCGCATAATCCGGCATAAATCTGTACATATAGATTCTGCCAAATTCCTTCAGTTCGGCTGAAAATTCCTCCGCTAATTCAGCATGCCATTCCTTGGGGAAATAGCGTAACGCATTCTTAAGAGCCAGTTTTTTCTCCTCAGTACTTAGGATATCCTTGCGCTTGGGAGCATGGCTCAAAGTTGTATTTCTGGCTTTTGGTTTAGGAAGTTGAGTAGGAATGCCTTGGGATATTTGCTCTTGGAAAGTCATGGGATTTACGAATGTTTGATTATCTCGCGGCGGCGCAGAAATGCAGCGAAAAAGGGATTTTGACAGATGATTTTAAAATTTTCCTGCAAAATGGCTTAGGCGTAAAGTGTCTTGATTCATGGGGCTAACATCTTATTTCTACTATTTTGTATCTAAAAGCTCAAGTCTTTTTTCCTCTTTTCCACACTTGCTCAGGCTTCAATTTGCCCTGCTGATAAAGTATTTCTTGATAATTTTCAGTTGGGAAAAGGTTGAAATCTGCTAGAAAACCTGCTTTCAATTTTCCCCGATCCTCTAAGTCTAATGCAGCAGCTGACCTGAAAGTCAAGGCAGAGAGGACTTCGGCGGTACTGAGTTTTTCGAAGGTTGCTAAAATGGAGGCTTGAGTCACCAAGTCACCCATAGGAGCGGAGCCTGGGTTCCAATCGCTTCCAATGGCCAATGAACCGCCCAGATCTAAGATTTTTCTTGCTGGCGTAAAGGCACAACCCAAACCTAGAGAAGCACCCGGAAGAGCGACAGCTATTGTTTCAGATTTGGCCAAAAGTTCAATTTCCTTCTCACCGGAAACTTCCAAATGATCCGCTGACTTTGCGCCATATTTCACTGCAACTTTAGACCCTCCAGCTGTGAATTGATCTGCATGAACGGTCAGTTCAAATCCTTGGTCTTTAGCTTTTTGATAATAAGGTTCGATTTCTTCCGGTGAAAAAGCACTTTTCTCAATGAAGGAATCGATTCTATTTGTGAGACTCTCTGACTTCAAAATCGGAAAAAGTTCCTGAGCAATCAATTCCAGGTACGCTGCATTTGTTCCTTCAAAATCGCGGGGCTTCATGTGAGCGGCTAGGCAAGTTGGGATCAAATCGGC
The DNA here is from genome assembly GCF_039969895.1 of Algoriphagus sp. Classification (GTDB taxonomy): domain Bacteria; phylum Bacteroidota; class Bacteroidia; order Cytophagales; family Cyclobacteriaceae; genus Algoriphagus. The sequence continues at coordinate 240,932 of NZ_JBDVMZ010000021.1, forward strand.
TGTAGTTTTCTGGTCGGCTTGCTTGATGGCGCGAAGCATTTTTAATTCCTCTTCAACAGTCAATCCGTAACCACTTTTCACTTCAATGGTAGTCACACCTTCACTGAGATGCCGATTAGCATTTTCAACAGCTCTATTTGCAAGTTCTGTTTCAGTAAGTTTCCGAGTTTGAGTTACTGTATCCCAAATCCCGCCACCAGCTTCGGCGATTTCCAGGTAGGTTTTCCCAGCATTTCGCATTGCAAAATCTCTAGCTCTAGTGCCTCCAAAGCAACTATGAGTATGACAATCGATCCAACCGGGAAGAGCTACAAAATCACCTTTTAGTTCGATGATTTCAGCATTGAGCGCCTTGGCTTTTTTCAAAAGTTCAAGAAAACTTCCAACTTCTAGAATTCTTTCTTCTTCAATCAGAATCCCAGCGTTCTCCAGAATTTCCAATTTCTCATCTTTCAAGGCACCTTTGAGTAGGAGGTTATCTAGTGTTAGAAGTTGAGTTATTGGGCCGATTAACTTTTGCATGATTTGGTTTTTATAACAGTTTCCTATGATTTCCCGCAGCATTTCGATGATAAGGGCGCAGATAAAAACGCAGCTTTAATTTGCTGATGTTAAGAATTAATCTTTGACTTTCAGCGTACTTTTTCTTCGTAAAGCTGCGGGCTACTTATTTAACAGGTAAATAGTTCACTCCACTCCGTCTCAAAAGGCAATCCTTCTTCTATTGCAACGCGATTTGCTAGCTCAATCAATTCACCACTTTGGATCATCTCGATCGCTGCTTCCATGTCTTCGGTCATCACACGGTCGTTTATAACAGGTGTTATACTTTTTCTAACATGTTCATGAATTGCAGTCATCACCTTTCCTGATTTCAGCGGAGCATGGAAATCCATCGCCTGGGCTGCATAAAAAAGCTCAATTCCCAGGATTTTCTCCACGTTTCCAATCACCTGCAGAGCTTTCCTCGCACCTATAGAACCCATACTCACATGATCTTCCTGACCCAGTGAAGTAGGGATGCTATCCGCAGATGCAGGGAAGCAAAGTCCTTTGTTTTCCGAAGCCAAAGCTGCGGTCGTGTACTGTGGAATCATCAAGCCGGAATTCAAACCGGTCTCTTTCAAAAGCAATTTTGGTACGCCCGGCGTGTCACCCTCAAGGGAAAGATAGATTCTCCGGTCTGAAATATTCCCCAATTCTGAGGCGGCGAGGCAAGCATAATCCAATGGCAAAGCGATAGGCTGACCGTGAAAACTTCCTCCCGAGATCGTATGATCTTCGCTAAAAATAACAGGGTTATCTGTAACCGAATTGATCTCGGTTTCGATGGCGTCTTTCAGGTGTAACCAAGCATTACGCGAAGCACCATGAACCTGCGGCATGCAGCGCAAAGAATAAGGGTCCTGTACGCGAGCGCAATCCAAATGTGAATTGACTATTTCTGATTCATGAAGTAAGTTTAAAATCGTCTGAGCTACATGCTGATTTCCTTTAAACCGTCTTAGCTGATGCAATTCAGGCGAAAAAGGTTTGATCGAACCCATCAAGCCTTCGATCATCATGGCTCCGGTGATGTCTGCATGAACTAGCAGATTATGCAGGCGATCCACGATTTTCACTCCGTAGGCAGCCATAAACTGAGTTCCGTTTATCAAGGCCAAGCCTTCCTTTGGGCCAAGGGTAAGGGCTTCCATTCCAAGCTTTGCGAATACTTCAGCAGTTTTGACGATGCTTCCTTCATAATGCACTTTTCCTAGGCCCAATAACGGCAAGAACAAGTGTGAAAGTGGAGCCAGATCACCTGAAGCACCTACCGAACCTTGAATAGGCACTACAGGAATCACCTCGTTTTCCAGCATCCAAAGCATTCGCTCCAAGGTTTCCAGTTTAATTCCTGAAAATCCCTGAGCTAGTGCCTGAAGTTTCAGTACTAGCATAAGTTTGGAGATTTCTATGGGGACAGGTTCGCCCAAACCTACAGCATGACTCTTCAAGAGGTTTTCCTGTAAAGTTTGGGTGTCAGCCGCCGAGATTTTGCTGGTACAAAGTGGGCCAAATCCTGTATTAATTCCATAAACAGTTTTTTCTCCTTTGGCGATGTTTGCAACTGCCAAAGCAGAAGCTTTTATTTTTTCTTGGGTATCAGTATTGAGAATTCCTTTAATTTCTTTCCGCGCTAGCTTTAAAGCTATTCCAGAAGTCATGTGGTCTTCGCCGTAATTGAATGTGTCCATTACTATTTGGGTAAACTATTCTAGGGTCTTCACAAAGATACCAAGCCCTAATGATAATTTTTGATATCAATATTGTCAATATGTGATACCTTTTAGGCATCATGGAATTAAGACATTTGAATTACTTTAAAGCTGTAGCTGAGGAGTTAAATTTCCGAAAAGCAGCTGAGCGCTTATATATTTCGCAGCCGGGCTTGAGTAGGCAGATCAAGCAATTGGAGGAAATGCTGGAGGTCAAACTTTTTGATCGGGATCAGAAGCATGTGGAGCTGACTGCGGCTGGAGCCTTTTTTAAAAATGAAGTGGAGTTCGTGTTGAATCACCTGGATCTGACTAGAAGTCAGTTGAAGTTAATCGCAGCAGGAAAAATAGGGGAATTAAGAGTAGGGTTTTTAGGGTCGGCATCGAATCAGATTCTGCCAGATTTGCTAGGGAAGCTTAATGCAAGTCATCCCTTGATTAGCACGAGTTTGGAAGAACTGAGTAATGCCGTACAGGTGGAAATGATAGAAAAGGACAAGTTGGACTTGGGCTTTGTCCGCTTGGCTTCCGTGCCCAATGACCTGGAAATGAAGGTGGTTTTGAGGGATAGTTTTTCCCTGGTGGTGCCAAAAAATCATGCTATTCAGGAAAACGATTTTACTTCTGTAAATCAGTTTAAGGACGAGTCCTTTGTTCTTTTTTCCTCAGATTACAGCAATCTGTATTATGAGCAGATTATCGGTATTTGTAGAGATGCTGGATTTTCACCCAAGATCAGACATAAATCTGTCCATGCTTTGACGATTTTCAAACTGGTGGAAAACGGGTTAGGCGTGGCTATTGTACCGACTTCTTTGAAGGAAGGCTACGAACTGAATGTACGTTTTATGGAGATACCAGACATCGGGCAGTTCACGGAATTATCAGCGATTTGGAAGGGGGGAAATCGTAATCCAGCACTGAAGCAAGTTTTACCTTTATTATAATCAAAAATTTTTGGGCTAAGATTAGCTACTTTAAGTACTTGTTTTTCCATTTCGCTTAAATGAAAACGAGTCGTAAAAAGCTCTTAGATCCCCATTTTGGGAATATATTACACGTTTTAAGGAATTAGAATTTGTTATTTTACCTTTTTTCAGGTGAAGTACTGACTTGGGGGTAGAGGTGATTTGTATCCTAACTTTCCTGACTTTAAGCGTTGAAGACACTTATGGAGGATTTTGCGGCTAAATCTACCTGATTGGCTCGTTGAATCTTTGATGATATGCATACCTTTGTGTATCAATTTCACCGCGATTTGGGTTGGAATGGCATTTGAAGCACTATAAAATAAACTATTACACAAAATCTGAAAATTATGAACTTTAGAATAGTAGGAACAGCTGCATTGGCACTTATGATTGCGGTAAGCTGCCAGCCGAAAAAAACAGAGGAGCAAGAGGTAGTGGTGGGCGATACTGAAATGGTAGCGAAGGAGGTAATCTCGCTTGAGAAATTCACAGACTCCCCAGCGTATGCGTCTTCCTCTTTGACGATGAAAAACCCAGCCAACACCACTATTGCGAAGGCTGGAGAAGTTGATTTTGCCTTTGAAGTGAAAGATTACAACTTGGGTGAAGTAACCGAGCGTATGGGCATGGCTGAGAAATTGGCTAACTCAGACAAAGGTCAACATATTCACTTCATCCTTGATAATCAGCCTTACTCAGCGCACTATGAGTCAGAATTCAAAAGAGAAATGCCAGAAGGAACGCATTATTTGGTTGCTTTCTTGAGCAGATCTTATCATGAGTCTGTTAAAAACGCTAACTCATTTATCGCTAAGAAAATGGTTGTTGGTAATGCTAGTGATGACATTAATGTTGACTTTGATAAGCCAACGATGATCTACAGCCGTCCAAAGGGAGAATATACAGGGGCGGATACAGAGAACTTATTACTTGATTTCTTTTTGCTAAATACTACGCTATCTGAAACAGGGAATAAAGTAAGAGCTACGATTAACGGTCAAGAGTTTATGATCACTGAATGGGCGCCTTACGTAATCAAAGGCCTAGTGAAAGGTGAAGTGACTATTCAATTGGAATTGCTTGATGCTGATGGAAATCTGATTCCAGGTGATTTCAATGACGTAACCAGAACAGTGACTTTGAAAGACTAAGTAAGAGTTAAAAACCACCAAAGAGTTAAACTCCGTGTGATTGATTTCATACGGAGTTTTTTTAACCACTGAGCGCACAGAGGGAGTCGCAGAGGGCGCAAAGTAAGTTGACTTGTTTTAAGTTGTCCTGCTTCTCCAGAAGCCGGACAAAATCTAGGGTTTATTGACTAATAGGATGGAAAATACTCAGCCACGAGCCGTCTCATTTTATCCAGAGTTTCTGATATAGAGAGTTCACTCATTCCTCCAGCAGCATTTGCATGTCCGCCGCCATCGAAGTGGGTTGCAGCTAACACATTGACAGGTTTGTCTTTTCCTTTGGAGCGGAAGGATATTTTGATGATTCCATCACGCTCGGAAAGTACAATTGCTGCTTTTATTCCTTTGATGGATAGGGCAAGATTTGCCAGACTATTGGTATCCCCTTTTTTATAATCATATTTTTCCAACTCTTCTTTAGTCAGAGATATTTCCCGTTCACTGATGTCATCTATAGATTCTCTCCCCAAAATCACATTTTTGATTTCTCGACTCAGATCTATCCAATTGACATAGTATGCAACACGGCTAAGGCCTACAATTGTTTGGATTAGGTTTAATGTTTCGATTATGCTTTTCTTAAATCTAGAAGTTCAGCCGTATTGACGAGTTTATTGAAACCTTGACTTTTCAATCCTTTATATAATACCTTATCTCCAGTCCATAAAACTGCTTCTAAAAATTCTGCTAGAGCCACAAAATCGATATCGTCAGGATCGATTTTTTCAAGCGTTTTTTCAGAGGCTAGCCATGTTTCCACTGGTATAATTTCTTCATTTATGAACTTCAGTGAGGAGAGAACCAGTGTAAACGAAGTTTGTAATTGATCTTCTGAAAGGTTTGAGATCTTTTTAAGTTTATCCCAATGAGTTCGTATTTCGTTACGCATGTAAGCACAACTATAGAATTCAAATTTTCTCTGAGAGTTGAAAATCAGGTCACCAATACTGCTTTCTGAGTTTAAGAGAACGCTAAAAATTATATTGGTATCAATGACCACTTTCATTTAATGAGGCGGCCCTTGTTTTTTTTCCACCAACCAGCTTTTACTTCCTTAGCCAAGGCATCCACATCTGTCTGTTTAGCATTTGAATTGGCAGTAGCTTCCTTGTAGGTCAAGTAATCAATAAGATTTTGAAGACCTTCTGTATTTACATTGGATGGAAGTCTGATAATTACCTCGTCATCTGTTCTTTCAATGATCATGGTTAATATTTTTAGATTAAAGGAAGTTACTAATTTTTGGTTAAATGAAAATCATTCTTTTAATCCATTTAAGACTGTTTTTCAAAAATGATTTGTTTCCAATAAGTATCACCCATTAAATATCAACTTGAAAGTAGTTCCTTCGCCTTGGGTAGTTCGCACTTGTATATTGCCCTTATGGCGGCGCATGATTTGTTTGGAGAGGCTCAGGCCGATTCCAGAACCTTTCTTTTTGGTGGTGAAGAATGGAATGAAAATCTTACTTAAGGCTTCCTCGTCGATTCCTTTTCCGGTGTCAGCCACTTCCAGGATGATTTTACCTGCCTCATCGATGAATGCTCGCAGGATAATTTGCTTCACTTCAGAATCCTCCACCGCCTGAATTGCGTTTTGAGTTAGATTGATGAGCACCTGTTCGATCTGAGTTTGGTCACCAAATAGAATCAGTTCTTTTGGGCTTATTTCTTTGATCAGGGCTATGTCTGAGGTTTCTAATTGATGATGAAGCAAAACCTCTAATTGGTCGAAGAGCTTTGCGATGGCAATACTGCTGAACTTCGGCGCTGGAATATGTGCCAAGCTTCTGAAGTCAGACACAAAACTGATCAATCCCTGACTACGCTTTTCGATCGTGCTGATTCCCATCAGGTAATCCTCCATTTCCGAAGGCGAGATTTGCTCCACGTTTTCTATTTTGCTTTCCATTTCTCCTTGGATAGTTCCGGCCAAAGAGGAAATAGGAGCGATGGAATTCATGATTTCATGTGTCAGGATTTTGACTAGATTTTGCCAAGCTTCCATCTCTTTTTCTTCCAGTTCGGACTGGATGTTTTGAAGGGAAACAAGCTTAAATTTTTCACCTCGCATCAGCAATTCAATCACATAGACAGAGATTTGCATTATTCCGTCTGGATGGGCAATTTTGATCAATTCAGATCCGCCCGTACGAAGATTGTTGATCGCCAGGTGTAATTCCTTGTTGATGCTTTCTATATCGCGAATGTTCTTTAGCTCTTCTACATCGAGAATACGTTTGGCAGCGGTATTTACAATTTGAATTCCACCATTTTCCCCAAACGTGATCAAGCCAATACTCAGGTGTTTGAACACTGAGCGAAAGTACTGGTAATTAGCCTCCTTTTCCGCTTGATCTTCTTTCAGTTTGGCGAGGATAGCATTGAATTCTATATGCAGATCGTCTGTTTCGGTGCCATCAAACTTCACAGGGTAGAGCTGAGAGTAGTTGTCTTGCTTGATATTGTCAAGAAAAACACGCACTTTATTGAATGAGCCTTCTGAATAGCGTAGCAAAAATATGATCTGAAATACGACTAGAATGATGAAAAGGGAAGTCATAAATACTCCCCAACTATCGATGATAGCGTATGCAAGAAGAAAGAGGGATGCTGCTAAAAAGGCAATCCGCCCGAGTAAACCAACTTTATAATCCATATTTTTCCAGCCTTCTGTAGAGTGAAGCTCTAGTGAGGCCAAGCTCCTTAGCTGCTTTGGAGATATTTCCTCCGTTTTTGTCAATGGCGCGCTGAATGGTTGTTTTCTCCATGTCATCTAGGTTCAGAGTGACAGCAACTGGTGCCTTGTCCGAAGCAGGTTTGGCAGATAAAAAGAAGAAATCTCGCGAATCTAACTCCTCACCTTCGGCCATGATGATGGCTCGTTCGATGGCATGCTGAAGCTCTCGGATATTTCCAGGCCAGGCATAATGTTGCAAGAGATCCATGCCTGTACTCGTGAAGCCGGTGAAGTTTTTGCGGTACTTCTGGCTATAAATTTTCAGGAAATGCTTGGCTAAAAGCGGTATGTCATCCTGTCTTTCACGAAGTGGCGGAAGGAAAATCTCCACGGTATTGATTCTGTAAAGTAGATCTTGACGGAAATTATTGTCGGCTATATTCTCGTGGATTGGCATATTGGTGGCGCAGATGAGGCGAATGTCCACCGGGATCGCTTTATTGGTGCCTATTCTGGTTACCTCTCTTCGTTGCAAAACCGTCAACAGTTTTGATTGTAGCGGGAGAGATAAGTTTCCGATTTCATCCAGAAAAAGCGACCCTTGATCTGCCACTTCAAACCTTCCCGCTCGGTCATCTTTGGCGTCTGTGAAGGCTCCTTTTTTGTGACCAAAAAGCTCTGATTCAAACAGCGTTTCTGTGATGGCACCCATATCCACACCTACAAAAATCTCGTCTTTGCGTAGCGATCTATCATGTATCGCACGCGCTATCAATTCTTTACCCGTACCGTTTTCCCCCAAGATTAACACGTTTGCATCGGTCTGAGCCACCTTGTCTATGATAGAAAAAATATTTTTCATGGAAGCACTATGGCCTATGATGTCCGTGTAGGGCTTTTTCATGTCCGTCTGCATCTGCTTTTGCTTCTTCTGCAGCTTGTCCACTTCATTGTAGCTCTCCTTCAATCTAATAGCTGACGAAAGTGTAGCGATCAACTTCTCATTCTGCCATGGCTTTAGGATGAAATCCGTAGCTCCCTCTTTTAGTGCTTGAACGGCCATTTCCACATCTCCAAAGGCCGTGATTAAGATGACCACAGCTTTAGGATCGATCTCTTTGATTTGCTTTAGCCAGTGAAAACCTTCTTTGCCTGAGGTGGTGTCCTCTCTGAAATTCATATCGAGGAGGATCACATCGTAGTTGTTATTATTGATCAAAAAGGGAATCCTTCTAGGGTCCTTTTCTATCATGACTTCTTTGGCGTGCTTTTTTAAAAGCATTTTGGCGGCAAATAATAAGTCTTCGTTATCGTCGATAATAAGGATCTTGCCTAATTCTTGAGTTTCCATGGTTGAGTATTTGGACGTGTTTACAGCAAAATGATGCCAACCCAAATATAGCCTTTAAACGCATGATTTTGAACCGAAAATGTTCGAAAGTGTACGGTTTTATACTAAAATCGGACAGTCTTGTTGAGGTTTTCTCCCTTGATAGATTTTTGTACCTTTGAGCTTTACTAAAACGAATGACTATGCAAGCTAAAAAAGGGGATGCAGTTCAAGTGCATTACACTGGAAAATTAGAGGATGGAAGTGTGTTTGACTCTTCTGCAAACCGCGAACCGCTAGGATTTACCGTAGGCGATGGCAATATGATTAAAGGTTTTGATACAGCCGTAGATGGAATGAAGCTTGGTGAAAAGGTCACGGTGACTATTCCGGCTGCGGAAGCATATGGAGAGCGTCGTGATGATATGATGATCGATGTGCCTATAGATCAGGTGCCTGCAGACATCAAGCCTGAAATCGGTTTGAATCTGACTCTTCAGGGAGGTAACGGTCAGCCTATGCCAGTGACGGTAGTAGGTGTGGACGCAGAAAAGATCACCTTGGATGCCAATCATCAGCTAGCAGGTAAAGATTTGATCTTTGATATTGAGTTGGTGAAAGTCAACTAACGATCGCAGTTTCTATTCATTTGAAGAGGCTATTTCAGAGATGAAGTAGCCTTTTCTTTTATCGGTACTTGGAATGAAGAAAAGCCATAGCATTGCCCCGCGATGAGGTTGATTTTTTAGCTTACCTCCAAGCCTTCAGCCAGTCTGGAGTGACAAAGAGGCTTACCTTGTCTCCAGAAACTATCCCTAATCTTTCTTGCCCTATTTGTAAATAAGAAGCGTTTGGAATAGCTAGCTGGGCTAGGGTAGAGGTTTCGTTGGTGGTTAAGGATAGCGCCATTAGCTTTTGCCCATCTATCCAAAGCAGATGCTCGTTATAATAGCATAATTTTTTGATGCCTGTCACATCTATTTTTCGCATCAGATTACCTTGATTGTCAAAAATATAAACACCTGACTCCGGCACGTTCATGAATAATCGGTTTTTGAATTCCCTGATTTCAGAAACATTCAGATCTTCAGAATTCACAATCAAATTGAGTGGCTGAGACTGAATAACTACGTTACGCAGATAATCCATTGATTTCAGACTCAGGTCAGATTCATCCCAAACCCAAACCACGTTATTGTTGCCCATGGTGGCGGCTTTGGCTAGGTTGATTTCAGCTAAGTTAAATCCTTCTTCGGCTAGAGGGTTTAGGAAGCGGTCGAGGATTCTATACTCTTGGAGATCTGCCGAAAAGCTGAAAATTGTAACCGTCCAGCTCGCTTCCAACTGTGCTAATCTTCCCTGACGAGCTGGAGAAAATACGTTGATTTGCTTGCCATTTTGGCTGTAGAGATAGATATCACCTGCTATCGTACTGGCGAAGAGCTGGTCTTTGGTGTCAAAGGAAATTAGGTCAAGATTATCGAGTGTGATTTCTGCAAGTGGATTACCTAGTTTTCCAGCATCTTGTCCTGGTGCTAAAAATGGAAAAAAGATAAGTACCAAAAGTGCGAACGTTCTCATCCTTCGAAGGTGGCAAGAGTGGCTTTTTTCCCATCAAAGGACAAAAAGGTGTTTTGTGTCACCCATTCCCCAAGGTTAAAATACGTGGAATCACTAGCTACTGCCAGCTCCAGAGGCAAATGGCGATGACCAAAAATATAGAAATCGTGGTGACGCTTTTCTTCCAACTCTTTGCAGTACGCCCAGAGCCATTCGTCTTCGCCTAAGAAGCGATTCTCATCTTTCGCCAGATTGGTGATTCGACTATGCCCTGACCAAGATTTTGCGATTTTGACACCTAGGTCTGGATGAAGCCACCTGAAAAGCCACTTGGCAATGGGGTTAGTAAATAGTTTTTTAAGGAATTTATACGAGTTGTCGCCTGGCCCAAGCCCATCGCCGTGGCCTACCAAAAATGATTTCCCCTCTACTTTCAATTCTATAGGATGCGTATAAACTGGAATTCCAAGCTCCTTGGTAAAGTAGTCTTTCATCCATAGGTCATGGTTGCCCGTGAAAAAGATAATGGGAATGCCACGCTCTCTCAACTGATGAATTTTTGAAATAAATGGAATGAAACCCTTCGGGATTACTTGGCCATATTCAAACCAAAAATCAAAAATATCCCCTACTAACAAAATGGCAGCGGCATCGCCCGCTATGGAATCTAGCCAGCGGATGATACGTTTTTCGCGAATTTTGCTTTCTGAATCAGTTGGTGCTCCCAGGTGAAAGTCAGACGCGAAATAGAGTTTTTTTCCATTCAGTGGAAAATCCAACGGGGTTGATTGCATGACTAAAGATAAACGTGCAGAAGTAAAATCAAAAAAAGCCCCGAGCTGTTCGGGGCTTAATTTTTAGATGATTCGGTTATCAGAATTGGGCTCCGGAATAGGATCTTTTAAGGGATCAGAAGATTCTGGATTAGATTCTTCCTCTTTTTTTGAGATCAATTCTGGCTCCTGCAATTTGTCTTTTTTGTTGGTGAAAGCCTGATAAGTAGTTTCTTTATCGAATGGTCTTTTACCTATCAATCTTTCCAAATCAGCCTGGAATAGAATTTCTTTTTCCAGAAGTTCCTTCGCCAGAATATCAAGTTCTTTGATCCGGTGGGTAAGCAATTCTTTGGTTCTTTCATACGCTGATGCAATTAGCTTTCTAACTTCATCATCGATGACTTCTGCAGTAGTTTCTGAATAAGGCTTGGTCATTTTATAACCGTCCTGTTTAGAATCGTAGAAAGAAACATTACCAATTTTATCGTTCATACCGTAAACGGACACGATAGAATAAGCCATTTTGGTCACACGTTCCAGATCGCTTAATGCTCCTGTGGAGATTTTCTTGAAAATGATCTCCTCCGCGGCACGACCTCCAAGAGTCATGCACATTTCGTCCATTAGCTGTTCAGTTTGATATAAGAACTGCTCTTTTGGAAGGTATTGGGCATAGCCCAAAGCTGCTACTCCTCGTGGCACTATGCTCACTTTTACCAAAGGATCAGCGTGCTCCAAGAACCAGCCAGCCACTGCGTGACCTGCTTCGTGGAAGGCAACGATTTTCTTTTCCTCAGGAGATATGATCTTGTTTTTCTTTTCCAAACCACCAATTACACGATCTACAGCGTCTTGGAAATCCTGCATATCCACAGCTTCCTTATTTCTCCTAGCGGCTATCAAAGCAGCTTCATTACATACGTTAGCGATCTCCGCTCCTGCAAAACCCGGGGTCTGTGCAGCGCATTTCTTAGGATCTACGTCGTCAGCTGTTTTGATAGGCTTCAAGTGAACTTTAAAAATAGCTTCTCTGCCGACTATATCTGGTTTGTCAATAGAAATCTGACGGTCGAAACGTCCCGGTCTCAACAATGCGCTATCCAATACGTCTGGTCTGTTGGTAGCAGCTACCACGATAACACCAGTATCAGTACCGAAACCGTCCATTTCTACAAGTAGGGAGTTGAGCGTATTCTCTCTTTCGTCATTTGAGCCTGGCATTTGGCCTTTGCCTCTAGATCTACCGATGGCGTCTATTTCATCTATGAAAATGATACAAGGTGCTTTTTCTTTAGCCTGCTTAAACAAGTCACGCACTCTGGCTGCACCTACTCCGACAAACATCTCTACGAAATCAGAACCCGAAAGCGTAAAGAAAGGTACGCCAGCTTCTCCTGCTACAGCCTTAGCTAAAAGGGTTTTGCCTGTACCTGGAGGTCCTACAAGTAGTGCGCCTTTAGGTATTTTACCGCCTAGTTTGGTGAATTTTCCTGGGTTTTTGAGGAATTCAACTATTTCCTGAACTTCTTCTTTAGCCTCATCTAAGCCTGCCACATTGTCAAACGTAATTTTGACTTTGTTTTCAGCATCGAACAATTGAGCCTTAGATTTACCAACGTTGAATATTTGTCCGCCTGGGCCTGAAGGGCCAGCCATTCTTCGCATCATAAACCAGAAGAGTACGAAAAGTAGGATTAGAAAGCCGAAACTGCTGAAATAGCTACCCCAGTTTTCTTCAGTAGCTACAGACAGCTCAATTCTATTCTCTTGGGGAACTTGCTCCTTTAATGCGTCAAAGTCATTGGCGAATTTCTCTACCGAAGCCACTTGAAATGAGTAATGCGGGCCTTGTGGATTGAAGAAGGTGGAATTTGCTTCTAATTCGGTCTTGTACTTCTCAGTGGACAAAGAAGTGGATTTCAACGTGACATCCACTCGCTCCATGTTTTTCACCATGGTTACTTTGGAGACATCTCCTGCCAAATACATGTCCTCAAACCTCTTTTGGGTGATATCAACTACAGCATTCCGGTTTTGGATCCAAGTAAGACCTAGCAGAACAGCTACCGCAGCAATAATCAACCAAAGTTGAAAATTGGGTTTTTGAGGGGTCTTTGGTGTAAACTTTTTATTCTTATTTGTGGTGTCGCTCATTTCGTGTTAGGGTATTTTCATAAACTTTAGGTAAAACGGAGTGTCAAGCTGAAAGTTCAAACCTTTTAGCCTATACGGGTAACTTTTGCATCGCCCCATAGATCTTCCAATCCATAAAAAGCTCTCTTGTCCTTAAGGAAAATATGAGCAACAACGTTCACATAATCCACCAAGATCCACTGTCGGCTACTTTTGCCTTCGCTTTTCCAAGGATTTCCTTGCCCGCTTTTAAAAACCTCTTCCTCAATAGAATCGGAAATAGCATCAAGTTGTGTATCAGAGTTGCCCGAGCAAATCACAAAAAAATCGGTCACTGTATTTTTTATGTTTCTTAGATCCATCACTACAATGTCAGAAGCTTTTTTCTCCTGCATCCCTTTTATTATTACTTTGCTCAGCTCTTCTGCTGTCATATTATTCATTTAATTTTGCAATGTCTAGGATAAAAACCTCCTTTTTAGACGAACTCAAAATTTATGTATAAAATTCTTGCCAACACGATTTTTTTAGGGAAAGATGTTCATTTCCTGTCAGAGTGTCACTCGACTAATGACATCGCTTTAAATCTGGTCAGGCAGGGTAAGGCTTCGGAGGGCAGTGTAGTGATCTGCTCTAATCAAACTAGAGGCAAGGGCCAACGAGGGAATGTATGGCAATCCGAGGCAGGTCAAAACTTAACTTTCTCTCTGGTGCTTCGGCCTGATTTCTTGGATATTTCTGAGCAGTTTTACCTGAACATGGCTGTGTCTAATAGTCTCAGGCGTCTGCTCCAAGACTACGTTCCTGGATTACAGGTGAAATGGCCAAACGATTTGCTCGTGCCAGGATATGGCAAAATAGGCGGAATATTGATTGAAAATACGTTTTCGGGCAAGGAATGGGAGTATGCGGTAGTCGGTATTGGGTTAAATATCAATCAACTTAGTTTCGGTTCTTCCCTCGCTTCCTCCATCCGAGCTATCACCGGGAGTAAATTTGAATTGGAAGAAATATTCAGACTTTTGATCACGCAGCTTGAGCAAGGGTATATTCAGTTGAAAAAAGGAAAATGGAAGGAGATCAAGGCCGAGTATATGATGCATTTATACCAAAATCATTGTTGGGCAAATTATTTAAGTAATGAGGAACAATTCTTGGGAAAAATAGTTGGAATCAGTGCGGAAGGGAAATTGGAAATGGAACTTGAGACAGGTGATTGCGTTGTTTTTGGATTGAAAGAGATATCATTTCTCTAACTACGTACTATTTTCGATTCCAAATTTTATACGGTACCTTTGCACAAGTTTTAAGTGAAATCAATACATTAACTATCAATATTATGTCAGAAATTAAAGCTGAAAAGTACCTTCAGTACAAGGTAAAGGACATTTCCTTGGCAGAGTGGGGAAGAAAAGAAATTAAATTAGCGGAAGCTGAAATGCCAGGCTTGATGGCTCTTCGTGACGAATTCGGAGATGCTCAGCCACTAAAAGGTGCTAGAATTGCAGGTTGTCTTCACATGACTATTCAAACTGCTGTTCTGATCGAAACGCTAGTTGCTCTTGGAGCAGAAGTGACTTGGTCTTCTTGCAATATTTTTTCTACGCAGGATCATGCTGCTGCTGCAATCGCTGCCGCTGGCATCCAAGTATATGCTTGGAAAGGTCTGAATGAGAAAGATTTTGACTGGTGTATCGAGCAGACGCTATTTTTCGGAGAAGATCGTCAGCCATTGAATATGATCTTGGATGACGGAGGTGATTTGACCAACATGGTTTTGGATCAATATCCTGAGCTTGTAGGTGGCATCAAAGGTCTATCTGAGGAGACTACTACTGGCGTGCACAGATTGTATGAGAGAATGAAAAAAGGCACGCTTCCAATGCCTGCTATCAATGTGAATGACTCTGTGACTAAATCCAAATTTGACAACAAATATGGATGTAAGGAGTCATTGGTAGATGCGATCAGAAGAGCTACCGACGTGATGATGGCTGGCAAAGTAGCTGTAGTGGGCGGATATGGTGATGTTGGGAAAGGTTCTGCTGCTTCATTAAGAGGCGCAGGAGCTCGAGTGATTGTCACCGAAATCGATCCAATCTGTGCGCTACAAGCAGCAATGGACGGTTTTGCAGTGAAGAAAATGGTAGATGCGGTAAAAGAAGCTGATATCGTAGTGACTGCTACAGGTAACAAAAACATCATTACTGAGGAACATTTCCGTGGAATGAGAGACAAGACAATCGTCTGTAACATCGGTCATTTCGACAATGAAATCGACATGGCGTGGTTGAATGGAACTTACGGAAGCACTAAAGTAGAAATCAAACCACAGGTCGATCTATACAATGTAGATGGAAATGAGATCATCATTTTGGCTGAAGGCCGTTTGGTGAATCTTGGTTGCGCTACAGGTCATCCTTCTTTTGTGATGTCCAATTCATTTACGAATCAAGTGCTTGCGCAGCTTGAACTTTGGAACAATACAGATGATTACAAGCCAGGTGTCTATGTGTTACCTAAGCATTTGGATGAGAAAGTTGCAGCTTTGCACCTTGCCAAATTGGGCGTAGATCTGGAAGTTCTTTCGCAGGATCAAGCTGAATATATCGGTGTTACGGTAGAAGGGCCATTCAAGCCTGACTATTACAGATATTAATAGACTTTAAAAAGTCGAACATAGAGCCCCAGTTTTTACTGGGGTTTTTTTTGGTTTCAATTAAAAATGATTTTATTAGTCCTTCAGTAGGTCATCTACCGCCTCAGTCACCGCAGCCACCAAGCCTTCATAACCTATCAGGTCTTCTCCCCAGTAGCTTCTCGAACTCAGCAATTTTTCTACAGTTTCAGCAGTAGAGCCAAGTGCCCAAGCCGATTTGAATTCTTCTTTGATCACCGCATTGTCATTGACTGGAGTTTCTACGCCCTGGTAGTTTCCTTTATAAAACACTAAAAGTGCTGCAAAAGAAAGAATCAATTTTTCCGGCCATTCCTTTTTCAAATCATGATAAGCCAAAAGAGATGGAAGCACACGAACTTTGAATTTGGAGATGCTATTCAGCGCGATCGACTTAAGCTCGTGGACTATAAATGGATTGGCAAAGCGCTCCAATACGTCAGCTGCAAACCGATTCAATTCCTCCTGAGACATATCAAGCGTAGGAATTATTTCCTCGTAAATCGCAGCTTTCAGAAAAGCCCCGATCTCTGGGTTTTCTACAGCTTCTCTTACCGTTCTCAATCCTTTTAAATAAGCATATGGAACCATGGAAGTATGGCCTCCATTTAGGATTCTTACTTTTTGAGTACGGGAAGGTGTAAGATCACTTACGAACTTTACGTTTAGGTCTGCTTTATCTAGTGGGAATTCCTCTTTAACTACTTCGGGTCCTTCGATTGCCCAGAAATGATACGGTTCTACCATTACAGCCATGTCATCTTTGTAACCGACTTTTTCCTGAATCTCCTCGATAGAGCCTTTTGGGAAACCAGGCACAATTCTATCCACTAGCGTATTGCAAAAAGTGTTTTCCAAATCAATCCAGTTGGAGAACTCCGCCGGCAATTGCCAATAGGAGATGTATTTCTGAATGCATTCTTTCAGTGCTGCCCCGTTTTCCTCAATTAATTCGCAAGGAAGAAATACAAGTCCTTTGGATGCCTCACCCTGAAAGGTTTTGAAGCGATGAAGAAGCAAGGTGGTCAGTTTGCCGGGAAAAGTATTGGGAATGCGATCAGGAGAAGAATCACTGGGGTCAAAAACAATCCCAGCCTCAGTTGTATTCGAAACAACAAACCTTAAGTCTGGATTTTCGCCCAACTTCAAGTAAGCCTCATAGTCCTCAAAAACATTTGTAATGCCAGCTACACAGGCAACTAATGTAGTTTCTTGTATTAATTCACCTTTTTTCAACCCTTGCTCTATCACATGAAAAAGACAATCCTGATCCATCATGGGATTATTAGCTGACTTACTGTGAACCTGCACGATGTGTATGTCGCCATCAAATACTCCCGCTTGATTTGCTTTTTCTATCATCCAATCCGTAAATCCCCGAAGAAAATTTCCATTTCCAAACTGAAGTATTTTAACAGGACGAGAGGCGGAAGTTCGGTTCGATCTGGAGAGGAGTTGCATTACATCGGAAGGGGCTAGAATTATTGTTTTTTTATATTGACTGAGGAGTTGCGAATAATTAACTCAGGTTTGAGAATGGTTTTCTTCGGGATATTAGTGGCATTATTTTTTTGATTTAGAATTTCAAAAAAGGTCTCTGCTGCGATTTTTCCCATAGGAATACTCTTT
Source organism: Algoriphagus sp. (assembly GCF_039969895.1). GTDB lineage: Bacteria > Bacteroidota > Bacteroidia > Cytophagales > Cyclobacteriaceae > Algoriphagus. The sequence continues at coordinate 258,135 of NZ_JBDVMZ010000021.1, forward strand.
TGATCTACCGTGGTGAGTGTTGGCTCTGTGAAAGATGTGAATGGCTCATCGCCAAAGCCGACCAGTTTGACATCTTGGGGAATTTTAAAGTTATTTTCTTTCAAAACCTGCATGGCGCCCATGATCGAATAGTCGGATGCAGAAAATACAGCATCAAATGGTATTCCTGCATCAAGCACCTCTTGCATCGCTTGTCGTCCATCTTCCAGTTGAAGTTTACTGAACTTGATTAGTTCTGGATCTATAGTTAGGCCATATTTCAATAATGCGTCTTCGTAGCCTCGTTTTCGTTCTTTGTAGATATTGATGTTTTGAGAGTTGGAAAAATGGACAATTCTTTTGCATCCTTCATTGATCAAGTGCTCAGTTGCCTGGAAGGCGCCGTAGTAATCGTCAATTACCACCTGACTGACATCCAGTTCATTTGTAACCCTATCAAATAGAACTAGCGGAATGCCTTTCTTCAGTATTTTTCTATAGTGATCTATGTCCTCAGTGGTTTTACCGATAGAGGCAATTACCCCATCTACTTGCACATTTAGCAGTGCTTCTATGGTTTGCATTTCCTTTTCGTAGTCGTCATAGGACTGAGATATGACTACTTTGTAATTCAACGAATTAGCGATTTCTTCAATGCCTCGGATTACGGAGGAAAAGAAATTACGATTTGCCGTAGGTACCACTACTCCTATCAGTTTACTTTTTCCACTTCTCAGTGCAGAGGCAATATTGTTTGGTTGGTAATTGAGTGCTTTGGCTGCCTTTTGTACTCTTTTCTTGGTGGCATCGGAAATTCTCGGGTTATTATTAAGCGCTCTAGAGACAGTGGAAGCTGTTATTTGAAGTTTTTCAGCTATGTCATGAATGGTTGTTTTTCCATTTCTCATTGATATTTGGTAGGGTTAAAGATTGAAAAGGCAATACTAACTATTCTCCTGTAGGCTTTCCTATTGTTGCTAAAATACCCCCGTCAACATAGATAATCTGCCCGTTTATAAAATTACTTGCTTCACTTGCCAAGAATACTACCGTTCCGCCCAGATCATTGGGATCACCCCATCTTCCTGCAGGAGTTCTGTTGATGATAAACTCATTGAATGGGTGGCCGTCCACCCGAATCGGTGCTGTCTGTTCTGTAGCGAAATACCCGGGGCCAATGCCATTGACCTGAATATTGTATTTGGCCCATTCGGTAGCTAGGTTTCTGGTTAGCATTTTCAATCCGCCCTTTGCTGCTGCATAAGCACTGACGGTATTGCGGCCAAGCTCGCTCATCATGGAGCAAATATTGATGATTTTTCCTGAACCATTTTTCACCATGGTCTTGGCTACTCGCTGCGAAACGATGAATGGAGATACAAGATCAATGTCAACAACTTTGCGAAAGTCTGCGGGATCCATCTCCAATGCAGGAACACGCTGGATCATTCCGGCATTATTTACCAAAATATCAATTGCCCCAATTTGTTCTTCGATGTTAGTGATGGCTTCATCCACTGCTCTCGCATCGCTGACATCAAACAAGTAGGGATGTGCCTCTATATTCTCTTCTGAATAGTATTTGATTGCAGCTTCCATTTTGGCAGGCGTATGGCCATTGATGACCAATTTAGCACCTTGGTGAGCCAATGCTTTTGCCATAGCCATACCCAAACCATGAGTGGCGCCTGTGACCAAAGCGATTTTTCCTTTCAGTTCAAAATTTGGTTTCATTTCTGTAGTTGTTTTCTTTTTTACGCTTCGGTCACCCTGCCTAAGCTATCATGACTAGTTCTCTGCCTTAGCGGTTAGTCGCTACTCGTGTTGTATTTATCTTAGTTCTGAAGGAGCCACTACGTCCATGTCTCCATAGTCCAGGTTTTCCCCAGCCATACCCCAAATGAAGGTATAGCTCGCGGTACCTGCTCCGCTATGGATAGACCAAGGCGGAGAAAGCACGGCTTGCTGATTTTTTATCCAAATGTGTCTGGTCTGTTGAGGATCACCTAGAAAGTGACATACCCGCTGCTCGGCCGGAAGGTCAAAATAGAGATAAACTTCCATTCGCCTATCGTGGGTATGCGCTGGAAATGTATTCCAAACACTCCCGGGTTGAAGTTCTGTCAAACCCATTTGAAGTTGGCAAGTTTGCACTACTGAGTTGACAATTAGCTTTCTGATTTTTCTATGATTAGATGTTTCTTGTGCTCCTACCACTACTTTTTCCGCATCGCTTTCACTGATTTTTTTGGAAGGATAGGAGGCATGAGCAGGAGCAGAGTTGAAATAGAATACAGGCTGCGCCTCGCCGTCAGAAGCTTTGAAAAGCACAGATTTGACTCCTTTACCTAAGTATAATGCTTCTTTGTTGTCCAGTGTGTAGGTGACTCCGTCGGCAATTACTTCACCCGTGTCCCCTATATTAATTATTCCTAATTCCCTTCTCTCCAAGAAATAATCTGATTTCAGTGGATCAATGGTATCGAGACTAAGGTCTTGATGAACCGGTAAAGCTCCACCTACAATCACTCGGTCATAATGCGTATAATTCATGTTAATCTTATCTTCTCCGAAAAGATTTTCCATCAAAAAAGACGCTCGTAATTCCTCCGTGTCCAATTTTTTAAATTCCTTGGGACTTATAGCGTATTGACTGGTGTATGATTGGTGCTTCATAAAATTGGGGATGTATTTTCCAATAAAATGGAAATGAAATTTTTATTTAATTAAATGTTACAGTTAGTGGGGAAAGTAACTTTCTGGAAAACTGTGTAAGGTGCAGATTCCATTCAGCTGCCGACGAAAATTCTCCCGCCTTCTCCCATCCAAATCCTGCAAAGTAGCTTACTTTTTTTCTGGGATCTAGACTTAAGTAGCTATGGCTTTGATCTTTTGTAAGAGATTTATGCTCAAACTGCTCCAGAATATGCGCTGGATAAGTCACTATGCCCGTGCCAAGCTGAGCATCGTCTATAGTCTCCCAGTAGCTGATCCACCCAGAAGTGGCATCAGCATAAGCCTTACCTTTGCCTTCATGCAATGTAATTCCTGTTGTTACATTCGGGAGAGGCTCATCGCTTTCCAGAAATTCTTCCATATGATAAAACTGAGAGCCAAGATCTATGGATATTTTTTTGGTTTCCTTTACTGTAATAGTTCCTGCTTTCCAGGGAGCATAGTTTAGTTGGATGATAGTCCTCAATGGCCCATTTGCCAAGATTTTATATTCGGTGAAGTTTCTGGAGACATAGAGGGAGTCGTCCAGCCAGACACCTATTCCTCCTATTCCTCTACTATCACCCACATGGTAAGGATCATATCCCTCTCCAGTATCTTGATGATAGCTTCCGCCAGCTACATGTTTTTGGTACCATTTGTCTATAATAGGATAGCTGACGCGCTTTAACCAGGCATCTATTCCACTGGTGAGGGTTCCGCCAGGCTTTTTCTCAACTACTATTCTTTCTGCTTCTGGACCATAGGTTCTGAATGCAACCTTGTCGTTTTCCCAAGCGATGTCGTCAATTCGCTCTGGAACAAATCTGGCAAAAGTTCTCTCATCGGGTTCAGAAGTTTGAGTAGGAGTAAGGCTTAGACTTATCTTATAGCTCTTGATTTCATTCTCTTTCAGGTTGGCCCAGAAAAGCATTTCTTCCATTTGGCCATCTTGATTCTCATCTACCCACTGGATGAGGACTTTTTGGTTAGAAGTCTTGTCTTCCAACAAGACCTTAGCTGGATCTGTTTTTTCACCAAGGATCTGTTCTATTTTCTCCATGGGAATACTGACCACTTCCTGTCTGGGAAGATCCAGTTTATTCTCGATTGAGAATGTTGCACTGGTTTGGAGTACCTGAAAAGCAACTACTACAAATTGAAGGATCATATTGGGTCTTTTGGTTGGAGTTTGCTTTACGCAAATCGTAGGGGATTACTGGTTGAGCATTTTATACCTTAGCAAAGCCTCCAGGTAATAGTAGTCAGCGTAGTTGATAGCCGTATCTATCTCAGAGTCTTTGGGCAAATGCCCTGTGCTATGCATCAGAATGAATCCTTGATTGGTATTAGGTTTGGCGAGATATGCCGGGCTGCTAAGGCTGATGAGGATTTTCTCAGCAGCATCAAAGTAAGTAGAGCCAGTTTTAGAATATCTGCCTAGTTCCAGCAGGGCTGATGCTGTGATTGCGGCGGCGGAAGCATCTCGAGGTGCATTTGGAATGTTAGGGGCGTTAAAATCCCAATACGGCACCATGTCTTCCGGTAGATTTGGGTGATTTAGAATAAAGGCAGCAATTTTTTCTGCAAGATCTAAGTATTTTTCATCCCCTGTCTCTCTATACATCATGGTGAACCCATACAATCCCCAAGCCTGACCGCGTGACCATGCTGACTCATCGGAGTAGCCTTGATGCGTTTTTTTGGCTTTGATTCCACCTGTGAGTGTATCGTAATCCACTACATGGTAGCTGCTATAATCTGCCCGGAAATGATTCTTCATAGAGGTGTCTGCATGCTTCACGGCAATGTCGTAGAAAGTAGAATCTCCAGAATATTTGGTTGCCCAAAAGAGCATTTCGAGATTCATCATATTGTCTATGATCACTGGGTATTCCCATGGTGCAAAATCCCAAGAGCGGATACTTCCGATTTTAGGATCAAATCTTTTAATCAATGTTTGAGCTCCTTGAAGGAGAATTTGTGCGTATTCGGGGTTTTCGGTCAGTTTCAGTCCATTTCCAAAAGAGCAATAAAGTACAAAACCAAGGTCATGGGTATGGGTATTGAACTTCACACTTTCCAGACCGGCATTCCTAGCGGCTGCGGTATCAGCCCAACTTTGATCATTGGTATAGCTATACATATACCACATGCTGCCAGGGTAGAAGCCACTGGTCCAGTCTCGAGAAGGCACCAAAAAAGTACTTCCATCAGGATTGATTGATCTTGGATAGGTGGTTTTGTCAGGATGAAGTTTCAGGCTATAGTTGAGCTGGGATTCAGCTGTTTTCATGGCTTTGTCCACATTGAGATTTGCGGCAGTTTTGCAGCTGAAAGCTAAAAAGCTAATTCCTAAGCCTAGTAAGACTAATTTTTTCATGGGTTGATTGGTGAAGGAAATGGATCGGCAATGGTTAGTTACCGATCCATTTTTTAAAAATATTTATTAATAACCAGGATTATTTGGAGCCAAATTAGGATTGATCTGAAGCTCGGAATCTGGCAAAGGCATCAAATAGTCTCTTGCCGGATCGAAAGTTGGCTGAGGCTCAAGGCTATTTGGGCCAAGGAAAACTTGACTTCCAAGGTTTCTTCGCTTGATGTCGTACCATCTTTTCCATTCGAAGGCAAACTCAAGTCTTCTATCTTCAATGATCAAATTAATAAATTCCTGCTTATTCATAGTTGGCATTACATCAGCAGGAAAATCTACTTGGGTACCAGCCCAGTTTCTAGCCCTAGCCCGAATCTGATTTAAGTAGCCTGCAGCTTCTGCATTTGGCCCATTGATCTCAGCGGATGCTTCTGCTGCAATCATTAACACCTCAGCATATCTGAAATCCGCAATATTGTGATCTGAATATCTTCCGATTGCATTGGCATTGCCAGGAAGTTTCACCCATTTACCTACGTGCGGCCTTGGAGTAGAGAAGTCTGTGTAGGGTCTTTTAACACCATTTACGACTAGGGTATCGATGAAGCTTACTTTTTTGCGATAGTCTCTTGCATCCCAAGTGTCGTAAACGGCTTTCGTAGGAACAGAAACCCCGTATCCACCTGTCAGATTAAGAACTGCTAGCATAGGGACCAAGGAATCGTCATTTTGACCATTTGAGCTACTGATCTGACCTAGAAAGTCAAAAGCAAAAATGGTTTCTTTCAGATTATCAGCGATGGTAGCATTGAAGTTGTTTTCGAAATCGGGCTCTAATGCGTAGCCAAATAGATCTTTATTATCGATTACATATTTTGCTTCTGCATAGGCCTTAGGGAAATCACCTAAGGTCAAATGAACTGAGGCCAAATAAGAAGCTGCCGTACCGGCCGAAGGTCTGGTTCTCACGTCATTCTTCTGCTTATTTGGAAGCCATTGCTTGGCAAACTCTAAATCTGCTATGATTGCACTGTAGATGTCCGCCTCGGATGTTTTCGAGATAGATTTGAGGCTGGTAGGATCGGTCACCGCAAAATTGATGTAGGGAAGATCCCCGAACACACGTACAAGATGATAGTAAGCGAAAGCTCTCACAAACCTAGCTTCTGCTATTAGGTAGTTTATTTCATTTTCCGGTAAGCCAAGGCTCATACCTCCGGCTTCTGCTGAGTTGGCGGCATTGATAGCCTGAAACCACTGCGGCCAGAATCTACGAATCATCCCGTTATTGGAATCCATGTTGAAATCGTTCAGTTGGATTCGCTCAGCTGAAGTGGCACGGTTCCCAATGGAGATCATATCACCTCTGAATTGTAAAGCACAAATAAACTGTCTGCCAAACAAGTTCTCAGATGCGATCACACCGTAAGCGCCTAAAATTGCGGTTTCTACATCTCTAGGAGTTTGGAAGAAAGTCTCTGGAGCGAATACTCCTATTGGTTTTTCCTCTAAATCTGCACATGAGCCTAACCCTAGAATGAGGCCAATGGATAGGAAGATTTTATGTATGTTTTTCATGTTTTTTGGAGTCTAGCGATTAAAAACTAAGGTTAAGTCCTACAGTGTAGGATTTTGCGTTTGGATAGCTAGCATAGTCTAGTCCAAGATTTCTGTTTGAGGCTGCACCTCCGCCGGAGTTGTAATTGACCTCCGGATCATAGCCTCTATAATCGGTAAATGTCAGAATGTTCTGAGCACTTACATAGAACCTTGCTTTTGAAATGGATAATTTTTGAAGCACAGAAGAAGGTAAGGTGTAGCCAAGTGAGATGTTTTTCAACCTTACATAGCTTCCGTCAAACAGCCAACGAGTAGAAACCCGCTGAGACCTTTGAAGGCTGCGTTTTGGTACGTTTGTATCTGTGTTTTCAGGAGTCCATCTGTCCAAAGCCACAGTGGTAGAGTTGTTTGAACCCGACAAAGTTTCGATTTCTAACAAGCTATAGCTAAGAATGGTATTGCCCTGAGATGCCTGGAAGAAAATATTCAAATCAAAACCTTTAAAATTGAAGTCATTGTTTAATCCCCAGATGAACTTAGGTTGTCCATTTCCAATGACAGTTCGATCAGCGGCATTTAAAGTTCCATTTGGAACGTTGTCACCTGCATTGGTGCTGATATCTCTGAATTTTTCTCCACCAGCTACTTGTTCAAAACCACCTCCTGGAATAAAATCATCTCCTTCCTGATATACACCGTCGTAAATCCATCCAAAGAAACTACCTACAGGTTCACCCACTCGTAATACTTGGGTTTGGCCTAAGCCGATTAAGTGACCAGGACCACTTCCATAGAATATGTCATTGCCGTCTGGCAACTCGAGTACTTTGTTCTTATTATTGGATATATTGAAACTGGTGTTCCACTTCAGTTCGCCAGTTGTATTTATAGTATTCAAAGTGAATTCAACCCCTTTGTTCTCTACTTTTCCGAGATTTTGAAGTTGGCTGGAATATCCTGTGTAGCTAGGTAAAGGAACAGAGAAGAGTAGATCTGAGGTGACACTTCTGTAATAATCTAATGTGACGTTCACTCTGCTGTTGAAGAAGGACATATCTGCACCTATGTCAAATTGGCGAGTGGTCTCCCAGGTCAAATCGTCATTAGCTACTGTAGTAGGACGTACTGCATTCACCGCCACCCCATCTATGATGGTGTACGAGTTAGAAAACCGCGCTAAAGTCTGGTATGGGCCTATAGCTTGATTTCCAGTAAGTCCATAGCTTGCTCTCCATTTGAAATCGGAGATGAAATTTACATCTTTCATAAAGCCCTCATCTTTCATATTCCAGGCGATTGCTCCAGAAGGAAAGAAGGCGTACTTATTGTTTTTACTGAAGTTTGAAGACCCGTCATATCTCGCATTGACGGTGAATAAGTACTTGTCGTTGAAGGAGTAGTTTACCCTACCGAATACTGACTGAATTTGAGTTTCGGCGAAGTTAGAACTAGGGATTTTCTGTACAGCTCCTCCTTGGAGGTTCCAGTAAGAAACTGAATTGGTGATAAACGATTGAGCACCTGCAGAATAATTCGTGTCGTCAGATTTTTGAAAAGAATACCCTGCCAGGAAATTGAATTTGTGCTTTGGATTCAGTTCTAAATTGTAAGTAAAATAGTTCTCACTGATTAGATCGGTGTTTTTTGAAGAGCTAATTGTTGCGTCTCCTCCCACATTTGCTCCTGCATATAAGGTAGTGGGGATGAAAGTACCTGTTCTGTTATTGTCCACTCTGAAACCTAATGTGGATTTGAAGGTCAGGTTTTTAGTGATGTCAAAATTCAGGTAAAAGTTGCTTTGTAGTAAATCGCCGATAGTTTCTTGCTCTCTTTCTGTGGCCACAGCAAATGGATTGTCAATAGGGTCACCGATCGAAGCAAGAGTGAAAGTCCCATCTTCGTTTCGCACCGGAAGATCAGGCATAAATCGAAGAGCCGAGCCTACTACGCCCGCTCCGCCTGCTCCACCTGAACCTTCCTGAGTCACTACGCCATCACGTCCTGTTCTTCTAGCAAGCAAGTTGACACCCAGAGAGATCTTATCAGATACCTTCACATTCAGATTACTGGTGATTGCATACCGATCAAAGCTTGAGTTTTTAATGATACCTTTTTGATCAAAATACGATCCTGATACATAATAATTAACAGCATCGGAACCGCCTGAGACCGATACTTGATAGTTTTGGATACCACCTGTTCTGAAAATTTGGTCTTGCCAATCTGTATCAGCTCCATTATCTACGTAGTTAGGAATCACTTCTCTGGTGTAGTCCAAGAATTGATCTGCGTTTAGCAGGTCGATTCGGTTGATTACTTCTTGACTACTGTATGAGGTATTAAAATCAACTTTTGCTTTGCCGGTTTTCCCGCGTTTGGTAGTCACCATGATTACTCCATTAGCACCTCTAGAACCGTAAATGGCTGTTGCAGATGCATCTTTTAAGACTTCTATGGATTGAATGTCTTCTGGCGCTGGCAAGCTACCTCCTATAAAACCATCCACCACATAGAGTGGGTCGCTACTTGCATTGATGGAGTTACCCCCTCTGATTCTTACTTTTAACGCCCCTCCCGGGTCACCGTTGTTAGAGGTTACACTGACTCCAGCAGCTCTACCTTGAAGTGCTTGAGTAGCATTTGCTACCGGGAAGGCTGTGAGCTCAGCAGCTTTTACGGAGGATACAGAACCTGTTAGGTCACTCTTTTTGGTGGTGCCATAGCCTACCACCACTACTTCATCCAACTGAGAAATGTCGGTTGCAAGTACAACGTCATAAGTGTTGGAAGAAGTTATTGAGATCTCTTTGGTTTCCATTCCTATGAATGAGAAAACCAACACATCTCCAGCATTTGCATTGATGGAATACTTTCCATCAAGGTCCGTAGTGGTACCTACTGTGGTTCCTTTGAGTAGGATACTTACACCAGGCATGGTTTCACCTGTATCTGAGGTGACTGTGCCTGAGACAGTCTTACTTTGAGCGAGAATAGACTCAGAACTCAAGAGTAGCATAAGTATGAAAACCCATAAGAATCCTTTTCTTTTCGGGATTAAAAGTTTCTGCATGTTGTTTTAGTTTAGGTTGTTACTGTTAATTTTGTGCAATCGATTGCATTTTACACATTTGTGAAATCTCATCAAAATTATTTTTATAATTTCTTTTCCTAGGCTCTAAATGACCTTTAGAGAAATAGCAACAGTAAGGATTTTAGGACCTTAGCTTTCAAGTCAATACTTTATTAGGGCTTGATAAGAGGAATTATTCTTTTGGTGTGTGTAGTTTTTCAATCTCTCTTTAATGAGCTTTGAGGTAGTTATTCAATTGGATTCCCTCTATTTTTCATAGATGGGCGATATCTTGTCAGCATAGCTTTAACCAGTATTACTGATTATCTTGCTTAGATTGAACAATCGATTGCTCACTATATCTAACTGTTAAAGAATCATTCATTAGAATCTTAGGTTGTTTTTGGCGTTGATAATAAGCTATGGCATTGATTTCTTCTAAAAAGCTCTGTTTTATCTTCACAATTTCAAAATCCTTACTTTCACTTCTCATCTTGAGCCGAGATAGCTACTGTACTTTGTGAGTACATCTAGTTCATTGTCGCCGCACATTTCACAATCACGTAGCAGATTTAAGAACCAAGTATCTGCAATTAAAAAACCACAAATACCTTATGAAATTTGAACATTTTGCACTGAACGTAAGCGATGCTGTCGCGGCTTCTTCCTGGTATGAGGAGCACTTGGGTTTGACCGTAGTAAAAAAGATGGCAGATCCGCCCTTTATGACATTTTTGGCAGATGACAGCGGTACGGTGATGCTTGAGATTTACACTAATCCAAAAGGTGAAACCTTAGATTTTGATTCCCTCCATCCGCTTGCTGTTCATTTGGCTTTGGTATCAGACAACCCAGATTCAGATCGCAATCGACTTGTGATGGCGGGCGCGCGAGTGATTACAGATGATCTAATGCCAGATGGATCCCATTTGGTCATGTTGAAAGATCCGTGGGGAATAGCATTGCAGCTCTGCAAACGCGCCTTACCTATGATCTAGGCTGAGCATAGCATGGGTAGAATTTCGCCGAGCTTTGTTAGCGTACGCGTTTCTACGGAAAATTAATTTTACATGTTTATCTTAGAAAATCACTCCTTAGAACCCTGCTAATAAATGATTGACGTTCAGATTCCTTTTGAGAAGCTCAAAGATATGCTTCAAGAGATTTTACTTTCCCATGGTATTTCCCAACAGCGGGCAGGCCGTTGTGCCTATCTTTTTGCACAGGCTGATCTGGACGGCGTTCGCTCACATGGAGTTAATCGCTTTTTTCTTTTCCTAGATTTCATCAAAAAAGGCTTAGTTGATCCAAAAAAAGAACCAACTGCCCTGAGCCAACTTGGAATGTTTGAACGATGGGATGGACAAGGTGGGATCGGAAATTTAAACGCTGACTTTGCTATGAATCGAGCGATTCAGCTTTCTAAAGAGTTCGGAATCAGTTGTGTCACATTGCTAAATACCAATCATTGGATGCGTGGAGGAAATTTCGGTTGGCAGGCCGTGGAGGCTGGATGCATCGGGATTTGCTTTACCAATACCATTCCCAATATGCCAGCTTGGGGTGGGAGTGAACCTAAGATCGGCAATAACCCGCTCGTGATAGCCATTCCCCGAGCAAAAGGTCCTGTCGTTTTAGATATGGCTTTCTCTCAATTTGCTTATGGGAAAATGAGCATTGCTCAAGCCAAAGGAGAGCAGATGCCTTTTGATGCGGGTTTTGATGATCAAGGTAATCTCACCAAAGACCCTGGTACTGTGATTAAGAATCATTTGGGATTGCCGGCAGGGTTATGGAAAGGATCAGGACTTAGCATGCTTCTGGATGTGCTCGCATCAGTTTTATCTGGCGGTAATGCTTCTTTCGAGGTGGGTAAATCAGGTCATGAAACTGCAGTTTCGCAGGTTTTTCTTTGCTTTGACCCAGATAAACTCGAACTCACAGACTGGCTAGATACCAAAGTTGATGCAGTCATAGAAGATCTTAAAACTTCTTCGACGTTTGGTGAGAAATCTGTGCGATATCCAGGAGAAAGTACATTAAAAATACGAAAAGTTAATCTGAAAAATGGAGTACCTATCTCAGAATCAATTTGGGAAAAACTTCAAAATGAATTGAACAAATGAAAAAATTCAACATTGGGATCATCGGGACAGGCGCGATCACTGGCAAGCATGCTGACGCAATCGCAGAATTAGAAAATGCTGAATTGGTGGCATTATGTAGCAGTTCATCAGAGCGCGCTAAAGCCGCTCAGGAGAAATTTGGAGTTCAGGCTTACGCAGATGTTTCTGCTTTTTTGACACATCCCGAACTCGACATTGTCTGCATTTGCACAGCGAGCGGACATCACATGGAAGCTGGATTACTCTCGGCGAAGGCTGGTAAACAGCTGCTCATCGAGAAGCCGCTGGAGATAAATCTAAATCGGGCAGACCAATTGATAGCTGTCTGTCAGGAATATGGGGTGAAGCTCGGAGTGATTTTTCAAAACCGATTTTCGAAGGATTACATGAAGCTCAAGGCGGCAGTACAAGAAGGTAAATTCGGAAAGCTTCTCATGGGTAATGCGCATGTGAATTGGTATAGATCACCAGAATATTATAGTGGGAGCCCTTGGAAAGGTACGCTGGATGGAGACGGTGGAGGTGCTTTCATGAACCAAGGGATTCACACGATAGATTTGCTTTTAGATGTGATGGGGGATGTGAAGACAGTTTTCGGCAAAGTGAAAACGGCACTTCATCCGATCGAAGGAGAAGATTTGGGTGCCGCTTTGCTGACTTTTGAAAATAAGGCTTTGGGGAATATTACAGCTTCCACGGCACTTTACCCTGGTTTGCCTGAGCGGCTGGAGATTTTTGGGAAAAATGGCTCAGCTGTTTTAGAAGCTGGGAAATTAGTTCACTGGAGTATTCAGGGCGAAAATTCAGAACCTATCTTGACGGAAGCTACTGAGGGGTCGGGCGCTGCAGATCCTATGGCGATAGGTCATGCTTTGCACAAAACCCAGTGGGAGCACTATTTGAATGCTTTAGAAAATAATGAGCAGGTAGTGGTGGAAGGGAATATAGCCCGTAAATCAGTGGAGCTGATCCGAGCCATTTATAAATCCTCAGAACTAGAGAAGGAAATAGTGTTGCCTTTTCTTGACCATGGATAGATCTTTAAAATCTATTAACTAGGCAAATTAGTGGACTTAAAATCTTCTGATTTTCCTTTTAATCCAATATTTTTGAACTATTTCATGTGCCAATCAGCGGGGATTTTCTGATGGATGATAAACACTGGCTTTGCCGCAGCTTCGGTCACCTGTCATCCCTGCCTGCAGTTCGGGCAGGGGTCTTCCAGCCTGATAAGCGAGGCAAAAAACGCAGAGTCATTTTTACGGATAAAAAGATAGAGAGGAATTGAATTACAATGAAACCCCTCTTTTCCATGGAATGAAGTCATCTTGGCCGAGTATCATTGCTTTGGACTTCTCTTCACCGCTGGCCACTTTGATGACTTTCTCCAGAATTTCCTCACCCATCTGCTGAATGTTTTTCTCTCCAGAGATTACAAATCCTGTGTTGATATCGATGATGTCCGGCATGCGTTCAGATAGTTTGTGATTAGAGGAAACTTTGATCACAGGTGTTATGGGATTTCCGGTGGGTGTGCCTAGTCCCGTGGTAAACAAAATCATATTGGCACCAGCTCCCGCCATTGCTGTGGTACTTTCTACATCATTTCCTGGAGTGCAGAGCAAGGTCAAACCTGGAACGCGTACATATTCACCATAGTCAAGTACGTCTGTGATGGGCGAGGTGCCACCTTTTTTGGCTGCGCCAGAAGACTTCATCGCATCTGTGATTAGCCCGTCTTTGATGTTGCCTGGGCTGGGGTTCATATCAAAACCAGATCCTGAAGCCTCAGCGGCGGCGGCATAAAGTCTCATTAGCGTGGCAAAACGATCTGCTTTTTCATCCGTAACGCAGCGATTGATTAACTCCTGCTCAACGCCGCAGAGCTCTGGGAATTCTGACAAAATCGTGGTTCCACCCAAGGCCACAACTAAGTCAGCGGCATAGCCAACAGCTGGATTAGCAGATATTCCGGAGAATCCGTCTGATCCGCCGCACTCCAAACCAACTACTAATTTGCTCAATGGGGCTGGTTTTCGGGTTTGCATATTGGCTTCTGCCATTCCAATAAATGTCTCTTTGATAGCTCTGGTGAGCATCTGCTGTTCCGTACCTTCTACCTGCTGCTCTAGAATGATCAATGGCTTTTGGAAATCAGGGTTGATCAGGCGGAGTTTTGCTTCCATATAGGAAGATTGGGCATTCTGGCATCCTAGGCTAAGGATCGTAGCTCCAGCTACATTTGGATTGTTGATGTAGCCTGCGATAAGTGCACAAAGCGCTTGAGAATCCGTCCGAGTCCCACCGCAGCCTAGTTGATGATTGAGGAATTTGATTCCATCAATGTTTTCAAAAAGCTTTTCTTCCCTTTGCTCGGTAAGAGTCTCGACAGAAACGCTTTCGAAGGAATCTTTTTTGCCAGCCTTATAAAGTCCAGCCAGTTCTCTCACCATTTTTTTGAATGGATTTGGTTTACCGAAGCCCAATTCCTCGAGGAATGCATCTTTGATGATGTCCACATTTCTGTTTTCACAGAAAACCATTGGAACCACCAACCAATAATTCCCTGTTCCCACCTGTCCGTCTGGTCGATGGAAACCCATGAATGTCCTGTCTCTAAATTTAGTGGTGTCTGGTGCCTCCCAGTGGTACACTCCTAATTTTTCTCCGAAATCAGATGCTTCATGGGTTACATTTTGCGTGCTGAGTACACCTCCGGCAGGAATAGAGGAAAGAGCTTTGCCTACAATTCCTCCATACATATAGATTAGACTACCTTTTGCCAATTCATGGATGGCAAACTTATGCTTGGCGGGGACGCTGTCCTTAAGCGTGATTTGTAAGTCTTTATGCTGGATCGTGTCGCCTAAAAAAAGATCTTGAAGTGCAACCAGAACATTGTCTTTGGGGTGAATTTGCAGGGTTTTATGATTCATCAGAATTACTTGAATAGGTTATGCGATCTTTTGCATCGTGGCTTGAGTAGGTATGCAATTACGAGAATCATCCGTTTAATTAAAAGTTCTTTGAGCTCGGCACTTCGATAAGCTTTTAGCTGATTAAGACTAACTAGCATAAATTTAGGCTTTTTGACCTAATTTTTTACAAAGTGCTCTGCTTTCTTTATAAATCACTAAATCGATTCCGTAAATCAACCTGTAATATGAGTGCAGAAAGAGCTATACTTGTGTAGTATGTTTTAAGCAAAATGAACCCACGAGATTGGGAATTTCGAAAAGCGCCATGAATTGCTTGGGAAGATTTCACCTTCTCTCCACCCTAGTTATAGCTTGGAAGATTGAAAAAATAACCAAATGAAAATCAAAAAACTTCAAACCCTTGCTTTGGGAGTTGTCCTATCGCTCTTTTTTTCGTGTCAGGGTACTGGCGACAAGCGAATTATCAAACTTGGCCATGGCCTAGGCATCACCCATCCTGTACATGAAGCGATGCTCTTTTTGGCTGAAAAGGTAGAAGAGAAGTCGGGCGGGAAAATGGTCGTGAAGATCTATCCAAACCAGCAATTGGGTTCTGAGCGTGAGCTTGTAGAACTTCTTCAAATAGGAAGCCTAGGCATGACTAAGGTTTCTTCAGCGGCATTGGAAGGATTTGCGCCTACGATGCAGGTGTTTGGCATGCCCTATTTATTCAGAGACGACGCGCATCAATTGGCAGTATTGCAGGGGGAAATAGGAAAAAAATTATTGCTCGATCCGCAGAAATACCTCTTACGAGGGCTTTGCTACTATGACTCAGGTAAAAGAAGCTTTTACACCAAAGACAAACCTGTGGAAACTCCTGAGGATCTAGCAGGACTCAAGATCCGGGTAATGGAAAGTAATACGGCATCCAATATGGTGAAAGCACTCGGTGGTTCACCGACTCCAGTTTCATACGGGGAACTGTACACCGCTTTGCAGCAGGGGATTGTGGATGGAGCTGAGAATAATGCGCCTAGTCTCTACACATCAAAGCATTACGAAGTCTGTAAATACTACAGCATAGATGAGCATACCGCTCTGCCAGATGTGATGATTGTGAGCACAAAGGTGTGGGAAAGTCTCAATGAGCAAGAGCAACAATGGCTCCAAGAGGCTGCTGATGAATCAGCAGTCTATGAGTATAAAGTTTGGGCAGAATCTGTGGAGGAGTCATTAAGAGAACTGGAAAAAGCAGGTGTGAAAATTAGCTATCCAGATAAAGAACCGTTTCGTCAAGCGGTGGAATCGATGTACACAGATCTGAAAGTGCAGCAGCCTGAGATCTATAAAATTGTGGAGCAAATTCGCGCCGTCAACTAATCATAAACCCAACGTTTTAACCTATGTTTTCACCCCGAACCAAGTTATATCTGGATAAATGGATCGCACATTTGCTGGTCATCCTGATGGCACTGATGGTCCTCAATGTCACCTGGCAGGTTGTTTCCCGCTATGTTTTTCAAAGTCCTAGTTCATTCACAGATGAACTATCGCGCTACATGCTCATCTGGATAGGAATGCTGGGAGCAGCCTACGTCGCAGGTAAAAATGAACATTTGGCAATAGATATTCTCCTTACCAAACTAGATGAAAAAGCGCAGGATAAATTGATGATTCTGATCAATTGCTGTGTTTTATTCTTTGCATTGGTGGTAATGGTGATCGGAGGGTCAAACCTAGTTTACCTAACGTTTGTGCTGGAGCAGAGGTCCGCTGTTTTGCAGATTCCTTTGGCTTATATCTACGGAATTATACCATTTAGTGGGGTGCTGGTGATTTATTACCAAGTCGTTGCAATTAAATTTTTGACAAGTCTTAAAGCCACAGTGTAATGGAGATTTTAAGTGTATTAGTATTAGTGATTTCCTTCTTATTCTTTTTGGGGATAGGAGTGCCGGTCGCTTGGAGTCTTGGACTATCAAGTATGTTGACTTTGATGGTGACGGTTCAAACTATGCCGGCTATTACTACCATTGCACAGCGAATGGGGACTGGATTAGATAGTTTTTCTTTGTTGGCTATTCCATTTTTCATTCTGGCGGGTGAGCTGATGAACAGGGGAGGAATCGCGAATCGTCTGATTGAATTTGCGAAAGCTTTGACTGGAAGAATGCGGGGAGGTTTGCTTCACGTGAATATCATTGCAGCTATGCTGATGGGAGCGATTGCAGGTTCCGCTGTAGCAGCAGCCTCTTCCATGGGCGGAATTTTGGGAAAAAGAATGGAGAAAGAAGGCTATCCTAAGGAGCTGGGTGCGGCTGTGAACATTACTTCATCTACGACTGGCTTGATCATTCCACCTTCCAACGTGCTGATTGTTTATTCTCTTGCTTCAGGTGGAGTTTCGGTGGCAGCTTTATTTGTAGCAGGTTATCTGCCAGGATTATTGGTCGGTGGGTTGCTGATGGTGACCGCGGCGATTATGGTACGAGTGCATAAGCTTCCCGCAGGTGAGGGTTCTTCTCTAGGTGTTATTTTGAAAACATTCTGGGCAGCAGTACCAAGTTTATTTTTGCTGATAGTAGTCATAGGAGGGATAATTGGCGGTGTATTTACCGCAACTGAAGCTTCAGCTATTGCGGTGGTGTATTCCTTAGTTTTATCACTGATCTACCGTGAGCTGAAGGCAAAAGATTTGCCTGCAGTGTTATTGAAGTCTGCGGAGACTACTGCTGTGGTGATGCTGCTGATCGCTACTTCCATGGCCATGTCTTGGGTGATGTCTAGCGAGGATATTCCTCAGAACATCTCCAATGCACTTTTAGGATTGAGCGACAATATTTTTGTGATCTTGATTATGATCAATTTGCTGCTGCTTTTTGTCGGGATATTTATGGATATGACACCTGCCGTGTTGATTTTCACTCCTATATTTCTTCCGGTGGTGACAGCGTTGGGAGTGGATCCGGTTCATTTTGGAATTATGATGGTACTCAATCTTTGTATAGGACTGTGTACACCACCGGTAGGTTCTATACTTTTCATAGGAGTGGGGGTAGCCAATACTACCATTCAAAAAATCATGAAACCCATGTTGCCATTCTATTTTGCTATGGTCCTGGCATTGATTCTAATAATGCTTTTCCCTGAGATTTCACTTTGGTTGCCAAGAGTATTTGGGGTGTAGGAAGGGGTGACATCCGTGAGCAAAAGACAGAAAAACGGCAGTTGTACGACTGCCGTTTTTTATTTTTGAAAGCCCAGTAGCGTTTGCCTTACTTTTTCCGTCAGGATAAAAAAGCATCATGAAAACGCTCCTTCGATTCTATTTGGTTTTGATATTTGCGAGTAGCGCGCTAAATGCCGGCTCAGTGAATGAGACAAACCAGTCAGAGTTCCCTGTAGAAGCGCCTAAATTTGCGATGAATTCGAACCCCGCACAGAATCAAGTTGGAGTTTCGGACTGTGAAGATTCCTCTGTTTGGAGGGAAAATACGAGGAGTGAGGAAGGAGTTTCAGATATCTCGAAATGAGATTTCTATTTAGAAAATAGCTAATTAGAAGGATTAACGGCTCTAGTCTGAGTCGTCACCATAGATTAAAAGGTTTGAATTGAATTGGACTGATCAGGAGCTGATTGAAGGTTGCAAACGACGATCAGCGAAGTACGAAGAGGTATTCTATAAAAAATACTATGGCTATGTCATGGGGATTAGTCTGTCCTATTCCAAAGATAAAATGCTTGCGGATGAGATTACCAACGACTCATTCATCAAGTTTTTTGGATCAATCAAGAAATTCGATGACTTCCAGTCTGTCAAAGCTTGGCTGCGCAGAATCACCGTAAACACAGCCATAGACTATTTCAGAAAGCAGAAGAAATTCCAAAATCAAAGTGACGTAGCTGAAGAAACCGGAGTTTTTCACGAAGTGAATGCACTTCAGGATTTGGCATTTCATGATATTCTAAATCTGCTAAATCTTCTTCAGGAAGATCACAAACTCGTCTTTAACCTCTACGAGATCGAAGGGTATAGTCACAAAGAAATTGGCGAGAAGCTGGGGCTCAACGAAAGCTCCTCACGAGTCTATCTGGCTCGTGCCAAAGCTCATCTCCGCGAATTGGTATCATTACATTTGAAAGAATATGAAGGAAGATAAGCTGGATAAAGATATCGCTGCTTCCCTTAAAAAGAAGTTAGCGGAAGCCTCCGTTCCCTATGAAATGGGTGCTTGGGAAGGGTTTCAGAAAAAACGTAGGCAGCGTCACCTTAGAGATATCTCCTATTGGGCTGCAGGAATCGCCGCGTCTTTGCTTTTGCTAGTCATAGGACTGAACTCAGTGGATTTGACAGAAAATCAAAACAATCTACCCACTGAACTAAAATTGGCGGACGAAGCGAAAGACCTACCTTCTTCTGAGCCCGAAACGCTTCCTACTCCTGATACACAGGAGTTGGATGTGATCAACGAAAACTTAGCTGAGGCAAAATCAATTTTGCCTGATACTTACGATGAATCCTCAGTGAATATCAAGCTAAAATCGAATCAATATCCACCGGAGAAATCTGAAGTCAACACATTGTTGACTGATACAGCTAATGGGAAAAAAGGAGCAGATGGAAAAGTAGAGGTAGCTACTGAAGCACCTTTGGCACCTCAAGTCAATAAGGAAGAGGTCAGAAATACTGTAGGTACACTCCAGCCTCCGCTCATCGCGACCACTGAAGAAGTGGGTAAAAAGTCGGAAGAAAAGTCGGCTGAAGAGCAGCTAGGGTCTTTGCCTAAAGTTGAAGAATCTACTAAACTTGAGACAAATCAAAATCTGATCGCTGAAAGTGATTTCCCAGAAATACCTGCGCAAAAAACTACACTTGGGCTCGGCATGGGCTTGTCGCCGGGTTTTGGCGCAATGCAAAATGACAATCAAATGGCTACCGCTCAGACTATAGGCCTTGGAGTTTTGCTGGATATTAAATTGCCGGGCAAGCTGACACTGGGTTCTGGACTTGGTCTGAACTACCTCAGTCAGAATACGGAGCAACAAAGTACGGTCATGGCTTTTGGGAATACCTATCCACAAACCGAAAAGCTAGAAGTTCGTCAGATGCAGGTGGAGGTGCCTGTATTTGTCAAGTATCCGTTGACTAGGAATAACGCTATTTCTGTTCAGGCTGGTTTTTCAAATTTCTATGCGATTAATGAAAGTGGCAGTCAAGAAAACACTTTCGATAGACAAGTGGCGAGCTACAGCACCAACGCTGATGGGCTGTCTTCTGTCACCTTATCTAAGCAAGCTGTAAACAATAGTTCTGAGCTGGAATCTACGGGTAGCAAATTTTATCCTTTTGCCACGTTGAATTTTGGTCTAAACCTGAGGGTTCTGGAAACCAAGGGGGCAAATTATGTCATCATGCCGTTTTATAATTACCAATTGAAGCAGGTCTCAGGTTACGGAGAGACGTTTGGTTTGTTTGGAGCTAGTTTCAAGATGAATTTTGGGGGAGGAGATAAATAGGAAGATTAGATCTGTACTCACTTCCAATTCGGTTTGTTATTTTACAGCTTAAAAAAAGCCTTTCTGCTCTCAGAGAGGCTTTTTTTGCTCATGCAGAGTTTTCTGCGAGCAGTTAATTTTTTTGTAAAAGGCATAGAATTATACGATTTTAAACCCTTGAGAATCATACTCCAAACACACAAACCACTCCTGTCATGTTTAAAAACTCTAAAGCTTTCAGTAGTTTCTCTGTCGATGATATTTCTAAAGCCAAATCTTTCTATCAGAAAATTCTTGGTCTTGCTGTAGAAGAAGATGAAATGGGAATTCTCAACCTTCATCTCACCGGTGGTGGTGAGGTTATTATTTACCCCAAAACAAATTTTGTAGCTGCTTCATTTACAGTTCTAAATTTTCCTGTTGCAGATATTGACGAAGCAGTTGAATATTTGATAAGAAAAGGTGTCACTTTTGAACAGTACTCGGGTGAAATTACAACCGATGAAAAGGGTATTTGTCGCGACAGTAGAGGTCCCCAAATCGCCTGGTTTAAAGATCCAGCTGGGAATATTCTTTCTGTGTTAGAGGAGGTTTAAAGTTTCGAATTCCTTGTTCATACTGTGGACGATTGTTTTTTCACACCCACAAAAAACAAAACATATACGATCGAGAAAGCTCAATGGAAAATAGTTTGTCACGATTTCTGAGTTACCTACTTGCCCTTTTGGTCAAAAAAAATCCCGATCTGATTCAGATCGGGATTTTGCATTGTGGTGTCTTGATTACTTAGAAATCGATATAGTTGGTTATTAATTGCAAATCAAGCTTTTTGGAATTGTCTGGTGAGACCACATAGCCTCTTACCACGAGGGTATAAACTCTATTTTCTTTCAATTCTATAGATGTTGCCGTGGCAAGAGTTTCGCCAGTGCTAGAGATTACCTTTAGCGTGTAAACTTTGTTGTCCAGGCTTTCAAACGCTGTATTGGATTTGAACGCTACATTGCTAAACAAAGGAGTTTGTGCCTCATCTATGATCAACGAGACTGAACCAGCGTCCGGGGATAAGTTGATCATTCGGATTTGAGCCTCAGCGGCAGATGGCTCTGACCAGTCGTCATCTACCAAAACTGCATCCAAAACACCGGCGTCTTCGAGCATAAACATAGAGTACACCGAGTCCACTTTGATTTCAAATTCTTTTTCCAAAAGGGAAGTCAGAGAATTTGGCTCGGAGAATTTGAACGTTCTATCGCCAGGGAAGAAGTTTTTGTAAGGCAGTACTTCTGAATAATCCAGAGAGAAATCGTTTACTTGGTTTTGATCGGCATAGACTATTACGCCATTATTATTTGGCGCGCCATTGTAAATAGAAATGTAACCCGCATCTGGGTATTCGATAGGATCATTGTCATCCAAGCAGCTCGTTAATCCTACGGTAGCGGCTAGTGATGCAAGCATTGCTAGTGACTTTAGATTTTGTGTCGCAAATGATTTTCCACTCATCATGTTTAATTGTTGGTTTTAGTTTTTAATCATTGCCAAGACGCATGCATTTGCTTTTTCGCTACCGAGAAAAGGAGATTTTTTAAAAAAGGAAAGACTTTCATCAGTGAAACTGGCCTGTACGTGTGGATTCACTTTTCATCAATAAAAAGCCTCTAGAATTGGCTTCTGGAGGTAAGCTCATTTTTCATTAGTTTAGCTGTCAAACCAAATGTCGGGCAAATGTCGGGTCAAAACCGAGCCTATTTCGCCTTAAGTCACAAACCAATCCGAGAAATTGCCATGGTAAATCAAAAACTATTTGAAATGAAACAACCAGAACTTGGCAAGAAAATCTCTGAAATGAGAAAGGCAAAAGGATTGACTCAGGAAGAGTTGGTCGAACTGTGCAACCTGAACGTGCGAACAATTCAGCGCATTGAAGCGGGAGAGGTTACCCCGAGGAGTTATACGATCAAAGCTTTATTTGAAGCGCTGGGAGCGCAATGGGAGAAGCCCGAACCTGAAGTCACTACCGAACATCCTAAGTCAATAGTCACCTGGCTCTATACGGGTTTAGGAGCGGGGCTGGTTTACTTTTTTTTGAGCTATTTTGATATCAGTATGGAGGTAGAGTGGATGGAAGGAAGCTTCACCAATGCCTTGAGTTTTGGGCTGGTGAAAGTTGGAGTTTGGATTACTTTTTCAATTTTCATAGTAGGATTGATCAAGATGACTGTAGCTTTTCCAAATAAGGTTCTTCACATCGCGCTGTGGGTGATGCTCATTGCAAATGCTATTTGGTATGCTATTGATTTGGTATCGATCAGTACTTCTATCTTTCAAATTGAAGATTACTATTTCGTGAAGCTGGCCACTTTTGGGGTTGCTTATGGCTTTATGGGCGCTGGCTTCCTGATGTACAAAAATCTCTGGTCCACTATCCCACAGGTGATCGGGGGGTTGGGAATTGTCTCAGGAATTATGCTCTTCACAGTGATCGGAGCATTGTTTGCAATGATACCGCTTACGTTATTTGAGTTAGGAGAACTAGGCTTGATGATTTGGGCTATCAACAAAATCGGGAGAACTTCTTCTCCCGATTCTACTTTCAGTTCTCAAGCGACAGCTTGATTTTTTCTTTGACTGACTTCAAAATCTCAGCGTTAAGTGGACTAGAGGTCTTGATTTCCAGAATTTTGGGATGAAGTGATTCTTCATAAAAATCGGCTAGTGAATCTTCCAACTCTTCCCGATTCACCACTTTGGAATAGAAGAAGCCAAATTCTGTAGCCAGATGCTGTGCAGTTAGTTTTTGTTTTGTCTCGAAATATTCTTCTAGTTCAGGCTGGTTTTTTGGCCCGTCGATCAACCTAAATATTCCGCCAGCGTGGTTGTTGAGTAGAATAATCCGAAGATTCGGCATCGCGTAGTTATGCCAAAAGGCATTGCGATCATAGAAGAATGCCATGTCTCCAGTGATTAGCGTTACGATAGCCTTGGTCGTAAATGTACAACCAACAGCAGTAGAATTTGAACCGTCGATTCCACTCGTGCCTCGGTTGCAGATCACTTCCTGGCTTCTTTTTCCCAGTAAATTCAAATAGCGAACAGCCATACTATTGGCTACGTGGATTTTGGACTGGGCAGGCACTTTTTCCAGACAAAAAGCTAAAGCCGAATACTCCCCAAAACTTTGCTTCCGTAGCACTTGACTGAGATCTTTTGCGACGGCTTTTTCTAAGAAATGCCAGGCTTCAAAGAACTGCTTGTTCTGAGTACCAAGGTTTTCATTGAGCCAGTTGAAGAAATACTGCGGAGTAGCTGGGACATTCCTGGTTAGTCTTTGGAACGTATCCTTCGCATTTCCGTCGGCTTGCACATGCCAGTGTGAAGCATGGGTTTTTCTCAGAAAGATCTTGAGAGACTTTGAAATTACGGACTTCCCAAAACTGATAATCAGATCAGGCTTTAGATTCTCTGAAACTGCTTCATTTCCCAACCAGTGATCATGAAATGAGATGGTGAGATCAGATTGAAGATTGCTGATCGTGTCAGTGACGATTACCGCTTTTTTGTTTTCAGCGAGCTTATCGAGTAAGCGTTGGAGCTGATCATCAGGTCGCTGCTGTCCCGTGATGATCAAAACTCGTTGGACTATCTCCAATCTATTTTTAAGCTTGATCAGTGATTCATCCGTTGGCTGAGTTTTACTTTTTAGAAGATTGAAAACTCTGGGTTTTTCTGGGAAAACAAATTCCTCGCCTTTCTCAGGATAGAATGGTTCTCTAAGTGGAATATTGATATGAACTGGTCCGGCAGGAAATTGGGTGGATAGATTGATTGCCTCGTTGACGATTCTGGATGAGTGCCATAGCTGATCAGGATTACTTGCCGTGTCAGGTAACTGAAAACTTCCTTTCACATGCTTACCATATACCTCAGGCTGAAATATCGTCTGTCCATCGTATTGGTCTATCCACTCAGCCGGTCGATCTGCCGTCAAAATCAACAAAGGAATTTGTTGGAAAAATGCTTCCGCTACTGCAGGAAAATAATTCAGTGCTGCCGAACCGCTTGTACAGACCAAAGCTACGGGTTGATCCAATTGCTGAGCCATTCCTAATGCTATGAAAGCCGCAGAGCGTTCGTCAGAGATTGTTCGGGAGTGAATTTCGGGATGTCTGGCAAATGTCAACGTCAAAGGCGCACAGCGTGATCCAGGGGAGAGGATTGCATTTTCAATGCCCTTTTTGGCACAAATGGCCACTAAGTCGGTGATCTGAGGAAGAATCAAGAGCTGGGATTTTGGATGAATTTACCGATGATTTGACACTTGAGTTCTGTTTCTTCCCATTCTTTTTCAGGATCAGAATCTTCTGTGACACCCGCACCTGCATACAGCGTGGCTTCGTTGGCATGCAAACTTGCAGTTCTCAGATTGACATAGATAGAGGTGCTTCCCTGAATATTTACCGGCCCGATAAAGCCAGCGTAAAAAGATCTGTCAAAGCCTTCAAATTCCTGAAGGAAATCATGTGCTTCCCTTCTCGGCATCCCACATACTGCAGAAGTGGGGTGGAGGAGACTTAGCATTAGGGATCCGAGATCTGGAAATCCTGTTTCCCGCATGTTGATTTTAAAGTCTGACCTCAAGTGAAGAAGATTTCCAGCCAAGACAGTTTTAGGGCCATGCTCTTCGTATTCCCGCAGTCGTATTTTCTTAAAGCAAGACACAATGTATCTGCTCACGAGTGCTTGCTCCTCTATTTCTTTCTGCGTCCAAGCTACTGATTTCAGAGGATTGTCACCACTTGCTTTTTGAGTTCCTGCCAAAGACATAGTGGTGAAAATATCTCCTTTAGTTTCGATCAAAGTTTCGGGAGAAGCGCCGATCCAAGTGCCCACCTTCGGCAAATGAAAGAAGTTGATAAAGGCATTGGGATAAGAATTCATCAAACTTACTACTGTGTTTCCCAGATTGAAGTTGCTCGGAATGGGGATGGTTTTGGTTCTTGCGGGCACGACTTTTCCCAGGTGATTGGCCTGAATTGCCCTTATTCCTTTTCGCACTAGTTTCGTGAAGTGCTCTTTATCTTCACTTAATTTTGAAGCTTTTGCTTTATTGGTGAACGTTTGTTTGCAGAGCAATTCGCTGATAGCTTCAGAAGTTAGCTTCTCTTGGTTTTTCAACTGAATTTTTGCCCACTCAGGAAGTTCATCTTCTTCCAGCGGTTGGTCCAAGTCAAAGGAGAAGTAGTTATTGGCTTTTATGAAAAATGCCTTTTTGTCCTCCTGATCGGCAAAAGGATGCACTATAAATCCTGGTTCTAGACTTTCCAGATTTAGGTCAACTTTTGTTGCCTCTGCGGTGTCATTTAAAACGATTTCAACGGTATTGGATTTTGGTTTTCGCCAAATGGCGAAAGAACCTCCGGAAGTCAAACCCAATTGAAGCAGGAGTTGCAGGATTTCCGTTTTGGTATGAGTTGTAGCTACGTTAGTATGCATTACTTTTTGTCTAAAATGGCCATGGTAATCCGGCTGATGCAGCAGAGTTGCCCTTGTTCATTTGTGATCTTTATTTCCCAGACTTGCGTGCTTTTTCCTAGGTGAATAGGCTTGGTAGTTCCTGTGACCAAGCCTGATTTAACACTTTTCAAGTGGTTAGCGTTGATTTCTAATCCCACGCAGACTTGCTTGGTCAAATCTAGTGTGAAGGAACTTGCTACACTTCCAAGCGTCTCGGCTAGAACTACATTGGCTCCTCCATGCAACAAACCCATAGGTTGTTTTGTTCGCTCATCTACCGGCATGGTGGCAGTGAGGTAGTCCTCGCCAATTTCTGTAAAAATTATTCCTAGAAAGCCCGTCATTGTGTGATTACCACTCTTATTGATCTGATCTAATGAAGGCTTTTGAATGAATACCATGAAAATTGATGTAAATGGGTTTTCTTTGGGGTGCAGACAAAAATAGAGAATCTTGAATCGAAAAAAAATTTACTTAGTTAGGCACGGGCAAACCGATTTTAACCTCAAAGGAGTAGTACAGGGGAGTGGGATAGATGCTCCGATCAATGAGAATGGTAGAAGACAGGCAGAGGCATTTTTTCAAGCATACCAAAATATCCCGTTTGATCAAGCTTATTATACTGGTTTACAACGCACCAAACAATCAATTCAATCATTTTTGGACTTAGGGATCCCTGCGATTTCCACCACTGATCTCAACGAGATTTCCTGGGGAGATTACGAGGGGCTTCCCATGTCTCCTGAGGAAAGCAAGTACTATAAGCATATGCTTACAGAATGGCAAAATGGAAATTTGGATTACTGCATCGCAGGTGGAGAAAGTCCTAATATCGTGGCTAAAAGGATGCAGCGCGGAATCGATGCTATACTAAGTGGGCCTGGAGAAACTATCCTAGTGTGCATGCACGGACGTGCGATGAGGATTTTTCTGAGTTTAATTATGAAGCAGGATTTGTGTCACATGGATATGTTTGAGCACCAAAACTTATGTTTGTATTTACTTCAAGAAACAGAGGGAGGGAACTTTGAGCTCCTAAAAAGAAACGATACTGATCACCTTAAGGAGCTGTAGTATTCCGCTTGTCGCTCTTATCTTTTTTCTGATTTTCTTCGAAAACTGAGAGGTAGGTGTCCAAAGACTTTTTATTAGCAGTCATGTCAATTAATCTGAAGGCAATTTCTTGTAGTTTGATGTCTTCACCTTTGTCTAATGAGACTAAGAATTGTCCAAGGTAGCATGCATCAAAATCACAATTAGGGATATCAATGATCATAGCTAGCTCGGAGTTGCCGGCATAGGACCTTATCTTGAAAGCAGGAGAAAATTGCGACTGAATCTCCTTCATGGAGGTATTCAGAGATTTTAATTCTTTTGATTTGAATAACACCAAAAAAGTTTTGGATTCAGTCTCTTTTGCAAAGACAGAAAGAGTTAGAAATAGGGAGATAACTAGGATTCCAATACTTTTCATAGCTGTCAATATAGAAAATTTAACCTGTTCTAAGCAAAAAAAAATGAACAAAAATAAACCCCGAACTGCAAGTCCGGGGTTTATTTTTTATAACTAAAATCTCTGATTATGCTTTGGAAGCTTTAGTCGCTTTAGTTGCTCTTTTCTTTTTTGGAGCTGCCTCTTCGACTACTTCGTCTTCAACGCCAGCGAGGATTCTACCGCAGTGTTCACAGACGATTAGCTTTTTCTTCTCACGAATATCAGCTTGTCTTTGAGGAGGAACGGTATTGAAGCATCCGCCACAAGCACCTCTTTTGACCATCACTACCGCTAGACCATTCTTTGCGTTAGCTCTGATTTTGGTGTAAGATTTAAGAAGTCTTTCGTCCACTTTCTTCAATGATTTTTCACGATCATTTTTAAGTTTGGCTTCATCTGACTCACTTTCTGTGACAATCGAGGTAAGCTCGCTGTTCTTTTGATCCAAGTCCTTCTGACGATCCTTTTTCACAGCACTCAATTCTTCCAAATCTGCTTTTTTAGAATCGATTCTATACCCTGCCTCTGTGATTTTCTTTTTCGCCACCTGAATCTCTAAATCCTGAAGCTCTAGCTCCTTAGTGATTGCATCGTATTCGCGGTTGTTGCGAACGTTCATCTGCTGCTCCTGATATTTCTTGATCAGTTTTTCAGAGTCTTTGATGCTTTCTTTAAGTGCTTTTATTTCGTCTTCATATGAGTCTATCTCACTTTGAAATTTCTCCAAACGTGTTTCATATCCAGCGATTTCATCCTCAAGATCCTGAACCTCTTCTGGAAGAGCTCCGCGAACTTTAATGATGGCGTCTAGTTTTGAATCTAAAAGTTGAAGGTTGTGAATAGCTTCGAGTTTCTGTGCTACTGTACTTTCCATGTACTATCGGTAGGATGAGGGATTTGTAACTACTTTTGTCAAATAGAGTGCAATATTAGGGAAATTTTGTGACAATAACTCGTGGAGTAATTCTTTTGTGAAAATTTCGCTCTCATAATGTCCGATGTCACAGAGAATTAATGCTCCATCAGCGTCAAAAAATTCGTGGTATTTTACATCTGCTGTCACAAATACATCCGCTCCGGCTCTTTTAGCATCGCTCAGCAGAAATATTCCTGCACCACCACATACGGCTACTTTCTTGATTTTCCGGGAAATGAGTGCCGTGTGCTTGATGACACTCAAATTCATTTTGATTTTGAGATAGTCCAGGAATTCTTCTTCCTCCATTTCTTGCTGAAGGCTTCCAATCATCCCAGCGCCTACTTCCTGATTTTCATTTTCAAGACTTTGTACATAATAGGCTACCTCCTCGTAGGAGTGAGCATCGCGCATTTTCTTCAGAACAGTGGGTAGCAGATGATTGGCTACTAATACTTCCACTCGTATTTCAGCCTCTTCCTGTGGCCTTCCGCGCTCGCCGATGGTTGGATTTGCTTGTGAAGATGGCGTGTATGTTCCTACTCCTGCCAGCTGAAAAGAGCAATCAGCATACTCACCGATTTTTCCGGCTCCAGCTGAATAGACGGCTTGGAGTACCTTGTCTTTTTCTGCAACAGGCACAAAGAAAACCAGCTTACTAAGCAATTGCTTTTTAGGCTGTAAAATCTTCGTGTCCACTAAGTTTAATCGATCCGAAATGCGCTTGTTTACCCCATTAGCCACATGGTCGAGGTTGGTATGAATAGCATAAATAGCGATGTTATTTTTGATTGCTTTGATGATGGTTCGCTCCACGTAATTTTTTCCTGTGAGGCTTTTCAAACCCTTAAATACGATAGGGTGATGAGCTACAATCATGTTGGCTCCCAGGCTTATAGCTTCTTCCACAGTGGATTCTAGACAATCTAGAGAGCAAACTATTCCGGTCACTTGGGCATGTCTGTCCCCTGTGATCAATGTGGCATTATCGTAGGACTCCTGATAGGATGGAGGTGCGATTTGCTCCAGGTAGGAAATCACTTCGCTAATCTTGTATCCCATAATTTTTCTGTTTATTTGACATGTATATCCGCTTTGATACCAGTAAAAAGCCAAAAGTACAATAGGATTTGGTCAACTTAAGAATTGAGGCTCCCTCGGTCACTAGCATTCTTTCCTGTTGAGCAGGGGATTTTAAATTCTGGCATCATTACAGATAATCACATTTTATTTGATCAAAAATAGTAATTCTCCAATGCGCTGGTACGCTTTTTTGCTTTATCCTTTCGCTTTACTGTACAAGTTGGTCACTAGCCTTCGGAATTGGTTTTTTGATATGGGCTGGCTGAAAAGTGCCCATTCTCCTATTCCAAGTATTGTGGTTGGTAATCTCAGTGTGGGCGGCACAGGCAAAACTCCCATGGTGGAATTCCTAATTCGAATGTTGCAAAAGGAGAAAAGTACTGCTGTACTCAGTAGAGGATACGGGCGTAAGACCAATGGTTTTCTTCAGGCAAATTGGATGCTATCTCCTGATGATATTGGGGATGAGCCCTTTCAAATTTTCCAGAAATTTGGACAAGATATCTCAGTATTCGTGGGAGAAAACCGAGTAAACGCATTGAATAAAATCGCTGCACTGCCAACCTCCCCCGAGTTGATAATTTTAGATGATGCTTTTCAGCACAGGTATGTAACAGGCGACCTGAAGATTCTGTTGACTACCTATCAGCGACCATTTTATTCGGATTTTTTACTGCCTATGGGCCGAATCAGAGAAAGTAGAGCTGGTGCAAAAAGAGCAGATGTTGTAGTCATCACTAAATGTCCCGAGGCACTTTCAGCTTCTGAAAAAACTAGACTAATTAGCAAGGTGTCTCCTAATATTAGGATGGGTACTCCTGTTTTGTTTTCCTCAATTACCTATGGAAGGCCTTTTGGGCTGATGAATCAAACCTCTATTACTGGCAAAATACTGCTGCTTACGGGTCTGGCTAATGATCAGCCTCTTGTGGACTATGTACGAACAAAGTATGACTTGCTTGAGGTGATGAGTTACCCGGATCATCACGATTATGGACTTTCGGATTTTGAGAAAATTCGCTCCAAAATGAATCAATATGCGGCTCAAAAGCCTGTGGTGTTTACCACTGAAAAGGACGCCGTGAAAGTTAAATCGAATGCACCCAAAGGTTTTCTGGAAGAAATTCCGATTTTTGTGCTGCCTATAGAAGTGTGTTTTTCTCCAGCTGATGAGCTAGCTTTGGCACAACTAATCCAACAAAAAGTCTTCAAAAGGGATATTATCTAAGTGAATAAACGGTTACTCTGCATTCTATTTTTACTCTGCGTCGGGACTATTCCGTTCACATTTGCGCAGCGTACCGTTCCTCCTACGACTCAAAACCCAAATCAGCGAAGAACTGGCGAAGTGGTGGATCCAGAAGAAAATGAAGAAGATGGGATTAGGAGAACTCTTTTGGATGATAGTACCAGGATGGTGTATGGTCCGAAAACAAGTCTTTACTTTTTCGAGAAGGATATCAAGCGAAATAACCTGATTCTCTATCCCCAGGATACAGCCCTGAATAATTTTCACAATTATGATCCAGTTGCCAAAAGCAATTGGAAATACCAAGACCTAGGCAATATCGGTAGTGCTACTAAACCAATGTTTTATGAGATTCCTGATGTAATCGGTACTAGAGCAGGTTTTTCAGTGTATGATCTGTACTACCATGCGCCGGAGGACAACAAGTATTTCGATACCAAATCACCGTTTACGGAGATGTCCGCCTTTTTTGGAGGAGGACAGCGAAACATGCTGGACATCGCTTTTGCGCGAAATATCAATTCTAGGTGGAACGTGGGCTTTGATTTTCATACGATACGAGCTAGAAAAACGCTCAACCCGGTGGCTCGCGATGATAATATGGTCGTGCAAAATTCATATTCTCTCCATACCAACTACCGTTCTGAAAACGGGAAGTATTGGCTGCTGGGAAATTTCTCCAGAATGCTTCACAAGGTGAACGAAATCGGAGGAATTATTCCTCCATCTGTGGATTCTACTTCTTTGTATTTCACTTACGAAGATGCCAAAGTATGGCTCAGCAATACACAGGCTAGTGATCTAAGACAGGAATATAGATTCTATCATGAATACAGCATACGAGATGAATTGCAGATCTATCACATTTTCGATCAAAAGAATAGAGACAACACCCTTTCAGCAGCGCTGACTTCCAGTGATTCTCTTTTCTATCCCAAAACGCGATTCAATGCCAGTCGTGATAGCTCTCAATTGGACACTACGAGGAATTATAATGATTTCAAAGAATGGGGCAATGAGGTTGGGTTTAAAGGGAGTTTTAAGGGGTTCTATTACAATGCTCACGCAAAATTCAGAGCTGGTCGGATGAAAAGCCCCTTTTATCCAGACGGAGAGAAAAATAATTTTAACGAAGTTTATATAGGTGGGGAACTCATCGGTAAAATCTCGGAGAATTGGTCGTTAAGTGCAGATGGAGAATACCTTGTTCCTGGTGCCTTTAGATTACATGGATTGTTTGTTTCGCCGTGGCTAGAGGTAGATTATACCAAAGCTGTGTACAAGCCAACTGCTATGGAACAGCTATACTATGGCAATCATTATCAATGGGACAATGACTTTGATAATGTAGGAGTGGATCAGCTAAGAGGTGTATTCAAACTGAATTTTAACAAAATCCAGCTCAGGCCTTCCTTGACTATTAACCGCATAAATAATTACGTGTATTTCAATGAAAAACGTATAGCAGAACAGGCTAGCGGTGAGGCTTTTATGCTGATTCCAGGAGTGAAAGCCAGCGTTCGTATTGGCCGAAAGTTTCAATGGGATACGGAGTTGATTTACACTCAGATCTCTGGTGAGTCTAGCGACAAGTTTAGAATTCCAGAATTCTATGCTAATACCAAATTTTACTTTGACAGTCCGCTCTTCAATGACAATGTTTACGTACAGATCGGCTTAGATATTCGCTATCATTCAGACTATTTTGCGACAGCCTATTCACCTGCCACGCAGCAGTTCTATTTGCAAAATGATTTCAATGTCTATGCATACCCTGTGGCGGATGTGTTCTTGGATTTCCGTATCAATAGAACCCGTGTTTTATTGAAATTCAATCATTTGAATAGTGGATTGATGCAGGAAGAAGGATACTTCGTCACTCCAGATTACACAGGATATAAGTCATTCATCGATTTGGGAATCACATGGTATTTATTTGATTAGGATGAGTTGGGAAGAAAGTACAAGGGAAAAAATGCTGCATTTGAAACTACCCACAGATCCGCGCTGGGTACGGGTGGCGGAGATGAGACTTGAAGATGTCCTCACAGATCATGCATACTGTGAGCAGAAGGCAGCTTCTTCTTGCATAAGTTTGATCGTGAGGTATAACGATCATATAGAATTAGTAGATACGCTTACACCTATTGTAGCAGAAGAATGGGGGCATTTCGAGCGCGTTCTTGAATGTATTCGCGCCCGAGGCTTGACCTTTGGGCCCGTTAGGAAAGACGAGTATGTCGTCCAGCTTACGGATTTTGTGAAAAAAGGAGGCAGCAGGACGCAGCAGCTCATTGAGCATTTGTTGCTGAATGCGTTAATTGAAGCTAGAAGTTGTGAGCGGTTTAAATTACTCTCCAAACATCTGGAAGACAAAGAGCTTCAGAAGTTTTACTATGAATTAATGGTTTCTGAAGCAGGGCATTACGTTACGTTCATAGAATTGGCCAGAAAGTATCAAAATCCAGATTTAGTAAATAGCAGATGGCAGGAATGGCTCAATTACGAGGCTGAGGTGATGCAAAATCTTGACGTTCGGGGAGACCGAATTCATTGATAAAATCTTAATTTTTATAACCGGATAGTCATTTCACGAGGAATTATCTATACTTGATACCACTAGGCAGAATTGATCAATAATTTTGTACTGATACGAACAATTTATGAATCTGATCGAAAACGTACGTGAAGCGGTACGCTCCATTAAAGTTAATTTATTAAGAACTGTACTTACAGGTGCTATAATCGCCATAGGGATCTCTTCGCTAGTCGGAATGCTGACCGCTATAGATGGGATAAAAGCGCAAATCGCAGATAGTTTCTCTGGATTGGGAGCAAATTCATTTGATCTTCGAAATAAGGGCTTCAGTGGTGGTAGAGCCATTCAGGATGGTAAAACAGAGAAAACTTATCCTAGATTGACGTTTAGAGAAGTCATGGACTTTAAAGAGAAATACACTAGCGTAGGTATAGCTACTGTTTTTACTCGGGTGACCGGAAGTGCGGAAATAAAGCGAGATTCTAAGAAAACTAACCCAAACGTCCGGGTGCTGGGGGCTGACGAAAATTATTTGAATATTAAGGCACTGACGCTTGATTTTGGACGGAACTTCACCAGCATGGAGATCCAAAATGGGTATAACGTCTGTATCATTGGAAAAGAGCTTGGAACTACCCTTTTCGAATCGAATGAAGATCCTTTGAATAAAAAGATTACTGTTCTGGGTATGCCCTATACTATTATAGGCATCCTCGAAGAACAAGGAGGTATGGGGCCTGATCAAGGTGCCGACAGGCAGATTTTGATTCCCATTGAAAATGCCAGCCGATTGGATAAAAGAGGAAGTTTGACATACAGTGTGACTGGTGTAGCCTCTGGACCAGAGCGAATAGATTATGAAATGGGTCAGGCAATTGGCATGATGAGAGAAATCAGACAAGACCGCGTAGCTCAGGAAGATTCTTTTGATTTGACCAAAAGTGAATCAGTGGCAGAAAGTCTCGAGGAAGTAGCTGGATATCTTAGGATAGGAGGTTTTGGAATCGGGTTTATTACCTTGTTGGGAGCGTCTATTGGCTTGATGAACATCATGCTCGTATCGGTGACGGAGCGAACACGAGAGATCGGTATCCGAAAAGCATTAGGTGCTACTCCATTAAGAATCAGACAACAGTTTTTATTCGAAGCTATTATGATTTGTATTCTGGGAGGAGCTATGGGTGTGGTTTTAGGTATTTCTATAGGAAATATCATAGCACTGGTTATTGGGGTTGGAGGTTTCTTGATCCCATGGCTTTGGATGATTATTGCTTTTGGGATTTGTATTTTGGTTGGATTAATGTCTGGATATTTCCCGGCTTACAAAGCTTCCAAACTTGACCCGATTGAATCGTTGAGATACGAGTAGGTTTATTTTTCTACTCATGAAAAAGGCTTCCAATTTGTAAAATGGAAGCCTTTTTCTTTTAGATGACTAGGTTAACCACTTGAAATCCTGCAAGTGCAAAAGGTATCATTGCCCGTCCATCTATTAATCTGGTGAATGCAGCGGCTTATGAATTTGAGTCGTCAAATGACAACCGTAAGAAGTTACTTTGCATCCTTATTTTTTGCTGCTAGCTTCTAGAAGAAGTTGTGCTTTTTTTCAGCAAACACGTTGAAGTTCTTCACTCCACTACTTAGGTGTTTTTTATCAGCTTGAGCGCAGCGTTTCATTAGGTGGAAAAATAGAAGCCTATTTGTTTTTGAAAGTCACCAACGTGAGTTCGGCATTTTTTGTGAATTATTACTAGAAGGAGACGTTGTTTCCAGCAGGAGAAAACGATCAAAATCACAATCTCCAACTCTTGTAAAACGATCAAAAACAACCTTTAAACCCTAGAAATCATGACAAAAGACCATGGACCAAGCATCAAAAATGATGAGAAATATGAAGCTCTGCGCAGAGACGGAATGAGTAAAACTAAAGCTGCTCGTATAGCAAACACCCCCAATTCGGGCAAAAAAGGTGGCAAAGCAGAGAAGTACGAAGATAGAACCAAACAGGAACTTTATGATCAGGCTAAAAAAGTCGGTATCGAAGGCAGAAGCAAAATGACTAAGAGCCAGTTGATAGATGCCTTAAGGAATTCCTAATCAAAAAGACACTTACCAAACCACAACAACAATGAAAAAGCCAAGCGAATTTCCAGAACAAAAACAGTCCCTTCCTGGACAACAAAGCAAAATGAAGCCAGAGCCTGAGGTAATCCGGAAAGGATACAAGGGAAGCGGAAAATTAAAAAATAAAGTAGCACTCATCACCGGAGGAGACAGCGGGATCGGTAGAAGTGTCGCCGTGCATTTTGCCCGAGAAGGAGCTGATGTGGCGATAATTTATATCAGTGAAGACAAGGATGCGAAAGACACCCAAGAACTAGTAGAAAAAGAAGGCAGAAAATGTCTGCTAATCGAAGGAGATTTGAAGTCTGAGAGTTTCTGCAAAAAGGCACTCGACCAATGTGTGAAAGAATTGGGAGGTATTAATATTTTGGTGAATAATGCAGCAGTGCAATTCCCTAAAAATGACTTGAAATCCATCACAACCAAGCAATTGCATGAGACTTTTGAGACCAACATTTTCTCATTTTTCCACCTTGCAAAATTAGCGATCCCACATTTCAAGGCTGGCGATTCCATTATCAATACCAGTTCAGTGACTACTTATCGTGGAAGTGAGCATTTAGTAGATTATGCGAGTACCAAAGGTGCAATTGTTGGATTTACTCGTTCATTGGCGCTGATGCTTGCCAAGGATAAAATCCGTGTCAATGGAGTGGCACCCGGTCCAATATGGACTCCGCTCATCCCTGCTACATTTGATGATGTCACAGATTTTGGTCAAGATACTGCACTGGGCAGGGCGGGTCAACCTAGCGAGGTAGCTCCTGCTTACGTTTTTTTGGCAAGTGAAGATAGCTCATACATTACAGGACAGTTCATCCATGTAAATGGAGGTGAAGTAGTTGGCGGTTAATCGGTAAAGTGTTTGGGTGATTCTTCATGAAGAAATATCTGAACCAGGTTTATGACTTCACCATCAAAAAATCTAAATACGTCACAATACAAATCCAATAAATCATGAAATCAATATGGAATGGCTCGCTAGGTTTTGGTCTGGTCAATATCCCGATAAAAATGTATTCTGCTTCTGAAGATCGAAGAATTGATCTGGATATGCTTGATTCAAAGGATCATGAAAGGATTCGTTATCAAAGAATTAATGAGAAATCTGGTAAAGAAGTAGAGTGGAAAAATATTGTAAAGGGCTACAAGCTTGATGACAAGTACATCATCCTCGAAGATGAAGATTTTGATCAAGCAAATTCCAAAAAGAGCAAAGTAGTAGAAATCGAAGCTTTCGTAAATGAGACGGAAGTAGCAGATATGCTTTTCAAAAAGCCGTATTTCCTAGAACCCCAAAAGGGTGGTGGCAAGGCTTACAATCTTCTTCGCGATGCACTAAAAAAAACTAAGAAGCTTGGTTTGGCCACTTTCGTCATGAGACAAAAGGAAAATCTTTGTTTAATAGGGATTTACAAGACCGTATTGGTTCTTCATGTTATCAGGTTTTCAGATGAGATCAGAAGTCCTGAGGATCTAAAAATTGCGACCTCCAAAGCCACAGCAAAAGAAATTGAAATGGCGGAGTCGCTGATCAAGCAGTACAGTGAAAAATTTGACCTGTCTAAATACAAAGATCAGTATAATGAGCAATTGATGAAGGTGATCAAAGCCAAATCTAAAGGAAAAAAGGCTGTGGTTAAGAAATTTGAGCCAGAAAAAACGAATTCTAAAGATTTGATGGCGCAGCTGAAAGCAAGTCTGGAAAAACGCAAGAAGGCATCCTGATGGCATTGGATGATTACAATAAAAAACGTGATTTCAACAAAACGAATGAGCCGAAGGGGGAATTCGCCAGAGATACCAGTGAACTCCGTTTTGTTGTTCAGCGGCATCATGCCAGCCGCTTACACTTTGACCTGAGACTTGAAATAGGTGGCGTGCTGAAAAGTTGGGCAATTCCCAAAGGTCCTTCTTTAAATGCCAACGATAAAAGATTGGCCGTCCAGACAGAAGATCATCCGTTGAAGTATTTGGATTTTCAGGGCACAATCCCCCAAGGTAATTATGGGGCAGGGGAAATGACAATCTGGGATTCGGGCACTTTTACTCCTATGTCAGATAAGAAGGATGCATTACAGGAGATGTTGGATGACGGAGATTTGAAGATTACTTTTTTTGGAGCAAAGTTGAGAGGGGCTTTTGCTTTAGTGAGAACAAAATTTGAGGGAAATCTTACTCAATGGTTATTGATCAAAAAGAAGGATGAATTTGCCTCCGAGTTAGACTACGATGCTAACCTTCACCTTAATGATATAAATGTTGAGGAGACTTCCACTCCCTCAAAAACCCTCTCAATTAATCAACAAGTCCAGCCAATGCTAGCCTCTAGCAGCAAAGATTTGAAATTCAGTACTTCCAAAAATTGGTTCTATGAAATCAAATGGGATGGCTATCGCATGCTGTGCAATCATTCCTCAAAAGCCACAATGCTTTATTCTCGCAATGGAGTGGATTATTCGAGAATTTTCCCCTCGCTACTAGAGAACTTGAAGAGCCTTCCTAAACCTGCGATTCTAGATGGGGAGGTTGTGACTTTGGATAAGAATGGGGTTTCAAAATTTCAATGGTTACAACATTACGATGAAGAACCGAGGGGAGAGTTGATTTATATGGTTTTTGATTTACTCTTTCTAGATGGTCATAGTATCGTGCATTTTTCTTTGGAAGAACGAAAGGAACTTCTAGAAACCTTAGTAGAAGATATGCCGGGGATACGATACAGTAATCATATAGTAGGAGGAGGGAAAGCTTTTTTTGAGGAAGCAAAAGCTAAAGGTCTTGAGGGTATCATCGGCAAAAAGTCTGATTCGTTCTATTATCCTGGTGCGCGTACAGAAGATTGGATGAAATTTAAGACACATGAAAGCTTGGAAACTCTCGTATGTGGCTATACTATATCGGAGAATAGACCCTTTGGCTCCTTGATTCTAGGTATGGAGAAAAAGGATGAACTTGTGTATGTAGGTAATTGCGGAACAGGTTTTTCAATTGCTTTGCAAACGGAGTTAGTCGATAGGTTTTCGAAAATCATACAATCCAAATCGCCTTTAAGTGAGAAAATCAATCTAAATGGAAGGGAGCCTGTATGGTTAAAACCTGTGATAATAGCTGAAGTTACGTTCACAGAATGGACCGAAAACGGGCGACTTCGTCAACCTGTTTTTAAGGGATTGAGAAATGATAAGTACCCGCCCCAACTAAGAATAAATAAGATAGAAGCGCCTAAAAGCAAAAGTGAATCTGCTGAAAATTCTGTGGAGATAGACGGGATAAATGTTCAGATAACCAACTTGGAAAAAGCACTTTGGCCTAAGGAAGGAATCACCAAATACAATCTCATTGAATATTATCTTTCTGTCTCGGAGTACATTTTGCCTTTCCTCAAGGACCGTCCACAAAACCTCCATCGTCATCCTAATGGAATAGACAAAAATAGTTTCTACCAGAAAGATACTCCGGAGGGATATCCGGATTGGATCCAGAAGACACGTATTCATTCTGAATCATCGGATAAGTACATTGATTATATGCTTTGTCAGAATGAAGCTACACTTATATATATGGCAAATCTAAGTTGCATCGAGATCAATCCATGGAATGCTAGAATGGGCTCACTTGATAGACCTGATTATATCGTGATTGATTTGGACCCCTCTGACAAAAACAATTTTATTCAGGTTATTGAGGTTGCACAAGCTTTTCATCAGCTGCTGAATGAGCTTAATATTAAAGGTTACTGTAAGACATCGGGATCAAGTGGACTGCATATTTATGTCCCGATGGGAGGGAAGTATAGTTTTGAGGAGGGGAGAAATTTCTGCAAGTTGTTATGCAGTATTATCCAGGAGCAACTTCCCAAATTGACTACCATGCAAAGATCTCTTAAGGCTAGAAAAGGTAGAATCTATTTGGACTATCTCCAAAATCGATCTGGCCAAACACTAGCGTCAGTCTACTGCGTTCGTCCGCAACCAGGCGCTACAGTTTCCACCCCTTTGCTTTGGAAGGAGGTTACTGGCAAACTCGACAAGAATGAGTTCACTATTTTCACAATGAAAGAGAGAATTAAAAAACACCCAAAACTTTTTCTGGAAGTACTAGGGAAAGGAGTTGATATCTCTAAGGTTCTAGAGCGATTAGAGACCTAACTTATCTTTAAAAACAAACAGCCCAATTTGAGTAGTTTTATTCTCAGATCTGCAGATCGGTTTCGTCCTTGCCTTTACAAACATGGCTTTAATCAGCCTAATACGCATAAATTTTTAATACTCTAGCTTGGCTACATGATTGATACTAGTGAGGTGAAAATCAAATCTAAACCGATCATGTATTTAAAACCTTCGCTAGCAATCTCACTTTTAATTTCAGGCTCAATCAGCTTGGCATCTTGTCAGGAAAAAGTATCTAATAAAGAGAAGGAGGAAATTTCACAGACTAGTTCTGATACTGTTCAAACTGCAGTTGGAGAATTGATTTTGCCTGCTCCTTATTCTTCCGAATCTGTTAAGAACCACAGTAAAGTAGTGGGATGGTCTGATGATAAAATGCCTGTAGCTCCGGCAGGATTTACCGTTTCTAAGTTTGCTGATGAACTTGATAATCCAAGAAATACGTATGTAGGGCCGAACGAGGACATTTTCGTAGTGGAAAGTAACACCAAAGGTAGCGCTGACCGGATCACTATTTTCAGAGATGGAGATAAGAATGGCGATTATGAAATCCGTGAAATTTTCAATGAAGATTTGAATAGTCCTTATGGGATGCTAATACTTAATGAATTCTTCTATATCGCAAATACAGATGGTTTATACAGATTCCCTTATAAAGCAGGCCAGCTGAAATTAGAAGGAGAAGGAGAGAAAATAGTGGATTTGCCAGCAGGAGGTTACAATAACCATTGGACAAGAAATTTGATTACAAATGAAGACGGTTCAAAAATCTATATTTCTGTGGGTTCAGCAAGTAATAATGCGGAACACGGCATGGATGAGGAAAAAAGAAGAGCAGGAATTTTGGAAGTTAACCCTGATGGAACAGGAGAAATTATGTATGCAAGTGGCTTGAGAAATCCAGTTGGGATGTCATGGAATCCTGCTAATAATGAGCTGTGGACAGCAGTGAATGAGCGAGACGAATTGGGTGACAATTTGGTGCCAGATTACATTACCAGTGTCCAAAAAGGAGGTTTTTATGGATGGCCGTATTCATATTTTGGTCAAATAGAAGATCCAAGAATGCAAGGTGAGGCTCCCGAATTGGTAGCTAAAGCAATTATTCCCGATGTTCCTGTGGGTAGTCATACTGCATCATTGGGATTAACTTTTTACGACGGATCAAACTTCCCGGAGAAATATAAAAATGGTGCTTTTGTAGGTCAACATGGATCGTGGAACCGTAAAAATCTTTCAGGATATAAAGTAGTTTTTGTTCCTTTTGCAAATGGAAAACCGACTGGTAAACCTGAGGATTTTCTAACAGGATTCGTATCTGATGCTGATAACTCTGAGGTTTATGGCCGTCCTGTGGATGTGACGGTTTTGCCTGATGGTTCATTATTGGTAAATGATGACAGCGGAAATACCTTATGGAAAATCAAGCATACTGGGAATTAAAATTGTCCTTCAAGTAGCACCACCTGATAGAATAAGGCTTATTTGATACAAATAATGATTATTGATCTAAGTAACCAGGTTCATTGAATCTATAGTTAGTGCCTATTTAAGGTATTATAGATTTGATGATCTTAATTTGCAAATTATGGATAGTAAGCATTTCTTGATCACTATTGTTGCTGGAGTAGCGGGTACCATTGCAATGACACTAGTGATGTACTCTTATTCATACATTACAAAGAAGTTTACCATGGTGATTCATGTTTTGGGCAACTTGTTGGTTGCGGAGCGAAATTATTACAGTCCTAGCAAGAACGCCTTAATTATTGGCTCACTAGCCCATTTTGGAGTTGGGATACTCTTTTCGTTTGCATATTTCTTGCTTTGGAATTGGGGAGTTTTTAGAATCAATTTTCAAGATTCAATACTAATTGGTGCGATTAGTGGAATATTGGCGATAGTAGTTTGGTATGGTTATCTAAGGTTTCACTCGCACCCTCCAAAATTCTCCAAACTTCATTATTTCCTGGCTTTATTTATTTCACATATCGTATTCGGGATAGTCACCGTAAATGTTTTTCAACTGATCACTGATAATCCAGAACTATGGTATCAACTTATTGATCAAGCTAAACTTTCTCCATGAAATCATTAAAATTAACATTTTCGGTTTTTGCTATTTTGATGATTTTCATTTCATCTTGCAACAATCAAACGCTAAAAATTTTTCAATCCAATTCAGCCAGAGCTCAGTATCAGAATACTCTTAAAAATTCCGGTATCGCTACTACTAAAATAGGTCTTGAGTGGCAAAGCTCCGCCGATGATGCCATTTTAACGGCTTCTGAACTTGAAGTTCCTGTTGCCATTCAAGGAAGTTTCCTGTCTAAAAGCGTAGAAGCTAGAGCTTGGAGTATTCAACTTGATCAGGGAGCTTCCGTCAATATTATTGTTAATTGGCAGGCAAGTGATAGCAGTAAATTAATAGTGGATTTATTGACTGGATCAGACCTTAAAGAGATAGAATCCTATACTGCGAAAAATGATCCTTTGAAGTTTGAGGCCGATAAGACTGGCCAATACTTACTTCGAATTCAACCGGAATTATTGGGAGAAGGAAATTTTCAGGTGAGAATCACCGGTACGGCTACTTATGCAGTTTTCCCAGTTGAGGGAAAAAATAGCGCTGCTATTCAAAGCGTATGGGGCGATGTGAGGGATGGAGGAGAAAGATCTCATGAAGGAGTGGATATTTTTGCAAGTCGTGGTACTACGGTTTTGGCTCCGGTGGAGGGAGTTGTTACTGCAGTTCGAGATCGAGGGTTGGGGGGCAAGCAAGTATGGGTAAGAGATACTAAGCGGGGTTGGAACCTTTATTTTGCACATTTGGATAGTCAATTGGTGAGCAATCTTCAGCGAGTAAGTCCTGGAGACACCTTGGGTTTGGTTGGAAATACAGGAAACGCGAGATCTACAGCCCCACATTTGCATTTTGGAATATACCAGAGTGGCGCAATCAACCCATTTCCAGCAATTGAAACTGAATTTGATGCTGCACCTGAGTTAGAAGTTCAACAGTTGGCTACGATCATGAGAGTAAATACAGCAAATTCAAATATAAGGTCCCAACCCACCACCAAATCTGAAGTCATCTCCAAGCTCGAAGTAAATACTCCAGTTTTCATCCTTGCCGCTACTTTAGATTGGTTTCAGGTTAAGACAGTAGAAGGAGTCAATGGCTTTTTGTATCGAAATTTGCTTTCAGCGGTAGATTCAATAGCCTTAGAAGAAAAGGAAACTTATGCTTTCACTCAAGCTAATTCTACCTCTGATAGTCTGAGCGTAGATTTAGCACATTTTTCTTCAATAGGGTATTCTGGAAATGGTCGAAAGTTGATCATAGACAAAGATGGAAACCTATTGTATCTGACTTCTGCTGATTAAAATTAACCGATTGCGTGGTTAAATTAGATTAGGTATATCTACTAAATAATGCCGAAGAGGCTTATCCGATTTTATTATGTTTTTACAACCTTAAAAATCAGATGTTACGGGACTTTATAGAAAATCTTATCAAAGTCTTGGTTTATTTCTATATTTTTCACCCATGAAAGCAAATGAATACGATGCAATTGTTATTGGTTCCGGAATTAGTGGAGGGTGGGCTGCCAAAGAATTCTGTGAAAAAGGGTTGAAAACACTGGTGTTGGAGCGTGGAAGAGATGTAAAGCATCTTAAAGACTACCCGACCATGACAGCAACGCCTTGGGATATGCCCCATCGTAATCAAATTCCAAGAGATCAAAAACTTGCCGACCCCGTGGTCAATCGCTGTTATGCTTACAAAGAAGATACGCAACATTTTTTCGCCAAGGATTCAGAGCATCCTTATGTTCAAGAAAAACCCTTTGACTGGATTAGAGGCTATCAGGTAGGAGGTAAGTCCTTGATTTGGGCTAGGCAAACCCAACGCTGGAGTAGATATGAGTTTGAAAGGCCAGGGCGTGATGGCTATGGGATAGAGTGGCCGATCGGTTACGAAGATATTGCTCCTTGGTATAGTCACGTGGAGAAATTTGTCGGCATTAGTGGAAGCTATGAGGGGCTGGATACGCTACCGGATGGGGAGTTTTTGCCAGCCTGGGAGTTGAATTGCGTGGAAAAAGAATTGCAAAAACGCATGAAAGCTAGCTACCCCGATAGAGACCCGATCGGAGGTCGATGTGCGCATCTCACCAAACCCAATGAAGTTCACCTTCAGCAAGGTCGTGGTCAGTGTATGGCTAGGAATCAATGCTATCGTGGTTGTCCATTTGGAGGATACTTCAGTAGTAATTCCGGAACTTTGCCGTGGGCTGCGAAAACTGGGAATTTGACCCTCAGACCCGATTCAGTCGTTCACTCGATTATCTATGATGATGAAAAGGGAAAAGTCACCGGAGTGCGGGTGATAGATCGTGTGACCAAAGAGGCTACAGAATATTTTGCAAAGGTTATTTTCTTAAATGCCGCAGCACTCAATACGAATTTGATTTTACTAAATAGCACCTCCAAACGCTATCCTGATGGGTTGGGTAATGATTCGGGGGTTCTAGGCAAATACATTTCTTTTCATAATTACAGAGGCTCCATCAGCGCGGATTTTGAAGGGATGGAGGATAGTTATTATTATGGTCGTCGTCCGACTACGATGATGATGCCGAATTTCAGAAATGTGAAAAAGCAGGACATGGATTTTCAAGGTGGGTACATGCCTTTTTTTA
Organism: Algoriphagus sp.; assembly: GCF_039969895.1. Taxonomy (GTDB): domain Bacteria; phylum Bacteroidota; class Bacteroidia; order Cytophagales; family Cyclobacteriaceae; genus Algoriphagus. The sequence continues at coordinate 302,181 of NZ_JBDVMZ010000021.1, forward strand.
ACGCCTCTAGATCACGCGGAAATGGAGTAGCAGAAGCACCGTTGGGTGCTGACTTAAAGCAGGCACATACAGAAGTAGGGCCATGGCATGTCTGGATGATGATTCAAGGTGAGACGATCCCCAAGGCAACGAACCACGTATCGCTCAGTAAAGAACTGACAGACGAGTGGGGGATTCCTCAGCTGAAAATTGATGTGAGTTACGATGAAAATGATGAGAAGATCCTGGCGGATTTCTATGCTCAGGGCCAAGAAATGCTAGAAAAGGCAGGCTGTAAAAATGTCAGAACTTCAGATAGTGGCCAAAACCCAGGGCTGGATATTCATGAAATGGGAGGTGCTCGCATGGGAAAAGATCCAAAAACTTCCATCCTCAACGCACATAACCAATTGCATGATTTGCCAAATGTTTTTGTGACTGATGGAGCAGCTATGTCTTCTACAGGAGTTCAAAACCCATCTATAACCTATATGGCGCTGACAGCCAGAGCAGTGGATTATGCCGTCAAGGAGATGAAAAAAGGGAATATTGGCTAAAAAATAGTATGATTATCCGCAGGCAAGAAGTCCTTCATTCTTTATAGGCTGGAAGACCGAAGTCGTAGGACTGAAGCAGACTCCATGCTAGATCTTACCAATCATTAAGTTGCTTTTATCTTTTTACCGGTAAGAGCGGATATCCATAATTAAGCTCTAGAAGGTCTTTTGTAGTTAGGAATTATTAAGAAAATAGGATTTGGATGATTGATGATGTCAGCGATCATTCAATCCTTTTCCTTCAAGGATTTTTGGAATGCATTTTTCTATCCTCGATTCCCTGGTTTTTGATTGTTTGGCCGCTGAAAAATATAGGTTATACCCTCTTTGCCGACCTGGCGTCAACGCTTCGAACGCTGTTTTGAAACTTGGGTCATTTTCAAAATAAGCTTGCAATTCACCCAGGATTGGTTCTGGATTCTTTTTGAGGATCACTTCCAGTCCTTGCTTTTCGGCTTCTATTGCTTCAAAAATATAGGCCTTAATTGTTGATCTCAGCGAGTCAATTTGCTGCACTTGGGTGAACTTCATTAGCCTGGCTGCCTGTGTGTTTGCACCAGGTTTGGTGAGTATTCCTTGCTCATCGCTCAATAAGGCTCCTTTCAAAAAGCTGATGGAGCAAAATTCTTTGAACGCTGCTAAAATCAAAACATTACTTTTCTGAAACGTATAGGTGGGAACTCCCCACTTTGACTCTTCTGTCAGTCCGCATTCCTGTATGATTTTTCTCAACAGATTTAATTCTTTCGTCCAGGTATGGACTTTACAGGCTGGAGTACCTCCGAGAGGACAGCGACCACAGCCTTCGGTGAAATAGGTTTCTACATTCGTAGTCATTTTCATAAATACGGTTTAACTACTAGATCTAGTACGTGTGCACCCAAGTCGAAGAACCAATGATTTCATCTTTGCCAGAATAAATGGGCGCAAGAGAATCTGTGGTGATCCACCAATATCTGGTTTTTGGTAGATTCATTCCGTCAATTTCGATCAATTCCTCGGTTAGGATTTCTTCAGCTTTTACCTCAAAGTTTTTGTTGAAAGCAAATCCTACGAGGTGATAATCTACTTTATCAAAATAGAAATGCCAATTTTCTTTCTCAAAATCTATCGCTACTCTATAAGATGGGATGCCATGAAAAGTTGTGTCTAAAGTTAATTCATGGATTATTCCGTCATCATTTTTGAGAGTCATGGGAAGTCCCAGAATAAAATGGTAGAAATTCTTTGTCCAGGCTGCTTGCTCGCAAGTTTTGTCTCCACTGATCACAGTGCAAGTAGAGTCAGTAAAAAGAATTTCTTGATCGAAAGATAAATTGTAATAAGAGACTAGTTGCTTTGCGTTATCTAAACCTATCATCAATCCATCCAGCGAGGTGTTTGGATAGACAAAATCACTTCTGACCCGGATTTTTTCCTGCAATTTTCCCCACTTTTCCTCAGGGTCATGAAAGGTTATACTTTTCCTCAAAATCTCTTCCCCAGACTGAAGACTGCCGCAAGAAAACAAAATAAAAACGATGAAAAGGCTGCGAATCATTAGACTAGTATAACTGAAGTCACTCGAAGGTAGTAGATTAGAAAGTAAGAGATGTGCTGTTGTTTCTTAGGTTGAGTCGCTAGTAATTCCTTTGCTAAACAAGCGACCAGACACTCACTCCATTTTTAAGACCACTGCTGTTCGATTAGGTACATACAATTCTAAGCGCTGCTTTTTATCTGTGGGGTAAACAATCTTTTGATCCAGTCTTTGGAAACCGCCATATTCCTTTTCATCGGAATCTAGCAGGATCTTATATTTCCCAGCGACAGGCACATGAACAGGAAGCCCAAGTATTGACTCGGTAGGGTGGAAGGAGAAAACGAAGATTAATCCGCCCCTTTCGTACGCCAATATCTTTTTATCCGGATCCAAGTACAGCTGCACAGCAGGTGCTAAAGCTAGAAGCATATACTCATTCGCAAGTTTGATGATGGCTTTGTCCCAGGCGTCGAGATGCCCATAGCGAAGCAAAGGATCATCTACGAGTGACCATTGCCTACGTGCATGCATGTAGCTCCAGTCGTTCCCAGCTCTAGGGAAATCCACCCAATCCGGATGTCCAAATTCGTTTCCTATGAAATTCAAATAGCCTTCACCACCGAGAGTGAGCGTGATTAGCCGTATGAGTTTGTGAAGCGCAACTCCTCTATCTACTGCTAGATTTTGCTGGAGTACAGACATGGAGAAATACATTTGCTCCTTCATCAGCCGGAAAGCTAAGGTCTGATCGCCCACCAGTGCCTGATCGTGACTTTCTGCATAGCCTATAGAGCGCTCTGCCTGTGGCCGATTGGTCAGCTGATGCCAGAGCTCAAACATATCCCACTCCTCATCTTGCTTATGCTTTAGGGTTTTGATCCAAAAATCGGGTACTCCCATCGCCATACGGAAGTCAAATCCGATTCCACCTTCAGCGATCGGTCTGGCTAGGCCAGGCATGCCGCTCATGTCCTCTGCTATGGAAATGTTTTCAGGTTTGAGAGTATGGATTAGTGTGTTCGCGAGCTGCAAGTAAAGGATGGCATCTTCATCTACATTATGGTCAAAATACAGATCAACTGAGTCAAAGTCCATAAATAAACCATGATGCAAATACATGATAGAGGTCACTCCATCGAAGCGAAATCCATCGAAATGAAACTCTTCCAACCAATACCGAATATTTGAGAGTAAGAATTGCTGCACTTCTCGCTTGGAATAGTCAAAAACTTTGGAGTCCCAGGCCTCATGATAACCTCTTTCGCCTGGATGAAAATATTGGTGCTGGCTGCCATCAAACTCATTCAATCCTTCATTTACATTTTTGATGGCATGAGAATGAACGATATCCATTACCACCGCTATGCCCATTTGATGCGCTTTATTCACCAGTGACTTTAGCTCCTCTGGAGTCCCAAACCTAGAGGTGGGCGCAAAGAAATTAGAGACATGGTAGCCAAAAGATCCATAATAGGGATGCTCCATCACGGCCATCAGCTGAATAGTATTGTACCCAGCGGCTTTGATACGAGGCAGTGTGAACGCTTCGAATTCTTGGTAGGTACCTACGCCCATTTTCTCTTGTGCCATACCCACATGGCATTCGTAGATCAGCGGTTGTTCTAAGCTTTTCTTTGTGCTAAAAGACTGATCAGACCACTTGAACTCCTCTGCAAACCACAGCTGACCTGCTACATCGTACGTTGTCTCGTCTTGAATAACTCTTCGTATGTATGCGGGGATTCTATCAAGCGCATTTTTTTCAGTGACTACATGGACTTTGACTTTACTCCCATGGATAAAATGATCTTTGTATTGCTCATAGGGTAAAAATATCTCCCAGTCGCCACGACCGCTTTTTTTCATCGGATGGGAGCTGCGATTCCAGCCATTGAAATCACCGAAAAAGTAAAGTTGCTTAGCAGCCGGTGCCCATTCCCGATACACCCAGCCTTTTCTCCAGGCTTCGAAGTGTATTCCGAAAAAGTTATGGACAGAAGCGTATTCAATAATATTGCCACTGAAGTCCTCTATTTCTCGTATTGCCTCCTGATATCGGTCAAATCTTCTCTGGATTTGAGGTTCATATTGAGTAAGCCATTTTTCTTCTTGGACTAAAGCGAGTTTTGATGATTCTTCCACGTAGTATATTATTAGCTGATCTGAATTTATAAAAATGTGGGTGGAAATCAGCAATTATGAACTTCTGTGGTTGTATTCTTTTTTACTCCTTTAAAAAAAACAGGTGCTATCAATAAACAAAGACTTAATGCGATAGCAAATTCTATCCAGGTCGTTTGGAAAGTTACTTTTTTCTCCGAAGGCAAAAGACCATTTTCATACAATGTCAGTTACCCTCGGGTCTGATCCGTATTTATTTTCACCATCCTGCCCTTTTTTTACCGCTAGCCAGATAAATCCAATGAAATTAACGGGAGGTGGAATTAGTAGGTACAAGGCGTATTTCCAATCTAGGCCTATATCGTGAAGTCTTTTGATTGCCTGGATCAGTAATACACTAATAGATGCAATTAGAGCTACTGCAGCTCCATAAAAGATTGCCCATGATTGGGAATTGTAGCTGTCCCAGATCAATAGTAAGCATAAGATGTTGATGCAATAGAAGATGATGAAAAACACTAAATATAATCTTCTGGTGATTCTTCCGGTCGGTCTAAATATTGAAGTCATATTTATACAACAGGTTGAATCCCTTCTTGTTCAAAGATTAATAAAGACTTGATAGTAGTCTTAGTGCTTTTCGAATACCATCTCAGGCTCAAGTACCTCTACATTTCCTTTTTCATTGATTTGATCGAGTTTTACCAGCTTCAATTCGTTGATTAGCATGGGGTCATACTTAGCAGCAACTCTGATGTAATTTTCGGTGAAGCCATGCATTTTTCCATCTTCCACGTCTTCTTCAAATAGTACGGTGAAGGTTTTTCCTAGATTTTCGGTATAGAACTTCCTTCTTTTTTTCTCCGAAAGGATACGAAGCATTTTTGAACGCTCATTTCTTTTTTTGATAGGCACAACATCGTCCATCTCCGCAGCTCTGGTATTAGCTCGCTCGGAGTAGGTGAATACGTGTAGATATGAAATTTCGAGCTCATTCAGAAAATTATAGGTTTCGAGGAAAAGTTCGTCCGTCTCGCCCGGGAACCCTACGATCACATCTACTCCAATGCAAGCGTGAGGCATGAGCGTTTTGATCTTCGTCACCCGATCTACATAAAGTTCGCGCAGGTACCTTCTGCCCATTTTTCTCAAAATAGTATTTGAGCCAGATTGAAGCGGAACATGGAAGTGGGGCACAAATCTCTTGGATTGAGCAGCAAAGCTGATGATCTCGTTAGTGAGCAGGTTAGGTTCAATGGATGAGATTCTCAGACGGTTGATTCCATCTACTTCATCGAGCGCATAGACCAAATCTGCAAAACGCTCATTTCGCTTTCCTTCCACTATTCCGAAATCACCTATGTTCACGCCCGTCAGCACAATTTCATTTACGCCAGTCGCGGCGATTTCTTTCGCAGATTGGATCACACTCTCGATGGTGTGACTTCGGCTTTTTCCTCTAGCCAGGGGAATAGTACAGAAAGCGCAGCCGTAGTTGCAGCCGTCCTGCACCTTCAGAAAAGTACGCGTGCGGTCATTGATCGAGTAGGCATTATTAAATACAGTGGCTTCTTGGATCTCGGATGCTAGGACTTTGGTCTCCTGTGCTGTTGCAAAATCATCCAAAAGCTCAATCAAGCGAAATTTCTCTGCAGCACCCAAGACTGCATCTACTCCATCGATCTCGGAGATCTCTTGTGGTTTGAGCTGAGCGTAGCAGCCGATGATGGTCACATAGGAGTTGGGAGAAATCTTCTTAGCCTCTTTTACGATCTTCTTACATTTCTTGTCGGCATTCTCGGTGACCGAGCAGGTGTTGATGATGAAAATATCGGGGTTTTCCTGAAATTCCACTTTTTGGTAGCCTTTTTCTTCAAATTGGCGACTGATTGTGGAGGTTTCAGAGAAATTTAGCTTACATCCTAAGGTATAAAAGGCTACTTTTTTCACAATTATGCTTCTGACAATGAGATTGCAAAGGTAATTAATCTCTGCTTGTTTTCAATTCTCCAAAAATCTGGGGGGAAATGAGAGTTTTGAGGTGAAATGGTATCTTTTTATCATGATTTTTTGAAAAAAGTGTAAATTTTTTCAAAAGTGAGGTCAAAAATGAGTCAAAAGCATTTTTGGAAACATATTTTTCTATTTTTGTGAGTATAATTTTAAACCACATATTGTAGAAATGGCAACACTCAGACAACAAGCCTTATCATTGGTGCAGACTAGACAGAGAATTCCTAGTAAAGTACCGCCATCCACTAAGATTTCAGATTATTTTGGTGTGAACACTTTTGGAACTGCTCAAATGAAGGTGTCCTTAGCTCCTTCAGCTTATAAAAGAGTGATGGAGGCAATTGATAAAGGCACCAAAATAGACGCTGCCACTGCTGAAGAAGTAGCATCTGCTGTGAAAACCTGGGCATTGTCCAAGGGCGTCACTCATTATACACACTGGTTTCAGCCACTCACAGGATCTACAGCTGAGAAGCATGATTCGTTTTTTGATGCGCTGGGAGGAATGGAGAAATTCAAAGGCAGTGCGCTAGTTCAGCAAGAACCAGATGCGTCTTCCTTCCCAAATGGTGGTATCCGCTCTACTTTCGAAGCGAGAGGCTACACCGCATGGGACCCAACTTCTCCTATTTTTATATTTGAAAATACGCTTTGTATTCCAACCATCTTTGTGTCTTACACTGGTGAAGCATTGGATTATAAAACTCCACTATTGAAATCTGTGGAGGCTGTCAATGATGCTGCAGTAGCCATCTGCCAGTTGTTTGATAGAAATGTTCGAAAGGTACAGCCTTCTTTAGGTGTAGAGCAGGAGTACTTTGTGATAGATAAAGCACTCTATGCCGCCAGACCTGATTTGGTCATGGGTGGTAGAACAGTTTTCGGACATAGCCCGGCGAGAGGTCAACAGTTAGACGATCACTATTTCGGATCCATCCCTACACGAGTGAAGGACTTCATGGTTGACTTCGAGACTGAAGCGTTGAAGTTAGGTATTCCTGTAATGACACGTCACAACGAAGTGGCTCCAGGTCAATTCGAGGTGGCACCGTTATTTGAAGAAATAAACAAGGCATCCGATCACAACCAATTGCTTATGGATGTGATGGAAAAAGCAGCCGAGAGACATGATTTGAAAGTTTTGCTTCACGAGAAGCCTTTTGCTGGTGTGAATGGAAGTGGAAAGCATAACAACTGGTCACTCATCACGGATACAGGTATCAATCTTTTCCAACCAAGCAATTCAGCAAGAGAGAATCTCCAATTCTTGACTTTCTTGGTTGCGACGGTTAAAGCAGTTCACGATCATGCGGATTTGTTGAGAGCAAGTATTGCTTCTGCAGGAAACGATCATCGTCTCGGAGCTAATGAGGCTCCACCTGCAATCATTTCTGTATTCCTTGGAGCTACTTTGACTGAGGTACTGAATGAACTCGAGAAAAATGGCAACATCAAGATCGAGAAAGGTGACAACATGTATATGAAGTTGGGAATCTCCAAGATTCCTGAGATCATCCTTGACAATACTGATAGAAACAGAACTTCTCCATTTGCTTTCACGGGTAACAAGTTTGAATTCCGTGCAGTAGGTTCTCAAGCTAACTCAGCGGGACCAATGACTGTATTGAATGTGATCGTAGCAGATGTATTGTCTAGTTTGTTGAAAGACATCGAAAAGGAAATGAATGCCGGTAAGGAAAAGAAAATTGCAATAGTCAATGTCTTGAGAAAATACATCAAAGAAAGTAAGAAGGTGCGCTTTGAAGGAGATGGATATTCTGATGAATGGGCTGCTGAAGCTCAGAAAAGAGGTCTTTCTAACTTAAAGTCCACGCCTTTAGCATTGGATGTGTATTCTTCCAAAGCCACGAAGGAGCTTTTCGAAAGACATAATGTAATGAACGGTGTAGAAGTACATGCTCGTCACGAGATTATGCTTGAGAGCTTCATGAAAAAGATACAGATTGAAGGTCGTGTGATGGGTGATTTGGCGCTAAATCATATTATCCCTACTGCGATTCTGTACCAGAACAAGATTATTCAAAATGCAAATGGCCTGAAGGGGCTTGGATTGGACAATACTGCTGCAGTAGAGACAATCAAGGAAGTGTCCAGACATATCGAATCTTTGAAAGCGAATATTACCGCAATGGTGGAGGCTCGTAAAAAGCTGAATAAGGAGACTGATATTGTGAAAATGGCAAAAGGATATCAGACAGAAGTGAAAGAAGCTTACTTTGACAAAATCCGATACGCAGTCGATAAGTTAGAACTGTTGGTGGACGATGAATCTTGGCCACTGGTGAAATACAGAGAAATGCTTTTCTTAAGGTAGAACTAAGCTTATCTAATACAACTTTTAAAACCATTCCTTAGGGAATGGTTTTTTTTTGGTTTAGGCACTTTTTAAGTTTTTATGGATCTGATAATCCACTTTCCTGCCCTTGTAAAGAGAAAGATAACATAGGAAATGTCTTTCATAAAAGTTGAGACCACTTCGGTATTCCGACTAGTTAGCAGGTAAGCAGATAGATTTTAAGAGATAGTTATATGATTTATACATTAAATAAAATAACAATACTAAGAATTAGACCATGCGCCCTATTTTATTCATCAAAAAATACCAATGAAACATATAGGTTAAATCAAATTTCTTACTCTCAGAATCAACATGTTTAAAATCTAGCCAAAAATTGCCAGTAATATGCAAAAATGAAGCTTTCGGTATGATACTTAACAAAAAAAATACATCAACTTATCTATTTTATAAAAAATAATTTATTTATAAGTTTTGATAGAAACTTGTTTTTCATAGCTTTATATCGCGATGCATTTTGGATGAAAACCATTTTAATGAGCATTTCAAGTCTTTGTGTCGCAGTTCATTACTATAAACCCTATATACAATTGAGTATGGAGCAACCTTTACCTCAGATTTCAATCAAGGATCAAAGAATGATGCTTGGTGCAAAGTTTAGTTTATTGTTAACCTCAAATCACAAACTATGAAAAAAGTTTTACCAATTGCATTTGCACTGGTATTGATGCTTGGCCTCACGGTCTCTGCACAAGCTCAGCAGCGAATTTTGAAAGGGGTAGTTACTGCTGCCTCAGATGGTCTGCCATTACCTGGCGTGACTATCTTAAACAAAAGTACCAAAGCTGGAACCACCACTAATGCGGATGGAGAGTATTCTCTTTCAGTGGATGAGAATACAGTTTTGGTGTTTTCATTTATTGGTTTCACTAGCCAGGAATTTACTGTAGGAAATCAGACGGAATTGAATGTAGTGCTTGAAGAAGATGCTTCCGACCTAAGTGAGGTAGTAGTGACTGCCTTTGGTATGGAGCGTGATAAGAAAGCATTGGGTTATTCTGTCACACAGCTTTCTGGTGATCGATTCACAGAATCACGAGCAATTAACGTGGGAAATGCACTAACTGGTAAAGTTGCCGGTGTGAATGTAACTCCTACAGCTACTGGAGCTGCAGGATCTACTAGAGTTGTGATTCGAGGTGGATCTTCTCTAACGGGTGCTGATCAGCCACTTTATGTAGTAAACGGTGTGCCTATCGAATCAGGTAACTTAGGTAATGCTGGTATGTGGGGTGGAAGTGATGCCGGTGACGGACTAGCTTCTATCAATGCTGATGATATCGAAAGCATGTCTGTATTGAAAGGTAATACTGCTGCTGCACTTTACGGCGCTAGAGCTGCGAATGGTGTAATTATGATCACTACCAAAAAAGGTAGAGCTCGTAAAGGAGTTGGTGTAAGCTTCAATTCAAATTTTACAGTTGATCAGGTAGTAGATCGCACTGAATTCCAGAGAATCTACGGTCCAGGCCAAGATGGTCTAAGACCAACGTCTCAAGATCAAGCTATAAACAATGCGACAAATGGCTGGGGTGCAGTTTACGATGGAGCGAATTCCATTCAGTTTGATAACGTGGAGCGCCCATACAGGTATTTGGGAGAGGATTTCAATGACTTCTATAGAAACGGAACCACTTGGAACAATTCAATTGCTCTATTCGGTGGAAGTGACAATACTAACTACAGATTTTCTTTTTCTAATCTAGACAACAAGGACGTGATCCCTGAAGCAGGTTACAAAAGAAATGTAGCAAGTATCAATGTGAACAGTCAGCAAGGTAAATTTACGCTAGCCGTTTCAGGTCAATATTCAAAGCAAGAAGCTGAAAACAGACCTAGACTATCTGACTCACCAGGTAATGCCAATTTCTCTATGGTTGTAAAGCCTGGTAATATTCCATTGGATGTGATCAAAGGAGACCCTAATAATCCAGGTGCTTTACCTGATGGAAATGAACTAAGGTATCAAAGCAATACCTTCCAGACTAATCCATATTGGGCAGCCTACCAGTGGAAAAGAGAGGACATTACCGATAGAGTATTTGGTAACATGTCTCTTCGCTATGATTTCACAGACTGGTTATTTCTTCAAGGTAGATATGGAACTGACTTCCAGATCCGTGATGATTTCAGCTATGAAGCATACGGAACAGCCTTCAAGCCAAGAGGTAGCTATAATACTTCTGCCAGAACTTCTAGAGAGAATAACGCGGATATTATGCTTGGCTTCAATAAATCCTTCGGAAACTTTGACGTAGATGCATTTTTAGGTGGAAGTACGTTGAGAAGGACTATTGAAAGCAAGTCTGGTGGAGGTAATGATCTAGTAGTACCTTTCTTTGCTTCTGTGACGAACGTGGCCGCACCAACTTTCGGTTATGGATTTTCTGAATTTGGAATTAACTCCATCTACGGTTCTGCAAATATTGGCTATAAGAATTTAGTTTTCTTGAATGTGACAGGAAGACAAGATCAGTTTTCTACGCTGGCACCAGAAAACAGTAAAATATTTTACCCTTCTGTTGGTCTAAGTGCAGTGATTTCTGACATGGTTCAGATGCCTGATTTCTTCACTTTTGTGAAATTAAGGGGTGGATGGGCACAAGTAGGCGGTGGAGCACCAGACCCTTATGCACTTAACCTTACGTATGGTCTAGTAGGAGCGGGTCACCTAGGTGCTAACCTTGGTCAGATCAACAATGGATCTATTCCAAATTCAGGCCTTGGCCCTTACCTTTCTAGCGAATGGGAAATTGGTACCGATTTAAGATTCTGGGAAAATAGAATTGGTTTGGACTTCGCTTATTACAACAGAAGAACAAATGATGATATCCTAAATACAGGTATTTCTGCCCTTTCGGGATTTGGTTCTACGACTGTCAATATTGGAGAGCTATCTAACAAAGGAGTTGAAATTCTCTTGAATGTTTCTCCTTTTATAGGTGATTTCAAATGGGATATCTCTTTCAACTATGCTAACAACATCTCTGAGGTGCTTAGCTTAGGTACTAACGCAGCTGGAGACCCTATAGAATTCATCAACTTAGATGAGTCCAGAGTGAGAAGAGAAAGAATCAGACATATCGTAGGCGAGCCTCTAGGTATGATTGCAGGATTTAAGCACAAGATGATCAATGGTCAGCCGGTGTATGATGCAAATGGATTCCCTGTTACTACTGATGGCTATGAAACTATCGCAGAAGGTCGTCATCCTATTTCGGGTGGTTTGACAAACACGTTTTCATACAGAGGATTCAGATTGATGTTCCTAATTGACTTTAGAGCAGGTGCTTCTATGATGTCAGGTACTAATTACTTCGCTTATCAACTTGGCTTACATGAAAATAGCTTAGTGGGTAGAGATGGCAATCTTTCAGTATCTGGAGTGAATGCTGAAGGAACTCCAGTCAACATAACTATACCAGCAGATACTTCAGACCCAACTAAGTATCTGATTGATAACTACTGGCAACGATATTCTCAGGTAACTGAAAATGTGGTTTATGATGCTTCATTTGCTAAGTTGAGAGAGTTTTCATTTGGATACACCTTCCCGGCATCATTCATCGAGAACACTCCATTCCAGTCCCTTTCTCTCTCTTTGGTGGGTAGAAACCTAGCCTTGCTTTGGTCTAATGTGCCAAACATAGATCCAGAAGCTGCTTACAGTACTGCTGGGAATTCTCAAGGTTTGGAGTTCTTCTCTGTACCAGCAAACAGAAGCTTTGGTTTTAATTTATCTGCTAACTTCTAACTAGAAGGTATAACCTTAAATAAAAGAAACGATGAAGATATTTAATAAATTTTCCGGTCTAATGGTCGCAGCAGCTCTTCTAGCTACTTCTTGCAATGAGCAAGACCTTTTAGACCTGAACGTAAATGACAATGCTGTAGAAAGTATTGACATGCAGTACTTATTCTCTCTGGGTACCCTACGTATTGGAGGTGAATATGAAAATACACGTGCCAACATGCTTTATGCCGCGACGATGATCCAGCACACTGCATCCACAGCTGGATATTTCAGTGGTGATAAGTATTTCTACAATGCAGGCTACAGCGGAGCTTATATGGAGAGACATTTCACAGATGTGATTAGACTTTTCAGCCAAGTAATCTCCGAGACTAATGATTTGCCAAATGAGGCAAATGTAAATGCAGCAGCCACTGTGTTGAGGGTATATGATTTGTTGAGAATCACAGATATGTACGGTGATATTCCTTACTCTCAGGCTGGCTACGGTCTTGAAAGTGAAGAAAACTGGTTTCCGACCTACCAGCCTCAAGAAGAAGTGTATAACTTGATGATCGAAGACCTGAAGGCGGCTAGAGGTAAATTCTCTGAATCAGCTCGTCCTCTTGGAATTCAGGATTTCATCTACGGTGGAGATATTGCCAAATGGAAGAAGTTCACGAACTCACTCCTAATGAGAATGGCTCTTAGAATGAGTAACGTAGCTCCTGCTAAAGCTAAAGAGGTATTCACAGAAGCATTTAATAGCGGTGCATTTGCCTCCAATGATGATTCAGCAATAATTAAGTATGCTCCAGGCCCACAAGGCGTAAATAGAAATGGCCTAAATGACGGCTATTGGAATACATATAAGTATTCAAGAGATGCTAAATTGTCCAAGACATTTGTCGATTGGATGAAAACCAACAAAGACCCAAGATTGATGATTCTTTCTGGTGGTCTTGGTAATCCTGAGAATGCTTCCACTTGGATCACTGATCCGGCTAAGCAAATTGGTCTGCCAAATGGATACAATGCAACTAACCTTGTGACAGCAGTTCCTCCGGGGACGTTGGATGGCTTTACTACTGTTCAGCAAAACTTCTCTATGCTTAACCTGAAGTATTTAGATTGGGAAGATCCTTATTACCTACAGTCTTACGCTGAAGTTGAGCTAATGAAAGCTGAAGCTGCCGTGAAAGGTTGGATCTCAGGTGATGCTGCTACTTTCTTCTCTAATGGTGTGAAAGGAGCAATCAATTCTTGGGTGAAATTTGACCCATCTTTTGCAAGATCAGCTCAAGAAATACAGGCTTATGTAGATGGTCGTGGCTTCGCAGCTGCTTCTCAGCAAGATAAATTGAGATTGATCGGTGAGGAATTCTGGGCTGCTACTTTCTTAAATGACATTGAATCTTGGTCTAACTGGAGAAGAACTGGATACCCAGCCTTGACTCCTACACAAGATCCTAATGCATTTGAAGGGAATTTTATCCCTAGAAGATTGAGATACTGGGAATCAGAAATCGGAGCTAACCCTGAAAATTATGCCGCTGCAAAAGCGCGCATGGGAGGTGATGAATTTGCCACTAGAGTATGGTGGGATGGCGGGAATTAATTCCTGATCATTGATTTACTAACTAATACTAGAGGCTTTGATTAATTTCAAAGCCTCTTTTTTAAGGAATCTGTTTAAGCTTTTCACTCTTGAGTTTGATGTGTATGTTTATAGCCAAGAAAAGAATTGAGTTTTGAAGAAACTGATAGGAATTGACATTGGAGGCTCACACATTGCCGCTGCTCAAGTTCAAATCCACGCACGAACGACTACTTTAAGTCATTTTTTTGAAAGCGACGTGGATACCTTTGGTTCAGCTGAAAGTATCATTGCTGCTTGGACCGAAACCATCATGAAAACAGCCGGTGCAGCAACTGATTATTATGTTGGCATCGCCATGCCAGGTCCTTATGATTATGAGAATGGAATTTCTCTAATCAAAGATCAAGGAAAAATGGCCTCCCTGCACCAACTTTCGGTCAAGAATATGCTTGCCGAAAGTCTTGGGATTCTTCCTCAGCAAATTGCATTTACCAATGACGCTGAAGCTTTTCTCATTGGAGAGAGTTATGCAGGCGCAGGTCGGGACTTTCAGAATTCTATCGGAATCACCCTAGGTACAGGCCTTGGCTCTGCGATCAAGGTTCATGAGGTAGTGAAAGATGCCAAGCTTTGGACTGCGCCTTTTCGCGATAGCATAGCAGAAGATTACTTGGGTACGGCTTGGTTTAGAAGCTATGCACTGGAAAACTTCGGTTTGCAAATTTCTGGTGTCAAAGACCTTATTACCCCTACTATTGATGCAGAAATATCCCGTAAGATCTTTAGTGTTTTCGGCCGTTCCTTAGGAGAATTTCTATTTCCCTACCTCGTTCGACTGCATACCGAGGGAGTGGTAGTGGGAGGGAAAATAAGCCTGGCTGCGGCCAATTACCTGCCCGAAACCCAAAATTACCTAGAAACTATGGGCTACTCCGTTCCTTTCAAAATTTCTGAATTAGGCGAAAAATCTGCTTTGATTGGAGCCTGCTTCCCATTTATCCAACATTAAACCTCTATCAATACCTATGAAAACATTCGTTATTTGGCTCTCCATGAGCTTATTTTCTACAGCTATTTTTGCGCAGCAGCAATACGATCTAATCATCGTCGGTGGCGGTGCCAGTGGTACCGCTGCAGGGATTTCTGCGGGAAGGCTTGGAGCGAAAACTTTAATCATCGAACCTACCACCTGGCTAGGCGGTATGCTTACTTCGGCGGGAGTATCGGCGATTGATGGAAACCATCGTCTGCCTTCTGGCGTGTGGGGGGAATTCAAGGCCAAACTTGAAAACTACTATGGCGGTCCGGCCAAACTTGCGACTGGATGGGTGAGTAACACGCTTTTTGAACCCAAAGTAGGAAATCAGCTGCTCCAAGAAATGGCTAGCTCGGTTGATTTGTTGACGGTTTCTTTTGAAAGTGACTGGAAAACTGCTTACTATTCTGACGGAACTTGGACTGTATCTTATGTCAAAAACGGCAAAACATTAAAAGTAACTGCGCCTTATGTGATAGATGCGACAGAGCTGGGAGATGTAGCAGCTGCACAGGGTCTTCCATACAGATTGGGAATGGATGCACGCGATGAGATTGGTGAAAGTTTTGCGCCAGCAGAAGGTAATGATATCATCCAAGACATGACCTACGTAGTGACGCTTCAGGATTATGGTAAAGGGACCAACAAAACGATCGCTAAACCTGCCAATTACGACCCGGCGGAATTTGAATGCGCCTGTGCCCACTCAGATCCTACGACTGACTTAGCAGCAACTTCCGACTGTGACAAGATGCTGGCTTATGGCAAATTGCCGAATGGGAAATACATGATCAATTGGCCAAACTGCGGCAATGATTACTACCTGAACATCGTGGAAATGACGCCAACTGAACGTGAGCTAGCTCTGCAAGAGGCCAAACAGGCTACACTGAGATTTACTTATTACATTCAGCATGAGTTGGGATACACCCATTTAGGAATCGCAGAAGATGAATATCCAACAGCCGATGATCTGCCGATGATCCCTTACCATCGGGAATCAAGACGCTATGTGGGAATGGTGGATTTCACTTTGCCTTTCGTGAGAACTCCTTATAATGCTCCATCTCCGCTTTATAGGACTGGTGTAGCGGTGGGTGATTATACGATTGATCACCATCACAAAAAGAACCTAGAGGCGCCGGCTATAGATTTTATTAAAATCCGTGTGCCATCCTATAACGTGCCACTAGGAGCTTTGATTCCTCAAGATCATCCCGCTTTAATTCTTGCTGAGAAAAGTATTTCAGTCTCCAATATTGTCAATGGAGCTTCAAGATTGCAGCCCGTGGTCTTGGGAATCGGGCATGCTGCTGGAGTTTTGGCAGCCGTTGCAGTTAGGCAAAAGAAGGAGTTACAGGCTATTTCAATTCGCGAAGTTCAAGCTGCGCTCCTTTCTCAAGGTGCTTACATCATGCCTTTTATAGATATGAATCCAGCGGATAAGAATTTTGCAGCCATGCAGAAAATCGGCGCTACGGGCATTTTCAAAGGCGATGGAGTGCCTTATCTCTGGGCAAATCAAACTTGGTTTTACCCTGATCGTCTGGTGACAGAATACGAGTTGGTGGACGGTTTAAGACCACTTTATCCAGCGTTGAAAGAGTATTGGGGAGCTTCTGGAGCGTATTTGACAGGGGATAGGTTTCAGAAAATTCTTGAGTTGATTCAACCGGATATTTCCCTGATGAAAATTGCTGAGATTTGGAAAAAGCGTGAGCTGGATGGGGGTTTTACGACCGATAGGCAACTTAGCAGACAACAGGTGTCAGTCTTGTTGGATGATCTCTTAGATCCATTCTCTGTGGAGGTTGATTGGAAGGGAGATTATTGAGCTAACGCCAAGCTGAGGCTGGGCTACAGCCAGTGATTTATTCAGCTGTCAACAGGGTATAATGGCCATGAATGCAAAGCCATTTTCCATCTTCTTTTACAAAAATTCGAGTTGATTTGCCGGTTGAAGCGAAAGCTTCACCGGCAGTTTCTCCTTCGTCTTTCCAATAGTAAGTAATCCAAGCGACGTCCCCGTTCACCGTGACATTAGGGTTAATCATCTCCGTATGAATGTCTTGAGAGTCTGCAATCCATTCAGCTATGCCTTTGATCTCGGCTTCTTTTCCCTCACGAAGTACAGGGTCATACTCGCCAAATTGCGTGAATTCGGGATGAATATGTGCAGCATACCTAGCTATATCACTTTTCTCAATCGCATCCCACATATCAATCAGGACGTTTTTTATAGCGGCTTCCTCGGTAGCATGATCCGCTGATTCATGAGAAAGGTTTGTGGTATCCTTTTCCTTTTTTCCGCAGGAGAAAATAGTCAGTATGACAAAAATAGGAAGTAGGAATTTGAGTTGATTCTTCATAAGGATAGCTGCTGATTTTTAGCTAGGTAAATTCGCTTTTCTACCAGGATAGAGACAAAAGTTACAAAGGGAATTTCAAACGTAAGAATTGAGGCGGCTAGGGTCACCGGACTTCCGAACTGATCGGCAATGAAATTAATGAAACCTATTTCTCTGGGAATCACCATGGAATAGAAGGAGTGTTTTTCTAGATTTGGTTGGGATTACTGCCCCACCTTCTCCCAGATCATATCACCAATCTTCTCCCCTTGACTAACCCCATTTTCTATCGCATCCCGAAAGTGAATTCCTCCATATAGTCTGGAAATAGCAGCTTCCTCAGAAGCGTACAGAAAGGAAGGAAAAGGCCTTTCTGGTAAGCCGAAGTAAGTTTCTGAGCTGTCGATGAAATCAAAATTTCCCCCGAAATAACCTGTCAAAACCACGGCTGAAGCCCTGCTGATCACAGAGTGTCCAGAAGTGTATTCCGGGAAAGGTGGAGTTTGGAGCAAAGGTCTCCAGGTTTGATCCATCTGCTGATTGATCACCGTTTCTGGTCGAATTCTATCAGTTTCGTACTTAGCTTTCCAGCAGGAAATAAAGGCATCGTGAAGTGTCATTCCCACCAGCGCATGAATGTATGCCGTCTCAGCAAAGGTGAGTTTGGCTTTTTCAGCCGCAATGCCAGCAATTCCTATCCAGTGACCTCCGGGAGAGATTTTCTTGACGCCTATAGCCATATGTCCCGAAAACTCAACCTTAAAAGGATTGCAATCCCAGAAATTAGCAATCAACTTTTTTTCCTCATCCAGTTCTTTGGTCGTGGTATAAACTTCCATCAGTTGGGTATGAAAAGAACTTCCTTCGCTCATGTCAAAGGGGGCCATCGGAGCAGGTTTGTAGTCGTCGAGGTTTTGGATGAAAAAGGGCTGAATCGTTTTCCACTCAGGCTCCACCGCCGCGATGTAGGCAGGCGGTGTGGGATACCAGAATCCTTCTCCTTGCTGGGGCGTGTAGCGCGTCAAGGTAGAAAGTTGCAGATAGCCATCTTGCTTTGCCACTTCTATGATTTTATTGGCCACAGCTGACGCAAAATCAAGATGAATTTGAAGCGATTTTTTGGTGATAATTTTTTCTTTCAAAGCCTCTTCAATCCACTCTAACTGCTTTTCTTTCAATAAATATCCTGATGGCATAATTGCCTCGCCTACTTTCAGCATTGCATAAACTCCTGCAAACTCTGGAGAAGCAAGGTCTGATTCCGAGATTTCCCAATTTTGGTTCACCAGGTAAGATTGACTTAAAATATCCTGATGTTTGAAGCTGCTGCCTGTTTCTCTTGCCACGAGATAGGTAGCCAGCGTGGAGTAGGCGTATATCCTAGCGGCTACGGGCGGGCTAGCTACATCCGTGACCATGACTTCGGTAAGGTGAAAAAGCTCCTCAGCATACAGTTTAGGCCAGTTGATTTCTTTAGGCTTCGCAAAAGAGGATTGTATCATCACCATGATGAGTACTAAGGAAGCGATTACTGTATTAAGTCGTTGGCTCATCTGATTTGGTAACTTTTCAAAGGTTGCTGGTTGATTCCAAAAAGCAGTTGAATTCCTTTTTCGGTGTTGACGGGAAGAATAGATTTGATGTCTCCCTTGATTGCCAGACCGGATTCGCTAGGATTCAGTGGAGTAAAATTTCCCTTTCCATCACCAATCATCACTAAACCCAATCCAGCGTCCATCAAACCTATTCGAATTCTTGCATAGGTTTGATTTCCACCCAAGATCAAATCCATTTTTCCATCTTTATTCAGGTCTATAGGAAGTATGCTGAAGATAGGGAAAGCCTGAGCCATTCTTGGAAGAGATTTTACTGAGAAATTATTCCCCTCATTGATCAATACCACGGATTCCAAGGTGTTTGCTTCGAGGATCTGTGCATTCTCTAGTTCATTAGCAGTGAAAAGATCAGTCATCTCAGCCTTGGAGTAAGAGGCATAATCTGTGAATTTGCTTCGCATACTCACCATCTGATCCAGCAATTCATCTCTGCTTGGATAAGGGTACATTTTATCTCCCACAAAGCATTCTAAGATCGGATCGATGGAACCGTTTTGGTCAAAATCAGTGGCGAAGAGACGTAGCTTTTTGTCTGGATTCACTTCAAATTGAGAATTGAGGCCGTAATTCCCAGCAATCAAATCCATGTCTCCATCTCCGTCCACGTCTGCTTTGGCAAGGGTATTCCACCAGCCGGATAGCGAAGAGCCTATTAGTATCGAAGATTGATTTTCCATAGTAGCGCCGGTATTGACGAGCGCAGTGATGGACATGTACTCTCCTGCGAGTACGAGATCCATTTTTCCGTCGGAATTCAAGTCTATCAATTCAGAGGAAGTGATTAATCCGAGCTTCCCCATAGTTGGGAGGTAGCTTTTACTTTGATCTGTGAAATTTCCTTGGCCGTCATTGATTAATAACTTGCTCTCTGGTATAATCGGATAGCGACCCGGGATCATCCTGGCCCCTACAAATAAATCTAGCTTGCCGTCGGCATTTACATCAAGAGCTTGCGCTGTTCCAGTACTGAATTTGTAAGCTGGAAATGTCGATTGACGTGTCAGTTTGCCAGTTCCATCATTTAGATAAAGCCTGTCTTGAAGCGCTTCATCAGAGCCCAGGTAATCGTGATACCCACCACTTCCGAGGAATAAATCCTGATGTCCGTCTCCATTAAAATCGGCAAAAATTGCCACAGCATCCGTGAATTCATCAGAAGATTTAAAGCCAGTGTAATCTTTCCAAGCTCCATTTTCATAGGACATGATCTTACCAGCCTGACCTTTGGAACCGCCGATGAAAACTTCAGGATTGCCATCCCCATCTAGGTCTCCCTGAGACAAAATCGGACTGATGTAGCTTGGCATAGTGAGCATAAGCGGCTGACGCTTGAAGTCGTTGTACTGGCTAAGAATAGGCTGATATGCTGGCGCAAAATCGCTGGGTGTTAAAAAAGGAGATGGTTTTGAATCAATAGCTGCGGCTAGCATGCTTTCTTTTTGGATGGTAAGATGCTGATTGCTACTGATGTTTTGTAGGAATTGCTGCGAGCCATCTGGCCAAGTAATTTGAATAGAAGGGACCAGGTCAATTTCTCCTAAACCAAAGTGAAGTCTGGGACTGACAGAAGATTGAAAACCTCTTACAGGTTGCAGTTCCAGCGTTTGATTTTCTACGCCTGTGAATATTTCTACTTTAGCTCCGATTCCAAACGTATTACCGGAATCATTTTTTAGTGAAATTTGCAACCAATTCCTCTTCGGGCTTTTATTTTCATAAATAGAAGCCAGTTCATTCAGGTTATTTACCACCAAATCCAGATCTCCGTCGTTATCCAAGTCTGCATAAGCTGCTCCACTAGAAAATCCTTTTTCCTCGAACCCCCACTCTCTCGATTTGTCTGTAAAGTCTAAATTGCCCGTGTTTTCGAAGATGTAGTTAGGAATAGGAGTGGAGGTCATTGAAGTGACCAGGTGCAAGGTGTCCGCCTTTTCGGAAGCCACAGCTTGCTTGAAGTAGTAATCTCCTTTATATTTTAGAAAGTCCCGATTGGTGTAGTCTCGATAGTACCCATTAGTGATAAACAGGTCTTTTTTCCCATTATTAGTGGCGTCAAAGAACAGCGCCGACCAGCTCCAATCGGTGTTAGAAATATTTGCCAGCTGTCCGACTTCCGAGAAAAAACCATTGCCTTGGTTGAGTTGAAGCACGTTTCGCATGCTTTGATGATAGAAGCCCTGCTTGATCATTAGTGCATACTGCTCGTAATTCTCCGGACCATAGAGTAATTTCTGGCGCTCGTTGTCCTCAGGAAGCATATCCAAGGTGAAAATATCAGGCCTGCCATCGTTGTTGATATCTGAGATATCAGCGCCCATAGAGAAGTGGGAGATGTGCTGAAAATACTCCGGCATTTGATCCGTGAATGTCCCGTCGCCATTGTTGATGTATAGGTAGTCAGGCTCTATGTAATCGTTCGTGACAAGGATGTCCAGCCATCCATCTTGATTAATATCTGATGAAATCACAGCCAAACCAAAACCCAGTGCTGAGCCTTTTATGCCTGCTTGCTCACTTATATCGGTGAATTTGCCTCCGTCATTCCGGAACAGTTTATCTCCGGCATAGGGATGTCGGATTTTTTTTGTGTCGCTGAATTCCAGCTCATTGATCACCTGAATGTGGTGATTGAGTAGGTAAAGATCTAGGTCTCCGTCTTTGTCAAAATCAAAAAATAAGCCTTGCGTGCTATTGGATGGATCGGCTAGGCCATAGGCTTTTGCTTCGTCAGTAAAGGTGAAATTGCCTTGATTGATCCAGAGTTCGTTTTCTCTTTCGGCAGGTTTTCCTTTTCCAGAATAACAGACATAAATATCCAGGAACCCATCCCCATTGACATCTGCCATACTGACACCAGTGGTCCAGATGTTTTTTCCTGCTACTCCTGCTGCTTTGGTTTTATCTTCAAATTTCCAATTTCCCAGGTTCCTATAGACTTTATTGTCAGCCATGTTTGCCGTGAAAAACAAGTCTTCCAGGCCATCATTGTCTAAATCACCGACGGCCACGCCGCCTCCATTATAGAAATACTCATAGCGAAGTATATTATTCTTCTCATCCTCTTTCAGCTGATTTTTGAAAGTGATTCCAGCCTTCTTGTTCGAGACTTTTTCAAATCCACCAGAAGCAGATTGAGCGATTAGGTAGTTTCCTGACTGTAGAAATAAGAGAGATCCTAGAATCAGCTTCGCGACTGTTTGGGATTTTAATAGGAAACGCATGAGAGTTTAGGGTGCTATAGATTAGCCCATGATTAAATCCTCGAAAAGCTTGTCATTCACTACCGCCACTCCTCCTAATAGTCCCACATCTTCACCGAGTTGGTAAAGGGCTAGCTGGGACTTTTCGCGGGATTTGGCCATGCTGTAGATGTTCAAAGCTTGTTGGATAGGGGTGATAAGATATTGATTTGCCTCGGCTACAGATCCGCCGATGATTATTAACTCTGGGTTGAGCAGCTGAATGAGCATGGATATTCCTCTGCCTAAGTCCAAACCAGCTTCTGAGAGTATGGTAATGGCCCGTTGGTCTCCGGAAAGGGCCGCTTCTACCACTAAGTTTGGCATGATGCTTCCTTCTTGATTTCTAGCCAACCTAGCCAGTATGCTGTCTTTGTCAAGTTTGATGGCTGCCTCAGCCATTTTGACTATAGCTGTTCCAGAAGCAACAGCCTCCAGACATCCTTTTTTTCCACACGTGCAGGTCACGTCTCTGGATTCAAAGATAGGAGAATGACTGAACTCTCCCGCAAAACCCGACGCACCTTGGTACAATTTGCCGTCGATGATGATCCCCAAACCTATTCCCCAGCCAATAAAGAGACCGAGCACATTTTTGTAGTGATGATCAGTGGCAAACTTAAATTCGGCTAAAGTCATTGCCCTAGCGTCATTTTCCAGAAAGATTTTCTTTGAAAACCTCTGCTCCAGATTTTCAAGCAGCGTTTTTTCCCCAAATCTTAAATAGGTATAATTAACGCCACCTACTGAGTCAGTCAAGCCTGGCATAGAAAATCCTATTGCAATTATTTTTTCAGCTGGAATTCCTGTTTTAATCAAATAGGAATCAATTAGACCACAGATCTGCTCAAAGGTCTCCTTTTCATTATCTAGGTTGATCCTGTGGGATGCTTTCTCAGTGACTATTGTGTGGTTACAAGAGTACAGTGCCATGTTCATGTTGAACTTTGATATGTCAACAGATAGCACATAAAACGCGTCTGGAGCTAGTCTGTATAAGTCTGGCTTGCGTCCACCTTGGGACTCCGCTCGTCCTTGCTTGATTACTTCTCCGCTGGTGATCAG
This sequence comes from Algoriphagus sp., assembly GCF_039969895.1. Lineage (GTDB taxonomy): Bacteria > Bacteroidota > Bacteroidia > Cytophagales > Cyclobacteriaceae > Algoriphagus. Next base: position 325,387 of record NZ_JBDVMZ010000021.1, read on the forward strand.
GTCGCTCAGTAAGGAATTCACTGTAGGAAGAGATATTCCCACTTCAGCACAAATCTCGCTGGCGGTGTTTGCGCCTTTCGTATATAGGTTCTTAATAATCTTAATTTTGTTCAGGTAGCTTTTTATTTCTACCACTCCATCCATTTTGTCGATTACTTCTTGAGGGTTAATTAAGTGCATAGGTCTAAGTTATTCCTGAATTACGGCAATTTTTAATTTTCAAAAAAATACTTTTTTAAAAAAATAAGATAACATCAGTTTAATTTGTTAGAATTCATGGAATTCTTGTGAAGAGGCTACCTGTTTTTCCTAAAAGATTCCGAATGTAAGGGAGTTGTATGAGATTCGTTTTTCAGGATGATTTATTTATTTTTGAACATTATAAGAAGAAGAAACTATGAATTTGATAGACATAACTAATGGCCTGAGCAAAGAAGAAGTTTTCAAGAAGGCGGAAGATTTTCTTGTTGAAAAGGGATTTAGAATTTCAAAAATCGACCAGACTAGGCCCTGGGGTGGTTTTTTTGTGCTGGACGAGAGTCAGATCAGAGAATTTAGAGCTATGTTTTTTGCAGACGTAGTCTTGTCTGAGGAGCAGCTTGAGCAGAAGTTGAGCCCTAAGTTACTGTTAGTAGCTCCAGACGCGCGCCTCTCATGGCAATATCACTTCCGTAGGGCTGAGCTTTGGAAGTTAATCAGTGGAGAATCGGGTATTGTGCGAAGCGACACGGACGAGGAAGGGGATTTGGTTAAAATGGACCTTGGTACCACTATTTCACTGACACAAGGCGAGCGCCATCGTTTGGTAGGCTTGGGTGCTTGGGGGATTGTAGCAGAGATATGGATGCACGTAGATCCTGAGAATCCTTCTAATGAAGAAGATATTGTAAGGTTGCAGGATGACTATGCTAGAAAATAAAAAATATGATTATCCGCACTAATGCCAGTCACCTTATATTCCTTGCTAATCTGGTTGGAAGACCGATGACCGAAGCGGTCTCAATTCTTAAGTTTAACATTTGCTACATTGCTTATTCCACCTTACTGGTAGAAAAGCGGATAATCATATGAAAAAACTCGGGATTTGCCCGAGTTTTAAACTATTACAATGCTTCTATTTTTTTCGCTATCTCTTCAGCTTCTGCGGCTAGGCGGTCAGATTCTTTTCTATTGACCAGTGAGGCTTTGTGAACTTCAGCTAATTTTTTAGCATAAGCTTCTTGAAGTTTCTCTTTTTCTGATTTCTTTTTGAATAATCCAAACATAAGGTCTTTTGGAGGTAAACAGCTTGAAGAAGCAAAATGTTATTGGTCCATCATTTTTATCAAATTAGTCAATGACTCCTCTTGGATTTCGTCGTTTTTAAAGTTGATAAGATCCTCAAGTCGTCCAGCTGGATTATAATATCTCCATGGTCCTTCTTTCCTTCCATCTTTCATTTGGCCTTCAGAAGCTTTTCTTCCATTCTCGTGATAAAAAATCCAGTTGCCATCTGCTTTTCCAGCTACGTATTTGCCTTCTGATTCTTTTTTACCATTGACGTAATAAGTAATTCTGGTACCGTTTCCGTCTTTCAACGTACCAGGATCTTGCTTATCACTTCCGTCGTAAGAATTGTAGGCACTGACGTTCATCAAGCGGCCATTGTCCCAGAATTCCTCTTGAGTGAGTTGTTTGTTGTCGTAGAAAAGACCCCAAATCCCGTCCTCGAAGCCAATCTTATAGCTTCCGACAGATTTCAGTTGACCACCATCGTAATAGTAAACCCACTGACCGTCCTCTAATCCGAGTATGTACTCACCTTCCGCAACTAAAATTCCTATTTTGTTAAAATACTTCCAAAGGCCTGTTTTGAGGTCGTTTCTGTATTCACCGATAGAGTATATTTCCCCATCGGGAAAAAAGTTTTTCCAAATGCCCGTCTTCATACCGGTTACGTATTGGCCGGAGACTGAAACATTCCCTGAGCTGTGGTACTCTACATAATCCCCTACTGGAACTCCCAGTTCGTACGTTTTACGTTTTGCTATTTCCTTATTTGGAAAGTATTCCTCCCAAGTACCCACCGCAATGCCATTTTCATAACGCTCAATCCTGGCTAGTCGACCGTTGTCATAGTAATATTTCCAAGTACCAATACGATTGCCATTGTTGTCATAAAACTCCTCTGACTCCTTGGATTTGGTGCCTACAAAATACCGTGTCCATTCACCTACTTTTTTTCCATTGGAGTAATTGCCTTCTTCCACCACGAGGTTGGGGTAGGTCAATCGCTTAAATGAACCTTCCAGTTCTCCTGCTTTATAAACTCCTTCTGTAATTAATAACCCTTGAGTATCATATTCTAAATAAGGTCCCTCTTTCAATCCCTTGACAAAAAACTCTCGGACTGCAACCTCTCCGTTGTCATAGTATTGAACCCATTGACCAGTTTTCTTACTATTTTCATATTGCCCTTCTATCATGACTTGGGAAGGATCGATGTAAGACGGCATGCCGGTTTTGCCGAAATATTCCACGTATTTTCCGACTATCAAGGAGTCCTGAAATATCATTTCTTTTTTCAGCGCTCCATCAGCATCATACATTTTGGAAGGTCCAAAGAGAATTCCTTCTCTGTATTCTGCCACTACTTTTCTTTTTCCATCAGGGAAAAAACTTGTCCAATTCCCATCTCTGACGCCATTTTTGAAAATACCTTCGGTCAACAGGGTGTTAGTTTTAGGGTTGAAGTATTTCCATAAGCCTTCCCTCGATGAGCCTGTCATGATCCCTGTAGCCATCAGTGTGGAATCTGAATTGTATTGTCTGACGAGGTTGCTTTCTTGGCCAAAAAGAGGCGTACTGAAAATCAATAATGCGAAAAGGATGTATTTCATATGTTTGTTTTTTTAGGATTCAGCGGGTTTTCTGAATCCTTCAAAAGATTAACCAGAATAGTGTACGATTGAACACGATTCCTGTTTAAAAATAAGTTAATTCTCAATTTATCTCATTGTTTAGGATAATAAGAATATCAATTTATTTAGTTCATACGCAATGCGCGATTGAATCAAAGAGATTTGATTTGAACTTTGGATGGGTTTGTGCCATTGACAAAAGTTAGAATTTTTAAATTGCTTTGCCGTGGGATTATTGGTGGACGCCTTGTTGAGTATTATTTCTGAATATTCCCAAGGAGTCGATGAGAGGTCGAATGACCACTTGTATTCTGCAAGTTGGACTAAGGGAGCTTTTGGATGATTCTTCCCAACCAAAACGAAAAGAAATAAACCGTGTCCAAACCAATTCAATACCCGGATATTCAAACCCATAGCTGGATCAAAATCCCGAATTAAATCTAACACTTGATAAGGGCATCCTTCGAGCTCATTGCCTTTGGATAATTTGACACCACGACTTTCCGAGTGAAGCTGAGTGAGTGTGGTCGCATCATAGGAATTGCCTATATCATTCAGCATATCCCAAAATATAGACTTTAGTTTGTTTTGTCGAGCAAATATTTGGTTGTCAAGCCACAGGTCAAGGTCAATAATTTCGGGGTTTTCAGCCATTTACCATTGAAGTAACGCGGATGCCCAAGTGAATCCAGAGCCAAATGCAGCTAGACAAATCAAATCGCCTTCCTTGATTTTTCCTTGTTCCCAAGCTTCACTCAGTGCAATCGGAATAGTAGCTGCTGTGGTATTTCCTTTGGTCATGATGTTGTTAAACACTTTTTCGTCAGGAAGTCCCAATTGCTTTTGGATGTATTGACTGATGCGAAGATTTGCTTGGTGAGGAACGAGTAAATCAATAGCAGATTGATCTAAGTTATTTGCGTCTAGAGCTTCCTTGATCACTTCCATAAATCGTACTACGGCATGTTTGAAAACCGCATTTCCGTTCATTTTCAAAAAGAAATTTCCATTTTCAATCATTTCAGGTGAAATACGCACTTCTCTGCTACTGCCAGGATCGCTGCAATACAATTCTTCGGCATATTCGCCTTGTGAATGTAAATGAGTAGAAAGAATTCCAGGCTGATCGGATTCTACGGCTCCAAGAACAACTGCTCCTGCTCCATCGGCAAAAATCACTGAGCTAGAGCGACCTTCGTCACTTTTATCCAAAGCGGAAGATTGGATCTCAGCACCTACCACCAGGATTTTTTTGTACATCCCTGTTTTGATGAACTGGTCAGCAATGGAAAGTGCATAGATAAATCCTGAACAGGCATTGCGTATATCCAAGGCACCGATGGTTCCCACGCCCAGTTCTCTCTGAAGCAAAACGCCGTTTCCAGGGATAAAATAATCCGGAGTGATGGTAGCGAAAACAATAAAATCTATCTCTGAGGCTTGTACTCCAGCTCTTTTCATAGCCATTTCAGAAGCGATCTTAGACATACTTGTGACCGTGTCCACCCCTGGAGTGAACCAATGACGCGACTCTATGCCTGTTCTTTCGACGATCCACTCATTATTAGTATTCATCATCTCAGAGAGTTCGTGATTAGTTACACTTCGCTCTGGTACATAGTGGCCAACTCCTAAAATCCGGGATTTTTGCATGTCTATTTGGGTTTTCTTTCAATGGACTGCCAATATCGCTAGATCAATTTAGTCTAGCAAAAAAGGGAATGATCAACGGTAGAATTAACCGAAGAGCGTGTAATTCCCATGCTGATCCATAGGGGAGGTCTTGCGGATGATAGCGGGACTGTCATTTTGCACTGAGTTTACCAAAGGAGAAACGGTGTAACTCAACATAGCATCAGCAGGATAGGGTTGGAGCAAGCTGAGCAGGTCAGTTTCATCCGTGTAGGAATCAAGCCATTTTTTCTCAGCATTTCTGTCTAAAATTACGGGCATTCTGTCGTGAATCTCCGACACTACAGAATTTGGCTGGGTAGTCAGAATCAAAAAAGTATGTTGGGATTCGCCGTTTACCGTTTCAAATTCCTCCCATATTCCAGCGAAGGAAAAAAGCTCATTCTCCCGCAAAGTAAACCGATAAGGGACGGAAGTTTTCTTGCCTAGTCGCTTCCATTCGTAAAATCCATCTGCAGGAACAATGCATCTTCGCTGTCTAAATGCAGTTTTAAATGATATTTTCTCATTAACGGTTTCTGCTTTTGCATTGATGAGTTTTTGAGCGACAGGTCTATTTTTTCCAAAGTCGGGCGTGATACCCCAATAGAAATACGAAAAACCTTTGGGGCTTTGCGAAGTGATTACCGGTACCAATTGGGTGGGAGCGATATTGAATCTGGGTTTGGGATCTGTTAGCATTTCTGCTTCAAATCGCTTTTCTAGTTCTTCTTTACTTTTGCTAAGGGAATATCGTCCACACATAATTTATAGCTATATAATTGGCAGGAAGTTAGATAACCGTGCTTATAAATTCAACTGCCCGACACTCAGAGTAATAAGCTTTTGAGGAATTTTCCGGAGAAAAACCCACATGGCCTCCATGGTTTGGGTATTCGAAATACACTTGATCCAGTGATTTTGCCAAGGTTTTTGGAAAGCATTGCTCGCTCAAAAATGGGTCATTTACTGCGTTTAGAATCAATGTGGGGACTTTGATTCGATCCAAAAAGTAAAGAGAAGAGTTCTCCTCATAATATTCCTGTGCATCGGCAAAGCCATGAAGTGGTCCGGTGAAAAAATCATCAAAATCAGCCAAAGTTTTAATATTCCTAAGCGCATCTACTGGGATTTGGCCGGGATGAGCGGATGATTTTTCGATTACTTTCTTTTTTAAGCTTCGCAAAAAACGCTGGGAATAAAGGGTATTGGCAGTTTCAGATATTTTTTTGGAGGAACTCGCCAGATGCAAAGGGACAGATATTGCTACTCCTTTTCGAATCTTGGAAATTGTATCTCCTTTTTCACCTAAATATTTTAAAGTCAAATTACCTCCTAAACTAAATCCGACTAGACTTATCTCCTCGTACTGATCATAAGCATGGCTGACGATCTGATCCAAATCATAAGTAGCGCCTGAATGGTAAAAAATCACCTGCTTATTCATCTCCTCGCTACAGCTGCGGAAGTTCCAGGTGAGGACATCATATCCTTCTGCAAGAAAAGTTTTGACCATTCCTAGCATGTACGCTCGCGTGCTGTTGCCTTCGAGACCATGGCTTATGATGACCAATTTTGATGTGTTTTGCCTATACCAATCCAGATCTAGAAAATCTCCATCATGAGTGGATATTCTCTCTTGGACAGGAGGTTGAACAGAAACTTTGCGAAATAAGGAAGGGTAAATAGTCTCTAAGTGTCCGTTAAACAGCCACTTGGGCCTAGTATAGATGCTGTTTTCTAATAAAGGCATATCAGATGGATAGGGTTAGAAGACTGAAATGCTTGGGGAAATTACTAGTTTTAAATTTGAATAAAGCCATTATAAAAACTATTTTTGGACACTTTAAAACGAACTAGCGCGGAATAACCTATGGCCGAAATAATAAGAATGCCTAAAATGAGCGACACCATGGAAGAGGGTGTGATTGCTGCTTGGTTGAAAAAAGTTGGAGATTCAGTGAAACCAGGAGATATTCTGGCTGAGGTGGAGACCGACAAAGCAACTATGGAGCTGGAGTCCTACGAAGAGGGTGTGCTTCTATATATTGGAGTGAAAGAAAAGGACGCAGTGCCTGTGAATGGTATAATCGCTGTGATCGGAGAGAAAGGAGAGGATTATCAGCATCTACTGGATGGTGGTGATGCACCTAAATCAGAAAAGAAAGAGGAAGCTCCAAAAGCTGAAGAGAAAAAAGCTGAGCCTGCCAAAGCTGAATCCAAAGAGGAAAAAATCGATGTGTCAAACATCAACGCCACGGTGATCACGATGCCAAAAATGTCCGATACCATGCAAGAGGGAACGATTGCGACTTGGTTGAAGAAAGTAGGAGATGAGGTCAAGTCTGGAGAGATCATCGCTGAGGTTGAAACCGACAAAGCAACTATGGAACTGGAGTCTTATGATGACGGCGTGTTGCTTTATATAGGAGTAGAGGCAGGAGATAGTGTAGCTGTGGATGGTGTAATCGCTGTAATCGGTGAAAAAGGAGCTGATTTTGAAAAGCTTTTGAAAGCTCAAAAATCTGAGTCTTCCGAAGCACCAGCTGAAGCGAAATCAGAGCCAGCTAAAGAAGAGAAAAAAGAGGAAGCACCTAAAGCTTCTGCTGCATCTACTGCAAGCAGTGCTCCGAGCACTACAGCGGACGGTGATAGATTGAAAGCATCACCTTTGGCCAAGAAAATGGCTGAAGATAAAGGCATAGATATCCGCACAGTCAGTGGTTCTGGCGAAGGGGGGAGAGTGGTGAAAAGAGACGTGGAGAATTTTGTTCCTGCTGCTGCCCCTCAAGGTGGACAAGCTGTAGGAACTGCAGCTCCTGGTCTAGGAGTGGAAAGCTTCAAAGAAGAGAAGGTTTCTCAGATGAGAAAAGCGATAGCAAAGAGACTTGGCGAAAGTAAGTTTGGTGCACCGCACTTCTACGTGACCATGGAAATAAACATGGACAAGGCAATCGAAGCTAGAAAAAGCATGAATGAAATCTCACCTGTGAAGATTTCATTCAACGATATGGTGATCAAAGCTACAGCAGCAGCTTTGCGCCAGCATCCTAAAGTGAACTCTAGCTGGCTAGGCGACAAGATCAGATACAATGACCATATCCATATCGGTATGGCAGTAGCTGTGGACGAAGGTCTTTTGGTTCCGGTGATCAGATTTGCTGACAGCCTTTCACTTTCACAGATTTCTACACAGGCAAAAAGCCTAGGTGGAAAAGCTAAGAATAAAGAACTTCAGCCAAAGGATTGGGAGGGAAATACCTTCACGATCTCTAACTTGGGCATGTTCGGAGTGGATGAATTCACAGCCATCATCAATCCGCCAGATGCCTGTATCCTAGCAGTAGGAGGTATCAAGGAAACTGTAATCGTGAAAGATGGCCAGATGCAAATCGGTAATTTGATGAAGGTGACTTTGTCTTGCGACCATAGAGTAGTAGATGGATCTATAGGAGCTGCATTCTTGATCACGTTGAAAAACTTGCTAGAAGATCCAGTAAGAATACTGGTTTAGGAAATATATCAAACTGCCAAAAAGTCCTGATTTCAGGACTTTTTGCTTTTTGTACGCTTTTAGCTAGATGAGAAGACTTGAGTTTTAGGGGAATAATTTTTCTAGGATAACAAGCTAATTGACCACGAGAAAAAAAATCACATGACAAGAATAAAATCAACAACCGTAGTAGCGATCAGACATAATGGAGAAGTAGTGATCGGAGCAGACGGTCAGGCGACTTTAGGGAACACAGTCGCTAAGAGCAGTGTAAAGAAATTGAGAGTTTTGCAAGGCGGTAAGATCGTTACAGGTTTTGCAGGATCGACTGCCGATGCATTTACATTATTAGAAAAATTCGAGGAGAAGCTCGGAGCTTTTGGTAATAATATGAAGCGCTCTGCGGTGGAGCTTGCCAAAGAATGGAGGACGGATCGTATGCTTTCTAAGCTGGAAGCCATGATGATCGTGGCGGACAAGGACGATATTTTGATTATTTCTGGAAATGGTGACGTGATCGAACCAGATATGGAAATAGCGGCTATTGGATCAGGAAGCATGTATGCACAATCTGCAGCTCGAGCCATGAAGCAGTTTGCCTCTCACATGACCGCAGAGGAAATGGTCCGTGAAAGTCTCAATATCGCTGCGGATATCTGTATTTACACCAATCATAATTTGGTGATAGAAAAAGTGAAGGGATAACACTTTCCCAACCAATATTTCTAAACCGAAGCTCATCACTTCGGTTTTTTTTTTAACCGCGGAGCACGCGGAGGGTGACGCAGAGAAAAGCAGTTACAATGATATATTTTTGTAATATTAAACTGAAAGCCCTAAATAATATGACCTGACTCGAAGGGTTGGATTAAATAATGAGTGTGTATTTAATCGAGCCATGAAAGAGTGGGACGGGGGATTTTGATTTGTGAATTAGGAGTTACTTGATACAACAAATCTTGATTATAAAGTGTGGGTAGGTTTTTAATTTTTCCAGTTCCTATCAATAATTTGCCTATTGTAATCAGTTATGAATAAGGTTTGTAGATGTTTGAAAACTAATCATTAAAAAATAAATTCACTGATTTTCAACTAGTTAATCTTTCGAATAAAAAATTATTTTGGTTGAAAGGAAATAATTTATAGATTTTAAACTGTATTCTTATTTTTAACCATTTAACATTATTTTATCAGAAAAATCCTAGTTGTGGAGTTTGTTTTCGCCCTCGCGCTTTCATTCAATATGAGCGACAGCCAAAAAGTAGAAGCTGGTCCATTTTTGCAGCAAGGACATAAAGTTCCTGTTCCTAATGGAGGAGAAGTGTGTATGACACATTGGTGGTTAAATCAATGTAGAGTTGGTGACGAATTTCCAGCTCAAAGTTAATTTATAATTAAGATAGGTCGGGATATTCTCAACCTATCTTTTTTTTAGTTCAACTAGCTCACTTTACCATATAAATAAATCTTTCCTATGACTTTAGATAAAAACACAATTTCTATTGTTTTGCTCCTTTCGTTGATGATGTTTTCTTGTTCCGACAAGGAAATTCAAGATGAGGGAGAGTGCAATTCGAGCATAGAAGTTTCACAATTTGAGCAGGTATCTGATCTTGACATACTCGCCCCAGATAATTTTGGAGGTGCGATTCGAAGCTCATATCTCTATCAGGATTCCTTGCTTTATGTACTAGCGGATAAGCCTAAGATGAAAATAAAGATCATAGATTTGAGAAATCGTCAGTTTATCGGTGAAGTGCCATTGGATCCAAATTTTTTTGATTTCCCCTCGGGTATTCAGGTTGTAAGTAAGGATAGTATTTTTGTCAGTGATTTTCATTTCCCTTCGATTCACTTGATCAATAGTGGCGGAGAGCTTTTGGATACATACAATCTATATGTGGAGGATCTGTGGGAAATGCCGATGGAAGGCTTCTCCAACTTTGGTTTGTATGGAGGTTTTGGGATGGATTTCGAATATATTCCTGACCGAAATAGTTTTATCATCCCGCTGAGGCAGCAGGATCAATGGTATTTCACCAAAGAAAAGAAAGATTTTCCAGCTATTGGAGAGTTTAGCTTGGCGACAAAGGAGTTTGTCCAAGTGTTTGGTAAGTATGAGGGAATGTACGCGAGTGAGGAGAACTATCTTTTGCCTTTTTACCTCAGTCATCCTATTGTAGAGAGAGTTGGCGATTTTATTGTGTTGTCTTTTTCCATGGATCCAAACCTATATCTCTACTCATTGGAGGGAGAGTATCTGGGAGAGAAGTGCGGTAGCATTCCAAGTTTCATCCTTGGGGAACCTTTGCGCTATGATATGAATGATTTCGATCAGGAGGGTATCATGAATTATAATAAGTTCAATTCATATTATGGAGATTTTTTCTATGTAGCCAAGGCGGTTCACTTCGTACGAATGTATTGGGAATGTGAAAAAGGACTAGAGGGAGAATGTAAGTCCAAAAAAGCTTTTGCCATGATCTTTGATAGCAAACTGAATCTTCTTGAGGTGAAGGAAACTGACGAGGTCTTTGAAGGGAACGCATTTATGCATCAAATTCCTTTTGAGCAAGGCTTTTTGTCCAAACTTTCAGATCGCAGCAGTGACGATCAATTTATTATGAACAGGTATTATTCTATCTTCTAAGGCTATGCAAAAGTACTTTCTCTATGTCTTCGTACTAGTGTTCTTTAAGTCGTATGTAAGCTTCGCTCAGTCCGATTCGGAATCTTTAGAACTCAAGCTCGTACCATCTTTGGATAATATGTTCTACGGAAATGTCAATGAGATAATCACCAACATGATGTGGGTAGATGAGGATTATGCCATTGGCCTACGGTACAATGCCACGAGACCTAAAGATCTTGTTCTTTTAAATAGAAATAATTTGATCGTAGATAGTCTAAGCATTAATCTGCTTTTTTTAGATAAAGATCGGGTTGAGCAAGGAAGTTTTATATCTATTCAAATGATAGTTGAAGCGTCAACCAATGAATTTATGATTGTGCATAACTATGGTACATCGCTCGTTAGTGTGGATAGTGGTAAATTTGAACTTTTAGAAAAGAAAATCTCAAAAGAGAAGCCTTCTATCCCAAAGTCCTTTTTGGAAGATCATGTATTAATCAACTTAGGCAGATTCACTATAGGTTACCGAAGTGAAATGAAATACTTGAATCATGCTGATTTTTGGGTGTATGATTGGGAACTTGGAACACATGAATTCTATGAAGATTCGAAGTATAAGGAAGCTTCTAAAAATTGGTATTGGAAATTGAAAGGTACTCCTGAAACCTATAGCTCAACAAGTATTTTTCGATATAGCATCATTGCAACAAAAGATGGATTTATTTTCAACCTTCCATTGAAGAATCGCTTTCTTACTTACACTACGGACACAGGTAAGTTCCAAAGTCATACTTTTCCTCCGCTGGAAAAGAAAAGTCAGGCTTGGTTTGCCTTCTATGACCGAAAGCTAGATAGAGTCTATGCTGTGCTGGACACAGGGAAAGAATATAGAATCAATGCCTTGGACACTGAGCTGAGAAACTTCTATTTCTTAGCTTCCTCGATTGAGCAGCCATTTGGAGTCCTAGACGGAAGGGTATATCTGCGGGAAGTAGAATTTAAGGAGAAGAACAAAACCTGGTTTTGCAACCATTATTTGGTGAATTTGTATCCGAAGTTGTAAGGATTTTTAATCAATAGTACAGTAATAGTTGGATTTGACCTTTGAGAATCACCGCATTAATCCCGGAGTTTTTTTGAATTAAGCTTACCGTTCCTTTCTTTAACCACGATTCTCCTCATTCCGATTCGGAAAATTCAATCCATATCCCAATGTTTTTTATCTATTTCTAAACCTGTTAGGGCTCTTGCCTGTTACGGAATTGTATAAATGAAATACCATGGAAAGTACCACAATAAAGAAAACTACCAAGAAGGACTATAGAAAGCTGATTTTAGAAGGATTTAAGAATCATGTGCTCGAGCATGGTGATTTGCCTAAGTCAGTATTCAAATTTGCCAAGGATTTGAAGATGAAGGAAGAGGATTTCTATACCTACTTCACTTCTTTTGAATCCATTAAATCCACAGTTCTGGTAGATATTTTTGACGAAACGCTAGCAGCAATTGAAGCGCAAGGGGTCTTCAATGAATATTCTGCGAGAGAGAAGTTCTTGAGTTTTCTATTCACTTGGATAGAGGAATTGAAAAAGAACCGATCTTACCTGCTTAGCCTATACCATAATAAGCCCATGTCCTTAGCCAGTTTGCCAAAGGAGACAAAGGAGTTCAAAGCGAAATTTAAGGACTTTGCCAACGAGATAATTCTTGAAGGCAAAGAAACAGAAGAGATAGCTAGCCGACCTGTGATCTCTGATCGATACGATGAGGCACTTTGGATTCAGGTAGGTTTTGTGTTCAAGTATTGGTTGGATGATCGCTCACCGAGGTTTGAAAAAACAGATGCTGCTATTGAAAAGTCCGTGAATTTGGCCTTTGACCTGATGGGTAAAAGTGCGCTAGATTCCTTTTTGGATTTTGCGAAATTCATGTATCAGTCCAAATAAACTATGACAGATCAATTAAATGAACAACAGGCGATTCCTGTTTCAAAAGTGCAGAGAGCTGCCAAGTTTATCTCGACAGGAGCAAAAGTAGGCGGCAATTACGTGAAGCATTACGCCAAGAAAATGGTGAATCCTTCCATGGATAAGGAAGAATTGCATCTGAATAATGCCACCGACATTTATGCTTCTCTCAGTCAGTTGAAAGGCTCGGCGCTAAAAGTTGCTCAGATGATGTCCATGGATAAGAATCTTCTACCAAGGGCATATCAGGACAAATTTACCATGGCTCAGTATTCTGCGCCACCGCTTTCTTACCCATTGGTAGTAAAGACCTTTCAGAAGTATTTCAGCCAATCCCCAGAGCAAATTTTCGATACCTTCACCAAATCTGCGGTAAATGCGGCTTCTATTGGACAAGTTCATCAGGCAACTTTGGGAGATAAAAAGTTGGCAGTGAAGATTCAGTATCCCGGTATCGCGGATTCGGTAAGCTCGGATTTGAAACTTGTGCGTCCCTTCGCTTTGCGACTATTGAATATGAACGAGCGTGAGCTTGATCATTACATGGAAGAAGTGGAGGAGAAGCTGCTGGAGGAAACGGACTATGTGCTGGAAGTCAGAAGGTCTAGAGAGATCTCAGGAGAATGCAGTCATATCGCGAATCTAAAATTCCCGAACTATTACGATGACCTAAGTGCTGAGCGAATCATCACCATGGATTGGATCGAAGGGCAACATATCAAAGAATGGCTAGAAACTAATCCTAGTCAGGAATCCAGAAATCAGATCGGTCAGGCGCTTTGGGATTTTTATCATCATCAAGTTCATAACCTCAAGACTGTTCACGCAGATCCACATCCGGGTAATTTTATCATTCAGGAGAATGATCAGCTTGGAATTATAGATTTTGGATGTGTGAAGGTGATTCCGGAGGAGTTCTATCAAGGATACTTTGCCTTGATCAAAAAGGAATTGTTGATTAACAATTCAGAATTGGATCAGATATTCTTTGACTTGGAATTTATTTCAGCGAAAGACAGCCCTACTGAGCAAGCATACTTCAAATCTATCTTTAGGGAGATGATCACCTTGCTCGGAAAACCTTTCCATGTCGATACCTTTGACTTTTCGGATGATAGTTTCTTTCAAAGGATATTTGAGTTAGGAGACAGAATCTCCAACGACAAGATGTTCAAAAAGTCAAATCAAGCTCGTGGTTCCAGACATGGACTCTACGTGAACAGAACCTACTTTGGCTTATATAATCTGCTAAATCAGCTTCAGGCTGAGGTGGTGACTACCAAGCCGGATTGGTTGAAATAATCAAAAAAGGGGAGCAAATCGCTCCCCTTTTTTAATGGATTATTTCGCTGAGTAAGTGACTCTATAGATCACTCCAGCCATATCGTCGGAAATCAACAAACTTCCATCATTCAATTCTTGCACATCCACTGGGCGACCCCAAGCTTTTTGAGATTCTTCGTCTAGCCAACCCGTAGCGAAATCCTGCTCATCTGAGGCATTGTTACCATTTACTTGAAGGGAAGTAACCACATAGCCGGATTTTTTGCTTCTATTCCAGGAGCCATGCTTGGCGATAATCACTCGGTCTTTATATGGCGTAGGAAACATTTCACCTTCATAGAATCTCATTCCCAAGGGAGCTACGTGAGGGCCAAGCTTGGCGGCAGGAGCTATATACTCACTAGCTGGCCCACCTTTATCCCCGAAGTCAGGATCTTTTACAGTTCCTTCATGCCAATAAGGGTAGCCAAAATGCTGGCCGTCGCTGCTGAGATGATTTAGTTCACATTCCGGTATATTGTCGCCCATCATATCACGTCCGTTGTCGGTGAACCATAGATCTCCTGTTTTGGGGTCCCAGTCGAATCCCACGGAATTTCTCACACCATGCGCTACTATCTCAGGAGTTGGATTTGATGAATCTACATCAATTCTCGTGATCGATGCGAATATCTCCTCTGACTCACAGATATTACAAGGAGCGCCTACCGGCACGTACAATTTTCCGTCAGGACCAAAAGCAATGAATTTCCATCCATGATGCGCTTCTGTAGGATATCCTTCATAGATCACCTCATAGGATGGATTTTCTAAATTATTTTTAATGTCTTTAAATCTCAAAATTCTGCTTACTTCGGCTACATAGAGATCGCCGTTCTTATAAGCGACACCATTGGGCATTTGCAGGCCATCGGCCAAGGTATATTTTGTGTCCGCCTTACCGTCACCATCCTCATCGACGACCGCATAAACCTTTTTCCCCTGACGATTTCCTACGAAAACAATTCCATCTTCAGATAGAGCAAGAGATCTGGCATTCGGAATATCCGCTGCCCAGACATCTATTTTGAAATTTGGTGGGAGGATGATTTTGTCAAGCTTTACCTCAGCTTTAGCATTACTGATATTTTCTTTGCTAGCGCCATCAGCGTTGATAATGCCTTGTGCTTCAGATCTTTGTTCGTGGCCACAGCCAAAAGTCCAGAGCGTAATGGCTGCTCCTAGTATGATTGAATTCTTTGATAAATATTTCATAATTGGTCGTTTCATATTTGTACTAAGTTAAGAAACATTCAGAATGTTTGGGATTGAAAAGGTTATGAGCGGGTTAATGGTTAATTTTGCGCCATGTTATCGATTTCCAATCTTTCTTATTTCATCGGAGGGCGTCCGCTCTACGAAAATGCCAACCTGCACATCAAGCCTAAAGACAAAATCGGTCTTGTGGGTCAAAATGGTACAGGAAAATCCACCTTATTGAAAATTATTAACGGGGATTATCAGCCAAGTTCTGGTGAAGTCCAGAAGGCGAAAGACTGTACCATTGGATTTTTGAACCAGGATTTACTTTCTTATCAGTCTGATGATAGCATTTTGAATGTGGCTTTGGCAGCTTTCAAGGAAACTTTGGCACTTCAGGATGAGATCGATGAGGTCTTGAAAAAGATGGAAACCGACTACTCGGAGGAGATTATCAATAGGCTGGCTTTTCTTCAGGAAAGATTTGAAGCGAATGAAGGTTACACGATTAAAGCTAAGGCTGAGGAAGTTCTAGAAGGTATTGGGTTCAAATCGGCTGACTTGAATAAACCTCTCCGTACTTTCTCTGGAGGGTGGAGAATGCGTGTGATGCTAGCGAAGTTGTTGCTCGAAAAGCCATCTCTTCTCATGCTCGATGAGCCTACCAACCACTTGGACCTGCCTTCCATCGAATGGGTGGAGAACTACATGAAGAATTATGAAGGTGCCGTGATTGTGGTTTCCCACGATCAGACCTTTTTGGATAATTGCATCTCTAGTACCGTGGAGGTAGCGAGCAATACGCTGACTTTGTATGCGGGGAACTATTCTTTCTATAAAGAGGAAAAGGTGGAGCGGATGGAAATCCAACAGAATGCCTATGATAATCAACAGCAGATGATCAAGCAGACCGAGAAGTTCATCGAGCGTTTCCGGGCTAAAGCTACCAAATCCAATCAGGTTCAGTCGCGAATCAAGGCACTAGATAGATTGGAACGAGTGCATGAGGTAGTGAGCGATGAGGTTTCGGTGAATTTTAAATTCAAATTTTCGAAGCAATCAGGTAGAGATGTAGTGACATTAGATAATATCTCCAAGGCTTATGGGGATAATGTAATTCTAAAAAATACCACAGCCCGTATCGAAAGAGGGGATAAAATTGCCTTGATCGGAGCCAATGGTAAAGGGAAATCCACTTTGCTAAGAATCATCGATGGCTCAGAGAAAGATATCAAAGGGAGAACTGAAGGGTATAATGTGGTCAAATCGTTCTTTGCGCAACATCAGCTGGAGGCGTTGACCTTGGATAATGAGATCCTCCAAGAGATGGCTCAGGCGGGGAGTGCCAAATCAGAGATGGAGCTTCGGGGAGTATTGGGATGCTTTCTATTTACCAATGAGGAAGTTTTCAAAAAGATAAAGGTACTTTCCGGAGGTGAAAAATCACGAGTTGCTTTAGCTAAGACCTTGATCTCAGAATCTAATTTTCTGCTACTCGATGAGCCTACTAATCACCTGGATTTTCAGTCGGTTAATATCTTAATCCAAGCACTTCAGCAATACGAGGGAACATTCGTAACTGTATCTCACGATAGACATTTCATTCGTGGCGTAGCGAATAAAATCTGGTACATTGAGAATCATGAGATCAAGGAATACTTGGGAACTTATGCCGAATACGAAGAGTGGAGAGCGCGACAAGTAGCCGCTCCACTAGCTTCTGCGCCTAAGGAAACCAAAAAAGAGCAGCCAAAACCTAAAGCTCCTGTGAATAATCCGGAGGCTCAGCTGGCAAAAAAAGAACTTCGCAAGCTCGAAGAGGAACTTGACCGTGTAGAGAAAGAAGTGGAAAAATTGGAGGAGAAAAAATTGGATTTAGAGCGTAAAATGGCAGATCCTGACCTATATTCTCGCGAAGAAGAAGCCCAAGAAGTACAGGAGAATTATCAAAGTATTCAGGCTAAACTTTTGGGTTTTAATGAGCAATGGGAGGTTTTGGTTGACAAAATTTCTAATCTTCAAGAAGTCCTTTCTTAGTAAATTTTAGAATTGGTCTTCATTTTGCCTATTTTTCAGCATGAAGACCAAATTCTTTTTTTTAAGTTTTATGCTCAGCGTGCTGGCTTTTTCTCGGCTTTTTGCGCAGCAGCTAGAAGACAAAGTATATAAAGAGCACATTCAGTCAGTGAGATTGTTCCCAGCGGGAGTGACTTTTGATGCGTCGCTGGATGCTCCTGTAGTGTCGATAAGATCAGAAAAACCCTTGGTGTTATTGTTCGATGATCTGGCGTTTGATCCAGAATTATATCGAGCTAAGTTGATCCATTGTGATGCTGATTGGCAGCAGTCTCAATTAAAGGATAATGACTTTTTACCCACTTTCAATGAGTTTAATATTCAGGATTATGAATATTCAGTAAACACTAGAATCCCATACATTCACTATCGTTTTGAACTTCCCCGTGTCACCAAATCTGGGAATTACCTGGTGAAAGTATATAAGCAAAGTGATGAAAATGACGTGATCTTGACCAAGCGGTTTATGATTTATGAGGAGATTTTCAAGGTGGGAGCTGCGATAGTTCCGCCTTCCCAGACAGCAAATCGTCAGAAATCTCAGCAAATAAATGTGGTGGTCAATTATTCTGCTGGGGAAGTCACTAACCCAGATGGGCAGATCAAGGTGCTGTTGCGGCAAAATCAACGATGGGATAATGCAAAGTTTTTGGCGAAGCCAACCTTTATGAATGAAAGCTCAAAAATTCTTCGCTATGAGTCGTTCGATGGTTCAAATTCCTTTGATGCTGGTAATGAATTTAGGTTTGTGGACTTAAGATTTATTAGAGCAAATGGTGTGAACGTGGCAAATATGCGTGTGGAAACAGACGTGATATTTGCCGAAGGAAATATCAATGCTCCAAGGCCAGAAACGGTTTATTCTCAATACTTGGATCTAAATGGGCAGTACCTCATAGAAACTATGGATAGACCAGGCGGAAATCCCGAGATAGAAAGTGAATATATGCTGATGACCTTCAGACTAGCAATGGAGCAGACTTCTAATCCGATTTTTCTGTTAGGTTCCCTGACCAACTGGGGTAAGGATCCAGAGGCAAAGCTAGAGTGGGATCCAAAGATGGGAGTTTATACTACCTCGATTTTGGTCAAACAGGGCTGGTACGATTACCAATATGCCTATTCAACTAATGGGGAATTTGATCCTGAACCATTTGAAGGAAGCTATTTCGAAACAGAAAATGAATACGAAGTGCTTGTTTATTTCAGGAATTTGGGATCTAGGTATGATCAATTAGTAGGGTATATCTACCTACATCCAAATCGTCGTAGATTGTGAGAAGAGGTCTCTCAAACGCTTTGTGAAAATGCGATGTCTCGGCAATAGTTTGTCGATGAAATAAAGATAGATGAAAAGTAGAAGGCCAAATCCTAGGTCTATTGTACATGTAAACTGTGTGCTCTTCGAAAAAAAAGTGAGATTTTTCCTCTTTCCTTTATAAAGTGATATGGGTATCCGCAATCTTGCCAGTAGTTTAAATCTCTCTGTATATCCGGATGGAAATCAGAAGCCCGGTGAGCGAAGAGCATCAAATTTTAAGTTCACCAAATCCTCTTTTGCTTTAGGCTTTTTACTGGTGACAAATCGGATATCCATGTAAAGAGAAATTCCCTTCCAATTTGGAAGGGAATTCATTTTTTATGATTCTTCAGTTGAAGGGGAGTCTTCTTGATTCTCCTCCGCAGCTGGTGCAACATTCTCGCGAACTCGCTCAGTTGGTTTGTAAGGAACAAATCCCTCTCTTTTGAATTTGTAGGTGGACGTTCTAGGACCTGTAGGATGGTTAGCTAGATCTAGCATACCAAAACCCTTGTGAGTGAAGGCACCTAGACCGCACTTGAATACGAAATCTTGAACTTCTGGAGCGGCGTAAAGTGTGATAGGAAGCGTATATCCTCTCACTTCGTACTTTACATCCATGTCATAAACGGCATAGATCCTAGCGAATTTTTTCTGAGCCTCCTTTAGTTTGTTGACATAGACCATGTCAGGAACTACCTGGAACTTGTAGAAAGTTTCCATTTGCTCGGCAGTGTACCAGCCAGATCTTTCCATTCTCGTAAGGGTTGACTCATAGAGCAAATCAGAAAACTCATCGCTGTCAGGGCTTATGAATCGCTTACCCGCCTCCTCGTTGAATGCAGGTGTGATTAATACGAGCGGGGAAATACAAACAAACTTGTTTGAAGTCTCCAGAACTGGTTCTACCTCTATTTCCGTGTATTCTGGAACTAGGATAAGATTACCAAGCTCGATTTTGGGAGTGGCGAAAACTTGCTCAAGCAAGTAATCCATGAAGTCTTCACTTTGGGAAGACAATACTAGGGTAACTAAACTGGAATAATAATGCAATCCACTTCTACTTACTTTAGTCTGACCCTTCAGGCCAGAGAAATTGAAGTAGTTATAGTTGTAAAATTCTTCTCTTCCACCTTTAACAATTAATCCTTTGAGGAATTGCGCCAGTATGTACTGATGGTGAAATGGTAAGTAGGAACCCTTGTTTTTTAGGGAAAATATTAGTCTAACTCTCACGGTAAATTAAAAATAAAATGAGACAATAAATTAGATAAAATGGTAACGATTGGGGTGAATCAACAATTACAAAATTATCATTTTTTTTGAGAAATCGTTATACATTGAATCTAAAATGCATAATGTCACCATCTTGAACTACATATTCTTTACCCTCGATGGCGATTTTTCCGTTTTCTCTGCAAGCTGCTTCAGTTTTGAATTTTTGATATTCAGCTAGTTTTATTACTTCAGCTTTGATAAATCCTCGTTCAAAGTCTGAATGTATTACTCCGGCTGCTGCTGGTGCTTTCCAACCTTTTTTGATAGTCCATGCTCTCACTTCCTGTACTCCGGCGGTGAAATAGGTTATCAGGTTTAAAAGAGAATACGCACCATAGATCAATTTGTTCAAACCACTTTCTTCAAGACCGTACTCTCCAAGGAACATTTCTTTCTCCTCGGGATCTTCAAATTCAGCAATCTGAGCTTCTATGGCTGCACAAAGTATAATTACCTCTGCGTTTTCGTCTTTTACTTCTTCCTTCAATTGGTCAACATACTTGTTTCCGCTTTGAAGGCTACTTTCATCTACATTAGCCACGTAGATGACCGGCTTAATAGTCAGTAGATGAAGATCAGAGACAGCTAGCAACTCCTCTTTATCCACATCTACAGATCGTGCATTTCTACCGGCAGTCAGTGCTTCTTTGAATAACAGGAGTGTTTCGAGTTCTTTTCTAGCTTTAGCATCTCCAGCTTTGGCAACTTTCTCCGTCTTCTGGATTTTTTTCTCCACAGATTCTAAGTCTTTCAATTGAAGTTCTGTGTCGATTACCTCCTTGTCAAAAACTGGATCAACTCCACCAGCTACGTGAACGATATTTTCATCATCAAAACATCTGATTACGTGTATAACCGCATCTACTTCACGAATGTTTGCAAGAAATTTGTTTCCGAGACCTTCGCCTTTGCTAGCGCCTTTTACCAAGCCTGCAATATCAACGAATTCAATCACTGTTGGCAAAACCCGTTGAGGATTGACAAGTTCTTCTAAGATTTGCAGTCTTTTGTCTGGAACGGTGACTACACCTACGTTAGGCTCGATAGTACAAAAAGGAAAATTAGCTGCTTCAGCTTTCGCACTCGATAGGGCGTTAAACAGAGTGGATTTACCTACGTTAGGAAGTCCTACAATGCCACATTGTAATGCCATTAATTCTTTATTTTATTTGAAATATTCTATATGATTTATAGCCTTTGTAGAATTCCAGAATGAAAACTCTAAATATGGTATAAACTGGTATAGCAAAGATCATCCCTACGACTCCGGCGATTTTTGCCCCGGCAAAGATAACAACAAATATTTCAAGGGGATGTGCTTTTACAGATTTAGAAAAGATCATAGGCTGAAGAAATATGTTGTCCGTAATCTGAACTATACCAAAAACTGAAAGAATTTTAAAAATGAGGTAGTTTAATTCAGCATTTGTATCAAAAGTCCCGGAGGAAATTCCGACGATAATTCCAAACGTAGCTCCTAGCAAAGGACCGGCATAGGGAATAAGATTTGCCACAGCAGCAAAAAGTGCTATAGTCAAAGCGTATTCTACTCCCATCAGCGTCAATCCAAAACTCGCAAGGGAAAAAATCGCTAGCATCTGTAGCAATAAACCTGAAAGGTAATTTGATAATAACTTTTCTACTTTGGTGAAGGTAGCGACAGATAATTCGAAGTAGGGATTGGGAATGAGATTCAGCAAATTTCTCCGTAAAAGACCATTTTCTAACAGTAAAAAAAAGCTGATAAATCCTATGGCCATAGTTCCTATAAATAGACTACTCGTAATGTTGATGACTCCACCTATGAACGATGTGAAATCAAACCCTTTGATCATTTCGATCATGGTGAATTTGAATCTTCCAAATAGGTAACCAGGTTCGCTTTCTAATAACTCATGGCGAAATAGGAAGCCTTCTATTCTAGTGACAGGAATTTGAATTTGCTCATAGATTCCATTCAGGTCTAATTCACTTAGAATGATTATTTGGTTGTTGATCAATGGAAAGAAGAGGAAACTGAGCAAAACCAACAGCAGCACAATTGCCGAGTAGGACAGGAGTATAGCCGCCCATCTTGGGATATGCTGTCCTAGTAGATGAAAGTCATTGAGCTGGTTAGTAAGTGGGCGTAGCAGCGCAGCTAAAATGAGCGAAATGACCAAATACAAGGTGATATTGGAAAAATACCAGCCAAATAGCAGAAAAGCTAAGGTGAATAAAATAAGATATACGAAGAATCGCTGCATATTCTAAAATGAGAAAAGGAGACATGTCTGTCTCCTCTAATATACTATTTCTCTATTTTGAAACTAGAAATCCCGCCACCTGTAAGCTGATTATTCCCACTTCAATTCGTCGTTGTATTCTGATTCGGACTCTTCTTTTTCGTATTGCTCAAAGTCAACATCAGGAAGTAGTTCGTTTTTCACATAATCAACAGACTCATTCAATGCTTCCACAAACTTGAAAAAGTCTTCCTTGTAAAGGAATATTTTATGCTTCTCGTAAGTGAAATTATCACCGTTAGTCTTGCGTTTACTTTCTGTTATGGTCAGATAGTAGTCATTGGAACGGGTTGATTTTACATCGAAAAAATAAGTTCTCTTACCTGCTTTTACCTTTTTAGAGAAAATCTCATCTCTATCATAGCCTCTTTGATCTTCCACAATTCGTATTGTTATTAGTATAGGGTTGGTTTAAAATACGACCGAATATAAAACATTTCGTTTCTAGAATTCAAATCCAAACCCGAATATTTTGATCTAAAGGCATCAAGATCACAATTTAAGCGTATGAGGAGTTTTGAGAACCTTAGCTCTAAAGTCAGATTACTCCCCGTGCATCAAAGCTTTCTTAGCAAGAAGTTCTTCTTCCGTTTCTCTATGGTCTGGGTCATCCACACAGCAATCCACAGGGCAAACTGCCGCACACTGAGGCTCTTCGTGAAAGCCATTGCACTCCGTGCATTTATCCGTCACTATATAATAGAACTCATCCGATACAGGTTCCTGCTTATCATTAGCATCTACGACCGTACCGTCCTCCAAAGTAACTTCTTTCAAACTAGTACCGCCACCCCAAGTCCACTCTACGCCACCTTCATAAATGGCAGTGTTTGGGCATTCTGGTTCGCATGCACCGCAATTGATACATTCGTCGGTAATCATTATAGCCATAACTTCAATTATTTTAAGCTCAAAAGTACTAACCTTAAAACTGAGAGGCAATAAAAAAGTTGTCATACTAACTAATTTAATTCAATTCTAAGTTTCCTTCTTTTCAAAAGAGCTAAATTTGCCTCCTCAATTCTAAATTATGAAGCCAGCTGAACGTATATCCGCATTTGTCAACTTTGGTAGAACCCTTTCCGAGCTTACTCTCGAAGAACTTGAGGACATAAGCTGGAGAGCAGAGAATAACAATAATTGGTTTACCAAGGAATCAGTGGAGCAGGCGCTAAAGGGTCTTGCAATGATGCTTGATTCTGACAAATTGGAAGCTTGGTTGTCCAGCTATGAATTGAAGGTAGTGGAAAAACCTCTGTCAGTGGGTATAATGATGGCAGGAAATATTCCAGCGGTTGGTTTCCACGATTTGATGTGTGTACTATTGTCTGGACATGTGGCGGTGATTAAAGTAAGTTCTTCCGATGAAATATTGCTAAAGTGGATTATAAAAAAACTGGTAGAACTAGAGCCTCGTTTCGAAAAGCAGATTCGAATAGAAGAGATGCTGAAAGGCATGGATGCGTATATCGCCACGGGAAGCGATAATTCTTCTAGGTATTTCAATTATTATTTTGGAAAATACCCTCATGTGATTCGTCAAAATAGAACTTCAGTTGCAGTTCTTTCGGGCAATGAGACTACCGAAGATTATATTTCTTTAGGGCGGGATATATTCCAATACTATGGGCTGGGCTGTAGAAATGTTTCCAAAATCTATATTAAATCACGAGCTCAACTTCAGGATCTACTTGGAGCTTTGGAGGTATATTCTCCGATTGCATCACATCATAAATACCATAATAATTACGATTACAATAAATCTATTTACCTGGTAAACCTCGAGGATCACTTAGATAATGGGTTCTTATTGGTAAAAGAAAGCGATGAATTGGTCTCACCTATTTCGGTGCTTTTTTACCAGCTGTACGAGAGTGAGTCAGAATTGACTGCTGAACTCCAGAGGTTGAAGGATAAAATTCAATGTGTAGTTGGATCGGGGAAAAAACAAGTTCCTTTTGGGTCTGCCCAGAATCCAGAGCCATGGGAGTATGCTGATGAGGTAGATACTTTGGCTTTTCTGTTGAAGTTAACTTAAAGAGGATTCCTTCGTCTTGACTGATATAGGTAGTCTAATGCAGAATTTGGTGCCTTTTCCTTCTTCGGAACTCACTTCCAAATGTCCCTTGTTTTTTTGAATGTAATCATTTACCAAGATTAGGCCAAGGCCTGTTCCAGATTCTTTGTTTTGCCCTGTGGTGGTGAAAGATATGCCATTTTGAATTTTGAGGAGATTCTCTGGAGAAATACCTTTACCATTATCCTCAATACAAATTTTTACATAATCCTGCTCATCTACCGTGGTAAGGGAGATGATGCTCCCATTCGAAGAGAATTTGATGGCATTGTTGATAAGGTTTCGTATGACCAATTCAATCATGTTTTTGTCTCCATTTACTAGAGATTTAGCTTGATCATCTATGGTGATATCTAGTTGCTTTTCTGCAGCTACGCGTTCCAAAATCCCCTTTTGCTGGATTAGTACTTTATGAATATCAAATTCCTGAGTATTAACAGTTTCTCCACCTTTAAGCTGAGAGCTGGACCAAGCGAGAAGGTTATCTAATAACATCGCTACCTGCTCCATATTTCTAGAGACTTCTGGCAGCATTTCCATAAATTCCTCTTGAGATACCAGACCGGTGTTGGTAAGATGAATCAGCTCTTTGATCCCATAGACTGGGCCTTTCAGATCATGGGAAATAATGCTGAAATATTTGTCTTTGAGGTTGTTTAGGCTTTGAAGTTCTTCCGCCTGGAACTTTAGCTTCTTGTTTATTTCGATTTGTTCAGTGGTGTCCTCAAATAGAAAAATCGTTCCTATCGTTCGTTGTTCTTCCTTTAAATCTATTTTTTCTACCTGAATATTTTTCTTTTTACCTATTGTTTCCAGTTCATATCCAATGTTTTTTTCACCACTGCTAAGCATCAATTTCTGTATCTCACTATGATTTGAAAACAGATCTGGTCCAAACGCTCCTGTAATCATCTGGGTGGAATCATCTAGGAATGACTTCATTTCAGAATTATAATCGACTATTTCAGATTTTGCATTTAGAACTAATACGCCCCGGGTAAGTGCTTCAATTATTTTGTTTTGAGCGATGGGCTTAATATTAAATAGATTGTGCCGGGCGATAGAAAGTCCCACTATTCCAAAAGAAAGCAAAAATGAGAAGGGCGTTAGATCAATGGTATCAAATGGTCTGTAAATACCAGATTGATAGAGCATATTGAAAACAATCGGAATAGATCCCGCTAAGATTATTTGCTTTGTTTGAGTTTTATAAAGTGGGTTAGAATGCCGAAATCTTCGCCATAGAATGATCAAGCCCAACATAAAGGAAGCATAGGAATAGGCTACCTGCACATAATACCATGGGGCTTTCACTAACACAAGGTTTGTGAAATTATCCTCTTGTACGATAGAAATACTTTCGTAAAAAAAATGCTGATATGGACTTGTCAGCACCAATATCAAGGTTACGACAGGTATAGTGAAAAGTGCAACTAATATGAGGTTGAATTTCTTGGATTTATAGCTCGTATAATGAATCGCAAAAAGCACCCAAAAAGAGGAAATAAATGAGATCCCAATGTATTGAAGATCTAGGAAAAGAATCTTGAGTGGGAGCGTGTGGGAGATCAGTTCAAGTCCATAGAAAAATCCCCATATCGTCGCGCACCACATCGTTAATACTACAGATTTCGTTAGCTCTCTAATGGTTGTACCTATATAAATCGATAGCATCCCGACTAATAAAGCCGAAACTAGGAGTGTAAACGAAAACAAGTAGGTGGGGAATTCCATCATTCTATGAACTCAACTCACAAGTCAATGACCATCTAAAAGTTGAGAGTTAAAACTACTAGGAATCCGCTACCTAAAAAAGTAAAAAAGTAGAAATAGTTACAATTTTTTCAGGTTATCAGAACTTTAAATTCAACCTTCTTTTTTGTGTATTCAAAAGTTTTAGTTTTGACCTTAACGGCCCTCTACAAATTTGCGAGAAGCGTAAATTGGTTTTAAATAAGGAGAAAGGGCTGTTTACTGGGGCTAAATGGTTACCTATTATTGGGCTAACTTCCTATATTTGCAGTCGTTAAAATCGAAACTTTTACCAAACAAAAATCCCTATACAATGGCTTTTGATATTGAAATGATCAAGAAAGTGTATGCCCAATACCCGGAGCGTATCGAAGCGGCTCGTAAGGCTGTGGGAAGACCACTTACTTTGACTGAAAAGATTCTTTATTCGCACTTATCTGAAGGCGCTGCTACTCAGGCATACAGCAGAGGTGTTTCCTACGTTGATTTTCAACCAGATCGTGTTGCGATGCAAGATGCCACTGCTCAGATGGCTTTGCTACAGTTTATGCAAGCTGGCAAAAGTCAAGTAGCTGTACCTTCTACGGTGCACTGCGATCACTTGATCCAAGCTGAAGTAGGTGCTGTTCAGGATTTGACTAAAGCAAAAGATAAAAACAAAGAAGTCTATGATTTCTTAGCTTCTGTTTCTAATAAATATGGACTTGGCTTTTGGAAGCCAGGAGCAGGTATTATTCACCAAGTAGTTTTGGAAAACTATGCGTTTCCAGGCGGAATGATGATCGGTACAGATTCGCATACCCCTAATGCTGGCGGACTAGGAATGGTAGCTATCGGCGTAGGTGGAGCAGATGCATGTGATGTGATGGCTGGACTTCCTTGGGAACTGAAGTTTCCTAAATTAATCGGAGTGAAGCTTACCGGCAAGCTTTCCGGCTGGACTTCCGCCAAAGATGTAATCTTGAAGGTGGCTGGAATTCTAACAGTGAAAGGTGGTACAGGTGCTATCGTGGAGTATTTTGGCGATGGAGCTAGATCTCTTTCCGCTACCGGAAAAGGTACGATCTGTAACATGGGAGCTGAGATAGGAGCTACGACGTCGATTTTTGGATATGATGAAAAATCCGCGGCATACCTTGCCTCTACTGAAAGGGCAGATATTGCTGAGCTAGCCAATGAGATCGCTGAGCACTTGACTGGTGACGATGAGGTGTATGCTAATCCAGCTACTTACTTTGACGAAGTGATTGAAATCAATCTTTCTGAATTAGAGCCGCACGTGAACGGACCATTTACGCCAGATTTGGCATGGCCTATTTCCAAATTCGCTGCTGCTGTCAAAGAGAACAATTGGCCTGCAAAATTGGAAGTGGGATTAATTGGATCTTGTACTAACTCTTCTTACGAAGATATTTCCAGAGCAGCCTCCCTTGCACAACAAGCAGTAGATAAAAAGCTGGTAGCAAAATCAGAATATACAATCACTCCAGGTTCTGAGCAAGTTAGATTCACGGTGGAAAGAGACGGTTTCTTGGATACCTTCGGTCAAATGGGTGGGGTGGTTCTTGCCAATGCCTGTGGGCCATGTATCGGTCAGTGGGCACGTCATGGTGCAGAGAAGCAGGAGAAAAACTCTATCATCACCTCTTTCAACAGAAACTTTGCAAAGCGAGCAGATGGAAATCCAAACACTCACTCATTCGTAGCATCCCCTGAAATCGTGACAGCAATGGCCATTGCAGGTGATCTGACATTCAATCCGCTGACAGATAGTCTTGTGAACGAAGATGGAGTCTCTGTGAAGTTAGACGAGCCAAGTGGATTGGAGCTTCCTACTAAAGGTTTTGCGGTAGAAGATGCCGGATATCAGCAGCCAGCTGAAGATGGATCTAATGTGAGTGTTATCGTAAGCCCAAATTCAGATCGCCTTCAATTACTCGATTCATTTAAGCCTTGGGAAGGGACTGATTTGAAAGGTCTCAAACTCCTGATCAAAGCCAAAGGAAAGTGTACTACGGATCATATTTCTATGGCGGGACCATGGTTGAGATACAGAGGTCACTTGGACAATATATCCAACAACATGCTAATCGGTGCTGTGAATGCATACACGGACGCTACTAACTCAGTCAAAAACCAGTTGACAGGTGAGTATGGAGAAGTTCCAGCTACACAGCGTGACTATAAAGCTAATGGAATAGGTTCTATCGTAGTAGGTGACGAAAATTACGGAGAAGGTTCATCCAGAGAGCATGCAGCTATGGAGCCTCGATTCCTAGGAGTAAGAGCGATTTTGGTGAAGTCTTTCGCTAGGATCCACGAGACTAACCTGAAGAAGCAAGGAATGCTTGGATTGACTTTTGCAAATCCAGCTGATTATGATCTGGTGCAGGAGGATGATTCTATTGACATCGTTGGGCTGACATCATTTGCTCCAGGCAAACAGTTGCAAGTGGTTCTGAATCACGCAGATGGATCTGTTGATACTATTCAGGTGAATCATACCTACAATGAAGGTCAAATAGAATGGTTTAAAGCTGGATCAGCACTTAACTTGATCAAAGCGAAAGCCTAATAATACTAAACCTATTACAAGCCGTAGCGAATTTCGCTACGGCTTTTTTCTTTGCCAATAGTTATGAAAAAGCAGTTTCAATACCCTATTTTCTTAAGTCTATTTTTTGCACTCGGGATCCTAAGTATGCAAAGTTCTTTTGCCCAGAATGAGTCAGATGAGCGTGCACTTATCAATGTGAAAAATGGAATAAGTATCTCCAAGGATTCCTTATTTCTTCTGAATCTGAGGTTTAGGATGCAGAACCGTTTCGGTTTGAATTCTGCCAGCGGAGAAGATTTAGATATTGATCGTGTCGATTTTAGAATTCGAAGGCTTAGGCTACGCTTGGACGGTTATGTATTGAGCCCTAAAATTCAGTATTACATTCAATTGGGATTCTCAAAAGCTGACTTGGATCTAGAGTCGGGAGGATTTGCTCAGCCTATTCGAGATGCTATTGTGTATTATTATTTCAAGCCTAATTTTTACATGGGTTTTGGACAGTCGAAGCTTCCCGGCAATAGAGAGCGAGTAGTGAGTTCAGGAAATCTTCAGTTTGCAGACCGGTCTATCGCAAACGGTTTCTTCACTTTGGATCGTGATTTTGGGTTTTTTAGCTATTATACCTACCAGACTAGCGGGCTTTCCCAATTTCAAATCAAAGCTGCTATAAATACAGGTGAAGGTAGAAATCCTTCAGTGGGTGATAAGGGTTTGAGTTATACTGGCAGAATAGAATATTTGCCTTTCGGTAAATTCAAAAACAATGGGGATTATTCAGAGGGTGATTTGGAGTTCGAAGATCGGCCCAAGCTTTCTCTGGGTGTGACTTACAACTGGAACGAGAATGCTCACCGCACTAGAGGTCAACTTGGCTCCCTTCTGTATGAGGGCAGAGATTTGAATGTTTTCATAGCTGATGCCATGTTCAAGTATGCTGGATGGGGAGCTATGGCGGAGTTTTTTAAGCGAGGTTCGAAAGACCCCATTACGATGAATGAAGCAGGGGATGTAAAAGCAGTTGTGGTGGGGATAGGTACTAATATGCACCTGAGTAAAATGATATCCAGAAAGGATGAACTTGCGTTCCGATATGCCTCAGTTCGGCCAGACGAGATAATTAACCAATATCAAAATAGACTAGAAGAAACTGCTGTTGGCTATACACGGTACCTCAATGGGCATAGAATAAAATTACAAGGAAATCTGGGCTATGTCTGGAATGATGGACAAATTGAAATTCAGAACCTAGACAACTATTGGTTTGCGACCTTTCAAGTAGAATTTGGAATTTAATTTTCAGAAAGAAAAGTGTATTTATAACTCAAAAAATTTGTCACGAAATACAAATTGCTGTATGTTTACGTCATACATGACAGCTTTGCGGATTTATGAATTCTTCAAGACCGGAAGCCGCGCAAAGCTAGTAGTATTTCAATGCAAGAGAGAGGCATCAACAGCACATTTAAGAAGCTTATAAATGAATCATCAGAGATGGTGTTTCTGGCAGATGATACCTATCCACATCCTATTTTTTACACCAATAATGTTTTTGAAGAACAGATTGGATCCAGCCTGAAGGAGAAAAGCCTAGTTGGCCTAGGATTGGATATTAGTAGTTTATTATTCAAGGATGAAGTCGTATTTTCTCATGACGGGAATGATTTTGAATTTCTTTTAGAACTGCCACAAGACTCCTCTTCAAACTACTTTTTGTTTTATAAAGGCAAAAGGATTAGAAGCCAAGGGATGCCTACCAAAGAAGAATTTCAGCAGTTCTTGTTTGAATCACCTCATGCACAAATTATCGTTAAGACAGGAGGTGAGGTATTTCATGCCAACAATGAGTCTTTAAGGTTATTTGGTTTTACTCAAGAAAATAAGCTAAAGCATATAAGAGACTTGGGCGAAGTTTTCTCAGGCCCCCTAGAGTGGAATGAATGGATTAGCTCCGCTATCTCTGATTCCAACACCCATCATTTCTCATCTACTCTTAATCGATCGAGTGGCGATCAGCTAAGCGTTCAAGTTTCGTCAAAGCAACTTCAAGTCAAAGAGAATCAGTATATCATCCTCTCTTTTCAAAATATTTCCGAAAAGGTCACCTTAGAGAAAAATCTGGAAGATAGCAATACCTTCCTGAGGAACCTCACTGAACAAGTTCCTGGTGGATTATATCAACTGGTAATGACTACCGAAGGGAAAATGAGTTTCTCATTTCTTTCCAAAGGTGTCGCGCAAGTTCTAGGTCTAACGGCTGAAGAGATTGCGGATTTTTCTGATATTTCTATGGCTATTTCAAGGGTTCATCCTGTAGATTTGCCTCAGGTGATCATGAGTTCCATCGCATCAGCCAAAAAGATGGAAGCTTGGCAATGTCAATTCAGGATCAGGCTCAATTCAGATTCTGAGGATTTTAGATGGATCATGGGAGCAGCCAGGCCACAAGAACTCGAAAATGGAGACGTGGTATGGTATGGGTATCTCACTGATATTAGTCTGCAAAAGGAGTTTGAGGCGACGCTAGATGAATCTAGAAAGGTGGCAGAGAAAGCCAATCAGATCAAATCAGATTTCCTTTCTATGATTAGCCACGAGTTGCGAACCCCACTCAATGCAATTTCTGGTTCTACCTATTCCTTGCTTCAAGATGAACCTCAACTTCACCAAAAGGCGGAATTAGAAACCATCAATTTTGCAGTGGACAATTTGATCATAATGATTAATGATCTATTGGACTTTCAGAAAATCGAGGCTGGTAAGTTAATCATCGAAAAGACACCGTTTCATCTAAGCTCTTCTATAAGCCAAATCGTAAAAGGTCTTTCGTTTCATGCTAGAGACAGTAAAAATAAGCTAGAACTTGTTATTTCTGAGGGGCTAGATTTTGCCGTAGCAGGGGATAAAACCAGACTTTCCCAAGTACTCAATAATCTGATCACCAATGCTCTTAAGTTTACGAAGGAAGGCGAAGTAAAAGTGATAGTGAAGTTGATTGAAAATAAGGAGGGTAAGGCACGAGTCTATTTCGAAGTAAAAGACAATGGTATAGGTATAGCACCTGAGCATCAAAAAATGATTTTCAATGACTTCGATCAAGTAAGGCCTACCTTCAGTAGCAAGTATGGAGGTACAGGCCTTGGTCTATCCATTACCAGAAAGTTATTGCGTTTGATGGGAGGGGAGATTAGTATTCAGTCCAAACTAGATGAAGGAAGTAGCTTCTTTTTTGAATTGTCATTTGATATAGCAGAAATGCAGGTGGAAAAACCACTTTATACGAATGGCTATTCCAAGGTAAGTTCTGGACTCCACCTTCTCATGGCTGAAGATAATGATGTGAATGCCTTAGTATTAGGTAAAATCATCTCGAAGTGGGGATTTACCTATGAGCGAGTGCTTAATGGTGTCGAAGCTGTAAGTGCAGCGAAGCGAACCAACTTCGATTGTATTTTGATGGATATACAAATGCCCGAGATGGATGGATTTGATGCAACTCTAGCCATCAAAAAAATCACGGATGCACCCGTGATAGCTCTGACAGCTGCGGCCAGGTTAGAGATTAAGGATAGAATCGAAGAATGTGATTTTAATGGATTTGTGGCAAAACCAATAGACGCCTCGGAGCTTCAAAAAATTATCCAAGAAGTTACTTTCGAAAGAAATCAGAGTGCTTGAGCTTTTTCTAAGTATTCCTTCACCAAATCCATATCAGGGTAATTTTGATTCAATTCCACCAGATACTGAAGTGCCGAAACCCGATCGCCCTGCATCACATAATATATTCCCTTATTCCTTAGCGCAAAAGGATTCTTTTCATCCATCTGAATGCTCTGATTGATCAAGGCAAGCCCTTCTTCTTGCTGATCTAAAAACAGTAAATACAGGCCCTTATTATTATAGAAATAGGCTTGGCTGTTGTTGAGTGAAATTGCTTTCTCCACAGAGCTTAATGCCTCGACGTAGTTTCCCTCATCGAAATAAATCATAGACCGAAGGTTGTGAAGATTGGGCTCCATTGGATTTACTTCCATGGCGTTGGTCAATAGTTCTTTGGCTTTTTCCAGATCCTTCTGATAGTAATAAATAGTTGCTTGGTTTACCAATAGATCTGAGTTTTCTGGATTTAGAAGAGAAGCTTGTTCAAACGCCTCTAATGCAGTTGAAAAGTTGGTCAGCTTTTCTTCAACGAGCCCTACCAGAAAATAACTCTTCCAGTTCTGACCATCAATCTTCACTAACGCTTGAGCATCTTCTCTGGCATTGTAAAATTCACCATTATCAAGGTAGTTTAATCCCCGGGTAAACCGGGCATCGAAATAATCTGGACGGTATTTGATAGCGAGACTGAGATCTAAGATGCTTTCGGAAAGTTGATTCAATTCCAAGTGAGCCAGAGCTTTATTGTAATACGCGTCCGCATAGGTGGAATCGAGTTCAATAGCCTCTGCATAGAATTCCAAAGCGCCCTTGGGATCGTTTTCTTCCAGTTTTTCATTGCCTTTTAGGAGAAATCTACCTTTTTTGCTTTCGTCTGAATCACAGGACATTATGAATGCCGATGCAGCTGCTACTGTAAGAATTTTAATCGTTTTTTTCATCATCAATTACTTCAGCATCATTTTCTGGTGCTACTAAATTAGAATCTTCTTTTTCCTCACCTAAAAGCAACGCAAATGGCCTGGTGGAATCACTCAGCTCGAATATTTCACGTAAAATCGCCATCATAGGTATAATTAGGATCATTCCTGCCACTCCCCAGATTGTGCCACCTACGATCAATCCAAGAAATGTGATGAATGCATTAAGATTTACATTTCCTCCCACAATCTTCGGAGTCAAGAAGTTCCCTTCTATCATCTGTATTATTTGGTAACTAACGAGCACTCCTGCAGGATAAAATAAGCTATCCTTGGTCAAGAATGAGTAAATCATCGGAAGCATGGCGCCGAAGAAAGGACCTACATAAGGGATGATATTTAATAACGCGCCTAATGTCCCGAAGAAAACGGCGTGTTTGATGCCGAGAAGTGAAAAGGCGGTAATATTTAAAATTGCTAGAATTCCCATCACCTTCACTACCCCTACTATATAGTTCAAAATAACTTTTCGCAGGCTCACGATCCGGATTTTTACCAACTCAGGATCTTTATCCTTATAGATGTGAATGATCACCTTGGTCAGATGATCTCTATACAGAAGGAAGAAAAACATAAAGACAGGGATCAAAACCAGGCCAGTTAGCGAACCGACTGTTTTAAGCGCAAAATCACCTATACTTGAGCTATTCTCTGTAAGTAGAGCTTTGAGATAATCTGTATTTGCTTTTTCAGCGATTCCTGAGTCAATAGCGAAGGTGCTCATGATCCAGCTGTCAATATTCTTTGCATACGCTATCAGCTTTCCTGATACATCATCGAAGTCCTGAGTGAAACTTGCAACATTCCCGATTACGAATGTTAAAAACGCACCAACTATGGCGGTCATGACTAAGAGTGAAATGATGCTGGAGAGTGTTCTTGGGATTTTTTTTGTCTCCAGCCATATCGCTAGCGGAGTCAGCAAAATCGCGAAAAAACCTCCCATAAACAGAGGCACCAACAGACTTTTTCCTACAATGAGAAAGAACACCAACACGATTATGAAAATCATCACAGCCAGAGCGTTCAGATAAGTTGGAAGTTTAAAAGATGTATTTTCCATGTAGGGAAGCTGGGGTAAGTAGGTTGTCTGGAAGGATTCGTGTAGGTAAATAAAGTGAATTATTCTGAAATCAAACCCGCGCGCTTCAGTAGCGCATCCTGCTTTGGTTCTCTTCCTCTGAATCTTTTATATAGAATCGCTGGATGCTCGCTTCCTCCTGCCGATAGTATATTCTTGACAAATGAAGCTGCTGTATCTTGGTCAAATATCCCCTTCTCCTGGAAAAGTTCAAACGCATCCGCATCCAAGACCTCAGCCCACTTGTAGCTGTAATATCCAGAGGAATATCCACCTTGGAAAATATGTGAAAATGAGGTACTCATCAGCGTTCCAGGAACTCTAGGCATTAATTCTATAGGCTTCATCACCTCTAGCTCAAAATCGAAAATGCTCTGAATTTCTTTCGGGTTCTGGCTATGATAGGCCATATCCAAAAGTCCAAAACTAAGTTGTCTTAGTGTCTGATATCCTTGTTGGAAATTGGATGCTTTTTTAATTTTTTCAATTAAATCTTCAGGGATTTTTTCACCCGTTTCATAGTGCTTCGCAAAGAGATCAAGGCACTCTTTTTCGTAGCACCAATTTTCAAAGATCTGACTTGGAAGCTCCACAAAGTCCCAAAATACACTTGTTCCTGAAAGTGACTCATAGGTTCCTTTGGCCATCATCCCATGAAGGGCATGACCAAACTCATGAAATAACGTCGTTACTTCGTTGAATGTCAGTAGGCTAGGCTTGGACTTGCTCGGCTTGGTGAAATTACAAACTATCGATACATGCGGGCGATTATCCACTGCGGCGCTCATGCTTTGTCCTTTGTAGCTCGTCATCCAAGCCCCATTTCTTTTACCAGGACGAGGAAAAAAGTCTGCATAAAAAACGGAGAGGTATTTCCCATCCCGGTCTTTCACCTCATAGGCAGTGACATCTTTATGGTAAACAGGTATGGCTGCGCTTGGTGTAAAAGTGATACCAAATAACTTCTCTGCGGTTTGAAATACCCCGTCGATAACCTTTTCCAGTTGGAAATAAGGCCGAAGCAACTCATCGTCAAGCGCATATTTCTCTTTTTTTAGAAGTTCGGAATAGTAAGCAAAATCCCACTTTTTCAAAACTTCTATTCCGTCAAGGTCTTTAGCAAAAGCAGTTAACTCCTTCATTTCAGCGAGTGCTTTTGGCTTAGCCTTGGCTAGCAATTCATCGAGGAAAGTCATGACTTGGTCGGGACTTTTGGCCATGCGTTCTTCTAACACAAAATCAGCGTGGCTTTTGTAACCCAGCAGTACTGCTCGATCATGACGTAGCTTCAAAATCTTTTTGATGTTATCCTGATTGTCCAGTTCGTCTCCCTTAGCGCATTTGGTTCCGCTTGCCAGGAAAAGTGTTTCTCGAAGTGCCCTGTTTTTGGCATAGGTCATCGCAGGAATATAGCTAGGATAGTCTAAGGTAAAAGCCCATTTTCCCGGTTCGCCTTTTTCTTCTGCGATTTGCGCAGCGGCTTCCTTGATCCCTTCAGGTAGTCCTTCCAGATCAGCCTCATCCGTTACATAATGCACGTACTTATTGGTCTCTGCCAACACATTTTCTCCAAACTGTAAGGATACCTGCGCTAATTCCTGATCTATTTTCCTTAATTGATCCGTCTTGTCAGCCGATAGCTTGGCTCCATTTCTTACAAATGATTTGTAGGTTTTCTCTAGCAAAGTGGCTTGCTCAGCCGATAAATTTAGCTGGTCTTTCTGCTCAAAAACCTGTGCTACTCTCTGGAAAAGGATTTGGTCTAGCAAGATGTCATTTCCATGCTCAGTCAATAGCGGAGAAATCTCACGAGCTAAAGCCTGGATTTCGTCAGTGGTCTCAGCAGAATTCAAGTTGAAAAAAATTCCTGCTACTACCCCAAGACGCTTGCCTGCCACATCTAATGCTTCGATGGTGTTTTGAAAAGTTGGTTGATTTTCGGCTTTAATCTTGGCTATATCATCTTTGGCTTCGACTATGGCTGCCTGTATAGCAGGGAGAAAATGAGTTGGGGTGATTTGATCAAATGGTGCGGTTTCAAATGGCGTGGTAAAATCCACTAACAATGGGTTATTCATAAATCTAAAATCGTTTGGCTAATTAAACAGGAGCCTTCCAGATAGGTTCCATCAAATGACCTGCTTTGGTCAATTCAACTGCTAATTTACCCATTTGTCCTGTAAAGCTTTCCCACATCCAGAGTGGATGCGGATTATTTTTGGCTAGTTCCAGGTAGTTGTTGTATTCTTCAAAGCGTCCTAGTCCAAAATAAGCTTCTGCTCTATTGGCAGAAATCCAGAATTTCTGAGCGTCGTAATACTCTTTGAGTTCTTTTCCATCCGTTGTGCCGTCCGCCAATCTTGCTTGGTCTTTTTTTTCCTTTTCCAAAATCACTGGATAGTCTCGTTCGCATAGAAACAAAACTCTTTCCCATGTTCTTTTGGCGATGACCAGATCTGCCACTTTATCATGGTGCGTAGTAGAAAGACTGGAATTTGACCGATAGACGTAGGCCAATGCAAGGTTGATCCCATTGTATCGATTGTTTAGGGTGTAGTAGCTACGAAGAAAATAAAGTAGTGCCTCCTCCAAGTGCTGATCGCCCTGTCCACATTCAAAGAGTTTTTTCTCAATTGCGCCAGCCATGGACACTGTTTCAGGGTCGTTGGTGTGGGCGAGGTTGATCGATTGCAGCAATTTCATGGATTCGTACAGCGCACTGACGAGATCTGGTTTGGCACTTTTGTAAGTGGTGAAAGCCAACCTATGTATCAAATAGGTGTCGGGTTGGGCGGAATTCATTTTAGCTAAGATTACCGCCGTTTGAAAAAGTTGTTTAGCCTTTTCAAATTCTTTTTGCTCCACAAAGTCTTCGGCATCCTGGATTATTTTAGACAATACCTCGCCTGTATCTGGGGCTGCCTTATGTGTTTCTGCTTCTTTTTCCACAGCGGCTTCCAGCACATCCTGGATCTTGGGAGGGATCAGGGAATTCAGATAAGTATATACTGGACTGTCCGATTCACCCTTATTGATTACAGCTTCGATTTGCTGTCCCAAACGTTCTTTGAATCGCTCTGCTTCTTCTATATCTATTGCTTCCCCTAGATGATTGTATTGGCTGATGACTATGTGGTTGAGATCAAATGGATAAACAAGTTTGTCTTCAGAAACCACTATCGTAGTGTAAGGTCTTAAAGCATGTCTGATCCCAAGTTCATAGATGGCATTGCTGTTCGAAGTAGATAGATCCGCGATCACTAAATCTGCCGTGAGTAACTCTTTATACATTTGTACATCAATGGAACCTGAGTGGAGGATTTCATCTGCACGCACACACTCAATTCCTTTAGACTCTACTACCGGCTTGATTAGGTATTTATAGGATTTGTTCAGATCGAGTTTTCGACCATTTACATAGTCTGTTTTGGTACCAAATCCCATTACTACAAAACAGCGCTTTTTAGGATTTCCCATAAAAATGTTAGGTTTAAAAATTCAATATAAGCGTTATACCATTCGGGTTCAATGGTTTAAAACAATAAAATCGGGTGTTTCTACCCGATTTTATTGTTTAGAATTGAAATTGCTTCAATACTCAAAATCACAACTCATCTCCGACATACCTATAGGTGAGCCGTCTGGTGCTTTTAGAGTTTCTTGAATGATCAGCTCTTCAGGCAAAGTTAAGAACGTGTTTATCTTCTCGCTTAAATAGGTGAAGTGCTGGCTTGATGCCTTATCGGTGAAGGTTGAGCTTAGTTGGAAAGCTGCAATATTTCTCAATCTCCCTCTAGCAATTGCTCTTATGGTATTGGAGACATCTGCATTTCTGGCTAAGGCAATCAGATGATCTACATATTTTGACTGAGTCATCAGGGATATTTCTAACGTAATGTCCTCTGTTTTTAAATTTGTGAATACCTGTTTTTCTATACTTGTCAACATCTCATTTAAGCCAAAAAGGTTGTTTTGCTGTAAATGCTGCAAGTAGATTCTATTTGCTCTAGCTCCATCTAGTAGAAAGTCAAAGGTCAGATCAACAATTGTTTCTGCTGGTGCGATTGGATCAAACATTGGACTTACCCTCGAAACGAATGTTTCTCTGTTTCTGCCGTAGCCGAATGGTCGTGGTGGGATTAGCTTTAAGATATGGTCTGGCACCTGTAGTTGATCTGGAGAAATGGTTTTCAACAAGGCTTGCAAAGCCGCTTCTTGCTCCTCAGAATGTACCCACCCGTGATTTGGCTGATTGTCGCCTTTTATTTTATATCGATAATCTACTCCACCCAGTAGCTTACTTGTAGCTTCTATCTGGAATCTATGCATCAAGTAAAGAGGTACAAAAACTTCCTCCAAAAGCGCAGTTGGCTGACCTTCAGGAATCGCATTCAAACCAAAAGTTTTCATACGGTTTGCTCTCAATTTTAACATTCTCTCGAGTTCTTCTGGTGCCGAGGAGCCATTGTCCCAAAGGTGTGAAGTTGGATGTGCTCCGCTAGGATCTCGCGAATCTGAATCTGTAATGAATTGATGACCCGCAGTGTAGGTGTCTTCTAGTGTTTTCTTTAAAAATTCTTCTTCATTCTGTCCAGCTGGAGTAGTGGCATAGCCATATTTGATAGCCCATTTGTCCCAATCACCGATTTTGTCGTCGTAGGCATTGCTGAGATCTAGTTCTCCATTGACAGTTTCTGTGATCATGGGATAGGGATAGTCCATCACCGAAGAGCGGTTATCGGCTGAAGTAGCGTAGCTGTGTGCCAAGCCTATGGTGTGACCGATCTCATGTGCAGAAAGCTGTTTTAGTCTGGCCACTGCCAATTCAAGCATTTTTGGATTTTCGGGTGCTCCATCTTCGAAGGGCTGCAAAAGTCCTTGGGCTATCAGGTAATCCTGTCTGACACGAAGTGAACCCAGCGAAACATGGCCTTTCATAATCTCTCCCGTTCTTGGGTCGCGCACACTTGCTCCATAAGACCAACCACGGGTGGATCGGTGAACCCATTGAATCACATTGTACCGTACGTCCATCAGGTCCATGCCTTCTGGAGCAAGCTCCACACGGAAGGCGTTAATGAATCCTGCGGCTTCAAACGCTTGATTCCACCAGTTACCACCCTCGATCAAAGCCGAAGCCACAGGCTCTGGGGTTCCTCGATCTAGGTAATACACAATTGGTTCGACTGCTTCTGACATTGCTGCGTTCGGGTCTTTTTTCTCCAGTCGATGCCGCGCGATGAATCGCTTCATGATCGGTTCCGATATTGGAGTGGTGAAGTCCATATAGGAAATACTTCCAAAGCCTGCTCTTGGATCAAATTCCCTTGGCTGGTATTGATCATCCGGAAGTTGGATGAAGGAATGGCGTTGGCGAACGGTGACTGCGTCTGGACTCGGTGTGACCGACCGTAGATTTCCCCCAGTTGCTTGCCCAGTCAGGGTAATCGTCATTTCCACTTCAGTGTTTTGAGGGAAATTTTTGGTCATTGGGAAATACAATCCTGAACGGCTCGCATCTGGTCTGAATGATCCTTGACGGCTTCTAGTCAACGTTTCTCCCACGCCATGAACATCCTGAAGGTAAAAAGAAGTAGCATCAACGATCAACTTGTCTCCGTCTTTTTCAGCGATTTCAAAACCCCACAAGATCGATTCTGCAAATGCATCTTGGATTGATTGAACTTCTGCAGGATTATCTGAATAGGCGCGGAAATCATAGTTTTTATGCACTAGGAAAAGCTTATTGCCTGATCTTCTGAATTCCACAATCCTAGTATCTCCCAATTGTCCTCGATCCAAACCTATATCATTGGAACCTACTCCGGCAGTGAGGGAATTCACATAAAGAAATTCCCATTCAAGTTTGTCAATTTCCAAATAGATTTTTCCTTTTTCTTCATCTAGATAAAAAGGTATGAATCCATCTTTCTTGCTCATTTTACTCAAGTCGAGATTCTGAGCAAAACTTAGATTAAGAGAAAAAAGGAAAATAATGGTGAGTTGTAAGGTTCTTTTCATAGAGTAAAGAGGTTTGGCTACAAATTATCAAAAAACGAAGCGTCGGCTAATACCATTGATGGAAATTTACCTATGAAGCATGTATCGTAGCAGTAAGGCGGTCTCCGTTTGGTTGGGCCCATCGATCTCCTGAAGGCCAGAACTGATCACTTCCCGGTCGGTGTAGGAAGTCCTGGAATATCGGAAATAAGAGGTGAGTTGGGGCGTGATCTGATACTGTGCAAGTATGTAATAACGCATTCCCTGACCAGAAAATGCTGGTAGAGAGAATGTCCAGAGTACGTTGTTTTCAAAAGCATATAGCCGTGTGTCGTAATCATCTGTGTCAAAAAGAGCGATTCTGCCTGTCACTCTGAATTTGCTGAAATTGTACTGCGCATCCTGCAGGATCATAAAGCCTGAGGTTTTTTGACTGTTATAGTTTACTCGACTAAAAAGTATTCTGGATCTGAAAAAGAAGGCTTTGCTCACCTGATATTCCAGACTGAGCAAGCCATTGATCTTGTTCAAAGGTTGGATTTGATAGGGAAGGCTAGGAGCTCCTGAGTCGGAGAGATTTCGGTCCTTTTGTTCCTCTCGAATCTGAATAAAAGCGGTAAGGTTTCTAGTAGGTTGGAAACTAACTCTAGCCAGCCATTCATAGCCATTGGAAGGCGCATACACGCGATACCTGAGCCATGGGAAGTTGAAAAAATCATAATATGCATTGATTTTCCAGCGCGGAATAGGTTTGATTTGAATTCCCAGATATACGCCTTGCTCATTGATTGGTCTGGTGCTTTCCGCGAAGGAATTTGCATAGAAGCTGTGGAAGTCCTTGTCGTATTTTCTCCAAAGCACCGAAAAATCGATCTCTTTGCTCAAACTTGAAATAAAACCTAGCACATTGCCTTTACCACCGGATTGAGAAATGGCCGATTCCCCGAACAGAAAGAAGTTTTTCCAGTTATAGCTCAAGTACAAGCTACCCACCTGGTTGGTTTGCCCGGCAAATTCGTAGCGATTATAGAGGGTAGGTTCCCTTTCCCAGGAGCGATCAAATTTTGTGAATAGGTAGTTGGAACCAGCTTGTAGTTTGCCAGAAGTGAACTGCACATTTCCACCTAAGCTTATTTCTCTAAATTGATTTTTAGTGGCGAGTTCACTCGACGTACGGTGCAAGCCGCTTTGGTTGAAAGAACTGATCGTCAGATTGCCGGTGTCCAATGTGTCTAGGCTGGCTGCTGCCCGGCCATCGCGTGGGGCGTAAGATGCGATCAAGGTGCTTTGCCATTTTCCACTTTCATAAGTAAGACCCGCTCCGCGGAAAAAGCCAAACTCTAGCGCGGCTGTGTAGGGTAGAATCCCCACACTGCTTCTCCGGACTGTGGGAACAGTCTCTGCCCCTTTTCCCAAAGAATATCCAGCTCCAAAGACTAATCCTTGACCAAATTGAGCTTGATAATCTCCCAAAGCGATGGTTTTCCATTTGCCTACAAAGTACTTCGTGAAGTGAAAAGAGAAAAAATTGAAACCATATCGGGCTGTTGTGGCGTCCCATGTGAACGGTTCTCCTGGATCTTTATCTAAAGTAAATCCCAGACTGAAATCCCGGGTGTGTTGGATGCGGAATCGTAAATAGAGTTCGTTGGGATCGCCTAGGTATCTGCTTGAGATTTTTCCGGTGGAGCTGGTGTCGGGAGGAGTGAAGCCTTTTCTAGTCTCCCAGGTACGTCGATGGCGAAGTATGAAATAGGCTTGCTCTTCGAATATCACTCGCTTCCAAAAGGACTGAGTTTGGCTGGAATATCCGGATCCTAATGTTAGAAAAGGAAGAATTTGATCGATTGTTTTCAAGTCAAAACCTGGAACGGCCTGAAGTTCATAGAGAGAGATCAACGAGCCATAGGTAGTTCTATAATCGATTAAATTGCTGATTTGGCTAGGGTCAAGAAGGTAGCTGGCGGCGAGCCTTTCAGCGTTTGCTCTATTGATATCGATGGGGTTCAGATACAATTGGAGAAGGACTTCGTAGATTGCTTCATAATCTATATCCTCGTCCTGAACAGGAAAAAGCCTCTCGATGAAGGACTCCAGGTCGATTTCTAGGACAGGAGGTTGCTGCGCCATCACAGTGAAGCGGGTGAAAAGTAAGGCAATCACTAGGAGGAAGTACGTTTTCATTTTTTCGAAAATGAAAGGCCTAGGCTGAGGTGATGGGTGCTCCCGAGTGCTTGATTTTGACCGTAGGCATAATCCAAGTTTAATCGACTTGATTTCAGCCCAATTCCAAAAAATATCCTGCTCGGATTGCTATTAATTCCCGTTCGTAGGAATATCCAATCCCTGATTGCGTATTCCAATCCTGCCTTTACGATTGGTTTAATCGAAATGTCTTTTTCTACTTCAAGGTGAAGCTGAAGCTCGGAGATGGGAGTATAGCGTAAACCTAGGCTTACGCCAGTAGGGAGTCTTGATTCTGAATCTTTGGAAATTTTGGAGCGATTGAGATTGGAAATACTTGCGCCGATGGAGAACTTAGGGCTAAGTTCTGCCATACCACCGAGGCTGAAAATCGCACTGTGACCTGATCCAAAACCTTCAATCTGTGTCTGAAACCATTCCAATTTGGCACCTATACTTACTATTCCGAGCTGATTGGCGAAGGCAACCCCTAAAGCTTGCTGATTGAAAAGTTTTCCCCCATAATGAGAAACTCCAAATCCCCATGTCCCGGCATCTACCTTCCAGGCACCTACTAGATCTACAGTACTTAGTTCTTTGAGGCCGAAGCGATTGTCATATCCGGCCGCAATCGCAGATTCTTCCAATTTTGCCAAACCTCCGGGATTGTTAAAATAACTCCAGGTATCTAAGCCATGTACACGCAGATTGCCCATCCCTTGACTTCTAGCACCATGAACTTGGGTGAGGGGATCTGTCTGTCCATGAACTTCGAAAAGTAGAAGAAGCAGGAAGCACAAAAAAGTTAATTGCCTCATAATGA
This sequence comes from Algoriphagus sp., assembly GCF_039969895.1. GTDB lineage: Bacteria > Bacteroidota > Bacteroidia > Cytophagales > Cyclobacteriaceae > Algoriphagus. The sequence goes on from NZ_JBDVMZ010000021.1 coordinate 368,626, forward strand.
ATTGATAAAAAGTGTTAACTAATTTAGTTAAAAACTTGTCATTCAATTCAAATACTTAAAAATTTTTCGGCAAAGAGACTAGAAAGGCGCAGAAAAGTTAAAGAAGAAATTCCCCTCTTTGCTATTGTTCAATGAGTATTCAAAGCGGAAAACCATGTCATAGAATCCTACCATATCTATCCCTGTTCCATATCCCATCAGGTACTTGTTAGTAAGACGAGCGTTTTCAGGGATGTGGTTTCTGTCCTTCACATAGCCACTGTCGAAATTAGCACTCAAGTAGAGGCGAATAGGAATGGTGCTGAATTGCTCTAGCTTGACCAGGTTGGAAATATCAATTTCCCAATCCACAAATTTCCATCGAAAACTATTTTTCAGTACGTAGAGCTGCTGACCTTCTACCACATTCAGCTCATAACCTCTTATGAAATTAGGACTGTATCCAATTCCCCGGACTAGTGTGTAAGGTTGACTCTGGCTCAAAAACCAGTTGGCTGTCAGGCCGGTATTAAAATGGAATTTATCCGAGAGCTTAAAGTATTTGTTTGCCGTGAGATTCACTTCTACTTCATCTAGCTCTTCGGTAAATATGATTCCGTATTTGGTAACGGAGACTTGGAGAAGTTCACCATCTGTAGCATAAGAGACATTATCTCTTCTGTCATGTCTGAAAGTGTAGGTTGCAAAGGCATACCGAAGGTTGTTGCCCCCATGTTGGAAATATTCAGGATTTTCCATCAACACATCATCCGCTACCCAAGTAGAGCTATAGCCTAGCGTAAGGAAATGGTAGTTGTAGTAACTTCTTCGGTAGGTGTATTTCAGAGCGCCAACAAAACTTCTTCGTATGATGTCTTCATTTTCGTCAGTATAAAATACCTGCTTATTGTTTTCTGATCTGATCGCAATTGTCTTGTTTTCTCGGTAGGATAACTGCGCACCAAGTCCGTGTTTCTGCTTTTTATCTATGTAAGGTTTACTGTATTGAAGGTCCAGTGCTTTGGTAAACCCCAGCTGCCCAGCAAACCTTAACTTGTCATTTCTGCCCCCAACATTGCTATGGCTTAATCTGAGGCCATAGTTTACTCTGGAGAAGTCCCGGTTTTGATTGGTCCACCATTCGGAAAAATTCCTGTCAGCAAGTTCAAAAATTATTTGAGGTAGAATGTACCAACGTTCTTTCACCGTAATCAGAATTTCTACTTCGTTGTCACCGGTGATCAGGGGGGTGATTTCTACAGAGGTGAACAGCCTGAGGTTGTAAATCTTCTTTTGATCAGCGATAAGTATCTCTAAAAAGGTATTCCAATCGTAGTAGAACCCTGTAGAAAAATCCAACTCTCTCAGTATGACACTCTTCTTTGTCTTGACATTACCTATGATAAAGATATTATTGACTTTGACACTATCAGGAGAACTAGCTACTGCCGGCGCCAGAGAGGTGTCATCCTGCGCATAGGAAATACTTTCTCCCGCCTTAAAAAAAAGAACTAGGAAGAGTAGAAAGAAATAAAGGATATTTGAAGTCTTGATAATCAAGAGGGAATTCAGAAGGTTTATTATTGGTTACTTACGCAGTCACCACAATTTTAGGACTTAGTCATGGTAAAATCCATACTCCGAAAGATAGCTATATTTCCAGTATTGGTGTACCAATACACCATTTCTCCTTTGTTTCCTTCAAGCTGTAGATTTACACCTACCTGTAGCCAATACATGAAGGAATCCATCCTGAAGCATGGAGTGTTCAGCGGAGGTTGGATGGGGTTAAAACGAATAGCCCGTTGCCATCCCTGGGGAGGCCACGGGCATGATCCGATTCCTTAATTTTTAACAGGTTTCAAGCCTTTTTGCAAAGCTCGAATCACTAATATCACCCCGGCTATCACCAACGGAACACTCAATAATTGTCCCATATTAAAGGACATAGCATCTTCGAAGTCCACCTGGCTTTCTTTGAAGAATTCCCAGATAAACCGCATTCCAAATACTGAAATGAGGAAAAGACCAAGCAGGATACCCTCCGGTAGTCTTTCTTTATACTTGTTCCAAAGGCCATAAAGTATCAGAAATATCACGAAATAAGATAGTGATTCGTAGATCTGAGTAGGGTGTTTGGTTCTGCCAAAGGTTTGTATTGTCACTAAGTAGTGATCTCCCTTGTCAGCTATTTCCATCGCCAATGGATTTTCTTTTGACTCCGCCATATACTCCTGACTTGAGCCGAATTGAGTCAACGCGTACTTGATATCTCGCCGCAGCGTAGTCTCCAACTCTTCCAAGGAATAGGCTCCCTTATTGATTTTTAAGTCAATATTTACCGGGACAATTCCATTTCCAACCAATTCATTTTGGCGATCGGCTGGCTTGTATGGGTCAATTGATTCAATTGGCACTTTCAGGGTGGAGAGTAGATCTTCGGTGTCCCAAGCGTAAACTATCCCATAATCTGTACCGGTATCTTTTCCGCCGATTTCAGAATTCATCAAATTCCCAAATCGAATCAGTGCTCCAGTCAGTGCAGTTACGATTACGATACGATCTACCACCCAGAGATAGCTTTGCCCTGGAGTTTTTCTAGCATACAGCCAAAGCGCAAATAAAATAGCAATAGCCGCTCCGTGACTCGCAAGGCCACCTTCCCATACTTTAAGGATTTCGATGGGATTACTCAAATACTTGGCAGGCTCATAGAAAAGCACATGACCAAGTCTAGCACCTACAATGGTGGCTACTACCATATAGATGGTTAGTTTGTCCACCAATTCTGGGTTTTGACCTTCTTTCTTGAAGAAATGAACCATGAACTGCTGCGAGATAACAAATCCTGCAGCAAAAAGAATACTATACCAAGGTGGTCTGTCCCAGCCGTGAATGACGGAAGGATTCGGATCCCAAACCATATAGTTCATGATTAATTCAAGCATAATTTCAAGTTTATAGTTGATCTAGTTGTGCCAGTTCTTCTGCAAATCCTCCTGATAAAATCGGAAATCTGTACCAGGTTTTTGGGTCCACATTGAACTCATCCAAATGGAAGGAAGGCGCGAGTCGTTCCCTTTTCCATTGATTGCGGGACCAAAGTTGGAAGAATTTTTTGATATAGCCTTTCAATGTGGCCGATTCCAGCTCAAGTTCCTCTGAAAGGATGAGATAAACATCCATGGGGGATCGGCGATCACGAATTGCAAGTTTTTCTATTTCTACGATCACAGAATAAGGCATCAGATCTTTTTCGTCTGTTTGGGTTCTTTCGATAGGCCGAAGCTCCGCACTAGGCTGTAAGGAATTCACTTTCGCCAATCCTGGACGATCCAAGTTTTTTTCAGCCCAACTGAGCCAGTTAAGGATAAAATATTTATCCACAGCCGCTATCGGTGAGATACTTCCTGAAGTGTCACCATCCATGGTCGCATAGCCCACATCACCTTCACTTCTGTTGGAAGTAGTGAGTAAAAGTGCATTATTGAGGTTGGCTAGCATCCAGATGATAGGGGAGCGGGTTCGCGCTTGGATATTTTGTAAGGTAATGTCGTCTTGCTCCCACGTAAGTTTTCTTCCGATAGCTTTTTCGATTTTTGTAGTGTAGGAATCTACTTCCTCATCGATGTCCCAGCGGTAGAACGTAGCTCCTATGCTTTCTGCCAGAGAATTGGCTGAAGCAAAGGTGTCTTCTGAAGAGTTTCGTGTCCCTTGATATGCCGTGGTGAGTAGCTTACTCATCAATTCTTTTTCAGGGTTACCTGACGTAGGAAGGTTTTGGATTCCAGCTTTTTTGCAAAAATCATCCAAGCCTAATTCGTCTATACCCCGCTTCACCATTTCTGCTACCAAAATGGCTATTGTGGATGAATCAGCTCCACCAGACAGTGAAAGTACAAAGCCTGAACTTCGGCTTTTTCTCATATAATCAAAGAGTGCCAAACTTGAAGCTTGGACGAATTCCTCGTTTTTTGAAGATATAGGTGCGATTTCCTGGACTTTTGGCTCTAGATAAAAACTGCAAACCTGAAAATCTTTAAAGGACAAAAGCTTGTTTTTTGCGAGTAGTTTTCCGGATTTAGCCAGCATCACTTCTCCATCGAAAATCATTCGACCCGATTCATTACCCAATAAATTTGCGTAGCAATAGAAGCAATCAAAGGTAGCAGAGCTTTCTTCCACCAGCTCTTTTCGAAGGTATGTTTTTCCCATCGCAAAATGACTGGCGCTTGGGTTGAATATCAAATCGACTTTTCGATCGCATAATCTATAGCCAGGCCTGAGTTTGCCCCTCCAGGCGTCCTCACAGATCTCAAAGCCATAGTGGATGTTTTTATGATGGAAAGTTAGATCCCCTAGCGGTACACGCTGCGCCAAAAATTCGAATTCAATAACTTCATTTGCAGGCCAAGGCGTAAACCATCGGAATTCATAATGAACTCCATCAATAGCCATGAATTGCTTGGCCACGAAACCTTTTACGACGGTGTTCTCAATCACTGCTACGCAGTTGAATACTTTGTCCTGAATTCTAACAGGCAGACCTACAGCTACCGTGATTTCTGAACAATGAGGAAGTATTAGCTCAAGCTGGGCGAGTGCTTTTTTGGGATACCAATAGCTCAAAAACAAGTCTTCAGATCCATATCCTGTGATTGCCAATTCTGGCAGACAGAGGATTTCGACTTCCTGCTTTTTTGCCTCCTCAATCGCCAGAATAATTCTACTCAGATTGCCTGACCAGTCCAGCGGTGTTTGGTTGACGGTTGCCCCGGCTATTTTTATTGAAGACATGTAATGGATTGATTAGACCTAAAGTTAGGACGCTAGGTTGCGATTTTTAAAGTTTCGCAGGCATTTTTGGAAGCTTCCTGTTCTGCTTTTTTTTTGGTGCTGCCTTTTCCCTGCGCTACTTCCTGATTTTCTACTTGCAAAGCCACCTTAAACTCTTTGAATCGTTGATTGCCAATGACACTAAGGACCACAAATTCGATTTCTTTGTTTTCTTTTTGTGACCACTCTATGATTTTACTCTTATAGTTCGTCGTGGTTGCGATCATGTTTTCCACATCAAAGTGAAGAAGGATGCGATGGATGATGAATTTTTTGGTAAAATGATAGCCCTTATCTAGGTAGATTGCGCCTAGAAATGCTTCGAGCATATCTCCATAAAGTGATTTATTGCCGGTGAAATGACGTTCACCTATTTCCTCATCCAGCGCTTTCCGAAGTCCGATTTTTATTCCGGTTTCGTTGAGAGTTTCTCTATTGACCAATTTAGACCTGGTTTCGGTCAGAAATCCTTCATCTCGGAAGGGGTATTTTTGAAAAAGGAACTCGGCGATGACTGCTCCTAAAATAGCATCACCCAGGAATTCCAAGCGCTCATTGGAAAGTCGAAACCCTTGAGAAGTTTCTTGTCCAAGACCCGAAGGAGTGAGTGCTAATTTGTAAAGAGATAAATTAAAAGGCCTGCTCCCCGTCATCAGTCTGATGGAGGAAGCAAGCCTTTTGTCTTTTTCACTTAAGAAGAGATAATTAAATCCGAGTCTTTGAAATAATTTCAAAATTCAGATTAGTTATATTTTTTGAAAATTACTGAACAGTTATGTCCACCAAATCCAAACGTATTACTCAACGCATAATTAACTTCTCTCTTCTGCGCTGTATTGAAAGTCAAATTTAATCTCGGATCAAAAGCTTCATCATCTTCGAAGTGGTTGATCGTAGGAGGTACTATGCCTTTATTGATGGCAAAAATACAAGCAATGGCTTCAATAGCCCCAGCTGCCCCGAGTAGGTGACCAGTCATAGACTTGGTACTACTGATATTTAACTTGTAAGCATGCTCTCCAAAAACCTCCTGAATGGCTTTGATTTCGCCTACATCACCCAGAGGGGTAGAGGTACCGTGGACATTGATGTAATCGATGTCTTCCGGCTTAAGGCCAGCATCTTCCAGTGCTATTTTCATCACGCTGCTTGCTCCTAGTCCCTCAGGATGAGGAGCTGTAATGTGATGAGCATCAGCGGTCATGCCCCCGCCTACCAGTTCAGCGTAGATTTTGGCACCACGAGCTTTAGCATGTTCTAATTCTTCTAGGATCAACGTTCCTGCGCCTTCGCCTAAAACAAAACCATCACGATTCTTATCGAAAGGCCTTGAGGCTGTTTCGGGGGATTCGTTTCGTTGGGAAAGTGCTTTCATTGCGTTAAACCCACCAACTCCAGCTTCGGTGACTGCTGCTTCGGAACCACCGCTGATGAATATATCAGCTTTACCCATCCTGATGTAAGTAAAAGCATCAATGAGGGCATTGGTACCAGAGGCGCAAGCAGAAACTGTTACGAAATTTGGACCGCGAAAACCATATTTAATAGAAAGGAAACCTGCGCTGATATCAGCGATCATTTTTGGGATAAAGAATGGATTAAAGCGTGGTGTGCCATCTCCCGTAGAAAATGCAGTCACCTCATCTTGGAAAGTTCTCAACCCTCCGATTCCAGACCCAAAGATTACTCCGGCTCTTGATTTATCAATTTTTTCAAGATCCAATCCCGAATCAAGCATGGCTTCTTCAGCAGAAATCATGGCATATTGGGTGAAAGGATCCATTTTCCGAGCTTCTTTTCTATCCATAAATTGCTCTACATCGAGGTTTTTGACCTCGCAGGCAAATTGTGTCTTGAAAAGGGACGCATCGAATTTGGTGATCGGCGCAGCACCGCTCACACCCGCAGATAATCCATTCCAGAAATCTTCTGTGGAATTACCTATGGGTGTGAGAGCACCTATACCTGTTACAACAACTCTTTTTAAATTCATGGAATGAATTTAGGAATTATTATTTTACGTTAGCCTCCAAGTAGGTCACTGCTTGTCCAACAGTACCGATCTGCTCTGCCTGATCATCTGGAATAGAGATGTTAAACTCTTTTTCGAATTCCATAATCAATTCTACAGTATCAAGAGAATCAGCACCAAGATCATTGGTAAAGCTGGCCTCAAGAGTAACTTCAGACTCTTCTACGCCTAGTTTGTCAACTATAATGGCTTTTACTTTTTGTGCAATTTCAGACATTTTGTGATCAGTTTAGTTATTAACACTTCGCAAAGAAATATATTTAATGCCTAATTGACAAAGAAAAGATTCAAGTAAATTTTTAAGCAATTCCTCGGTCGTAGAAGTTGAATTATATTTTCTAACTTTGTTTTGATCGATTTTTTCACTGCATGAAGAAGGCCAAATTACTACTAGAGCATACATATGATTTCGAACTTTTGGGGCTTGTATCACCTGTAAGGGACTATAAAATGGCTTGGCATATTAATAGAGATTTAGATATGAACCTCGTCAAATGCGATGACTTGATTTTGGAATTTATGACCCCTCCAACCCTCATAATTTCTCAATATTTCCTTTCTTTACCTCATGGATTTGTTCAGCTTTTAAAAAATAAAGCCCTAAACTCGACAAATCAAGTTTCCTATCTGATTCCAGAATTGAAAACCATGGATTATTTCCTTTTGGTGCAAGACGAGACCTTTCAAATAAGTATTAATACATTTGCCAACCAGCTGGCTAAAAATCCCGACGTGCAAAATGTGATGAAGCTGGACGTCACTAAACTTAAATCAAAAGAAAACCTATTAACTTATTAAATCCCTAATGAGCCAATTCAATAAAACAAAAATCCTAGCAACAATAGGCCCTGCTTCTAACAATTACGAAACAATCAAAAGCCTTGCAGCCGCAGGAGCCAATGTGTTTCGTTTGAATTTTTCTCATGGTACCCATGATATCCATGCTGAGGTAGCGAATATAATCCGACAACTGAACAAAGACGAAGGACTCAACCTAGGGATTCTTCAGGACTTGCAAGGACCTAAAATCCGTGTAGGTGAAGTGGAAAATAACGGAGTTGAGATCAAATCAGGTGAATTAATCACGATCACTAACGACCCTGTACTTGGTACAAGTAGCTTGGTAAGCACCGTCTATCAAAACCTACCTAATGACGTGCAAAGTGGAGACCGCATCCTAATAGATGATGGTAACCTAGAAGTGAGAGTGAACGACACGGACGGCAAGAATGTCAACTGTACCGTGATTCATGGTGGTATTCTTAAGTCTAGAAAAGGTATAAACCTTCCTAACACCAAAGTGAGTGCCCCGTCTCTAACTGAGAAGGATATTGAAGATCTCGCTTTTGGTTTGGAGCAAGAGGTAGATTGGATCGCTCTTTCATTTGTTAGATCCGCTGATGATATTGTTGACTTACGCGAAAGAATTCAAGCAAAAGGCAAGGTTTGCAAAATCGTAGCGAAAATCGAAAAACCTGAAGCCTTAGAAAATATTGATGCGATCATTGAAGCTACTGATGCCATCATGGTAGCTCGGGGTGATTTGGGAGTGGAAGTTCCAATGGAAATTGTTCCGCTTTGGCAGAAAAGAATTGTAGAAAAATGCAAGTTGGCTTGCAAGCCGGTAATTATTGCGACTCAAATGATGGAGAGCATGATCGTCAATCCTCGTCCTACCCGTGCTGAAACAAATGACGTAGCGACAGCAGTGCTTGATGGTGCAGATGCAGTAATGCTTTCTGCTGAAACAGCCTCCGGAAAATATCCCGTAAATGCTGTAAAAGCGATGAGCAGCATCATCAGCTATCTGGAAAAAAATGCAGATATCTACCACAACCTATACAAAATTCCTGAGGACGACGAGACCTTCCTTAGCAACAATCTAGTTTTAATGGCTTCCAGACTTTCTAGAAATGTTAAAGCTAAGGCGATTGTTGGGATTACTTCATCCGGGTTCACAGGGTTTAGAATAGCTTCCCACAGACCGTCCGCCGGTGTTTTTGTGTTTACACGCAACAGGGCATTGATTACTCAGATGAGCTTGGTTTGGGGTGTTAGAGCCTATTTCTATGAGAATCAAGTTTCTACTGATGCTACATTCTTGGATATCCAGGACACCTTGAAGGAAGACGGTCATGTCAATACGGGGGATATCATCATAAATACCGGAAGCATGCCACTCAAATCAAATGGAAGAACTAATATGCTGAAGGTGCATATAGTTGAATAGACAGTTTTAATACTAAATGCTAAGAGACTTCAGAATTGAGGTCTCTTTTTTTTTGCAATTTGATCAACCATGTGAAACGAACAGCAGTAGGAAGACAAAAGCAACCAACAACCAACAACCAACAACCAACAACCAACAACTAACAACCAACAACTAACAACCAACAACCAACAACTAACAACCATTACCTAATCCCTATTCTCCCTTCCCAAAAATCTCCTCGGGTCCCTTTGGAATCACCATCAGTACTTTCTCTTTTTCGACCATCACTGAACCTGCCGGAGAACCTTTTACTTTTCTTACATATTTGGCTTCGGTGTGGATTACCGGTGCTAGGGATTCATTTTTGTTTTTGGAGTAAAAAGCGGCTAATGATGCAGCAGCCTCGAGAACGGACGTAGGGATGCTTTTGAGCCCTGAAGTTTTGATAAGCACGTGAGAACCGGGAACCATTCTTGCGTGCAGCCAGATGTCGTCTTTCTTCGTGTAGCCCCGAAGCATCTCATCGTTAGCAGTCGCGGATTTGCCTACCCAGATAGGGAAGCCATCAAACTCGAAGGTTTTGAAGGGTAAAACCAACGCGTCTTTTTGAAGCACCTTATCTTCACCGTGAGATTTCTTGTAATTTTTCAAAGCTCTGAAATCATCAATGGCATTGAGTTCTTCGATTTTGGCTTCGATGCTGATCGCCTGGGTGACTTTTGCCGCAATAGTTTTCTCCAGCTGCTCCCATTCGAGTTTCCTATTCTTGCTTTTGCGATAGAAGGAAGCGGCGAGATCCTGTGGCTTTTGATTGGGTTTGAGTTTGACTAAGACCTTTTCTCCTGTGTAGAAATCCATCAATTCTACCTCTAATTTCCCTCCATGAAACTCATGTAAATTGGCCATAATCACATCTGCAAGCTGAGAGGGGGGCGGGGAATTACGAAGTTCTTCCAGCTTCTGAGACGATTTCTCGATGTAGGAATTGGTTCGCTTGAGTTGCTCCTGGTATTTTTTGAGTAGTGTGGTTTTTTCCTTTTCAAAACTTCCTCTGACAAGTGCCAAATAAAATAATTCATTGACGGCTTGAATGGGATTTGAGTACGTGCGGATAGGGCTTGCTTCAGGCAAAAGGCTTAAGTGGACTTCTTCGTTTTTTTCTACCAAAGAAAAAAGTGGGGTGTCCAACATGTCTAGAAGCTCTTGCATAAGCTCCCATTTGACAGCTAAATTAGCGTCGATATAGCCTTTATCTTTGAGCCAATTCCTGGGAATAGCGCCCAGAGTTGGAAGATAACGAGAAGCATTTCCGTCCAATTCCTCAAATTTTTCCCAGGTCAAGGGATAGCTTTTAGCTAAGGTTTTCCAGACTAATTCCCGATCTTCTTTGATTCCATTTCGAAAAAGTTTGATCGGAAAATCCCCCTCTGGCTCGTAGAGCAGCACATTACTTCTGTTTGCATGTAGTTTGAAAAGCAGAATTTTGCTAGAAGTAAGGCTAAAATAAAACGCACGCTCAAAATTCAGTACCTCACAGCCAGTGATTTCTTCACCGATTATTTCTTTGAAAAGATCGATGCTATTTCGCTTGGCTCGCTGAAAATTCTCTGGGAAAGACAAATAAATCTGAGGTGGGTGAAAATGCGCCCGAATAAAACGTGACTCTTCCGAGTCGTTTGTTTCTATGATCAGTTCATCTTTGTTCTGTGAAAAACAAGAAGTGATTTTTTTGCCTAAGAACGCTTTTTCCAGTTCAGGACAGAGGAATTTCAGGAAGTGATAATTGAGGTGCATTAGCCCAAAGTTAGCTGAAGACCGTCATAGGCCAAGGCTATTCCTTCAGGTAATTCTAGGTCAACGTCGTGGTGAGACCCCAGCTTATGCGAAATATGCGTGAAATAGGTTTGTTTTGCGCCGATTTTCTTAGCCATTTCTATGGCCTCTTGCAGCGTAAAATGTGAAATATGAGACTCTCGTTGCAATGCATTCAGTACCAGGATTTCGGTGCCTTCAATCAATTTTAGCGAGTCGTCAGGAATGTGATTTGCATCAGTAATATAGGTGAAATCTCCAATCCGAAATCCCAAAATTGGGAGTTTGTAATGCATCACTGGGATGGGTGTAATGGTAGTTCCTTGGATAGTGAACTGGTGTTGATCGATCTCAATCGTTTCTACCTGTGGCACTCCTGGATATTTTTTTCCTGTAAAAATGTAAGCAAATTCTCGTTGTATTTGATCCAAAACCTGACGCTTGCCGAATACCGGCATGTCCCTTTGTTGTTTGAAATTAAAGGGGCGGATGTCATCTAGTCCAGCGGTGTGATCCTTATGCTCATGCGTAAAAATCACCGCGTCGAGAGCTGTTATTCCCGCTCGGAGAATCTGACTGCGGAAATCTGGGCCGGTATCGATGACGATACTCAACTCCCCAACTTGAACATGGACAGAAGAACGGAATCTCTTGTCTCTGAAATCCAGTGACTTGCAGACTGTGCAAGTACAGCCTATCACCGGTACGCCTTGGGAAGTGCCGGTTCCTAAAAAAGTTACTTTCAAAACTTTAATTGGGTTTGTCTCAGTTCCGTGAGGAAGTCATGATTTGCTTTGTCTTTGAATTCTTCCGGATCGAGGTTTAGTTCGATAAGTATGTCTATCAGCGCATTTATTTTTCCTTCCATGGGGAAATATTTATTTACGATCACGATTTTCGAGTCATTCAACACGCAATAGCCAGATTTGAAATTCCCCTTTTCGTACCTCAGCGTGTAATCCGAGGATGCAAACAGGTTTTCAAGTTTATCCAAAAAGTGCTTGGTGTATTTTATGACCATCTCAGCCTAAAATTTTCTTTACAGTTGCTAATAATTTGTCGTAGTTCAGGGGTTTTTGAATGAAGTCATCAAAGCCCATTTTTCTGAATTCATCCATGGTATAATTATTCATATTTCCAGAGATAGCGATGATTGGAAGTTTTGATTTGACGGGATCTTCCATTTCCCGAATCATTTTAGTGCAGGAAGCACCATCTAATATAGGCATGTTGAGATCCATCAGAATAAGGTCAAATTCTTCTTTTTCCAACAATTCCAACACTTGCTTGCCATTTTTGGCTGCTTTCATTTGATAGTTCTCAAAAGAAAGAATACTCTTAGTCAAGTTGATAATCACTGAACTGTCTTCCCCTACAAGAATTTTTTTTGGGTCATTCATAGTTTAAAAGTAGTTTCTTCTTTAAGATAATTTTCAAATATAATACGCTCATTTTTTAGAATTCTTAGTGCTTCACCTAAAGAATCCCAATCCTGTGATCGGGTAAATGAATCAGCCTGTTCGGAATGAAAATAGATGGCATTGGCGCCCAAGGATCCCGAATTACCTTTGAGCGTATGCAGATTTTCAAGAATGATTTGGTCGCTTTTTTCTAGAAAAGCTTTGTCAATCCCTTGGATCAAGTGATCAAATTCTACCAAAAAATCATCGTAAATAGATTTGATCATAGGGATTGCATTGTACTTCAGGAGGTGTTCTACTACTGTTTGATCCAAAATTTCCAGTTTTGGCACGGTTGCCCTTTTCGGATTTTTGCTTTCCTCTTTTAAATGATTAAAGATGGTGGCCAAAAATTCCTTAGGTCGAATAGGTTTGGTGATCAAGTCAACGAATCCCAGCTCTTGAAAGCAGCTTTTGGCAGACTCTCCTGTATAGCTGCTCACTGCCAGGATGGGACAATGATTTGTTGACTGACGCCTTATTGTCTTAAAAGTAGTAATGCCATCCACTTCAGGCATCTGCACGTCCATGAGGATCAGGTCAAACTTTTCGTGAGAAGCTTTGCTCACAGCTTCCCTACCACTTTTCACAGCTTCAAAACTGTATAATTGACCGATCAAAGTTTCAAATAACTTGCGATTCAAGTCATTACTTTCTACGATCAATACCTTTTTGCTTTTCATTCCTTTACTTTGGATTTTTGCATCAGCCAACTAATATCATTTTGTCCATTCCATCTTACTTAGTTCTAGTCGTGGGACCCACAGCCGTCGGCAAGACTGATCTTTGTCTAAAACTAGCCAAAAAATTCAAGACTGAAATTGTCTCTTGCGACAGCAGGCAGTTTTATCGTGAGATGAATCTGGGGACCGCTAAGCCTTCTCAGGAGGAATTGGAACAGGTCCCACATCACTTCATCAACTCACTTTCTATAGCGCAAGATTATGATGTGCGGAGGTACGAACGGGAGAGTTTGGCTTTACTGGAGAGATTGTTCTCCTCTCACCAAGTGGTGATCATGACGGGTGGGTCGGGCTTATTTGCTGATGCCGTGGTGCATGGTTTGGATGAGATGCCGGAAGTTTCCCCAGAAATCAGACAGCAGATTATTCAGGAATATGAGGAAAAGGGCTTGGCCTTTTTGCAAAATGAGGTAAAAAAAAATGATCCTGAATACTTTGCGAAAGTAGATCAAAAGAATCCGCAGCGACTGATGAGAGCCTTGGAAATCTGGCGCGGCACTGGTAAGAAATTCAGCACTTTTCGAGTGAAGTCTCACCGGGAAAGGCCTTTCAAGGTGATAAAAATCGGTTTAGAGAGAGAACGCCAGGAACTGTATGCGAGGATAGATCAGCGAATGGATCAGATGATTGCCGCTGGCTTATTTGATGAGGCTGATGCGCTTTTTGGGAAAAGAAAGCTCAATGCACTACAGACAGTCGGTTATTCGGAGATCTTCGGATTTTTGGAAGGGAAGTATGACAAAGAGGAAGCGATTCGTTTGCTCAAAAGAAATTCCAGACGCTACGCCAAAAGACAAATGACTTGGTTCAAGCGGGACGAATCGATTCGTTGGTTTGCGCCAGATGATCAGGCGGGAGTTTTAGCCTACATTCTAACTCAGATTTCTTGAAAGCGGGCAATATTTCCTACCCAATTGTATGGTGGTTTTTTCAAGAGGGAATTGTATTGAATACGATTGACTTTCAGGTCGCGCAGGATGGCAAGTGCTTTTTCAGCAGTCTTTTTTTCTAGCTTCTTGCTCTTTAGTTCCTGAGTCAATAAGTCAGGATCAGATAAATCACCAACCAAAAACCCGAGCTCTGGATTAAGCGCGTTCAATTCAAAGAGCAATTCTTTCTGAAGGTTTAGTTTGCGTAGCAGCGCATTTTTCACAGTAAGGAAAAATAGGAGCCCCCCGGCTCCCAGCATGATAAATAGAGGTATGAATCCCATCTTATATACTTAAGATTTTCATTAATTTCAGGTGATCGTCGATAAGCGGTTTGGTTCTGCCGATGCAATCTTCAAAGCTGGTATAAACCACCTGCTGATTTACAACTCCAGCCATGTGAAATTGTTGACCGGCTAGAAGGCCTTCTACAGCTGCCATGCCACAACGACTAGCTAATACTCTGTCTCTGGCTGTTGGATTTCCTCCACGCTGTATGTGTCCGAGGGTCGTTACTTTAAAGTCTTTTGTTGGATCATTCAGTTTGGTTTTTACCTTTTCCATGATAGTCTGAGCATTCCCTGCGTCGTCACCCTCTGCTACCACGATTATACTGGAAGATTTACTTTTCCTGAGATTCTTCAGAGATTTTACCACTACGTCTAGATCGGTTTGGGTCTCGGGTACCATCACAAATTCAGCTCCACCACCGATTCCTGACTCTACCGCGATAAATCCAGCATCCCTTCCCATCACTTCTATGAAGAAAATCCTGTCGTGAGCTGCCGCTGTGTCTCGGATTTTATCGATGGCTTCCAGCGCCGTATTCACAGCCGTATCAAAACCAATCGTATAGTCCGTGCCGTAGAGGTCATTGTCTATCGTACCTGGACAGCCTACTGTAGGAATTCCGTATTCTTCAAAAAAAACTTTTGCCCCAGTGAAGGTGCCATCCCCGCCGATCGCCACCAGTCCCTCTATGCCATGCTCCTTTAGATTTTCGTAAGCTTTTTTTCTGCCTTCGGTTGTTTTGAATTCCATAGAGCGTGCAGACTTCAGAATCGTTCCTCCGCGCTGCACGATATTACTGACGGAGTGCGATTGCAAGCGCTTGATGTTTCCATCTATCATGCCTTCATAGCCGTGATAGATACCATATACTTCCAATCCTCTGAAGATGGCCGTGCGCACTACGGCTCGCACGCATGCATTCATGCCTGGACTATCTCCTCCAGAGGTAAAAACTGCTATTTTTTTCATAGGTCTAATTACTGTTGTCCTGCATTCTGATCGAAAGCAATTACTCCGTCGGTAGCATATACAACAACTTTTTAGCTGAATGTTCTCCCACTTCGAGCTTTGCTTGATTTCCTGCCTATAGGTTTAGAATGTCAAAAATAGGGATTATAGAAAGAATGCTTTACGTTTCTTAGATTATTAAACTTTTATGATTCTCCGAAATCTTGCCAGTATCTAAAATTCCCTTGCTCAATCGGACAGAAGTCCGAGGTCCAGTGACCGAAGTGGAGAACCCTTAAGTTGACCTAATCTTATTTTACATTAAGCTCTTCACTGGTGTCAAAGCAGATATACACGTAAACTTTTAATAGAGGGAGAATTTGACAAGAATTTGAATTCCTCCTTCAATAATGTGAATTTGGGCAAATGGAAAAATTAAAAACACCAGCATTAGATTTTGAAATTAGCCGTATTGCCTTGGGTTGCATGTCACTGAAAGGCAGTTTGAAAGAAGATCGAAGAATTATTGACGCGGCTCTTTCCGGAGGTATAAATTTTCTAGATACGGCGGATTTGTACCAAAAAGGCTTAAATGAAGAAATAGTGGGGGCTGTGATTAAGGGCAAGAGAAGGGAGGTGGTTTTGGCTTCCAAAGTTGGGAATCAGTGGAGGGAAGATGGAAGTGGCTGGGACTGGAATCCGAGAAAATCGTACATTCTCAAAGCCGCAGAAGATAGCCTGAGTAGATTGCAGACGGACTACCTTGATCTCTACCAGCTGCACGGAGGCACGCTCGAGGATCCATGGGAAGAGACGCTCGAGGCATTTGAAATTCTGAAAAGCCAAGGTAAAATCCGGGCATTCGGAATTTCTTCTATTCGTCCGAACGTAATTCGTAAAGTCCTGGAAATGTATCCGCCTGCCACCATTATGATGCAATACAGTCCTCTGGATCGCAGACCAGAGGAGACGGCTTTTCCTCTAATTGCCGAAACTGATACGCGTGTTTTGGTTCGTGGAACCTTTGCAAAAGGCCTTTTGATCAACAAGTCAGCTGAACCTTATTTGGATTTTACTGTAGAAGAAGTGAAGAAAGTCCGTGAGTTAATAGCAGATACAGGATTGCTTCCTGAAGCTTTTTTGATCCGATTTGGCCTGAGACAGAAGGCTGTGGGATCACTGGTGATCGGTGCAAGCTCGGTGGAACAGGTAGAGAAAATGACCTTTGCTTATCAGCAACATGAGATGATTTCGGAAGAGACTAT
Organism: Algoriphagus sp.; assembly: GCF_039969895.1. Classification (GTDB taxonomy): domain Bacteria; phylum Bacteroidota; class Bacteroidia; order Cytophagales; family Cyclobacteriaceae; genus Algoriphagus. The sequence continues at coordinate 385,133 of NZ_JBDVMZ010000021.1, forward strand.
GAAAGAAATCATTGCACAATTACCGTTGAACCAATACAAACAACACCGATAAAATTCCAATTGTCAGGACGCTTCAAATAGCCTATTTTGGCTCAGTTTATTTTACCCTATCTTAATTTACCCAATCTTTAAAAAACCCAAGTATGAAGTACAGACTGTTACTTTTAGTATTGCCCATTCTTATTTGGTCTTGTGAACCTAGGGAACTTACTGAGGCGGAACGCTGGGAAGATACAGCCAGCCGAGTGGAGATTCTTCGAGATGACTACGGTATTCCACATATTTATGGAAAAAGCGATGCCGATGCAGTCTTCGGATTGCTGTATGCTCAGTGCGAAGATGACTTCAGACGAGTAGAGCGGAATTACATTTGGGCGACGGGTCGATTGGCTGAGTTGGAAGGGGTAGAGGCGATTTATTCTGATCTTCGCGCTAATCTCTACATGACTGAATCGGAAGCTAAAGCAGCCTACGAGTCAGCACCGGATTGGCTGAAGGAACTTTGTGTAGCATTTGCCGACGGAGTGAATTATTATTTGGCTACCCACCCAGAGGTAACGCCACAGGTGATCACGAGGTATGAGCCTTGGATGCCGATGTTCTTTAGCGAAGGTTCTATTGGGGGCGATATTGAGCAGATTCCTACGCGAGGGATTAGAGCTTTTTATTCTGCCAATGAGCCTGATGTCATGGCTTTGAATTCATTAGAAATGGAAAAAGAAGCCCTACTTGATGAACCAAAAGGCTCGAATGGAATCGCTATCAATGGTAAAATGACCGCTTCTGGCAATGCCATGCTACTTATCAATCCACATACCTCATTCTATTTCAGACCAGAAGTTCATGTGGTGAGCGAAGAAGGGTTGAATGCTTATGGAGCGGTGACTTGGGGGCAGTTTTTCGTTTATCAGGGATTCAATGAGAAAACAGGCTGGATGCACACTTCCACGCAGGTGGACTTTATTGATGAATTTGTAGAAGAGGTGACTGAAAAAAATGGGAAGTATGAATACCAGTATGGTGATGAAAGCCGGGCGGTGGAGGAATTTCAGGTTTCGATTAAATACAAAGAAGGCTCTGATCTGAAAGAGAGACCTTTTACTCTCTATAGAACTCATCATGGTCCGATCACACATAAAAAAGACGATAAATGGGTGGCTACCAAAATTAATTGGGATCCAGTTAATGCCTTAATACAGAGTTTCACCCGCACCAAACTGAACAATCACGACGAGTTCAAAAAGATGATGGATATCCGTACCAACTCTTCCAACAATACGGTTTTCGCAGATTCGGAAGGAAACATTGCATACTACCACGGGAATTTTATTCCCAAAAGAAACGAGGGATTTGACTTTTCCGAACCAGTGGATGGCTCCGATCCCAACTCAGACTGGCAGGGATTGCATACGGTAGATGAATCCATCCTGATCCTGAATCCTGGTACAGGCTGGATTCAAAACTGTAATTCCACGCCGTTCACTGCCGCTGGGGAATTTAGCCCAAAGAAGGAAGATTTTCCGTTTTACATGGCGCCAGACCAGGAGAATTACCGAGGGATTCATGCCATGAAAGTGTTGAATGCAACGTCTGGATTGAGCTTGGATGGGTTGATAGAATTAGCGTATGATCCCTATTTGCCAGCTTTCGAGGTCATTGTCCCTATGCTGCTCAAAGCTTACGAGCAAAAAGGTATAGGGGATCCTCAGTTGACGGAGGCAATTAAAGTTTTGGAAAACTGGGATTATCGTACTTCCAAAGAGTCAGTGGCGATGTCTTTGGCGCATTTTTTTGGATTGAATTTCATGCGGAATCACGGGAATATCAACAACCTGCTGGCTTTCAATCAAGATGAAAACACGCGAATTCCTAACCCTTCGTCTTCTGAACTCCTAGCTACTTTTGCCAAAACACTGGAGGAAATGAACGCTGACTTTGGTACTTGGAATACTCCTTGGTCTGAGATCAACCGTTTCCAGCGCTTGACTGGGGAAATTGATTTGCCATTTGATGATTCCAAAGATTATACGCCGGTGGGATTAGCCTCTGGTACTTGGGGAGCGTTGGCTGCTTTTGGTGCCAAAACCTTCCCCGGAACGAAGCGATTGTATGGGTACAGAGGAAATAGCTTTGTGGCTGCGGTAGAGTTTGGGGAGAAAGTGAAAGCCAAATCTATCCTCGCTGGTGGTCAGAGTTCTGATCCAAATTCTCCTCATTTCTACGACCAAACACAAGATTATGTGGATGGGAAGTTCAAAGACGTAGCATTTTACCGAGAAGATGTGGAAGCTAGGATGAAGGAGAAATATGTGCCGGGGAGAAGGGAGTAGGTAGTGATCAGTCGCAGCATTCAGTTTTTGACCTTTCTGAAACCTCGAAGGTCTTATTTATAAAGCGTAAATTGTAAGTATAACAAAAATCAACTCATCAACTGATCAAGTCCATAGAATAGTCTTTCTATAGTTTGATTAAATAAGTTTTTCAAATCGAATATTACCCACCAATACTTATGAGAAAAATACTCCTTTTCATGCTCCTGAGCACTTCTGTGGCTTTTGCACAGCAAGAAACTCTTAAACCACTTCGAACTACTGTAGAGACAGATACTCGGGTGATTCGTCAGGATGTTCCGATGACTAATTCCATCCGAAAGGCTTTTGAGGAAGGATCTAGAAATTTCACTGGAAAGCCAGGCCCTAATTATTGGCAGCTAGAGACGGATTTTACGATCAAAGCCACCTTAGATCCAAGCACCCAGACGATCACAGGGTCTGAGAAAATCCTTGTACATAATAATAGCAAAGAAGATATGACTTCCATCGTTCTTCGATTGGATCATAATGTGTTCCGGGGAGATGTGCCTCGAGGTACTTCTGTACCAGCGGAAAACACAGAAGGAATGGTTGTGACTGCGATCAAAGTTGCTGGGCAACAAGTGGACTTGAACCCGGCGCCTCGCCGAAGAAATGATCCACCAGCACTTAGCGTAAGAGGTTTGCAAAGTACGGTAGCGACTATCTCGCTAGTAGATCCTATCAAAGCGGGAACTACCGCCGAAGTGGAGATCGACTGGCATACCAAATTGCCAGGTGGAGACAATGGTAGAGGGCATAGAATGACGCAGCGATTTGACAGTACGTTGTTCCAGCCTACGCAGTGGTTCCCGAGATTGGCGAAGTTCGATGACCTTCGCGGTTGGGAGACGAGTTTGTACTTAGGTCCGGCTGAATTTCACAATAATTTCGGAAGCTATGATGTGTCTCTCACCGTACCGGCAGGGTGGATCGTGACCGGAACGGGTGTTTTGCAAAATCCCACCGAAGTGCTTACACCTGAAGTAGCGGAGAGATTTGCTAATGTATTGAAGGCTGAAGGAGAGGTGACGCTGGTGAGTGAAGCGGAAAAAGGTCCAGGTAAAGCGACCAAAGCTGGAGATCAATTGACTTGGAGGTTTAAGGCAGATAAAGTAAATGATTTTGCTTGGGCGACATCGGATAGGTTTATTTGGAAGGCTACCAAAGCAGCTATTCCGGGTAAAGGCCCTGTGCCGATTTACATGGTTTTTATTCCGGAGAGAGCTAAGCTTTTTGAAAAAGCTGGTGAAAACACCAAACATGCGTTGGAATTCTATTCCAAACTTTGGGCACCGTATCCTTTTCCCCAACTGACCCTACAAGACGGTCCCAGCGCCGGGATGGAATATCCGATGGTGATCAATTCCAATCAAGGAGCAGCGGATCATGAGGCGGCGCATCAATGGTGGCCGATGATGGTAGGAACTAACGAGACGCGCTACGGCTGGATGGATGAAGGATTCAACCAATACATGAATATCCTGTCTGCGGCTGATAGCAGAGGAGTGGATTATAATTTGGATGGTTTGGGACAAAGCTATGGCCGAATCAGCGGTATGGAAGACGAAGCCCCATTGATGTGGAGTGCCAACGATGCTGGAATGATGTACGGTTTCCAGACCTATCAAAAAACTCCTTTGATGCTATCCATGCTTGGTGGAATAGTGGGGGATGAGGCTGTGATCAATGCGATGAAAAAGTACACGGAGACATGGGCATTTAAGCATCCTTCACCGTGGGATTATATGTTCTTTATGAATCAGGAGTTGGGGCAAAATCTGGAGTGGTTTTGGTATTACTGGTTGTTCACCACAGAATCTGTTGAAGGATCTATTCAAAATGTAACCACTTCAAATGGAAAAACTACCGTGACTGTTCATCAGGCTGGAGAAATGCCGTCACCTGTGGTATTGCAAGTGGAGTTTGAAGGTGCAGCGGACATCAAAATACCAAATGCTAAAAAAGTCAACGATACGACAGTTGAGTTTACTTGGCCCGTTACGGTTTGGTTTGACGGTAGCCGAACTTTTGATGCGGTGATGGATTTAGGAGATGGGAAAATCAAAAAAATCACGTTGGATCCACATCGTCGTTTTCCTGATAAAGACACGGCTGACAATGTTTGGCCTAGATAAGTATTAAACAAAAAATGAGGCTCAAAATGGCCTCATTTTTTTTTACCTACAATAACTCGGAGTTTTTCGCGGAGAGTGCAACTGGTTTATGGTTAAGCAGAAGACAGATTTTGTCAGTAGAGGCCAAACATTTTTCGCCCCATTTCCAATTTAAGTTGTCCAGTATTTACCAAAACAGCTTCGGGATTTTTTTTACAACATTGGCACTTAGAAAGCCCAGTATGCAATTCTGAGTTCTTGATTAAAACAGTAACCAAAAGATGCCAACGGCACGATCAATTATCATATACCTCCTAAGCGAAAACTTTAGCGTCCACAGCGGTTCTGCGGCTATTTATTTTTCCTCTACTAACTTAATTTCTCCAACTCCGCAAGAATCGGGTTTGGCGATTTTCTCAATGACCTTACTTTTGGATAATCCTTTCTTCAGATCATGTCCGAAAGCCCATCCATCAATTACCAACGCATTGCCGAAGCTATTATTTACATTCAGGCTAACTTCAAGAATCAGCCTTCCTTGGAAGAAATCGCAGATCAAGTCCATCTGAGTCCTTATCATTTTCAGCGGATGTTTAGCGATTGGGCAGGTGTGAGCCCAAAGAAATTCATGCAATTCCTCAGCATCGAATATGCCAAAGAGCTTTTGCAAGGCAAAGAGGCCACGCTTTTCGAGGCAGCTCAGGAAACAGGACTTTCTGGCACAGGAAGACTTCATGATCTGTTTGTGAAAATAGAGGGGATGACTCCGGGCGAGTTTAAAAATGGGGGAGAAAGGCTTCAGATTAAGTACAGCCTCTCCGAAACTCCATTTGGACCAATCATCGTCGCTTCCACTCAAATAGGCATTTGTCATCTAGCTTTTTTTGAGAATGAAGCAGAGGCACTAATTAAGATGAAAGCCCGCTTTCCTAAGGCTAACTATTTCCACGAGCTGGACTTAGTTCAACAATCAGCAATTCAGTTTTTCCGCCAAGATTGGAACAAAGTAAATCTGATCAAGTTGCATCTCCATGGAAGCCCTTTTCAATTGAAAGTATGGGATGCTTTGCTAAAAATCCCCATGGGAAATCTAACAACATACGGTTCTATCGCGGCGGAATTGGATAACTCTAATGCTTCCCGAGCCGTTGGAACGGCGATTGGGAGTAATCCCGTGGCGTTCCTGATTCCCTGTCATCGCGTGATTCAGTCCGGCGGAAAACTCGGTGGATACATGTGGGGAATGACTCGTAAATCAGCCTTGATAGGTTGGGAAGCAGCACAAAGAATACAGGAAACAAAAAACTAGCATGGACTTATTCAATCAGATTTCTGACGAAATGCCAAACTTGTTACCTCGTGAGGGTACGGTGAATTATTATGGAAAAATCATGGCGCCGACCAGTGCAAATGGCTATCTAAATTATCTTTTGACTGAGATTCAGTGGGAGAATGATGTGGCTTATATTTTTGGGAAACGCATAGAAACCAAGCGAAAAGTGGCTTGGTATGGTGATAAGCCATATGAATACACCTATTCTAATAACACGAAGACAGCCTTGCCATGGACCTCCGAACTGCTCGCACTCAAAAAATTGATTGAGAAAAAGTCAGGCGAAACCTTTAATTCTTGTTTGCTGAATTTGTACCACAATGGGAGCGAAGGGATGGCTTGGCACAGCGATGGAGAGAAAGATCTGAAAAAGAATGGTGCAATAGCTTCGGTTAGTTTTGGGGCAGAGCGGAAATTTGCCTTCAAGCATAAGGAGTCGAAAGAAACTGTTTCGCAGGTTTTGGAAAATGGTAGTCTGCTAGTAATGAAAGGAACTACTCAAACTCATTGGCTTCACCGCTTGCCACCCACCAAGTTAGTCTCGAAGCCAAGGGTGAATTTGACCTTTCGGACGATTGTGAAGTAAGCGTTTATATTGGCCTCGGTTTTTAATTATGGGCCTTTTTGTATTCACCCTTTTCATAGTTCAAAACTTCAGTTTCTAGCCTTTTGACGATGTTTTTCCTTTCTCCATTTATTACTTGGTAATTGGATATCGAGTCCTTAACCACCAAATCAACAAACCTATTTGTTATAACTGAACTTGGTTCAATTCGCTTTTTATGTTCCTGAAACTCTCCACTTGACCTTCCGTCAGTCTCTCCATGTTGACTTTGGATGGCGTAATTCTCTAAAATCAGCTGTATTTTTTTTCCATTCCTCACATACAAACTTAGCTCCTCAATTTCTACTGGATTTAACCTACTGCTTCCAGTATAATGTAGCGTAATTCCAATGGTTTCAGAATTAGGATTTAGCTTAAAAGGTTGGTAACTGACTTTAAGTTTATTGATTTTCAATGCATCGGAATACCAGGCTTTTTGTTTATAAAAGCTTGATTTGATCACCCCATTCGCATTATTTACAATCAGAATATGACTGTTCAGTGCCATATATCCTTCTCCTGATTCTACTATTTCAGGTATAACCACGATTATTTCATCATTTGGGATTTCAAGAGAGCTGACTAGAGGTATGAAGCAGTTGACTTCTTCAATTTCTAATTGAGTGAGTACATTTTTCAGCAACGCAGAATCGATGCTTTGGCTAAATGAATTCTGGAATAGCAAAAAGAGAAAGAGAAATAAGAAAGGCTTTTTCATCAGCACTAACATACTAAAATTTTTAGTTCGTCGATCTAAGCACCAGGTAGGAAAAAAAATGCCTCGGTTAAATCTTTCGGATTTTGAATGCAGAGGTTCATAAATCAGAGAAACGCTAGTGGTCAACAGGTATTTTTCAATTTGCACCCTGATATTTTACCGAGTCTGTATTTTTATTTTTCTTAATCCGAGGATAGCAGTACTTTGAAAAGAATATAAACCATAAACTTTAACCAGAAGGTCAATTGAAAAGAAGAGATTTTATCCAACGATCCGGATTGGGGCTCGGTGCCCTAGCCACCTCCGGGCTATTCATGATGGGCAATCCTGTCTCAGCCGAGCAGCTGCTCGTGCCGGGCATGGACCCTGCCGCTAAAAAAGTGCTCGCCGATATCGCTTTAAATGCAGCAAGGGCAAAAGGAGCCACATACACCGATGTGAGAATCGGTAGATACCTTAGACAGAATGTTTTCACCCGTGACAAAAACGTCCAGGGAATTTCCAATGGAGAGACTTTTGGAGTTGGTATCCGAGTGATAGCCAATGGAACCTGGGGCTTCTCATCCACCTCAGATGTTTCCCCAGACGGTATCAAGCTATGCGCAGAAACTGCTGTGGCTATCGCAAAAGCTAATTCAAAACTTCAGAAAGAACCTGTTGAGCTTGCACCTGAGCCAGGACATGGGGAAGTGACATGGAACACACCAATTAAAAAGAATGCGTTGGAAGTTCCGGTGAAGGAGAAGATTGACTTGCTTCTCAAGGCCAATAATGCTGCAATCGACAACGGAGCAGCGTTTGTCAATTCTTCACTTTTCATGATCAATGAGCAAAAGTACTTTGCTTCCACCGATGGATCCTATATCGATCAGGACATCCATAGAATCTGGCCGACTTTCTCGGTGACAGCGGTGAATAAGGAATCTGGCGGATTCCGAACTCGTCAGGCACTCAGCGCGCCGATGGGAATGGGGTACGAGTACATGGACGGACTGGCAGAAGATAAACTAATGAATCCAGCGGGGTTCAATAGCTACAGAAATTCCTACGATATCGTAGAAGATGCTACTGATGCAGCTAAGCAAGCGAGGGAAAAGATCTCTGCCAAATCTGTGATCCCTGGCAAGTACGATTTGGTGCTGGATCCTGATCACTTGGGATTGACGATTCACGAATCAGTAGGACACCCGCTTGAGCTTGACCGTGTGCTTGGCTATGAGGCAAACTATGCCGGAACTAGCTTTGCCACTTTGGACAAATGGAAATCCGGTGATTTCAAATACGGTTCTGATAAAGTAAATATCGTCGCAGACAAGACGCAACCTTTCTCCTTGGGAAATACAGGCTATGATGACGAAGGTGTAAAAACCAAAGAATGGGATCTGATCAAAAATGGCGTTTTGGTGAATTACCAGGCAATCCGAGATCAGGTGAGTATTTTGGGAGAAAAGGAATCTCACGGCTGCTGCTTTGCAGACAACTGGAGTTCTGTACAATTCCAGCGCATGCCGAACGTATCATTACGTCCTGGCACTGAGAAACTAAGCCCTGCTGACATGATCAAAAATGTAGATAAAGGAATCTACATCCTCGGCCGTGGATCTTATTCAATCGATCAGCAGCGATACAACTTCCAGTTCGGAGGTCAATTATTCTACGAAATCAAAAATGGCGAAATCGTAGGTATGCTTGAGGACGTGGCCTACCAGTCCAATACTCAGGAATTCTGGAATTCTTGTTCACAGATTTGTGATCAGGATGACTACCGTTTCTTCGGATCTTTCTTTGATGGAAAAGGGCAGCCCTCCCAGTCATCTGCCGTCTCACATGGTAGTTCTACCACCCGTTTTGACGGGGTGAATGTGATCAATACAGGAAGAAATATTTAATCTCAACTCAAGCATTATGGCCATTTTGACTAAAGAAGAAGCAAAACAAATTATAGATAAAGTACTGTCCTACGCAAAAGCTGATGAGACCGAGGTGTCGATTTTCGGTGGAAGAACCGGGAATATTCGCTATGCGAGAAACTCTGTGAGTACCAGTGGAGAGACAAATGAAATAGGATTAAATGTCACATCCGTCTATGGGAAGAAATCGGGTTCATCGAGCATAAATGAACTAGACGACGAATCGCTCAAAAAAGCCGTAGCCAGAGCTGAGGAAATCGCGCAATTGGCGCCGGAGAACCCGGAATACATGCCGATGCTAGGTCCTCAGCAATATGCAGAAAGCAAGACTTTCGTGCCTGCTACCGATCAAATCACACCGGATACACGCGCACAAATCGCGGCGGATAGTATTGGACCAAGCAGTGAGAAGAATCTTGTCTCTGCCGGGTATTTAGAGGATTTCTCGGGTTTTGTGGCTCAAGGGAATAGCAAAGGCCTTTTTGGCTACAACAAGAGAACATCCGTAGATTTCTCTATTACAGTGCGTACGGAAGATGGCACCGGGTCTGGCTACGCCATCCGCGATTTCAATGATGTGAATCTTTTGAACTCCCGTGAGGTTACGAGCATTGCTATGCAGAAAGCTCAAGCCTCCCAGCAAGCTCAGGCAATTGAACCGGGGAAATACACCGTGATTTTGGAGCCCACTGCTGCTGGAGACCTATTGGGACTTTTGACAGGAAGTTTGGATGCAAGAAGTGCAGATGAAGGCAGAAGCTTCCTGAGCAAAAAAGGTGGAGGAACTCGTCTGGGTGAAAAGCTATTCGACGAGCGTGTGAATATCTACTCTGATCCAATGAACGCACTAATACCAGGTTCACCTTGGGATGGAGAAGGATTTCCTCAGAAGCCTATGAAATGGGTAGAAAACGGAGCAGTAACAAACATGTTTTATTCCCGCTACTGGGCAGAAAAGCAAGGAGTACAGCCTACTGGAAGACCAAGTGGCGTCATTATAGCTGGCGGTGATCAATCCATCGCTGATATGGTGAAAAGTACCGAGCGAGGAATTCTAGTAACAAGATTCTGGTACATCAGAGCGGTAGATCCTCAGACATTACTTTACACAGGGTTGACACGTGACGGTACTTTCTACATCGAGAATGGCCAGATCAAATTCCCGGTAAAGAACTTCCGCTTCAACGAAAGTCCGATCATTATGCTAAATAACATCGAAGCACTTGGACAACAGCAGCGAGTAGGAGGAGATCTGATCCCTGCGATGAAAATCCGGGACTTTACCTTCACCAGCTTATCTGACGCCGTTTAAAATTGATTAACCTTTGAGGTTTTTTTCAAACCTCGAAGGTTTCATTGTTTACTGAGTTTTCAGTTTGCGGTATTCAGGTCACAGAAGAATCACTCATTGGGAAAAGATTGCTTCGGATAGGGATCGGATATTTTAAAAGCGAACTTATAATTTATCCTCGCAATGACGCACGCTGCTGATTGATTACTTGAGACTGCACACTGATCCCCGTGAATGATAACAGCCAACTAAAATGCAACCCTTCTTTTTCACCAGAATTAAATACAACTCCGGAAATTGGGACACGGATCAGCGTATGCCGATCAATTTGCTGAACTCTCTGGTGGAGTACACCACTATACCGGTGGATGAAAAAGAAAAAGTCGTAGAGCTAAGCAGCAAGGAGATTTTCAAAAGCCCCTTTTGCTATATCTCAGGTCATAAGCTAGTGGAGTTCTCCAGCGAAGAGCGGCAAAACTTCAAGACTTATGTAGCAAACGGAGGCTTTGTATTTGCTGACGATTGCAATCACGACATCGATGGCCTATTCGCCAAGTCTTTCGAGGCTGAGATGGCCAAATGCTTTGGAGAAGATGCCCTCCAAAAAATTCCGAATAACCACCCAATTTATTCCGCCTTTTTTGAATTTGAAGATGGACCTCCCGCTACTTCCTTTGAGCTAAATGGATGGGGAGATGATCTGATTCATGATTACTTGAAAGCTATAGTCATAAATGGCAGAATAGGAGTTCTTTATAGTAATAAAGATTATGGATGTGAGTGGGATTATGATTTTAGAAACAAGCGCTTTTTGAAGGTTGACAACACCAAGTTTGGAGTCAACCTAGTGGTTTATGCATTAACACATTGATTTTGGAAAATATAGATTTATCAGCTTACAAAGCCCTAGTGGCGAAGATTCCCCAACTCAAAATTGAGATCGCAAAGGTTATTGTTGGTCAGGAAGCCGTCATCGAAGAAATTATCATCACCCTATTGGCAGGAGGGCATTGCTTGCTGGAAGGTGTGCCTGGCTTAGCAAAAACCCTGATGGTGAATTCTCTTTCTCAAGGGATGGAGCTGAACTTCAAAAGAATTCAATTTACACCGGATTTGATGCCTGGGGATATCCTGGGTACTGAAATCCTCGAAGAAGATCATGAGACAGGAAAGAAGTTTTTCCAGTTCAACCGTGGCCCTATCTTCGCCAACATGGTGCTGGCGGATGAGATCAACCGTACACCTCCCAAAACTCAAGCTGCGCTGCTAGAAGCGATGCAGGAGAAGGTGGTGACATACGGCGGACAGCAACATCCACTGCCGGTTCCTTTTCTGATTATAGCTACCCAAAATCCCATCGAACAAGCAGGAACCTATCCGCTGCCCGAAGCGCAGCTAGATCGTTTTCTTTTGTACATCAAACTGGGCTATCCCACCGAGCAGGAGGAACTGGCTGTATTGGATAGAACTACAGGAACTTACAAGGGTCAGCCTGAAGCGGTCTTTAGCGGAGCAGATATTCAGATCTTACAAAAGCTTACCCGCGAGGTTCATATAGATTCTCAATTGCTCGCTTACATCAATAAGTTAATTCGAGCTACTCGTCCTGAAAATTCAGAAATACAGTCAGTTATAGATTATGTTGAATGGGGAGCAGGCACACGCGCTGGACAGGCTTTGATTCTCTGTGCCAAAGCTAGAGCCTTGGTCAAAGGACGTTTTGCAGTCACTCCCGAGGATGTCAAGACGCTAGCTTATCCCGTATTGAGGCATAGACTTTCTTTGCATTTCCGTGCCGAAGCGGAAAATGTCCAGGCAGACGCAGTGATTGCCAAAATCCTCGAAGCGCTCCCAATCCATGCAAGCAAGTAACCTGGAAATAGTCAAACTCAATAACCTGAAGTTGGCCGCAAAGATCATCAGCGAACAACTCAAGAACGGTATTCATGCAGGAAAACGCGTGGGTGTAGGTTCAGAGTTTGAGCAATACCGATATTATGAGCCCGGCGATGACCCCAAAAGAATCGATTGGAAGTACTATTCCCGCTCGGGTAAGCACATGATCAAGGAATCACAGACGGAGAGCCATCTGCATATCCGTATGATGCTAGATCTGTCTGGATCGATGAACTATGCCGAAAATGGAATTAAACGTCTTGAATACGCTAAAAACCTCCTTGCCTCACTTTCTTATTTGGCCTATCAGCAGGGTGATTCTTTGAGCTATTTCACCTGTCAGGATGGAAGGGTAGAGCAGAAGGTCTCGCCTTCGCCCAAGGCTTTTCAGCGCATGCTCTATTTCCTTCAGGAAGAAAAGGCGTCAGGATCCTGGCCCGTGACCCAGCAGGATTTCCCAGTATTGAAAAGTAAACAGAAGGAATTGATCATTTTGGTTTCAGACTTTTTGCAAAGAGATAGGGAATGGATAGCTATCGTGGAGCAAATGCGCCATCCTAAAAAAGAGATTGTACTCTTTCAAATTTTGGGAAATCAGGAGGAAAAGTTTGATCTCAAAGGGAATTATAATTTCCATGATTTGGAGTCAGATCGGACCATTATTCTGGATGGTAAGCTCATAGAGAAAACCTATAACGAATCTATAAAGTCCTATTTATCAGATTTTAAACAAGCTTTACTTTTACCTGGAATTCACCTCATTCAAGCGCGATTGACAGATCCTATCGCGGTAACTATTAGTAAATTTTTAGCCGAAAGAACCCTCTCTTAATGCAGTTTCTTCAGCCTATAATTCTCTGGGGTCTGCTGGGAATCAGCATACCAATCCTCATCCACCTCTGGCGCGGAAAACAGGGAAAAGTGATCCAATGGGCTGCGATGCGTTGGCTGTCCGAGCAAGAAAGCTCCGTGGCAAAAGGGGTTCGATTGGAAAATATTTGGGTGCTTTTGCTCAGAATTCTAATGATCGTTTTACTTGTTTTATTGCTGAGTCAAGTGTTCATAGACAAGTTCAGTAGTCATAGCCAAGAGCAGATTATTCACCTGGTTCAACCGAATATTCCACTGACTGAAGAATATAAATTTGAGCTTCAGCAAGCAATCCAAAAAGGACAAGAAGTCTATTGGGCGAATGCAGATCTCAGTTCCATTCAGCGTACGGATGCGCTTGATCCCGACCCAACAAGCTTTGATCTTCAAGCCTCACTCTTCAAAATCCCGAAAACTGTGACTGCTCTTCATCTGTATTTGAACAATTCGCAGCATGAGCTTCAAGATGATTACTACCTTAGTCCGATCAAACCTTTGCTTTTTTTGGGGAATACTGAGCTTTCTAAGGATCAGGGGCAGGTGGTGCACATTGAGGATGGTAGAGTGTTTCAGGTTGACGAAAATGGTTTATTGGATACTACTTCAATTGACAAGGCAGGAAGGGGATCTGTATCCTTGAAGAAGCAAGATTTCACTTACTTTTTTGGACAACTATCTGATTCGGAGCGCGTGTTCATTCAGGCTTCATTGGATGCGATAGCAGAAGTTTACGGGTTTGATTTCAGCGAAAAAACGACTGTTGAAGAAGCAACCTTGATCTTTGATAGTGACCTTCCGGCTGATGTTTCTCGGAAAAAGCTTTACTTTATTTCGGATAGCTTTTTACTGGAAGAAGCCACCAACGTAGTTTTTTTTACGGACCCATTGGACTTTGAGCATGCAGAACTTGTCCAGTCTGGCCAGCTTCCTGAGGTGATTCTGGAGAAGTTCCTGGAGTTTTCAGGGGTGAAAAAACTGGATGTGCCACTTAGCTACACCCAACTCCAGCACAAGTTTCTGGTTGATACTAGCAAGTCAGCAGGAAAGACAGCGAACGCTTATTTGCTGCTTTTATCGCTTTTCCTGCTTTGCTTTGCGGCGGAGAGGTACTTCGCAAACCGTCAAGGAATATGAGTTCGATCGAGCGCTATATCGCCAGAGTTGAGAGGCAGCTGCAGGTACAAGCTGTCCTGAAGGCTTTGTTAGTCGCTTTTGCTCTGGCTGTGATTTCCGCAATATTCACTTCTTCTTGGGTCATCATTGCGTTGATAGGATTCATTGGATTTTTCCTTTGCGCTTACCTACTAGGTTTGTTCCAAAGTAAAAAACCACAGGCTATACAAGCATTGCATCAGCAATTCTCAGATCTGGAATTCAGTCTGGAACTTTTGCAAAAAAACTCAAAGAATGTAGCTGAACAGCTTCAATGGGAGCGTGTGAATACGAGTTTCAAAGGTGGAGAAATTCATCTTTGGTACAAAAGTCTAGGTCCGTTTGCGCTGGTGCTAGTCCTGGCTACAGGTATTTTTTCCTTGACTTTCTTTAATCTATCAGAAGACAAAGCATCAAATGTATTCACTCAACGGGGCGATAAAACGAAGGTGTTTGCTGCGTCGGTTTCGCCTGTAGAGATGATTTCGGCCAGTATCATTATTACTCCTCCGCCTTATACCGCCTTACAAAAAGTGAGTCAATCAGAACTTGAAATAAAAGCTATTCAAGGTTCTGAAATAGAATGGGTTATTTCTCTTTCATCGGATGAAAATCTAGTTTTGGAATTGATCAATTCTAATGGAGATGGGTTGGAATTCACGAAGGAGAAAGATCGTTTTAGCTTGCGTGATCGGGTTAGGAATTCTGGGATTTATGCCTTGCGCGGAAGTCGAAAAGGCGAGGTCGTTTATGAGTCGGATTATTTTCCTTTGGAGGCAGTTCCGGATTTGGCACCGGTGATTCAACCAGAGGAATCGGAATTCTATCAATACCATTTTGTGAAGGATCCCAAGCTTATGAATGTCTCCGCCAAGGTATCGGATGACTTCAGAGTCAAAGAGGTTTTTTTGGTGGCGACTTTAGCACGAGGATCTGGGGAAAATGTCAAGTTTCGTGAGAATAGAATTTCCATTCCTAAGCAGAATTTTCAATCGGAAGACCTGACAGTGAAACTGGACTTGAATACGTTGGATTTCAAACCTGGTGATGAACTGTACTACTACTGGGCGGCTATAGATAACAAATTGCCGGAACCTAATTTTTCACGATCTGACACGTATTTCTTGAATTATGTGGACTCTGCAGGGATGTCAGAGGAGGAATTGATCGGGATGGCGATTCATGTGATGCCGGACTATTTCCGTAGTCAACGGCAGATCATCATCGACACGCAGAAGCTTTTGGCAGCTAAAAACAAGCTGACCGAACGGGAATTTAACGTCATTTCCAATGAAATTGGCTACGACCAAAAGATGCTTCGATTACGGTATGGACAGTATTTGGGTGAGGAGTTTGAGGAAACTGCTGGAGGTGGAGCGGTTCAGTCTTTTGACTCCGAAAATCCACTGGAGGGTTTTGAGCATAGGCACGATGAGGAGCACGAGGCTGGCGTCACAGCTCATGTGCTTTTGCCTGAAAAGACTCATGAAGCTCACGAGGAGACCGCTCACAGTTCAGACGACAGTGGTCTGGGCGGATTGCTGGATTCTTATCTGCACAACCACGAGGACGAGGAAACCAATACTTATTTTCAAGAATCAACCAAAACCACACTGAAACTTGCACTGGAACAAATGTGGCAATCTGAGCTTTATTTGCGGCTTTTTGAACCCGATCAGGCATTGCCCTTTCAAGAAAAAGCCCTAGAATATCTCAAGACTGTTCAGCAAAAATCTCGGGTGTATGTGAAGCGAACTGGCTTTGATCCGCCTCCGATCAAGCAGGCGGAAAAACGCCTGACGGGCGATTTGGAGGAATTGAAAAAGCAATTGGAGAAGGAGCAACGTGAGTTATCCTCTCGTTTGGCGCCTCTGGCGGCGGAAATCCTCGGATTGCTGTCCAAGGAAGTGCTTTCCAGTTCAGAAAAGGCTACGATTCAGAGATTCGGTGAACTGTGGACAGAGCGGATGAATTACTCGGGATTGGAGGATTGGTCGGTGCTGTTGCAGCTGCAGGAGTTGAATTCGGGGAAAATAACTGAAGAAGGGAAGAAGGATTTGTTCCAAAAACTCTATCCGCTGCTTGCTCAGAATAAGGGAACAAACGCTGCTGCGCTCACTCAAAAAGAATTGGAAAGGGCCTTTTGGAATAAATTACAATGATACAATTCGAGCCATTGATATCGTGGAATTGGGCTGGAGTATTCGCAGCTGTTATTGCTGTAATCTTAGGTTTTCAGTTGGTTTGGATAATTAGATCGGCTTGCTCGCCTGCCCGAAAAGTCCTCCGAATTGTCTTGAATGGCTTATTATCTCTCATTCTGATTGCCTATGTTATTCAACCAGTTTGGAAATCCTCCAAGCCCGATCAAGCAGTTATCGTTTTTTCTTCAGAGATAGAAAAAAGTAGCCTGAACTTTTGGAAGGATAGTCTTCAAGTGAAGAAAACAATTGGAATAGAGAACTATACAGGCGATGGTAACCCTGTCTATTTGCTTGGATCGAACTTTTCAAGAATTGATTTGCTGAAAATAGGCAATCAGGAAGTTCAATGGATTCAAGAAGCTGAACCTGGTTCAATTACCTTCTTGGAATGGAAAGGAATCCTGCGGCTGAATGAAATGCAGGCAGTGAAAGGAACATTTGTCAGCCAGGATTCTTTGCGAATTTCCCTGCTTCAGCAAGGCGAACTTGTCGCAGAAACTATGCTTTTACCTAATTCAGGTTCCTTTCGTCTGGATTTTCCGACTCGGATTCTGGGAAGAAATAAGCTGGATTTGCTGGTGAATGATAGCCTTTACGGTCAGGTTAACTTTTTTGCGAGAGCTCGCAAACCTATTCATTACAGAATGAAATTTGCTTTTCCGGATCCTGAAATACGATTCTTAACCCAGTTTCTCATTAATTCTGGCGAGGTTGTTTCTGAAGAAATTAATATTTCAAAAAGTACTTCAATTCAATCGGGGCGATATGCCCAGGATTCACTTCAGTTTTTGATAATTGACCCTGCACAGCTTTCTAATGAATCCACCCGGAGTGCTATTGCGTCTGGCGCATCGGTTTTGCTGATTAATCTAGTTGATGTGGAGAAGGATGTTGCAGCAGTTAATACTGCAATGGAGACTGATTTCAGTGTGAAACGGAGTACCACTGAGAATTTCAGAGTAGTGCGAGATGAGTTGGAAGCTTTGCCTTTTGAGTTTGAGGCCTCCATCGCTCAGCGTTTATTGATCCAGAATGGGCTGGCAGTTCAGCAAGTTGGAACTGCAAAAATTGGCCTGAGCTTATTGGACAATACCTTTCCGATCAAATTGTCAGGAGACAGCTTGAGTTATGAAGCCATTTGGAAAGAAATACTTGGGGCGATGCTTCCTGTTGAATCTAGTTCAGTATCATTTGATCAACCTGTTTTCCAAGGATTTATTTCTGATTTTACGATCAATAGAACTGCTTTTGAGGAGAATTTTGTAGGCTATGGGTCGGACTCTCTTTTTCTTCAACCATCGTTGGTTAATGCCTATTCCAGGGGAGGGCAACTTGTCAGTGCAGATACGGGATGGATTTCGCTAGGAGATAGTTTGGAGATGTATTCTTACCCTTCTGGCGCATTTCCCAGCGTTTATTTCTCTAAGCAAAAAGCTGATTTTTTAATCAATCAATCAATTCATGAGTTCCATTCTAGTGTTGAGAAAGTAAATAGTAATATTCCAGATTGGCTTTGGTATGCGCTATTTATGATCTTGTTGACTATCCTCTGGCTAGAGCCTAAAGTATTGAAGTAGCAGAATCTATACTTACCATGACAAATAATAACTACTTGTTTTCAATACATAAAGCCAAAAAGCCACAGCGGAATATTATTTCCGCCTCCAATTTTGATTCCGTCTGCAACTGCATAGGAATTGGGAACTCCGTGAATTTGTTGGCTGGGTGAATGGAGGGGTTGGGGATTGAAGTTTTCTGTCAGAAAGTTTAATCAGTCGTTCCATATTGTTTTATGAGAAAAACAATTAGGGAGACCTTAAGGATATGCGATTAAATTGCGCTTAGAATTATAGGCTAGGTCAAACTTTAGATTGAGCTGACATCAGTCACCCGTCATCGGCCTTTTGGCCCAGTGAGGAAATATAATGAGGTGTTTTATGAATTTAGACCAACAGTTAAATATTTATCCCATACCCATGCATCAGCACCAGCCTCAATCCCACATAAATCACCAGAATCGCAGTCAGCCCTCCGAGGATTCTGAGGTTTAGTTTTTTGCTGGATAGATAGGAGCCAACTCCTCCGCCAATGACTACCGCCAGGATAAGCTTCCAAAGTAAGCTTGCATCAATCTGGAAGGTATCTGCCACACCCAGGCCCACCAGTCCTGAAATCGAGTTTACCAAAATGAACACGGAAGCCAAAGCGGCTACGGTTCGAGGATTTGCCCAGTTCAAAAGATTTAAAGTTGGGCTCAGGAATATTCCCCCGCCAATTCCAGAAACGCCAGCTAGCAAACCCACACTTCCTCCCAAGCCTAGCTTTTTAATCAAGCTAAATTCATGCGATTGAAGTTTGGCATTTATATATCGAAGCATCATGGCTACTCCAGAGAGTATTAGCGCAGATCCTAAGATGAGAAAAAACGCTTCCTCTGAGAGTTTCACTTGAGCTCCGAAGTAAGCCAGAGGAATACTGGAAACCAGGAATGGCCAAAAAAGCTTGAGATCAAAGACTTTGTTTCGAATGAAGATGATCGTCCCGATGGTGACTACACAGACATTCAGTATCAAAGCAGTGGAGCGAATCTCATAGAAATCTGTGAGAAAAAGGCTCAGAATAGCCAAGTAACTCGATCCCCCGCCAAAACCTACCGAACTGTAAAATAAAGCAATGATGAAAAAGATGAAGGGCAGGTATTCTATGGATAGCATTCGGGACTATGTGTAGTTAAGAAAATTGAAATTGGCCATTTTTTTCTAATGAACAAATGAGACCCAGAAAGCTAAGTCAATTTGTAAATATGAACTCAAATCGCTTTCCGAAATCCTTTCCATAAATCATTCCTATTTATGAGTAGAATTAGTTTATAAAGAGCAGGTTTTGAAACTTTGCGCCCTAAATTCGCAGTCGAAAATAGACCAAATTCTCAAAACCTTTCATGTCAATCTATACTATTAAAAATCTAGCGAAAGTAATTCTCGGTGCTGGACTTAGCTTATCTTATCAGATTTCTTTAGCGCAAACGACCGATACGATTCCTACTACTCAGCTCGGAGAGGTGATGGTCACTGCACAGAAAGAGTCGGAAAACCTTCAAAAAGTACCTTTTTCTGTATCAGCCCTTGACACTCGAAAAGTTGAGGAAATGAATCTTTGGCAGACGAAGGAACTACGTGGATACATCCCCAACTTCTACTCTTCCAATCCCGGAGACAATAGAAACGTGATGTCCATACGTGGGATCACCACTACCTCCTATGAACCAGCGGTGGCGACTTATGTAGATGGAGTTAATCAGTTTGGCTTAGACACTTATTTCTTTTTGCTCAATGATGTAGAAAGAATCGAAATGCTTCGTGGTCCTCAAGGAACACTCTATGGCAGAAATGCCATGGGAGGGGTATTGAATATTATTACCAAACAATCGAAAGAAGATTCCGAGGGTTTTGTACGTGTTGATGTTGGAAACTATGGAATGTTGAGGTTAGCTACTGGTTACAATTTCTCTTTGTTCAAGGATAAGTTCCAAGTTGGCTTTTCCATTCTAAAGGATAAGACTGACGGTTTCTACACCAATTTGTATGACAACAGTGATTTTGATAAGCAAGAGAACCTCATGCTTAATTCAACTTTCAAATACCTTTTTGCGAAAAATTGGGAAGCAATTCTGATTACAAAATTTAATGAAGGACGAAATAATGGTCCATTCTCTTTAGCTCCAGACCCAGCTTCTGCTTTAGAAAACCCTTTCGAAGTCAATCAAAATGCCACTACACAAATGGTAGATGATAGTGAAAACCTTTCCTTGGTAATTAAAAATACGGGGCCAAAAATCAATTTCTCATCACAGACTGCTATCCAAAAGAACTACCGCTACTACAAAACTCCTATTGATGGAGATTTCTCACCCATAGACGGAGTATCGATTGTCAATAATTACGGGGAGGATTGGAATACCGTGACCGTGTGGACACAGGAACTTAGATTGGCATCCGCAACTACTGGTCAAAGGTTGAACTGGCAGGTTGGGTTCTTTGGCTTTACCTCTGACGCGCCTACTAGACAGGGAGTTTATTTTGGAGATGATGCGGAATTGGTGGGATCTCCAATCTCTAATTTCACTACCATCAATACGAATGTCGCTACAGGTTATGGATTCGCATTTTTCGGACAAGCTACATACAGCTTAACAGAGAAATTGAAACTAACTGCCGGTCTGAGATCTGATTATGAGAAAAAGGAACTGACCGTAAGTCAGGAATTGGATTTTGGACAGGGAGACCCTTTAGTGACAGTACCGGATACTACTGGAAATGTGAGTTACAATGCGATTTCACCCAAGCTTGCTCTGGCTTACGAGTTGTCTAATACCAATGATCTATACGCTAGCTACAGCCGTGGTTTCAGACCAGGTGGTTTGACACAGATCGGTTCAGATCCGAGCAACCCGCCACTATTTGTCTATGATCCTGAGTTCTCCAACAATTTTGAAATTGGAAGCAAAAACTACTTTTTCAACAGAAAAATGCGCGTGAATGTCTCTGCTTTTATCTCCACCATCTCGGATGTGCAAGTGCCAGGGCTGATTTTGCCAGATGCAATCGTAGTGACACAAAATGCTGGAAATCTGACAAGTACTGGAGTTGAGTGGGAGATTAACACTATCCCAATGAGGAACTTGAGTATCGATTGGAGCTTTGGCTACACTCACGCCACCTTTGATGATCTGACACTACCAACTGACGGTGGCGAGACAGACTTCTCTGGCAACAGACAGATATTCACTCCGGATATGACTTCCATGGTAGCTGCGCAATGGACGCCTCAGTTTTTCAATACTAAAGAATTTAGCTGGATTGTACGTGGGGAGTGGTTATACTTCGGTGAGCAGTTTTTCAATTTGGAGAACACCATCAGCCAAGATGCTTATCAGATCGCCAATGCAAAGTTTGGGGTGATCTCGGACACCCTAGAGCTCACACTTTGGGCAAAGAATATTTTCGACAAAACCTACATCGATTATGCATACGCCTTTGGACCATCTCACTTGGGAAATCCGGCTACCTTTGGTCTGACAGCGATGATTAAGTTTGATTAGGTTGAGATAGCTGTCCTGCTTCTCCAGAAGCTGGACACAGTATATGTTAAAAAGCCTCTGATGTCGGAAGATTTCAGAGGCTTTTTTGCACTTGCTGTAGTCTTGTGGAGTCAATTGGGCTACTCAATCCTCATAAATTCCTTAAAGTACTTCACTAAGAATTTATATTCCTCTTGATCAATTTTTCCGTCTTCTATCACTTTGCTCACCACTTCAGCGATTTCTTTGAAAGGGTAAGTTTCTCTGAGATGCTTATTTCCATCCAGCCACTTTTTAAGCATTTCCAGTTCATACTTGTTGATGTCTCCATCAGCCATGATGCCATAGCAGATTCCCTGGAGAAAGTACAGATCGGCTTTGATTTTGTCTTTTTCTTCAAATTTTGGCCCGTAATTTTGAAGAATTTCTTTCAATTCGTAAATCTCTTCCGAGCCGATAGTTCCGGTTTTGATTTTGGAGGAAATCTCCTCAAAAAAGGATCGGAATGGTTCTTCGGAGCAAAGTCCTTCATGTGTTTGGCACCAGGATTTTAGCACTTCATATTCACTTCTGGAAATTCTTCCGTCACTTGCGATGCCAGTGACTAAGCCGTTCAAGTTGTGAAAAGCTACTTGGGTTTGGGTTAAAAAGTTGTTGTCCATTTTTTTTGAATAGTTTTTTATAAGATACAAAGTATTGAATAACAATGAAATAAAGTGTCTGATTATCCGCTAGCATTCCATTCGCCTGATACGCTTTGCTTATCTGGTCGGAAGAGCAATGATCAACTACGGGAACGGCTTCTATTCTCACCTTAACCAATTCCTGCAATGCTTTTGGCCTTTTACTGGGGCTAGGAAAAAATTACCTATAAAATGTTGTTGTTTTTTATGCAGCTAGCTGTTGGCCCGTTTTGTCCATGGACCAAAATGCAAAAAGACTCCTCTAATTAGAGAAGCCTTTTTGCACAAACATTCAACCTATAATCAATTTTATTTTCAAACAACCTCTGCTTTTAGCGACAAGGTAAAGGACTCTATTTCATTTTTTAAGTTGAGGAACTGACCCTTCATTTTCTGTAAAATATCATCAGAATCCACCTGAACTGAGCTGATCATATCCTGATAGTAGCTTACACCTTCGATCAGGTTATTTCTGAATTTCTCCAAATACACTTCCTTCTTCGCCACTTTTTCAGTGATTTTGGTTTCAAATTCTTTTTTTAAATAATTCACATAAAGCTGCAATTCCTTCACAAACACATGCGGTCTATCTAGATCGACATTAAGATTTAATTTGCCATAGATATGATCCGCCATTTCTTTGAGCGTAAATGTTCCTTTGAAGTAGGCGAGATTGGGACCTGGACAAATGGTAACAGCGGTGAGATTACGTCTCGGGGTTTCTCCAGCTGCCAAAATCGCCGGCGCGCTCAATCCCTCACATAGGCAATCTTTCGCCTGAACTTTTTCCATTTCCACGGTGTCGATTTCCCCAGCTTGAAACTGCTTGGCTTTTAGGTTCTGGTATTGCCTAGATGCCGTGCAAATGGGTTGCTCGGTGAATTCGGTATTATTCATCAGAAACTTCTTATAGCAAGGACTTCCTGCTCGATCTTTCTCCACTCTTCCGATGCGTTGCTCCTCGCCAGAGGAAGTTCGGAGGTTGTTGAACGGCACACCTAGGGGCGAAGCGTGGCTTAGATAGAAGTCTGATTTCTTTGCTTTCAATAGACGCTCCAGTGTGTCGTCATCCACTGAGGTAGCTTCTGGCACTAGTAAGAAAGGACTTCCCCAGCCAGTACCGTCAAGTTCATAGTATTCCCGTAGGAAGCTGTCTTCAGTTGCTGTTCCTATTCCTCCCTGATACGTGATCTTGAAAGTAGGGCTGGTAGAAAGTGGATTTGCTTCTTTGGTCTGCAGTGCCTTTTGGCAGGTTTCGTAAAGAGTCTGAAAAAGCTCCGATCTGTTGGTTTTGAACTCTTCCAAAATCGGCCCAATCAAGAATCCATCCGTGGCAAAGGCGTGTCCGCCGCAGTTCAAGCCAGATTCAATTCTGAACTCTGAGACCCAAAGCCCTTTCTTGGCCAGGAACTTTCCTTGGATCAGAGCAGATCTATAATCACTGACTTTAAGGATGATTCCCTTCGAAATCTCTCCAAATTGATTGGGATAAAACTCTGAAAATTGCTCAGCATAGCCGTATAAAGCCGGATTCATTCCAGCAGAGAAAACTACCGAACCTTTGGCTTTGCTCTGAGCAAAACCCCGTAAAGCTGACAAAGCATCAGAATACTCTCTTGGCAATTCTTGTCCGTCTTTATCATAGTTGAGTTTATCTACTTTAGTCATGATATTCACATCCACGGCTCCCATACTCAGTTTGGATTTGAATTCCTCCTTGAGTTGGAATTTCTCCGCTTCTGTGGCAGTTTCTAGCTTCGCAAATAAATTCAGGAGTTCGGCATTTTCCGGTAAAAGGTTCAGATACTTATGGAATTCAGTGGAATTGGACCAGTCCGTACTGATCAATTTATTGAATTGCTCTTCTACCAGCGATTGGGTGAGGTCTAGGTAAGCTGTCACTCGTTTGGCTCTATAATCTTCTTCGGTATCAGCAATAGGGATAAATTCCCTAACAAATTTCTTCGAGTAAATTTTCCGCATATCTTCCAGAAGGTGATCATCCATGATGGATACCACACTGGAAATTCCATATTTGGCTACTTTGATAGGCGTGTCCACGGTGTATCCGAGGCCCATGACAGGAATATGGAAGCTATGTGCAGTGGTTTGATAAGGCATATCTGAAGGTGAATTTGGCTTGATTTTGAAGTAACAAACTTAGGTTCATTCGTCGCCTTTATGTCTGGCAGGACTCATTAAAAAGTGTGACTTTTGTCAGGTCACGAGGATTTACCTTAAATCAGAAAATAGAAAATCTGATTTTCCGCAAGCTTACCAATACTCTTAATCCCCCTGCTCATCCGGACAAAAGTCCCACGACTGGCGGCCGTTGAACTTCACTACTAAAGGTTGCGATTTATTAGTTTGGGGTTATTCATTTACTGGTGTAATAGGGGCTATTCATAAAAAAACGCAAGCCATAAGACTTGCGCATCGGGTAAGATAGGATCAGGAATTCTTATTTCCCTTCCTTGTCAGCGTAGCCAAATACTTTTTGTAGGATAGGAGAAGTACGCTCTGAAATATTCCCTCTGATTTTAAGTTCTTCTTTAGCTATTTCTACAAATAGCCCATCAATGGCTTTTTTGGTCACGTAGGAAGTCAGATCGGTATCTACTTTTTTAACAAAGGGAACCTTGTTATATCGAGTCATAACATCAGACCAATATTTAGTAGCATCAGTCTTTTTCAGACTAGCATCTATGATCGGTGAGAACTCGGCAGTTAATAATGGGGAGGTAGTTTCGCTGAAGTAGGTGGTAGCTGCGTTTTTATCTCCCAAAAGAATGTTTTTCACGTCAGTGATCGTCATTTGCTTGATCGCTGTGGTAAAGATAGGTATGGCAGATGTTGCTGCATCCTCAGCAGCTCTATTCACACTAGTGATCACCTGATCTACCATCGAACCCAATCCGAGGGATCTCAATGTACTCTCTATGTTTTTAGCTTCTTCAGGAAAAAGGATTTTTACGTCAAGGTTATTTAGGTATCCATCTTTAGAACCCAATTTTTTTGCACTTATATCGGTCGCTTTTTCCAAGGCAGCTTTTAGCCCAGTGTTAATTTCGCTGGTAGATGGAACCGAGTTGACGCTGGGTGATGAGTTTTGTCCCATCGCTCCCGTGATCGGCGTGAAAGATTCACAGGAGAGAAGGGTGAAAGATCCTATTAGGAAAAAACTGATTACGAATAACTTGTGCATTATTTGTTCGGATTAAGAGTTGGTTTATAAGGATGAAGTACTAGGCTTAACGAACCGGAGGACTTTTAGATATGAAAAAGCTAGAATAGCTCTAGGGAAAGCTGCTTTTTAGAAGTTCTACTTTTTTCCAAGAATTTCTCATCAGTCTCAAAACCAGCTAGTCAGCAGAGCGTTGTTAGGGAAAAAACAATTCTGGTCAGGGATCCAAATTCCGCTAACTTCTTAGCAATCCTTATCCTATGTAGTTCTAATTATCGAAAAATGACCTTCTTCGGGAAACCTTCAAATCTTGCAGAATGGTGGACTTCACGCGGATGTCGATATTATAGGACGTAAACGCACCAAAAGGGACCCAATTGACATTCATCTGCCAGCAGTGTAGATCTCTAGCGATTCCGATCATCGTTTGGGTGAGCTTTTTAGTTTGGGCATCAAAGCCAGTATTGAAGTTGATTTTCCATTTTTCTGACAAGGAAAAATCTCCGTTCATACTCACTGTTTGCGTGATGTTAGTGTTTCCAGACACTTGCTTATTATAGGATAAGACGTAGCCAAACGATACATTCCATGGAATATCCCAATCGATGTATAAACTCGGGTCGGTGGCTATTCTGTTGATTTCACTTTCTACGAAATCATTCATCACTCCACCACTTTGCATAAAATCTTTGGTCATTTCATCTCTTATTTCACCTTGATTTTGAGCGCTGTTGGGGTTGATGGAGGCGTTCATATTCAGAGAAGCACTTCGTATTGTTCCGATTCCCTGTCCATTTTTCCATGCAAATTCATTGATGGATCGAATAGACTCTTGTCCATTAGTGGTCAAATAAGGTTGTGTGGCGTAGGGATCTAGGGTCGAGCTCATGTTCACAGAAAGTTTTCTGTTGAAAAAGCTAGTTCTAGCACTGATTCGAATAGGAGCCAGCTGGAATGAGTCCGCTGCAAAGTTGTAACTAGAGCTCAGGTCAAGGTTTTCTAGCAGAGGGATTTTTTTTGTTTTTCCCTCCCCAGTAGAATCCGCTTTGTCTAGAATTTTGGCTTCCAACACACTACGAAGACTGAAGCTCATAGCTCTACTTTCCCCTTGAGGAGCACCGCTATAAGCAAACCCAGCCTGACGAGAATAAAGTCGAGTATCTCCCTCCTCATTGATCTGAACTTCCTGATAATAGCCTCGCGATGGGTCAGAAAAATCCGGAGAGAAATTGAAGCTAATCGAAGGTTGAATAAGCTGACGAATTGTTCGGATGTTTCCTTTTTTGAAATTGAAAAAACCATAAATATTCGTGTTCATGCTGAACGCCGTGTTGTAGTAGGTTACGCGATTGAACCCATCTTCCAAGATTTTGTCCACTCGTTCTTCTGACGGATTATAGAAGTAATTGATGCGCTTCAGATACCAAAGCTCATTCAGTGTAGCAGACGCAGTTCCGGTGAAATGCTTAAGTAACCTGAAATTAGAACTGATTGGAACTCGAGTTCTGGCGCCGTTATTGGCATTTTGTAGTAGGTATCCAAAATTAGCTGGCGTGAAAGGGACGAGCTCTGGAGCTCCTGAATTTTCCACCAGATCTGGATCCACTCCGAAATCTTGGGTTACCTTATTGGTGATGGAGTTTTGCAGGTCGAAGCTATAGCCTATATTAAAAGTCTTCAGGGGCTCAAATTTGGAGTTTTTGAAAGGGCTCTGCCTGTTCATACTTAGATTCATCGTAGGAAGACTTAGCTGCACTTCGCCGGTTTGAACACTTTGGGAATGCCTCATGCTTGCTCCGAAGGAGAAAGGAGTTCCGGTAAAGGACTTCGAGTAATTGACCGTGGAGGACAAGTCCGAAGTGACATTGTTATTGAAGTTATTTGGGTTGACGATGTTGTTGAAATAACTCGTCGAGCCAGCATTGACGGAGGCAGAGAAGCTGCTGTTACCTCTGGAAACCGGGTTATGTGACCACTGGATTCGGAACGTATTATAATCCACCGGATTCAGCTCGGTTTCAGGTGATTTGAATTTTTGAAAATCTATATTAAATGAACCACCGAATCTGTAGCGTTTTTTATAGGCAGCTTGTGACTTTAATCCCCAGCCTCCATTAGAGTAGATATCCCCTGTGATTCTCGCATGAATGTAATCGTTGATTGCGAAATAATAGCCTAAGTCTCGAAGGTAAAGGCCTCGCTTTTGCTCCTGTCCGTAGGAGGGGAAAATCAGCCCGGAAGCTTTCTCCTCAGGGGTATTAGGGATAATTCCAAACGGCAATCCAAGTGGGGTAGGTATGCCATTGAAGTATAAATTGAACGGGCCGGCTACTATTTGGCCACCTTCTACGGATTTGATTTTGTTTGCCGCTACGTGGTAATGAGGAATGGCAAGGGTACAGGTAGAGTAGTAGCCATTTGCCAGATAGACAGAGCCATCCTCCATTTTTTTTATGGTTTCTCCCCGTAGAATTCCATCCTGCTGCTCAGTGACCACGTCTTTGATGATGGCTTTCTGAGTTTTGAAATTGTACCGCATTTCTTTGCGGATTTCATAGGTGGAATTTCCATCCTTGAAATAGGGGGCGCCAGTTACATTTCCGAGGCTATCGGTGACCCCCGAGGCATAGAGTTCTGAGTTTGCCCAGTCTATTACAATCAAGTCAGCCTCCAGTCGCATCGGTCCGTATTCAAACCATGCCTGCTTGTGGAGATAGATTTTATTTTCTGTAAAATCTGATACAATACTATCTTCTCCATAATAGGTAATATCTGTAGAGATATCACTCCTGGGCATAATTTTTGTCGAATCAGAGGCAGCAAGCGAATCTGCAGAAGTAGGAATGGTGTCCAAAGCTATCAAATCACCTGAAGGTGGCATCAACGTATCAGGAAGCACCAAGGGTTTCTCTTCAAGTTTGCGGACGGGGTTCTGCGCAGTCGCCACTAGCGGAACAATCAATAGCCCAAAAAAGCAAAATAAAAAGAGCCTGAATCCCTGCACTGTTGCTTACGCTTTATTTAATTTGATAGAAATTTCGTGTAAAGTTAATTTTATTGCCCTCATGGAACGGTCCAAAAACAAAAAAATTCTTCTTAGTCTATTATTATGTATCCCTTTTGTATTCGGAGGATTCATTTCAAACGAATCTATGATGCCCAAGTTTCGGATGAAAAAAATCGTCCTCGATGCAGGTCATGGTGGCAAAGATCCTGGTAATCTGGGGTCTAAGTCACGAGAAAAAGACATCAATCTTGCGGTGACTCTTTTGGTCGGGAAATACATCAAAGAAAATTTGCCGGATGTAGAAGTTATTTACACAAGAGATGACGACAGCTTCCCTTCACTGAAAGATCGACCGTTGATTGCCAATACGAATAAAGCAGACTTGTTTGTCTCAATTCACTCCAACTCCGCTCCCAATAAGTCAGCGTACGGAACAGAAACATTCGTCATGGGTACGAAGCATTTTGACGCCAACTTTGATATCGTAAAGCGCGAAAACTCTGTGATTCTTTTGGAAGATAACTACGAGGAAAACTACGAAGGTTTTGATCCCGCCTCTCCAGAGTCTTACATGATGTTCAACCTGATGTCCAAAGTGCACTTCGAAAATTCTGTGACCTTGGCGGACAATGTAGAGACTCAGTTCAGAGATCGAGTTGGTCGAAAAAGTAGAGGTGTGAAGCAAGGGCCTTTTTACGTTTTGTGGACTCCTTCCATGCCTTCAGTTTTGGTGGAATTGGGCTTTCTCTCCAATTCTGAAGAGGAGCGATTCCTGATGAGTCAAGAAGGAAAAGAATATATGGCTTCTGCCATTTATCGTTCTATTCGAGATTATAAAGAGTCGATTGAGAAAAATTGATTTTCTAGTATAAAAATTTATAAAGCCCTTTTTCTTACGATGAAGGGCTTATTTGTGTACTAATTTTCTTGTACCTCTGCTATTTCACCAGTAAAAAGACAAAAAGCAACATAGCACCTATCAAACTTAAGAATTGAGGACGCATCGGTCACCGATCTTCCGACATAGTTGGCAAAGAGTGTAAGTCAAATGGCATCATTGCGGATAATTCTACTCACTTTTATTTTCGATCAACTCTCAAAACCAGGCTTCACATTTTCCCAAAACTCATCCAATGCGATGATCCTTGGCTTCAGAAATGAGATAATCTCCGGCCAATCGTCTGAATTCATCACATTCACATTCGGAAGAATTTTTTCAATCCTGGATACTGGCTGGCCAAATTCATTCTGATCCAGTAATATCCAGTCCCACTCTTCGCCTACTATCGTTTCCAGCATTGCTCTGAATTGGGCAAACTGATCAAAATACAACTCCTGAAGTTCCTCGTCAGCATGTCCCAGTTCAATTCCAATCGACGCAAAATCATTCTCCGCTTTCATTCGAAAATAGATATGACGAACACCGGTTTTGTAGTTCGGCCAATTGATCCTTCTGCCTTCTGAATTGGGAATTGGCTTCATGTATTGCCCGAAAGCAATCCAAAATTCCGATCGGATTCTCGATGTTTCAGCTCTGTTGTACAAGGTGAATTAAATTTTCTGAAGACCTCATGTCAGGTGTAATCTTCTGGGTATTGGATCTGCACAGAGGAGAATTTTACTAGTCCGCCCAGAGCTGGGTGATGTTTTTTGAGGGTAAGTCTGATGTGTTTGGTCGTAGGATAAGCTTCCAAAATATCAGTGACGATCATGTGACCGAGGTGTTCGAGGAGTTTCACACGCACATCCATTCTGGCTTTGATCAGTTTGTACAGCTTGGAGTAATCTACTGTCGCGCTGAGATCATCGTGCAGCATGGCTTGATGGAAGTTTGTCTCCAGCTCGAGATCTAGGGTAAAGCGATTTCCCAGAACGGTTTCTTCAGGATAAGCTCCGTGGTAAGCATGAAATTCAATTCCCTCTAGACTTACTTTTCCCATTAGTTGAATTGGTCAAAAAAGGATCCTGACTGGTTCTTAGGCTCCTCGTTGTATTTGGGTTGGGAAGCTTGCGGCTTCATTGGTTCTTCGAGTGGTTTTTTCTCGGTTTCATTTTCTAACTCTTCGATATCCTCTTCTAGCGCCTCGTCTTCGAGTTGCATCTTGGTGTCTTCTCTTTCGAGTTCTGCCATCTCCTCCTCATCTATGTCCAACTCCAAGTCAGTCGTAGTGGCATGTTCTTCAATTTCGAGTTGTTCTTCGAAGACTTCCATTTGGGCTAGGGGACTTTCTTCCACTTTTTCCGCTACGAATTCCTCTTCTTCGTATCCGAGATTTTCTAAGTTGGCAAAAGTAAATGTCTGAGATCTACTCAACTCATCTATAGCTCTAGCATGTGCTTTGGCATCTATTCTGGAGAAATGCGCTTCGGATAGGTCTATTTGATTGGCCGTATCCTGAGCGATTCTTCTCAGGCTCTTGACCATAGACTCTCGCTGCTCAGCCAGACCTTCATAGGATCTTACTAAGCCCTGCATACTTTCTCTAAGCTCCACGATGGTTTCTTTGGCTTTTGTCTCTGCAGCGCTGATGATGGCAGCGGCTTGTTCTTCCGCCTGTTTTTTAGTGTCTGCCAGCAGCTTATCAATGTGCCTGGTAGCATTATCGGCGGTTTCGTTTGCATCAGCGATGATCAAATCTGCTGCTTCATTTGCCTCTACGATGATCGCAGCGCCGGTATCTTCGGCTGTTTTTAAGGTGCGGAAAAGAGATTCCTCTACATCCTTCAGACGCTTAGCTTCAGCTTCGGTGTTTTGAAGCTTGGTTTTCAGCTCCATGTTTTCCTTATGAAGCGCATCTACTACTTCACTTATTTCATCCAAAAATGCGGTTACATCTTTTTTCTCATATCCTCTAAATCCAACTTCAAAGGTTTTTTGCCGAATGGCTGCTGGTGTGATCTTCATGTGTCAATATGTTATCTTTTGAACGCCAGAGGGAATCTCGAATGACTCTAATCTCTAGATTTTGAGACTTACAGTTTGGCTTGATTTCATGGGTTAATTCGCTTCAATTTTCCAAATAGAAATAGTACGGTCATCGGAAACTGAAATGACGTGTTGGTTATAGCTACTCCAAATTACCTTATTTATGGAAGTGCCATGACCAGCATTTCGAGCTTTGTCGATGACTTTGAGGAGTCTTCTCTCTTCTGCATCCCAAATCTTAATTGACTTGTCCATGGAGCAGGTAACTAGGAGATTTCCGTCCTCC
The DNA here is from genome assembly GCF_039969895.1 of Algoriphagus sp. Classification (GTDB taxonomy): domain Bacteria; phylum Bacteroidota; class Bacteroidia; order Cytophagales; family Cyclobacteriaceae; genus Algoriphagus. The sequence goes on from NZ_JBDVMZ010000021.1 coordinate 416,745, forward strand.
TTGAAATATAAATAATTAATGGCATACATGTGTGCCACGATATTTTCTTGTAGAGAATACTTGTCTGTATCCCAAAATTTCAGGTTTGCATCCCGACCCGCACTGAGGAGCTGTGTCTCATCGGGAGAATAGGAAAGTGCAAATACAGAATTAGTATGTGCGGTCAGGTTAGCAATCGGATTAAAATCATTTGTCAAGTCCAATACCTTCACTGAATGATCGCTGAGACCTATTGCCAAGTGTCTCTTGCTCGTGGCGATCGACATCACCCGGATACTTTTGGAGCTCAGCTTGATGTGTTTTTTGACTGTTCTTGAATTGATATCTACCACGATTAGCACCCCATCACCAGTTCCGATATAAGCCTCATCTCCAAAAACCTTGATGTCGAATATCGCTTGATCGGTCAGTTTTAAAGACCAGATCTCTTTGCTTTCATTCAAATCGATCACATGGATTCCTTCGAAATTATGCCCGATGAAAAGTAGATTTCTGAGTGGATCTGTCTCGAGTGCGTACACCGAATGCGGAAGTCTCGCGATCAATTTGCCATCCTTAGGATGATCCAAATCCCAGGCTACCACCATACCATCGCCTGCGCCGGTATAGAAATACCTGGGATTGGAGCCTTCGGTGAGTGCGTAGATACAGTCATTGTGCCCCGTTAGGGTTTGTAATTTATTAACTTCTATTTTTGACATATATTGGACGGAGCCTATTGGCATTCTTCATTCCTATGCAAACAAAAATAGAGAAAATAGATTCTTCCTCGGCCTTGGCCATCAAGATTATCGAAACCCAGGATGAAAATGACATGGATTTCCTCAGCTTTCGCGAAAAACTGGCCTTTGCGAATATTTCCCATCTCGAAAAAAAACGGGAATGGGCAACTGCTAGAATAGCCATACGTGATGCCTTAGAGGTATTACAAGTTCCTTATCCCGGTTTTTTCAAAGATGAACACGGGAAATCTCAGGCAATGGATGGGCACGGATACATTTCTCTGACTCATACCTTGGGCTATGCTGGGGCCATTTATCACCGTGATACTCCTGTGGGTATAGACATGGATTTGATCCGGGAGAAAATCCTAAAAATTGGCTTCAGGTTCCTCGCTCAGTCAGAATTAGACTTTCTGGAAAAAGACCCCTTGCACTACACGATGGCATGGTCTGCCAAAGAATCTATTTTCAAATGCCAAGGAAAACGTGGCGTCTCATTTCGAGAAAATATCCTGCTGGAACCTTTTGATTCCAAGGCAGGAATCATCAAAGGTAGAATCCGAGGGACGGATTTCACCGATCATCATTACACGGTACAAGTTCGGGTGATCTCGGACGTTGTGCTCACTTACACCATCTGGTAAATGAAAAATCTTCTAGCACTTCTCTTCCTTTTTCTTTCGGTCACTTTCTCGATTTCTGCGCAAAGTTTACAAGAAATAAACCTCACGGATGCCGTGACTGGCAAGGTCATCAATATTCAGTCTCAGGTCAAAGGCAAAGGCTTGGTACTGGTGTTCCATAGTTTAGAATGTCCCTTTTCTAATATGTATGAGGCCCGATTGATTGCTTTGCGGAGCAAGTATCAAAATCAGGGCTTCACGCTCATGTTAGTGAATACCGAATTGAGTGGGAGCGAGGAGGATAAAGCCAGTTTGCGAAGCTACATAGACGCATCTGGAGTGAATATGTCTTACTTGATCGATGCACAGCAGGCGTTGGCCAAGCTTTATAAAATCACCAAAATCCCGGAGGTCATCCTTCTCACGCCTGGCCCGAGTGGTGCAGTGGTAAGTTACCGTGGAGCTATAGATAACAATCCCCAAGCAGAGAGCGCAGTCTCGAGCAAATACTTGGACAAAGCCATGGATTCTATCTTGAAAGGGGAAACTCCCAGCCCTGAGCAGGTGCGGGCTGTGGGTTGTAATGTGCGTACTTACTGAGCATTCAGCAATTCGATCAACTCTCTGATTTCTCTAACCTTATCAGACTCGCCAAGTTTCTCAAAGGAATTTTCCAGATTTCTAAACATCCGCAGCATAATCTGTAGATGGGCACATGGCTCAAAGTACTCTTCCTTTGGCTCGATTTTCAATTGCTCGAGGTAATTGAAAATATCCGTTCTGCTAAAAATCAACCCCTTGTTAAATGCATTAATGTAAAAGGTGAGGTCAGCAGTTTTGTACGTGAGCACAAAGAGATTGGGGAGATTTACGCCATAGATCGGCAGACCTAGTTTTTTAGCAATAAGTAAATAGATGGAGCATAATGTGAGTGGATTTCCACGCTTCGAATCTAAAACCGATGACAGCATGCTGTTGGCCGGGGAATGGAAATTCTTGGTATTGGCAGCGAATCGAAGGGTGTTATAAAGCACATTGTTGATGGACCGAACCTGCTCGTACGGGTTGAGATCATTTTTGAAAGCAGTCCAAACTTCAAAGTAAATCTGATGCATGTCAGCATTCAGCTTTGCATATTCCAAATCCGGATATTGATACGTGTTGATGATCCAAAGCCCCGTGAGCAAATCCCGATCGTCGGTGTCTCGCCATTCCCTCAGCCGGGCTTTCAACAGCGAAAACTGGAGATCGTGGACCAATTCTTCAATTTCTTTCTGAATCTCAGGATTGAAGCTGTTTTCCCATTTTTCCTCCAGAAAAGGAATAATCTCGTTGCCTATAGAAATAATCCTGTCACGCACATGCGACCTGACCTCATGATCTGAATCATCCAATAAGGAAACTAAGGCATTTAATTCTCCGGGAGTCAATTCACTCATAGTCAAATGGCTGCGGGTAATAGGATGAAAACGTATTTTAAAGTACGATGTCTGGTTACTTTTCTATAACGAACGATGGAAAAGCCAGACTGAATAAGTTAATCTCAAGAACCGAGGCGGCATCGGCCTTGTTGCTCAAAGGCACTAAATCCACCTGCGTGTTTGCGGACAATAATAAGTTATTACAAATCGACCTAAGTCTGAATCACGCCCACGTTAAATCTTTCGGTAATCGGCGCATGATTAGCTGCTTCTATTCCCATGCTGATCACTTTTCTGGTCTCCCGAGGATCTATCACCCCGTCCACCCAAAGTCTAGCTGCGGCATAGTATGGGCTCAATTCCTCATTGTATTTAGAAGTGATTTCGTCTAGCAATTCCTTTTCATCTTCAGGAGAAATCTCTTTCCCTTGTTTTTTAAGTCCGGCAACTTTGATTTGCAGAAGGGTGTTAGCAGCAGCGGCTCCAGACATCACTGCCATCTGGGCAGTTGGCCATGAGTAGATCAAGCGAGGATCATAGGCTTTTCCGCACATGGCGTAATTACCTGCTCCGTAGCTGTTTCCAAGGATAAAGGTGAATTTGGGAACCACAGAATTAGCCATAGCATTCACCATTTTTGCGCCGTCTTTGATGATTCCGCCATGCTCTGCTTTGCTGCCAACCATAAATCCGCTGACATCATGCAAGAAAATCAAGGGGATTTTCCGCTGATTGCAATTCATAATAAAACGGGCAGCTTTGTCAGCTGAGTCGGAGTAGATCACTCCGCCCATCTGCATTTCGCCTTTGGCAGTTTTGACGATTTTCCGCTGATTAGCTACGATTCCCACAGCCCAACCGTCCACTCGGGCAGTTCCGCAGATCAAAGTCTTACCGTAATCTTCCTTGTATTCGTCAAATTCTCCTCCATCTACCAATCCCTTCACAATCTTGAGCATATCGTATGGTTTGACGCGCTCGGTAGGGAAGTTGGCAAGCAATTCTTCTCCGCTGAAGCCAGACTTTTGAGAATCAGCCCGATCATAGCCCGCAGTTGTATTGTGTCCTATTTTATCAAAAATCTTTCGGATGGCATCTAGGCAGTCCTGATCTGTATCGTATTTATTGTCAGTGACGCCGGAGATTTCGCAGTGTGTGGTTGCGCCGCCTAACGTTTCATTGTCTATTGTCTCACCTATTGCTGATTTTACCAGATAGGAACCTGCCAGAAATATCGAGCCCGTTTTATCCACAATCATCGCTTCGTCGGACATGATCGGGAGATAAGCTCCACCCGCTACACAGCTACCCATGATCGCAGCTACCTGGATTATACCCATGGCAGACATTTTTGCATTGTTTCGGAATTGACGTCCAAAATGCTCTTTGTCCGGGAAAATCTCATTTTGCATGGGAAGAAAAACGCCGGCACTATCCACCAGATAAATCACTGGTAGGTGATTTTCCATGGCAATCTCTTGGGCTCTAAGATTTTTCTTGGCAGTGATCGGGAACCAAGCTCCTGCTTTGACAGTAGCATCATTGGCCACGATCATGCACATCCGGCCACTCACATAGCCTATTCCTGTAACCACTCCGCCTGAAGGACAACCGCCTTCCTCAGCATACATTCCATCCGCCACAAAAGCTCCAACTTCTAAAAATTCCGTGCCTTGATCACGTAAATAATCTATTCGCTCACGGGCGGTTAACTTACCCTTTGCGTGTTCTTTTTCGATTCTTTTAGTACCTCCTCCTAGTTTTACCTGTTCGTATTTTGCCTGCAAGGTCTGAAGCAAATCTTCCATTGCGGAGTTTGGATTATGGGTAGTTGGTGTCATTTGGGATATTTGGGTTTAGAATTCTCAACCATCGCCTGACGCGATAAGTTTACCTTCGAAGGTAAAAAAACAAGTTGATTTTACGCAATTTCACCACTTGACCAGGCATCGTGGGTGATGGGCGTGAAGCCTTATACTGAGAAACTAGCTTAGGCTAGGTTGCTAGGTTTTATTCCTGATTTCAACGCTAAAACCTAATTCTATTTCGTCGCTTTCACATTAAGTAACCTTTAACGTGCTTTTTTTTCGTAGTTCAATTCTTCTATAGTCCGCACTCCATTTTCTGTTAATGCGAGCCAAAGTTTGATTTTATCGCCTTCTCTTTTCATCGTCAATCCATGAAAATAGACCTCATCTTCAGCTACTTCAACTAGTCGAAAGGTGGTCCATTCCTCTTTTTCTTCCCAGGGCGAAAGGTCAGGATTGAAGTGTTTTAGTTTTAGGGAAAAAGTATCTCCTTCTTGGACGATATTCATAAACTCAGAGAAGATAAGTTTGCCTTCGCTCCAAAATCGAAAAGTGCCAATCATATTGCCGTCCACTGCCGGCATCCACACTTCCTCGCACTCGCCACCAAAGCCAGTTCCCGTCCAGAATCCTTCCAGCCAAGCTAGGTCAGAAACCTTGCCTTTGCCCGGTTCCTGATCTTTTTCCAGCTGTTTTACTTGGGAAAAAGCGATGAAGCTGATGAAAAAAAGGAGGGCAGAAAGAAGGGGATTTTTCATATAAGGAGGCTTAAAATACTCTCCGAAGTTAGAAAAGGTTTAGGTGTAAAACCGCACGTGAGACGCGAACGGTGGCGGTGCAGTCCTTGTAAATCTAAGTATGAATCGTAATTACGGCGCTCTCTGCGTTACCTCAGTAGCCTTTGCGGTTACAAAAACAACTTACACATCGTGCCGCTGTGGTATCTCAGGATTGATGAATGTAAATCCGCGGGCTTCATCACCCTCAAAAAAGTCAATTTGCATTCCCATCAAAAACATGTAATGACGCTTCTCTATCAAGACAGGGATCTCTGAGATGGTGAATTTTTGATCTTCATCTTTAGCCTTATCAAATCCTAGCGCATAAGACATTCCCCCACAGCCCCCGCCTTTGGTGCCAATCCGCAGAAAATAGTCAGTTGGAATATTTTTATTTTCCATGATATTTTTGATTTCTGCTATAGCTTTTTCGGTGATGGTAATTGGCGCTGTCATGGAATTCAAATGTTTTTGGCAGGAAATTGGTTCGTGGGATTCAAAATTACCTTCCCCGAAGTTTTCTAACGGTGATAATTTGTGCAAATTCGAGCTTAATCCTCAAAAATGGAATATACAGTTGATTTATTGAAAATTCTTTTGCCAGCCGGAATCGTCCTGTATGGTATGTATCTCGTGGTAGTTTCTTTCCTTTCGAAGGAAAGAGAAAAGACTCTGGTAGAGCTGAAAACACAAAACACTCAGACTATCCTCCCGATTCGATTGCAGGCTGCAGAGCGTATTTGCCTTTTTTTGGAGAGGATCACTCCGAATAACCTGGTGCGAAGATCAAATCCTGGAGGATTGACTTCAGGTGAACTGCATTCGCTTTTATTGGCGGAGGTTCGCGAGGAGTTCAACCATAATTTTTCCCAGCAGGTGTATTTTTCCGAAGAAACTTGGGAAGCTGTAAAGCGCGCTGTGGAGGAAGTGACGACGATCATCAATCAAAGCCGCCAGCTACTCAATGAGGAGGCTACAGGATTGGATATGGCGAAGGCGATTTTTGCGCAAGCACTAGAGAGAAAGAACGATCCGGTGGGATATGCGTTGAAGCAGGTCAAATCAGAGATTCAAATTTACTTTTGAAAATGACATCTTTTAAATCAAAAAGTGCAGATACCTTAGAAAATGCCAAGGCGCTTTTTGGAAAGAAAGCAGAGGCAATTGGGAGGCAGAAAGAAAAAGTGGCTGAGCTGATCTCCGGCGTCGGAAATAAAATTCTGCAGGTAGGAGATAATCCCCGTGTAAAGAAGCTAATAGAACCGATATCGGTATTTATTCGGATGGTCAAGGCGCATTTCAATGGCTCCCACAAGATGACGAATAGTACGCTAGGCTTGGTCTTATTAGCCTTGATTTACTTCGTGTCGCCTATAGATATGATCCCTGACTTTTTGGGATTCTTTGGGTTTGCTGATGATTTAAGTGTGGTATTGGCAGTTTATGCCAAGGTGAAAGATGAGATTAATCAGTTTCTGGATTGGGAGAGAACTCAAGGGTAACAAGGTCTGTTACTCCCCCAAATCACGACGTTATGCAAGATCGAGAAACACAAGTAATAACTCCTGAGTTGATTGTTTCCGCGCAAAACTATACCGAGTATCGTGCAATGATCGACGAGCTCCTAGCGCAAAATAAAACAACGGGGAACAATCATTCTGAGAGCTATCTAGAATACGCTAAAATGAATGTGCAGCGCATGAACCGCTGGGACAAAACAGCAAAAGTCTCCGAAGAATTAGCGAAAATTGTCACATCGATCACTGCTCCTCAAGTATGGCTGGTGATCACCGAAGGCTGGTGCGGCGATGCTGCGCAAACTATCCCATTTATGGCGAAACTGGCGGATTTGAACCCACTGATCGAGTTGAAGTTGGTGCTGAGGGATGAGAATCCTGAGCTGATGGATGCGTATTTGACGGAGGGAGCGAGATCAATTCCAGTGTTGATCGCATGGACTGCTGACTTGAGCAAAGAGCTTTTTGTTTGGGGTCCAAAGCCTGAATTTCTAAAAAACCGACTCAAAGCTTACAAGCTCGATCCGCAGAATATTACCTCCAAGGAATTCGCAGATGGCACGCATCTTTGGTATGCAAGAGACAAAAACAAGGCTTTGGCAGAGGAACTAACTCCTCTGATTGCCTCAACATTATAAGCAACTTATGAAAATCGCATTGATTTCCGGAGCTTCCGGACTAGTGGGCAAGGAAGTTCTCCACCAATTATTCAAAAACGAAGCCTTCGACTACGTGCTGAGTGTTGGGAGGAGGAAGCTGGCCATAAAGCAACCGAAGCTAGTCCAAATCGAAGGCGACATGGCGAACTTAGCAAACTGGAAATGGGAGGAGATGATCGCTTCTCAAAGTTTGGGTGGAGAGTACAATTCTCTTTTGACTAGCTTGAATGAGGGAAAAGCAGAGGTATTTGCTTTTTCCTCCTTAGGAACTACCATCAAGCAGGCTGGCTCGAAGGAGAAGTTTTATGCAGTAGATCATGACATGGTTTTGGCTTTTGCCCGTTGGGCCAAAAAGCTCGGAGCAAGTAAGTTTTTATATGTCTCTTCCACTGGCGCAGATCCCAATTCCTCTATTTATTACAGCAAGGTGAAAGGGGAAGTGGAGCGAGATCTGAAAGCAGTTGGTTTTGACTACCTCGGGATTTTCAGACCTTCTTTGCTCATGGGCAATAGAAGCGAGTTCAGGTTTGGTGAGCAGGCTGCTCAGATTCTGATGAAGCCTTTGATATGGCTGAAGCTTTTCAAAAACATTCGTCCGATCTACGATTATCAGGTTGCAAAAGCATTGGTAAGAACTGCGTTGATGCAAAAATCAATTTCCTCAGAAATTATCACTTCTGGAGAAATGCAAGACCTAAGCGCATGATCGTAGTCATCCAACGAGTTTCCGAATCCGCAGTGACCATAGAAGGAGTAGTCAAAGCGAGCATTGGTCATGGACTGATGATCTTGATAGGGATAGAAGAGGCAGATGACGATGGAGATATAGTTTGGCTAACTAATAAGATTCTTAATCTCCGCATTTTTCCTGATGAGAACGGAGTGATGAATAAGAGTTTGCTAGACATCAAAGGGGAGATTTTACTCATCTCACAGTTTACGCTTCAGGCGAGTACTAAAAAAGGCAACCGACCTTCCTACATCAAAGCGGCCAGGCCGGACATAGCTATTCCGCTCTACGAGCAGATGATTCAGACGCTCGAAGAAGGCTTAGGCAAAGCAATCGGCACGGGAGAGTTTGGTGCTGATATGAAAGTGTCATTAGTGAATGATGGTCCGGTGACGATTCTAATAGATAGCAAGAATAGAGTATAGGGCCATACGCAGGAAAGAACAGGACAGGCTTGTACCAGTATCGCGTACTTTAGTGAGGTACAACATTGCCTCTGTCGATCCTGATTCCGCCCTATGAAAGCTAAATACCTTCTCACATTTTTCGTTTTTGCTTTATTTTTTCCTCAGCTATTTATGAGTTGCTCTGGTCCAAAAAGCCTAGATCAGGTGCAAAAAACCAAGCCTAATGTGATCATAATTTTGGCAGATCAGTGGCGAGCTCAGGAGGTGGGCTATATGGGAAACACCCAAATCAAGACCCCAAATCTGGACAAGCTTGCTTCGCAAAGTTTGATTTTTGAAAACTCCATAACTACAATGGCGGTCTGCGCTCCCTGGAGAGCTAGTTTTTTGACCGGTCAATATCCATTGACACACGGAGTTTTTTATAACGACAAACCGCTACCGAACGAGGCACTGACCATGGCTGAAATCTATAAGGACCAAGGGTATGCAACCGGATATATCGGCAAGTGGCACCTGAATGGTCATGAAAGAGGTGAGCATCCTTTTAGCGCCAGAGATTTGCCGGTTCCAAAAGACAGAAGACAGGGTTTTGACTATTGGAAAGTCAGAGAGGTGACGCACAATTATAATAACAGCTTTTACTTTGATGAAAATGATGTAAAGCATACTTGGGAGGGCTATGACGTTTTTCCTCAGACGGATAGTGCGATAAGTTTCATCCAGAAGAATAAAGAGAATCCGTTTGTATTAATGCTGTCTTACGGCCCGCCGCACGATCCGTATTTCTCAGCTCCCCAAGAGTATCAGGATATGTATGACGCGAGTACACTGGAAGTTCGCCCAAATGTACCCTTGGCTTATCAGGATTCTGCGCGCAAAGTACTGGCGGGATATTACGCTCATGCCACGGCGATAGATTTTGCGATCGGGAATTTGTTGAAAGGGTTGGAGGAGGCCGGGGTGGCCGATAATACCATCCTTGTTTTTACCTCAGAGCATGGGGATATGTTGATGTCCAAGGGAGTGCTGAAAAAACAGCGGCCGTATGACGAGGCGATCAAAGTGCCCATGTTGATAAGGTATCCGGCCAAGTTTGGGACAAAAAGTCGTCACATCATCGATCCCATTGGAACCCCAGATTTGTTGCCGACACTTTTGGGATTGAGTGCTATCGCGTCTCCTGAAAGTATTGAAGGAAAGGATTTCTCAGGTGAATTGCTGGCAGGAAAAGATCTGGGAAATGAAGCTACTTTGATCATGCTTCCTGTTCCATTTCACGAGTGGAAGTTCTCCAACGGCGGAAGAGAATTTCGCGGCATTCGTACCAAGAGATATACTTATGTGAAGGATCTCAAAGGTCCTTGGCTGCTATATGACAATGAAATAGATCCATTTCAGGAAAATAATTTGGTAAATAATCCAGCGGTGCAAGACCTGCAAAGTCAGCTAGAAACTATGTTGATGAAAAAACTGGAAGCTACCAAAGACACTTTTCTTCCTGCCGATGAGTACATGACTAGGTACAATTACCTTTACGATATGCAGGATAGCGTTCGAAAAGTTAATTACTTGGACTTGGGGAGGTAAATAGATTTTGTCTGACGAAAAAGACCTCCCAGTCAAGTATGTTTAGGATTTAATTTCAAATTTCTATATCAGAAGATAGTCAGTTGTTAACTTTGAGTTTTTCAATTTATGATTATCCGCTTTTCTACCAGTAAGGTGGAATAAGCAATGTAGCAAATGTTAAACTTAAGAATTGAGGCCGCTTCGGTCATCGGTCATTTCAATTTTATAATTTCCCAATCTTCGAATCATCCCCATTTTGAATTCACTCTTAAAACTCCACTCTGCCAGCATACAATTCAAAGCGCAGCAGGCTTTTCAAAATTTGGACTTCAAGTGGCAAGAAGGTCAGCAATGGGCGATAATCGGAAGTTCGGGCTGGGAACTCACAGCTTTCATAGAATCCATCCGCGGCAATACGGTCGTATCGAGCGGTGAAATTTCCAGACCTTTTGCTGCTGCCTATTCTGCTCAGAAAAGTGACGCAAAGGAAATCCACAGCTTTCGCGATTTGATCGCGTACGTTTCGCAGAAGTATGAATTACGCAATAAATCCCACCAGCAAAACTTCTACTTCCAACAGCGCTTCAATTCCTCTGAATCTGAGGAAGCAGCGACTGTGAGTGAATATTTGAAAGAAGTTGATGCGAAACTAGCTGGCCCATGGACATTAGAATCAGTGTCCAAATTGCTTCGCTTGGAAGACTTGCTGGACAAAACGATCATTATGCTTTCGAATGGAGAGACTCGAAGGCTCGCATTAGCACTAGGCCTTTTGCGCCAGCCAAAGATCTACCTGATGGATCAGCCGATGACAGGTTTGGATGTGAAAAGCAGAGAAGAATTTGGAGAGATTTTGAAGGAAATAATCGCTGCTGGAGTTCATGTGCTGATCAGTACTTCGGCCAGCGAAATCCCTGAGGGGATCACACATATCGCCAAACTCGATAAATCTGGAATTCAAGAAACATGGACGCGAGATGAATTTCACGGCTTGGGAGTTCAGCCAGAAAGTGCTTCCTCATGGAATTGGGATGAGCTGAAGGGTTTGCTTCCAAAGACCTTTCCTCAGCGAGATTCTATCATCAAACTAGAAAATGTTACCATCAAATACGGAGATAAAACCATTCTCAATAAGCTTAACTGGGAAGTAAAACCCAAAGAGCGTTGGTTGCTCAAAGGCCCAAATGGCTCGGGTAAATCCACACTTCTGAGTTTGCTAATTGGAGAAAATCCTCAAGCCTATTCGCAGAATTTCTGGCTTTTTGACCGAAAAAGAGGAACAGGTGAAAGTATCTGGGATGTGAAGCGACCTACGGGTTTTGTCGCTCCCGAACTCAGCCGGTATTTTCCTGCGAATCAAACTTGCCGAAAAGTCATACTTTCTGGGCTTTTTGATACGATTGGATTATTCAAAAAGGTAAGTGATGAGCAGGAAGCATTGGGTTTACGGTGGATGAAATTGTTCAACCTGGAATCACTTGCCAATCTTCCGATTTCCCGACTTTCTCTAGAAAATCAGCGTTGGGCATTGCTAGCTCGAGCGTTAATCAAACAACCGGAATTATTGATTTTGGATGAAGCTTCACAGGGAATGGACGAGTTCCAGCGTAAGCTTTTCAAAGATACCATTCAGCAAATCTGCGAATTGAGCGAAATAACTTTGGTGTATGTCAGTCATTATGCCGAAGATATTCCTAAGGCGGTGGGAGAGGTGATGGAGTTGAAGGGGTAGATTGCCTCTCTGTTTTTGGTGCTAAAAATGATATGCACCTAATTTTTACGAGTGATTATCCCATAGCTTATTTCGCCCTTTCAGGGCTTTAAACATGATCGTTACTTTATCCAAACAACGGCCTTGCGACCGTTACTGTACTATTTTGCCCTTTCAGGGCTGATAAATGTAATACTAATGACTCTCGAATTCTTGATTTGTGTTGCGTCTGTGAGGGCACATACGACTGTTGAGAGTTTCAACTTAATTCAGAGTCAGTTGTGAAAAAAGACTTAGAGGTTAAATTATCACTTTAAGAGAAACTTAATACGATCTTATGTCGTATGTTTGTTCAAAACATAAGACAATGAAAGTCACAGCTTTAATTGAAGATGAATTGATCCAAGAAGTGATGGATCTCTCTGGCGCGAAGAATATTACAGACGCCCTAAAAATCGCTTTGAATGAATATCGCTCACGGAAATTGATGCGTAACTATGCCAATAACATAGTAGCTGAACCTTTGGAATTCACTTATGGAGCGAAGCAGATTCGAGATTTGAACCAGAAATGAACAGGGTTATTATTGATACGTCGGTTTGGATAGAGTTCTTCAAAGCTAATCAGCCATATTTTGATACCTGTGTGGAGCTTATAGATCATTCAGAGATTTACTCTTTGGAATTGATTTTCGCGGAATTACAGCAAGGTGCCAAAGGGAAAAGAGAGTTCAACCTGATCGCTGATTTTTTTAAACAAATGAGAATTCTTAATGCTCCAGGATTGATTTACCAAGCTGGGATATACTCTAGAGATCATAAACTGTTAGAGCGAGGAATCGGATTAATTGATGCCGTGGTTATTTCTACTGCGATCCGATATGATCTGAAAGTTTGGACACTGGATAAAAAAATCAGAGACTTTTTGGAGGAGAAAAATACATTTTCAGGTTAGCGGAAAGTCTCTATAGAATTAAATTCTGTTATTTATTCCTTCACCTTTTCACTTTGTGAACTGATAAAAGGTGTCCTAGAAGCAAGGAAATACCCAGTCAAACTTGCAAATAGAATTGGAATGAAGTAACTGAAACCTGTAAGCGTAGCTAATAAAATAGTGGTGCTCATAGGAGTTCTGGTGACGCAAGTATTGATTCCTGCCATACAGCTTACGATGGTAAGTGTAAGGTTAGTATCGGGGAAAATATGATGAATAATCAGCCCTAATAAAGCCCATAACACGAAGGTTCGGCTAAAAAGAAATGGATTGAATCGGATAGGTTGATCTAGAATGTCCAGCGTTTTGACTAGATTTCTTCTTCTTTTTAATTTCAACGTTGGTCTGGTTTTGAGGATAGCAGATTAAGTTTCTAATATTCGAAGTAACCTCGGCATGTTTTAAAATTCAAACTCTACAGCTTCTATCTAATTTATAAAATTGAAGTCTTAAGTGTCTTTCTTAAAAAGTCAAACCAAAGAAATCTCAATTTACTTCACCCTCATAAGGCTCAATATGGATCAGCACATTGCCTAGTGCGGGGATCACTTTGCATAGCTTATCCTTCAATTGATGCGAAATATCATGTCCCTCAGTTACGGTCAACTGACCTTCGACTAAGGCATGGAGATCCACATGGTATTCCATTCCTGCTTTTCGGATAAAGCATTTTTCGGTTCCTTTCACACCTGGCACTGACAAGGATACTTTGCGTATTTGCTCGGTGAGCTCCTCGTAATTGTTCTCGTCCATCACTTCACTGAGCGCAGGGCGAAAGATTTTGTAGCAATTATAAAGGATGAAAGCTACCGCGAAAAGTGCCGCGTAGTCATCCGCCATTTCAAAACCTTCCCCACCAAAAATCGCGATCGTGATACCAACAAAAGCTGCGACAGAGGTAATCGCATCGCTCCTGTGATGCCAAGCTTCCGCCTTTAGCGAAGAGCTATTTAGCTTTTTGCTCCGCCTCATCACCACCTGAAAGGAGATTTCCTTCCAAATAATTATTCCTGTCAATACGACCAAGGTGAAGGATTTTGGCAACTCATGAGGCGTTAGGATATGCTGAAAAGCCTGCCAAGCGATAGTCCCAGCTGAGATAATCAGAAAAACTACGACTACAAAGGTGATCAAAGGCTCAGCTTTCCCATGGCCGTATGGATGGTTTTCATCAGCTGGTCTGGCAGAATATTTCAAGCCAAATAGTACCAGAACCGATGCGAAAACGTCCACCACAGATTCGATTCCATCGGCGATAAGCGCGTAGGAATTTCCAAAAATACCAGCTAAGAATTTGATTGCAGCTAAAGCAACATTTCCCAGCATGCTGAAAACAACTGTTCTAACTGCAAGATTTGACGTACTCATGGTGGCATTGTTGAAAGAGAGGCAAAAGTAGGCAATATTCTTTTTAGCAGACAGCGAGGCGAGTAATCTCCTCAAATCTCTGGTTGGACTACCTATGCAACAAATGAATCCCTTTTACCTAACATATACCTCCCTTAAGGGAAGTTGGGATTGAATAGTTTTGGAACACAAAACCTAAGCCTATGAAATTTACTTTCAGATTACTAGCAGTCCTATTTTTAGTTGCTTCAATTATTTCCTCCTGCGAGGAAGAGGAGAAGCCATTTACTTTTCTGGTATCGACAAATACGCTCCAATTTGGATCGGATGAAGAAACGCTTCAACTAACGGTGACGAGTGACCAACAATGGGAGGTGGAGAATGATGTTTTTTGGATTACTGTAAGTCCAAGTCAAGGCTCAGGGAATGCGCAGATCTCAATTAAAGCAGCACTAAATCCTACAGCAGAGATGAGATCCACCGTGATAAACGTTAGGTCAGGCACACTCATACAGCCCATAAAAATAAGTCAAGCGGCGGGTGAACCTCAATTTCCAGCATATTACATTCCTGCAGATGCTTCAGGAATGCGGGATATTCCGAGTCTTTACTTGGCTGGTGAAATGGGAATCGGCTGGAATCTTGGCAATTCTCTCGAGGCAATAGGAGGAGAGACGGCTTGGGGCAATCCTAAAACTTCCAAAGTGTTGATCGATGCGATCAAAGCTGCCGGGTTTAATTCCGTACGAATACCTGTGGCATGGAGCAAATTTTCCAATGAAGAGACTTTTGAAATAGACCCGGTTTGGATGGCTAGGGTGACTGAGGTAGTGGATTATGTAATCGACAATGACATGTATGCGGTAATGAATATTCACTGGGATGGGGGCTGGATGCAGCCGACTTTTGCGCAGCAAGACTATGTGAATGAGAGGTTAGAAAAAATGTGGATACAGATTGCGTTGAATTTCCGTGATTACGAGGATAAGTTGCTTTTCGCAGGTGCAAATGAGGTGATGGTGGAAGGGGATTATGGAACTCCAAAACCGGAATATTACCAAGTTCAGAATTCATTCAATCAGACTTTTGTAGATGCGGTACGATCCACAGGAGGTAGAAATACCTATAGAAACCTCGTCGTGCAAACCTTCAATACCAACATAGATCATGGCGTTAATTTCTTCCAAATGCCCGAGGATTCGACAGCTGATCGCTTGATGGTGGAGGTACATTATTACGATCCTTATGAGTTTGCGCTAAGGGAGGACGAGCTAATTACCCAATGGGGAGCAAATGCAACTGATCCTTCAAAAACTGCTCTTTGGGGTGGTGAGGCTCACGTGGATGCTCAGTTTCAAAAAATGAAAACAAAGTTCATTGTTCAAGGTATTCCCGTTTTGATGGGAGAATATGGGGCAATCCAGAAAAAAGATGCTGAGAATCACAGCTTTCGGATAGCTTATCATCGGTATGTGACTCAAAGCTCGATTGAGCATGGATTGGTGCCGTTTTATTGGGATAATGGCTATCAAGGAGACTATGGGTTTGCGCTATTTGATAGAAATACCGGAGCTCAGATCCACCCTGATTTGGTGAAGGCGATTTTGGAAGTTGATTAAGGAAAATGGCACAAGTGACTTCCAATTCACGTAGTCTGACTGGGCTCATTTACCTCAGATGTGTCAAGTTCTCAGACCTGTGTCATGACTCATTCAGTGTCTGCTCTAATTGGATATATCTGGGGCAATGAGTTGGCAGTCTGAAGCCTGCGATTTCATGAGTCCAAGCCTGCCTGTCAGCAGATAGCTTAGGAGATTTGAACTAACTAGGACATGAAAAAAGCCAGAATTTATAACGAACGCTTGCTTTTGGTTAAATAGGTAGTAAGCTTATGAAGCAAAAGCACTCTCTTTTCGCTCATGACTAACCGTCCCCGGCATAGATTGATCCATTTTCAAAACGATAAAACCTCCAATAGCGCAAATGGCCATGCCGACAACCATCGGAAAAGCTGAAGTAGCATGGAAGGAGCTTACAATAGCCGTCACCACACCTCCAAATGCCATTCGCATACTTCCAAGCATAGCCGAGGCCGATCCTGCGTTTTTGGAAAAGGGAGCCATTGCTAAAGCCGTAGTATTTGGCCCATTCAGACCATGAGCAGTAAGAAATACAAACATCAGCGTAATCAAACCAGTCACATTCAAAAATTCAAAAAAGATACCCGCAACGAGTAAAAGACCAGTGATACTTTGGTAGTGTAGGGAGAAATTAATGATTTGTTGGGAAGTGAATTTCTTCAGCAAAATATGATTCAGCTGCGTAGAGCCGATCATGGCAAATGCCAAAATAGCAAAAAGCCACCCAAACTGATGCTCTGTAAAGCCATATAAATTCATGAAAACGTCTGCGGAGCTTGCGATGTAAACAAATGGTGCAGCCCCAGCTATGCCTCCAGCGAGCATATAAACCAGGAATTGGCGATTTTCAAGGACTCTAATATAGCCTTTCCATACTTGCTTGGGCTTTAGGGAAATTTCCCTGTCAGGTAATGCACCAGTTGGAAGTACCACTACAGTTGCTATCCAAATGATCGCTGTCAGTGCAGCAAGAATGATAAACACCCAATGCCAATCGTAAGCAGCGGTTATAAACCCTCCCAACGTAGGCGCAATCATCGGTGAAACTGCTATCACTAGTACAAGCAAAGACATGGCTTGCGCGATTTTCTTTACCGGGAAAATATCCCGCACAATTGCCTGAGCGGACACCATACCGGCACAACCGCCTATAGCCTGGAGGAAACGCATGATGATCAGGTTTTCCACAGTTTGAGACATTGCACAGCCTATAGAAGCCAAGATGTAAATTCCCAGCCCTACGTAGAGCGGTTTTTTCCTACCATATTTATCTAGCAGTGGCCCATAGAACAGCTGTCCAATAGCGATTCCCACCAGATAAGCAGTCAAAGAAAGTTGAATATTGGAGATCGGCGTGTTGAGATCCCGCGCCATTTCCGGGAATCCCGGAAGGTACATGTCGATAGAAAAAGGAGAAATTGTACACAAGGCTCCCAGTACCAAAATGATTTTGAAATGATCTCTTTTCCTGATTTTCTTACTCACCCTAAAAATATTTTTCCTGAAATTATAGACTATCATGGGTTAACAGGCTCGTCTGATATTGAGTTCGTAAAGATCCGGTAAAATGTTTAAGGATTGATTAAGAGAGTATTAATTCTGTTGTGAAATCAGTAATAAATAGTAGGCCGTGCGGTGTAGCAGGGAAATTCAGACCTTTTAATGGGCGATGAAGTTTTCCTCCAAATAAAAGATTTTAGGATACTTTTTACAGAAGTGCCTTAAGTTTTACTTTTTCTCCAACTCCACCCAAAACGGGAAATATCGCTTGCCGTCAACGGTATAAAAAGGCAATAAATCCCCTTTGGTTTGTTCGAGTTTTACATCTTTCATTTCAAAAACAGCAATAGGTTCAGCGGATCTATCCACTTCTATAGTCGCATAATTTCCCGTTTCCAACGTCATTTTCCCGGTGGGCGGGACAGGATTGAGAAACTTAAACCTGATGTCATACATCCCCGGCGCGATATCCACCTTCCAATATCCGAATATATCCTCCTGGGCCCAGATGCCCCGCTCGCCCGAAGCATCGTTACGATTGAGAAAAACAGGGTTTTCAGCTTTATTTCCGATCTGAATTACCGGAGGGTTGACCAGATTTTCCTCGTTGATCAACTCTCGGTATATCCCATCCAGTTCAGTTTTCAGTGCCTGAGCTTTAGTAGGGTTGCTTTCGGATAAGTTGTGGAGTTCATAGGGGTCATTGCTTAGATCAAATAGGTCGAAATTTTCTATCTCAGCATTGTGTCCCGTATTTCCTACCAATTTCCAGCCTCCTTTTTGGATGGAAATATTTTCGTAGAGCTCAGGATATTTTCTGGTCCAGTAGGTGAAATAGCTTCTTTCAGACGCCTTGATTTTTTCTCCTTTGATCAAAGGAACCATGCTTTGACCATCAATTTTGCGGTCATTTGGCACCTCAAAACCCACCAGATCCGCCAGCGTAGGCATCACGTCCAGGTGCGCAGCGAGTGCGTTGATTTCCTTATTTCCGCTGAATCCATCAGGATAGCGTATGAAAAATGGCGCTCTTACTCCGCCTTGAAACACATTTCCTTTCAGTCCTCGCAAACCTGCCACATACCGTCGCTGCTGTGGGCCATTGTCGGTCATGAAGATCACGATGGTGTTGTCGGTTATGTCTAGTTCATCTAGTTTTTGGAAAAGCTTTTTCAGGTTATCATCTATATTTTCCACCATGGCATAGACCTTCCGGGCATCTTCCTTGTTTTGCTCAGACATCGGGTAAAAAGGTTTTCCATCAGTTCCAAAACCTTCAGATGGGTCTATGTCTTTGTATTTTTGATAATACTCGTCCGGAACTTGAAGGGGAGTATGAGGCGCGTTGAAGGATAAATAGGTGAAAAATGGCCGATCTTTATTTTTCTCAATAAACTTGATCGCCTCATCAGCAAAAATGTCCGAGCAATAGCCGGCATAACTTTCTTGCTGATTGTTGTGCCAAAGAACTGGGTCAAAATAGCTTCTATCTCCTTGATAAAAAGTGGTGAAATCTCCGACTTGGCCCATTCCACCTGACAAATGCATCACCGATTCGTCAAACCCCTGATCGCTCGGTCGCATAGGATAATTGTCGCCGAGGTGCCATTTACCAAAAAGTCCGGTGACGTAATCCTTTGATTTTAGAAGTTCTGCGATTGTGAGCTCACTGCTCGCCATCATTGCACCGCCATTATAAGTATCACGTACGCCAGTTCGCAGTGAATAGCGTCCAGTCATCAAGCTCGCTCGGGTAGGGGCACAAACTGGAGAAACATAAAAATTAGTGAATCGAACACTCTCTGCGGCGAAGGCATCGAGAGTCGGCGTGTGGATGTGAGGATTTCCGTTGGATCCCAAATCTCCATAGCCTTGATCGTCTGTGATGATGAGAATGACGTTGGGCGATTTAGTTTTTTGTTGGGAAAAAGTGAGGTGGGAAGAAAAAAGTAAAACAATAAAGAGGTAGCGTTGAATATTCATTTTGACTAAAGTTGAGGCTTGACGATAGTCTAAAAATAGGTTTTCTAGGATGAAAAGCTATGCTGTTTAATGGATTAGCATGAAATATGGATCATGCTTGCGGCACTCTTAAATTTTTGCTTATAAATAAAGCCTTATTTTCGATACGCAGTATTCGGAGCCATTATCCGTTGTGCCTTTGGGACAAATGAACTAAAGAAAGTTGGAGATCTTAAATTAAACTTAGGTTTGGAGAGTAATAGGTCATAATTAAATAGAGTGTTAATGTAGAGTGGATTATGATTATTGAACTATTTATTTAAGAAAATATTGAGCCTCTAGCCAACGGAAATATCGATAATAGCTCTTTGAAATGTAAAGGTATCTAGAGTAGGGGATTATCTGAAGATTGTCATTGGATCTCAAATTTTTGTACCGTTGACCGAGTCTCTTGCTAATGATATGTAGATAAAAAAAGTGCATTTTGATCGGACTTATACTTTCAAATTTCAATAAAACTTCTGGTTACATTGAAAATTAGAAATTGCTAGAAAGCACACGACTTAAATGTTTTGTTATTGTTGTTTTATTCTCTTTTTTCTACTGTTACCCAAGACTTATCAAACCCGATTGCTTCTAGGATTTTGTCTCGATTTAATTTTTCAGGCTGTCTCAATTTTATTATTAAACTACTTTTAGGAACTTCTTCAATAATGGTGAATTGAGAACCATGAGGTTGCCAAACAAATTTTTTGAATTCAGTTTCTTTGATAAAACCTTCAAGGTTTCCTCGTTTATTCCAATGGAACTCAAATAGTTCTTGATCATATCTGATGGTGTCAAATTCAAAGACTGCAACTTGAGAGAGGTCTTCAGATTTTACTAGCACAACTGTTCTTAAATTCTTGAATTTTTCACGGATGGATGAAATTCGTTCATTACATATTTCTAATACTTGACCACCTATGAAATTAGGATCGATAGAAGTGTTAAAGGATCTTCGGTTTGAGTATATGGAAAATATCTAAATAGGATTTAGTTAAGATTGTGGGAATTCTTTGGAATTGGGACGTTACCAATAACTTCTAAATCACCTAATTCATAATGATAAGTTATTCTGAATTTATATGGATGATCATCAAGTAAGACTTTATCAGCACATTTTTCGCATAACGGATGATAATTTCCCAAGAATGCAGAAACTAGATTTTGGTGATCTTGATCAGATCCACATAAATAACATTCCCAAAAATCAGTCATAAATATGAAGTGTAACTAACAATTATTGTCGGCCTCTCAACTTTGCTAAAAGCTAATCTGCTATTCAGTGGATCAAAAAAGTAATCATGAAATGGCTTGTCGATGAAATTCTTTACGACAAATAGACAAAAATTGTGAGTGTATGTTTGGGCCATATAGAATTCCTTTTCTGTCAGTAATATGTTTCCAGAAGCTTCGGATAGACCTTTTACTTCAACACAATAAAACTTTGTTTCATTTGAAAGTTTGAAATCAAATCCACAACCATAGTTAGTAGTATCTTTTATTTTAAATGACCTAAAATCATTAATTGATTCAAAGTTTTTCTTAAAATATTCCTCAGCCGCTTTCCCAGTAGCTAACCTTTTTGCAATACTTTCTGAGTAACCTGTTCTTTCGCTTTTCTCAATAATTTCTTCAATCTCAAAATCTCTTGAAAAAAAGTTTTTAATTAATCGGGAAAATGTAATTAAATCTAAATGAGAATATTTCTCTAAAATTTTCTTGCAGTAGGCTCGCATTGGCCTATTTCGCCTTCCCAGTCTATTATTTGGAAAAGCTGGATCAAATTCATCTCGATAATTTTTAAGTGAATTAGGTTTAATTCCTAATGAAAAACCTAAAATATTATACGCTTCTTGGAATCGATCAAACCCGAGAAATTGTAATCCCTCTTTATCGAATTTAGAAAAATATAATCCAATGAGAATAGCCTTATCCCTTTCTGTAAAATCAGCATTCATTAGGCTGCTTGATTTTTCATACTATTGAACCAAATTGAAGAATTATATTTTGATTGTTGGCTCTTTTGCCTTTTCTTTTTAATATACTTAGAGATCTGATCTTTTTCGTCAACTTGGGTGGTGTCTCCATGTGGTCGTTCTCCAAAGTTGGCTTCAAAAGAATCTTGGCAATGGGTATCAATATCTGATGAAAAAACACATTTTGCACTAATATCATTTTCTTGACAAGCTTCTTCAAAAGCAATTCTGAATCCACCAATTCCGCAGAAAAGGTCAATAAAGCGTATTTTTTCTCTTGAGTCGTACATTTTTTAAAATTAGTAATTTGTAACAGAGGATGAAAGATTTACTTTGAATAGAGATTTCTTTAATTATAAATCACTCCCTCAAAACTCAAATTCATCAATACTCCTCAACTGCACATGTTTTTTCATCTTCTTTTGGATGATTTTGAAGTGATGCAGTTCTTCTTCGGACACCAAAGAAATAGCTTCTCCTGTAGCTCCGGCACGGCCTGTTCTACCGATTCTGTGGACGTAGTCTTTTGGTGAGCGTGGCAATTCGTAATTGATCACCAAGGGTAAAAATTTGATATCAATTCCTCTCGCTGCCAAATCTGTCGCAACAAGAATTCTCGTTTTACCGGATTTGAAGGTATGCAAAGCTTCCGTTCGCGCACCTTGGCTTTTGTCTCCATGAAATGCCAGTGCTTCTATTCCGTTTTTGTTGAGTTTGGTGACGATGTTATTTGCTGCTCTGATGGATGAAGCAAAAATCAAAATCTGTGACCAATCTCCAGAATTAATTAAATAGCGCAAAAATGGGCCTTTTTGCTCCATCGGAACGCGGTAGGCATATTGCTCGATCTGGTCTGGAGAGACCGTGTCTGGCTCAGCACTGATGCGTACCGGTTCATATAGCATCTCAGTGATCAGTCCTTCCACGGATTCCTCACTGGTGGCAGAGAAAAGTATATTCTGCCGTTTTTTGGGAAGCCTCTCTAAAATTAAATCCACTTCCTCTTTGAAACCCATATTCAACACTTTGTCAGCCTCATCCAAAACAAGGACTTCTACTTGATTGAGATTCAGGGAATTCTTTGAAAGTAAATCCAATAAGCGGCCAGGAGTCGCAATGAGAATATCCGTTCCGTATATCTTCATCATCTGAGGATTGATAGAGACGCCTCCGAAAACGGCGAGGGCTTTCACAGGTCTTTTCAGAAAACGGGCGAAATTCTCAGTCACTTCGGCGACCTGACTTGCCAGCTCCCGAGTAGGAACCAACACCAAGATTGGGATCATTCTCCCTTTGTTTGGCTCTTTTTCCTGAAGCCTCTGAAGAATAGGCAAAATATAAGAAGCAGTCTTTCCAGATCCAGTTGGAGCGATTCCAAAGAGGTCTTTCTTCTGCAAAATCGCCGGAATAGCCGCTACCTGAATAGGATAGGGGTTGTCGTAATTTGCTTTTTTGATTGAGTCGAGAATCTGCTTGGAAAGTCCTAAATCTGAAAAGTTCATAAGGGTAAGTTTTGCACAAAGGTAAGCCTTGGAATTTACTATTTTTTCACTCCCTGGGATAAGCTTGTCTCAAGGAGTGATTTTCTGGAGATGAAATCTAAGTTGCCAAACATAAAAACGGACTTGTGTATCAGGTGAATATGTGGCAAATTGTAAACTGGTACTACAAACTTTTCATGAACCTGTAGGTTCGTAGATAAAGTCAATTATCCAAACCCAAATCGCCTATTTCCTCATGCCTACTTTGTTCAGATTATCCTATTGTCTTCTATTTCTGTTTTTCTTTTCCTGTACCAAGCCCTCCTCAGAGCGTTCCGAAACGATATCTCGAGCACGATCTGCATTGGAAGAGATGGAGACTTTTCAGCTTGAACCAGGATTTGAAATTCAGTTGGTAGCAGCGGAACCCATGGTGGAAGATCCGGTTTTTATCACATTTGATGAGGATGGAAGGCTATGGGTGGTAGAAATGCGTGGGTTTATGACCGATACGTTGGGTTCAGATGAGGATAAGCCTATCGGTAGAATCTCCATGCTAGAAGACACGGATCAAGATGGCAAAATGGACAAAAGCACCATTTACCTGGACAGCCTGATCATGCCTAGAGCGATGGCATTTTATGGTGATGGCATATTGGTAGCTGAAAATCAATCCTTATGGGAAACCAAGGATTTGGATGGAGATGGAAAAGCAGACTTCAAGGTATTACTGGACTCTACATACGCGTCTTCCGGCAATCCAGAACACTCAGACAATGGCTTGCTAAGGAATATGGACAACTGGTATTACAATGCCAAGTCTAGCTTGCGCTACAAATACCAAGATAAAATGTGGATTCGGGATAGCACAGAGTTTCGTGGACAATATGGAATTACCAGTGATGATCAGGGCAGATTGTATTACAACTACAATTGGTCGCAGCTACATGGGGACTTGGTTCCGCCCAATTATTTGTCTCGCAATGCTAACCACAGCCCTTCGACGGGGATAGATCATGGGGTTTCAGTGGAGCGGGCTATTTACCCGATTCATTCTACTCCCGCTGTGAATAGAGGGTATATTCCAGGGGTTTTGGATGAAAACCAAACGCTCTTGGAATTCACGGCAGCTTGCTCACCTCACATCTATAGAAGTACACTTTTTCCCTCTGACTATTATGGAAATGCTTTCGTGGCTGAACCAGCTGGAAATTTGGTGAAGCGAAATGTGCTGACTCAAAATGGAATTACGGTAGGAGCTAAGGATCCCAATCCTGGCAAGGAATTTCTGGCTTCCACGGACGATAGATTTAGACCTACTTCTTTTGCCACAGGACCTGATGGTGCGCTCTATATCGCTGACATGTATCGAGGTCTGATCCAGCATGGGGAATACATGACGCCATATTTAAAAGAAGAGTCGGAGAAAAAAGGCTTGTTTTCGCCTGTTCATTTGGGTAGGATTTGGAGGGTAGTTCCCAAAGGGGCTTCGCCAAAAAGCTATTCAAAACTGTCTAAGGTGACGAACACGGAGTTAGTGACCCTGCTTGCTAACGAAAATGGCTGGTATCGAGACATGGCCCAGCGACTGCTCGTGGAGCGAAATGATCAAGCTATTGTTCCAGAGTTGGAAAAAATAATCCAGGATGATTCCAAGCCTGAGTTAGGTCGCGTGCATGCGCTCTGGACGCTAGAGGGAATTGGTGCTTTGTCTGAAAATCTTTTGCTAGAGGTTGCTAAAACAACCTCTCCATTTCTGAAAAACACCAGCATCCGATTGCTGGAGGCCGGAGTTGTAGCTAAGCGTTTTTCTAAAGAAAAGTTTGCAGAAATACTACGCGAGGCATCCCAACTTGATAATCAGCAAGTGGCTTTGCAAGTGGCTTTGAGTAGTTATCCGCTTTCTGGCAAAGATGATCGTGATCTTCTGAAAACGGTTTTCAATACCTATGGGGACGATCCATTAATCCGTGATGCGATTGTCAGTAGTTTGGAAAATAGGGAATTTGCCATGCTGACGGAGCTTTGGAATTCTCCAGATTGGAATACTTCTGATCAGAAGAAAGAGATTTTCTTGGAAGCCTTAGTTTCTGCGATTGTAAAAAAAGGGAATGCTATGGAGACTGTAAATCTACTGGCCATGACCGACCCGGGTGCAAAAGAATTTGGATGGAAGGAAAGTAATGTCCTCTCTGCGATGTCACTTCAAGCAGCGACGCTGAAAGACAGAAAGCCTATCCCGCTGGCTTCTACTCCGGATATTTTTCAAAGAACAAACCTCCCAATCGCAGATGCTCGGATGGATATGCTAAAGCGTATGTTTAGCTGGCCTGGGTATTCGCCTTCAGAAGTTGCGCTTCCAGAAAACCAATTGGATGAGAAATCCTTGGAGCAATTCGCACTAGGGCGCCAAAAATTTTTGGTGACCTGCGCTGGCTGCCATGGTACGGATGGGCAAGGCGCTGCGCGAATGGGGCCTCCATTGGTGGATTCAGAATGGGTTTTGGGGGATGAGAGAAGACTTTCTATGATTTTGCTGCATGGACTGGAAGGCCCTGTAGTGGTCAATGGAAAGACCTATGACGCACCTGAAATATTACCAGTGATGCCATCCCATGCTACGATGAACGATGGAGATATCGCGGCGATTTTGACTTATATAAGAAATGAGTGGGGAAATCAAGCACCACCGGTAGCACGCGGTACAATCAGCAAAACACGAATTACCAATCAAGGAAGGGTGTTTCCATGGAAATCTGACGAGCTTAATGAACACCTAAAGACTATTTCAGCCAATTCAAAATAATAACTGTGAGCTATGGAAAAGCATGAAAAGTTGAGCGTTCAAAAGTCTAGAAGAGATTTTTTAAAAAAATCCAGCTTGGGAGCGATGGCTATGAGTCTGCCTTTGGGTGCTTTGCCATCTTATTTGAGAAATGTGCGGATGGGAATTGTAGTGCATTCCTATGCAGCCCGATGGCATTCGGATACTCCAAGTGAGAACTATCCTGGCTTTGAAAATGCGTTAAGCTTGATTGCTCATTGCAAAGAAATCGGTGCAGGAGGAGTTCAGACGATGGTGGATGGTTGGTCTTCTGATTTTGCGAAGCAAGTGAGAGATGCACGGGAAAATGCCGGATTGTACTTGGAAGGAAGTATTTCTCTACCTAAATCGAAAGATGATCTGCCGAAATTCGAAGCAGAGGTGTTGGCAGCAAACGAAGCCGGTGCAACTATTCTGAGAACGGCCTGCTTGAGTGGAAGGCGGTACGTGAATTTCAGTTCGCTCGATGAGTTCAATAAATTTAGAGAGAATTCCCTTCGGGCAATAGAACTTGCCGAGCCTATTGTTAGGAAGCATAAGATGAAATTGGCTGTAGAAAATCATAAAGATTGGACTGCCAAAGAACTGGCTTGGATCATCCAAAACCTGGGAAGCGAATGGGTGGGAGTGACCTTGGATTTCGGAAACAATGTTTCCTTTATGGAAAATCCTTCCGAAGTGATCGAGACATTGGCGCCTCTGGCTTTTTCTACCCATGTTAAAGATATGGGTGTAAAGCATTACGAAGACGGTTTTTTACTGTCTGAAGTGCCTTTGGGCGAAGGTATTGTGGATTTGAAATCGGCTGTGGCTTTATGCAAAAAGTTCAACCCAACTATCAACTTTAGTTTGGAGATGATTACCCGGGATCCACTAAAAATCCCGGTCATGCAGGAAAGCTATTGGGCTACCTTCGATCATCTGTCAGGATTGGATGTGTATAGGATAGAAAGATTGCTTGATGAAAATCAATTCCAAGGTGAGCTCCCGTATGTGACAGGTTTGAGCAAAGAAGAGCAATTGGCTTATGAAGAGAAGAATGTTGTTGCCTGCCTGGATTATAGCCTGAGTTCCTTAGGATTGGGGTGATTGTCTTTGAAAAAAGTAAGAATTGTGAGTGGTCACTAGTCAAAAGTGAACAGTTTGAAGTAATCAAGAATATAAAATCAATTAATTAAAAAATATGTCTCAAGAATCAAGTAACAGTAAATTACCAGGAATCAAACTTTTTGACCTCACAGGAAAAGCAGCCATCATCACCGGTGGTTCAAAAGGGCTAGGCTTGGCCATGGCCGAGGGACTTGCCTCAGCCGGAGCTAATGTAATGCTAGTCAGTAGAACGCTCGAAGAAGGGCAGGAATCTGCAAAGAGAATAGCTGAGCTCTATGGAGTCAAAGCAATTGCTTTCGAAGCTGATGTAGTGAATAAAGATCAGACTGAAGCCATGGCAAAGGCGGCTTTTGATGCCTTTGGAAGAATAGACACCTTGATAAATTCTGCAGGTATAAATATCCGCGGCGCGATCGATGAATTGCAGTTGGAGGAATTCAGCAAGGTAATGGACATCAATGTGACCGGCACATGGCTTTGTAGTAAAGCGGTAACTCCCTACATGAAGGAAGCTGGAAAGGGAAGCATTATCAATCTGGCGAGCACGCTGGGATTGGTAGGCTTAGCCAACAGAACTCCCTATGCTTCAAGCAAAGGAGCAGTTGTACAGATGACGCGTGCGCTGGGGTTGGAGTTTGCAGCGTTCAATATTACCGTGAATGCGATTTGTCCCGGGCCATTTTTGACAGAGATGAACTTACCGATAGCTGATACGGAGGAAGGGAAAAAATTCGTTGTAGGAGCTACTGCGCTCGGTAGATGGGGAAGATTGGAGGAGATCCAAGGAGCTGCGATCTATTTGGCTTCAGATGCGGGAACCTATATGGTGGGTTCGATGCTAACCGTGGATGGGGGATGGACGGCGAGGTAGTTTGCGGGTTTTTCTCGCGGCGACGCGCCGTCGCAACGTTATAATTTTCAATATATGATTATCCGCTTTTCTACCAGTAAGGTGGAATAAGCAATGTAGCAAATGTTAAACTTAAGAATTGAGGAAGCCTCGGTATTCCAACCAGATAAGCAAGGAATATAAGGTGTCTGGCATTATTGCGGAAAATCATATTTCAATAATCTCCAACGAACTGTTCAAAGATTCATCAGAATAATTTCAGTGAGTTATAAGAATTTTTAATCCTTGGATAAATCTTCGGATTTGCAACTTCATTAGACTACACGAGCAAAAAAGTACAAGTTGTTAACCTTGTGCTTTTTTGTTTTGGAGTATTTCGAGAGTATTCAAGGCATAGTCTTTATACCATCCGATTTCGCAGGAATCTATGTATTGGACGAGTTCCCTTTTTCTTTCATCCAAATCTGACTCTCTATACTTGATAGTCCAATCACTTAATTTTCGATTCCATACCTGATTTCTTTTACTCATGGATCGAATGGTCTCTATAGGATCATCTAGCTTTTCGGGAAAGCCAAGTTCATCGATTGTTGCTTGGATGATTGAGATGTAATTTTCGTCAAAGATCTTTCCCGAATCAGCGATTAAATCAGCGTAATCAGTTAGGATATTCAATTTTTTAAAAGGATGGAATGTATCAAAAGATGCAAAGGCAAGGGTGGCGTATTTCTCAGCTTCTTGGTAATTCGAAAGCAGTCTATTACATCTGATCAATAAGTTTAGCGCCAAACTATATAAGGAAGGATAATCCTCTGCTTCCATATTCTCCACTACAATTTCGAAATGAGCGATAGCTTCTTCATAGTGCTCAGACATCCAATAGATATGCGCAAGTTGATTATGCTGTTTAATCTTTAAAACTTCGGCATCATAGGAATCCCGGACTTTGTCTAGGTAGCTATTTATCAGCTTTATTTTGTCGCTAAGTGGAATTTCTTGTTTGACGAGCTGGAGCATAATCTCCGCTGGAAAGAAATCTTTTTGTAGTTGTTCTCGGTTCATTTGTTCTGAAGTTTCTTATTTATCCTAGCTGAATTGATCAGAAATAAAAGTGGAACAATGAAAATTGCTGTCAGCGTAATTGGGAGAAACCAACTGCCTAGACTATCTCTTATCCCTTGTCCGATTTGGATATTTCTATAAAGAATGGCCCCGAAAATCATCACAATTACCATTTTCAGGTAGCGCATCATTCGTTGAATATTTTTGTATTGAGCTGAAGCATTTTCCAGCGTGATGTCAACTGGGTAATTAAAGATTTCTGGATGTCTGTTTAGTAGTGTCAATCCAATAAACAGGATGGTTGATAAGATAGGCAAGATGAACAGGGTCGCTTTTCCACCAAAATCATCAGGCTGTCCTGCAGCATTGAAATGAGTGGGGATAGTATCAGGAAGGCTTGAATAGTGTGAGATTGCCAATCCCCAAATGGCTAAAATCGCCACTGAGGCCAACATTTCTAAAAGGATATCTGCCGGCCTTAACTTTAATTTGATTTGTGGTCGGTCTTCCATTCTTAGATTTCTTTTGCGTCAAGCATATTCAAAATTTGAATTTGTAATTCTTAATTCTTCGGCAAATACTTCTGCGGGATTGGATTTTCTGGAGATTCCTGCATCCAATAGATAGTGATGATCCACCACCTGTTGCCGTCGTATAGCAGTTGGATGCTATTAATCCCTCTGGCAAATGGCTTATCCATGGATTCGTGGTTGTAGGATTCGTAGGTACTGAATGCCTGCGTTATTGTCCCAAAGGTGTCCACCGATCTATGGATTTCTTTCTCAAAAAACCCTGTATCGACCAGCATTTTCCCTGCCCTCTCTATGTAGCCTGTTGGTGTCATAAAAGTGGCTCCAATCTCCCCAGCTTGGTTTTTGCCTGTAGGGATCAACTTCGCCTCTGGATGAAATAGAAACTTAAACAATTCCCAATCTCTTTCTTGGCCCTTTTTGCCCGAGATTACTGCATAGAGTGTTTCTATGGTACTATCCAATGACTGAACCTTGCTTAGGTATTTTTCTGAGGATTGCGCCTTAACTAGTGTCGAAAAGGATAGCATTGCGATAAGTAGGATTGCTGTATTTTTCATAAGATTGGGTTTTATCATTCAGTTATTCTATTACCAGCTTCCGCCGCCACCGCCTCCAAAGCCACCACCAGACGATCCGCCACCACCCGAACCTCCTGAGCTCGATGGCGAACTGACCATGGTGGATTGAGTTGATTTGATGGAGTTGGAAAAGGATTTTGAAAAATGGTTCATGGACATCATTCTCCCTGTGGTCGAGTAATACCAACTAGGCGGCTGGAGATTCAGACCATCGAATTTTTTCGCCCAATTGTCAAACATTCCGAAAGCCAAGGCATAGCTCATCGTGGATTCGAAATAAGTTGGATCTTTCTGAAGTAGCATTTTGAGTTTGTTTTCCTCGGCTACTTTGATGAATTGCCTGAAGCCTTTCAGTTCGGATAAAATGGCTGTCCCTTCCTTGTTTTTTTTGATCAGAAACTGGCTCATGATTATAAGGAAAATCAAAGAAACACCCACAGCTATAGCGGCTACAATTCCCCAGAAAAACAGAAATGAAGGAACTAGGATGAAAAGAAGAAGTATCAGAGCTCCTATCGTGTAATTCTTAATTTGCCGAGATTTATTGATATAATATATCTGTGCAGCGTCATTTAGACTGCTGCTAGCTGTACTCATGGTGGTGTAGAATTTCTCTTTGAGAGTACTGACTAGCAACTCTTTTCTGCCAGCAAATAATCCGTTGTAAAGCTGACGCTGATATAATGGTGCATCATCTTCGATGTCGTCTATTTTGATGAGTTTGGTATCGTCTTTAGCAAACCATCCCTTTTCATCAATCTCTTCAATTGTCAAATAGCCTTTTGAAGCCCAATAAGGGATAAGCGAAATCAAATCTGCATTGTCACCTGAATCATCGATCAAAAAGCCAACCATGGCTGGATCCATGTTTTTGGGGGGATAATAACTGGTCATTGTCACGGCATGATCATCTTTACCATGCTTTTTCCAAATCATATAAAAACCAATATAAACGAGGGGTAATATCAAAGTCCAACCGTAATTTGTCCAAAATGGCCAGAGAGGTTTAATTTCTTTGATGCTTCCCAAGGGCAATTTTAACAAAACTGTTACCGCCTCCCCACCAAAGGAAACCACTTCAGCTTTACTATTTCCAGTGAAAATTCCATTGGCATAACTCGTCTCAAAATCTGATGCTGGCTCACTTGATCCTAATTCGCCTGAATACAAAAAGTACTCCCCCTCTTGCAAATTGACGCCATCCGGCAAATGTACTGTGAAGTTGATTTTGTTGAATGGAGCGTACCAATCACTTGGTTTGATATTCCAATAAAATTGGATTGCTTCTTTCTCATGGAGAAAAGCATTTTCTACTCTATACCGAATCTCATACTGCTGTGCGCCATCTATAGTCACATCCGCATCACCGATTTTGATTTGGGCTTTGCTGGACATTTTCTGTTCAAAAGCTGATGGAGAATCAAACTTATGTCCTGGGACTTCGATGTTGCTCAGTTTGATTTGACGTTTTTCCTCCTTGTTTTCTTCAGTTAGTAAATCATAGGAAAGCAGAATATCCCGAAATATTCCATGCTTTGGCTCATTAAAGTAGATGTTGTATTTCTCTACTACGTCAAAATACCCTGCTTCTGAAATTGTGATATCCACATCATAGGAAGTGACCGTGAAGTCCTGCGCATTAACTTGTAGCTGCGCAAAAAAAAGGAGAAATAGAAAGGCGATTTTTTTCATGCTAGTGCTTATCAAGCAATCTTGCTCATGTGAATTTCTGGTGTTTCTGAATTGATTTGATCAAAAACTTACCTTAACATTCTCGCGACTTTCTGGCTCAGCCTCGAAGTAGTCAAAGTGCTGGTAATTGAACATGCCAGCTACCATCACAGCGGGGAAACTTTCGCCGTACGTATTGTTTTCGCGTACGGTGCCATTGTAATAGCGTCTGGCTCGCTCCAGATTTTCTTCTATTTCATTGAGTTTGGCTTGAAGCTGTAGGAAGTTTGTGTTTGCCTTCAGATCAGGATAGGCTTCGCTCAAGGCAAAGATGCTTCGCAGGGTTTTTTGCAATTGGTTTTCTGCTTGTATTTGAGCATTAATATCGTTTGAAGGAACAGCTATTGCAGCATTTCTAGCTTGGATCACTGCTTCGAGCGTTTCTTTTTCGTGACTAGCGTAGCCTTTTACAGTTTCTACCAGATTTGGAATCAGATCATAGCGTCGCTTTAGCGCGACATCTATGTTGCTCCAGCCATCTTTGACGGTGTTTTTGTTTTTCACAAAACGATTGAATATTCCGACTAAAATGAATCCTAAAAGGAGTATAATACCTAGAGTGATGATCAGAGTTGTCATAATGAGTTGAGATTTGATTGAAGGTGAACAAATGCTGCGAAAAAAATAGAATGGATTTTTGCATGTTTTTTAAGGCAGGTTGGCATTTTCAAAGTACCAACTTTTATTGAAAATTCAAGACGTCTATCACTTTAGAACTTCTTAATCGACTCTTGAAAATTGAATCTTTCAGCGATATTGGGTAATTTGATTCGCAGCTAATTCTCAAGCTAAAGTGGATATAATCGCATGTGTAAAAGACTCATAGTTTTTATCAATCGAATTTTGAATTACATATTATCCCTTTTCAATATCTTAGCTTACTCAAGAAAATAACCATAAATTTTATACATATGAGCAACAACGGAAACGGACATAACTCTACAGACCCTGTTTGGGATGTCAATGACAGTTCGGCTAAGTGCCCTTTCACGAGTGGATCAATTCATCAGACGGCTGGTGGCGGTACAAAGAACCGCGACTGGTGGCCTAACATGCTGAACCTGAATATCCTTCGTCAACATTCTTCCAAATCCAACCCATTGGGTCCTGATTTTAACTATGCAGAAGAATTCAAAAAGTTGGATTTGGCAGCGGTCAAAAAGGATTTGGCTGATTTAATGACTGATTCTCAGGATTGGTGGCCAGCGGATTTTGGTCATTACGGTCCATTTTTTATCCGAATGGCTTGGCACTCAGCAGGTACTTATAGAATTGCAGACGGAAGAGGTGGAGGGGGTTCAGGGTCTCAGCGTTTTGCACCGCTCAATAGCTGGCCAGATAATGCCAATCTAGATAAGGCACGCTACTTACTTTGGCCTATCAAACAAAAGTATGGCATCAAGCTATCTTGGGCTGATTTATTGATTTTGGCAGGAAATGTTTCTTTGGAAACGATGGGATTGAAAACCTTCGGCTTCGCAGGGGGAAGAGTGGATGTCTGGGAGCCAGAGGAGGATATTTACTGGGGTTCAGAAGGCGAGTGGCTTGGTGATAAGGAACGCTATGCAAGTGAGAGTGGCGAAAGAGAGTTGGAAAATCCACTAGGAGCTTCGCACATGGGGTTGATCTATGTGAATCCTGAAGGGCCAAAAGGTCAACCCGATCCAGTGGCCGCGGCTCATGATATTCGTGAGACTTTTGGGCGCATGGCTATGAACGATGAAGAGACGGTGGCGCTGATAGCAGGTGGTCATACCTTCGGAAAAGCTCACGGAATGGCAGATCCGGGAGAATATGTAGGCAAGGAGCCACAAGGAGCAGGAATTGAAGAGATGGGATTGGGCTGGAAAAGCTCTTTTGGCAAAGGTCACTCAGGAGACACCATTACATCAGGTCTTGAAGTGACCTGGACTCAGACGCCTACGAAATGGGATAATACCTTCTTCGAAAATTTATTCGGATTTGATTGGGAGCTGACTAAAAGCCCTGCCGGTGCACATCAGTGGACACCAAAAGGCGGAGGCGGAGCCGGAACGGTTCCAGATGCCTTTGATCCAGCCAAAAAGCATGCGCCAGCTATGTTGACGACGGATCTTTCTTTGAGAGAGGATCCTGCCTATGAGAAAATATCAAGGAGATTTTATGAAAATCCAGACCAGTTTGCAGAAGCATTTTCACGTGCATGGTTCAAATTGACTCACAGAGATATGGGACCTAAAGACCGTTATCTAGGCCCAGAGGTTCCTACTGAAGAGCTGATCTGGCAAGATCCTATTCCAGCGGTATCTCACGAGCTAGTAAATGAACAGGATGTAGTTTCGCTAAAAAGTAAAGTCTTAGCCTCTGGACTTTCTGTTTCAGAGTTGGTTTCTACTGCTTGGGCTTCTGCCTCTACTTTCCGTGGATCAGATATGCGTGGTGGTGCCAATGGTGCACGTATCAGACTTTCTCCTCAAAAATATTGGGAAGTGAACAATCCAGCTCAGCTTGGAAAAGTGCTTGAAAAATTAGAAGCAATCCAAAAGGAATTCAATGGTGCTCAAACTGGAGGAAAGCAAATTTCTCTGGCAGATATGATTGTATTGGCAGGATGTGCAGGTGTGGAGCAAGCTGCTAAAAATGCAGGCAAAGATATCACCGTTCCATTTACTCCTGGTCGTGCAGATGCTTCTCAGGCCCAGACAGATGTAGCTTCTTTTGCAGCAATGGAACCAGCAGCAGACGGTTTCAGGAATTATTTCCGACCTACTCACAAAGCATCTGCAGAAGAAATGCTTGTGGATCGCGCTCAATTGCTAACGCTTACTCCGCCGGAAATGACTGTTTTAGTTGGTGGATTGCGAGTGCTAGGTACCAACTATGATAATTCTAAGTATGGTGTATTTACAAGCACTCCAGGTGCTTTGACTAATGACTTCTTCAAGAATATCTTAGACATGAGGATTACTTGGAAAGCAGCTGATACAGGTGCTCATGCTTTCTTAGGTTCTGATCGAAAAACAGGTCAGGTCAAATGGACAGGAACAAGAGCAGATTTGATCTTTGGTTCGAATTCTGAGCTGCGTGCATTATCTGAGTTCTATGCTAGCTCAGATGCTAGTGACAAGTTCATAAATGACTTTGTAGCTGCTTGGAACAAGGTGATGATGCTCGATCGCTACGATTTGGCTTAATTGAAAATAGCGTAAAATTCTAAAAGGTGATCTGGCAACGGGTCACCTTTTTGGTTTTTATTATTATCCGCAATAATGCCAGTCACCTTATATTCCTGGCTTATCTGGTTGGAAGACCGATGACCGAAGCGGCCTCAATTCTTAAGTTTAACATTTGCTACATTGCTTATACACCTTACTGGTAGAAAAGCGGATAATCATATTGTTTTATTAAGGGTTTGAAATAGTCAAACCTTCATGTGAAAGCTCTAGTGATTCTATAGCTATTTCTTCACTTACTTCATTACTATCTGTTCCGGTAATTTTTGTAGGAAAAGCATTAGTTAATACCCATGTTATAGTTTGATTATCAGATTCATCTAACAGTTGGATAAGGACTTTTTCTCTTTTTATTGTATTCATTTTTATGGTACTGAACCATTTCCAAAAGTCATTTTTCTTAGGAAAAACCCCATTTTTTAATGTGATAGTGGAAGATTTGGCACTACCAGACATTTTTACTGTTGAAAACACTGGATTGTTACCATGTCTGAAGTCTAAGCTATCGGGTTCAGCATCCAATCCGGTAACTTCCTGAAAAGATATAGGTGCGGGAAGAGAATCAAATTTCACTGAAAAGTAAAATTTCGGCAAGGGCCAATTGCTGTCTTCAGTTTCGCTTGTCATGTTATATAAGGTTAGTTAGAAAGCTTTTTCTCGAAATCTAGACTTATCGTTTTTTTAGCTTCCTTCACATCAATGTACTTCTCCAATTCTTTCATAGAAATGACTCTAAACTCATTCTCTTTTAAGTATTCCAAATATGCTTTAAAAAGCTCAGTTGGCGTATTCACCCAAGGATGTTCGATATCGGGAACGCCGTGAATTGTTAAAACAACGATACTGCCGTCTTTGGCCTGATCAAAAGCAGCTAAAATTTCCTCTTTATTAGTTTCATCCGTCGCCCAACTAGGAACTAGATACGGATGATCACTCTGAGGATGGTAGGCTCTACTTCCTCCTGCTCTGGCGAAGACATAGTTTTTTGCTTCCAAAAACTTGATTACCTGGGGATTTAGACCATATCCGGGATAGGCGAAGTTGGTTGGTTTGGGAATTCCAAGCGAGTCACATTTTGACTCGATATATTCGAGTTGTTCATTGAATTCTGCTTGGGATAATTTACTGACATTGGCGTGAGTATGCGTGTGATTAGCCACTTCTAATCCCATTTTATCCAATTCCTGAATCTGTCTCCAATTCATATATAGTGTACTGTCTGCATAATTTGGCTGAAACTCACAGACGAAGAATGTTCCACCAAATCCATATTCCTTCAACATAGGTGCAACAACAGTATAGTGGCTAGCTGACGCATCATCAAAAGTGAGAACCACTAATTTATCTGGTATTGGTTGCTTAAGGATTTGGGCTTGAGTGCTGAGGTAGAGGAAAAAGCTTAAAAGTAGGAGGGTGAGGGTTTTCATGAGCTAATGATGATAGGTTGAAGCTTTGTTCTCTCAAAAAAACATAACGTGTATAGCTAATCCTCAATAAATGAGTTTATTGCCTAGTAGCTTTCAATCAACTTGTTTTTTAGCAACGCGAGTAAATTAACTTACTCCCTCAAACGTCCAACGTCCCACTTCCTCAACCCACCAACAGCGTAATCAGATAGATCACGCTGATCGCCGTCAACGACATGATCAGCGTACCCAAACTGTGGGTTTGATTTCCTTGCTTGATGGAGAGTCCTGAAAGCTGAGTGACGGCCCAGAAGAAACTGTCATTGGCATGGGAGATCGCCATTGCTCCTGCGCCTGTGGCCAGAACGGCGAATACTCGCATACTTTCTGAGTCAAGTCCTAGTGATCCCAAAAGCGGAGCCACAATCGAAGCCGTGGTGATCATCGCCACAGTAGAAGAGCCTTGCGCCGTTTTCAGCGCGAATGCTATCAAAAACGGAAGAAAAATCCCCCAGCTTGCACCACTCATGCTTGTGCTGACCAGATCGCCAATCCCGGAATTCTGTAGCATTTTCCCAAATACCCCACCCGCTCCAGTGATCAGAATTACCGGAGCTGCGATCAGAATAGCTTCACCTACCCATCCGGAGGATGAAAGTAGCTTGGCGTCGAATTTTTTTGGAAGGGAAAAGGCCAAAAATACGCCTAATAGTAAGGCAATAACTGGGCTTCCCGCAAATTGAATAAAGGTGTAAAAAGCTCCTTCTCCAAAAGGCTTGGTCGGATACTTCGCTATGGAAGCGATTATGATTAAGATCAAAGGGACGATAATTGGAAGAAAAGAGGCAAATGCTGTGGGTCTGTTTTTCAGCTCAATTTCCTCTGATTTCACAGCCATTTTTGGCACCAAAGGGATTTTAAAGGCTACTTTCTTGACAAAAATATAACTCGGTATCAGGGCAATCAAACTCACTATCAAACCGTAGAAAATAATCATTCCCAAATCTGCCTCGTAAATCCCCGCCGTAGCAATCGGTCCGGGAGTAGGAGGGACGAGGGAATGCGAGGCAGTGGCTCCCAAAGCCAATGCAATGGTCGTTGCCGCATAAGGAACCTTACTTTTCAACGAAAGTGACTTGCTAATCGGGTTCATCATAATAAAAGTGCTGTCCCCAAATACAGGTATAGATAGGATGTATCCCGAGATCATCATCGCGAGCGTCACCGATTTCTCCCCGATCCATTTCAGGATTTTTTCAGCTATGACAATGGCACCACCAGTTTTCTCCAGAAAAGTACCCATCATCACACCCAGCAAAATCAGCAATCCTATACTTCCCAATACTCCGCCGAAGCCTTCGGAAATGGATTTTAGAATCAACTCACCAGGCATTCCAGCGAGCAGACCGTAGAGTATGGCTCCGCAAAAAAGCGCAAGAAAGGGGTGGATGTCGAATTTGACGATGGCAAGGAGAATGAGTGCCAGGGCAAAAAGAATAATCAGAAGAGTGAGCATCTTGGGTTAGGTTGGGTTTGAGATCAGACAACGAATGTTTTTACTTCGCTACCTTCATCCTAAAAATTAGATAAAAAAAGGGAGAATTAAAGTGTATCCTCAGAATAGCTTCCAAATTGTTTGTTGAATGGCAAAGAGGCCTTTTAATATTCTCTTATTTTTACCGGTGCTACTAATTTGTTTCAATAAACCTCTTCACATGATCCGCATATCCATTTTTAACTTCCTTGTTTTTGTATTGACCCTGGCTTCCTGCACCTCCGTTCCTACCAAGGAGGGCAACTATATGATTTTGCCTAGCCCCGCTGAGGTAGAGATTACGGGAGTTTCAGAATTGTCGCCTTCAGCTATCGCAGATAGGGTGCAGGAGATGAAAAATGATTTTATCTCTGGAAAATCTCTGCCAGAATCATCACAGGATGTGGTCAGCCTTAGTCTAAACCCCAATGCTGAGCTAAACTCAGAAGGGTACTCCCTGATGATTTCCAAAGATCATATTGATATCTCGGCATCTACGAATGAAGGACTTTGGTACGGAGTGATTACGCTTGGTCAGTTGGTTCAAGACGCAGAAGATCAAGATGCAGCTTTGCCTTTGATCTCCATAAAAGATGAGCCGGCACTTGCCTATCGTGCGGTGCACCTTGATGTGAAACATCACCTGGAGAAGCGGGAATATTACTACCAGTTGATGGATCGCTTGGCTGAAATGAAGATCAATGGGATTATCTTGGAAATTGAGGATAAACTGGCATTTGAAAGGCAGCCAAAAGTTGGTTCTCCTGATGCCTGGTCTATTGCAGAATGGAAAAAACTAAGTGAGTATGCCATGGCTAGAAATATCCGGATTTCTCCTTTAGTGCAAGGGTTAGGTCATGCCTCTTTCATCCTGAAGCACGAGGAATACCAAGATCTTCGAGATGATCCAGCTAGCGATTGGGCTTTCAATCCGCTGGATGAGCGCACGTATGATGTGCAATTCGATTTGTATTCAGATGCATTAGCTGCTTTTCCTTTTGCCCAATACCTGCACGTCGGTGGCGACGAAGTTCATACCACCGGGCGAGGTAGTGGGAAATCTGCTTTAGAACTACAGTTGACTTGGTTGAATAGAGTGAGTAGCTATGCTGAAGAGCATCAGGTGACACCGATATTTTGGGATGATATGCCGTTGCAAAATGCTGGAGTATATGGTTCTATCTTCAATAGAAAATTAACAGAAGCGCAGGTAGATAGTATCTGGCAGGTGAACGAACCCAAACTGAATGAGTATGTGGAAATGTTCCCAAAAAACTGCATCTACATGCGCTGGAATTATAGCATGCCTGAGACGCCTGGAAATAACCGCGCGATGAAGTGGTTTACGGATAATGGCTTTCAGGTCATGGGAGCGACGGCTGGACAAACCCGTTGGAACCTTATGCCACTTGAAGAAAGCAACACGGCGAACATTCGGGACTTTGCACTTATTTCTATTGATAATCAGGCAGATGGTTTGCTTTTGACACTCTGGGACGATGATTCCCCACATTTTGAATTGTTCCAAAGAGGGATCGCGATTTTCGCAGAATACACTTGGTCCGGAAAAAAGCGTACCTCCGAAGAAATTCATACTGCCTTCAGACAGCGGACTTTTGGGAGTGAGCTGACTTCTTCTGAGTTTGCTTTCATTAATGATTTGGAAGCTCCGGTAGCTTTTTGGAAAAATGCCCTGCTGGAGTCGAGAGATAGAAATAGACTGCGAGCTATGGATAATCCTATGCGGGATGCTGTTTTGACTTTGCCAGATGCTAATTCTCCTGGCGAATGGGTGAAAAGAAATGAAGTGAAATTGACCAAAGCGAGAGAAAATAAGCTGGCTGTGGACTCGGTACTGTCCACTATAGCTGAGGCCAAAAAAGTTGCAAAAAGGAATACCTATACCTTAGATGTGTATGAACAAGTAGCCAAAGTCACGCAGTTTTCGAACAGATCACTACTTCTTTTAGAAGAATGGGATTTGGCAAAAACAGGTGAGGAAAGAGAGGCTGCGAAGGACAAGTTATTGAATTTGGAAAGTGAATGGAAATCTCAGCTAGCCGAATTAGAGGAGGTTTATGGTAAAACCCGTGTTCTAGATAAGCCAGCTACTTACCTCCTGGATCAAGATCACCATGTACATTTGGCTAACCAGGCGATCAAATTTTCAGATTGGCAGTTCTACGTGGAGGGTCTTTTCATTCAGAAAATCAAAGAAGGAAATAGCCTGATAATGACTGGTGATTTGGAAAGCAAATAGGTGATCGTGGCCCGTGAGGTTTTTTTAAAAACCTCGATGATCTTTTCTCGAATCACCAAGCACTCGACTAGAGTTCACTAGCTGATTTGAATT
Source organism: Algoriphagus sp. (assembly GCF_039969895.1). Classification (GTDB taxonomy): domain Bacteria; phylum Bacteroidota; class Bacteroidia; order Cytophagales; family Cyclobacteriaceae; genus Algoriphagus. The sequence goes on from NZ_JBDVMZ010000021.1 coordinate 456,831, forward strand.
TTGCTACCCATCACTTATCCCCGATTAGACAACTCGGAAACTCTCTTTAGACCAAGTAAAACATTCAATTTCCCTCATTCTATATCCAAAAAATCTACTCATTAAAGAAAGGCTTCATCTCGTTATGAATATCTTCTCTGAGAGCTTTCAGCCGCGTAGCGTATTCTTCGAGTTTCTTTTCTTGGGTGGTTTGAGGGACCCAAGGCTTTACCTTTTGCGGATTGCCATGTTCGTCCACAGATACGAAGATGATGATGCAGTGCGTCTTTTTCTCAAATTCCTTTTGTCCAAAATCTCTGGAATAGACTTCCACCATAATGTGAATACTGGAGCTTCCTGTATAGATCACAGCACAATCTACCTTGATTACATCTCCGATATTGATAGGCTTGTAAAATCGGATACCGCCGACATAAACCGTCACACAGTAGGATTCTGACCAGGTTCTGGCACAGGTATAGGCCGCTTGATCGATCCACTTCATCACTACACCTCCATGTACTTTTCCTCCAAAGTTGATGTCTGAGGGTTCGCTGATAAACTGGAATGAAGTTTTGTGGGAGGTGTCCATGGCGCTGAAGTTTTTTTTAAGGGCTAAGCTACTAGATATTTTGAGGTTTCTAAGAATAGGGTTAGGGGCTAGTCATAGTTTTGTCCGAAATCTGAAGTGAGGAAAAAAAAGGAATAAAAGCGTAATGAAATTCAATGCTGGTTTAATAACGCTTCGTGATCCGCACTCTTTAATTGAAATCAGAAGTAGTTCCATTCCTGAAGGGAGTGAAAAACGAAAATCACCGGCAGACTATGTGAATAAAGATCCAACTATTGTTGAGATTGGAGATGAATTATGGATGTTGTTTCCAAATTCACCGGAGGTTTATGTAGTTGGAAAAGATACCTATGCTTATTAAAGTCTATTCCATTAAATCCGAATGATACGTATAAGCAAATTCTCCCACCAAATCCTGAGATTTCCTCTGATGAATTTCTAAATGAACTCTCAGCATTTATCTTAAAGATTATCAAAGGATTACCTTTTGACTTGGTATTCTGGTGCCGCTCCACAGCATGAAGTTGATAAGCTGCCAAAAGAGTATTTAGGTGGATCTGAATTTACTGATTTGGCAGAAAAGTATAAAACCAAAACGTACTATCAAATTTTCAAGGATGAGCATAAACTATGGGAAGGCTCTTGGGATGTAAAACTATTTTCGGTTCGCGATATTCTTTATTCTTATTCCAAACCGGACGAAGATCCAGATGCGGTGGAAAAGGACAGGCAGACGATTTATTTTTATGAGCTGAAATAAGCCCAATTTCAAACAATAGTCCTTTCAATCCGCTTTAATCAAAAAAGGAAAAGTAATGAAAGGAAAAAATATTGTCATCATCGGAGGAAATTCAGGAATTGGTAAGGAAGTAGCTGCACAAGCGGAGAAAGAAGGAGCAAAGCTGTTCTTGTACTCTAGAAGTGGCGAAGGAACTACGCAGCTGGATATCACCGATGAAAATTCAGAAATTCAGGATCTGCCCGAAGTAATCGATGGCTTAGTCTATTGTCCTGGCTCTATCAATTTGAAGCCATTTCATAGAATTTCCCCAGAGGATTTCAAAGCCGAAATGGATGTAAATTTTTTTGGAGCGGTCAAAATTCTTCAAGCCTGCATGAAGGGTTTGAAAAAATCAGAATCGGCTTCTGTAGTCATGTACAGTACAGTTGCAGTACAGACAGGGATGGGATTTCATGCTGGTATAGCCTCTGCCAAAGGAGCGGTAGAAGGTTTGGTGAGATCTCTAGCGGCCGAGTGGGCTCCCAATCACATCCGGGTCAACGCCATAGCGCCGTCGCTAACGGATACTCCATTGGCAAAGCAGCTCGTGAGTACCGATGAAAAACGCGCGGCTTCTGACAAAAGGCATCCGCTAGGTAGGATAGGGACGCCACAGGATATTGCTGCGGCAACGCTCTTTTTGCTAGATGAAAAATCATCCTGGGTAACCGGGCAGATCTTGCATATTGACGGGGGAATGTCCTCGCTCAAATAAGAAAAAAGCATATCTATCGAAATACAGTTGACTTAATCTGAGGGAGTTGCTTAGTTTTATAAATGAAGCAAGCTCTACACCTTGGATTAAGTTTTCTTTTTTTGGCTTTCTCCTGCACGAAGCCAGATTCCTCCAGCACTTCAATAAATACCGTCACTGGGTCAATACCCATCGATTCGATTGGTCTGACGTTAATTCACGAGCACATGCTGGTGGATTTCATAGGAGCTGATTCCGTGTCGCCTGATCGCTATACTTCAGCCCAAGTTATCGCGAAGGTTCTGCCTTATTTATTGGAAGTGAAAAAGTATGGAGTGAAGACCATTTTTGATTGTACACCTTCTTATTTGGCCAAGGATCCACTTTTGCTTAAAAAGCTCAGTGAGCAATCGGGAATACAACTCATTACCAACACGGGTTTTTACGGAGCGGTAGAGGGAAAGTATTTGCCAGACTTTGCCTTTACCGAATCGGCAGAGCAATTATCAAGGCGATGGATAGTTGAATTTGAAAATGGGATAGAGGAAACTGGGATCAAGCCAGGGTTTATCAAAATTTCTGTAAACGAGGAATCGCCTCTAAGGGAAGTTGATGCAAAACTGGTCAAAGCAGCTGGGCTGACTTTTAAAGAAACCGGTTTGAATATTTATTCACACACGGGAACTTGGAAAACAGCAAAGCAAGAGGTCGCAATTTTGGAGGAAATGGGTGTAGATCCTTCAGCTTTTGTGTGGGTACATGCGCAGGCGGAGCAGGATTTCCAGAATTATCTGGAAGCTGCCAAACGTGGAATTTGGATCAGTTGGGATGGAATAGGGTGGAGTATAGATGAATATGTTGAGCGCTTACTTTTTGCAAAAGAGAATGGTTTTCTAGACCAAGTTCTGATTTCCCACGATGCAGGTTGGTATGATCCAGCCAAGCCTGATGGTGGAGATTTTCTGCCCTTTACTAATATCTTCGTAATGCTTATGCCATCGCTGAATGCAAAAGGATTTGGAGAATCAGATTGGAAAATGCTTTTGGAAGAAAACCCTAGAAGCGCTTTTGGGATTAGGAATGGTCAATGATCAAATTCAATTTTCAAACTCTTGGGATTTGTGACGCCACAAATTAAGTTTGCAAAATGATGACTTTTTAATACCTTTGAAAATGCGAATTCTCGTCAAGAAGACTATTTTGTATTACGCTAAAAAATATCCTTCGGCTTCGACACAGTTAGTGATTTGGTACACTGAGTTTTCAAAAAGAGAATTTTCAAATTACAATGAACTTAAGGAAGTTTATGGAAATGCAAGCATCGTAAGCAACACGAGGGTTGTCTTTAACATAAAGGGTAACGATTTTCGGCTAGTAGTTTCAATAAATTTTTTGCAAAAAGCCTGTTATGTAATTTGGTTTGGAACGCATAAACAATACGACAAAATAGACGTAAGCACGATCGAATTTGATCCGAAAGTTTTAATGTGAAAAAGATAGGATTATGAAATGGAAAGTTTTAAAAAGCGAAGACGACTATAACAAAGCATCGCTGAGGCTGATGGAAATATTCCATGCAGATCCAAATTCTCCTGAGATTGATGAGCTTGAATTGCTATTAGTCCTGGTCAAAGATTACGATGAAAAGCATTATCAGCTTCCTGAACTTGAACCGCTTGAAGTGATCAAGTACAAAATGAATGAAATGGGAATCAAAGCCAAGGATCTTGAGCCACTCATTGGTAGTAAAGGTCATGTATCAGCGGTTTTGTCGGGCAAGCGAGATATCACGTTAAAAATGGCTCAAAAGCTTAGAGATTTCTTCAGTCTTCCTGCGGAGGTTTTTTTGCATAGCTCTTAATTTCAAGTTATTTACGCTTTTGTATCAAGGTTGAAATTCAATTCTAAAATTAAAGTAGGTAGAGGTATTAAATTAAATTAGAGCAAATATTCGCAGCGCCGTGCGTCGCCGCGGGATATAATCATCTTACAACTGAAATCCTTTCACCTGCTCCTTCAGCCCAACTTTAGCAAACTCTATTTGTCTCAAAGTTTCTGCATCATCTACAGCCACCATATCCTTGATCGAATCCAGAGACCTGATATAATAGTCCGTCCAAGTATCCAAAATCAATTGCTCCCCAGCTTTCGATCCTCCTTCAGCTATCACTTTTTTACTTAAAACAGATTCTGTCGTGAGACGGATAGTAGCTTTTGACATAAGCATTAGTACCATTTGCTGAGCAGTAGTTGAGTCTGCATTCAGAAGTGTAAAAGCAGAAACTAATGCCGCTGTACCTACATTAACCATAGTTTTTTGAGAAACCTTATCCAGTCGATCATTATCCGTATGGTAAAATTGATCTGTAAAGTGCCAAAGTAGCAATCCCGGAATATCTGCCTGCAAAAATGGCGTGTGATCAGATCCGCCTTCGAATGGATTGGACTTGACTACCCAATCGGCAAATTCTCCTTGTGCTTTGAAATTGGTTAAGATAAAATCATTCAAATAGTGAGGCTTCATCTGATCCACAGTCATCGGAGAACCTCCCCATTCGCTGTGCTTATCTTCCCCACGAGTCCAAATAGCGCTAGGGTCAGGCATTTTCTCGATAAGAAATGTGCCGCCAGTCACATCCGTATTTTCTCCTACCATATCCAGAGAAATTCCCCAGTTGATTTCAGCTTCTCTCTTTTCTTTTTCCTTGATATATCTTCCGGTGGAAATGATCTCATCTCCCCAAAGGAAAGTCAACGTGCGCTTCAGGTCCAGTTTCCCTTGTTTGACCAAGTCAGCAGTGATTTTCGCCATTTCCAATTGGGTTCCTACCCCAGTAGCGTTATCATTTGCTCCTGGCTCTTGGATGTGAGCAGAGAAAACCAGACTTTCTAAAGGCAATTCCGATCCTTTTACATTCGCTACGACTGTAAGTTCTTCCGATTCGTAAATCTTCGTTTCGGCTTTCACTAGAACTTCTACTTTCCCTTTTGCCAACTCAGCTTTCAATTTTTCTTTGGCTTCGAAAGAAAGAGCAATCGCCCAATCTGGGTTTTTCTCATCATATCTCAAGCCCCGGAACTGGATAGAAGTGACGTTTTTCTCCGGTTGCAAATAAGATGGCAGATCATAAGTCATTACGCCTAGTGCACCTTTCTCTTTAACGGCAGCTTGCAAACTTCTATAGCTGAGCTTGTCGGAAAAAAGAATTTTGCCATTCAATTCTGTTGAAGCCAAGTCTTCTTTATTTTCGATATAAATGACTTGCCCTTGAACGCCTTCCTTCGGAGTGGAGCTAGAATACATGTAAATCATGTTTCGGTTGGTCTCTGAGGAAAGCAGATTTTCAGCAGATCCCACTATTTTCAAGGAAGAAGAAACGGGCTCCCAAGTCGGTTGACGCATTTCCCTAGTTTCGATTCTATAAGTCAAGCGATCTGAATCGGTAGCTTTTTCCTCCAAAACATATCCTGCTGCTTCCAGCTTTTCTGCGATCAATCTCACAGAATTGTTAAAGCCCGTGTTACCAGCAACTCTCCAGTATTGCTCTACGAAAGCAACCGTCTCATAAGCTAGATCACCCTTGAATTCTGGTCTTACCAAATCAAAATATGGATCAGTTACTTTTTGTAGCGGGGCATTCTGAGCGAAAGAAACAGAGCTTAGAAGTAGCAATAGGGATAGGAGGGATGCTTTTATTTTCATGGCAAAATGATGCTTTTTAGTTGGTTAGTAACTGCTAGATACTACTTTCTACGCTTATTTGCGATAGGGGAATTACGATTTAGGACATTAAAAGAACCTCTGTCCTATATCTCTATTTGTGATCTAGATTTATTAATGAGTGGCTGAAAATTATGGAGGGTCACTTTCAAACTTTACCACTTTCCAACTGCCAACCCAAATCTTCCAATGTATCAATCTTTAACCCCTTCTACTTCGCTCAAGGTGATACTACTTCGCTCAATTTTCCAATTTTCCAATGTTTCAATCTTTTAATTTTCCCTTAGCTGATTACCTTTGCGCATGGCAGAACAAATCTTGATCCTCGATTTCGGTTCTCAGTACACGCAACTCATCGCCCGAAGAGTTAGAGAGCTGAATGTTTATTGTGAAATCCACCCTTATAACAAAGTACCAGAAATCACTTCCGACATCAAAGGAGTGATTCTTTCAGGTTCTCCTTGCTCCGTTCGGGACGAAGGTTCTCCTGATTTGGATTTGGATGCACTGAGAGGAAAACTTCCACTTTTAGGTGTGTGTTATGGTTCACAACTTTTGGCACAAAAATATGGAGGAGAAGTAGCTCCTTCGGAAATTCGTGAATACGGACGCGCCAATTTGACTCATCTGGACAACCACTACGATTTGCTCAAAGAAATGAGCCATGGTTCGCAAGTATGGATGTCTCATGGAGATACGATCAAGAATTTGCCAGCTGATTTTGATGTGATTGCCAGTACTGACTCAGTTCGTGTAGCTGCTTTCAAAATCCAGCATGAAGAAACCTACGGCATTCAGTTTCACCCGGAAGTAACGCATTCTTCCGAAGGGAAAAATCTACTTAGAAACTTCGTGGTTGGAATTTGCGGATGCGCTCAGGATTGGACTTCGGATGTATTCATTGATGCAAGTATTGAAGCGTTGAAAGCTAAAATCGGTTCGGATAAAGTAGTAATGGGCTTATCTGGCGGCGTTGATTCTTCAGTAGCTGCTACCTTGATCCACCGCGCGATCGGTGACCAGCTGATCTGCGTATTTGTTGATAATGGTTTGCTTCGCAAAAATGAATTCGAAGATGTGTTGGACTCGTACAAGCACATGGGACTTAATGTGATAGGTGTAGATGCTAAGCAAAAGTTCTATGATGCACTAGCTGGAGTTACTGATCCTGAAGCGAAAAGAAAAGCAATTGGAAATGCCTTTATCGAGGTTTTCGACGAGGAATCAAATAAATTGGAAGGTGTAAAGTGGCTTGGACAAGGCACTATTTACCCAGATGTGATTGAGTCTATTTCTGTAAAAGGCCCTTCTGCTACCATCAAATCTCACCACAATGTGGGCGGTTTGCCAGACTTCATGAAGCTTTCCGTAGTGGAGCCCTTGAATACCTTGTTCAAAGACGAAGTTCGTGAAGTCGGACGCGCTTTAGAAATTGTGGAAACTATCATCGGGCGTCATCCTTTCCCAGGTCCGGGGCTAGGAATCCGTATTTTGGGAGATGTGACTGCTGAGAAAGTAAGAACACTTCAGGAAGTGGATCATATTTTTATCAAAGGTTTGAAAGATCATGGACTTTATGATGAGGTATGGCAAGCAGGAGCAATGCTACTTCCGATCCAATCAGTAGGCGTGATGGGAGATGAACGTACGTATGAAAAAGTAGTGGCACTGAGAGCCGTGGGGTCTGTAGATGGCATGACCGCAGACTGGATTCATCTACCGTATGAGTTTTTGGGTAAGATTTCCAATGAAATCATCAATAAGGTGAAGGGCGTAAACCGCGTTGTTTATGATATTTCGTCCAAGCCACCAGCTACGATCGAGTGGGAATAACTTATTTGAGGTTAGAAATTTTCCAATTTGAACTTGTGAAACCCGGAGGTATTTCTTCGGGTTTTTACGTTTAGCATTATCGCTCAATAATTTCATATTCTAATTCCCTCCAAACTTTCAACCTCCAAACTTCCTGCCTTCAACCTCCAACCCTTTTCGGCCTGAACTTTGGGTTTGAAAATAATGGGTTAAATTTGCAGACCCTGTTTGATGTTTGATTCACCCCGATAAAATGAAAAAATTTCTTTTAGCAATTCCGGTATTTTTCATCTTAAGCTTTGCCGAGGCTCAAGTACCTACACCGGACGCTTATCGTAAAGCTCAATCCGAACTGGCAGCCAAAAACTACTGGGAAGCTATTTCGCTTTTCAAGGAATTCACTGACGCAAAAGAATATGGCAATCTGGCGAATTATGCCTCCTTTCACCTAGGGGAAGCTAGCCTTGGGGCCAATCAGCCTGCCCAAGCCATTGCTGCTTTGGAACCCATAGTGGAGGCCAACTGGGCAAAATCAGATGAGGCGAAATACCTCCTAGCAGTGGCCTATTTCAAAAATCAACAAAACCTAGAGGCACTTCAGCTCATCAATAAAATCAAGGATGATCGTATCATCACTTTGGCTGAAAACGCCACTTATGAGAATCTGAAGCAGGTGAGCGTGAGTTTTATGATAGCCAATCTTTCCGAATTTAAGGAAAATAAAGGCTATGGAGAGGCGCTGAAGGATGTGCTGGAAAGTCAAACTATCCTGTCTGCCTCCGAGCGAAATGCCTATTACGAACTGCAGGGTAAAGCAAGCGAGAGTACTAATGTGGTAAAGGATCAGGTGTTAGATATTGCCGTGATCCTACCTTTTACCAATCCTTCCCGCAGCGATTTGTCCAGTATTCCGTCTTCTGATTTTGTATTAGAGCTATACCTTGGCTTGGAGTATGGCTTGGATGAGTTGAAAAAAAGCGGGGTGAAAGTCAATATGTTGACCTTCGATTCGAAGCGAGATGTAAACCATTTGCAAAAGCTATTGGCCGATCCAGCCATTTCTTCGGCTGATATTATCATAGGGCCGATTTACCCTGAAGAAACAGACTTAGTTAGTAAGTTTGCTGAGACGGCTCGAATTCCTTTTGTACACCCACTTTCTAACTTGGGCGATAGATTCGAGGAGTTAGGATACAGCTACTTATTCAGACCTGCTGTGAGTTCTATAGCTTCAGGAATTGTGAAAGGTTTGAAGAAGCAGAATTGGGGAAAAAGAGTGGCCATAGGCTATAGCGCTAGCTCAAGAGATGAGATGCTGGCAAAGATGCTTCAGGATCAGCTGGGTAGTGCTGGATTTCAGCTAGTGAAATTTGAGCAAATTAACCCAAGAAATACGAACGAGTTTTTACAGGGCTTGGGAATTAGAAGCGGTCAAGCAAGACCTTCAGTGGATCAGGTGATTTTGCTTTCCGATGATCCTTCGATTGCGCAGCCTGCTTTTGCGCTGATGGAGTCGATCACCACTACCATCCCTACCTTGGTCATGGATTCATGGTTGGGCTTCAACTTTGCCAATTATGAGATGCTGGAGTTTCCTAATTTCTATTTTATTGGAAACAATACACTCAACTTCTACAGCGAGGCTATGCAGCAATTCAGAAGTAGGTATTATGCTAAGTACCTGAATCTACCAACCATGAATACTGCCTTAGGAGCAGAATTGATGACTTGGATAGCTTCGAATATGTCTGATTCCAAAGGCTTTGATCTAAAAAGGAATTTAGATCAAAAAGCATTTCAAGCAGGAAAATTGACTTGGGGATTTAATTTCCAAGACGCACATAACAATCAATACGTACCCCTGTTTACTTTAGAAGCTGGGGAGTTGAAACCATTAGATTAATCCATGAAAATTTCTAACAGTAAGGAGCTTTTCGCAAAAGCCCAAAATTTCATTCCAGGTGGCGTGAATTCGCCAGTTCGTGCATTTCGTTCAGTTGGGGGTGAGCCGCTTTTCATTAAAAAAGCTGAGGGAGCTTACTTGTACGATGAGGATGGAAATCAATTTATAGAACTGATCAATAGCTGGGGGCCAATGCTTCTAGGTCATAATCATCCGAAAGTGAAAGCAGCAGTGATCGCTGCAATGGAGGATGGCACCTCTTTTGGCGCGCCCACTGCACGTGAAGTGGAGATTGCTGAATTGATTGTGAGCATGGTTCCATCCATAGAGAAAGTCCGTATGGTAAACTCTGGCACAGAAGCCACCATGTCTGCCATTCGCGTGGCTAGAGGATTTACAGGTCGTGACAAATTCATCAAAATGGAAGGACACTACCATGGACATGGTGATTCTTTCTTGATCGCAGCGGGTTCTGGTGCGATGACCATGGGAGATCCTGATTCTCCGGGAGTCACCAAAGGAACCGCAAAAGATACTTTGATCGCTCCATACAATAATTTGGAAGCTATAGAAGAGCTAATAAAAGCAAATCAGGGTGAGATCGCAGCATTGATTTTAGAACCTGTTCCGGGGAATATGGGGCTGTGTCTTCCGAAAGAAGGTTATCTCCAAGGCTTGCGAGATATCTGTACTAGAGAAGGAATTGTCCTGATCTTCGATGAGGTGATGACTGGTTTCCGATTAGCTAAAGGTGGCGCTCAGGAGGTTTACGGCGTGACGCCAGATATGACTACGCTGGGTAAAATCATCGGGGGAGGCATGCCGGTTGGGGCTTATGGTGGAAAGAGAGAAATTATGGAGTTTGTTTCTCCAGCTGGCCCGGTTTATCAGGCTGGAACGCTCTCTGGAAATCCGATTGCCATGGCGGCGGGATTGACAATGCTTACCTTTTTGAATAACAATCCTGAGGTCTATTCGGAATTAGATCATATTGGTTCGAAGCTGACCGAGGGGATTAAAAGTATCAACAATGAATTGGGCTTGAATTATACTGTGAATAACCTAGGTAGCATGTATTCCTTGTTTTTTACAGATCAGGCTGTTTTTGATTTTGATACCGCCAAGAAAGCGGATACAGCATTATTTGGGAAATATTTTCAAGCGATGCTGAAGCGAGGAGTTTACTTGGCGCCTAGCCAGTTCGAAAGTTTGTTCTTATCTACCGCGTTGAAAGACGAGTTGATTGATCAGATCCTAGTTGCTCATAAAGAAGCGATGGTGGAGATTATGGGGTTGTAGGTTTTGTATATTCTTATTTGCGCCAGTTCATTATCTCCTTGGTTGAAAGGTTGGAAGACCGAAGACCGGAGACCGAAGCGGTCTCAATTCATAAGTTTCATATTTCCTAGGTTACTTTTGCCTCTTTATGGGTGAAATACCGGCTATACCTAACATCGAATCATTAAAATTTAGTGAAAATGTCCATCAAAGTTTACGGAATTAAGAATTGCAACACCATGAAGAAGACCTTCGATTTCCTTGCAGAAAAAGGAGTGGAATATGACTTCATTGACTATAAGAAGCAGAGGCCCGATGCAACACTTTTGGAAAGTTTCTTAGAAAAAACTGACCTAGCTAGTCTCGTTAATAAGAAAGGAACTACTTATCGTAAAATGACAGATAAGCAGAAATCAGCCCTTGAAAATGAAGAAACTGCGATTCCCATTCTTGAAGAAAACTCAAGCATGATCAAGCGCCCGGTGATAGTTTATAAGGATGGAAGTATCAGCTTGGGTTTTGATGCGGAAGTGATTGAGGGGCATTTGAACTAAATTGCTCGAGGCGACGCATCGAGTTTGCCTCCCGCAAAGGCGCAGATTTTAAGAAAAATCAGTTTTCGAGCTTACCTATCTTAATCTTTCAAAGTAATAATTAAATAGAATTGCGACTTTGCGCCCTTGCGGGAGACTTAAAAAACTATCGTATCCGTAGGTAAAGGAGGAAGACTAACATTCCCTGTTTCCAGGTAAAAACTAAACCTAGAAGAACCAGAAGCATCTACCTTCGTGTCAAAAGCAAATACTTTTTCCAAACTCGGATGACCATCAAGAGCTGATAAATTACGTTGTGTCACTAGAGTCTCATTGAGATATAGCAGTTTCAGGTTTTTGTTAGCTTCTAATTTCCCCAGCGAGGATCCTTCGATTGATGTGTTATTAAGTTTCAAGACGGTCAAGTTTGGTAGTGAAGCAATTCGCTCCAAAAGAGCATCACTGATGGCCGTTCCAGTTAGATCTAAATACACGATTTGATTTTTTGATGACTGGAGTATTTGCCAATCAGTATCTGAAAAGGCAGGGAAATTAACACAGCTAATTTTCAAGAAGGGGGATCCCATTTTGATCGCTTCAGCGAAAAAGTTTAGCTCCTTTAGTTTAGAGATTGAATCCTGAGGAAGTGTTGGGACTTCTACTACAGGGTAGAATGGGATTTCATCCTTTTTAAAAAAGGGCTCAATTAAACTTACGTTTATCGCCGATTCACCCAACTTAGCGCTTTCGGAAGCACCAGACGCTATCCAAGCTTTGATCAATCCAATCTCCTCTTTTCTAGGCTGTCGTTTATCTTTTGGAGGCATGTGATCGTCGTGATCTTCTGGCAACACCAATCGAGTGTATAGCGAGCTTTGCTCAGGATTTCCATTTTCCAATATTTCCCCAGCTTCCCCTCCTTTGTGTATTCCTGCAAAAGAACTCAGGTCTAGTTCTCCCTTCAGTTTTTTAGGATTATGGCAGCTTTTACAGTTTTGATCTAAAATAGGCTGGATCGCTCCACTGTAAAACTCCACTTCTTCCCAATTTTCCATGGGAAGTTCAAGCGGTTGATTAGCCGTCGCTTCATTTCCTATCAATGCTTGTAAATCTGGCGGCAAAACTTCGGTGAAGTAATCGTCACCATGGGTGATAGTTCCGCCTAGATGGCCAGTTATCATTAAAACAACTAGCAGACCTGCACTTTTTATTTTCAGATGTGGTGGAGCAACAACCGAATTTTTCAGATGAAACCATAATCCTCCTGATAGAAGTGTCGTGAGAATACCAAGAATAAGGTGAAACATAACCGTGTCCCAACTGTAGCCCTCATTCTGATAGTGTAAAAAACCGCTAATACTAGCTACACCTGCCGAAACTCCACCCATCAAAAATGCTAACTGGATTACTTGGGAATGGATGTGGTGCTTTCTCCCAAACCCAAAAATCAGAATCACCCCAAAGACAATAAATCCAATCGGGAGATGGACCAAAATTGGATGAAACCTCCCGAATAAGGGTAGGATAAAAGTAATCATGTGCATAAGATAAGTTGGAGCATATTTAAAAATGGGGCTTTGTGCGGGTAAATTAGGCTAGTATTTTTCTGATCAATTCCCCTTCCACATCGGTCAGGCGGAAAGGACGGCCTTGGAAATCATAGGTAAATTGCTCGTGGTCAAAACCCATCAAATGTAGAATGGTGGCATGAATGTCATGAACAGAGACTTTCTCTTCAATTCCTGAAAACCCGAAATCATCTGTTTTGCCATAGGACACTCCAGGCTTAATGCCACCGCCAGCCATCCACATGGTGAAGGCGTCTCCGTGATGGTCCCTGCCTAAGAAACTCTGGGTTTTTCCTTCCCTGTTTTCCTGCATGGGGGTGCGGCCAAATTCCCCGCCCCAGACTACCAACGTGTCTTCTAGCAGGCCTCTTTGTTTTAAATCAAGCAATAAAGCCGTCACTGGACGATCCATTTCCCGGCATTTATTTCTCAATCCCATGTCGATCGAACCATCATGATCTGTGCCGTGCGTATCCCATCCCCAATCATATAATTGTACAAAACGCACCCCTTTTTCCACTAATTTTCTGGCAAGAAGACAGTTATTTGAAAAGGATTCTGTGCCCGGTTTGGTACCGTAAAGTTCATGGATCGACTCCGGTTCGTCATTGATATTCATGACTTCAGGCACTTCGATTTGCATGCGGTAAGCCATCTCGTACTGATTGATTCTAGCCAAAATTTCAGGATCACCGTAAGCGTCAAACTCTTCTTTATTTGCTGTATTGATTGCGTCAATGACTTTTTTCTTCAAATTTCTGGACATTCCCTCCGGATCATCCAAATACAGCACTGGATCGCCCTTGGATCTACATTGCACTCCTTGATAGACCGAGGGCAAAAAACCAGAGCCCCAAACGCTTTTGCCTGCATCCGGAGTTTTTCCTCCAGAAGTCAGGACGACGAAGCCCGGGAGATTTTGATTTTCTGTACCCAAACCATAAGTCACCCAGCTTCCAATGCTCGGTCTTCCTAGTCTTGGACTTCCCGTTTGCATAAAAAGCTGCGCAGGTCCATGATTGAATTGATCTGTGTGTACTGCTTTCAAAAAGGAGACTTCATCTGCCATTTTCTGAAAGTGAGGCATATAATCTGAGATCCAAGCTCCGGATTCTCCATGCTGGGAAAAATTGGCTTGTGGTCCTAAGAGATTAGGAGTTCCGCGGATAAAAGCGAATTTCTTTCCTTCCAAAAGTGATTGGGGAGCAGGTTGATTATGATATTTCGCAAGTTCAGGTTTGTAATCAAATAGCTCCAACTGCGAAGGAGCCCCTGCCATGTGGAGATAAATTATTGATTTAGCTCTTGCTGCAAAAGGGGGAGGTAGAGGGGCTAGCGGATTCAAATCCCGCTGGCTCAAGTTCAATCCCTTTGATGCTGCAGATGAACCTGTGTCACAACCAAACATCAGTGGAGCCATCGCCAGTCCCCCGACTTTTGCCACACAATCCATCAGGAAGTGTCTTCTCGTTTGTTTTTCCAGCTTTTGCTGCGCAAACTCAACCAGCATATTATCTAGACTTTGCATATCATGGTTTGGTTAAGAATTCATCCATATTCAATAGGGCATTGGCTACCACAGACATCGCCGCTTGCTCAGGATTGGTCGATTTGTCTTTTATGTGGAAAAATGCATCAAGGGAATCTGGCTTAGTTTTATACGCTGACAAAGCTTCTTGGTATAGGGCAGAAAATGTGTTCAGTTTGATTCCAGAGATCGGAGTCAATACCAATTTTTCATAGCCATATGAAATTCCTTTTTCGGGATTAGAGGCGCTTTTGGCGATCATATCCTCTGCCAAATAGTAAGCAGCTTCCAAATACACCGGATCATTAAGTGTCACCAAAGCTTGTAGGGGTGTGTTGGTCACAATTCTTCTACTCAGGCAAACTTCCCTGCTCGCTGCATCAAAAGATATGAAAGAAGGATAAGGACTTGTCCGCTTCAAAAACGTGTAAACTCCACGTCTATGTGCGTCTTCTCCTTCACTTTCTTTCCAGGATTCTCCATTATAGACAGTCTGCCAAATACCTTCCGGCTGATGAGGCTTGACTCCTGGGCCGTACATTTTATCACTCAATAATCCTGATACCGCCAAGGCCTGATCACGAACTTGCTCTGCACTTAATCTGAATCTCGGCCCTCGTGCGTACCATTTGTTTTGAGGGTCTTTTTTGAAAAGCTCAGCTGATACGGCGGAGGATTGCTTGTAGGTAGCCGAGGTCACGATCTCCCGAATCAGGCTTTTCATGCTCCAGTCGTACTCATTCATGGTTTTCCAAGCTAAGTAATCCAGCAACTCTGGATGGGAAGGAGGGTCAGATTGAGTTCCCATATCTTCAATCGAGCTCACGATTCCACGACCAAATAGCTGATCCCAAACTCGATTTACCAGTGTTCTTGAAGTGAGCGGATTCTCTTTGTCCATCAACCAATAGGCAAAGCCGAGACGGTTAGTTGGCCAGTTTGAGTCCCAGTTATTAAGGATTTTGGGGGTTTCTGGATTTACTTTTTCTCCTAGCGTGAGCCAGTTTCCCCGCTCAAAAACATGCGTTTCCCTAGCCATATAATCAGGGTTCTCAATCATGATTGGGAGCTTGGTCCCCTTGAAGTTCAAGGCTGATTTCCAAGAGTTTTTAACTTCTCTGTAGCCTGGTTTTTCAGCTCCCGGTAAAGTGGGTACAAAAGCAAACCATACGAATTTGGCAGCGTTTTGCTGAGTTTTTACACTTGGGTTTTTCACTTCCAAATACAGATCTACAAAGCCTTCAATGGGCTTAAAAGCGATCTCGCGAACAATATCACCACCGGTTTTATTGATTGGAAACTCTGCTAATATTTCACCTTCAGGGCTTCCATTTCGAATGGTCATCTTACTACCATCCAAGCCAGAACCATAGTACATCAAAAGCTGGTCCGATCCTCGGGTGTCAACTTTTCTGAGATAGGCAGATCCATTTGCCTGAATTCCCAGCCATTTGGTATCGATGAGTTCTGCATTGTTAAAATCAACAGCACGGTGCGAAGGATACTTTGGCTCAAGATAAGTCAGGAATTCCTTGCGAGCGGTAGCTGCTTTCTTGTCTTCATTTACTTTTACCCAAGCCAAAATGGATTCGATTTCTGATTTTTGCTCAGGAGAGTAAAATCGAAGCCTAGGCTCCTCATCATGTGTGTCTTCGTCTCGGGAGTTGTTGAAAAATGCGGCTGATTGATAATATTCCTCATGTCGAATCGGATCGTAAGGATGACTGTGACATTGCACGCATGCCATCGTTGTGCTTTGCCAAACTTCGTAGGTAGTACCTACACGATCAAGTACAGCTGCGACTCTGAATTCCTCGTCGTTCGTTCCACCCTCGTCATTATTCATGGTATTTCGGTGAAATGCCGTGGCCGCTAATTGATCTTCTGTGGGATTTGGAAGTAGATCGCCTGCCAATTGTTCTATGGTAAACTCATCAAAAGGCTTATCGTCATTCAATGCGCGGATTACCCAATCCCGGTAGGGCCACATCGTTCGGGACACATCCCGTTCGTAGCCTTTTGTATCTGCATACCTCGCCAAGTCCAGCCACCAGCTAGCCCACTTTTCCCCAAATGTGGAAGATGCTAACATCCTATCCACGGCCTCTTCATAGCTTATTTTGTTAGATGAAAATTGCTTGACGAGGTCTTCGGTAGGAGGTAGGCCTGTGATATCTAATGCGGCTCGGCGCAATAATTTGAGTGGATTTTCTTCTTTTGAAAATGCCAGACCTTGCACTTCAAGTTTTTGGCCTACATAAAAATCTATGGGATTGGTAGAGCTTAGCCTATTTTCACCAGAAAATCCAGCAGTTATTTTTTGTTTCACTGCTTTGGGAGTTTGCACCGGATTGTACGCCCAGTGTTCTCCCCATTTTGCTCCCTGCTTAATCCAGGTTTTTAAAAGATCAATTTCTTCCTCAGAAAGAGGCGAGCGCTCATAAGGCATCCGCACTTCAGGGTCTGTGGCAGTGAGGCGTTTGATTAACTCACTACCATTTGGATCGCCTGGAATTATAGCTGGATGTCCTGATTCAGTATTGGCAAAGGCTTCTTCCTCAAAAAGCACAGAAAATCCACCACTCTTTTTCACTCCTCCATGGCAGGAAATGCAGTTCTTGTTCAGAATGGGCTTTATCTGCGTGCTGAAATCCACTTCCTTTTCCTGACCCATAAACATAATTCCGAAGATGGCAATGATTATGGTAAGAGTAAAAATTCCAGCTAGTTTGAGTTTATTCATGGGCAAGAGAATGAACCTCAAAGTAAAAAATTCTGAACTACTTCAAAAACCGCTTATATCATTTGGCTTCTTTTTCCCCAAGTAAAAAAATGCCCTGCTGGATGAGGCAGGGCAGTGATTTTAAAATTTGAAGTTTGGAAGATTCTCTAGTATATCCTTGGTCATGGCATCTAGATCGTAATCATGCTGCCATCCCCAATCTTCTCGGGCTCGGGAATCGTCAATGCTATCCGGCCAGCTATCAGCGATTGCCTGACGGAAATCTGGATTATATTCAATTTTGAAGTCAGGTATGTGCTTCAGAATACTTTCGTAACTCTCCTTCGGCGTGAAATTCATTGCTGCCAAGTTATAGCTGGATCGGATTTTTACCGATTCCCTAGGCGCATTCATCAGATCCAAAGTCGCTTTGATCGCGTCTGGCATATACATCATAGGGAGAGAACTGTCTTCTCGAAGGAAGCAATCAAATTTTTCCCCTGCCAAAGCCTTGTGGTAAATATCCACTGCATAATCAGTGGTGCCACCACCTGGAAGTGATTTGTATCCGATCAAGCCAGGGTAACGAAGGCTTCGTACGTCCACGTTGTATTTTTGGAAATAATATTCACACCATCTTTCTCCAGCTTGTTTAGAAATACCATAGATGGTATTTGGCTCTTTGACGCAATATTGAGGTGTATTGATTTTTGGAGTATTCGGTCCAAAGACGGCTATGGAGGATGGCCAATAAACTTTGTTGAGGTTGAATTCTCTAGCGAGCTCCAAGATATGAAGTAAACTGTCCATGTTGAGTTCCCAGGCGAAAAGCGGCTTCTTCTCACCCACAGCAGAGAGCACTGCTGCTAAATGATAGAGCTGAGTGACTTTTTCGTTTTTGACTAAGTTTCTCAGGCCTTCCTTGTCCATCACATCCAGGACTTGAAAGCGACAAAAGTCAAATTTTGATCGAGCTGATTCGTTAAGATCGGTGGCGATTACGTGCTCTGAGCCAAATTGATCTGCCAGAGCCATAGTGAGTTCTGAACCCAATTGGCCCGCAGCGCCTATTACTAGGATTTTTTCCATTGATGTTTCTTTCAAAAACTACCTAAAGAAGAGCTCTAGGTTTTTGTTTATATTTGGGTTTGCAGTCTCAAAAGTACAAAAAATCTACGCCCTGAGTGGAATTTTTGATCAATGGAATCAGACGTTTTTGAACAATAATAAATCAACTAGCTAGTATGTACGATCAATTCAAACCCAAATTACAAGAGGAATTAAAAGGAATAAAAGAAGCAGGTCTCTTCAAAAAGGAGCGCGTAATTACTTCTCCGCAATCCGCCGAAATTACCATTGCCGGTGGGCAGAAGGTGTTGAATTTCTGTGCTAATAATTACTTGGGGCTTTCATCACATCCTAAAGTGATCGAAGCGGCCAAGGCTGCGATTGATTCTCATGGCTTTGGAATGTCTTCAGTGCGTTTTATTTGTGGTACACAGGATATTCATAAGGAGCTAGAAAGAAAGATTTCGGAGTTTTTAGGTACAGAAGACACCATACTTTATGCAGCAGCTTTTGATGCGAATGGAGGAGTTTTCGAGCCGATTTTAGGAGCTGAAGATGCAATCATTTCTGATGCATTAAACCATGCCTCGATTATCGATGGAGTTAGGCTTTGCAAAGCTATGCGCTTCCGATATGAGCATAATAATATGGAGGATCTGGAAACTCAGTTGAAAGACGCTGTCGCAAAAGGCGCGAAGCAAAAGATTATTGTGACCGATGGAGTGTTTTCCATGGATGGCACGATTGCGCAGCTGGATAAAATCGTGGAATTAGCAGAGAAATACGAAGCATTAGTGATGACGGATGAGTGTCATTCTACAGGTTTCATGGGGAAAACTGGCCGTGGTGTCCATGAGCATTGTGGTGTGATGGGCAAAATCGACATTATCACTGGAACACTGGGGAAAGCTCTAGGAGGTGCTTCAGGTGGATTCACTTCAGGAAGAAAAGAGATTGTGGAATTACTTCGCCAGCGATCTAGACCATATTTATTCTCCAATACCTTGGCTCCATCGATTACAGGAGCATCCATTGCGGTGTTTGATTTGCTTTCTGAGACGACAGAGTTGAGAGATAAATTGGAAGAAAATACTAAATATTTCCGTGAGAAAATGACTGCTGCAGGATTTGACATCAAGCCAGGCGAGCATGCTATTGTACCAATTATGTTATATGATGCGGTGCTATCTCAAAAAATGGCCGAGAAAGTCCTAGAAAAAGGGATTTATGTGATTGGGTTCTACTTCCCAGTTGTACCAAAAGGTCAAGCAAGAATCCGAGTTCAGATCTCAGCAGGTCATGAGCGTCATCATTTGGATCAGGCTATAGCAGCATTCACTGAGGTTGGAAAAGAACTGGGAGTGATTTAGTGAGGTAATTATCCGCAACGATGCAATCAATCTTTTTCCTTAAGTAACGCTATAACCCTTATGCTGAATGGCCAAAGCAGGCATAAAATAAGTATTTGCTTTATGATAGGAAGATTTTGGTCTTTTCTGGCGCTACAGTGATCTACGTTTTGAAGAGATTCTAACTATTAAAAATAGCTAAGCCAGGTTTCTATGCTAGATTCCTGGCTTTTCTATTAATTGATGCTAAAAGACACTTGCTAATTTCCGTTGGAATTAGAAATCTAGATTGACTTTTGATTAGTGGGTGTATGCGCTTTGGTATCAGTTAAGAGTCAAGAGCATGATAGGATTTGGTTGAATTAAGCGGTAAGGCTGCTTAGGTCAATATTCTTCAGTCCGGACGAGCATTTGACTATAGAGTTCTGACAAAATTGTGGATAATCATATCGATTAGTTAATCTACCTCACTGTGACGTGGTAGCAACTTTGTTTTCTTTCTTTGATAAAAAGAATTTTGCCAGCATCCTGAAACTCCGCTAAAACTTTTTCAAGCTTTTTTTGCTTCTCTCTATTCCAGTTTTTCTTGCCATTGAATCGGATATAGGAGATGTCAAACGATACTCCATAGGAGTGAGAGCTCTCTCCTGAAGTTGCGTTTTTGTTTCTTCTTCGCAGACTTTTCTGTTGCTCTGGAGTTCTGGTGACCGATGTCAGCATGAAATAGCTCTCGTTATCCGTGAGCGTTTGGAAAGCCAAACCCATCTCTTCCAAGACGACTTTTGAGTAGGGAGTGATATAGGGGTGGCTGTGCGTAAGCTTCATTACCTCATATCCGGTTCCTTGACTGATTTGGATCAGCTTTTCTTGTTCTATTAGGCTTTCAAAATGACCTTTGTCCTCTATTGCTCCAAAACCATTGCTTTCTCCAGCAAATAGGTGTTTGTCATATTCTTTGGTGATAATTCCTTCAGGAATGGGTGGTATGACCCTCGGAGCAGGTAGTGCTACCTCTATAGGCTCTGGTTCTTCAGAATTCTTACTAGGTTTTAGGGTCTTGGTTAAGCTGGAATAAGTATCTTTTAATTGCTTTTTCAATTCGGGAATGTAGGCTTGGGTGGCCCAAGCTCCTGCTGAAAAAAGTATGAAAAGAGAAGCAATTTGAAAGAAGGGTATTTTTTTCATGAGTATAAAGGCTCTTCACTTGGTTTTAGGGACCAGGATTGGAGGTGGCGTGGAAGCAAAGATTACTCCATACCTGATCCTAAATGAAAATAAATCCGATTTAGTTTGAAGCTAGGGTGAAACAACTTAGTTTACAACGATAACTTGCCGTTTTTATAGTATAAATCCCAGAAGAAATTTTTTGGAGGGCTATCAGACTTTTAAACGGTAGTTGACAGTGAAATGAAGCAGTATGACAGCAATGCCGTAAGAATCAATAAAGGTTTACCGACTAATTACTTTCCAAAAAATTAATTTCGTGAAGTAAAAAAAATGCAAGGGAAAAACTTGCTTTTTTATGATGCTGATTTGCTGGTCATAGCGAGTTTCCTTCTCTTTTTCAACTCATATTCTTCGATGTCTTCGAAGCGGGAATCTACATCCAGATTATTCAGGTAATCATTGATCGTCTCTCTGATCTCTTGAAACGACATGTTGTGAAGAATCTTTCCGTTTTTGGACATGGATAATTGCCCAGTTTCCTCAGAAACGATTAAAACAATCGCATCAGTCGTCTCAGACATCCCAATAGCAGCACGGTGGCGAAGTCCAAATTGCGCAGGCACTTCGCGCTCTGTTACGGGTAAAATACAACGAGCGGCTTTAATTTTACCGTTGTGAATGATCACAGCGCCATCATGAAGTGGGCTATATTTGTTGAAAATAGAGATGAGCAATCTTTTGGATAGTTCTGCGTCCAACATATCTCCACTTTCGGCGTAGAACTTCAGCTCAGTACTTTTTGAAATCACCATCAATGCTCCCGTATTACTTCCTGCGAGGGTTTTAGATGCATCTATGATGGGGCTGATGTTGAATAGAGAATTGTCTTTTTTCCTCCAAAAGAACAGCATGTCTTTCCACACATTGTCATCGGAGAGGAGGGAAGATCTACCGATTAGGAGCAGGAATTTCCTGATTTCCGGGGCAAAGATGATAATCGCAGCGATCACACCTACACCCATGAATTGTCCCAAAATGGCTGTAAGTAGCTCCATGCGAAGCGCTCTAACCAATAAGTAAATCAGATAGATGGAAAGGAAGCCAAGGAAAATCTTGATAGCAACACTTCCTTTCAGCAGTTTATAGACTTGATATAATAGGGCAGCTACCAACGCTATATCGATGATATTGACGATGGATATGTCTAAAAATCCTATTTTGAAAAGTAAGGTCAAGGGTATAAAGTGTTGAATAATTTTAAAGTTTCGTTAGCCTCTTTAACGTCATGAATTCGTAGGATGTTTGCACCATGACACAAGGCAAACATATTTAATGCGGTTGTACCATTCAAGGCCTGATCTGGCTCTACTTCCAAGGCTTTGTAAATCATCGATTTTCTCGAAACACCTACTAATATTGGTGAGGAAAGCTCTTTAAACTGATGAAGGTTTCTCAGCAAGAAGTAATTTTGATCAAGGGTTTTAGCAAATCCAAATCCAGGGTCGATAATTACATCTTTGATGCCAAACTTTCTGAATTGTTCCAGTTTTTCAGCAAAATAATACAATATTTCCTCTAAAATATCTGAATAATTCGTTTTTTCCTGCATGTTTTGAGGATTTCCCCGCATGTGCATTGCGATGTATGGAACTTGTAGCTTGGCTACAGTAGGAATCATGTCCTTATCCAGATCACCTGCCGAAATATCATTAATCAGCTGTGCACCAGCTCCCACTGCTAGCTCTGCAACTTTTGCGCGAAAAGTATCCACCGAGATTATCGTATCAGGATAATTAGTAGCCACCCACTCAACAGCAGGGATAACTCTGTCTATTTCCTCCTGCAAACTAATCTCTAAAGCGCCTGGTCTAGAGCTATACCCTCCCAAATCTAGTAGCGTGGCACCATTGGAAATATGCTGGTGTACCAATGTTGCCAATATTTCCAGTGACTTCTCTGTTCTGCTTCCTTCGAAAAATGAATCTGGAGTCAAATTCACTATCCCCATTAGCTGAGGTTTGTTCAGGTTGAATAGCCTTCCGTCGAATTGGAGGGTGTTTTTATTGGGAAATGATTTATCTTCGATTTTAGAAGAATTGCCCGGAAGAGGAAACATTAAATTAACAGACTTTGGAGACGCAAACGAGTAACGAATATAAGGAAGTTATTAGCCGTTGTAAAGAACTATTTCGTAAGAAGACTATAGATTATGGTACTGCATGGAGGATTTTTCGCTTACCGTCGATCACTGATCAGATTTTTATCAAAGCGCAACGCATTCGATCAATTCAGGAAAAGGGCAGTCAAAAAGTTAATGATCCTATTGAAGATGATTTTGTTGGAATCATTAACTATTGTTTAATAGCCTTACTTCAGATAAGTTATACTCAAGATGAACGGATGGAAATTCCATTTGATGAATTAGAGCAAGCCTACGACCATTGGGTGATTGAAACACGTGGTCTTTTAGAGAATAAAAACCACGATTATGGTGAAGCCTGGCGTGACATGCGAGTAAGTTCGATGACAGATATTATTTTGATGAAATTACTTCGCACTAAGCAGATAGAGGATAATCAAGGTCAAACGTTGGTGTCAGAAGGGATTGAGGCCAACTATCAAGATATGATCAACTATGCAGTATTTTGTTTAATTAAATTAAAATATCATGTTTAAGCAGGGGTTTTTATGGGTGATTCGATTTATTGTCGGAGGCCTTTTTATTTTTTCAGGGCTTATTAAAATCAACGATCCTGTAGGCACGGCTATCAAACTAGAGGAATATTTTGATGTGTTTGCCAATGATATCGCAGGATTCTTTATTTACTTAAAACCATATGCCTTGGAACTCGGAGTATTGCTGGTGGTGACGGAGGTCGTTCTTGGTGTGATGTTGATTTTGGGAGTGAAAAGTCGTATTACGGTTTGGGCGCTTAGCCTGATGATTTTATTTTTCACATTTCTGACTTTTTATTCAGCTTATTTTAATAAAGTGACCGACTGTGGATGCTTTGGTGATGCAATAAAACTAACCCCATGGCAGTCTTTTTATAAGGACTTAATTCTTTTGGTGCTGATCTCTATCCTCTTTTTATTTCAATTGGACTTGCCAAAGACAACCCCTAAGTGGGCGTTAGGGCTGACTATCGTTGTCCTGATAGCATCGTTTGTGGCATCTATTTTGGCTATTAGAAACCTTCCCTTTATTGACTTCCGGGCATATAAAGTAGGTGTGAATATCCCTCAAAATATGCAGCCTTCCGCTCAATTGCAGTATTCTTATGTGATGAAAAAAGACGGCGAGCTACTGACTTTTGACCAATACCCATCGGATGAAAGTTTGGAGTTTGTAGAAATGAAGCTGTTGAATCCTGAGGTTTTGCCGAAAATTTCTGACTTTGCAGTTTGGAATGACGATGGAGATTATTCTGCGGAGGTTTTCACCGGCAACAAAGTACTAATTCTAGTGAGCAGTATGGCCAAACTAGATGATTCAAATCTTGATCGAATTGATCAATTGGTAAAATCCCTTAGTGGATCTCCAGTGGAATTGATGTTTGTGGCTGCTGCCTCAGCGGAAGAATCGAAAAATTTTACTGATTCCAGAGGTTGGAATATACTTTCACTACAAGCTGATGCAACTGTCGTGAAAACCATGATACGAGCAAATCCTGGTATTCTGGTTTTGAAGAATGGAGAGGTTTTGGCAAAGTATCATCATAATAATACTCCAGACGCAGGAGAGGTACTAGACCTCTACATGAAATAAGGAATGGCTGAAAATTTAAAAATAGTATTGGTGGGTTTGCCGGGTTCAGGAAAGAGTACATTCGGGAGGCAGTTGGCCATCGAATTAGGATTTCCATTTTACGATTTGGATCAGCTGATCGAAGAACATGTGCAGATGAAAATCCCTGAAATTTTTGCCACTAAGGGAGAAGGTGCATTTAGAGATTGGGAATCAAAGGTGTTATTTGATTTTTTAGAAAGAAAAGAATCCTATGTGCTAGCCTCTGGCGGCGGTTGTCCGTGTTTCAACGAAAATATGGACCTAATAAATAAAAAGGCAGTATCCGTGTATTTGGATGTTCCACTAGAGGAAATATCCTTGAGGTTAGGTTTGTCCAAAGCACACAACCGGCCAATGTTTTCTGGACTAGATCAGGGTGAGATTACACTGAAATTAAAAAGTTTGCTCGTGGAGCGTGATTATTATTATCGCCAATCAAAAATAAAACTCAGCGGGGAAGATTTTTCCGCTGAGTTATTAGTGTCAGAATTGATACGATTGATTAAAAGCTGAGCGCAAAAGTCAGGACGCCATTCAGCTGATTGTTCTTAATTTCCGTCAGGGGTCCTATGTTATTTCCTTGATTATCCAATACTTGATAGCTACTGTAAAGTGTGTTGAACTTAGAGTTAACTAGAGCAAAGTCAATGGAAAACCTATTTAGTTTAACGCCTAAACCTCCGCTAATTTGCTGAGTGCTCCTATCATAGTCAGAGTCTGCGATGGGATCACCATAGTAGCCATACCCACCTCTTAGTCGGAATTTACTGATTTTATACTCTGCACCAAATCTAAAATTGACCGTGCTTCCGTAAAGGTTTCTGATCTCCAAATTATCTGGTCCCTCATCAAAGTCATTCGAGTTAATCCTAGCGGCACTGTAATCTACCCAATCCACATCAGCAGAAATGAAACCATTTTTATTTAAAAACACTGTAGCTCCCCCTCCAATTTTTAGCGGTGTATTCAAATTATAGGAGCTTATAAATATATCCGTTAAATCTTCTACTCGACCAAGTGTGATCTCTTCTGGCTCATAGAAGTAATTGTCATAATTGGCTACCATGCTTGCATTATACTCATCGTTTAAGGAGTACCAAGTCGGAGACTGGAAGGTGAATCCTAAATTAAGGTAATCGATAGGCTTATAGATAAGGCCTAAGTTGAGGTTAATTCCTCCACCGTTGATAAATAAGTTTTCCTGTAGATTGGAATTAATCAGCGGTCCTTCTGCAAACTCTTCATTATAGATTTTTCTTGAATTATAGCTTAGTGTTCTAATTCCTATTGATCCTCCGATGAAAAATTTGTAATTGAAATTTGCTCCGTAAGCGATTGAAATTTGACTTGAACTCCCTTCTTGGGTAATGTTTTCATCTTGGAAAGGAGCGACAAAACCATTAATAGGTTCATATTCTCCGGTTATTGCTTGCCCATTACTATCCAATCTAGGGTTTATTTGATAGGTATTATAAGCCATACCTGTTATCCCAAGGTTAACAACTTGATTTTCTGGAAGGCCGTTAGCGTCTTGCAAGTAAAAATCAATAATAGATGTTTCTCCTGGCAAATCTGAGAAATAACCGTACTCGGTATTGAAATTTGCAATCCTTTGAATACTTATACCAAATGAACCTCCTTTAAAAGAACCTCGGTCAAATTCACCTTTGGGATTTGCCAATACGAAGCTGACGTTTGGCAAAGAGAAATTTGTGGTATTGTAATTTTTTCTTTGTCCCAAATAGGTGGTTTCTACTCCCCAATCCGTGTACCCTAGAGTTGCACTAGCTTCTGAGGATCTGAAGAAGCCCAATCCTGCAGGATTCCCTGCAACGTTAGAGACATCTCCACCTAATGACCACTGAGTACCGCCTACGCCCATTATACGGGCGGTTCCTGCGGGTTTAACTTGACTGAATCGATAAGCATCCTCATAGTAGCCACTTTGTGCAAATAGGGAGGAGCCAGATAATAAGCATAGAGATAAAACCAGAATGAATATTCTCATTGAGATTTGATTTGGGTGATATAAATGAAACGTGTGAAGTAAGATAAAATGTTACTTGGTGTAAATAATCTTTTGTGAAAAGCAGATAACCAGCCTAAAGCACCGATCAGGTATCAACAAATAAGGCAGTGAATCCACTGCCTTATTTGTTGATGTTTGTGACTTCTAATTAGGTTCCTCTTCCAGATCTTGTAGGAGTGGAGCTGGTTGATCTTGTAGCTCCTCCTGTTGATCCACCGGTACTTCTTGATGGTGAGCTGTATGTAGGAGAAGAACTTCTAGATGGCTCTATTGATCTAGTAGGAGTAACCGTTCTAGTATTTGTATTTGTAGTACCTCTATTATATGACGGTGATGTGGTTCTATTAGGTACATTACTTCTATTGTAGGAAGGACTTGTTGTTCTGCTATTAGTTGAAGGATAAGTACTTCTCACTGAACCACCTCTTCCAGCATCAACGCTTCTTGAATTGGTAGAAGTACCATAATTAGGTCTTGCTGAAGGCATAGCGCTTCGAGTAGATGCGCCTCTATCCATCGCAGCTGAACCTATATTTCTAGACGTTCCTGATCTGGAAGTAGAGTTGTAATAGTCGTTTTGAGAGGAGCTAAAATCTCTCGCAGATACTCTTGAATTATCAGAATTGGACACTACTCTTCTGGAGGTTGCGCTACTACTGTTATTCAAAACATCTCTGCGTGCATTGGCGCGTGCTGTGCTTGGCTGAAGCGCGGCGTTCGATACATTGGAGCCTCTAGAGGATGCAGCAAGAGATGAACCTCTGGTAGGTCTAGGTCCTGTAACCACTCTGCGATCTCCATATTCTCCACCTGGCAAGATGTAAATGGGATTGGAAGGGTACACTGGGTAATACCCAAAACCTGGATAACCCCAACCGTACGCTGGCCCCCAAGGATCATAGAAGCCCATCATACCAAAAGATGGTCTGTAATAAAATGGTGAAAAGAACGGATTGTAGCCAAAGCCAAACCCGATGTTCATACTAAACCTTGGACCAAAACCCATGAATGGATCATAAAATCCACCCATTCCCCAAGGGTTCATACCGTACATCATACCCATACCTCCCATTCCATACATCATCCCCATGTTAAAGGATAAAGACGGATTGAAGTTGGAGTTAGAACCAGAATTAGATGTTCTGAAATTATTGTACGCATCAATGTCTGGGTTATATGCTTCGCCACTTGCTTCATCGAAATAAACGACATCATTCTGAGAAGAAGGTTCTTCCGCTTGATATCTAGCGATATAGTCTGGGTTTACATTTCTTGAGCTAAAACTCTCCTGAGGAATAGTTTCAGTAGCAGATGAAAGGGGCTGGAATTGTTCCGGATTGTTGTTTTGTACAGCATATTCAGTAGCTACCTTTGCATCGGAAGCCATGAAATACAAATTATCATTGGTGTCAGTAGTCGCTAATTTGTTCGTGCTGCACGAAGCTAAGACTAATGAACCGAGGATAACAGATGTTGTTAATATTGCAGAATTCTTCATAGGAGAAGTTTAATTGTTACTTTCTTATACGAGAGCAAGGGTGAAGGGTTATACTTTTTGGTTTATATTTGCCCCGCATAAGTTAGCAAAAATAACCATAATCTGTATTCCAACCAATCACAATGAGTAAAGGTCTACCTAAAAGAAGTGAGGATTATTCACTTTGGTACAACGAGTTAGTTAAAAAAGCCGATTTAGCGGAGAATTCAGCTGTCAGAGGATGCATGGTCATTAAACCTTACGGCTATTCTATTTGGGAGAAGATGCAAGCAGAACTCGACCGCATGTTCAAAGAAACAGGTCATTCGAATGCATATTTTCCGCTTTTTATACCCAAGTCTTTTTTAAGTAAGGAGGCTAAGCATGTGGAAGGTTTTGCGAAGGAGTGCGCAGTGGTTACTCATTATAGACTGAAAAATGCAGAAGATGGAAGCGGAGTAATTGTAGATCCCGAAGCAAAGCTGGAAGAAGAACTTATCGTTCGACCTACATCTGAGACAGTGATTTGGAGCACTTATAAAAATTGGGTTCAATCCTATAGAGATCTCCCTCTGTTAATTAATCAGTGGGCAAATGTGGTACGGTGGGAAATGAGAACGAGATTTTTCTTGCGTACTACTGAATTTCTATGGCAGGAAGGTCACACGGCTCATGCAACTAAGGCAGAGGCCGAGGCAGAGACTCTACAGATGATGAATGTCTATGCGGACTTCGCTGAGGAGTTTATGGCCTTGCCAGTGGTGAGAGGAAGGAAAACTGAAAGCGAGCGTTTTGCGGGAGCTGATGACACCTTGTGTATTGAGGCGTTGATGCAAGATGGAAAAGCACTTCAGGCAGGTACCTCTCATTTTCTTGGACAAAATTTTGCTCAAGCTTTCGATGTGAAATTTGCTACCAAAGAAGGAGGTCTCGAATTTGTATGGGGAACTTCCTGGGGCGTAAGCACGCGCTTGATGGGCGCTTTGATTATGGCGCATTCTGACGATAATGGATTGGTGCTACCTCCAAAATTGGCGCCAATACAAGTCGTAATTATTCCAATCTACAGAAAAGATGAAGAGCTGGAAGCGATCACCGAGAAAGTTAATGGAATCATGGCTGTGCTTCGCAAAGTTGGGGTTTCTGTGAAATATGATAACCGTGACACTCACAAGCCAGGCTTTAAATTTGCTGAGCACGAGTTGAAAGGAGTCCCGTTGAGAATTGCTATAGGCCCAAGAGATTTGGAAAATGGTACTATAGAAATAGCTAGAAGAGACACGTTGACTAAGGAACAATTTGAGCTCACTTCTCAACCGATTACTGAGAAAATAACCGAACTACTAGAAGAAATTCAAACAAGCATTTACGCAAAAGCTCTGAAATTCAAAGGTGAGATGACCACTGAGGTGAATTCTTGGGATGAGTTCAAAGAGGTATTGGATGGGAAAGCAGGTTTCCTTTCTGCTCACTGGGATGGTACTGCTGAGACTGAAGAGAAAATCAAAGAACTGACCAAAGCAACCATCAGATGCATTCCATTAGATAGAAAAGAAGAATCTGGAAACTGTGTGTATTCAGGCAAACCATCCAAAGGAAGAGTGCTTTTTGCCAAGGCTTACTAAAATACCTTATTTAGATAATTTACAAGCTCCCATGAAGTGTCTAACTTTTTGGGAGCTTTTTTAATAGTTTGCTTACAGTGTTTTCAAATTATTTGGAACCTTAGCGGTACACAGAATTCCTTTACTTAACCAACTAGAAGTCCTAAGACCGGTGACCGAAGTGACTTCAATGCTTAAGTTGACCAAATTCTATTCTGCTTTTGGCTCTTTTCTGTTAACAGCTTGTATCTACTAGTCGAAAAATAAGGTAATCCGAAATCATGTCACTTCCCAAATCATCTTTTTTCTCTAAGCGAAAAGACCTCGGCTCAAACTTCAGGTCGGAGGGAACGGGTGATTCATGCTTTTCATATAGGATCTAGTTCTTCATCCAAAATGCCATTTAGATTCCGCAGAGAGTCTATGGTTTGCCGGATTTCTTTGATGGTGCGGGTAAGTAACCGCACGTTCAGGTCTTCTGCAGTTTCTAGTTGAGTAAGGGTAAATGAGTATTCCTCACCAATATCAAAAACATCATCAATTTCCTTCCACTCATTAGACATCATCATCGAAATAGCAGCGCTGAAAACTTGCGTGTCGCAGGCCGACAAAGTTCTGATAGCTTGTAATATACTTTGTCTGTGGTTTGCATCGCTCTCCGTCATGGTTTTTCTGGGTTTATAACGCTATTTTCAGCTGGTCTTTGAGTAACCTAAAGCTCTTTCTATGCCAGATACAGTCACCGAATTCTTCGATTCCCGAACGATGAGCTTCCGTGGGGTAGCCAGCATTTCGCTCCCAGGCGTAGTGAGGAAATTGAATCGACAATTTTTCCATGAACTGATCTCTATGAACTTTGGCTAGAATAGATGCTGCAGCGATACTCGCATATTTCCCATCGCCTTTAATCACGCAAGTATGAGGGATAGTCAGCTTGGACTTCCAGCGATTTCCATCAATCAATAAATGCTCAGGCTTGACTTTGAGACCTTCTACAGCTCGGGTCATGGCTAAGAAGGAGGCATTGAGTATGTTGATTTTGTCGATTTCGGCCACACTTGCTTCAGCGATTTGCCAAGCCAGAGCTCTATCCTTAATTTCTTCAATCAGATCTTCTCGTTGTTTTTTTCCTAACTTCTTAGAATCATTTATCCATGGATTAGCATAGCTGCCAGGCAAAATAACCGCTGCCGCTACCACTGGCCCAGCCAAACAACCCCGGCCTACCTCATCACATCCTGCTTCTAGCCGATTAGCTTCTAAAAAGGGTTTTAGAATCATGATCTTGGTCTTCTCTGATTTTATAGAATTTGTGGATCATCTCCGTGATCAGTCCAGTCCATCCAGTCTGATGTGAGGCGCCCAGGCCAGCGCCGCTGTCTCCATGAAAATATTCGTAAAAGAGAATGTAATCCTTGAAGTGTGGATCTTCCTGGTGTTTTTTATGACTAGCCACATAGACAGGCCGGTTTCCATCCTTGTCCTTCATGAAAATTCGCATGCATCGTAGCGAGAGCTCCTTAGCGATGATATCCATGGTCATGTATTTTCCCGAGCCAGTTGGATATTCTATAGAGAAATCTCCACCGTAGTAGAAGTCAAATTTCTTCAAGGACTCGATCAGGAGAAAATTGATGGGAAACCAAATCGGCCCTCGCCAGTTGGAATTTCCACCGAACATCACCGTGTCTGATTCGCCTGGGGTATATTTTACGGATAGAATTTCTCCGCCCAGGTTCATTGAATAGGGATTTTTCTCGTGGTATTTAGATAGTGACCTGATGCCGTAATCACTTAGGAATTCGTCAGAATCCAGCATTTTTTGCAAGACAGATTTCATCCTATGTCCTCTCAAAAGTGAGAAGAGCCTTCGTCTGTCGTAGCCAGGCTGTATCCAGCTGGAGACTAGTGCCGCTAGTTTTGGTTTTTCTTTAAGGAAAAAATCCAAGCGTTTTTTAAACTCATGTAGCTTCGAGAATAGATCTTCGCGAATAGGTTCTACTGCGAAAAGGGGGATCAAACCCACGATGGATCGTACTTTCATCTTGCGTGGATCTTTGCCTGGGATGTGGAAGACGTCGTAGAAGAAGTTGTCCTCATCGTCCCAAAGCGAGATATGCTCTTCTGAGATGTTATTCATCGCACCGGCTATGTAGAGAAAGTGCTCGAGGAATTTGGTGGCAGTGAATTGATAAACCGTATTGAACTCACATAAGTCCAGAGAAATTCTGAGCAAGTTCAGAGAGAACATAGCCATCCAGGAAGTGGCATCCGCTTGCTCCAGTTTGCCATGATATCTCTGTGCATGACTTCGGTCAAATACGGAGATATTATCCAGCCCCAGGAAGCCTCCCTCAAAGATGTTTTTGCCATCACTATCTTTTTGATTGACCCACCAGGTGAAATTGAGCATCAATTTATGCAAGGCTCGCTCTAAAAATTCCTGATCGCCTTTGCCATTATTGGCTTTCATGTCAATCTGATAGACACGTTGAATAGCCCAGGCCAAAACTGGAGGATTGACATCGGAGAAGTTCCATTCGTATGCGGGAATCTGCCCGTTGGGATGCATGTACCATTCATTCAGGAGAAGCAGCAACTGACATTTGGCAAATTCAGGGTCAAGTCTTGCCAATGGAATAGCGTGAAAAGCTAAGTCCCATGCCGCGTACCAAGGATATTCCCATTTGTCCGGCATAGAGATAATATCATAATTCTGCAGGTGCTTCCATTCGCTGTTTCTACCTTTCTTTCGCTCTTTTGGCGGAACATATCGCCCTACATCACCTTCCAGCCAACGTTCCACATCGTAATAATAGAACTGCTTGGACCACATCATTCCCGCATAGGCTTGACGCTGAATATTCACCAGATCCGGATCAAGAACGCGCGCTTGAAGTTCTGCATAGAATTCATCCGCTTCTTTTTTGCGCGTATCAAGGCAGCTGTCGCAGATTTCCAGAGGGTTATCTTCTATCTGATGTTGAAGTCTAAGTTTTACCTGTCGGCTTTCGCCTGCTGGAATAGTTATCTGATAGATCGCTGCGGCTTTGGTGCCTCTGTTAGCAGGATTAATATGTTTTGAGTCACCCTGAACAACAAAATCGTTGATGGCATCTTTGAGAAATTTCTTCTCGTTACCTATGTTATAGATCCGCTCCCGGTTGGTCTCGTTATCACAAAACTTCAGATCAGGATTGCCATCAAAAGTAATGGAGTAATTGCCTGATTTTGGGTTGAAAGCTTTGATGGAAGCATCACCAGTTTTAGTAAGCTTGGGCATAAATGGTTCGTGACCTGTGAGCCAGGTTTTTCTAAACCAAAGCGTGGGCATTACCCAAATTTTCGCTTCCTCAGGCCCTCGATTATGGATTGTTGCCACCGCAATGATGTCTTCCACATCTTGCTTAGCATACTCAATGAAGATGTCAAAGTATTTGTCTTCGTCAAAAATACCGGTGTCAATCAGTTCGTATTCTGGATCTAACTTGGTTCTCTTGTTATTCTCTTCCAAAAGGTGCTGATATGGAAACTCAGCTTGAGGATACTTGTAAAGCATCTTCATGTAGCTGTGCGTCGGGGTAGAATCTAAGTAATAGTAGATTTCCTTCACATCCTCTCCGTGGTTTCCCTGATTTCCAGTAAGCCCAAAGAGTCGCTCTTTGATAAATGGATCTTTGCCATTCCAAAATGCCCAGCTTAGGCAAAATTTCTGTTTTGAATCCGAAATCCCCCCAATTCCTTCCTCGCCCCAACGGTAGGCTTTGCTTCGGGCATCATCGTGGGTGACGTTTTCCCAAGCTGATCCATCCGGGCTATAATCCTCCCTTACGGTTCCCCATTGTCTTTCCGTGAGGTAAGGTCCCCATTTCTTCCAGTGCTTGGTGAAATTTTTATCCTCTTGTAATCTTATATTTTCAGCTGACATTAAAATCTTTCTTAGGGCAATTTTCGAATTATCAAACTCCATCTAGTAACCTTTCAAAGTTAAACTTCCAATTAAGAAATGGAGGCCTTTTTTTGGATATGCTAATGAATGATGCCTTTGGTTCAAGTGAAGAACAGTGGTTAAGTCTGGTTTGTTTGGGGTAAAAGACTTTCAAAAGCTCTCGCAAAACTATTGAATTGCTGATAGGAATCGAATTAAATGTTCACTCAAAATTAATAGATTAAATTTACCTCTACACTTGTAGATATAAAATAATGTTCTACATTTGTAGATGTAACTTGATTGTCATACTATGAAACTATCCAGAGCAGAAGAGGAATTGATGAACCATTTGTGGAGGCTGAAAAGGGCTTTTATGAAGGATCTGTTGGATGCATACAAGGAGCCAAAACCTGCTACTACCACGATCTCTACGTTACTCAAGCGGATGCAAGAAAAGGAATTTGTAGGCTATGAGGCGGCTGGAAAACTACGAGAATACTATCCGCTAGTCACTAAGGAAAGTTACTTTGCTAAGCATCTGAAAGGTTTGATCAAAAACTTCTTCAATGACTCGCCGGCACAGTTTGCTTCCTTTTTTACCAAAAAAGCCGAACTCTCCGAAGAGGAGCTTCTACACTTGAAAAGTATCATTGATGACCAGCTAAACTTGAAGAAATGATGATTTACTTACTTAAATCTACGCTCTGCCTACTTATCCTGCTGGGAGTTCACCGACTTCTTTTACAGTCAGAAGCGATGCATAGGTTCAATCGATTTTTCCTGTTGTTCTCGGTTGTAGCTTCATTTCTGATTCCTCTTTATACCATAGAGGTTCCTGCGGAAATAGTAGCCACTCCAGTCGAAATCAATGCTACGCCTGTTTATTCTGAAGCTGTACCATCAGAGAGTATTTCTGAACCTTTTTACTCTAAAGAGTCAAGTCAGAAATTCAATGAGGAGCAGGTAGTTGAATCAATGGCCAAAACCCCTTTCAATTGGGAATACCCTCTAATTGGGCTATATGGGCTGATTTCACTTATTTTCTTGTATCGATTTGTGAGAAATATCAAAGTGCTTGTCAATCAGATTCAGCGAAATGTGAAGGTTAGCTACAGAGATCAGACCCTTGTTTTGCTTAAGGAGGAATCTCTTCCTTATTCATTTTTAAAATACATTTTCGTATCAGAATCAGATCTGGAAACCGGGAAATTCACCGATGCTGTTTTTGAGCATGAGCGCACACATGTGGAGCAAAAACATAGCTGGGATATTTTATTTATCGAAGCTCTGATGATTCCCTTATGGTTTCATCCAGGATTGTATTGGGCGAAAGCAGCTATCAAACTCAACCATGAATTTATAGCAGATGCAGAGGCTTTGCGCAGCACTCCTCTGGAAAAATACGAAAGCCAACTACTAGCGATAATGCAGTCAGAGCAGAAATATGGCTTGGCAAGTACCCTGAATTTTTCATTAACCAAAAAACGATTTGAAATGATGAAGAGAAAATCAATGAGTGCAAATGGCTGGATCAAGTTATTGATCTTGGTTCCAATGCTGGGAGGTATGGTTTACTTTTTCGGTGAAAGAGTAGCTGCAAAACAAGAGCGTGTATCTACAGAGAGTGAAGTGTATGTAAACACCGCAAATCAAAAATATCTCGAGCCTATGGATTTTGATTTGACTTTCATGCTGAAACCAGACGGTTTGATTCACTATAAAAATGAGCAGTATGACTTGGACGCTGTAAAGGAGTTGATAAGCGAGACTAAAAAATCACAGGGTGATGTAAAGATTAATTTGGTCACTGAATCAGGACTTTCTATGGGGAATTTGAGTGATTTTCAGGCAGTCTTAAGAGATCTGGAGATTCGTAGGATTTACTATGCATCTAGCGCTACGGAGGAGTTTGAAGAATTAAGTAGTGAGCAATTCATACAAAATGGTCAAGAGGTATCTGTCAATCTACTGCAAGTTCAAAAACCCGGACTTACAGCAGCACAGGAGGAGGAGAAAGAAAAGTATTACAGAAATGCATCGATTTTCGTTGAGAATGAATCAAAGGAGTTGATTCAGAAATCATACAATGAACTTTCAGAGTCTGAAAAGTCAATGTTGTTGGGACCATTAAAACCCCCTGCGAAAAAGAAACCTAGCACTGCTGAATTTGAAGCTTGGAAGAACAAGGAGAATTACGCGCTTTGGCTGGATGCTAAGGTGATTCCAAATACTCAACTAGCGGATATGAATACTTCTGATATTGCTATGTTCTTTGATAGTTTCGTGCATGAGAATGCGCGTTCTGAGCGCTTTCCTCAGGAACATCAAGTCCATATGTATAGTCTTGAGGGGTATGAAAATGCCTACGGAGCTAAATCTGGCAATGGAGATCCGCTGACAAAAGATGATAAATTTTATCTCTATCCATCTGATAAGCGAACAAATCATGGCAAACCTTGGGTGAAAAAAGTTAATGATCCTGTGGCCGAACAGAAAAGTGAAACTTCATCCAAATGGCCTCCTGCTGTAAAAGCTGCGCAGATCCAAGATCAACTTCAAGCTTACAAAGATGCTAATGCAGCCTATGAAAAGCTTCGAGACCAAGCTCCACATTTCGTAACAAGAAGCAAAACCGAACAGCAGGAGCTGACAGATATGTTCTCTGAATTGGGAAGTATGTATTTCCAGATCCCATTTCATGACAAAGCAAAAGTTGAACGACCTATTCATCCTTTTGCGCCGTACATGAAGTTGGAGTCGAATGGAGAGGTTTATTATAAAATGAGAGAAGATCTGACTGCTGATGAGCTTAGCAAATTGCCTCCTCCACCTCCGCCAGCAAAACAAGTGGAAGCTTACAAGAAAGTCTATTACCAATACGAATTGAAGCGTAATAGTGGTAGAAATGACGCCTATCTATCCATGTCGGAGCGAAAAGCAATGTTCCAGCTGTACAATGAGTTGCAAGAGAAGTTTCTCAGCATGGCGGCTCCAGAGAGACGCCAGGTGAAAATGGTAAACTTTCCTTACTACCGGGTAGAGGAAAATGGAGAGGTCATTTTCAAAGCCATATCAGAACTCAGCCCAGAGCAGAGAGCTTTGAATAACTGTTAGGATTGCAACTAGTCTAACAAAAGTGACTGAGTCAGGATAAGATCTGGTTCAGTCATTTTTGTTTCAGGAAGGAGCTGTTCGAAGACAGCAGACCAAGTTTCAGTCCATTCTGATAGAGAATCAGTTGGTTTAAATCCTGACTGAATAAGTTTTTCCAACTTACCAAAATCAAAATTATTTGAGGCAATTCCTGCACCGGCATGAACAGTTTCCAGCGCATTGCAGGCTTGCTCGTATTGCCCTTTCACTGGAATGACCATCACCGGCTTGCCCAAATACATCGCTTCGCAAATAGACTCAAAGCCAGCCGTACTTACCAGCCCTTTGCATGCAGCCATATCTTGAAGGAAATGTTGGTCATGAACACGATGAAAACTCAGGTTTGGTAGCAAGAACTCCGTTTTTTTAGCGTCTTTTCCATCCCAATAGGCGCGGATTTGCAGGGTAGGATTTGCTTTTGCAAAAGAGATGACCTCGGATGAATAGCCTGGATTCACCAGGTAGGTTAGGTAAAAATAGCCTGGAGTGGTCTTGAGTTTTTTCACTTCCTCTCGGAGCAAAGGTGGAACAACTGTAATGTCCCGTGTCGAAGGTAAGTAGCTAAACGAGAGCGCCAGTTTTTGAGTGGCTCCAATGGCAGTCAGCCTCGTGTTGAGTTTAAATAGGAATTTATTCAACCCTTTTGACGGGGCAAATCTGAACGTGGGATGATCAATCAAGTATTGATGCCCAATTACCCAGAAATCAGCCTTTGGTCTAAAAAGCGCATTATAAAATCCGCCCAATAAATCGTAAAAATTCAGGATGATGTCTGGCTTTTCCGCTTGAACCAGCGTGTTGATTTGCTGTAGGCTTCGCCAAAATATGCCTGATTTGGCTAGGTTGGTTCTGATGGTTTTTCCAATCAAAATCTTTTTTTGAGTAGAATCACAAGCGAAATTTGGACTTTCTACCAGATAAATAGGTGCGGGGATTTCTCGGCAAAAAAACTCAGGAATCTCTCTGCGCTTTGATTTGCCTACGATTACTCCGACCAGCTCATGCCCTTGTTTTTTTAGCATTTTAGCAAAAGCAATGGCTTGTGTCATGTGTCCTCTCCCTTCACCCTGAACAATAAATAGAAATCTCATAAGCTTATACTGTTTTGCTGTAGGTACATATCCAATTCAGACTTTCCTTTTGGAGAATGACCCCCGGCAGATTTTTACTTGTGCTAGGGATGTTTTTCTTCCGGTAGGATCTCATTGGATGGAGGAAATGGCAGGAGTATCATGGTCATCATTGGGTTTGACGAATGAAACCTCTCTCAGAGGTACTACATTCGATTCCGACTTGCCGATA
Source organism: Algoriphagus sp. (assembly GCF_039969895.1). Lineage (GTDB taxonomy): Bacteria > Bacteroidota > Bacteroidia > Cytophagales > Cyclobacteriaceae > Algoriphagus. Next base: position 494,791 of record NZ_JBDVMZ010000021.1, read on the forward strand.
AAAAATCGATGTAGGCTATCGTCCATGGTTTCTTTGAAGTTGATTTCATTGAAGAAGATCAACTGCCAGTTGCCGTCCTGATCCTCCGCTAGAGCACTCATGGTCTCTACCCAATCTCCAGAATTCATGTAGTGGATTCCGTCGATGCTTCTATTTTCTGGTTTGTGGATGTGTCCGCAGATGATCCCATCGCAGCCCTTTGCTTTGGCCATCTTAGCCAACTCTTCCTCGTATTGATCGATGTATGAGACAGCTGATTTGACCTTACCTTTTACGTACTGAGAAAGTGAGAAATAGGGTAGGCCCCGCTTTATGCGGTAGTGATTAACTACACTATTCAGCCAGAGAAGAAAAGTGTAACCAACATCTCCCAGATAGGCGATCCAACGAAGATTAGTGGTGATACTGTCAAACACATCTCCATGCGTAATGAAGTATTTTTTGCCATGACTTTCATAGATCATATCTTTTTGAATCGAGAGATTCCCTAGCTGGAAGGGAAGGATTTGATCTAGAAAATCGTCATGATTGCCTCGGAGATAGTACACCTTCGTGTGGTGGGTTTCTATCATTTTCAGGATTCGGTTGAAAAATCGTGTGTGTTTTCGCTTCCATGCTCCTGATTTCTTAAGTTGCCAGCCGTCGATGATGTCACCGTTTAGGATGAGATTTTCACAACTGTACTGCTTGAGAAACCGTGCAATTTCTTTGGCTTTGGAGCCCTTGGTGCCCAAGTGTACATCGGATATGACGATAGTTTTGAAGTGGGTTTTCACGGTTCTGCTTTTGGTAGAAAGGTAAAAAGCCCACTTAAACTCAGTGTCAGCTAATCATTAAAAAACTAGTAAGAATTCCAGTGGTTAGTTGCCTGATGTAACCTGAGGGTTAAGAAGATGTGAAAATCCTGGTGGGTAGGTAGAATCGACTGAATTTAAGAGAAATAATTTATCAGATGTACAAATTTAACTTTTCTTCAGCACTTAGTTTTTTATACCTGAATATGGCTACTACTGAGATGAGAAGCAGCGAAGCAACAGCAAAATAAACCCAAGTTGGTACAGGTACGGGATCGCCTTTGGCATAGGAATGCAATCCACTGAGGTAGTAATTCACTCCGAAAGAGGTCATGATAATTGAGCTGAAAGCCCAGAGGGAGGCGAGGTTATAGACGATGGAATTTTTGGTGGCAGGCACCAATCGTAAATGCAACACAATCACATACACCAAAACGGAAATTAAGGCCCAGGTTTCCTTTGGATCCCAAGCCCAGTATCGGCCCCAGCTTTCATTTGCCCAAACTCCACCGAGGAAGGTTCCTATGGTAAGTAGGAAAAGTCCGATGGTAACTGCCAACTCGTTCACCACAATCAATTCTTTCATAGAAAGCCACCAACGCGGATTCGGAGTGGTGGGCTTGAAGATGATCAAGAAAAGGCTAAGCAAAGCGATGATCGCTGCCAAAGCCAATGGTGCATAACTGCTCACAATGATGGCCACGTGGATTTTCAACCAATAGGAGTGAAGCACCGGCATAAGGTTCGTAATCTCAGGATTCAGCCAATCCAAGAACCCTACAAATAATAAAGTTCCGGCGAAGAGTAGGGAAAGCGGAATGGTAAATCTGGATTTTTGTGAAAATATCAATCCAACTAATAAAATGCACCAAGCCACAAACACCAGCATCTCAAAACCATCCGACCAAGGTGGGTGCTTTGCGATATACCAGCGTAAACTCAAATGAAAGGTGAACAGTATCAAACCAACCCAGGTGAGCATAGTGCCGAATTTCCAGTAAACTTCCAGTGCATTTCCAGATTTGAACAATCTTATAATACCGATCACAAGCATGAGAAATCCCAAAACCCAGAAGTATCCGAATAGACGATTTCCTAAATTAAGTTGCGTATAGAGCAGTTCTGCCTCAATTTCATTCTCAGAAGGATAAACTTCCGCTCCTGCAGTTTGCTGAAATAGCGCAATATACTCTAATGCTTCATCTGCTTCTTCCCAATTGCCGGTCTTGATTCCTTCAGCGAGATTGGACAAGTAGAGATTTCCGATGTTCTGTACGAAAACTGCGTCCTCTTCGTCAAAGCCCATGGCGAACTGTTGGCTTGTGTACCAGGTATTATTATCGTCTATTTTGTTTGGGTAGAGTTTGAGGAAATCTCCTATCAAAATACCGTAGAAAATATTGAAACGCTCATCTGTTTTGAGCAGCTCCTTATGTCCTTCATTTCGCTCGGAGGGCTTGAGTAGGGTTGCTTTTTCCACCAAATCACCTAACAGATAAGTGCCTTCCTCATTTACAAAGTCCACAAAACGCAGCCTATCTGTAGGTTCTTTTCCCAGAGCCTGAAAAACTTCCTGGGATTTTTTCTGATCAATCTTGATCAGGGGAAGTTCACTAAAGCCGGCCGGGTCAAGCTGCACCGCCAGCAGAAATTGCTCAGGAGTCATTGTAACACTAGCTTCCCCCATCGGAATTTTAATTGTACTTCCGCCACTCAGCTTGCGCATTATCTCATTGGCCAAGGTATTAAGTGGCTTCATCCTGCCGTCTAAATCTTGGACGATCAGTCGCCCATATTCCATGGCTTTTTCTTCGGGAACTAGATACCTGGCAATAGAATCAGATGCCAGACTTTCGTTTGCCAGCAACAGTAAAAGAAAAATTCCAGCAGTTTTGGAGAGTTTAGCAAGTTTCTTTTGAAGTATGCTGAACCTGCTACCTGGTGCAAAAAGTGTCAAAAACATTCCTATCGTAAGTAGTGTGTAGCCAAAATAGGTGAGGTAGGTTCCTGGTCTATCTTGGTTGATTGACAAGACAGTTCCCGCTTCGTCAGAGTCATAAGAAGATTGGTAAAAGCGATAGCCTTTATGATCTAGGACGTTATTCATGTAGATTCTAACGGGCCATTCCTTACCTTCATCCTGCACCATGACTTCACTGGCATAGCTAGATGGGCTCTGAGATCCTGGGTATCGGTCGAGCTCAAATGCATTGAGATAGAGGGAAAAAGGAAGCTGTTCTTTTTTTGGGCCATAGGTGAGCTGGTAGGTTTTACCTTGGTAGCTGAAGGTTTTCCATTCAGGTTTGAAGCTGACTTTGGGGAAATACCCTTCAGAGAGCAAATTGCCTTCTGGGTCAGCAATGGAAACTTTAAGCGCATCTACGTAATTTTCAGCTACATTCTCATCCAGTTCAGGAGTATAGATAAGCTTTACATTATCTTGTATTGACTTGATGACCATGGCACCGTTTTCCCATTGGTAGAGAGTTCTGAGCTTCAGTTTCTCTGTACTTCCTTCGTGGACTATGCCCATCTGCTGCGTACTCATCTCCATGAGTTGCAGGTGAACTTTCGTAGAAATCATCCAAGCCGTATCCGTATGCCAGATTTTGATATCCTGCTCCTCTGGGTGGTCAATCCCTACGAGCAACTCACCTACGTCTATCAGCTGACCCGGACGAACAATCATGTCGTTACGCTCACCATTGGTCAGTAGGGATACTTCAAGAATTGTTTCCTCTCCCGGAGCATACCCAATTCTAGCAGAAGGGATGTATTGTTCGTAGTTGACTTGAAAATCATGTCCATCCAGAGATACAGTGGACGATTGTGGAGTAAATGTTTTGGAGACAAACTCAGCTTTTTCAAGCTTAATCTCACCTTCTTGGGAGGCTAGCTGAAGGTAGTTTCCCACCGAATAATAGGTATTTTCTGCTGATCCCACGCGGATATGAATGATGCCTTCTTTGCTGAAAAGACGGGTGACTCCAGCACCTAGGATGATCACTATGAAAGCTGCATGAAAGAGACCAAGCGGTAATTTCCCCTTGCTGAACAGCCTGTACTGTTTGATGTGGGCAATGAAGTTGACACAAAGCCAAATCATCACCACCTCAAACCACCAAGCTTCATATACTAAAGTTCTGGCCGTGGCTGTGCCGTGATCATTTTCTATAAAGGTAGCTGCCCCCATTGATCCTGCCAGAATAAGAAGCAAGACCAGTGTGACACGGGTAGAAAGTAGGTGTTTCATTGGGAAATACTATGTGCTCAGATAGGATAGCTGAGCACTTGCTGAGGTTGGATTGAAAGGGTAGAATAAGTTCAACTCGTTTTATTTGGAGCTGCTTACCGCTTTTGAACCCATTTTTGATTCTCTTGCTTTGCCGTCTTTTAGCCATTGAGGTACTACTTGCTGTAGGAAATCTGCTTTGGCAGCTCTTTCCGCAGGGATATCTAGCCCAATGTAGGTTTGCACGGCATCTTTGCTCGTAAAGTCAGGCATGGGCACTGGCTCATTGAAGCCAAGACTTGCTAGCAATCTAGTCAGTTCTATTCGAGCTTCTTGGATGATCGCCATGCCTGAAGAAATGATACGGCTGGTTTCTAAAGGAGCATGAAATGCCGCCCCATGTGAAGCTACAGAGTAATCCCATCTCCATTGCGCATGACGGATTCCTGTTTGGATAGTCTTCATCTGAGCTTCTGTAGCACCAAGTTCCCAAGCTTTTTTCGCTTCTATGTGTGCCATGGCAATTTGTGTCTGTAGTTTGCTAGACCCTTCTTTGATCTTAGCCTGTCGCTCATATACATCAGAGACTAGCGCATCTACTTTCTCCCGATGACATACAAAGCAGGAATTTTCTACATTAGAAAGAGGAGAGCCTATTTGGTGATTAGTGAATTTCTGACCGCCTTCTGACTGATAAGGCATGTGACAATCTGCACAACTCACCCCACGCTTGGCGTGTACTCCCTGAGAGTAAATTTCATAATCTGGATGCTGAGCCTTCAGCATGGGTGTTTTACTTAGCGGATTTACCCAGTCTGCAAATTGTATGTTGTCGTAGTACTTTTCTACATTATCCACGTCCATGCCGTCTTTCCATGGGAAGGTCAAGTAATTTGCTCCTTCAGCATCTGGCTTTTTCTTATCAAAATAATACTCGACGTGACACTGAGCGCAAACTAGCGAGCGCATCTCTTGATGCGAGGCTTCGTCGATGTTTTTGCCCATGGCTTCAAATGCCTCTATCAACGCAGGCCTTGTGATAGTGAGTTTCATGGTTTCAGGATTGTGGCAATCTGCACATCCGATAGGGTTAATGATCTCCGAGCCAAAGTCTGAAAATTTACTGCTGTAGAATTCAGTCACTCCGATTTCACTCATCAATCTTGGCACATCGGGGCTTTTACAAGTCCAGCAGGTACTTGGCATCACTCCGTCTCCCGGCTGCATAGGAGCTCCAGTACGAAGTGTCTGATGGATATCATCGATTGCATACGCGTGACCTCGAGGAGAATTATAATCCTTACTGAACGCATACCCAGCCCAGAGAATGACGAACTCAGGATTTGACTCCAGCATATCGTTCGTACCCCCCGTATTGATCATGCTCACGAAGGTGGTGTCTTTGGTTTTCATATAGGATTGATACTGCCGAGGATAATTTTCTCCCCATACCGAGTCTCGAGGCTCTATTCCTTCCAGCTGTACTTTTGGCTGATAAGCGAATTTCGCCTCGTTTCTACGATCAAAAATATTTAGTGCCAATAGCGCAAGCAGGAATACTACCACTGCTGTTCCCAAGAAAAGTATCCAGTTTTTCATATGTTTATAATTTGATCTTTAATGGCCATATGGAATCTCGCATGGTTATAATCATCCCGGTGTGTGACGTTATTCGCCATGACTGTCTGCCCCAGGCAGGCTCGATTTCATGTGTTTATAATTTAATTTTATAGTTCAGATGATCTGTCCCGATTTTTCTTCGGGAGAATCTTGCCTGGTCAGTAGTCATTTCTCTCTGTGAAGTTTGAATCAAACTCGGTTTCATAGTTACTTAGTTTGAGGTTTTGGAATTATCCATTGATTCTTTGAGCCAAGAAGGGACTATGGATAGATCTTTTGGGCTATACTCTTTGATAGGCTCGATCTGAGCTCCTATTGCAGACAGACTCCGAACTCTTCCATGAGGTACTTCTCTGTGACAATCCCAGCAAGTTCTCCCCGTTCGATTTTCGAGGTGATCTGCTACAAAGGCTTCTGTTTTTGCATCTGTCACTTGATCCTGATGACAGCGAATGCAGTTGTTTTGAATCACATTTGCGGAGGCCTGCTTGGCGACTATCACCTCAGGCTCCATTCTGGCGGTAAATACCGAGGCGTGGTAGAGCCCATCTTTTGCTTTGAAGAAATACTTATTCACCACATTGTCATGGGGGACATGGCATGAGTTGCAATCCGTGACTTCTCGGTGAGAACTATGCGTCCAAGTGATGTATTGAGGCGTCATGATGTGGCAATTCACGCAGGCTTGTGGATCATCAGAGAGGTAGGACGTGGCGTTACTGATTTTTAATATGAAAAAGCCTAGCCCTACAATCATGGCTACTAAAACAATCGCAGCCTTCCTCCAATTGTGCGGAGGCACCAGGCTGGATCTGAACAGGAATCGCTTGAAAGAATTTGGAAGTGCCATTTCAGGAGATTTTTCTGTTTAAAAATATGAAATTATAAGGTAAGCTCTGATACCATTCCAGCCTAAAATAGCGTGTTAATGACTAATGTCATGTTTTTGACGGTAGATGTGGAAGCAAAAATGAAAATCCCATTCTTCACGCAATTGTACTGAATATCGACTAGCAAGTCCATACGGTAAATTACATTAATGGTGAGTGGAGTTTTTCTACTTTGATTTAGTTTCGTTTTCCCAAATAGACGAACTACTATGAAGCAAACATTACTCGCATTTGCCTTCCTTCTGACTTGGACTACCGGCTTTTCCCAAGAGCAGGTGTACGAAGGAAATTATGAAATGGCAGCCCGGTTTTCTCCGGAGAAAATGAAAAGAATGGTTTTTTCCACATCGGTTTCACCGCATTGGTTGAAAAAATCAGATCGTTTTTGGTACGAATACGAAACCAGCGAAGGCCGCAATTGGTACCTAGTCGATCCAGTTAAAAAGACCAAAAGCCAGCTTTTCGACAAGGACAAACTAGCCATGGAAATCACCAGAATAACCAAAGATCCTGTAGATGGGCAACACCTGAAATTAGAGTCGTTGAAATTTCTTGAGGACGAAAACACCATCCGATTCAAAGTCAAAGGTACTGAGGAAGTATTGAAAAAGGACTGGGCAGAGATTAAAGCCAAAGACAAAAGCAAGAAGGATTCTATGGAGAAAAAAACCTTTGTCTTCCATTATACTATCAGCAATCAGCAGCTAACAGAGATCACCGATGCGCCTAAAGATCCCGAGAGAGCTTCCTGGGCGAATATTGCCCCAGATTCATCCAAAATCGTTTTTGCGAAGCATAACAACCTGTATTGGATGGACAAAGAGAACTTCTTGAAAGCGGTAAAAGACGAGAAAGATAGTACTGTGGTAGAACACCAGCTTACCGAGGATGGAGTGGAGGATTTTGCCTATGGATCTAGTGGAAGAGGAGAGGATAATGAAGAAATGGAGAAAAATAAGGACAAGAGGAAGCGTGCTGGAGTGCTTTGGAATGAAGCTTCTTCAGAATTTGTGATTTCCAGAACAGACCAAAGAAAAGTAAAGGACCTGTGGGTGCTTCATAACACCCGCGATCCACGTCCGACTTTGGAGACGTACAAATATGCGATGCCGGGAGATAAGGAGCAGCCGATTGAGTACGTGTATCACTATTCCTTTGACAGCAAAGAAATGAAAAACCTGCCGATTGCTACCTTCAAAGATCAGTCGGTGAATCTCTATTCGGCTCCAGCTCCGGCCAATGCGCGCGATGATGATTTTAGGGCTTCTACTTGGCTAGGTGATGCAGATGAATTCTATTTTGGGATTACCTCCAGAGACCTCAAGCGAGTGGATATCGCAAGATGGAACTTGACTACTGGTACCAAAGAAGTGGTGATCGAAGAGCGAAGCAATACTTACATAGATTTTCCTCGCCCAGAGTTAGTCAATGGTGGAGATGAGCTGATTTTCTGGTCTGAGCGTGACGGCTGGGGACATTTCTACTTATATGGCAAAGACGGAACGCTGAAAAGACAGTTGACTTCTGGTGCTTTTCACACAGATCGAGTAGAGCGCGTGGATGAAAAGGGGAGACGTTTATTCTTTGTGGCGAATGGACGCGAAAAAGGGGAAGATCCTTATTATGAGCATTTGTATTCCGTGAGTTTAGACGGAGGAGCGATTACCCTGTTGAACAAAGGTGATTTCAATCATTCTTCTGTTATGAATGATGCAGGAAGCTTTTTTGTGAATACTTATTCCAGAGTAAATACGGTACCTGTATCCACCTTGCACGATAGAACTGGTGCGAAAATCATGGATTTGGAAACGGCAGATTTGAGCAATCTTTTTGCCGCAGGCTATCAATTCCCAGAGCCTTTCACTTTTAAAGCAGACGACGGAATCACAGATTTGTATGGGGTGATGTACAAGCCGTTTGACTTTGACTCTACGAGAAAATATCCACTGATCCAATATGTCTATCCTGGCCCTCAAACAGAGGCGGTGGACAAGGCTTTTTCTGCCAGAATGGATCGTACAGATCGTCTGGCTCAGTTTGGCTTTGTAGTAGTGACGCTTGGAAATAGAGGTGGTCATCCTGGCCGCTCCAAGTGGTATCACAACTACGGTTACGGAGATTTGAGAGATTATGGACTGGCGGATAAAAAGGCTGCAATCGAGCAATTAGCGGATCGTCATGAGTTCATCGATGCCTCTAAAGTTGGGATTCATGGGCATTCTGGTGGAGGATTTATGTCCACGGCAGCAATGCTGGTTTATCCTGATATCTTCAAAGTGGCTGTTTCATCTGCCGGAAATCACGAAAACAACATTTACAATCGCTGGTGGTCTGAGAAGCATCACGGCGTGAAGGAGCAGATAAATGCCAAAGGTGACACGACGTTTATCTATCAGATCGAGAAGAATCCTGATTTGGCGAAAAACTTAAAGGGGCACCTGATGCTTTCTCATGGAGATGTGGATAATAATGTGCATCCGGCCAACTCAATTCGTATGGCGAATATGCTGATGAAAGCTGGTAAGCGATTCGATTTTGTCTTACTTCCTGGGCAGCGTCACGGCTATGGGGATATGACGGAGTATTTCTTCTGGAGAATGGGAGATTATTTCGTTCAACATTTGCTGGGTGACAATACCCCTCCGCCGGTGGATATGGTCGAGATGCTGCGAGATAAGCCGCTGACGAAATAAGTTAGAGATTTGAGAAAAGAGATTTGAGAAAAGAGATTAGAGATTTGAGAAATAGAGATTAGAGATTAGAGAAATAGAGATTAGAGATTTCATCTAAAAGTCAAAGCCCGATTCTGTGAGGAATTGGGCTTTTTTAGATTATTGGCATCGAAGTCGATAATCAAGAGGTAATCTTACCGCCTAAGCCAAAACAAATTCTTGCGATTATTACTGTAGATGATATCTCGAAGGGTATTTCTTTCAAACATTTTTCGCAATTCTACCTTCACTTTCACAAATTGATTGTGCAGTGGACACGGGAATTTATCATCACATTGGGCTAGACCTAGGCCACAGCCAAAAAATATTTTATCCCCATCTAGAATAGTAATTATCTCAATGAGTTTTATTTCACTCATTCGTTCCTCCTCTATCATAAAGCCTCCGTTAGGGCCTTTGATGCCGGTTACGATGTTGTTTTTTGTGAGGACTTGAAGAATCTTTGCCGTAAAAGCTTCTGGAGAATCAATCGCCTGGGCAATAGCTTTTAAGCCTACCCGTTCACTGGCAGAGGATCTCTCTGCTATGAAAATTGTTGCCCTGAGCCCGTACTCACATGATTTAGAAAACATTTGACCTATTCTAGTATAATTCCAAATGTAAGATATTTTGAAATACGGACAATTCTGTCCGCTATTAAATTTAATATTTTGAAAATTAATCTAGTCATAGTGGACTAGTTAAACCTTTAAGTTGGGTTGGTCTTTCCAAAAGTGCTTAGCTTTAGCCCTAGTACCCTGAGTACAAAAGATCATTGATCATTTCAGCCAAACTAGCAAAAGATGGAAAATACGAATTCACTTTTTTGGGAACGATTTCATAAGGCTCCAATCGTAGGGATTATTAGAGGGCAAGGTATGGAGACTGTTCTCAACATCGCGCAAGCTTATGAAGCCGCAGGTTTTACCTCCCTAGAAGTCACGATGAATACAGCAGGGGCAGGATTAATTATTTCAAAATTGAGAGATAAGTTTCCTTCTCTAACTATTGGAGCTGGTACAGTTTGTAGTTTGACTGAGTTGAGGGATGCTATAGATGCTGGTTCCCAATTTATCGTCACACCCATCATCACAGAAGCGGTGATTGAGCATGCGGTGGATGCTCATATCCCGATTTTTCCAGGAGCTTTTACGCCAACTGAGATCTATAAAGCCTGGTCATTGGGAGCTTCTGCTGTAAAGGTTTTCCCCGCTACCAAGCTTGGGGTTGAGTTTATCAAAGATGTGTTGGGACCCCTGGATCAGGTCAAACTACTTCCTACTGGTGGAGTGTCAAAGGCTAATATATATTCATTCTTTGAAGCGGGAGCTTTCGGAGTAGGAATGGGTAGTTCGCTGATTGATAAAAACCTGGTTAAGGCAGGTGACTTCGAAGGATTGAAAAAACATTTTGAAAATGTGAAGGCAGAGATAGCGGAGTTTTGTAAGGAATGAGTGTTGGAAATACAATTAAATATGTGGAGTTCTGATTGTCCCTTCTCAAGTTGGAAGAAGTCAAACGCAATGTAGCGGTCTCAAGAAAGGAACTCAAGATGGCAGATTATCCCTAAAATGCTCTTTGCGCCAACTTCGCGTCCTTAGCGGTTAAAAAAAACACACAAAAAAAGTGGCCTTCGAGAAAAGCCACTTCAAACTATCTGCAAACCTATTTTTAACTAACTATTAACAACTTCATTTTCTAATTCTACCAAAGCAACTGCACCATGTATGGCAGTTTCGTCCATTTCTGAGAGCAAAATCTCAAACCGCTCGATCACCGTTGGGTATTTAAAGGTTGACACTGATTTTAGTAGAGATTTTTTGAATAGGGGATAGGTCTTCCTGATAGATCCTCCCAAGATTACAGCCTCTGGAGCTAAGGCGTACAAGATATGCTTGATAAGTTCTCCGAGGTGATGCCCAAACTCGTCGAAGGCTTTGACGGCTGTGGGATCTCCCTTTAGCGCAAGTTTGGCCAAGGACTTCGGTTTACTATGGTAATATTTTTCAAAAAACTTACCGCTACAATAATGCTCGAAGTCATGATCCAAATACGTAGCTCCGCACCATTCACCCGCAGCGGAGTTTACTCCGCTATATAAGTGACCGTTAATAACTATGCCTCCTCCGATTCCAGTGCCTAAGGTAAGTCCTACCATATGGTTGAATTTCTTACCCACGCCAAACTTATGTACCCCTGAAGCAAAACAATTCGCATCATTATTGATAAACACAGGTTTTCCAAATCGCTCGGTGAGAAACTTCTTTAGCTCTACATGCTGAAAAGCAGGGATATTCGAAAGTCCTAGGACTATACCTTCACGCATATCTACCAAACCTGGAATTCCTACACCGATTCCCATGAGGTCATAAGCTAGGTAGGATTCGATGAATTCGGCGATGGTTTCGAGGATAAAGGCCTTACTTTCTTGCGCAGGGGTAGCTATGGATCGTATATCTTCCAGATGTCCATTGATTAGCACACCACCTTTGATTCCGGTGCCTCCTATGTCTAGTCCCAAAATGGCTTTTTCCATTGGCTACAAATAATAAGGTTAATAGGTTATTTCAAAAGCCGAGACTGCTCGTGTTTTAATCAGTCTCGGCTTATTTAATCATTGTTAGAGCATTCCCTCGATTGACTTTTCAAGCTCCCTCGCCGTAGCAAGGAATTCTTTTACACTCATGTCGCGGAAGAAAATCAGGCCATGACTGGATCGTACTTTGGCACGGTCATGTTGGTAAAAGTAATTCTTACCCAGCAGAAGTTGAATAGCACTTAGCTGATCCACCCAGATTCTTTTGGCTACGGTACTGAATTTACCATTGTGAGAATAGCTTGGGAAGGATGCATTCACTTGACTCATGTAGCAGTTGGCAAAAGAATCTTCCATTACTGACATGTCCCCAAGTGAAACAGGAACGATTACGTTCACTTCATGCGGCTCAAATTTGAACCATACGTTTCTATACCCAATGATTCTCAGTTCACTGATATCAGCTTCTTCTCCCCACTTTTTCACCGCCGCTGCGGTAGCCTGAAGGACTTTATAGTGCGTGTCAGGGCCGGATCCTTCCGGATCTAAGGTCAAGCTAATCTTTGTTGGCTTTACATTTCTGAACATTTCCACGATTGGCTCTACATCACGGTCTTTGTCAGGCTGCTCGGTGAAAATATCGCCAGTATAGAAGCCAAGTCTTAGGTGGTGAACATTTTTCACCTGTACTCCGAAGTGCGCCCAAACCAATTCTTCCTCAAACTCACGAATCATGCCCTTAAGCTTCTGCACTTTCGATGAGTTTTTCTCTCCATCATAGCTATTTTTTAAGATGCTGATGACATCGTTGATCGTTTCTCTGAGTTGGGTTTTGTTTTTGATTTCATAGACGATCACCAACGCCCGAACTACCCGGTGACACAATCCTCTTAAACGTTCGTCTGCATTTTCTGAAGCTACATTTGTCAAGTAGTGATAGACGTCTTTGTCAGTTTTCAGGCTGTAGCCTACTTCGAAGAAATCTTCGAAGTGAACCATCTGAATCTTACCATTGTCCAGCAACTTCTTCGTCTGCTGTAAGGTCTCGATGACAAATGTGTTGGTCACAGCCGTAAAACCAGAAGTTAAGACTGAGAAGTGCGCTTCATTGGTAGGCTCGTGAAGCTGATTCGTGATATGAGGCAAAATACCCAATGAAATATCATCGTGATGCGGACCAGTGTGGAGAAGCACTTCGTTTCGCTCTTGTTCCAGTCCTTTGCTCAGCTTATTTTCTATGCTATTCATGACCTGCTTCACCGTATCTTCGGATAGATCAGGAATTAATTTCGTGTATTTGTCAGCTTTGAGATCTGACAATTTTATTCGGTGCCCGTACTTGCCGAGTTTCTTGCAGAGATCTATGACCGCTCTCTCTGTCTTCTCCCAAGTCCATTCGCCTTTTTCGTAGTAAGCATCCACCGAATCTGTCAATCTCACACCAGCGCCTTTGGTAAGGTAGAATCGGCCATTCTTCAGTTTTTGAAGTATAGTTCCTGGGAAAACATTGTTGAGTGGCGTCTCTAGTGAATCCTTTACGATGCCTGCTTTTGCTTCACCTGCCGCGATGATAATAGCTACCGCTTCAGGATTGTAAACAATCGTATCCAGGCCGATCGTGATTACCAAGCGATTAGAAGACACTTCAATGCCGCCCAGATCTCCGGCCGCTACCGCCTGAGTTTCAAAGTTGGTTTCTGTCAATCGAGTGACAGAAAACAAATGCGAACCTCTGGTATTAAATGCGATGTGTCCATCCGGGCCGATTCCGCCCAGGAAAAAGCCAATTCCTCCTGCGTCTCTTATTTTTTGCTCGTATTCTCCACACCACTGGTCTATCATGTAGATAGATTCCTGCTGAAGTTTCTCCAGATCATTTTGAGGATCACGGAATCTCAGTGATAGATCTACTTTCAGGTCTGGGAATACTTTACTGAAATGTAGTCCGTTTGCAAGTGGGATCTCGTCAGAATTGATCAGGATAGCTTTTTCCTTAGAAAGGCCAAAACCTTGGATATAAAATTTATTTACGTAGTCGAAAAAGCTATTATTCTGCTTGGCAGAAATCGGGTAAAATTCGTCAATTTGGACAAATGTCAAGTCCTTCAAAACTGGCTTCTTGGTGTTTCCTAAGCCATATTTTTCTCGAACATCCTTGCCTTTTTTGTTGTCCCAGTTTTCAAGTAGGAACTGAGTCCATTTAATGAAAAATTCTGGGGTCTTGCCAGTTGGCAAACTAATAACACCTTCAGGATTGGCGGATGCCCATTCCAAAAATCGGCAAGCGGTGAGCAAGCCTAGTTTTGGAAAATTGTCAACTTGAAGGTAAGGAATGAGAGTGCTGATCTTTTCTACGCCGGATTCCTTGAGAAAACTTTTTTCGACTTCTGAAAGCGGATACTTACTTAGCATACTGATTAGACAGGTTTGTTTTGATAGACTAGGTTAGATAAGCTATTTCAACTAGTAAGTAATCAATGCGTTAGGTCTGATTTTTTGCAGTTGGACAAGGTTGGTTTCTACGCCGATTCCTTACACCTACACATTTTTTTACTAGTATAATTTATGTAAACAAATCTAAAAAATGTTTTTTAATAAAACGAACTTTTATAAAATTTTTGTGAAAGTTTCTATAGTATCAACTTTTACCTGATGAAATGTAGTTTTCATATTAGGGACGGCTAAGTTTATTCATCAGATTATTTTTCTTGACTGCAACCTATTCGAACCTATGCTTCGACCTTAACGACCCCCACGAAGATTAATGAATCTGGAGTACTACAAATTTTTTCCTAACTTTCACCCATGCTAATTATAGTCACAGGAGTCTCAGGAACAGGTAAAACAACTATTGGAACTGGAATAGCTGAGGCCTTGGGTCTTCCATTTTTTGATGCTGATAATTTTCACCCCAAAGAAAATATCGCAAAAATGAGCCAAGGGTTCCCTTTGGATGACAACGATAGAATGCCTTGGTTATTGACTTTGGCCAATTTGCTGCAGGAGTCCGAAAAAACAGGAGGAGCGGTTTTGGCTTGTTCGGCTTTGAAAGAAAGTTACAGAGAGTTGCTGAAAGTGCAGGATGACGTGAGGTGGATTCATCTCAAGGGAGAGCGGGATCTGATCTGGCGTAGAATGCTAGCGCGCAAAAATCACTACATGAAGGCCGGTATGCTGGATTCACAATTTGCCACCTGGGAGGAACCTAGCTACGGTTTGAAGCTCAATATTTGTCAAACTCCACATGAAATGCTTGCAGAAGCACTGAGATATTTGAGAGTTTCAGTCAGGCAAAGTCACTAGGAGATTGGGGGAATTTTGCTTTGCTAGCGTGGGATGGCTTTTGATTAACTCATTTTTAAAAGCGAAATTGAAATCCGCACCTCCTACTTAACCTGATCATGAAACTATTGACGACTATTTTTCTGCTTTTCCTATTCTCTATAAATAGTGGTTTTGCTCAAAGTTATTTGCTTTCCAATGTGAACATCGTTTCTCTGGAAGATGACCAAATCCTAAGAAACCAATCAATTGTAATAGATAAGGGTAAAATCCTGAAGATTATCCCAGCTTCCGAACTTATAGAGTTTGCAGGATATCAGGTGATTGACGGCAAGGGAAACTACGTGTACCCTGGGTTGGCAGAGTTCCATTCTCATCTGCCTGTGGCTCAGAATGGAACTATGCAACTGCAGGAGGAAGCGATGTGGCTTTATTTAGCGAATGGCGTCCTGCGTGTGCGAGGGATGATCGGGCATCCATCTCATTTGATTTTGAAGGAAAAGGTAGAATCCGGTGAAATGGCTGGTCCACGTTTATTTTTGTCTGGCCCGTCATTTAGTGGAGGCTCAGTCTCATCGGCGGATCAAGCGGCACAGCTAGTCAGAGAGGAAAAAGCAGCAGGTTATGATCATTTGAAATTGCACCCTGGACTGTCCATGGAGGAATTTATGGCGATCTCAAAAACTGCCAAAGAACTTGATATTCCTTTTGGCGGCCATGTTTCCTTAGATGTTGGCCTGGAGGTAAGTTTGGAAAATGGATACAAATCTATAGAGCATATCGATGGCTACCTGGAAGCCATGGTGCCGGATTATTCCAAGGTATTGGAACCTAGTATCGCGGGGCCGTTTTCTATGCTTCTGGTAGAGGAGGCTGATCAAGCCAAACTGCCACGATTAATAGAGATGACTTTAGAGAACGAGGTTTGGATTGCACCTACGTTGACCTTATACGATCGATTCTTTGGTTCAAAGCCCGCAGAGGAATACCGGAATATTCCCGAAATGAAATACATGTCAGCAGCTCAGGTGGAAAGCTGGATCAATGCCAAAACTCCCTATGAAGAAAGAGGGATACTGACCATAGAAAATGTTCAGCCTCACATGGAATTCAGAAATCAACTATTTCTATCACTTCATCGAGCAGGAGTGCCTATGCTTATGGCTTCAGACTCTCCGCAGGTATTTAATGTCCCTGGTTTTTCCATACATAATGAAATAAAATTGATGTCTGAAGCCGGGATGTCGAATTATGAGATTTTGAAATCCGGATCAGTCAATCCTGCGGCTTATTTTGAACAAGAAGACGATTGGGGGATGATCAAAGCAGGATTGTCCGCTGATTTTGTGATGGTCGAAAAAAATCCCTTGGAAGATCTGAATACGCTGAAATATCCAATTTTGGTCGTCATGAAGGGAAAGATGTATGATAGAGCCGAGCTCCAAAGACAGCTAGATAAAATCGAAGCAAATCATAAAAGATGATTTGGAGATTTGAGAACTAGAGATTTTTGAATTTTCAATCTATCTAATGCTAAGTAAAGCGCTTTGACTTTAGTCTTTATTTTCCAATCTTGACTATTCCAATTTTTCAATCATAGCTCATGAACTTAAAATTAAACCTAGCGACACTGATACTCCTTTTTTCAGGGGCAGTCTGTTTATCTCAAACCAAAATGACAGTGATACAAGAATCTACCTTAGGAATCAGAGTGGAAAATGTGGGTACCTGGAATGGTAAAAACGTGTATAAATACAGCCTTGACAACGGGAATATGCAGGTGGAATTGACTAATTATGGAGGCATTATTTCTAGAATAATTGCTCCAGACAGAGAAGGAAAGCTTGAAAATGTGGTGTTGGCTTTAGAGACTATTCCCGATTATTTCACCAAAAATGGTCCATATCTCGGCGCAGCAGTAGGAAGATATGCAAATAGGATAGGCAAAGCTTCTTTTACAATAGATGATAAGACTTACAACATCACCAAAAACAATGGTGAGAATACCCTGCATGGAGGAGCCAAAGGCTTCGGTGTCAAAGTTTGGGATGCTGAAACTTACTATGAAGAGGGTGGATTAGGAGTGAAAATGACTTATAAAAGCGTGGATGGGGAGGAGGGATTTCCTGGTAATTTAATGACTACGCATTGGATCGTTTTGACAAATGACAATGAGCTCAAGCTTAGGTTCGAATCTACCACGGATAAGAAGACTGTCGTCAATCTGACCAATCATTCCTATTTTAATCTTAATGGAATCACGGGCGATGTACGCGATCACGAGTTACAGATTTTTGCAAATGCGATTACTCCTACAGGTCCTGAACAAATTCCTACAGGGGAATTAAAAGAGGTGGCTGGAACTCCTTTCGATTTTCAAACGCCAAAAAATCTAGGAGCTCAGTTGGATGCCTTGGGAGAAGGATTCGATCATAACTATGTCACAAAAAGAACCAATTCTGATGAACTCAAGAAAATAGCTGTTGTCAAGCATCCTGATAGTGGACGTGTGATGGAGGTTTTTTCGACTGCTCCTGGCGTTCAGCTTTATACTGCTAATCATGTAAGGAACTTCGCCGGAGCAGATGGCAAGATCTACCAACCGCATTGGGCGCTTTGCCTAGAGCCAGAAGCCTGGCCAGATAGTCCAAATAAGCCAAACTTTCCATCTACCACGCTAGCTCCCGGCGAGAAGTACCTGCACGAGATCGTGTATAAGTTTACGGTGGAAAACTTCAAAAACTAAATTTAGTTTCACTAACTATTGTATTTGATTGGTTTTCAATCCTCTACTGCATGAATAATTTTCTAATTAAAACTGCACTCTTCTTAAGCGCAACCTTTTTATCAGTTACTCTTTTTGCACAAGGTTATACCTTCAAAAAAGTAGGTGAAATACGCGTTGAGAGCCTAGCTGACGTTAGGATCAGGGATTATGATGCTAAGAGGAAAATTTTCGCAGGCTTTTTAAATAAACGATCTGAGGGGATTGAGCTGGCTATTTTTGATGAAAATGGAAGGGTACTAACTAGTAAAAAAAGAGAAGGAGAAGGGCCGGAGGATTATCGCATGTCAGCGTTGACTATGGGGTTTTCAGCGGATGGAAATATCTGGGTTCAGACTTCGATGGAGCTTTTGAAATATGACTTGGAGTTCAATTTGATTAAGAAAACTAGTTTTGAACCGAAGACTACTACGGTCATTTACTCGGGCCCGAGGTCAACGTTTGTAGCTCTTACCAACGCAGATACACCGTCTTTTGCTCTCACTATTTCCGACGTCTCTAATAGGGTCGGCAATGACATAATTCCAAGTAAAACTTTTATGCTTGATTATTTTGATGCCAACGATGGTAAAATCAAATCAGTTATTCCTCTCTCAGCCAGAAATGGCTTTAAAGGAATAGAAAATGAGAAATTTTCTTCAAATGTGAATGCGATTTTCACTTCTGATTCTAAGAAAAATGAATTGTATTTTACTACTTCTTTGGATAATGAGATCACAGTTTACAATCCAATTAATTGGCATGTGATCAAGAGAATTCCTGTGAAACACGAATCATTTCAAGCCCTAGATGATATTCCAATCCGAGAGTCGAACTTACCAAGTATGCCTTCAGGAGGACGCCCAGTACTTTATGAGATGAATAGACAGCTGCTCGTGTTTGATGACAGGATACTAGGGCTGATGTATGTAAAAGGAGAATCTGAGTCAATGTATGAACGAAGGAAAAGTGAAGGTCAGCCTATTAGATTTTATGATCCGGATTTTTATAGCCTAATACTTTTCAAAGATGGGGTACAACTTCCAGGTGAACATACGATCTCAACTGGTTTAGTGGAAATGGCACTACCCGACAACAAATTACTAGTGAAGGCAAGTCTGGGGGATGAAGAACCGGATTACATTCCTTTTGAGATCTGGCAATTGGTAGAAAATTAAGCTCCGTAAACTACTAAAAGTGTAAAACATTCAACAGAATGAGTAAGCATTACACAGGCATTTTTAAACAAATCTGCATTTAAATCAAATCAGGGCGGTAGGTATGGTCATTGTAAGAATAGTTGGGAACACTAAACCAACTAATTTTATTATGAGAACAAGTAATGTAAATCAATCCGCAGCAAACACTTTCCGCAGAAAAACCAGAATTGCCGGAGCTACGCTGCTTTCTGCATTCTGTCTTTTAGGTATGACATCCTGTGAAGATGATGACGAGCCAATCTTAACTACCTACAATCAACAAGACCGAAATTTTGCGATGACTTCCTCGCAGTACCTCAATGCACAGATTAGCTTTGGTCAGCTTGCATTGAGCAATGGGGAAGATGATTCTGTGTTGGAATACGGCACCATGCTTTCGGAAGAAAATACACAAAGTAGAGCTGAGCTTGAAAGTATCTTAGCTGATACTGACGTGGAAATTTCTGGTGAAATTTCTGCAGCTATGCAGGCAAAATATGATGAACTAGAGATGCTGACAGGCGAAGACTTTGATATGGCGTTTGTTAATTTCCAGATTGAGCTATTGGATGACAACATCTCGATGTTTGAAAATCAAAACGACAACGGTGAAAACAATAACCTGAAGACGTTCTCTGATAAAGCCTTAGGTAAAGTAAAAGATCAGCGGGAAGATGCAGTTCTTGTCAAAGCTGAAATTGAGCTTGAAGATATTTAAGCTTAGGAAGTCAACATGTAATTGAAGAATTTATTCTTTTAATTAGTACATGATGATTTCTTTTGAGGCCGGTTTTTCTGAAAAGAAAACCGGCTTTTTTTGTTGATACTAGTTTAGCGTCAAATACCACATAGTTTTTCGCGAGGCCGCATTCTTAAGTTGTCCTGCTTCTTACAGTTACGCTTCTCCGGAAGCAGTATTGATGGTTATTCTAATTAAAATTCTTTTGCCAGAATCAGGCTGAAACACGTAAGGAGGCTACCTTTTCTTTAAGCCTCTGATTATTTGCTGCATAGTCAGCTGTCAAAAAAAGACGCTAGCCGCTTCCTGAGCTTCTTCAAAACCTTGATACCCACAAATCACTGCTTCAAAATCTCCTAGATTTCCTAAATGCTTTAAAGCCAAAGGATTTCCGAAATGCACTAAAATACAGGACTTGGTTTGGGCTAAACTTTTGATTTCAGCCAATTGCTCTTCAGCCATTCCAAATTGATTAAGTGGTTTGTGGGAAGGAACAAAAAGGGAAATAATTACTTTTTCAGCATGAGAAACGGAAGTTTTGGAAATTCCTGCTTCATACTTTTGATGGAGGTTTTTAGAAAAAGTGGATTCTGCTTGGCCAAAGTAATTTTGATAAACCAGCTTTCCTTCTTTTGCCAAATCTTGCAATTTCTCGGTAGCAATTTCACCAGAAACCAACCTTACATAAGCTTGGGCTAGTTGTCTTTGCAAGGCAGCATGATTTTCCCAGTCAAAGGCTGGAACATCCAATTTCTTAAAATCAAAGACTCCCAACTTCTTTTTTGTAGCCCATATTTTTTGAAAAACTCTCTCAATATCATCGTCGGAGGCGTTTTTAGCGATTTGCTCAATGCCTTCTTTCACATGATCAGAAAAGCAAAGAATATCATTTCCCGCTTGAAAAGCTTCCCATTCGAGTTGTCCCGGCTCAGGAAACAAGTTGGCAACAGCCTTCATATTTAGAGCATCTGAGATGACTAAGCCTTGGAAACCCATTTCAGTTTTAAGCAAATCAGTTATGACCTCCCTGGAAATGCTGGCAGCAACTTCCTTTCCGCCTGACAATGCCGGCGCTGCCAAGTGCCCGACCATGATCATTTCAACGTCCTGATCTATTCCATATTGAAATGGAAGCAGTTCTTCAGCCAGCAGTTCTTCCTTGGTCTTTTGAATCACCGGAAGACCTAAATGTGAATCCACCTGTGTATCTCCATGCCCGGGAAAATGCTTCAAACAAGCTCCAATCCCAGCTTTTTTCATGCCTCGGTACATGGCTAGAGAGTTTTTAGCAACTTCTTGAGGATTGGTCCCAAAAGATCTGTACCCAATCACAGGATTGTTTGGATTGGTATTTACATCAGCACATGGAGCTAGATTGAGGTGAATTCCTGCAGCTTTCATGTCCAGCCCCATTCTATATCCAACTTCTTCTATCAGTTCCAGCGAATTTTCTTTGATAGCTCCGAGAGTAATCGCAAAGGGATAGTGAGGGGTTTTCTCAATCCGCATCGCCAGGCCATATTCTCCGTCTATACTGATCAGCAGAGGCGTTTTTGAAATGGCCTGATACCGATTGATCAAACCAATCATTTTCTCTAAGGTTCCTGTTACATCGAGCACTTCAGCGCGCTTTTCGAAGTTGGCAGCAGCTGAATGACGGCTGTGAAAAAAGGTCAACCCACCGATTTCCTGTTCCTGAATAAGCTTTTCTATGGCTTGGTAGTTTTCCTCCGTATCATGGATAAAAGCTGCGGGAGAAAAGCATTGGGCGATTTTTTGGTTGAAATTCATTTAAGGTTTGAAAGATTGGATAATTGAAGTAGTGTAAAATTTCTTGCTTGCTAATATCAACAGAGGTGAGTAGGAAGGGTGGAAAGGAATAGCTGTGAGCCTTGTAAATCGTAAACCCGAAATCACTCCATTTTCTTTCCAAACTCCCTAGGATACTTCACACTTGCAGCGATTGCCAACGCGGGAATCATGGCAATTCCCACCCAGATAAAGAAACCGGTGTAGCCCAAATACTCTTGGATATAACCAGAAATCATTCCCGGTAGCATCATGCCCATCGCCATAAACCCGGTTGCAAGCGCATAGTGGGAGGTTTTGAAGAGGCCTTCAGCCAAATAAATCAGAAATATCATGTAAGCTGCAAAGCCAAAACCATAACCAAATTGCTCGATCACGACTACAGTTCCGGCAAAGATTATATTCTCAGGTTGGAAATAGGCCAAAGCAATGTAAAGCAAATTTGGAAGGTTGAGCGAAAGAGCCATTGGGATCATCCATTTGCCTAGTCCATGGCGCGAGATCGCGATTCCACCTAGTATTCCACCCAGAAGCAAAGCGATCACGCCTATAGTTCCATAGAGAAAACCGACCTCGGATGTGCTCAATCCCAAGCCTCCAGTCTGTCTTTCCTCCAAAAGAAAGGGAGAGGCCATTTTTACCAGCTGAGATTCACCCAGACGATAGAGTAATACGAATGCCAGTGAGATCCCAATATTTTTCTTGGTGAAAAAGGTGGTAAATACCTTACCAAAGCTAGCTTCACGCGTAGTTCTCTCGATAGATTCTTCTTCTACTTTTGGTGTGGCAAAGAAGTTTATGGCAGTAAGCAAAAGCATCAATCCGCCTACCATAATCATCGTCCAAGACCAGGCTTTGGTATTATCACCCAGACTAGTTTCCAAATACCCAGCCACCATGACGATCAAACCCTGACCTGTGATCATCCCTATTCTAAAAAAGGTGCCGCGCAATCCTACGAAAAATGACTGCTGCTCTGGCTTCAAGGCGATCAAATACATGCCGTCTGACGCAATATCATTGGTAGCTGACGCAAAAGCGCCCATCCAGAAAAAGGCTAAGGTCATGAAGAAAAAGTTATTTCCAGAAGTGGTCAGACCAACCCCCAGGAATACAAGCGAAAGTACTAGCTGCATGGATAGAAACCACTTCCTCTTCGTGCCAAAAAGATCCACGATCGGGCTCCAGATAGGTTTGATCACCCAGGGAAGGTAAAGTAGGCTGGTATATAGTCCGATGTCCGAATTGGATACACCAAGCTTTTTGTACATAATCACGGAGACTACGATGATGACGATGTAAGGAACTCCCTCGGTCATGTAGAGTGAAGGAATCCAGATCCAGGGACTTTTTTTAGGTGATTCACTCATGATTTGCGAAGCAAGTTTTCATAAATACTGATTTCTGACCCTTCGATTACTTTGGCATTTACTGCTTTACTATAGAATTCTTTAGGACCCACTCCGCCAATAATAGCATATCCGTACCCCATTTCCCTCATGGATTCCAGTGATTTGATGAGTAAGATTTTGCCGATCCTTTTTCCTCTTTCCTTTTCTAAAGTGCCAGTGGGGCCGAAGAAATTTCGCGCGGTACTTTCATAGCAGGCGAATCCCAGGATTTCATTTCCTCTTTGCGCGAGCCAGCAAGAAACCGGCTGTCTGCTGAAAGCAACCTCTACTTCGGACTGCCAGTATTCGCCGAATTGCTCCAAAATCCACGCACTCACCAAGTGCTTCTCAGGCGCAATAGCTCTTCGAAAGATTATGTGCTCGTTTTTCACTAGCTGAGCTTCTTCTTGAGAAACGTCAGGCAAACCGATCAATCGGACTAGCATGTCCTGCATACGCGGTGGTTTAAGGGATTTGATAAACTTGAGTTTGGACGATTCGGCCGTAATGGTCAATCCATCGAATGGCAAGATAGGCGGTATTTAAGCTTTTCACTTCCAGGGTTCTGGCTCTCATGCCGCCTACCCATACGGGATGTATTTCAGCATCTGCAAGCTGGGTCAGTTCATTTGCGCCTTGAATCAAAGCATAGCGAATCGCCGGGTCGAGCGGGTTTGCCATGCGAATAGTTGTCAATTCTGAATTTGCCTCCACTCCAAAAACCACAGGAATGTCTATAATCGCCTCGTTCTTTGGTTGGAAAGCCGGGGGCAAAGTAGGTTCGTTATACAGCTCGTTTTTCAGCAACTGAGCCACATCCTGATTCTTAATTTTCATGGATTTTGCCGAGAAAAAAGCATTTCCTTGAATGGTGGGTAGGGTACGGGTATAGGAGATTTGAGTATTGATCTCACGGGGATTGTTCCAGGCTACATCAGAATCTTCACGGATTTTGTATGGCCCATTTCCGATATAAATATTTGTGTTGTAGTGGTTTTTTGCCCACCAGTCATTCAGTGTTTTGTGAGACGCCAGCTTATGATCCATGCTCCAGTAGAGCTGAGGAAGCATGTAATCCACCCAGCCATTTTTCATCCATAGCAAGACATCTGCATAAAGATCATCGTAGTTGGTTTGACCGGCGCGGGTAGGCGAGCCTTTCGGGTCTTTATCCTGATTTCTCCACACACCAAAAGGTGAGATTCCAAATTGCACCCAAGGCTTACTTTGCTTGATGGTCTGATTCAGTGCAAAGATCAATTGGTTCACATTATCCCTTCTCCAGTCGTCCTGAGATTGACCAGGTTTTTTGTATTTGTCGTAAGTGCTTTTGTCAGGAAATTCCTGCTTCGCGATCTTGTAAGGGTAGAAATAATCGTCAAAGTGAATGGCATCAATGTCGTAATTATCCACGATTTCTTTGATCACCGCCAAAAGATGGTCTTTAACTGCTGGCAAACCCGGATTGAAATAATATTGCGTACCGTACTTTAGCATCCAATCCCGGTGAATGTTGTAGGCATGATCAGGGCTTAAACCTTCGGTATTCAGGTTCATCGTCGCTCTGTAGGGATTTAGCCAAGCGTGAAACTCTAATCCTCGGGCATGGGATTCCTTGATCATCCAGGTGAGGGGATTTTCGTCGGTTTTTGGTGCTTGACCTTGTTTTCCCGTCAGGTATTTGGACCAGGGAGCCAAATTACTTGGGTAAAATGCGTCTCCAGCAGTTCTTACCTGAACGATTACTGCGTTGAAATTCAAGTTTTTATAGTAATCAAGAAGGTCGGTGAAATCACGCTTTTGTTTTTCGTAAGAATCATCCGGAGAAATAGGCCAGTCGATGTTGGCAACGGTAGCAATCCACACTCCACGGAATTCTCGCGGCATCTCTGGCATTTGAAAAGTCAGAGGCTTTAATGCCACGGGAGCCATGGTCAAGGGTTTGGTAGGAAGGCTAGCGCCTGGATTTGGAGTCCCCGCTGGAGAAGTGATTGGATCTGTAGGTCGGGTTCCTGGAGCTACGTTTTTTTGTGATTTACAGGCTGAAAGTAAGAGGCCGAAGGCCAGTATGATAAAGAGATACCTAGAAAGGGATTGCATAAAAGGATAATCAGAGCGTGGGTACTGGTTTTAATTTTAAATCGGACAAGTTTTCACGGAGCTTTTTCATAAAAGCATCACCTGGGTCAGTTTTAACGGTGCGATAGTCAGGATCAGCCTCTTTCCACAAGTCTGTATTCTGAAAGTTTTGATACTCATGGTGTCCGATCACGTATTCGATCGCGTATTTTTTTTCGAGGTATCGGATCAAATCTTCGTTGGCTTTTAGCTGTTTTTTGGTCAAAGGCATGTCATCACCTCCGATGTTTTCTATCCCAATGGCTAGGTAATTTAATCCTATGGTATGCCTGGCAAAAGTGGTGTCTGGCAGTAGTCTAAAAATCATGCCGTCCCGGTCTATTAGAAACTGACTGGAAACATTGAGATTGCTTGCTCCGGTCAAATCAGCTCTTCCTGCCAGGGTAGGAGAGTTGAACACATCAAAAGTAGCTTCAATAGTGTTGATTGCAGTCCAGTGTACTACCACCATTTTGGGTACTATTGAAGCAGTTTCTTGCTTCAGGCCATGCCGATCCTTTAAGTATAGCAGAGATAATTCGGCTCGCTCTTGATTCCAAGTGATGGGTTTTTCATGGATTCTAAAGGTGGATTTTGGACTACAGGAGCTTTGAGCAAGGGAGAAGAAAGCTAGTCCTATAGCGAGAAAAGTGGCATTTAAACGATTGAACTTCATGGTCATGGGAAAATTTGATCTTCAAATTCAGAGATAGAAAGGTTATTTCTCACAGCTAAACTACCCAGAATATGGCAGGATCGAGAGGGAATCCGAGCTATTTTTTGCAAGAAATTTCAAATCCATCGTTTTTTTGCAAGTTTTTGCTGTTTTCGTTAGTTTCCCACATTCCTAAAGAAAAGACCATGCTGAAAGAAGAGAGACAGAAGTATATTTTGGATCAGGTGCACCTACATCACCGTGTGTTGCTCAATGACCTATCTGAATCGTTAAACGTGTCAATTGATACTGTAAGACGGGATGTGAAAGAGCTTGATCAGGAAAAAAAGCTTAAAAAAGTTCACGGTGGAGCGACTTCTTTCGGGTTTATGACCTTTACTAAGGACGATGGGAATATCTATCTAAAGTCAAAAAAGATATCCATCGCTGAAAAAACTGTCTCTTTGCTTTCTGATGGACAGGTGATCTTGATGAGTGGAGGGACGACAAATATGGAAGTGGCAAAACTGATTCCCAAAAGGTTGGAATTGACGGTTTTTACACCAAGTCTTCACGTAGCGATGGCTTTGCTTGATCATGAAAATGTGGAGGTAATATTTCTTGGAGGCAAACTCCTGCACGATGCCAAATTCGCTGTGGGAGGAACTGTGGTGAATGCGTTGTCTCAATTGCGTGTGGATCTATGTATTCTGGGAACCGGCTACTTAGATGCACAGTTTGGATTGACTGAGTTTGATTGGGAAGTGATCCAAGTGAAGCAGGCGATGATCAGAGCAGCGAAGAAGACTGTGATTTTGACCGTTTCTGACAAGTTACATTCCGTACAAAAATACAAAACCTGCGATATGACAGCTGTGCATACGCTGGTGACGGAATTGGAACCTTCTGATCCGCTATTGGATGCGTTCAGACCTTTTGAGCTAGTATTGGTTTAGTACAAAGCTTTTTGCTCCACCGCTTGTACTAAAAAAGCTTCCCATTTCTGAGAAGCTTATCACTAGTTTATTTGTTATCAATCTTTTTTGGTGGATCGTCATCATGCGCTCCGTCCTTGCAGCATTCGTCCAATTTTGCGTATGCTTTTGGGTCACGCTTCAGGGAGTCTGCATTATAGCCTACCATGGTGATACGCTTTCTGAGTTTGTCCGGATCTGTTTTTGAATCCAAATAAGCGATGTTTAGCACTTTGGTTTCCAAGTCCAAATTCACAGATTTTACACCTTTTTCGAAGGTGAGGTCTTTTTCCAGCGTCTCCTTGCACATCTCGCAGATGGCAGAAGTTTTTATGCCGATGGTTTTCACTTGAGCTTGTGCAGCGAATGCAAAAGCGGCGATAAAGAAGGTTACAAATAGCTTTTTCATTATTTCGTTTGTTTATTTTTTATTTAAAGTCTGTATTTGCCTTTAACCAAGTAGGCAGGAAAAGCAACATAGGATAGGTTAATTTAAGAATTGAGGACGCTTCGGTCTCCGGTCATCATTCTTTCAGCCATAAGAGCTAAGAACTCAAGGAGGCGGATATACTTGAGGACAATCAAACTAGTTAATCTTATACCTGATCCCGGTGTAGATCACTCTCCCGGCAATCGGCCCCCAAGTCATGGAAGCATCGAAATTCGAGCCAAATGGGTTTTCCGGATCTACGATAGGATTTGATTGTTTGAAATTTAAGATATTTTCTCCTCCCAGGTAAATGCTCCCCCAGCGAAATCCTCTACTTATCTGGGCATTCAACATAAAGAAGTCAGGTGATTCACTAGGCTGCTGAAACTCAACAGGACTTTCGCTGGTGTTAGGAATTCGCATCGGGCCATTCCAGTTTAAGGTCATATCGGCTTTCCATTTATCGTATTGTGTGGCATAAGCGACATTCATAAAGAATCGATCCTGACTTTGTAGCGGCATCTGCTGCAAAATTCCGTTAGTAGTCATCATCATCTGGTAATGCTTGTATGCGGCCTTAGCCTCAAATCTATCAGCGATAGGATAACTCGCTTCTATTTGGAAACTATTCGCATAGGAGCCGCTCTGGAGGTTATTGATCACCAACAATTCAGAACTTACATCCCGATCATACACCAATTGATTGATAAAATCAGTGTAGAAATAATCTGCAACGAGCGATAGAGGTCGATCATCAATTGTAAGTGTTCCAGCTACGCTCAGGCCCATATTCCAAGTTTCCTCAGGCATCAACTCAGCATTGAAGACCAGTTGCCTCGCGGATATCCAAACAGAGCTGTTTTCCATCAGTGCATTTGGAGTTCTGAATCCTTTTCCTACTGAACCTCTGAGGGTCCATTTTGGAACAAATTCCCACCTTGCGTGAACTCTGGGAGTGAAATAGGTGCCAAATAGATTGTGAAAATCTGCTCTAGCTCCACCTACTAAAGTGATGCGCTCGTTTGGAATAAAATTGTATTCGAAGAATAGTCCGGGCACTTGCTCTGTTCTGTACATCGCAGTATCCAGCCCAGTAGGCGTGTTTGAATCAAAAGTCTCTTCAAAGTCGTCGTAAAGGAAACTTACCCCGGTTTTATATTGATGAAAACTTGAGCCCAAGATATTCTGATATATAAAATTCCCATAGGCCGTTTTTTCTACGCCACGATATATTCTTCTCCCTGCTCCGCCATTGAAGTCCTGATAAGAAAGGGAGTATTGAAGTCCCCAGCTTTGGGTAGGCTTTTCAGGATAGATCATGCCTAGCTTCCCAAATACCTCTGCTTTTCTGGTGTCCATCTCGTAGCCGTACATGCTGCTAGTAGCTAGATCGCTAGTGAAGCCGAATCCTTTCTGCCCACCGGCATTGTCTGACATAAATAGATTGATACCAATCTGCGCCATGAGCCGATCTCCCTCATACTTATATCTGTTGAGAAAATTCAGCTGTCGCGCTTTAGGAAGATCCATAAATTCATCGTCGTTTCCATCGATCTCGGTGCTTAGATTACTAGCATGGAAAAGCACGCCAGAGCTCCATTTCTCAGAAATGGGAATTTGATGGTTTGCGTTGATTTCAATTCTGCCAAAAGAATTGAGGTAGCCATTCAGATACCAAGTATCCATGGATTCCGGTTTGAACAGATCCACATTGATCTGTCCTGACATGGATTCGTAGCCGTTGATGACTGAGCCAGCACCTTTGCCCACATCGATAGACTGAATCCATGTTCCCGGGACAAACATCATCCCTTGGCGAGAATTTAGACCCCGAATATTAGGTATTCCTTCTCTGCTGATCAGTACGTAGCGACCATCCAGACCCATCATTTGGATCATTTTGGTTCCAGTGACTGCATCAGCATAGGAGACATCCACGGAGGCATTTGTCTCAAAGCTCTCCGAGAGATTACAGCAGGCGGCTTTTTGCAGCTCTTTTTCACTGATAAGGATAGAAAGAAAAGGTGCCTCGTCCACCACTGACTCAGACCTCGCGCGAATGGTGACGCCTTCTAGAGCTGCACCACTTTCTTGAAGAATGATCAGCATTTCGCGGTCGAAAATGGGAGCTACAGTATCTGGTTCGAAACCGATGTATGTGACAACTAAGCGGTCATTTTTTGACACATTATCCAGTTCAAAATGTCCATCAATAGAGGTGATAGCACCCTGAGGTTTGGCCAGTACTTTGATACTGGCTCCGATAAGTGGCTCGTTGGATTCGGATTGAACCTGGCCTTTTATGCTGCCTTGAGCAAAACTAAGAGCTGGCGCAATTACGCATCCTATAAATAGAAGTTTTCGTAACATGTTGACTTGCTTGTGATTGAATAAAATTCTTTTCGCTAGTAGCGAATAAAAAAACAAGCAACTCTTATATCAGGAAGGATTGGTGAAGTATGGTTAGATCAGGAGTGGGGCGATCTGGAAAAAGATATACTGATCGTGATGGCAACAGTTCGGCAGCTTCCTGGCCAGGAATCGTCATGACATAAGCCAAGACAAAGTCTGGTGAAAGGTGAATCTGAAAATCAGCTTTGCCAAAATAATCGTCAGATTCAGCAGAAGCATATTCATCTGAGCAACAACCTGGATCGTTAGCCAAGCTCAATTCAACACCACAACAATCAGTTTTCTCTGGTGCAATGGTAAACTCAGTGCTTTTCAGTTCATCACCACAATAATGTGCTGCCAGTGTCAGATTGATCTGACCTGTCAGAAAAAAGAGGAGCATTAATGTGGAGATGATAGATTTCATGTCTGGCACAAAGGTCGGGATTTCATTTGTAAAAGAAAAACCTACCTCCATTACGCGTAGTTAGGAGGTAGGTTTTGAAATAATGAAATTATGGTTATCCGCAATAATGCCAATCACCTTATATTCCTTGCTGATCTGGTTGGAAGACCGAAGACCGATGCGGCCTCAATTCTTAGGTTTAGCATATCCTTTTAGTAGCACATTAGAAAATACACCTAGAGAAGCACCAAAGTTATTTGGAACTGCCTGGAGGATTGAACTTGACCACTTGATTTGGGATTGCCTCAATTGTTCTTAAGTAAGAGTATATTGCCTTGAGATCAGATTCTTCCATGCCAGCGTACATGACCCAGGGCATGATGGTATTGAATTCTCCAGGCGGCACTTTAGGCAGGTGATACCCGGAGTCCAAGTATTGCTTAAATTTCCCCACAAACATACCTTCAGACCAACTTCCAATCCCCGAATTTAGGTCTTGGGTTAAATTGGCAGATTTAACAACCGAGCCGTCCGGGAAAGCAAATTCTCTTCCTCCGGAGTACTCAAAGCCAGCCAAAATAGTACCTTGAGCATCTACTGGACTATGGCATTCCATGCAGGCAGCAGCATTCGTTAGGTATTTTCCATAAGCTACTTGATCATTCTTAGTTGGTTTCAGCTGAGGATCAGCATCTTTGGGGATGGTTTTCAGGATGACGCTTACAGGGAAATCAGCCTCTGATTCAGGGATTTCATTTTCAATTGGAACCAAAGTTCGGATGTAAGTGATGATGTCATAAATGTCCTCGGGATCCATTTTGCTGTAGAACTGATAAGGCATTATTGGAAACATCGCTCTGCCCTCATTCGTCACCCCAGTGGTAATAAGGCGGTACAATTCTCCGTCTGTGTAGTCCGCAATCCCAAAAGGCGTAATATTTTTTGCGTAAAAGACGCCCGGAAAGCCCATGCTTTGATCAAACCTTTCTCCTCCGGCTCCTAGTGTTCCCGACTGAATGGGGCCGGAAAGCAAAGAGAAGTCTCTTACGGAATGGCAATCTACACAAACCGTGACGTGGTTTGCGAGGTAGGCTCCTCTAGCTACCTGTTCGGGACTGTGATCAATGGTGAGGTCTGGTGCTGGGCTTACTTTGGGGAAAGTGAAATTGACGAATGCAACGCCAGAAATAATCAGTAAAACAAGGGCTCCAAACGCAAAGGCAAGTACTTTAAAAATCTTTTTCATAATAAAAATGGTTTTGGTTTATGAAAATCTACTCAATAATATAATTGATTGATTATAAATGAGTTAAGTTTAATTTTGTTTCCGTGGTATTGTTCAAAATAATCTTGGAATATTTTTAAATCTTATGCTTTGTATTCCAGATTAGTACCTTTAGGATTGGAATGGATTAGTTAATCTCCAAACTGCTCATTCTTACCTATGGCACTCTCTATCTAGCCACTATCTCTTCTAAATGCATAGAATTTCACTCCTACTTCTTTTATTCCTTCTAGGTTCAATTTCCCAGCTAGTGTCTGGCCAAAGCGTCCAGACTTCCGGGTCTAAAGAAAATAGTACTAAAATCGGCTTGGTTCTCAGTGGGGGAGGTGCTAAAGGGATAGCGCATATCGGCGTCATCAAAGCCATGGAAAGAGCTGGAATCAAACCAGATTACATCGTCGGTACGAGTATGGGAGCTGTGGTAGGTGGTCTTTATTCCTTGGGTTATAGCGCGGATGAATTGGAGGTGATTATCGGTAGGATAGATTGGGATTTGTTGATTTCCAATCGGGTTAGTTTTAAAGAAATAGCTTTTGAGGAAAAGGAATATTATAACAGATACCTGCTAGAATTTCCGATAGTGAAAGGCAAAGTTGCTTTTCCCTCTGGCTTGATTCAAGGTCAGGTACTCTCAGATGTGCTTCATTATTACACTTGGCCGGCCAATTCCTATCAGAACTTTGATGATTTCCCGATTCCCTTCAGATGCGTGGCTACAGATATCCGTTCGGGCACCCCAATTGTTTTTGATCGGGGATATTTGCAGGATGCA
Organism: Algoriphagus sp.; assembly: GCF_039969895.1. GTDB lineage: Bacteria > Bacteroidota > Bacteroidia > Cytophagales > Cyclobacteriaceae > Algoriphagus. Next base: position 526,789 of record NZ_JBDVMZ010000021.1, read on the forward strand.
TTGCGATCAAGTATCGCCATCCCGACCGTTTTTTCGGCTTTTGAATTAGATAGCACTTCGGTAGTAGATGGGGGAGTGGTAAATAACTTTCCGGTGAATATTGTGCGGGAGATGGGTGCGGATGTTGTTATAGGTGTGAATGTGAGTAGTGAGGATTTTGCGGAGGTGGATGATTTGGGCGGGTTTGGCGGAATTCTAATGCAGATAGCTATGGCTCCCTCACTGAGTATCATCAAGGATAATATCGAAGCCACTGATATCTATATCAAACCGGATTTGGGAGACTATACCATGGGAAGCTTTAGTGCTTTTCGGGAAATTTTGGAGCTAGGTATAGAAACTGGAGATCAATACTTTGATCAATTCAAGAAGTTAGCGGATAGCTTGGGCAGGAAAGATGTGGTAGAGGGAATTACCTTCAGGACAGATTCTATACAGATAAATAAGATTGAAATCCTTGGAAATAATCTCTTTTCTACTGATTTGATTCTTTCCAAAATGGCGATAAATGAAGGTGACTTTGTCAGCAGGGAGCAGATGGAAGCCGCAGTTCACAGTATTTATGGTATGAATGGTTTTTACAAAGTGGATTATCGGCTACTTCAGACAGCTACCAAAAAGTATGATTTGCTGGTTCGCATCAAAGAGAAACCCAGCACCCTATTAAGCACAGCCATCCATTATGATAATCAGTTTTCCGCTGGAATTGTATTGAATTTTACTGCTAGAGAAGTAATTGGGCGCAATTCTCGAGCTGTTTTTCTATCAGACATTTCTGCTAACCCTAAATTCAGGTTTGACTACTACAAATACACTGGGGTTAGGAAGAAGTTTGCTTTCAATTTGAAATTCAATTACCTGCGTCAGGAGCTTCCTGAATACATTGATGGAAAGGAAAATGATGTGGAAATTGGGAGAAATACCCGTATCGAAGCGCAGATGATCTCTACTAGCTCTTTGAAGCAGGCTTTCTATATTGGAAGTGTCTTTGATGTGTCAAGATCTAACTATAAGTTTTTGTCAAACTCCCTCGATGAAATCAAAAATGCCACTCAGACTTTCTTTGGACCAAGGTTCAAATACTATAGGAACTCGCAGAATGACAGGAACTTTCCTACTCGGGGAGCGGAGGCATTGCTAGACGCTACGCTGCATGTAAAAGACTGGATAGGAGTCAATCTGCAAGCTGGCGTGGATTCCGTTGTTTTTGATTCAGCTGGAGAAAGTAGTGTTGTTTCTAAAGAGTACCTGGATTCTTATGTGGAGTCCTTAGTCCCTAACTCGTATATGTCGCTGTATGCGAAGTACTCCAAGTTTTTTGGGCTGGGGCCTAAAGTTCAATTTCATCCAGATTTTGCAGCAGGGCTGACACTTTCATCAGAAGATCCCACCAAGATTTTTACTGAGTTCTTTGTAGGTGGTTACCAGAATATTAGGTTTAACGATACTAGGTTTTGGGGGTTGAACTATGCAGAGGTTCAAACTCCGAATTTTATAAAGCTTGGTGCGGAGTTTCAGTATAACCCTGTAAACAAAATTTACCTAAGAGTTGGAGCGAATTTCCTGGGTTTGAGCGATCAGGTTCCCTTTAGTGATTTTGATTTTTTCAATGAAATCTACCAGAACACAAGCTATTTGGGCTATGGGGTAGATATTTCTTTTCAAACAATATTTGGCCCTATCAGTGCCGGAATAGGGGGGAACTCTAAGGACAATGCACTTCGAAGCTATCTGTCTATTGGTTTTTCTTTCAATTATTCTGATCGATAGGTTGTCAGATAGAATATGAAATCCAAGCGGGTAGTTTTTATCTAAGATCTAACCTCAATTTTATCCGGACCCTGAGTTCAGCATCGGCGTGGATAATAAGATTTAGCCAATGGGCAAGCGGAGATTTACCTGTAAAAAAAATGTCCTCGCCTCCCCGTAGAGAGACAAGGACAATCCATAGTTTATTGTGTGTCTAGCAAGGAGTCCACATACGCATCAATATCGCGCAGGTGATTTTGGACGATGCCAGCCGAGTATCTTGAGCTGGCCGAGCGAGCTGAAGTTTGGATAGTTTTCAATTCCGCACGAACCGAAGCACTTACATCGGAACGGTTTTTCTCATCCTGAGTCATCAAGGAAGCTAGTTGCTCCACATGCGCACGCTGTAGATTTCTACGGAATGCATCAATGTTTTTTGAGCTAGAAAGCTCAGACCAGATGCCTTTTCTCAAATCACCCAGCATTTGTGTCAAGGTATAGGCTTCCGCTCCGTTCAGGGCTTCATTGTCAATCAATCGCTTCAATCTGTCCATTCTGAGCACATTAGCCAAAATTCTAGACTGAAGACTGCTGACCGAAGAAACCGCGCCACTTGCTCCAATGTTACTTAAGATTTCCTCCTGAAGAAGCCAGTCTGGAGTGCTGAAGACCTCTTCATTGAGAAAATTCATGGCTTTTACCTGCTCTGATTTTACGATGGGCGTGTAAGTAACGCCTTCTTGATCGGTAGTTTTCAACTGCTCATAGACTCCGCCGATGTTGGTGACCACATGGTTTGCGAAGCGGCTCCAAACGCCGAAAAGCTCTCCGTACAATTCCTCCAAATCAGTATAATCCTCACCTGGAGTTGCAGTCCATTCGTCAAGGTTCTTAGCTACGATTTTCAGATTTGCCAAAGCATAAGTACTTGCTTTTACAGGATCGTCGCCCACAGATTCCGTTTGATCACTTGGGTCAAAGGAATTTCCTCTTCCAAATAAGTACTTGGGATCCCCCGCTTTTTCTCTGATCCACTCATTAAGAATAGGCTTCTCAGCTTCGGGAGAATTTGCATTTGGGATATATCTATAGCCCCAATTGATCGCGTAATTGTCGTAAGGACCGAGCATTCTCACCCAGCGAACGCCCGTGTCTCCTGGCTGTGCTACGTAATTATAGCGGGTGTAATCCATGATGGTTGTAGCCAATCCCCATTTCTGGGTGAAGGTAGCAGAACGAAGCGAATCAGTTGGATAGGCGGCTGAGGCTTTCATGTTATGAGGCAAACCTAGCGCGTGACCGATTTCATGAGAAATTACTCTACGCATCATTTCGCCGATTTCCTCATCAGGGGTATTCAGAGTTCTGGCAGATGGATTTGCTGCGCCGGTTTCCAGCAAATAACGATTTCTGTAGGAACGAAGGTGATTGTGAAACCATACGATGTCACTTTCAATGATTTCCCCCGAGCGTGGATCAGACACACTTGGACCCATCGCGTTTCTTGTCGTTGTGGCTACGTAGCGAACGGTGGAATACCGAGCATCCTCCGCACTCCAGTCCGGATCTTCTTCTTTGGAAGGGGCGTCCTTTGCGATGATTGCATTTTTGAAACCAGCTGCTTCGAAAGCTACCTGCCAATCCTCGATTCCCTGACGGAAATACGTTCTCCATTTCTCAGGAGTAGCAGGATCTAGGTAATAAACGATAGGCTTCACTGGCTCTACCAATTCGCCTCTAGCATAAGCTGCTGGGTCCTTTGGCTCTAATCTCCATCTTCTGATGTAGGTCTTCTGATCGGATTTCAAGGCCTCAGAGCCATAGTCAATCTGACGCACTGTGAACCATCCCACGCGAGGATCATACAGTCGAGGCTGCATAGGTTGCTCAGGTAGCAGGTACATAGACTGGCTCATTTCCATAGAGATTGTTCCCGATTGAGAATTGGAAGGAGGCGAAGTGGCATTATAAGTCATGTCGTGTCTCACTTCCACATTTTCTGGGTAGCTAGCCATGCGAGTGATGAAACTTCTATCTTTATCTAAATTCCTCACTTGATATTCTCTTCTCAAACCTGAAGAAAGTCCACTCAATGCTGGGATATCTGAGAGAAAAAGATCTGTAACCTCTATCAGTGCAGCAGTTGAATCTGGATTGAAGCTTTCGATTTTGAAAGATGCTAGGATAGGATTGTAGTTATTAGCATCGACAGATAGGCGGATTGGAAGCGAGTCTGCGGCCACATTATCGAAGGAAATGGATCGAAGCAGGATAGTGTTTTGAAGCCTTGTCCAATGAATAACCTGCTCGTTGGACTTGGAGCCAGCAGTAGTATATCCGCCGCCTAGTCCATCAGCTATTTTGGAAATCCGGCTGACTAATAGCATGTCTTTTCCCAATAGCTCAAAAGGAATCTCGTAGTAATTTTTGTCACCAACTCGATGAATAGTAAATAATCCATCGTCAGAAATGGCTTCGTTGGTTACGATTTCCCCGTACTTTTTGAAGGGGCTTTTTTTGGCGGGTTTTTCTGTCTGAACTGTCGGGGCAGGTTCTGCTTTCTCATTTTTCTTGCTCTTTTTCTGCGCAAAGCCTGCAACGCTTAGCATCAACAGTGTGGCGGTTAATAGAGTAGTGGTTTTTTTCATACGTTTTTACGGGTGTTTAAAGTCTGTGAATCAAGGGAAATTCCTTGATGTTGCTAGTTCCAGACAACTGATAGTTTATGTGTCTTGTTAGTAACAGCTCTCGATTTGGTAGATCGATTAGGAAAGCTTCTTTGCAAAATACTGTAAGGAGCCAATTTTTGAAAGGAGTCGTTTTTCGTGTAGGGTATTTCCTAGGATGAAGGGTTGGTACTTGGTTTTAGGTTTCTTTTGAAGGCTTTGCTGAGGTGTGTTTATTAGGATTTGGATGGAAGATTATGGTTTTTTTCTATGGGAAAAATGAAGGTGCTTAGACGGGATCTTGCCATTGGATGAGGGTTTGGTGCTAACAATTTTTTCTAAGCATTTTACTTTTAGAGGGGCAGATGAGGTGAAAAAATCACTGGAGAACATTACTAAATAGCTTTTATCATCCACATCGAAACGCTTATATTAGCCCACCAATAACCCAATCAAACCTATGAATAGAAGAAAATCCCTCAAAATCCTCGGCGGAACCGCTGTAGGAATCGCCGGGCTGGTACTTGCTGACTGGAAGTGGAATCTGATCGGCGGCGAGACTGCTTCAGGTTTTTTCACCGCTCAGGAGCAAAAACTCATATCCAGTATCGCAGACACCATCATTCCTGCCGGACTTCCACCTAAAACTCCAAATCCAGATGCTAAGCCGATCGGTGCATTAAGTACAGGGACTGATGTGTATTTGATGCAGGTTTTTGAGCACTGCTATGAAAAAGAAGACCAGGATAAGATCAAGCTTCAGCTTGCTGCTCTGAATGAAAAAGACTTTCAGAAAGCATCCAAGGAAGCGCGTGAAGGAATGCTGGCCGCTATGAATTCATCCGAAAGTAAAGAGGAAAGCGAATTTTTTGACCTGATGAAAAGTGAAACAATCAATGGGTTTACCACGGTGAAAGAAGTCATGGTGGACTATAGAAACTACAAAGTGGCGCCAGGCTATTACCATGGCTGCGCCGATTTACCTGCCCAAACCTAACCTATCATGTTACAAGATTCAAAAGAGAAAAGAACCTACGATGCCATCGTCATCGGATCAGGTGCGAGTGGCGGCTGGGCTGCCAAAGAACTTACAGAGAAAGGCCTGAAAACGCTCGTACTTGAGCGAGGTAGAATGGTTCGGCATATCGAGGATTACCCTACTGCATCGAAGGCGCCTTATGAGTTTGAGTTTCGTGGAGCTATTCCCGTGCAGCAGCGTGCAGGACTGGCCGATTGGAGTTGGAAGCGTGAAGAAACCGTCCAATGGGCTATGTCTGAGGACGAGCAACCTGTGATTTTCGAGAAACCCTTTAGGTGGTGGAGAAGCTATCACGTAGGAGGGAAGTCGCTACTTTGGGCTAGAGCTACGCAGCGCTGGTCTGATTTTGATTTTGAAGGACCAGCTCGGGATGACTTTGCAGTGGATTGGCCGATCCGATACAAGGACCTGGAACCTTGGTATGCGCACGTAGAGAAATTTGCTGGAATTGCTGGAAATAGAGATGGTCTGGCTGAGCTACCGGATTCTGATGTGATGCCTGGCTTTGAATTGAGCTGCATAGAAAACTATTACAAGGAACAGTTGGCTGCCAATTTTGATAATCGTCATTTGATCCAAGGCCGCTGTGCTCACCTGACGGATCCCCAGGAAATCCACAAGCAGCAGGGCAGAAATAAGTGTCAGCATCAAGCGATGTGTAATCGAGGGTGCGTCTATGGAGGCTATTTCTCTGCCAATGCCTCTACTTTACCTTGGGCTGAAAAGACCGGGAATCTGACGGTTCGCCCAGATGCAGTAGTGGAATCTATACTTTATGACGATGCCAAAGGCAAAGCCACTGGTGTGAGAATCATCGATAGAAACACGAAAGAAGCAATTGAATTTTACGCTAAAATTATCTTCGTCAATGCTTCTACTATCGCTTCAAATGCCATTTTGCTCAATTCTAAATCATCCACTTTTTCCGAAGGAATAGGAAATGAAAATGGACTGATGGGGAAATTCCTGGCTTGCCACAATTACAGAGGCAAAGGAAATGCAAGCTACGAGGGCTTTTTGGACAAATTCAACGATGGACGGAATCCCGGGCATGCGTATGTGCCGAGATTCAGAAACGTGTTCAAACAAGACACGGATTTTCTTCGGGGCTATTCCATCGGAATGTCAGGAGGAAGAGGATTAGGCTCAGATACGAGTATGATCGGCGATCAGCTTAGAGATAACCTGCTCAATCAAAAATACGGTGTCTGGCACATGGCTGCATGGATGCAGGGCGAGACTGTCCCGGTGGAAGACAACCACATCCGACTGAGTACCGACCAGGTAGATAAGTACGGAATTCCTCAAATCATCCTTTCTGTAGAGTGGAAGGAAAATGACGATAAGATGGTGGCGGACTTTGTGGAGCAGCAGACACTGATGTTTGAAAAGGCAGGATTTACCAATATCCGAGTAGAAGATCAACACTCAGATCCAGGTTCGGATATTCACGAAATGGGTGGCGTACGAATGGGGCATGACCCTAAAACCTCGCTATTGAACAGCTTTAATCAGCTGCATGCCTGCAAAAATGTCTTCGTGACGGACGGTGCTTGCATGACTAGTACGAGTACTCAAAACCCAACTTTGACATTTATGGCTCTGACGGCTCGGGCTGCAAATCACGCGGTGGAGGAATTGAATCGGCAGAATTTGGGGTGAGAGATAAAAGAGATTGGAGAAGTAGAGATATAAATAAAAGAGACCAAGAAAAACCTATGAAAAAAACCAAATTGATTGTATTGCTATTTCTATGTTTTGGAATGGCGGAGCTAAGTTTTGCTCAGAAAAAGGGAGATCCACTTCTACAGGTTCCGCTGGGAGTACAAGCATATACATTTAGAAATCACTGGGCAAACGGGGTGGAATCCACTCTTGATATCATTCAGGACTTAGGGTTCACCGAACTGGAAGGTGGTGCGCCAAAGGGCATGTCGGCGGAGGAGTTTGTGAAACTTTGCGAAGCTAGAGGAATAAGTATTCCATCGACGGGAACTAGCTTTGAAGCGCTAGAAGCCGATCCACAGCAGGTGGTAGATCAGGTAAAAGCCTTGGGTGCTGATTACGTCATGGTGGCGTGGATTCCGCACAATGGAGATTTCACTAAGGCGAATGCAGACCGAGCTATCAAGGCGTTCAACGAAGGAGGAAAAGTGTTGGCTGAAAATGGAATCACGTTTATGTATCACGTTCACGGCTATGAATTCCAGCCGTATGAGAGCGGGACTTTATTTGATTATATCGTAAAGAATACCAATCCTAAGCATGTTTCTTTCCAAATGGATGTGATGTGGACGCATTTTGGCGGTGCAGATCCGGTGGCTTTGCTGAAGAAATATGGTAAAAGATGGGTGTCTCTTCATCTGAAAGATTTGCGCAAAGGAGCTCCAAAAGACATGACTGGACTTACAGGACCGGAAAATGATGTGGTGCTAGGGACTGGGGAACTGGACATTCCTGGTATCCTGAAAGAGTCAAACAAGCTTGGAATCAAGCACATGTTTATTGAGGATGAAAGCGACGAGGAACTGGAGAATCTACCTAAGAGCATCGCTTATTTGAAGAGTTTGAGGTATTAATTATTGCTTACCTCTAGCGATTTGCTAGTAAGTTTTCGCAATCTATGATTACCTGTAATCTTTTCATTAGCTAATTTTTCACCTAATGACCCCGGCTTCGCTCGGCTTCCGGGTTAGGGGCTATTGATGGGAGGGGAGGGAAATGTGGCGCAGCCGCATTTTCCTCCCCTTTCCAATTTAATACACTAACGGTCCGCGGGAGAAGTCGAGTTGAACAGTAACTGAATTTGACTATGGATGAGCAGAAGGATTTCCCTATTCTCATTAATTCTCGATACAACCCAAAACTTGCATTTGATCTTCTATTCCACGCCCTAAACTTATAAATATCAGACGCTTTGCTGCATTTAGCTCCCACCAAAGCGGTGCTTTACCTCGTTCGCTAAGTGTTTTATTTATTTTAGATTTTGAATGCTCATTACGAAGTTCAATTCAAAATCAGGTTTAAAATTCCAAGTACCAACTGAAATGTTTCCTGAGTATTTCCTCTTTTTCGGACCTGATATAGTCGAGAAAAGCGAGACTCACAGGAGACATTTTTTTGCCCTTCAGCCAAATTAATCGCCATTCTGTTTTCATCGGCAAGTCTTCTTTAGGATGAATGAATAGTTGCTCGTCCAGAAGTTCATTCTGAATTCCTATCAACGGCATAATAGAATAACCCAATCCGGCTATCACGGCTTGTTTGACAGCTTCATTAGAAGTAAGCTCCATGCGCTTTCGCTGATTTCCCTGATGCGTTTCGAAGTATTTCTCCATCGCCAGACGAGTTGCCGAGCCTTCCTCTCTGTAGATTAGTGGTTTTTTTTCGTCTCGTAGTGCTTGGTTACCTATCAGGTAGAGTTTGTTGTCTATCAGGAGCTCTTCTTCGACCTGGATTTTTTCGGGTATGACCGACACCAGAGCGAAGTCTATCTCATTGTTTTTCAGACTTTCTACAACCCGACTTTTGTTGGTGACATCGAGAACCAGATCTATCCCAGCGTTTTTTTCCAAAAACCCGGTTAGAAAAAAAGGGATTACATACTTGCCCGTGGAGGCAGAGGATATACGAAGCTTGCCACTGAGAATTCCTTGAAAAGCTTGGGTTTTGTAATTGATATTTTCTAGTTCTTGTATCACCCGCTCCGCTAGAATGGCAATTTCATTTCCGAAATCTGTGACATACAATTGCCGACTCACCACCTCTGTCAATGGTATATCAAACTGATCCTGTAGATTTTTTAACTGAATAGATACTGCAGGTTGGGTCATAAAAAGCTCCTCTGCAGCTTTAGTAATGCTCTTTGTCTGAACTACTTTGAGGAATATCTGAAGCTGGTGTATGGTGTAATTCATAAAAATATTTTATGTGATATATAACAAATATAAATAAAAATTTATGAAAAGGCTTCCCAATATTTGCAGCACAAACTAAATCTAAAACAAATGGAAACAGCTCAGTTAACTCGAAAAAGTAGAGTAATTACTAATCATCAGGATCTTATCAAAGGTGAATTTACTCCAGAGGAAGCAAAGGAAATTATCAGCCATTTATTTTCCGAGAAAATCAATTTTCATGGAATGAAAAGCTTTAGTAATAAAGTAAGATTTGGTGAGGTAGATCATGCCTCTGAGGCTAGAATCGTAGAATTGAAGCAAAGCAATTCTGAGTTGAATCAATTTATCAAAACTGCCAGATTGAAAGGTAAGAAGTTGAGAATCACATCTACAGTATCTATTAAACTTGTCTAACTAGCTCAGAACTATGAATCAATCTTTATTTGCTTACCTGGTATTAATTTCTCCGCTAGTCTTTGTATTGACAGCTATTCTATCCTGGTTTCAAAAAGGGATTCACCCATCATTGGTAAAAAAAGCAGCCTCAGTCTCCTCCATTGCAAGCATATTAATAGCCGCAGTCAGCGGCTTTTTTGTGGTTTTATATGGTGATTTGGAGTCTCCTCTTCTGGGGGTAGATGAGCTTGGACTTAGTGTAAGGTTAGATTCCTTGAGCGTATTGATGTTGCTGATGATCGCGCTTATAGCTTTTATAGTGCTGCGTTTTAGCCAGAATTACCTGGATGGAGATGCGCGGCATGGGGTTTTTATGGGAAGACTTGCAGCCACGATTGCCTCTGTGCAACTGCTGGTTTTGTCGGGGAATCTCTCGTTACTGTTCATTTCTTGGGTGCTTACCTCCATGTCTCTTCATCGCTTGCTAGTCTTCTATCAGGATAGACCTGGAGCTGTGATCGCTGCGCGAAAAAAATTCATAGTAGCTAGATTGGGAGATTTATGTTTGCTGTTGGCCTTTTTACTTCTATATGCGGAGGTGGGCTCCGGGAATCTTGAAGTGATCTTTCAAACGATTCAGACAAAAATTTCTTCTGGTACCACGCTTGTATATATAGAAGGTGCGGCCTTGTTTCTGGTTCTCGCAGCTCTTCTCAAATCAGCCCAATTCCCAACTCACGGATGGTTGATTGAGGTGATGGAGACACCTACGCCAGTTTCGGCTTTGCTTCATGCAGGTTTGCTCAATGCAGGACCTTTCCTGATTGTCAGAATGGCCTATGTGATGGAAGCGAGTACGATTGCTCCTATGATTCTCCTAGCGGTAGGTGGATTTACAGCACTTTTTGCGTCGGTAGTTTTCCTGACTCAAACATCAGTCAAAACAGCCTTGGGCTATTCTAGCGTCGCTCACATGGGATTCAGCTTATTGACTTGCGGACTGGGGCTTTACCCAGCAGCCATGCTTCACCTAGTTTCACATTCTTTTTACAAAGCGCATGCTTTTCTATCTTCAGGAAGTGTCATAGAAGTGATTAGAGCTGGAAAAGTGAAGTCCTCTACCCGAACAGGAAGCCCACTCCTAATAGGAATCGGGATACTTACAGCCTTGGTTATTTATGCTGGTTTTGCTTGGCTATGGGGTATTAATCCTCAAAATGAGCTCTCCCTGCTGGTATTGGGAGCGGTAATTGTCATGGGATTAGCGCGCTTAGCTACTTCAGCTTTTGACTCTAATGGCAGCTTCAAATTGAAGGTTCAGACTTCTATACTGCTAGTGCTGGTGACGGTTACCTTCTTCAGCTTGGAGTCTGGTTTTCACCACATGCTCTCTGCTCAGGTTCCTGAATTAGTAAACCCTAACTCGGGTGAACTAGTCCTCTTAGCGATATTGCTGCTAGCCTTTGGGATTACTGTATTTGGACAAATTCTAGCTCCAACACTCACCAAAAAGCCGGGGTATCAAGCTTTAGCCATTCATCTTAGAAATGGACTTTATGCTAATGCCCTTTTTGATAGGGTAGTCAGAGCATTGTACACACACCATCCAAAGAAAAATCCAGTATTGAAAGGTGAAGTGAATGAAACCACATCCGAAAAAGTATTTCTGACTGAAAATCAACTTGCTTAACTATCCCATTACCTACTCGAACCACAAACTTAACTTAATGACAATCAAATGATTAAATCTTTGAATTCAATGGATAATTTCTCTGAAAACCTGCAGGAAAACCAAGAGTTACTTCTCGATTCATTAAGAGCGGCTTGTAAGAAAATAGCCCCTGTTTGGCCTTTGGAAAACTTCGTTGCAGTCAATCCATACTTAGGATTTACCCACAAGAAATTTACTACTGTTGCTCAGGAACTAGCCGCTGCAGGTGCGGTGCAGATGACTCTTCCTACTTCATTCTACCTCGAAAAAATTAAATCAGGTGAACTACTGGAAAAGGATATCGCTCAGGCGCTTTTTAACCAAAGGGTAAATGTTTCTGCGACGGATTTTATCGCAAAACTAGAAAAGCTGAGTGACTCAGAAGAATTGCCGAAAACTGTCGCTACGGTAGCTGATCTGGCTTCAGAAGTGACAGGAAAAGATTGGGACAGGTTTATGATCGGTAGGATTTCGCAGTGGGCAGCGTCCTATTTTGATAAAGGTCAGGCCGTCTGGTCAGCCGCGGACCAAGATGATGAGTTGTTTCTCTCCTGGAAAAAGGAGGCGCAACTTGATCGTACGCCGGAAGTGATCGGGTTGAAAGGTTTTAGAAAATTTGTCAAGTCACTTCCTGATAATCCACTGGACGCCACTCAGGACGCACTAGAGCAATTGGGAGTATCGGCAGATCAGTCTTCCTTATACTTTCACCGCTTGCTACTCAAACTCGGCGGCTGGTCAGCTTATGCTGCTCGGCTAGACTGGGATAGCGAACTGTATGGAGGAAAAGACGGAAAGGTGATCGAGTTTTTGGCCGTTCTTATTTGCTGGGAATACTGCCTTCTTTCCAGCATTGAAGATCAAGAGCTCAGAAAGTGCTGGGATGAAGCCAAATTTAGCTTTTCTTCCGTGGCTGCACATCCAGAATTCAGTCAGAAGTTAAATCAGAATCTAATCTTACAGGATGCTTTCGATTTGGCTTCGCAAAGAAGAATTATACAAAAATTCGCCCAAGCACAACCCTCTCCAACCAAAGATACTAAGCAAGTGAAAGCACAGGCGATTTTCTGTATAGATGTACGCTCTGAGGTGTACCGAAGAAATCTTGAGTTGGTAGATGCAGAGATAGAAACCTTGGGGTTTGCTGGATTTTTTGCTTTCCCGATCAAGTACGTACCTATAGGGCACGAGCATGGAGAGGCTCAGTGTCCAGTACTTTTGAAAACTGGCCCAATTATCAACGAAAAACTTGCTGATGAAAAGGAGCATCTGAATGCCCTTTCCGGAAGACTTCTCCATCGACAGGCGCAGCAGGTTTGGAAATCCTTCAAATCCGGAGCCGTGACCTGCTTCAGTTTTGTCAGTCCCATGGGGCTCTCGTATCTCCCGAAGCTATTTACTGACTCATTTGGAATGACTAGACCAGTTCCACATCCAGACCGGGAGGGATTGTCCAAGAAGACATTCAACAAGCGGATCGTTAGCTTGGAGCCTACTCAGCATCAGGGTGAGACGAGCGGTATTCCGCTGGATCAGCAAATTCAAATGGCTAAAAATGCATTGAAAGCCATGTCTCTGACGGATGATTTTGGTCGATTTGTTCTCATCGTAGGGCATGGTTCCTCTACTGTAAATAATCCTCACGCCACTGGCTATGACTGTGGAGCTTGTGGGGGACACACAGGAGAAGCCAATGCAAGAGTAGTGGCTGAAGTACTGAACAACAAAGAGGTGAGATCGGCCCTTGTTGCTGACAATTTGCTCATCCCTACGAATACCATTTTCCTTGCCTGCTTGCATGATACGACTACAGACGAGGTAAGTATATTTAATGAATATGATGTCCCAGCAGCTAGAAAAGAAGAATTAAACTCACTGCAGCGATCCTTGGTACAGGCAAGTCAGGCAACCAGGACGGAACGATCACTCCGAATGAGCGCAGAAAAGTCCTCTTCCATAGATCAAATGATACTAGGCAGAAGTAAAGACTGGTCACAAACCCGTCCTGAATGGGGACTGGCTGGATGTTCTACCTTTGTGGTGGCTCCTCGTCAGAGAACCAAAGCAGTTAACTTGGAGGGAAAATCATTCTTACATTCCTATGAGTGGAAAAATGATCCCGGGTTCTCGATTTTGGAACTGATCATGACGGCACCTATGGTAGTCACAAGTTGGATCAATCTACAGTATTACGGCTCAACCGTGGATAATAAGACCTTCGGCTCGGGGAATAAAACCCTTCACAATGTCACTGCCGGGCTAGGAGTGCTTGAAGGTTATTCCGGGGATTTGAGAGTCGGTTTGCCGTGGCAGGCTATCCATGATGGAGAAAAATACCAGCACCAACCCGAAAAACTCACCGTCGTCATAGAAGCTCCTATAGAGGCAATCAACGTCATCCTAAGCAAGCATCAGTCGGTCAGAGATCTGGTGGACAACGGCTGGATCTACTTGATGGTGATGAACGAAGAAGGCAAAGTCACCCATAAATATTCAGGAGGACTGCAGTGGGATAGCATAGCACAGGCGGCGGCTTGATGGTAGGTCACTTTTCCAACAGGCAAAAGAAAAGCAAGTTGAAAATGGGGACATCGTGGAAGAAAGTCTCAACATGGCCTAACTTCAAAACCTAACCTTCAACTACGGGGAAGAAGCCTACATCAAATTCAGCCTTAAAAAACTGAACAAATCAGATCAGCACGGAAAAACCCACACGGTTAACGTTTACGTCTAAGAACTAGAATCGGAAGAATCTTGTATAAAAGCCCTTCGGGGCTTTTTATTTTTTCAAAAAATAATGAGTTCTACCCTTAAGTTAGTGGGGATATAGAGTTAACCCACCAAGGAAGAACAAAATTGCACTTCTAAAAATGTTAAATGTTCGGTAGCCTTTTCCAACGGTTTTAACCTCTTGGATCTCACCGTTCAGTCGTTCAGCCATAGCGTTGTTTAGTTTTGTTAGTAGCGCATTTACCCTCCTGAGATATGGAGAGATTCTTGGTATTTGGAATATTACATAGATGGGGAGTTGGATCGCACCGTTTCTTGAAAGGATATGATCCATCCCAAATTTTATACAAATGCTGAAGAGCCGGGGAGTACTACCAAGGATACCCCAACCGGGCTGAGTAAGGAAATGGAAATCATCATTAATGTGGAGGATCAAACCTGGAGATCCGGTTCTGAATCAGGTTTACAGTCAGAAACTTACACGCCTACTGATACAGAATTGGCTTATACAGAGGATCATACCTTCAGAGTGAAGTGGATAAGGGTGTATAAGCCAGTGGAAAAATAGTAGGCTATCATATTTTAGCTTTTCTTAAAATACCTCTTTCTATACTGTGCAGGGGATATCTGGTAGGATTCGTTGAATTTCTTATGGAAAAAAGGAAGGGAATCGTAGCCACAGACATAGGCGATTTGCGCTATGGGTTCCTCTGTGTCCACCAGCATCCTCGCTGCATTGTTTATTCTATATTCATTCAAAAAGGTAAAGAATGGCCTTCCCATCATTTTGGTGAAAAACCTGGAAAAGGATTGCTCGGAGAGATTTATTAAATCCGCTAATTCTTTCAGATAAATTTTCCTCCCAAAATTTCCTCCTACAAAGTCGTGAATTTTGGCCATTCGTGTGCCGTATTCGCTGGGAATATCATCTGTAAAACTCGCGGCTGAAAGTGGGGTATAGGATGCTTTACTAAGTGATGAAAGTATAGCAAGAAGTTGAATATAAAGCTCTTGCCCTGACAAATCCGGGAAGGTTTTAATCAGGGGAATTAGCTGATTCACCTGCTCCTTGTCAAAAATCAAACCTCTGGAGGCTGTCTTTAGCAATTGATGAATTGAGTTTAATTCTGGCACCTCTGGAAAAATCCCCAAATTCCATTGTACCACATATGACTTGGAGTTTGATGACTGGGAGGTATTGTTTTTCCAGCAATGGGGAAGATTTGATCGCAACAAAACCAATTCTCCTGGCTGATATCCCCCTACATAGTCCCCAATAAATTTGGTTCCCACACTTTCTTCTATGTAGGTCAGCTCATGCTGAGGATGGAAATGCCAGGGTGTTTCAAAATCCTTTTTATCAAAACAGAATCCTAAGATAGATTTCTGATTTCCTAAGGGGATGGGTTCTAAAATTGGCTTCAAAATCTTGTAGAGATAGTATGATTAAGTTTACTATTTAATCAATATTTCATCCAAAAATATCAATAGACGACATAATAGATAATTTATTGGTGAAAATAGGAAAGTTATCTGAATAGATTTTTGACAATTATTGTAACCCAAGAAACAAGGCCCTAAGCAGAAACCGAACTCCATGAAAAAAAGTGAAATACCTGATCCTTTTGCAGCGCAAAGATCTAAATGTGGCTATGAGACTATAGACGATCAAAATGATCCTGTGACCATGTTGCTGCGCCACAAAGATGTCAGGAAGACTGCACATAATTATAAGACCTTTACCTCGGAGACGGTTCCTGGAAGGATTGTGGTTCCTTCTGAAGTGAATATTCGTGATACGCGGCAAATTCCATTTGAAATGGATCCTCCAATACATGGTGCATACAGATCAGTCCTGGAAGCGTGGTTTAAGCGTCCTAATAATGCGGATTATCAGGAAGCATTGACTACGATGGTCTCAAGTATTATTGATGAGATGTTGGCTAAGGAATCTCTGGAAGTGGTCAATGAATTTGCCCTACCCTTACAGTCCCGTGCCCTGACGCTTTTGCTCAATACGCCTTTCAAAGAGTCAGAAACCTGGATATCCTGGGGGACACACGTTTTTCGTAGTGAGGGAGAAGCTTTGGATGCGGATAAAGCCAATGTGCTTTATGATTATATAGATCGTGAACTTGATCGTGCGATAGCCAATCCATCCGATGACTTGTATTCGGTGCTCATGCAGTCAGATTTTGATGGGAGAAAGCTGTCCAAAGAAGAAGCAAAAGGGGTGATGGTTTTGACCTTCGCCGGAGGTCGGGATACTGTAATTAATGCCGTCACCAATGCAATCGCCTATTTTGCAGATCATCCTGAGTCTCTGAAAAGGCTGAGAAAGGAGCCTGAAATCATTACCAATGCAGTGGAAGAAATGATCCGGTACTTTTCGCCTTTGACCCACATGGGCAGAGTAGTGACCGAAGATGCGCAGGTCTGTGAGCATGCTGCGAAAGCAGATAGTCGGGTTTCCCTTTGCTGGGCCTCTGCCAATAGGGATGAAAATGTTTTTGAAAACCCGGATGAAATCGTCCTAGACCGAAAAATCAATCCTCATGTGGGATTTGGTTTCAGTCATCATAACTGTCTTGGAGCTACGCATGCCCGACAGATTATGAGAATTCTATTAAAAGAACTTTCAGAGAAAATAGGATCAATAGAAATTCTTGATTTGAAAGAAAATATAGAGCAATGGGGCAGATTCCAGCGTAAGGTAGGCTACCATAAAATCAATGTGAAATTCAATGCAATAACCCCATAAAGAAATGGCAAAAATTACTTTTATAACTAGCGATGAGCAAAGAATTACTGTGGAAGGATTTTCAGGTTCTGTGATGGCATTGGCCGTGGAAAATGGAATAAAGGGGATCGATGGTGATTGTGGGGGCGTATGTTCATGTGCCACTTGCCATGTTCACGTGGCACCTGAGGATGTCTCGAAAACCCGTGAGGCGAGCGAAATCGAAACGGATATGCTGGAATTGGATGATCATACGGATCAGTACAGTCGGCTTTCCTGTCAACTGCAGATTAGCGAGGACCTGGACGGAGTAGTTTTACGAGTTGCCAAATGAGCGATGTGAGCCTGGTAGAAAACCTAGCAGAAAATCAGATCTGTGTGATAATCGGGGCTAGTCATGCGGGTGTAAATTGTGCATTTGCGTTGCGCAAAGAAGGGTGGGAAGGGAAAATAATGCTTATTGACTCAGACCCGGAGTTGCCTTATCATCGTCCTCCTCTTTCCAAAACTTACCTCCATAGCTCAGAAGCATTGGGACAAAATCTCCTGAAGTCTTCTGAAAGCTATGGCAAGGAAAACATACAATTACTCCTTGGAATCAAAGCGCTAAGCATAGATCGAAAAACTCAAAACGTACAGCTGGATAATGGTACATGGCAGGCTTACGATAAACTAGTTCTTGCCACAGGTGCTCGGGCGATGATCCCATCGATCAGGGGTTTATCCGAAGCTAAACATGTTTATCCATTACGAACTGCAGCTGATGTCAACGGAATTCGGGATAAAATTTCTAAGAACCCAGGTCAAGATGTAGTCATCATCGGAGGTGGATATATTGGGCTGGAGACAGCTGCTTCCTTAAGGAAATTAGGAGCAAAAGTCACAGTGCTGGAGCGGGAATCCAGAGTGCTGGCACGCGTGACTGCGCCGGAGATGTCTTCGTTTTTTGAAAGTCTTCATGCGGCAAATGGAGTAAGCATCCACTGCAATAAACAGGTGATTTCCATAGCAGAAGATGGTGAGAAAGTTCAGGTAATTTGCGAGGATGGTTCAAGCTTTCCTGCCGATTTGTTGGTACTTGGGGTAGGTATTCAAGTGAATTCAGAATTGGCATCAGCTGCTGGATTACAAATAGAAAATGGAATTCGAGTTGATGAGACCTCATGTACCAACGATCCGAATGTTTATGCGATCGGGGATTGTACAGATCATTTCAACCCTCATTACAAGCGATATCTCAGACTGGAATGTGTGCAGAATGCGGTGGATCAGGCCAAAATCGCTGCTGGGGCAATCTGTGGTAAAGATGTTTTCTATGACGCCATTCCTTGGTTTTGGTCTGATCAATATGAAGTAAAACTGCAACTAGTTGGATTGTCTGCTGGATATGATGAGGCAGTTTTGCGAAAAGAATCAGAGCTGGTTTTTTCCATCTGGTACTTTCGGGGAAATGAGCTGCTCGCCGTTGACGCGGTGAATTCAGCCAAAGCTTATGTTTGGGGCACTAAATTTATCAAAAGTGGAGAGCCTATAGACAAAGAAAAACTGAAGAATCCTGAAATTGAACTTAAATCTATTGGGAAATAGAACAACGGGATCAGGGTAAATAAAAAGTAATTCAACTTACCCAAACTTAGATAGGCTAATATTCCATTTAGCTCTAAGCTGAAGGAGTAAGTAAAAAAAACTTTTGACCACAATGTTCATGGTGGTTTTAAAATAAACACAAACTATGTCAAAACTTTCCAAATCAGCCGTAGCCAAAGGTGATGGCACTTTTAGCATTTGTGAGGTCAGTATTTCTGATCCGGAACCGGATGAAGTGCTGGTGAAAATGAAAGCTGCCGGACTTTGCCATACTGATTATGACTCATTAAGCTGGGGCAAACCTATAGTAATGGGGCATGAAGGTGCAGGAGTAGTTGAGCAAGTTGGAGCTGCGGTGACAAGCGTAAAACCTGGTGATCAGGTGATTTTGAATTGGGCTACGCCATGCATGCATTGCTTTCAATGTCAGGAAGGCAATCAGCACATTTGCGAAAATAATTCTCCAGTAGTTGCCGGGGGAAATGGACATACACCTGGTCAGGCCACTTTGGGAAGTACCAAGTGGGAGGGCAATCCTATAGAGCGATCTTTCAATCTGGGGACGCTGAGTGAATATACCCTGGTCAAGGAGTCCGCAGTGGTGAAAGTAGAGGAGTCAAATCTGAATTTTTCTGCTGCCAGCATTATCAGCTGTGGCGTGATGACTGGCTATGGGTCCGTAGTAAATGCTGCCAAACTCAAAGCTGGTAGTTCTGTGGTAGTTCTAGGCTGTGGAGGGGTTGGCTTGAATGTAATCAATGCCTGTCAAATCGCCGGGGCAAGCAGGATTATCGCCGTGGATATTAATCCGGTAAAATTGGAAATGGCGAAGATGTTTGGAGCAACTGAGGTTATTTTGGCTGAAAAGGATGATGTAGGACTGATCAGGGCTTCAGCTAAAGTCAAAGAGATGCTAGGTGGAAGAGGAGCTGATTATGCCTTTGAATGTACAGCTATTCCTGCTTTGGGAGCTGCGCCCCTGGCCATGATCCGAAATGCAGGCACGGCGGTTCAGGTGAGTGGAATCGAGGAGGAGATTACTATAGATATGCGGCTTTTTGAATGGGATAAAATCTATATCAATCCACTCTATGGCAAGTGCCGACCGCAGATTGATTTTCCTATCCTGATGCAATTGTATAAAAATGGGCAGCTTAAATTAGATCAAATGATCAGTAAGGAATACAGCTTGGATGAGCTGCAACATGCATTTGATGATATGCTAGCTGGAGTAAATGCCAAAGGAGTAATCATTTTTTCCTAAAGCCATAAATTATGAGCAGTTTTAGATCCATAGAATTGTCAGACGAGATGTTTGAGCATTCAGGCCTACGTTTTTTGACAGTCAAGACGCCCAACTTAAAAGGCAGGGGAGATATCTGCCTCTATGTGCCCAAGGTGATAGACAATCAAACGGATCTTCCCATCTACATTTTGCTGCATGGAGTTTATGGATCTGCTTGGGTTTGGGCGATGAAAGGAGGTGCACATGTGACAGCCAAGCGACTGATGGAATCTGGTAAAATACGGCCAGCTATTATTGCCATGCCTTCTGACGGACTTTGGGGAGATGGTTCAGGATATTTAGCACATCAAGAACAGGATTTTGCGCAGTGGATTGTTTCGGATGTGCCCAAAGCTATCCGCGAGAATATTCCCTGCGCCAGTGAAAAATCACCAATCTGCATTGGTGGTCTTTCCATGGGAGGTTATGGAGCCTTGAAATTAGGAGCTCAATATCCAGAGGTTTTTTCTGCTATTTCAGCTCATAGTGCCATCACCAGGTTTTCTGAAATGTCCTTATTTGTTGAAGAATCTCTTGAATCCTACAGGCTACGGGATGCTGACAATGATGTAATTGACTTGATCAAAAGGAACGTACATTCTTTGCCAGCCATTCGCTTTGATTGCGGAAAAGAAGATGAATTGCTTGCAGGCAATAGACTTTTGCATGAGCAATTATCAGAATTAGGAGTGGAGCATTCCTATGAAGAATTTGATGGAGGACATCAGTGGGCATACTGGCAAAAGCATCTGGAGAGTACGCTTAGGTTTTTTGAGGAGAAAATATGTTAGGTTTATTGATACTGATGAAAATTTTAATAATGTCGAAAGTTTTAAAATTACTCCAAGCTGACTCTAGACTGCATTGGTAATTGTAAAAGAGGAAAAATAATATTCGAAGAATATTTCAATGGATACACCTCAGACAGCCTACATGATATTAGGTCTGCTGGGAAAAGCATTACTTTAGCTTTAATTGGAATTGCTATCGAGGAAGGATATGTTACTAGCGAAAGCCAAACAATCATAGACGATTTTAAGGCCGACTATGGTATGGAACACCTTAGCTCTGAAAAAGAGAAAATCCAAATCAAACACTTACTGACAATGTCTGCTGGTTGGGCATGTGATGATTGGGACGAAGATTCACCTGGCAACACGATGCATTTTCCTGGGCTTCCAGATGATTTTGGTTTTATTCTCCATCTCCCTATGGTCAGATCTAATGGCGAGACATTTTCCTACTGTTCAGGCGGTGCCAATCTACTGGGTGAGATCATCAGAAGAAAGTCCTAAATGAGTTTAAAGGTCTTTGCGACAAATATTTATTTACCAAGTTAGGTATCACAAAGAACGAATGGTTTATTGTTCCTGACCCTCAAAATTATGAGTTTGCTGGTGGAGGGAATTTTTTAAGGCCCCGTGACCATGCGCGTTTTGGTATGTTATACCTCAACGATGGCAAATGGCAAGGCGAGCAAATTATCTCGCAAGAATGGGTCAAGAAAAGCACTACAAAGCAAATAGAGACGAGTAAGGATGATGATTATGGGTACTTATGGTCGATAAAAAAATACAAATTCAAAAACAGGATGGTAAGTGGGTTTGAGGCTTCTGGAAACGGAGGAAACAAAATTACTATTAATCCTGAATTGAACATGATAATTGTTCTTACAGGAAGCGCATACGGCAGTGAATATGTAGAAGGTCAGCAAGCCAAAGCAATCATAGAAGATTATGTGTTGGCTTCATTTGGAAATTAATGTCTAAAACCATTATTTGATTTAGGTCTGTTCACGTCTTTCGAGCCAATTTGAGATAACACTTTTTCATTGAACTCTGAAAGCGAGCCGCAATGACTAAACAATGAGAAGTCCCTCCGGATATTTCAACTAATCCAAAAACAAAACCAATTCGCTACTGAACCTAAAAACAAAACCCTAACTATCAATATTTTAGACGGTTAGGGTTTTAAGCTGTAGAGAGTGGGGGATTCGAACCCCCGGTACGCTTTGACACGTACGACAGTTTAGCAAACTGCTGGTTTAAGCCACTCACCCAACTCTCTAGATACTTTTTGGCTTATTGATTTGCTTTTACAAAGGCATCCATTTGATGATTTTGAATGAAAATACCTGATTGCTCCGTTACCTTCACCCTGTAAAGCGATGCAAATATAAGCCAATTGATAACACTTTCACAAATCATCAGCGGATAGGATTTTTCTAGGCAACTCTTTTTGTATAATCGTCTGAAAATCAAATAAAATATTTTGTCAGTTTCATTCCAGGAATATGAAAAATACCCTGTACAGGGTATAGATTTTCAATAGTGCCATGGTAATTTTGACTTTCTAATAACCCAATCCATTATGAAAATCCAAACTACTACAGCTGATTTCTTGATTGAAAAGTGTGAATTTGATACGGGATGTGTTTGTATTCGTTCTAATTCGCAGGATGAACTTTTTAGATTTTTTGGTTCATTGGAAATAAACCTGACCCAAGACACTCACTTTACATATGAAGTGCGGGCCTGCAAACAGGAGTTTGCCAATGCGTTAATCGTCATGGTAAAGGAGATTGACTATTCTGAATTTTCTGAGTTTAGCCTTGGTATGTCGCTCGTTTGATACGGGCTGTCTGCCAGGAAAATTTTTTCATTCGAGATCCTTATCTGATCCAAAGCAAGCTGCTGTCACCATAACTTAGAAATCTGTAGTCGTTTTCTAATGCCTCGCCATACACACGCTTCCAATCTTCCCCGAGAATGGTCGCTATCAGCAAAATAAGTGTAGAACCAGGTTGATGGAAGTTGGTGATTAGCCCTTTTACGATCTTGAATTCATACCCAGGGAAAATGAAGATCTCCGTGGTTCCCATTATCGTATCCAATTCCATTTCCTTCATATAAGAAAGAATGGCACCGTAGGATGCTTTGGCACTCGGTAAAATTTCACGCACTTCGTAGGGGAAAAGCTTATCTATTTTCAGCTCCGTTCCTTTTTTCTCAAGTAATTTCACACCGTACCAATACAGGCTTTCCAGCGTTCTTACGGAGGTAGTTCCTACTGCCACCACATGTTCCAGGTCTAAAAGGATCTTTTCTACTGTCTCCCTATTAACATGAATTTGTTCACTGTGCATCGGGTGATCAGTGACTTGACTTGCTTTGATAGGTTGGAAAGTACCTGCGCTGACATGAAGCGTCACTTGTGCTTCTTTGATACCTTTGTTTCTCAAGCGTTCAAATACCTCGGAAGTGAAATGCAATCCCGCAGTTGGGGCAGCCACTGCACCTTCTTTAGATGAGTAAACAGTTTGATACCGTGATTTGTCCTCCTCGATTGGTTTTCTGTTCAAATAGGGCGGAAGAGGAACTTCACCGCTAGCTTCTACCACATCTACAAATGCCACGTCTGTATTGTCCCAGGTGAACTCCACTTTTCTTGTTTCTCTATCAATTAGTTTGGCTTGGAGAGTAATCGTACTCCCTTCAAATGGTATTTGCCCATATAAGACTTCACCATCCTTCCACTTTTTGGCATTCCCTATCATGGTTTCCCAGACCACTGGATGTTTCGCAAGCATGATTTCGGGGATCACTGTAGTAGGAGAGGTTGGTTGAAGTAAAAAGATCTCGATGCGAGCTCCCGTTTCTCGCTGAAAAATTAATCGTGCAGGAATAACCTTGGTGTCGTTATAGACCAAAAGCGTATCTGCAGGAAGTAAATCCGGAATAGCGCCAAAGTTCAAATGAGAAATCTGCCCATCCTTGTAGTGCAAAAGCTTCGATGCATCACGCTTTGCCAAGGGGTGTTTGGCGATTTTTTCCTCAGGTAATGTATATTCGTAATCTCTTAAATCTATAGCGGGGATTTGCATAAGTAGGCGTTAATTTCTGCGTGCAAATATAGCCCAACTCATTGCAAGTACCTCCCAAATCTTTTCCAATTCCATGTCCGATTCTTCCCAAATCACCTTCGAATATTGTAAGAGAACCTTGATTTTTAATTTTGATGCTGGGACTTCCAGAGGTGTTTTGAAGACGAAAGAGGTGTTCTGGATAAAAGCTTTTTATGCAGATCAGCCGGAGCGAGTAGGTTGGGGAGAGGCTGCACCGTTAATCAAATTGAGTGTAGATGACAGAGAGGACTTCGAAGAGATTCTGGCAAAAACCTTGGCGGAGATGTCAGGGAAAAGCTTTGGCAACACGGAACTTGAAGTTCTGAATGAGCTAAAAATGACGGTTCCTTTCGAATTGCCAAGTATTCGTTTTGCTTTGGAGACAGCTATTCTGGATCTATTAAATGGAGGGAAAAAGAAAATCCTTGGCCATGATTTTTTCGAATCTAGAAAAACTATCCCTATCAATGGATTGATCTGGATGGGGGACAGGGATTTTATGCTGCAGCAAATCAATGAAAAGCTAGCGCAAGGATTTGATTGCATCAAAATGAAAATCGGAGCGATCGACTTTCAGCAGGAATTGCAACTTCTGGATTACATCAGGTCTCGTTTTCGCAAAGAGCAAATCACTTTGCGCGTAGATGCCAACGGGGCATTTGCTCCGGAAGATGCGCTTCACAAACTTGAACAATTAGCTGAGTTTGACTTGCATAGTATTGAGCAACCTATCGCGGCAGGGAATTGGGATGCGATGAGACAGCTTTGCGAAGCTACACCACTTCCAATCGCACTAGATGAGGAATTGATAGGGGTAAGTGCGAAAGCCAAACTGCTGGATACAATTCAGCCTCAACACATCATTTTGAAACCCACCTTACTTGGTGGGATTTTGGAGACTAGAGATTGGATTAAGTTAGCAGAAGAGCGGAAAATAGGCTGGTGGATGACTTCTGCGCTGGAGAGTAATATTGGGCTGAACGCAATCACCCAGTTGGCGGATAGTTTGGAAGTGACTATTCCGCAAGGATTGGGCACAGGTAAGCTGTACGAAAATAACTTAGACTCTCCTCTAGAAATCCATCAGGGTCAAATTCGCTACAGCTCAAATCTCCAGTGGCAGCAACCCTCCTAATCGGCTAATCTGAATAGATAGACCGGCTTGTTCACTTCTACTTTCCAAGAAGTCTGAGTTAGTTTGCCAGTGTCCTTGTCTCGCTCAAAAACGACAACGTCATTACTGGCTTGATTAGCAGAAAGCAAGTATTTGCCATCAGCGGTAAGATTGAAATTTCGTGGCATGAGGCCTCCAGAGGTGCTTTGCTGGATCAAATCATACGTCCCGTCATCTTTTTTTGCGAATACAGATAGGGTATTGGCATCACCTCGATTGGAGACATATATGTTTTTTCCGTCAGGCGAAAGCCTAACTTCCGCAGCCCCAACATTTCCTTCAAAATCCTCAGCGACTAGAGAAATTTGTTGTTTGGAAGTGATTTTACCTTCATCAAAACTAAGAACTTCCAGAGCAGGCTTCATTTCTTGGACAAGCAGGATTTCTTTGCCGTCGGCAGAAAAAACCAAGTGCCTCGGTCCATCTCCAGGTGTAACTTTGTATTTATTATTCAGGGAAAAAGGCTCCTTAGCTTCAGGGTTGAACTCATACACATTCAATTCGTCTGTTCCCAGATCAGCTACCACTAGGAATTTACCATCAGGACTGAAGGTGGTGCTGTGTACATGAGGTGAATTTTGACGGTCTTTATTGACGCTACTTCCTTCGTGACGAATCGTTTGTAGATGAGTTAGGTCGCCTTGCTCATCTACGCGATAGGCACTGAAACTCCCACCGCTATAATTCGAAACAGTCAAAAACTCTTCATTGGGAGAGAGGGCGAGATGGCAAGGGTGATCTCCGAAACTCGGCAATTCAGACCTTTTAGTGAGTTGGTCGTTTTCCAAGGAACGAGCAAAGCTGATCACATTTCCACCAGGTACGTTGTCAATCTCTTCCAAGGAAAACACCAAGTCTCCCTTTGAGTTGCCTAGAACAAAAGAGGGGTTCTGAAGGCCAGGCAGAATGGTCTGAACTTCTATTTTGTTTTCCTCCGGAGTGAAATCCAATTGATTTATTCCCTGACTGGGGTCATCGGTGTATGTTCCGATCAAAAAAGAATAAGTGGTAGGGGTGATGGTCATTTCCGTGGTTTTCTCTGAGGTGCAGGACAGGGCAGTAGCGATAAATCCTGCCCTCAAAATTGCTTTTTTCATTGGAGTCGTATAGAATCGTTCTTGAGTAACTTGTGGTTGTCAAAATGCAAGTGATATCGAAGATAAATAAACAATGAACTGATAGTCACCTTTTAAATCAAACTCAGTTTCACGTCTGAAATATATCGAAATATCCTAGATAATTATTTTGTCGTTTTATTGATAGATTGGTTATTTTTTTGATAAAAATGCTAAAAAGAAGAATAATAGTTAATGAATATTCAGTAATAATTTCATTTTTTAGAATTTTTGCTAATTTGCTAAACCATTAAAAAGGAAGGAGAATAATGTATAAAACTTATGATACCCAAGTAGCCAAGCGCTTCACAATTTACAACAGCTTATTTTTAGATCTTCCCTTCAATCACATTTATCGAACTGGCACCTTGCTTCCCATTTTGGGTACTGCATGTCAGGATGGTTTTCAAAAAGGTTTGACTCCTAAGGAAATCATCGCTGGATTTTTCGATGAATTAATGCCTGATTCGACCCCCACACAGCAATCTGACCTGTTATTTCAAATGATTCAGTACGTGGAGCGTCAGGTAGTTTTGTTTGATTCGATCGAAGATGCTGCCTACGAAAAAATCCATGACCTGAAGGGGAAAGGAACTATCAAAGCACTGATTGATCGCACCGACAACGATAATAAGCGCGAGGAGCTAATCGAAAAGTTGAAGACTTTCTCGGTTCGACTTACGCTCACGGCTCATCCCACGCAGTTTTACCCTGGAAATGTGCTAGCCATCATCACTGATCTGGAAAATGCCATTCGTACGGATGATATCGGAACAATCAATTCTCTCCTACAGCAGCTAGGCAAAACTGGCTTCACCAAACGAGAAAAACCAACTCCCTATGATGAAGCGGTGAGCTTGATATGGTTTCTCGAGAATGTGTTTTATCAGAGTATTTCTGACATTATGATTCGACTGCTGGGATCGCTTAATATTCCCCTGCATGACTGGGAAAACCCAGGTTTATTGAAAATTGGGTTTTGGCCGGGCGGAGATAGAGACGGTAATCCTTTTGTCACCCATACAACTACCAAGCAGGTAGCTGAGCGGTTGAAAAAGTGGGTGATCAAATGCTATTACAGAGATGTTAGGAAAGTTCGTAGAAGACTCACATTCAAGTATGTAGAGGAGATTTTGATCAAAATAGAGCGAGGCTTGTACTCTACTTTATTTGAAAATAATCCAGTTTATCAAACCAAGGATCAATTGCTTGCGGATTTGATGGATGCCAGAGCAGGCTTGATCGAGCATCATGAGGGGCTATTTTTAGATGTCCTGGATCAGTTTATTCTCAAAGTTAAAATCTTCGGCTTCCACTTTGCCTGCATGGATATGCGTCAGGATAGCCGGAAGCATGATACACTGATTGAGGAGATTTTCCAGCTTCAAGGCAAGGAGCTTCAAGGCACAGAAGATGAGCAAATCGCTCAAATCATGAGCCTGAACGAACTGCCTGAGCTAGCTGCCTTCCAAGATCCATTTAACCAAGAGATGCTCGAGTCTATGCGTGTCATTGACTCTATCCAACAGGAAGGCGGCGAGGAGATCTTGAATAGGTATATTATTTCCAATTGCCAATCCAGAAAGCATCTGCTTGAGGTATTCAAGCTTAATCAGCTGTGTCTAGGAAAGGATAAGGATAACATGCCGTTGGATATTGTGCCCTTGTTTGAGACAATCGATGATTTGGCGGAAGCACCAGAGATTATGGCTTGGTTATATACTATGCCTGAGTATAAAAAGCATTTGGCTTTCAGAGGCAATAAGCAAACTATTATGCTTGGCTTTTCTGACGGCACAAAGGATGGAGGTTACCTGCAGGCCAACTGGTCTATCCTGAGAGCGAAGGAAGAAATGACGCGAGTGTCTAGAGAGAATGGGATAAAAGTCGTTTTCTTTGACGGTAGAGGTGGACCTCCTGCCCGTGGAGGAGGAAACATGCATAATTTCTATGCATCACTTGGGGAAAAAGTGGAAAATGCTGAGATCCAGGTGACTATTCAGGGTCAGACGATTTCTTCCAATTATGGCAAGCAGGCATCCTGTACCTATAACTTTGAGCAATTGCTAAGTGCGGGGCTTGAAAATCATCTTTACATCGGGGCCGACAAAAATCTAAATGTCGATCAAAGGGCCCTGATTGACGAGCTAGCAGGAGAAGCTTACGAGTCGTATAAGCAATTCAAAAGTCACCCGATGTTTGTGCCTTATTTGGAGCACGTGACCCCATTAAAGTATTTTGGAATGACGAATATTGGCTCCCGACCTTTAAAACGAGGTAAAGGTGGGGGACTGAAATTTGAGGATCTTCGAGCTATACCCTTTGTAGGTTCCTGGGCTCAGATGAAGCAGAATATTCCAGGGTTTTACGGAGTAGGGGCTGCGGTATCGGTGTTGGAAAAGAAAGGGAAATTGGGTGAGTTGAAAGCTTTGTACAACGACAGTCTTTTCTTCAGAGCACTTCTTGGGAATTCGATGCAGTCGCTTACCAAATGTTTTTACCCAGCCACAGCTTATTTGAAGCAGGATAAAAACTATGGGGAATTCTGGGAAATCATGTATGATGAATACCTCAGGTCTATCGAGAAGCTTAAAGAGGTTTCCTCCATGGATGAACTGATGGGAGATAATAAAGTCATTAAAAAGTCTATTGAGATCAGAGAGCGAATTGTATTGCCTTTGATCACTGTGCAGCAATATGCGATTCAGAAAATCCTCGAAACAGGTGAGACCACGGAGTTACTTCAAAAGTTGATTTTGAGAAGTATGTTTGGGATCATCAATGCGGCTAGAAACGCAGCATAAGCTACACGTTGCATACTGTGAAAACCCGATTGAATTTGATTTCAATCGGGTTTTTTTGTTTAAACTACAGAGTTCACAGAGGTTTACGCAGAGTGCGCGGTTTATTTTTCAACCTTTGAGATTTTCCAAATCTCGAAGGATTTGTTCTATGTGATTAATTATTTTCGTCTTTCTAGGAAGTTCAAACAAAAAAAACCGAAGACTTTATCAGCCTCCGGTTTTGCAATTATTGTTTTATTCTTCAGTTTACCCTTTGCGCCGTAGCGCCTTAGCGGGGATATTATCACTTTACCCTAGCTTCGCCAAACTCTCCTCCAGCGCCTTGATCTTACCTTCAGCATCAGCTTGCTTTTTGCGTTCTGTTTCGATCACCTGTGCTGGCGCTCCTGCCACAAATCGCTCGTTGCTGAGCTTTTTCAAGACAGAATTCAGAAAGCCTTTGGTATAGTCGATCTCTTTCTGGATATTCTCTTTTTCCTCCTCTACGTTGATGGAATCGCCCATCGGGATGAAGCATTCGTCAGACTTTACTACAAAGCTGATGGCATTCTCGACCTTCTCGCCGAAGTTTAGCGAAGACAAATTTGCCAGCTTATTCAGTACTGCTGAGAATCTTCCATACAATTCTTCATTTTTAGCATTGATGGTCAGATCCAACGATTCTTTTGGAGACATGCCTTTGGAAGCGCGAAGATTTCTCACCTGAGAAACTACTTCAAATACCTGATTGGCTTCCTCGATGATTTTGCTGTCAAAACCTTTCTCAGTAGGCCAAGATGCTAAGATCAAGGATTCTTCCACAGATCTTTCCTTGATCTGTTGCCAAAGTTCCTCAGAAATAAACGGCATGAAAGGATGTAAAATCTTCAGGATATCTTCGAAAAGAGCGATCGTTTTATCGTACGTTTCCTGATCAATAGGATGCTGATATTCCGGCTTGATCATCTCTAGATACCACGAGCAGAAATCCCCCCAAACCAACTTGTACGTAGTCATCAGCGCATCGGAAATTCTAAATTTCTCATAATGCTCGTTAATTTCTATCAAAGCCTGATTGAATCTGCTTTCAAACCATGCGATGCTGGAAGCATTTGCAGAGCCGTCCAAATTCTGATCGATTTCCCAGCCTTTGACCAGTCGGAAAGCATTCCAGATCTTATTGGCAAAGTTTCTTCCCTGTTCCACCAGTTTGTCATCGTAGGGCAAATCATTTCCAGCAGGGGAAGAGAATAGCATTCCTGTACGGACGCCATCTGCACCGTTTTGTGCTATCAAATCCAAAGGATCAGGAGAGTTGCCAAGCGATTTGGACATCTTTCTTCCCAATTTATCGCGAACGATCCCAGTCAGGTACACATTTTTGAAAGGCTTCTCGCCCATGTATTCGTATCCTGCAATGATCATACGTGCTACCCAGAAGAATAGAATCTCCGGTGCAGTTACCAAGTCATTAGTAGGATAGTAGTATTTCAATTCCTCGTTCGGCTTGCCAGTAGTAAATACTTCCGAATCAAAAACCGAAATCGGCCAGAGCCATGAGCTAAACCAAGTGTCCAATACATCTTCGTCCTGCTTCAAATCAGCTAGTGTAAACGTGCCATCAAACTGCTCATTGGCAAGTTGCAAAGCTTCCTCGGCGGTTTTAGCAACTACAAATTCCCCATTAGGAAGATGGTAAGCTGGGATTCTATGTCCCCACCAAAGTTGGCGGGAGATGCACCAGTCACGCACGTTATCCATCCAAGCTCTGTACATGTTTTTGAACTTTGGTGGATACAGCTGGATGATGTCTTCCATCACCGCTTTCTGAGCTGGCTTGGTGATCTCGTCCATTTTCAGGAACCACTGCAAAGAAAGCTTTGGCTCGATTACCGCATCTGTTCTTTCGGAGTGACCTACGTTGGATTTATAATCCTCTATTTTCTCCAGCTGATCTACTTCCTTCAGTTTCTTGGCGATCATTTTTCTAGCAACAAAACGATCTTCGCCAATGAGGATTTGAGCTTTTTCATTCAGCGTCCCATCATCATTTAAGATGTCGATCACTTCAAGTTTGTGCTTCAGTCCAAGTTCGTAGTCATTGATATCGTGCGCAGGAGTTACCTTCAGGCAACCTGTACCAAATTCCATGTCCACATATTCATCTTCGATGATTGGAATAGCTTTGTTGATCAAAGGAACGATGGCTTTCTTGCCTTTCAGATGTATGAATCTCGGATCATTTGGATTGATACAGATCGCAGAATCCGCCATGATCGTCTCAGGGCGAGTAGTGGCGATGGTCAAATAATCATTCTCCGAACCTTCGATTTGATATTTTACATAGTACAGCTTGGAAGCAATTTCCTTCGTGATCACTTCGTCATCAGATAGTGCCGTCTTTCCCTTTGGATCCCAGTTCACCATGCGAATACCACGGTAGATTTTCCCTTTTTTATGCAAATCCACAAAAACAGAAATCACTGCATCGCTCAGTCCTGCATCCATGGTGAATGCGGTACGATCCCAGTCACAGGAAGCCCCCAGTTTTTTCAACTGATCTAGGATAATTCCCCCGTATTTTTCCTTCCATTCCCATGCATGCTCGAGGAATTTCTCGCGGGTGAGGGATTTTTTATCTATTCCTTGCTCTTTTAGCAAGTTTACAACTTTGGTTTCTGTCGCGATCGAAGCATGATCAGTTCCAGGCACCCAAAGCGCATTTTTGCCTTGCATTCTAGCCCGACGGATCAATACATCCTGAATGGTATTGTTCAGCATATGCCCCATGTGCAGGACGCCCGTGACATTGGGTGGAGGCATGGTGATCACATAAGGTTCCTTGTTTGGATCTACTTTTGATGAAAAAAGCTTGTGCTCCATCCAGTAGGCATACCACTTGGCTTCGGTAGCTGCTGGATCGTATTTGCTGGCAATAGACATATTCGGATAATTATTTAGAGGGGCAAAAATAGGGAAAAAGCCCTTTTCAGAGGCATGATTGGGTGATCAATTGTTTGGAATAGATTATTAAACCACAAAGTGCACGAGGGCAACGCAAAGAGGCCACGGGGATTACTGGTCCTGCTTCTCCAGAAAATGGATTTGTTTATATAGGTGTAGGGTAGAATCTGTTTTGACTTTGATAGTTTTCTCAATATCACCAATTGAATCAGTTTTGTCTCTCAGAACATCTGCCAGGTAGTGAGGAATGGATAATTGTTTTTTCACAACTCCCTAAAATTACTAATTTGAATACCATCTCGTTCTTGACTTAGATTACCTGCATAAATTAGTTTTACATGGCTTTCAGGAGCGATTTTTTGAAAGTATTTCAATCCTTTCAGGAAATCAGAATGATAGGTTTCTGAAGATTTAATTTCTATTGCAGTCAATTTCCCATCTTTTTCTTGCAACAGATCTTTTCCGTAATAGTAATTCGCAGATGCAATTAAATTTCAGAGTAATTCAATTCTGTCAAGTTAACTACAGCTCATGCCCTTACCTTAATTACCAACTTCCCCGTATGCCTGCCTTCCCCAAAATATTGGATTAGCCTAGCCGTATCTTCAAGTGGATACGGCCCGTCTATTTTGGGTGTGATTTTGTTATCGATCACTAATTGAGAGATTTCATCCAATCCTTCGTTAGGTTTTAGGCTAAGAATTTGAAGACTTTTTTTAGTGAAAAGGGAAAGAATTTTTCCCCAAAAAAATATTGAGATTAAAGTGCTTAGACTACCACCTATGGTCACATAGATACCAGTTGGGTTTAGAGCTCGCAAATACAAAAATGGGGATTTATTGCTTTTGCAATCCAGGATTAGGTCATAGCGTTCATTCGTTTTTGTGAAATCAGTCTTTTTATAATCAATCACCTCATCGTATCCGAGCGATTTCATCATCGTCAACTTTTCGCCTGAGTCCACACCTGTTACATGACAGTTGCTGAGCTTGGCTAATTGAAGGCCGATCGTTCCTACACCGCCACCACCGCCATTGATGAGTACTTTTTGGTTCTGCTTTATCTTGCCAATAGTTCGGAGTGCTTGTAGAGCCAGAGTAGAAGCATGCGGAATTGCAGCAGCTTTTTCAAAGCTTAATTTCTCAGGCTTGATGATGACGGCATCCTCACGGATACTGATGTATTCAGCAAAGGTCCCGAAACCAAACTCTGATATATCACCAAACACCGTATCCCCAACTTTCAGCTTTGATACTTTTGACCCAATAAGCTGAACAGTACCTGCTAATTCCATCCCGGCGATTGGATTCTTCGGCTTAACTAGTCCGAACATAAGTCTGTACACTAGAGGCTTACCTGTAACGAAACTCCAATCGTAATCATTGACGGCAGTGAAATCGATTTTAATCAAAACCTCATTTTCCTGAGGGACAGGCATTGCTACTTCTTTCAATGCCAGTACTTCTTCCGGTTTTCCGTACTTCTCAAAAAATATAGCTTTCATAGGGTTTTACTTGATGGCAAATTGAAATGAAGGTATTTAAGTCTTCCGAAAAATCATAGTTGCTTAGTAGCCTTTGTCGATTCATCAAACAATTTATCAACCTATGAATATCCGTTTTTCTACCTATGAAGAAGTAAAAGTATCCTAGGAATTGTCAAACTTAATACCTGTGGCCACTTCGGTTCTTTGATACCTCGGGAGGTCTTCCGACCTGATTAGCAAAGATTTTAATGCGACTGCCATCCTTGCGGATAATCAGCTGTTTGAATATCTGATCTCCATTACCTCAAAAACTCTGTCCTCTTTGGCCAACTTTAATATTGCTTTTTCGCCAACTTTTTTACCGATCAGAATTTTAGCAATTGGGGAGATAAAAGAGATTTTCATTTTAGAAATGTCTGCCTCGTCCACACCTACAATTTGGTAAGTTTGAGATTTCGCAGTTTTACCAATTTTGAGAGTCACTGTTGCGCCAAAGCGAATTTCAGTGCTAGGCTGTTCGCTTAGGTTTACAATTTTGGCAGTAGCGATGCGCTCATCGAGCAAATGAATTTTGGCATTGATGAAATTTGAAGTTACCCGTTTCTCTTGTTCTGTAGATGCTTGAATTGAAGCTTTCTCATCAATCAGGGCTTGTTTTTCAGCCAACAATTCAGCCATTCCGTTTTCAGTCATGAAATTGGTGACACCATCTGGTAAATCTGCTCTTGGTGGTACAAGTGGCGTTTCTTCCTGATCATCTTCTTTTACAAACCCTCTGCTCATGTGCTATTTCTTTTGTTTAAAAAGTGATAAGGAGTGAAACAGGCAGAAAGTTTCATGCTACCTAATCTCAAGACTACTCCTCAGGTTAAAATTGCTGATTTGATTTCAATTTCCAGATTGATTTGAGCTGATTTTTGCTGGTTAGTTTTGTGTGATTTTTAAAAGTAAAAAAGGGAAGCCGTTGCCAGCTTCCCTTCCTCATGATTGATTAGGATTGTTAATTTCCTACATACTCATCCCAGCTTAGTTCTGCTTGTGGATGAGGGAATTGAGTGAAGATAGTTCCTCCATCATAGGACGTAGGAATTTCGCTCAAGCGATCGTAGCGTCTAGCATCTATCCATCGATGTCCCCAAGGCTCCGCCCATAGAGAATATCTTCTTTGGTACAAGATCTCATTAATCAACGCTGCGGTGGTCGTGGCACCAGTGTAAGGGCCGATTCCAGCTGCTGTACGGATAATGTTGATAGCAGCCACCGCGTCAGTTCCTTGGTTGAGATTGGCATGAGCTTCAGCTTTCAGTAGAATTAGCTCTTCATTTCTGATAAAAGGAATAGGCGCGGTGTTATTTGGCCATCTCGCATCTTGATGTGTTCCTACCAATGCTCCCGCATCTGTAGTCACGGTGACCGGGTTGGTTCTTTTTAGGAATTTGTTTTGAACTCGAAGGTCTCCAGGAGTGGCATCGTCCAGAACAGAGGGATGCACTACGATGATAGTATTTACGGCTGCATTTGGAAGGTAAAAGAGCGGGTTGAAAATATCCGGGGCTGCTCCATAAGGGTGAGCTGGTCCTGCATTTAGGTTCCCATTCAGATTCATAAATGAGCCATCCAGCGCGGTCAGCACTCCTTGCCAGTCTTCTCTGTAGGCATTGAGTCTGGCAGCTATGGCTCTATTGACTTGCTGAAGTCCTGTGATGGTGTTGAATCCATTGAAACCACTGGTTAGTCTGAAAGGGAAATTCCCAGAGCCAGAGCTTCCTAATGCTTGGAATCCTTCATCTAGAATAGTGCTGATCTGATCCAATGCCTGCTCATAAGGTACAAATGGCCCCGGATTAAGAGGATCTTCTACGTCCATTCGGATACCATTTTGATAGACAAAATTAGCCGGAATCATAAATTGGTATCCTTGAATAGTTTTTGAGAATCCTATTACTGCATTTTTTTGCGAAGCAGAGATATTATTTGTGTTCTCAGCTGCCAATTGTAAAACATCTGCCTGCTTGATAGCCTGGTATGGAGTGGCCCAGGAGCCGCCACCAGTATTTCCAAATCCAAAGTAGGATCTATCTGGAACTCTACCATTCTGTCCCAACCAGTCTGTTTGAAATCTAGGGTCAGAGGCATTGAGGTACCATATTTCCCTTCCGAATGTATTCCAGGCTTGGGAAATGTTAGTGACATAACCTCTATGTCTGGATTCTAATCCAGTGATTAGAAATTGTATTTGTTCGGAGGTGGCATTGTTGGCAATACTTCCGACTGATGGATTATTAGGATCTTGGATGTCATCAAACTCCAAGGGATTACATCCAGCGATCATTGTGGCTGCAATCAGTGCAAATCCTATGTTTCTTGTTTTATTTTTCATAGTGGGTCGGATTAAAAGTCAATAGTTACGTGAAAGAAAATCCTTCTAGAGGTAGGGTATGGAGCAATATCCACGTTGTTGGCTACGGCTTGAGCTCCAAAAGTGGAAGTCTCAGGATCATATCCTTCATAATCTGTGAATAAGAATGCGTTGTTGACAGAAGAGCCTACTCGGATGTTCTGAACGGTATTTCCAAACCAATTATTGAGCGTTTCTTTTGGAAGAGTGTAATACAAGCCTATCTCACGGACTTTTACAAATGAGGCATCCTGAACCCATCGTCCCGCATTATTATATGGCTCTGGTTCTCTCTGTCTTCCATTTGGGATTCCGTCTCCATTGTCATCATCAAACCACCCATTTGTGGTTCCTCCTCCATCAGACAGGAACGAAGTTAGGTTTATGTTTTCTCCTCCGCTTCTCCAGTCAATGAGGAATGAGAATTCAAATCCTTTGTAGATGTTGAAAGAGTTAGAGAAGGATAGATTGAAATCTGGCTGAGCATTTCCCCAGATGGTAAACCCTCCTGGAATTGAAGGGTCTGCAGGCGTACCCACTATAGTAGTTGGAGAATAGCCTTCAGCATATAAGAACGTACCAAGTCCTGATCCAAAACCACCTGAAATGTAGGTTGGAATACCGAGTCTAGTCATTTCAATGTCATTTTGCCAGTAGAGAATTCTGGAGAACCATCTGAAATTTGGCTTTTCTACAACTGTACCGGATAAGCTGAGTTCAAATCCTTTGTTTTGGAGTTCTGCCTCATTACTTGGTGTAGTGTTTACGCCAGTAGATGGAGCCAGATTTAGATTTTGAAGGTTGTTTTGTGTGTTCTTTATGTAATAAGTCGCTTCAAGGCTAAGTCGGTTGTTGAAGAAACCAGCATCAACACCGAATTCTAACTCTGAGGCTGTCTCAGGTTCAATCTGTGTGTTACCTATCGAAGTAGATACTGTGGAGCCTAATAGTCCGCCGATGTTAGTTCCTCCTAGTGGCGTAAACGTTGCACCAAATGGAACTGGTCCCGCTGTCTCGCCATAGGCAATTCTAGGCTTCAATTGACTAATTACTCCACTATTCCAAAAACCGAAGTTTCCGAGATTGAAGGCCACACTAGCTCTAGGGAATGCATAGTACTCATTAGGATCTCCATTCAGGGTAGATTTATCCCATCTGATTCCGAGTGTTCCTATGATTTTATCTTCCCAATTGGCTTCCTGTTGAAGAAAAATTCCAGCTTCTTGAATTTTGCTGTTGAATTGTTCATTGATCTCCTGAATATTAGCTTGCTTTAGGTTTCTTTGGCCAGGAACCAATCCTCTGCCTCTATTGAACAAAGAGCTATTTTCAAAATCCAAGCGGACCAAGCCTACTTGGGAGTTCATATTTACAGTTCCTAAGTTCCAGTTATAAACTAATGCTGCTTGGAAATTGGTGTTAAAGCTTTCTTGTCTTCCGACAAATAGATCCCCAGGATTAGCCTGTGCTCTCTGAAACTGTAAAAACTCAGGAAGATAGATTTGAGTGGAATTTTGTAAATAATCCAATCCTCCTGCTATTGTTGCTTTCAAATAGCTGTTCTGATTTTTGATAATGTCAAAATCCAATGTGAAAGCTTGGATGAAACGGTTCACAACAGAATTGTTTTGAGCATTGTCTGTCACTGACACAGGATTCTCAGAGAAATAAGGGTTGATAGGGTAGGTTCCGTCTTCATTTCTTCGCAAATCATAATAATTTGGCACATAAGCTATGCTGTATCCAATACTTGCACCGGTATTATTTTGGTTTCCAGTAAATCCTCTATCTGTGTTGGATTTGATGTAATTGGAAGAAACACCTAGTCTGATTCTGTCAGAGATCTTTTGGTCAATATTTGCCCGGATGGAATAGCGCTCAAAACCCGTATTTTTAACTGTTCCGTCCTCGTTAGTGATGTTTCCAGATACAAAGAACTTAGTTTTGTCAGTACCTCCAGAAACATTTATTCTGGTATTTAGTAGAAGTGCGGTATTGTTATAAAAGTAATCTTCATAATCTACGAAAGTACCAGAAGCTTGAGCTGCTCTGAATCGCTCGAGTTCTATTGGTCTTCTGGATTCAGGGAAAAAGAAGTTGATTTTTTCTTCGCTCCAATCATCTACTCCCAATAATCTAAGCGGATTTGCAAAACCGACGTCCTGAGAAAGAGAAACGGTAGTTTTGCCTTCTGCTCCTCGCTTGGTGGTGATGATGATTACACCGGCGTTGGCACGAGTTCCATAGATTGCAGCCGCTGATGGTCCTTTTAGCACCTCTATGTTTTCAATGTCAGCTGGGTTGATATCTGCTAGTCTATTCGCTCCATCATCTTGGCTGGATGCACCAGCTCCGGATACTGTAGCTCTACCGGTACGTTGCGATGCATTGTTGATATATACACCATCTACGATGATTAGCGGTTGAGATGCTCCCTGCAAACTTGAAATTCCTCGAAGCTGTATGGAGATACCTCCACCCGGAGCACCACCATTTGATCTGATGGTTGCGCCTGGTACTTTACCGTAGAGGGCACCATCTGTGGTCTGTATAGTGGTGGTCCCTGTAAGGTCTCTTGCAGATACTGAAGTGACAGCATTGGCAAGATTACTACGCTTCACGGAGGAAGCAAGTCCCGTGACCACGACTTCTTCCAAGTTTGTAGCATCCTCATTTAATTGGATGTTTACTACAGATTGATTTTGACTTACTGTTATGGTTTTTTTCAAATATCCTATGGACGAAACCACCAGCTCTACGCTTCCTGTGTTGTTGATATCCAGAGTATAATTACCATCTAGGTCGGTGACTGCTCCTGAAGTAGTGCCTTTGATAAGGATACTGGCTCCAATGAGTGGCTCGCCTGTTCGTTCATCGGACACAGTACCCCTTATGGTGTATTGTGCCCATGATATTCCTATCGTACAGAATAGGAGGATCATAGTGAGTAAAGGTTTGTTCATCATAGTTTGTAGGTTAAAGTTTATTTCTTGTTAAAATCCAAAAAAATATCCTTACTCTCTACTTTTTGAGATGATTATTTCTTCTTTTTATACAAAAGGATGAAAAACTGTTTAGTTATAACAATACTTCCTCTACTCTTCAAAGTACGAAATAAAAAAAGGAGAAACGCAGGTCTCTCCTTCTAATAGGGCTATATGTCGGCCTAAGGCAAAATTATTTCACAATAGGTAAAATGATTCTACTTAGATGCTTTCCACCATGATGAATTGAGTTAGTTGCGATGATTCCTTCAGTCTCATCGTAGGTGTTTCCGCCAGTATTCATGTTTCTGTCAAATCGTGGAAAGTTGGAGCTACTTACTTCTATTCGGATTCTATGCCCCTTAGCAAAGTAGTTGGAGGTGCTCATAGGAGTCATCTTGACTTCATAGACCTCGCCATCTTCCATCCAAACTTCCTTTTCGTAGCCTTCCCGGTAGCGAACACGCTGAATTGTTTCATCTAGGTTGTAGGCTTTTCCATCAGGGTAAACGTCAATCAATTTGATCGTGACATCAGTGTCTTTTGCATCAGAAGAGAGGTATAGGTAGGATTCAATGAAGCCTGAAACTTCGATTCCTTCTTCTAGTACATCTGTAGTGTAAACCAAAATGTCTTCTCTTTTCTCCATCTCAGACTGATCTTTAGATCCCCCGCCACCATTAATGGCGTTACCTGTACAGCAAACGTTGCCTCCATAAGAGTCCACAGGATTCATTGGGTCGTATTTGAATGTATCAGGATTGTCTTTCTTAGGCTTTTTGGTGGTTAAAGTTCCATTGCCATTCAGGGTATTTGCCTTGCCTTCTGAGTCTAAGTACATCGTAGTCATCACAGCCTCAGCTGGTGGCCACACATCGGAAGTTTGCCATTTATTTGATCCCATCGTATAGTACTGAACGCGTGGCATATTCTCCATCACTTCAGATTTTTCGCCTTTTAACCACACATCAAACCACGCCGTGATGATCTCGTCATAGTTCAGTCGTGCATCGCCGACATTTAGGTCACCTACCATGGTGTTTTCTGATGCTCTGGTGAATGAGCAATGCATCACAGGTGCGATCACCAAGTATTGATTGTCTCTCGCTAGCTGAGAGACTGCATTTTGTCTGGCATGATTGAACAGCGCGATGTTTGGTCCGGCAGATACATCAAACCAAGAGACGAACCAAAAGCTTGGCTTGTCAAAGGGTTGCTTGTCATGATACAAGCCACCATTGAACCACTTCGGATCATTAGGCTTGCGAGTAATCATTTCTTCGTAAATCCCCATCGGACCATTTTGATTTCTGATGATATCCTGAATAGGTAGATGTGCTAAAGCCTCTTTGGAGTCAATTCTAGGGTATTCTGGAGACATGTCGTAGAAGCGCTGAAGTCTAAGCAAGTCTTTCTGGCTGATGTCTGGGGATAACTTTGGAGCCATTGGGTCATGTTGAACACCGTAAAGCCAGTTCGTGAAAAGCATCTGACCGGCACCACCTCTGTACCAATTGCCTTGCTCCCAGAAGTCACCGATTTTACCTACACCTGCACCATACCCCTGAGGAACTAAAGCGCCCAAAGCCGGATGATCCAGAGATGCCACTGCCATTTGCCACTCCGCAGTAGAGGAGCAACCCAAGGTTCCTATTTTTCCATTACTCCATGACTGCTTGGCCATCCAATCAAAAGCGTCATACCCATCCGTCAACGGAACGCCTAAAATGTCCCAGTCTCCTTCAGAGAAATACCGGCCTCTTTCATTTTGAACCACGTAGGCATAGCCTTTTTTTACCCAGTCGAGTGCAGTTTGCATGGTACGGGTGTTCATTTCACCATTTCCCCAAGTGTTGAAATTATAGGGAGTTCTGGAAAAAACGATCGGGTATTTTCCATCGCCTTTTGGGCGATAAATATCCGTAGCCAGTCGCACGCCATCACGCATGGGCATCATGACTTTTTGGTCAACGATCGCAACTTCATCCAGCTGGTCGATGATGCTTTTTTCCTGTGAATAGGAAAAAGAAACGACCATGACCAGGAGGAGAGTCAGGTAGTATGTGTAAAGATTTTTCATAGGATAGAAGATTTCAATTCGATTCTAAGTTAACAAACAGAATCAATGCAAGTGGATAAAAATGATGATTGGTTGATATTGTGGTTGAGATAAAGAGCGAGAGCATAAATAGGAGTATTTGCAATTGTTAGGATAAAAAAGGGCATTTCTTGAAGATTTGAAAGGCTGCTTAGATGAAATCATGCCTGGTAGAATTGAAATTTAGATCTCCTGCCCCAAAAAGCAAGTAGCCAAAGACTTATGTGCTGGGAGGGAGGTTGAAATCAAAATCCTTCGCTTTTTACCCTTTTCATTTCGTACATAAAAGCTAAATTTGCGGTCACATCGATTTTTACTCATGAGTAACACCACAGCCAACACCCTGACTACCTGGGTGGAAGTATCAAAAAATTCAGATTTTACAATTTATAATCTGCCCTTCGGGATTTTTCAGAATAAAAAACTGAGTCCACGTGTGGGAATTGCGATAGGAGATAAGATCGTAGATTTGAGTATTCTGGATCAAGAAGGATTCTTTTCGGATATGTTTTTGCCGGAGGGAGTATTTCTCAACGAATCGCTTAATGAGTTGATTGGTCTTGGTAAAGTCACCACCAAAAAAATCAGAGAGCGAGTTCAAGACCTACTTTTGGCCGATAATGAAAAGCTTAGAGACCATTCAGCCAGAGGAAAAGTGATGCTGAACAGAAAAGAAGCTACTATGCTAATGCCGGTGAAAATCGGTGATTACACAGACTTCTACAGCAGCAAGGAACATGCTACTAACGTGGGCAAAATGTTCCGTGATCCTGAGAATGCCTTGCTTCCCAACTGGAAACATTTGCCGGTGGGATACCATGGCAGAGCCTCTTCGATTATACCATCTGGTGTACCGATCACCCGGCCAAAAGGCCAAATGAAAGATCCAGAGACAGGTTCACCGGTTTTTGGACCAAGTAAAAAGCTGGATTTTGAATTGGAGCTTGCCTTTATCACAGGCAAATCCACCAAGCTAGGAGATTCTGTTTCTACTGCAGATGCTGAAGATTATATTTTTGGTTTTGTGTTGTTCAACGATTGGTCAGCACGGGATATTCAGGCCTGGGAGTACGTTCCCCTAGGTCCGTTTTTGGGGAAAAGCTTTGCTTCATCCATCTCTCCATGGGTGGTGACGCTGGAAGCTTTGGAGCAATTCAAAGTAGAAAGCCCAGTCCAAGACCCGGAAGTATTGAGTTATTTGAAATGTGATAAATCCCACAGTTTTGATATTCAACTAGAGACCTACATTCAACCTGAGGATGGCAAGAGCAGCAAAGTCTGTACTTCCAACTTTAAGAATATGTACTGGAACGTGGCACAGCAGCTCGCTCATCATACGGTGAATGGATGTAATATAAACGTAGGGGATATGATGGCTTCGGGTACGATCTCAGGTCAAGAGCCTGATTCATTTGGGTCCATGTTGGAGCTATCATGGAATGGGAAAAATTCTGTAAAACTTGATTCTGGCGTAGAACGAACTTTTATCGAGGATGGAGATACAGTGATTATGAAGGGATTTGCTGAGAAAGATGGAGTGAGAGTAGGCTTTGGAGAGGTTAGAGCCAAAGTGCTTCCAGCTAAATAATTTGCAATAAATACTAATATAAAACCCTGACTTAGTGCAAGTCAGGGTTTTTTTGTGCTTTTTTTTCTCGCATTATTAATTGCTTTTAGTAATTTTATTATGCGTTGAATATCAATTGGTTAGATTGTTTTTTTTGGCTTGGGATATTCATGGGTTCCCGATAGTTTATGATCCGTTTCACAAATGGACCGGGATGTTGATTTTCAATTAGGTCTCATTTTTTAGGAGGCCAATTTTCCTTTTTCCTAAACCTTAATTCTTAAAAAAAGATGGCGAAGCTTAGAAATTTATCCATTACTAGTCCTATCATTTTTGCCCTTCCACTCCGAAGCGAATGGGCAGTAAATCCTGTGGACATTAACAAACCAGTGACAGAGGGAGACTGGGAGGGAGCAGGCAGTCTCAAATTCTCCCGAGGCTATGTTTTGGCCAAAAACGATGCAAGGTACCTCTACCTCATGCTCGATGTGGTCGCTGATACGGGCAACGATTCCGAGACCAATGATTACTTCTGGTTGACATTTGACAATACCCGAGATCGAGCGATTACTTCTGGAGTAGATGTCAACTATGGGCTCTATCCAGGTCAGCCAAATAAATTGGGTAGGCAAAAGTACCTGGGACCTGGCTCTTGGACTGGTTTACTCTCCGATCCATCCACTTCAGGGGTAGTTCAGGAGTTTGGTACTAGCCCAAATTCAGATGTATCTCATCGAATGTGGAAATTTAGGATAGAACTCAGTGAGATCAATGTAGCTCTTTATTGGCCTCTAAGTACAGCATTCACTTACTTTGGCTTCAGAGTTAAATCTAGTAACCCAGGATTTACTACCGACTTTCCTGGTGATTTCTATAAGGATTTCACCAAACTGAGACAACTGATCTTAAGTAGAAAACCAACTATCCCTGCGAAAGATCTCGGACCTCTGGTCGGCAGTGTGGGCTTGATCCCAACTACCAAAATTTCTAATTCCTCTGGCCGTGCTACGACTGATGCCGGTTATTATCATTTTGTACAAAATGCTGCGTTTGGAGGGACCTTGAATTTGATTGGTAACCGGACAAAAATGCAGGAATTGTGGAATGCAGGGAACAGGAAATATAAGGTGGAAATAGCA
Organism: Algoriphagus sp.; assembly: GCF_039969895.1. GTDB lineage: Bacteria > Bacteroidota > Bacteroidia > Cytophagales > Cyclobacteriaceae > Algoriphagus. The sequence goes on from NZ_JBDVMZ010000021.1 coordinate 570,203, forward strand.
GGTCCCGATGGAGGATCTTTTGTTAAACTGTTCAGCAATTGGTCGAATTACCGATGGAATGGCTCAACGTATGCTTTGGAGTCATTTGCTCCTAATTCTTACGGATACTATCAGTTGGCGGATCTGGCAGTAGATTACTCTATTGATGATTTGCTGATTCAATTTCCTACTTCAGGTTTATTACCTGGCATGTATAGCGTGAAAGTCACCTTTTTCATAGGTACAAGCTACACGGAACTCGACTCGCAAGTAATTACACTTTTCATAGATAATCACGTTCCTTCCGCCATCATAGAAAGTGTGAAGCATGGAAGAAGTGAGGTGTCTGCCTGTGCAATAGAGACAATTGGAGCTGCTCCTGATGGGTTGAATTTCCGAATTACTGCTAATGACCCAGAAGGGAATCTTCGGGATGTTAACTTCTATGCCACCTATGGGGATGGGTTGTCCTCACGTATTCATTATGAAGAGTACAGTACTGATAAGGCGAATTGGGCGGGATTTGTCAATAAACTGATCCCTGCATCTGGAAACTGGCGACCAGCCCAATCCTGTGCTTACAGTTTTATCGTGGCGGTATCCGCCCGCACCACCAATGGCTATTCCTGGGTGGGACGCAATAGTACGCATCGAAATGTGACGCTCTTAATTGGATAAAAGTAAATGGTCTATCTCTGAAAGCCACTTCTAGTTAGGAGTGGTTTTTTTGTTTATATGCTTATCCTCAATCTTGCCAGTGCCTGAAAGTCGGCATGTTAGAAATAGGTTGAGGCTTGGTGATCTTACTTCTAGTGATCTCAGTGACGTCTGCTATTCAAATTTGGAAAGTGATGAAGGTAAACCCAGCTTCAATTTTGAAAGCGGAGTAGGTTAGATTAAAATGGTTATACGGAAGTATGACAGTATCCCTATTTTCTATAATCATCAGGTTGGAAAACCGATGACCGAAGCGACATCAATTTTAGAGTTTGCCAATTCATCTATTGAATATGACTTCTTACTGGAAAAAAAGCGAATAGTCATCTTGATCAATTTTGAGAATCTAATTCCTGTAATTGAAATCAAAACCACCAGATTTGATGTTGATTCCCTGCATGGAAATAAACTATTCTAAAGATAAAGGCCTGATAACCTATGTGATCGATGGTAAAATCACGAGCAACGATATGCGTCAGTTGCAAGCAGCAAGAAACCAGCTTTCTTCATCATCAACTTTTAAAGTATTGGCTATAGTGACTGCTTTCAAAGGTTATAGCAGTCTCGAAGCGTTGAAAAATGCGCTACTAGGAGATCTGAAAATGCTACCTAAGCTAGCCAAGTACGCGATAGTCACGGATATTTTTTGGTTGAGAAAAGTGGTTTCCTCGTTGAATTATGTAGTGCCTAAAAGTGAGCTGAGAGCATTCACACTAAAAGATCAAAAACAAGCAGAAAAATGGTTGGGGTCTTAATTCGTCCTTGTCCAGCTACTAGAGTGCAGGAAAACGGGAAGATTTTATTCTCTTCTAAGTCCAGCTTCTGGAGAAGCAGGACAACCAGCGAAGCAGGACAACGAGCGAAGCAGGACAACGGGAAATACAAGTTGTGACCTCTGCGTGTCCTCCCTGCGCTCTGCGGTTAAATCGCTTTCACCTAAAATTCATCGTGAAAACCGTGCGCTCATTCGGGATGGATATCACCTGAAGACTTCCATTGTGCAGATTCATAATCTGTCGGGAGATAGCCAGCCCTATTCCACTGCCGGTCTTTTTGGTAGTATAAAAAGGAACAAAAATCCGCTCCAATGCTTCAGGAATAATTCCCGGACCTGAATCTTCCACTTGTATCATCAAACCCAAATCACCCTGTCCCATGGACGAAAGCCCAATGACGCGATCCGCTTGATTTTGTAGAGATTCTGAAGCGTTTTTCACCAAATTGATCAGGATCATCGTGATCTGATCCGGGTCGCAGTGAATCTGTAAATCTGCTGGATGAATCTTCGTTTCTATCTTCACCTCTGCTACTTTCAAGTCCTCCTTCATCAAGTTAAGGACATTCTCGAAGAGCTGGCTTACGGGTAGAGTTACCTTTTTCGGAGCTGGAATATTCGTGTAATCACGGTAAGCATTTACAAAATTCACTAACCCCTTGCTACGATTGGCGATGGTGTCCAAGCCTTCCTGCATGTCCATGAAGCCGTCTTTTTTGATCAAAAAACCCTCCTGCTGCACGTAGCTGTCTTCATCGAGAATGGTGCGAAGTGACTCCACCAAACTGGAAATAGGCGTGATGGAATTCATGATTTCATGGCGAAGTACTTTTGTCAGATTTTGCCAGGCCTCCAGTTCGTTGGATTGAAGTTCTGCGTTGATGTTTTGCAGAGAAAGTAAGGTCCAGCTTTGTCCACCCATTTTGAGAGAAGTGGATTGTATGATCAAATGAAGCGATGGATTTACCCTTTTGGAAATTCTCTGGCCGGGTTTCATTTCTAGTACATCCTCCAGAAGTTTTGGTGAAAGCCTCCCCAGATCCGTGATGTCCCGGAACTGTGGGATCTGAAGCAAATGCTTGGCGGCATTGTTGATCACCCCGATTTTTCCGGCGTCATTGAAGGAAATAATCCCTGTATTGATGTGCTGAATGATGACTTGGAGAAAAAGCATTTGCTCTTCCTTTTCCGCGCGGGTTTGTTTAAACACTTCCATCACTTCGTTGAAAGAGGTATTTACTTCCCGAAAGGAGTTGCCCATTTTACTATCCGAGGTGAACGAGCTTGAAAAATCAGCATAGCGGATAGAGTCTAGAAATCTCGCCAGCTTGTGGTTGATCGAATTGACATAATAAATCATCTCACCAACCTGAAGTAGGGCGACCAAACCCAAAATCCCCGGCGCGAGCCAAAGGTCCTGGCTGTAATATAGCCAGAGGGCAAGGTAGATATTCAAGATGATCCCAAAAATCCTCAGGCCAACGCCGAAGGAGAACCGCTTATAAACCATATTTTTCCAGTCTGCGGTAAAGTGAAGATCGAGTCAGCCCAAGTTCCTCCGCTGCTCGGGTGATGTGTCCATTGTGCTTTTGGAGGGCTTTCCTGATCAAAATACGCTCCACATCCTCGATGTTCAGATGCTCCAAACTTACAGATTCATCCTGACGCTCGGGCTGAGTCATTTTCTGCAAGAAGAGATCCTCAGGTTGCAGTACATTATGATTTGACATGATCACGGCTCGCTCGATGCTGTGCTGAAGTTCACGGATATTACCAGGCCAGTGGTATTTGGTCATGCGCTTCACGAGTGGATCAGATGCTTTTCGAATGTCTTTGTTGTATTTTTTGGAATAAAAAGAAATGAAGTGATCAGCCAAAAGTGGAATATCCTCTACTCGCTCCCGAAGTGGGGGCAGTTGAATTTCTATGGTGTTGATACGATATAGCAAATCCTGGCGGAAGCCATTTTCATACACCATGGAATGAATAGGCATGTTGGTCGCGGAGATCAGGCGGATATTCACATCCACTGGCTTGTTTGCTCCGACTCGCGTGACTTGGCGGTTTTGTAGTGCTGCCAAAAGCTTGGATTGAAGCGTCATAGGCACATTTCCGATTTCGTCCAAAAATAGAGTTCCCTTGTTCGCCTGCTCAAATCGCCCGGCCCGATCTTCTTTGGCATCGGTGAAGGCTCCTTTTTTGTGTCCAAAAAGCTCTGATTCAAAAAGCGTTTGGGTAATAGAACCTAGATCCACTCCTACAAAAGCCTCTCGATTTCTTCGTGAATTTCTATGAATCGCCCGAGCAATCAATTCTTTCCCCGTACCATTTTCCCCCAAAATCAACACATTCGCATCGGTGACCGCCACGCGCTCGATGGTTTCAAACACCTTTTGCATGGACTCGCTTTGCCCTATAATATCTTTAAACTTGCTGTCAATGTCCTGCTGCAAAGTTTGCTTTTGATCCCGGAGCAGATCCACTTCCATTTTCTTTTTGCGAAGCTGCAAGGCAGAATTCAGCGTAGCCAGCAAGCGTTCGTTTTCCCAAGGCTTCAGCACAAAGTCAGTTGCCCCTTCCTTGATCGCTTTCACCGCCAGATTCACATCGCCATAAGCCGTGATCAAAACGACCACTGCCGAAGGATCAAGTTCCAAAATACGATCAAGCCAATAGAAACCTTCCTGTCCCGAACTTACATCTTTGGTAAAGTTCATATCCAGCAAGATCACGTCGTACGATTCATTGTGCGTAAGGATGGGGAGTAGGTCAGGATTGGTCTCTGTATCGACCTGGGAAAAATGCCGCTTTAGGAAAATTTTGGCTGCCTTTAGTAGGTCTTCGTTGTCATCTACAATTAGAATTTTGCCTGATCGCTGCTCGCTCATAGTGAATAGGTGTTAGTAAAAGCTTGGAAAAATATCCTGCTTGCTCCGGCCTCTTGTTCCAAAAGCATACCGAAATAAATACGAGTGGGAATTTGCTAGAAAACGTTTGATTTCGGACGGTATGGGCATGTTTTTGAAGCTAGGATATGGGTTTTAAGGTAGGGAAAAATTATTCGACTTTGAATCCTTTTGTTCGCTTGCGGACGAAAATGTTCGCGAGGTTGACTTCCATATTTTCCCAAATCAACGAAACTAGCCTCTACAGGTGATTTTTTGCATGGCATACCATTTGGCATACTGGGGATAGCCCGAAAATGGCATTTACACACAATGGATAGAAAAATAGCTAAGAAAACCTGGACCCCTAAACGAATCGCGTGGATAGTCGGCGGAGTGATTTTGGTCGCAGGGATTGTTTACCAAATCGGATTTGCAGATCATCGCTCCACGATGAATGTGGAGAAAGACAGGTTGAGTATCGCGACAGTTTCAAAGGGAGAATTTACCGATTATATATTGGTCTCAGGGCAGATCGAACCTGCACAGACTTTTTTCCTCGATGCGGTAGAAGGCGGGATGGTTGCTGAGATCGTGCGTGAATCCGGGGCTGTGGTGGAAGTGGGTGATACGATCCTGATTATGGCCAATTCCAACCTGCAACTCGACGTGATGCAGCGCGAAACGATGCTTTACGAGCAGATCAACAATCTTCGTCAGACACGACTTTTCCTGGACCAAAATGACTTGAGTCAGCAGGGACAACTCGCTGAGATAGATTATCAGATCAGTTTGCTGGAGCCTCAGTACAAAAGATTCAAGGAGCTTCATGAGAAGAAACTCGTTTCTGACCGTGAATTCGAGGAAGTAGCCGAGCAGTACGAATACAACCTGAAAAGAAAGGAATTGACTTATAAGTCTTATAAAAGTGATTCCATCGCCAGATCCTACCAGTTAGCGCAGCTTCGCCAGTCAGAAAGTAGAATGAATGCTTCGCTAAATGGCGTAGGGCAGATCTTGAATAATCTGGTAATCAAAGCGCCGATAGCGGGCCAGTTGGCGATGGAACAAATCGAAGTGGGGCAGGCGATCAACTCAGGCGAGCGCTATGGGCAGATCGATGTGCAGGATGAATTCAAGGTGCGTGTGCCAATCGACGAATTGTATCTCCCGAGAATCGGGCGCGGACTGCGAGGCAAGTTCACCTTGAGTGGCGTGGATCACGAACTGGAAATTACGAAAATCTATCCTACGATCACCAGTGGACGATTTGAGGTAGATATGAGGTTTACTGGTGAAAGTCCTCAGGGAATCCGAAGAGGTCAAAGTGTGAGGATCAGATTGCAGTTGAGTGACAGTGAGCAGAGTTTGCTTTTGCCAACAGGCGGATTCTTCAAGGATACCGGAGGAAACTGGGTATTTGTACTCAACTCTTCCGGTAATGCCGAAAAGCGAACTATCAGACTGGGCAACAAGAATCCTGAATACTACGAAGTGCTCGAAGGACTAGTCGAAGGTGAAAAAGTCATCATCTCAGGGTACGAGAACTTTGGGAAGAATGAGGTGCTGGAGTTGAGGTGATTTAAGACGGAAGAGAGTTTAATGAAGTTCGTCATTGCGAGTGAGGAACGAGCGAAGCAATCTCTTTGTCTTCAAGAACAGATTGCTTCGGGGTTGAATAGATATACTTTAATTTAACCTTAGAAAACCCCTCGCAATGACGTGAAAAGACATTTATCTGTAAATATGATTATCAAATATCAAGAAATTATAAATCATTAAGATTAAGCGCTGAGCATCATCTTACATCCGACAACAAAAAAATGAACGTAATCAAAACAGTCAATCTCCGCAAAATGTACGCTACCGAAGAGGTAGAGACAACAGCTTTGGATAGCATCCAGATCGAGATCAAAAAAGGTGAATTTGTCGCCATCATGGGGCCATCGGGCTGTGGGAAATCCACGCTTTTGAACATCCTAGGCCTTTTGGATAATCCTGACGATGGGGAATATCACTTCCTTGATCATGAAGTGGCCAAATTCTCTGAAAGACAGCGCTCTTCATTGAGAAAAGGGAACATCGGCTTTGTGTTCCAGAGCTTCAATCTAATCGATGAACTTACGGTCTTCGAAAATGTCGAGCTACCCTTGCTTTACCTGAAAATCGCAGCTGATGAGCGCAAAACCCGAGTAGAAGAGGTGCTTTCCCGCATGAATATTATGCATAGAAGAAATCACTTTCCTCAGCAACTTTCCGGCGGTCAGCAGCAGCGTGTAGCTATTGCCAGAGCGATCGTAGCCAAGCCTTCAGTGATCCTTGCCGATGAACCTACGGGTAACCTGGATTCTACCAATGGGGAAGAGGTGATGCGTCTTTTGGAAGAACTCAATAACGAAGGAACGACGATCGTCATGGTAACGCACTCCCCTCATGATGCAAACTACGCCCACCGAATCATCAATTTGTTCGATGGTAAAGTGGTGACTGAGAATATCCGGGAGCAGTTTCATGTGTAACGTAACTGCGAGGAACGAAGCAGTCTGTTAAAAAGAGATTGCTTCGTTCCTAGCAATGACGATCTACTAACTTTTTTCCCAGTCCTCTTCAAGTAAATATTCTTGGATAGATTGCTTCGCCTCGTGCCTCGTCTCTCAATGACGTAACCAACAACTACCAACTAACGACAAAAAATCATGCTCCGCCACCAACTCACCCTCGCTTTCCGCAGTTTTATGAAGTTCAAGAAGATCTTCGCCATCAACTTGTTTGGTTTGGCGATAGGGCTGACCACGGTAATTTTGATTATGCTATGGGTCAGGGATGAGCTGAGTATCAGTCGCAATCACGAGAAAATCGATCGGATCTATGCCGTGATGACCAACCATGACAACAGCGGAGGGATAGTTACCATAGGCATCACACCGGGCGATATGGCGGAAGCCATGAAAGCTGAACTACCACAGGTAGAATTAGCTGCGGGAGCCTCGAATTTTATCGAGGGAGTAACTTTTGCAAATGAACACACGAAGATGACTGGTGCAGGGCTTTTTGTCGATCAAGCGTACTTCGATATTTTCGATGTAGATTTTGTGGAGGGAAATCCTAGCCAAGTCATGACTGGAATTAATAGCTTGGCGATTTCTGAGACTTTGGCTACCAAGCTATTTGGCTCAGCGAAAGAGGCTTTGGGGAAATCCGTAAAATGGCAGGTCTTCGACTTTACCAATGAGGTAGAGATCACGGGAGTTTACCAGGATTTTGGCTCGAGGGAAGTGGATAAGCCAGACTACTTCCTGTCTTTTTCTTACTTCAAGCAGATGCTAGGCGAGGGAAATCACTGGGATAATTACAATGCATCAGCTTATGTGCTACTCCGACCTGATACGGATGTGGAAGCTTTCAATGAGCAGATCGCTGGCTTTATTAAGGGAAAAGAGGAAAGCAGTAACGTAACTCCATTTGTGCAGGCCTATGGTGATACCTATCTCTATGGTACCTATGAAGATGGAAAAATCGCAGGTGGAAGAATTAGCTATGTGAAGCTGTTTTCAGCTATTGCACTTTTTATTTTGATCATTGCCTGTATCAATTTTATGAATCTGACCACCGCCAGATCGATGAGTCGATTGAAGGAGATCGGGGTGAAAAAATCCATGGGAGCAAGCAGAGGAGGACTTTTCGGGCAGTTTATGGTAGAGTCGCTCTTGCTGACGTTTTTTGCTTTGGTGCTTGCGATCCTTGCGACTTATGCACTTCAGCCATTTTTCAATCAGGTCACATCCAAAACGCTAAGCATGTCCTTCCAGCCTGAACTGCTTCTGATTTTGGTGGGAATCTGGTTGCTGACAAGCTTTTTGGCAGGGATTTATCCTGCCGTGTACCTCTCTAAGTTCAAACCTGTTCAGGTGATGAAATCTACTGTCAAGGGAAGTTTTGGGGAGTTGCTAGCGCGAAAAGGCCTAGTGGTTTTTCAATTTGCGATTTCTCTATTGCTCATTATTGGGATCTCCGTGATCGGCAAGCAGATGGCTTTTATCCAAAATCAAAACCTAGGCTACAATCAAAGTCATTTGGTTCAGATCAATGCTTCGGGTGTAGGTCCTAGTCAATTGAATTCTTTTTTAGCGGAACTCAGAAAATCTCCCGGAGTGGAAAATGCGGCTAGCTTGAGTCATCCATTGATTGGGTTGAACAGCTCGACGATTGGTCTGACCTGGGAAGGTAAAAATCCTGACGAGCAAGTGAAATTTGAAAATGTAGCTGTCAACATGGAGTTGATCGAAACAATGGGTTTTGAGTTGGTTGACGGGAGGGCTTTTTCTCCAGAGTTTGGATCGGATAGCACCAAATTGATCTTGAATGAAGCCGCCGTGAAAACAATTGGTTTTGAAGATCCAGTCGGCCAAATCGTCAACCTGTGGGGAGATGATATGGAAGTGATCGGAGTGATCAGGGATTTTAATTTTGAGTCCTTGAAAGAGACCGTAAAGCCGGCTTTTTTGAGATATGAACCGGGCTTCGCCCAAAAAATAATGGTGAGAATTGATGCCCAAAATCAACAGCAAACTTTGGCTTCCTTAGACGAGCTGTTCATCAAGCAAACGGCTCAGCCTATGGATTATTCTTTCATGGATGCCGACTATCAGACCCTTTATGCCTCCGAGCAGCGCGTGTCCAAGCTGGCAAAATACTTCGGTGTAATGGCCATTTTCTTGTCCTGCTTAGGCCTGTTTGGATTGGCTGCTTTCACAGCCGAAAAGCGCAAAAAGGAGATTGGCGTGCGCAAAGTAATGGGAGCCACCACGTTTAGTATTCTGACTTTGGTGTCAAAGGATTTCGTGCAACTCATCTTAATTTCTATCATTATCGCCGTGCCCTTGGCTTGGTATTTTGCTAAAAATTGGTTGCAAACTTATGCCTATCAGACGAGCCTCAGCTGGTGGATTTTTGCTGGATCTGGAATACTGCTAGTGATGATCGCAGTGCTGACAGTGGGAGTACAGGCCTTTAAAGCGGCATCTGATAATCCGGTGAATTCGCTGAAGAGCGAGTAGGGGATTGGAAGATTGGCTTCGCGGTATGGTAACGTCATTGCGAGATCTTACACTGAGGTTGATCTTATTAGAATAAATACAAGATCGAAGCAATCTCTAAAATGAGAACAGATTGCTTCGGGTTTGCAAACGATCCAATTAACGAGTGATCCCAGTTATGCTGCTTCTCCAGAAGCAGCATAAATTGATAATCAAGAATAGTAATAGGATATCGTTGGACCCTTTCAGGCCTGCCTGTCGCAGACAGGGTCGTGGGGTATCGTGGTGTTATTTCGGTCATGGGTTTCACCCATGGCTATTCATGGTTCGATCCTTTCAGGATCATTCTATTGAAGCATCGATCCATGTTGGCATTATTTGTTTCATATGATGACCACGAAGTGGTTCAACTTTTCATAACCGCGGGTGCAACCCGTGGATAGAAGATGGATTATTTGAAATGGTAACCCCGAAGGGGTGGAACTTTTGGAAAATGAAATTACAAATTCGAAAAAATAGAAAAGCGTAGATACAATCTACGCTTAGGCAAACATTCTACTCCCAGTAGAGGGGAGGTGGGATTGTTTGTTGGTTGTTTTCCATGGGTTGCACCCATGGCTATTCATGGTTCGATCCTTTCAGGATCAGAATTCTGAATCTTCAAAATTATAGATAGAATAGATAAAAATCATGACCACGAAGTGGTCAAATCTTGAATAGCCGCGGGTGCAACCCGTGGATTAAGTGGAGTACAGATAGTATATACCAACCCCTTCGGGGTGGAACTATTGAAGAATTACAGCTTATAGAAAATAAAAAGGTGTAGTTACAAACTGCATCTAGTCGAGGAATTTGGGTGGTATTGGCAATGGGTATTATGTAAAAAGTTCGACACCCTTTGGGGTCGCGTGTACATCCGATATTTTATCTGTCCATGGGTTTCACCCATGGCTATTGAGAGGTTTGATCCTTTCAGGATCATTTTTATAGAAAGGTTATTGAAAGAATAGATCCGCACCACAGTCGGCAGACATTTTAGGATGATTTCTACAGTATAATTTATCTCATCAATCCCAAGACCACGAAGTGGTCAAATCTTGAATAGCCGCGGGTGCAACCCGTGGATAGCCGGAATTAGAGTAGAAATGGCAACCCCGAAGGGGTTGAACATAAGCTAAAGGCTTACCTCACAACATATATTTAGGATCAAATTTGATCTCATGTTCTTCTAGCAATGTTTTAAATTCCTCAATGAAGGTGATTTTTCTGTGGTGAGTCTCCTGATTTTTAATGTACGCTATCAAAACATCTTTGCTTTTAATGGATTCTGTAAATGCACCATAGCCATCTTGCCAACCTTTGAATTTCGGGAAAATCTCCTCCCTATCAATGAAATCATCACAGGCCAATTTGATATCCTTAACTAATGAGGCAATCGCAATCGTCGGATGGATATGGGTTAGAATATGTAGGTGATCTTCCACGCCATTGATCCGATATAGGTGACAATTTTTGTTGGTGAGGAGCTGGTGGATGTAGGCAAAAAGTCTGCGTCTGTCGTCCTTGATAAGTGTGGGTTCCCGGTGTTTGGTGGAATAAACGATGTGGTACATAAGCTGGGTGTGAGTGCTCATAAAAAACCGGTTTTAGTGTAAAAATAGGATATAGGAATTTCGGGAATTTGGGTGGTATTGACAATGGGTGTTATGTAAAAAGTTCGACACCCTTTGGGGTCGCGTGTACATCCGGTATTGTATCTGTCCATGGGTTTCACCCATGGCTATTCATGGTTCGATCCTTTCAGGATCATTATATTGAAGCATCGATCAATGTTGGCATTATTTGTTTCATATGATGACCACGAAGTGGTTCAACTTTTCATAACCGCGGGTGCAACCCGTGGATAGAAGATGGATTATTTGACCTGGTAACCCCGAAGGGGTGCAACTTTTGGAAAATGAAATTACAAATTCCCAAAATAGAAAAGCGTGGATACAATCTACGATTTGGCAAACATTCTACTCCCAGTCGAGGGGAGGTGGGATTGTTTGTTGGTTGTTTTCCATGGGTTTCACCCATGGCTATTCATGGTTCGATCCTTTCAGGATCATTCTATTGAAGCATCGATCAATGTTGGCATTATTTGTTTGATATGATGACCACGAAGTGGTTCAACTTTTCATAACCGCGGGTGCAACCCGTGGGTAGAAGATGGATTATTTGACATGGTAACCCCGAAGGGGTGGAACTATTGAAGAATTACAGCTTATAGAAAATAAATAGGTGTAGTT
>NZ_JBDVMZ010000022.1:0-8394 GCF_039969895.1 Algoriphagus sp.
GACTAGATATCAAGCAAATTCAACACATTTCACATACCTAAACTTTAACCACAAAACACAAAAACCATGAACGAGCAAAATTTTGATTACCTCAAAAACCAGGTCAAGTACAGCGGGTTCGGAGATTCGCTGGAAGCGCCCTTGAAAGAACAAATCCAAAAAGGAGAACCTGATTTTTCTCTCAAGCACCAGGCTGATTTCGGAGGAGATACGGTAAATGCCAATCTCCATTTCAGAAAATCAGCCATGACCGACATGTATTTCTTCAACAAATACGATCTGAGCCTTACTAAATCAGGTCAGGATGAACCTGCCATCAACCAGACCTTTTACATAGGAAAGGACAACAACATCACCCTGAAAGAAGGCTACAATCTTTTGGACGGACGTGCTGTCAACAAGGATCTGGTTAACAAGGAGCATGAAAAATACAATGCCTGGGTACAGTTGGACTTTAAGGAAACCGACAATCAGGGAAACTTCAAGCTCAAGCAGTTCCATGAAAATTACGGTTTTGACCTACAAAAGGCTTTGGAAAAACATCCGATCAAGGAGCTGAATAATCCTGAGGATCTATCCAGGCTGCAGGATTCACTAAAAAAAGGGAACCGCCAATCGGTCACATTCCAACTGGAAGGCGGGGAGCAAAAACGCTTTATAGAAGCAAGCCCACAGTTCAAGAACCTCAACGTATATGACTCCAACCAGATGAGGACTTCAGAATCACTGAAAGAAACCGCCTCAGCATCCCAGTCTAAATCCGAGAAAAAGGATGTAGCTGAGGAATCGGAAGATTTACCCTCGAAGAAGACAAGAAAAAGAAAAAGTGCAGGAATAGCCGGTTGATTCACCCCTTAATGGAGCAGATAAAAAAAGCACTGGAGAACTTTATGTCCGGGATTGATAAAGATCCTAGGATCAGTCTTTCCCATATCGGGCTGTTCTCCGTGCTGCTCCATGTAAGGGAAGAATTTGATGGCGAAGAACCCTTTCCTATCAAGCGGGACGAGCTGATGAAATCAGCCAAAATATCCAGTACGGCCACTTACTTTAAGATCATCCGACAACTCCACGAATACGGATACATCCACTATCTGCCTACCTTCAACCGGATGAGCCAAAGCAAGGTAAGCTTATCCTACAAAGAGGAAACTGTCCAAAACTAAATCTAGAGAACCTGAAAATAGAAAACCATGGAAGCAATCACCAAAGAAGATCTGGAAGCACTACGCTTTCAGCTGTTTGCCGACCTTAAAGAACTGTTGGAAAAGCAGGATGAACCCAAGACGGACAGCAAAGAATGGCTAAGAAGCAGAGATGTCAAAAAAATGCTGAGCATCTCCGATGCAGCATTGCAGAATTTACGCATCCGCGGAGTCGTGCATCCTGTCAAAATCTCGGGGCTTTACTACTACAAAACCGAAGAGCTCAAATCGCTTTTTAAACAATAACAACAACCGCTATGGCTACTTTAAAAATGGAATACTACCTAGAAAGAATCGTCAAAGAAAAAGGACTGCAACCAAGCCGGACTGCTGTGTTCCTAGCAATGCTCCAACTCTGGAAAGAACAGAAACGCTGTAATCCTTTTCGGATTTCCCGGCGAAAAATCATGAAGCTTTCAGGGGTAAAAAGTATAGTCACCTATCATACCTGCATTAGTGAGTTAAAAGACCGGGGAATTGTGGAATACCGGCCGTCTTATCACCCGAGGTTGGGGAGTAAAGTTAAATTGAAATGAATTCAAAAATTACCGTTCCTTTTGATCTCCCCCTAATTTTTGTTCACGAATTTAAAGAGGCTGCTTTGGGCAATTTTTGCATGGTGATAACAAAGATCGGCAAAGTTGATTGAGCTTCTAATTATTTCATTGTATCAATTAATTAGCAGAACATCAATGTAGTGCTATATTTTATTGTTGCTAGTCAAAAATCTCAGAACTAAACTTGAATTTCTTACTATTTTTTGTAGATTTAATTCGGAATTAAGTTCTTTCAAATAACAGCAAAATTACAGGTATAAAAAGAGAACACTTAACGTAAAATACTGTAATTCAGTATATTAAATATCTAGCGTAAATCGTGTAGTTCTTAATAATTTAAAATTATAAGACACTGAAAACCAGACACATTACAAGCAAGTTCATTCCCCTCTTCCTCTGCTGAGCACCTTGTTGAACAAGTCAACAAGCTTCTTGAAAAAAGATTTGTGAAGTCACTTCAAGAAAGAATAAAAGTACAAAACACTGAAAATCAGTAGATTAAAAATCAGTTTTTTACTTTATTCAACTCAACAGATTCAAAAAAAGCCTGTAAAGAAATTCTTTACAGGCTTTTTTTATGGTCAAAAACCCATAAAATCTTCACAATTGCGGATCTGGAAGAGAAATGGGGGAAGAAATACCCGGTCGTACTCCGGTCTTGGAACAGTAACTGAGAACGACTTAGCGCCTATTTTGCTTATACCAAGAGCATCCGCAAGATGATCTATACCACTAATGCAGTCGAAGGGTATCACAGGCAGGTTAGAAAGGTCACCAAGACCAAAGGCGCATTTACCAGTGATATGGCAATGTTGAAACTCGTCTATCTGGCCACAAGAAGGATTGAGAAAAAATGGTCATCCCCATTACACAATTGGGGCTTGACTGTCCAGCAATTAGCCATTAAGTTTGAAGGGAGGCTAAAGTTGGATATTAATTAATAAATTAGTTCCCTTCCCTTGGGGTACCCCAAGGGAAGGGAAGGACAGAGTTTAGCTAACACTCCCAGAAAGTCTGGTATTTAGATCATTTCTTCAATGAAAAGCCTTCTGACTGTTTTTAAATTTTAAGAAAATCAGAGTATTATAAGTAGAAAAACTAAAGCCTAACTTTTAATCGCTAGACTTTAGTTTTCATGAATTAATTATCTATTTCTCTATTTTTATTTTCTTCCTAATTATTCCATCTTCACTTATTATGTGGAGATAATAAAAACCTCCTTTAAATCCATTCACTGATATTTTATTTTTTGCGTTTTTCATTTTGCGATTAAAAATTTCATTTCCTGATTCATCATAAATTTTAACCTCGAATGGCTGCAGTTCCCTTGAGGTTGTATCAATCTTCTCTGCCTCAATCGTAAGTTCATTTATTACTGGGTTTGGATAAGCAGAATAGTTAAATGATTGTATCCTGTTTACTCGGATTTGTGAAGGTTGTTGGGAACTCCCGCAGCTATTTCTTGCTCTAACAAAAATGTCTCCATAGGTTTGATTAGGGTTAATACTTACAGTGATAGTATTATCATTAACACCGCCTCCAGATACGACTGTCAACGAGCTTGATACAGTCCATGTGTATCCTGTAGTTGAACCTGCAAAGGAAGGAGCTGAAAAAGTTCCTCCGCCATACACATTGAAACTTTGAAACGAAGTACTTGGCAATCCAGGAATTCCTACCCAAATCGTTCTTGTTTTTTCAAAATCACATCCATTTGGATTAGTAACATATGCCTTAACCCAGCCTGGTGCATAACTAGAAGGATTGGTTGGTACAACCTGAAGTGATGGACTGCTTCCCGAATTAATCCTTTGCAAATTACTGCTATAAGTCCAAGAAATAGATGAGCCTGGTGGAAGACTACCCGCAGAAAATGTGGTTCCGCAAGCACCATTATCTTGCCCGATTATTGATTGAATATCATTGGTGATCTGAATTTGTCTTGTGCTTGTCTGAGAGCTACATGAAGTTCCTGAAAGTTGAGCTGTAACTGAAATAGGGCCATCATTGTTTGATGGAGTGATAGTTACACTCGCACCTGTACCACTCACAACCCAGCCTGAAGGAACATTCCATGTATAGGAATTTGCACAGGTTAAGCCGGATATTGATGCAGTAAAAGGAATTTTACAACGGAAATCGGAAGTGGAAGTGGATATCTCAGGCATTTTTCGTTCTACAAGATAATAAGGGCTGTACTGACTGTAGTGTGGTTCGCCTTTTCCTTCTGTATTAGTATATGCTCTAACTCTAATTTGTCCTTCAGAGCATCCGTTAGGGTTTAGTTGAATAATGTTCGCATCTGGATTGTCAATTAGAAAAGTTCCTGTCTTTCCATCGGGACCAGTCCAGCCTGAAGGGATGGTCCATTCATAGCCGGAAGCATATTTAATTGGTATAGAAGAACTGTTTGAGAAAGGAATGATTACTTTTGCTATAGAAAATGTCTTCGAGTTAGTATTACAATAATCTATTTGGTTGTTGATTGTAGAGTTAATAGAACCAACGTCGAAATTCTTCAGAGAAAGAATTGTAATTCCATTAATTTGACCATTCCCACTAGAACACAAAATATCTAGTGTTGCGGTTGATTTGCTTATATTATCCCATTTAACGTTCACATCTTTATTTGGTGTATTAAAACTTGAATTATTAGAGTTGTCAGGAAAGACTCCATAATTTGCACTCCATGTAAAATTGCTACATTCAGGAAAAGTAGATCTAGAATATTCTATGGTTTCTCCACCCCAAACAGAAATTGAAACTGGGGAAATCGTTATATTTTGTGGTAATGCATTAAAGCTTATAGTGACTAAAACTATAATAAAACAAAAGTGAAGGTAAAAGTGATTTTTTTTCATTGTTTAAAGATCATAAGTGATTAAAAATTGGCTAAATGGAACTAGTCTCAGGTAATTTTCAGCATACTTAAAACTTCCTTTGTAGTTGTTGTTTTCCGCCATATCCATGAGTTCATTCTTCGGCGGAAGAATGTTATTTGGATCTAATTCTATCCAATAAGTCGTCTGATCGAAGGCTTTATGTTTATAAGACAATGCAGATTCAAGCCTCAGGCTGAGTTTTGTAGTTATACTTTGGCGGATCCCAATAGAAAAATTAATATAATAACTTCTATTTCGATTGATTTCACTATAGAAACCATAGTTATCTGAATTCTCAGATCCAGTAAATTGTTTGTCAGTTCTATATGGCGCATAAGCTAAGTCAATGGCAGTGTAAAATTTAGTTTTGCTTTTTGGGTCAGATATTAATTTTTCAACCCCTATCATAAATGAGAAATCTTTACGTTGTTCGTCGTTAATGATGCGTGCGACAGGTAAACCTAATTGATAAGTATAAGCATCAATCCCGAACCTCGCTCTCATGGAATATCCATTCTCTCCCAATTTCCTAGAGGCAAATATTGAATAGTCAGGCAATTGATTTTTATCAAATAGAGATAATAGGTCTGCTCCTACTTCCCATTTTTGGGGTTTCTCAGACTGTGAAAAACAGGGTTGGAGGTAGATCAAAGAAACTGCAAGAATCACGAAAGACTTTAAACTGTGTTTTTTTTGTTGCATATAATTAAGGGTTTAGTGTTTTGAACTGCTAAATTATACGTGCACCTATTAACTTATAGGGTCAAATGTTAAAAATTTGGGGTTCATTTGATAACTAAATTTAAAAATATGCTCGTATATCACATATTGTAGCTTTGAGATATTTCGTTCTATAGGAACTAGACGCAGATACAAAAACCGAAATTGACTAATTTATTAAATTTCCGCCAGGGAGGCTAAAAAAATGAAGTTTTTTGAGAGGGTGTGATAAAGTAAGAATATTTCTTTGTTGTTTAAAAACTAGTATATTAAAGCAAGGTCTTATCATTTTGAAGATTACAGTTTTTTTGAAACTTCTAATCCTTATTTTTTATGATGGACAGGGTAATGCATAGAAGGAATGTGATTTCTTATCAAAAAAAGAAGGGGTTGATTGAATCCACCCCACAATAACACTATGATTTTGAAAAATTAGTAATTCCTATTCAATACACTGATCACCAATTTCTTCACGGTATCCATCTCCTCAGGTTTACTTGAAGCAATGAACAAGGTTAAGCTGGCTAGTGCATCATTGCTAATGATTGAATGGCCCTCACCATTATGCAATAGATCATTTGACTGCAAAAAGAGAAGGAAGCAAGCAGCGGCTATCCGTTTATTACCATCGACGAATCCGTGATTTTTGACAATCAGATACAGAAGTGTAGCTGCTTTTTCTTCCAGAGTAGGGTAGAAATCCTCTTCACCAAAACCTTTGCTGATTTGCGCAATTGCACTTTCAAAACTTCCGTCTTTTTCTTTCCCAAACACGCCTGACTCAAAATCTGATTTCATTGCCTGAATTATTTCTTTGTAATCAGCCAACTCTGGATAATGTGCCTGTCTTTTAGTTAACCCTTTTTTATCAAGGTTCTCATGATCATAATCATCGAGCAACTCAAGACCTTTGGCAAAATGATTGAGCCAATCCAAGTTTTGATCTATTGCTTTTTGTTCAATTGCCCGACTTAAGATTCGAATTCCGTCTTTAAGGGTCTGGACTTCTTGTTGTTTCTGAGAAAGTCTTGCCTCATTGATCGCATAGCCTTGAACAAGGAAATCTTTAAGTCGTTGGGTTGCCCATTGGCGGAATCTAGTGCCATGTTGTGATTTGACCCGATAGCCAACAGAAATAATGACATCCAGATTGTATTGTTTTATCTTACGCTCGATTTTTCTTTTACCTTCATTTTGAACTGTCAAGGATTCCTTGACAGTTGCCTCTGGTTCCAATTCACCTTCCTTATAGCAGTTATTGATGTGTAAACTGATGTTTTGTTTAGTTTGATTGAATAGAGTTGCCATCTGAACTTGAGATAGCCATACGGTTTCCTGCTCAAATCTCACCTCAATTTGGGTTTGACCATTGGGGCCTTGGTATATTTCGATTTTATTTTCCATTGTTACTGTTCAATTTAAGTTTCATTTGTGGGTTTCAGTCTCTTCATTAAAAAAGAAATCAGTCTAGATTCATTGAAGCTTCTCTCTAAGAGCCTTCATGTCAAAACTTATCTTCGTATCCAAGATTTTGGCATAATGCTGCGTTTGTTTAAGGGATTTATGTCCAAGCATCTTTGACACGGTTTCGATAGGAACTCCATTGGCCAAGGTAATGGTTGTCGCAAATGTGTGTCGTGCAATATGAAAGGTGAGCGGTTTATTGATCTCACATACATCCGCGATTTCTTTCAGATAAGAATTCATCTTTTGGTTGCTCAATACTGGCAGTACATGAGTCCCGTCCTGGCATTTAGGATGGTTCTGATACTTTTCAATCAACTGTAATGCTTTTGGCAATAAGGGCAATCGGGTTGGGGAGTCCGTTTTTTGCCTATGGGTATATATCCATTGTTCTCCGTCAATCCCTGTGGATATCTGATTTCTGTTAAGGTTTTTGACATCAATGTAAGTCAGGCCCGTGTAGCAACTGAATAGAAAAATATCCCTTACATGGTTTAACCGTTCTGTTGCAAAATGTTTTTCGGTTATTTTTTGGATCTCTAGCCAGGAAAGAAATGCTCGATTAACTTCCTTTTTGACCATCTTAAACTGGACAAACGGATTTCTGATCAACCATCCGTTTTTTATGCAGATCAGTACAATCTTTTTGAAATTTGATAGGTATTTTACTGTGGTATTGTGACTGCAGTTCTGTACCGACTTTAGCCAAAAAGAATACCCTGAAATAAATTCATAATCCAGAAGTTGGATATCCATGTCGTGTAATCCATATTTCCACTGGATGAAAGAGCGGGTATGATCCAATGAGGTTCTGTATCGCTGCAGGGTACCTGGAGCAAATTCTTTTCCCAGCAACGCTTCGACCTGTTCATTATGCTCCCTGAAAATCTCAAGGATCATCTTTTTCTTTTCACCGACTCCAAGAAGGACATTCTTTAAAGCTTCTGAAGTGACTTCTCTGTCCGATTCAATCAGTTGTTTTTTGGCCTGTAGCGTTTTATAGGAAAGTGTATCCAGGAATGCGTTTAATGTCCTGCTGTCCTCTTTGTTACCTTCGGCTCTTCCGGCTGAAGCATTCCACCTTGAAGGGTTCCAAAGTCTCTTGGTAGAAATTTCTTTAGAAATCCCATCGACGGTGATTCTGAGGTATACATACTTCTCTTTTTTTGTGGATTTTTTGGACTGTTTCAAAAAGAAGAGCAATCCGAAGCTTTTTTCTAACATGATTTGATTAGTTAGGTTGAATAAAATTCGGAATACAAGCTCTAAATCACAAGATGTTCACTTATTGAACATGTTGATAATCAAAATAATATAACATTACCAGTGCGTCTTTTTTTTTCAGGTAGAGGACTACACGAATGACGCACTGGAATTACAGGCAATTGTGGATCAGTCCTAAAAGTTGGGGGAATTGACACAATCGATTTTCTTTGCTGAAAAAAGAATTGAAAGAAAAGGACTACCTCAGCTTGCTTTTGCCTCAGGGCCTGCTTGAATTTTTCAAGGTTACTTCAGCAGGACTCAAAGACAATGCTTATCACATTTATCTAGAAGAGCTCAATA
>NZ_JBDVMZ010000023.1:0-69365 GCF_039969895.1 Algoriphagus sp.
CCTGATGAAAGGCTTCATAGTCCCGGTCACTGAGCGTAAAGATTTCAGGAAGGATTGCCTGATAGGCCACTGTGATATCCCCCATTTTGGAGAGGATACAGTCCTGCTCTATACTCAATATCGGAAAATGCTTTTCCAGTAGTCGTTCCATGGAATTTCGTGGATTGGAGATGAAGGATAGATTTGTTTTGGGAGAGAGAAAGTTTACTTGCTTGTGGTTGTAACCTTTCGGAAAACTCCTCTGGATTTTAGCCGGATAGCATGGGGAACTTGTCGGTAGGCCAGTTTTTTACCCAGTCCATGTTCCCCATAAGTTTTGCTGAGCCGGTAGATCTGGATGACCAGAATGGCTCCTGAAATCACTACAATTGCAAGGCACACAAATGGATTTATTCCCAGAAAATACAGGATGGCAAATAGGATAAGTAGTGCCAACACACCTGCACCGAGATACCAGATGTACTGGGCTTTTAATCCTTTAAATTCTATGGGCTTGTTGATCCCCTTGTTGATTTTGTAGATGCTGTTGGCCATGGCATTGGAGATTTGGAAGGTTGGTTGACTAGACTCCGAAGAAGGATTGGATGACTGTGGCTACTACCACCAGAAACACACAGCTGCCAAACCAGGCGGCAGCGACTTTTCCGGTATCCGGATCACCTGCATTCCATTTTTGATAGACTTTGACCGCTCCGATCAGTCCGAGAATGGCTCCGATAGCATACATCAGACTGGTGCCTGCGGCGAAGTAGCTTCTCACCTGTCGGTCTGCTTCGGCTATTCCTGCCAGGCCATCCTGGGCCTGTGCTGAAATAGAAATTAGTAAGAGGAGGAAAGCGGAGGAGAAAGCTTTTCGATTGCTTGCTTTGACGCGGTTTGTTGGCTTTTTCATTGGAAGGAAATTTAGAAGTGTTGGTATGTGTATATTTTGAAAGCGTATTGGGAAGGGAAATCTGAATGGCGGTTTATACCGTCCAGATCGTTTCAAGTTCAGATTCGCTGATATTGTGGCGGGTTTGTTTGGGGATGTTTTCTGAGAGGTAATTACCAATGGCAACCCGGTAGGCGGGATCCCGAAGCCCGGGGTGGCTGGACAAGACTTCGCTTAGCTGCTTAAGCAGAAGTTTCTTGTCTGTTATGTTTCCCGCTCTTCCGAGCATGCCTTGGAGTTCCGCAACCGTGAGCTCCAGTTCTTCAAAGCGATCAGTTTCCTTTGGGTCAGTCCTGCTCAGATGCCGTTCCTTTTCCTGTTGACCGCTTGGATTGAACTGCATTGATTTTCCGGAAATCAGGCTGCGGAGTTCTTTGGGATAGTATAGTCCGATTATGATGAGGTAATAGGTTGTGATGCCTATTGCCAAAGTGCTGAAGTAGCTGTTCCAGGTAATTGCTTCCAACATGGGGTTTCTGTTTTGTTAATGCGGGTTTGTTTCCCGCTGACAGAAGCAAATTTGTATGGTGTAAGTCCCTATTTTTTACACCGTTGTGGTAGCTACCAAAAAAAAGTTTTGAAATTAATTTGCCTGAAGTAGCTGAGATTAAGCTGAGCTACAGTGCAAAGTTAAAAACTCACTTCTCCCTTAGGTGGGTACATCAAGACAAGTCTATGAAGTATTTGCACATGCCTGGGATGAGGACAGGATAGAGTTTGTAGAGGACTTTAAGTGGATCTTTTTAGTTTAAAGCAGATGTAATGACAATCATTGATTTGGCAAGAAGCGTTTTCTCAAATTGTGGATAGAATCTTTTTGCCAAAAAATACTTCAGGTTAAATTTAACTTATAATTCAAATGAAACAGGCCTAATTAAGCATGAACAAAGAAATCCGTGTACGCTGCTGGATTGAGATTGACGGGATAAAATTTTTCGGTCCCGGTCCAGCCAGACTTTTGGAGTTGATTCAAAGTGAGGGATCTCTTTCAGGGGCAGCAAAAAAGATGGACATGTCTTATAAAAAGGCCTGGGATTTGGTGACTGATCTCAATACCAGAGGGCAAGCCCCTTATGTTGTCTCCCATAAAGGAGGCGGAAAGGGAGGAGGAGCGGAGTTGACAGCCAAGGGAGAAGAGATTGTAAAAAGATTCCGGGAGTTGAACAATAAGCTGATTAATTTGAAAGATTCAGAAAGGGAGCTTTTGTCCCTCATTTAGAAAATGATCCTCTCCGCCCGGGCCGGAACCATTTCGGATTGTTGCACCAGCAGATAAAAAACCTGCCCGATGGATACGGGAATTGTCTTCCATTCAGGTGTTATTCTCAAAGTAAAGTTGATCGTAAAAGTATGGGAGGTTTAGTAGGAGGGAAGTAGCAAAAAAGAAAAGATATGGCTGGAATTAAATGGCTATCCCAAAGCCATGCACTAACACAAGTCTTGCTCCTACATAGATGACGAGAATTGCGGTAAGGCCACCCAAAATCCTTAAGTTCAGTTTTCTATTGGATAGGTAGGAGCCCATACCTCCGCCCAATAAAACTGCCAGAATAAGTTTCCAGATCAAATTTCCGTCTAATTGGAAAGTACCTGCCACGGTAAGTCCAACCAATCCTGCGATGGAGTTCATTAGAATAAACACCGAAGCCAGGGAAGCTACTGTACGCGGATCCTTCCAGTTAAGCAAATTAAGTACAGGGGAAAGAAATATTCCCCCTCCAATTCCCGATACGCCTGCCAATAAGCCTATACTTCCTCCTAATGCCATTTTTTTGGTCAGTGTAAATTCTTTGGAATACAGTTTAGCCCGCATATATCGAAGAAGCATAAAGCCTCCCGAAATAATCAGTGAAGAGCCCAGGATGAGAAAAAAGCCAGTCTGGGATAATTTCACCTGTGCGCCCAAATAGGCCAAAGGAATGCTGGATAGAAGAAAAGGCCAGAATAACTTTAGGTTGAATACGTGGTGGCGGATAAACCCGAGTGTTCCAATGGTTACCACACAGATATTCAATATCAAGGCTGTGGATCTGATCTCGAAGAAATCTGTGATAAACAGGCTCATAATTGCCAGGTAGCTAGAGCCCCCTCCGAAGCCAACCGAACTGTAAAATAGGGCTATCAGGGAAAATAGAAAAGGAAGGTAATCGAGTGTCATGTTGATCAACTACAGGATGAATCTGGGGATTTGGGGATAAGTTTGTCTAACAAAATCAGGGTCATCCACCGATTGAAATCATAGACCGGTTTTTTTCATAAACTGATGGATCTAACTTCCCCTCCATCCCATCACGGGAGAATTTTTTCGTTTTGATACTTTCCAGGATCAGGCTTCTGATATCTTTGTTTTCCCGCAACGGAGTCAACAGGTCTGTCTCAGAATTGGCAAACAGGCAGTTTTTCATCTTTCCGTCAGCGGTTAACCTAATTCGGTTGCATTCAGAACAAAAGGGGTTGGTGATGGTACTGACTATGCCAAAAGATCCCAAGTGGCCTTTGATCCTGAAGTTGACCGAAGTGCTATGGGCCGGGTTGTCGACCGCTTCGACGGCTTTAAATTTCTCTCGGATGGTATCCAGAATTTCCTGCTGGCTTACTCCTTTTTCCCAGTCCCATTGATTGCCTTTAAATGGCATAAACTCAATGAATTTTATGGCGATAGGATTGTTTTTGGTCAATGAAATGAAGTCATTGATCTCTTGGTCGTTTACCCCCTTGATCAGTACCACATTTAATTTTACATGAAGTCCAGAATCTACTGCAGACTGGATGTTGTCCATGATCCGGTGGTAATAATCCCGTTTGGTGATGAAAAGAGCTTTGGCTTTATCCAGGGTGTCAAGACTTATATTGATCTGTTTTAATCCTACTTCCTGAAACAGGTCAAGGTATTTGTCCAACAGTATGCCGTTGGTCGTGATCTTTAGGTTTACACCAAGATTCGCCAGTTGTCTGATGAGGTAATCAATGTTTTTTCTGACAAGAGGCTCGCCGCCTGTTAGACGGATGGTGTTTACACCCAATGATTGATAGATTTGTGCTATCCTGATGATCTCTTCAAGGCTCATGATGTTGGATTTCTCCATTAACTGGATTCCATTCTCCGGCATGCAGTAAAAACACCTGAGGTTGCACCTATCGGTCAGGGAAATCCTCAGGTATGTATGTGGTCTTCCGAACTGATCTTTAATTTGAGCTTCCATTTGATTGTGTTTAAAGTTGTAGAATTGAATTTTCAGTCCGTAAGCTGACAATGGGGGATTTGTTGTATGAAGTGACAGTCAATTGGAGAGGGCTTTTCACTGTAATGTATTTGGGATAACCCATGAATATTTAGGTCTGTCGGGGGATAATGGATTCAACTCCATTGGACACGTTGATTAAGTTGATGTATCCAAAGTTGCTTTCCAAAAGATTGATTGCTTTTTGACTTCTGATGCCGGATTGGCAAACCACATAAACAGGGATATCTCTCGGGATTTCTTCGATTCGGTTAGGGATTTGTCCCAAAGGAATTTTTATTATCTTTTCTCCTGACAGTTGGGGTATTTCGTGCTTTTCCCGGATATCCAGATAAACTTTATCCGGTTCCCTAACTTCGCAAGTAAGCTCGACCCGCTTAAGCCCCTCATTCAATATGGAATTTATACCTTCTTGCTTTCTGTTGAAATTCACCAATTGATCCTGCATGGTTAGCATGTCTATCAATTTGAGGGTTCCGGAAAGGACCTGACCCATACCGAGTATGATCTTCAGTGCTTCCATAGTCTGTAGCATTCCCAGATTTCCCGCCAAAGCGCCAACAACTCCTGTTGCTTCGCAATTTAATTGTTGTTTGGGAGGTTGGGGGAACAGGCACCTGTAGGTTGGGCCATTTTCATAATTGAACGTTGAAACCTGGCCCTGGAATTTATAGATGGAAGCATAAACCCAAGGTTTATTGGTCAATAAGCAGGCATCATTGATCAGGTACTTGGACGGGAAATTGTCCGTTCCGTCAATAATGATGTCGTAGTCACGGAATAGTGTAGCTGCATTCTCTATAGTCAATTGCTCATTGTGGCATCTGATGTTTATCCGTGAATTCTGCTGGCTTAAGAATCTTTTTGCAGCCAATACCTTAGGTTGACCTATGTCAGACTCACGGTATAGGATCTGCCTGTTTAAATTTGATTCATCCACTTGGTCATGGTCCAGCAAACCTAAGTGACCGATTCCCGCAGCCGCCAGGTACAGGGCAGCAGGACATCCCAGCCCACCCATGCCTACAATAAGTAGTTTGGCCTGGGCCAATTTTGATTGGCCGATTGAGCCGATTTCTGGAAGTAGGATCTGCCTGGAATACCTCTGTTGCTCTTTCATTATCCGCCGGCAAATGGTGGTAGAAAAGCCAGTTCATCCCCGGATTGCAAAAAACCGTTTTCTTTTAACTCCCTGTTAATGGCAGTCTGGATCGAGTCGGTATCAGAAATGTTGTGTTTTTTAAAACATACAGCTTTTATTTCTGCCAAATCAGCCTGCTCCTTTTCCAGGCGCATTGATTCTATGGATATGCCTGCCTGTTCGGCTATGACGCCAAAGTATTTTATTGTAATGTTCATCTTTCAGCTACTGTGTAGGCTAGTGTGGGTTAGTTTTTATTTAGGATTTATCCACTTGATAATTGGGAATGAACTTCTTCCAGGTGGACCAACTCGAATTCATTTGGTTCATCAAAATGAATTCTTTCCTGTTTGTTTCTCAAGTGATCTGCGGTGGAACCAACCAGGATTTTTTGAATTTCAGATATGATGGAGAGCGCAATTTCTGCCGGTGTTTCTCCATGTAGATCCAATCCTATGGGAGCGTAGATTTTGTCCTGTTGATCCGTGCTAAGTACTGTGCCTTTTAATGCCAAATCGTCAAGCATCCGGTTGTATTTCTTTTTTGGGCCTAATATACCGATGTAGGGAATGATTGGATTTTGCAGGAGCAATTCCAATACGGCTAGATCATACTGGTAATTATGGGTCATCAGCACAAATGCGGTTTTTTGATCTATGTGAAGCCCATCCAATGCTTTTTCAGGGGCTGTTACGCTAATCTGGCAGGAGCCAATAAACCGTTCCTTGTTTGCATGTGTAGCACGTCCATCGGTTACAGAAATCTTCCAGCCCAGGTTGTCAGCCATAGTGGCTAATAACTGTGCGTCATTGCCTGCTCCAATGATTGCCAAATGAGCCGGCTGTGGTAGGAATTGGAAGAAAGCCTGAATTTGACCTGTCTTCAAGCTATAGGTTTTGAAGCAGGATTGCCGAGCTGCTAAAGTAGAATCCGCATCTGTAATTATCAGGTCAAACGGTGCAGGGCATTTAGGGTGTCCAAAGGTTTTTTCTTTAGCATGATATAGTAGGGAAGTGCCAGGCTGCGGCCCAATTTTATCGATGCTAAACAAGGATACAATTACTGAGCTTTCCGGATTTTCCACCACTTTCTTTAATAGCTCAACAGGATTTTCCGGATCTGAATAATCAATAGGCTCAAACAAGACCTGAATAATTCCGTTGCAGCCAAGTTGTGCACCTATTACTGCATCAGCTTCATCGCTGGTATCATAAGTGACAAGTTTATTCTTGTTCTGATGGATGGCATGCAATGATTTTCTAAGTGCATCCCCTTCAAGACATCCTCCGCTGATTGCACCGGTCATCCGGCCATATTCATCTACCAGCATCCTGGCTCCCGGACGCCGATACGCAGATCCTTCCACATGGACCACCGTAGCCAGGACGCAGTCCAATCCCTGGGACTGGACATTTTGATAGGCGAAAATGATATTTTCAAGTTCTTTCATCTCTCTTGTTGTGTATTACAGGGCGTATGGAAAGCGTTAGGTAAGTCTCGCCCTTCTCGTGAATTTCATATCAAAACTTCTCTTAGGCTCTTAATTGCGGATGTGACCGTGTTTATTGTTGTTTCCACCTCTTCTTTAGTGGTGAATCTGCCTAAGCCTATTCTGATGGAAGACAAAGCCTCCTCCTTGGAAAGCCCCAAACTCAGCAGAACATGGGAAGGTTTTAGGATACCGGAGTTACAGGCTGAACCCTGCGAAAGAGCCAGGTTACCCATCCTTCTCAATAGTTTACTGCCGTCGATTCCGCTGAAGGTGATATTTGACACATGGGGTAGTCTGTCCGCTACAGCGCAATTGATTTTGGTGTCTTCCAGTTGCATTAACTCATGCTCTATCAGATCTCTCAATTCCATCAGTTGGAGACTCTCTTGTTGCATAGTTTCCTTACAAAGTTTGGATGCAGCTCCAAAACCTACAATTGCAGGTATATTCAGTGTGCCGGGACGTAGCCCTTTTTCCTGTCCTCCTCCAAAAAGAACGGGGCTTATCGTATCTACTGACCTATTGCGAAGGTATAATCCCCCTATTCCCTTTGGTCCATAGAACTTATGAGCTGAAAATGCAGCAATATCAATTCCTGATTTTTCTACATCACAGGGGATTTTACCGACTGCCTGGGTGATGTCACTCATGACTTTTACGCCATTTGCATGTGCGATTTGGGAGATGCTGTGGATGGGATGGATGAGCCCTGTTTCGTTGTTTGCATACATGATGCATACCAGAATAGTGTCGGAACAAATGGCATCTTCCAATTTATCTAGATCTATAGTTCCATTTTTATCTACATCCAGATAGGTAACACGAAACCCTCTTTTTTCAAGCTCCTGACAGGAACTCAGTACTGCCCGGTGTTCGGTCTTGCAGGTTATGACATGGTTTCCATTCATTCTGTTTGCTTCACAGGTTCCGATCAATCCTAGATTGACGGCTTCTGTAGCTCCTGAAGTGAAATAGAGTTGGTTGTTTTTTGAATTGATAAGATCGCTTATCTGCATCCGTGCCAAATCTACAGCCTCTTCTGCATCCCATCCAAAAGTATGGTTGGAACTGGATGAATTCCCGAATTTTTCACTGAAATAGGGCAGCATCTCGCTTACTATCCGCGGATCGCAGGGTGTAGTGGCATTGTAGTCGAGGTATATCTTATTATTACTGGTCAATACGATACTGTTTTGCAGGTTCATAAATTTTATTCCGATATATTTTTCTGTATATATCGATAAGAATAAAAATTACCGAAGTGTATTGTTTTGCTCCGGTTTTATATCCTAAGTGGATATTCTTTTTTCTTTCTTAAAGAAAGAATGGTTCTCCCTGGATAGGAGAACCATATTCCTTAGTTTAATCCAGCAGATTACATTCTCAGATTTTCCATCTGCATAATCTGCGGCTGGAAAGGCTGATCATACAACCGTTTGCCTGTCGCCTTATATAGTGAATTCCCCAGTGCGGCAAAAACAGGAGGGAAAAGTGGTTCCCCCAATCCAGTTGGATCTTCAGTACTTTCAACGAAATGAACCTCGATTTTCTTTGGAGCTTCGCTGTGGCGGATCATACGGTATTTATCGAAATTTGTCTTGGTAGGAACTCCATTTTCGAATGCCATTTCCCCATAGAAAGCATTGCCGATTCCATCGACAATCGCGCCTTCGCCCATATTTGCTGCTGCATCAGGATTAACTACGATACCACAATCAACAGCGGCATATACATTTTCTACCACAGGCTGATTGTCTTTGATGCTCACATCAATGACTTCGGCTACATAAGAATTATGACAGAAGTAAGCAGAAACTCCGCGAGATATTCCATTCGGTACAGAAGACCAATTTGATTTTTCCCTGACCAGTTCCAGTACTCCGGCATACCGCTTAGGATCATAATCATTTCTTTCCCCTACAGGATTTGTCTCTGCTCTTTTTAGCAATTCCAGTCGGAATTCGATCGGATCTTTGCCCATTTCTTCTGCCAGTTCATCGAGGAAGCTTTGTTCAGCTCCTGCGATGAAATTTGATCGTGGTGCTCTGAAGGCACCGACTGTAATATTGGACTCGATCTGCCAGCCTTCAGCCAGGTAATTGTCAATCGCCCCGGCAGGAAATCTATTTGCATGGAGAGGGGATTCGGGAATTCCCCCTGCTTTTATATGAAGAGCAAGTAGGTTATTGTTTTCATCCAAAGCAGCTCTGTAAGTGGCAGAATAAGTAGGTCGATACACTCCGGCACTCATATCATCTTCCCGGCTATACACCATTTTCACAGGAGCCTGGATTTTTTGAGAGATCAAAGCTGCTTCTACTAAATGATGGCTATAGGCTCTTCGACCAAAACCACCGCCCATTCTGGCAAGGTTGATCTGAATATTTTCTTTAGGAAGGCCCAGGCTACTGGAAAGGGCATTCATAATGGATTCCGGCGCTTGGGTTGGGCCATAGATTACTGCCTTGTCACCTTTTACATCAGCAAAAGCGTTCATTGGCTCCATGGTATTATGTGCCAAAAATGGTGCTGAGTAAGTCCTCTCTAGAATTCTGGCAGCTTTTTTAAAAGCTCCCTCAGGATCTCCGTCTTTTCTTTGCACATTTCCCGGTTTGGTGATGTACTCAGCCATCTTATCTTTATGTGCAGCAGAGTTTTCCAAGCCTCCAGGCACTTTAATGTCCATCGTTTGTCCACCTCTTCCTGCCATAGGGAAAGTGGAGTCAGGAGCTTTTTCCCATTCCACATTCAGTTTTTTCTTTGCCTGCATCACTTCCCAGGTAGAATTACCAACGATGGCGATTATCTCTGGGAAAGTGGTAGTGTCAAAGAAGTTTCGTCCATAATCATCTTTGAAAACTTTCACTTCAAAGGCATCCTGAATCCCTGGCAAGGAAGTAACAGAGCTCTTATTAAAGGATTTGAGCTTCATCCCAAAAGCCGGAGGATGGACGATAGCAGCATATTTCATCCCTTCCACTTTATGGTCTAAAGCAAAAAGAGGTTTTCCTGTCACAATTTTAGCTCCATCCACGTTCTTTTTGGAGTTACCGATGATCTTGAAATCTGCATTTTCCTTCAGTTTCACTGCCTCGGGATCTGGAGCTTCAAGGGTTCCTGCCAGCGATGCCAGTTCACCATAAGTGGCTTTTTTTCCAGAACCTGTATGTTCTACCGTTCCTGTACTGGTGGTTATTTCCCCTGCAGGTACATTCCAGGTTTGGGCAGCAGCATTTATAAGCATATGTCTGGCTGTAGCACCGGCTGTTCGAAGGGGCTTCCAACTCGAACGCACACTATTGCTTCCCCCTGTAAACTGTCTTTCAAATCGTTCTGGATAGAAGTCTGCCTGCTCTACAAAGACGTTTTTCCAATCCACATCCAACTCATCAGCAAGGATCATTGGCAAGGAAGTTTTGACGTTTTGGCCAAATTCAGGATTCGGGTTAAAAATCGTCACCGCTCCATTTTCACCTATTTTGATGTAGCTGTTTAGTTCAAACCATTCTTTTGGCATGGTGAGAACTTCTTCGGTGGTAGGTTTACATCCTGCCAGCCAGCTAAAGCTCAGCATCATTCCTCCTCCTGCCAGTGTAGAGACTTTCAGGAAGGATCTTCTGTTTAATTTTTTATCAATTAATGTCATGATTTGCGCGGATTAGAGTGATTTGGAAGCAGTTTTTACGGCTGCTTTGATTCGGGTATAGGTACCGCAGCGACAGATATTCCCGTTCATTGCATAGGATATTTCTTCATCTGTAGGATTGGGATTTTCAGCTAAAAGTGAGGCTGCAGTCATTATTTGTCCTGATTGACAATAACCACATTGTGGCACATCATGTTCCAGCCAGGCTTTTTGCACTGGATGATCACCTTTTTCGGACAAGCCTTCTATGGTAACCACTTTTTTGTCTTCAATCACACTAACAGGGTAGGAGCAGGATCTTACCGCCTCGCCGTCTATGTGGACGGTACATGCGCCACACTGGGCGATGCCACAACCGAATTTGGTTCCGACCAAATCCAGATGATCTCTCAAAACCCAAAGCAAAGGCGTGTTTGGATCTACGTCTACATTCATTGATTTTCCGTTGATGCTTAAATTATACTGTGCCATATGTGTTGTATTTATCTCTAAATTAATTATTTACAAGGAGTGTTGCTTACGAAATTCAAACTAAGCGTATCTTCTCCCATAGAATTATTGCTATTTAAAAGGATTCTAAATTCCACTAACTGTTCAACTGATTAATAAAGGGCTGATCATAAAATCGCTTTCCGGTTGCTTTATAAAGAGCATTTGCCAAAGCAGCGAAAACAGGAGGGTAGGCAGGTTCACCCAGTCCTGAGGGATCCTCTCCGTTTTCTACAAAGTAAGTTTCTATAGAATCTGGGGATTCTTTCATCCGGATTTGACGATATTGATGAAAATTGGAGTTGTTGACTACCCCATTTTCGAATTTCAATTCTCCATACATTGCCGTTCCTATCCCATCCACTACTGCTCCTTCACAGAGATTTTTGGCAGCGTCGGGATTCACCACCAGCCCGCAATCAATCGCATTGGTCACTTTGTCGATTTTCACTTCACCATCAACGATTCTCAGATCCAACAC
Organism: Algoriphagus sp.; assembly: GCF_039969895.1. Lineage (GTDB taxonomy): Bacteria > Bacteroidota > Bacteroidia > Cytophagales > Cyclobacteriaceae > Algoriphagus. The sequence goes on from NZ_JBDVMZ010000023.1 coordinate 11,423, forward strand.
CTGGGCTGCATAGCTATTATGACAGAAATAGGCCGATACTCCTCTGGAAATCCCATCTTTGGAACTTCCCCAGTTAGCCTTTTCCCTAAGCAATTCCAGCACTTTTGCATAGCGTTCCGCATCGTAATCATTTCTTTCTCCCACAGGGTTTGCTTTGGCTTTTGCCAATAATTCCAAGCGGAAATCAATAGGATCCTTTCCTGCCGCCTCTGCGACTTCATCCAAGAATGATTGCTCTACGCAAGCCATAAAATTGGATCGCGGGGCACGAAATGAACCTGTGGTGATATTGGAAGGAACTTCCCAGCCTTCAGCCAGATAATTGGCTACAGCACCGGCAGGAAACCTGTCCGGATACAGAGGATTCTCGGGAAGCCCTCCAGCATTGACATGGAATGCGATCATTTGATTGTTTTCATCCAATGCAGCACGGTATTTTGCCTGGTAGCGTGATCTATAAACTCCTCCGGTCATATCGTCTTCCCGGGTGTAGATCAGCTTGATCGGGGCGTTCATTTTTTGCGAAATCACAGCCGCTTCGATCAGCCAATGCGCGTAAGACCTTCTACCATAGCCACCACCCAGTCGGGTCATTGCTATTTCTATATTTTCCAGAGGAATTCCCAATCTGGAAGAAAGCGCCTGCTCGGTCAGTTCTGGTTTCTGCAATGGACCTGCGCATTCAGCCTTATCACCTTTTACATGGGCGAAAAAATTCATCGGCTCCATGCAGTTGTGTGCTAAAAATGGGCCTGTGTAACTTCTTTCTATGACTTTTGCGGCTTGGGCAAATGCTGCTTCAGGATCGCCATCTTTCCGTTGGGTTTGGGGTTTTTGTGCTGCTACCATCATTGCCTGTTCTTGAGAAGCAATACTTTCCAGACCTTTTGGGACTACTCTTATCCCTTCTCTGCCAAACATATCGCGCTTCTCCTCATAGGCTTCCTGAATTTCCCATTCTGCCTCTATAGCTTTCTTTGCCTGCAAGACCTGCCATGTACTTTCTCCTACAATCGCGATTAAATCGGTGAATTGCACAGTATCAAAAAAAGTCCTTTTGTAATCGTCCTTAATGGACTTGATCCGGAAAATATCTGCAATTCCCGGCATGTTCCGCGCCTTAGAATCGTCAAAAGATTTCAGTGTTTTGCCAAAAGCAGGAGGATGAACTATCATGGCGATGAGCATTCCTTCCCGCTTGGTATCTATTCCAAAAAGAGGTTTGCCGGTCACTATATTTTTAGCCTCTACATTTTTCTTGGAGGTTCCGATAATTTCAAAATTGTCAGAACTTTTAAGTGGAACTTCCTCAGGTACGGGCATGGTGGCTGCCAAAGAAGCAAACTCTCCAAAACCAGCTGATTTGCCTGATCCCTTATGGGAAATGGTGCCTGCTTTTACAGTTATTTCATTTGCGGGAACCTTCCAGTTTTGGGCTGCGGCAGCTACCAACATCGCACGGGCAGTTGCTCCAGCAGTTCTCAAATTTGTGTAGCCAGAACGAATTGCCTGACTTCCACCTATAAATTGTCTCGTGAAGTATTTGGTATCCAAATCTGCTTGCTGTACAACGACATTTTCCCAATCCACATCGAGTTCTTCGGCAACGATCATCGGCATGGACGTCTTTACATTTTGTCCTCCTTCCGGATTTGGGGACATAATAGTTACCAGCCCGTTTTCGCCGATTTTGATGAATCCATTGAACTGGAACCATTCCTTAGGCATCCCCAAAGCAGTTGCTTCCTTAGATTGGCAAGCCGCCAGCCAGTTGAGGCTAAGTAGCATCCCACCTCCTGTAAGTGCGGAAACTTTGAGAAATGAGCGACGATTAATTTTAGTGCTTGCAGTTTTCATGAATTATAGTATCGCAGTTTTTTAATCCAGACTTTTTTGTAAAAAAGCCATCACTTTCGTTCTGATTTCTTCCACATCAAACATAGGTCCGAAGTGGGGAGCGTCTTTGACAATAATCAGTTCATTGGATACAGCTTTTACAGTGAGCCAAGAACTTAATAATTGGGATTGTCTCGGAGACACCAAGTCGTCTTTCTCTCCATGAATGATAAGAAAAGGAGGATCGTTTTCATCTACAAAACTTATTGGACTGGCATTTTTCGCGAGATCAGGTCTGTCCAAAGGAGCTGCTCCAATCAAGATTCCTTCGGGAGATTTCGCATCAGTTGCACATGGAAATAGCGTCAGATCTGCCGGGCCATAGAAATCAACCACTCCTTTGAAGCTGAAATTTTTAGTACTGCCTGGAATAAAGAATGAATCTACGTCATTGTTTTTGGCCAATCCCACCATGGAAGCCAGATGACCTCCCGCAGAAAATCCCATCAGCGCCATACGATCAACATCAAATCCATACTTGTCAGCATTATCCACCAAATAGGAAATGGCAGCATTGCAATCCAGCATTTGGGCTGGGAAAACAGCCTGCGTGCTGAATCGATAATCGATGGAAGCCAGTGCATAGCCGCTTTCAAGAATTTCCGAAACTGTCTCCTTCATATAACCCATGTCGGCATATTTATCATTACTCAGCCAACCACCCCCATGAATAAATACCACCAAAGGGATCTTGCCTTTAGCATTTGCTGGTAAATAAATATCCAGGAGATGCTTCTTTAGTGTGTCATTTTGGTAGGGAATATTTCCATGAAGGATTGTTCCCTCTGGGAAAAGATTCATTACCCGGTTGTTTTGGCAAAATCCAGAAACCGAAAGAAGAATAAACAGAATGGCTAGGATGAGTTTTTTCATAGGTTGGTTGAAATACTTATTCAATAAACATGTCTGCTTAATTTACTGATTTAAAATAGGATATGTCTTGGAGTGATTTAGAAATTACTGATCATCTAAAGCAGATTCTTTAGAACGGACACCCAACAAATCGAATTTTTCTATTTCGGATCGAATTTCAGCTAACTCGCTAGCCGTAAACTTCACTTCTAAAGCCCCTAGGTTTTCTTCCAAATGCTGCGGGCTGATTGTTCCAGGAATAGGTACAATAAAAGGCTTTTGGGAGAGGAGCCAGGCAAGCGAAAATTGCGCCATGGTAATTCCTTTTTTCTGCGACCATTCCTGCACAATCCGCAAAAACGGCATGTTCTGTTCCAATCCCTCAGCAGAGAAAAATGGCAACTGAGAACGTCTGTCCAATTCGTCAAATCGGCTATACTCATTAAACCTACCCGTCAGAAAGGACCTCAATGTCGGTCCCCAAGGCACGAAACCTACTCCAAGCTCTTCACACGTATCCAGAATTTGGTTTTCAGGAAATCGCTCACCTAAGGAGTACTGGGTTTGCAGAGCCGAAACAGGTAATTCTGCATGAGCTTTTCTCAAAGTATCGGGCGCAACCTCTGATAATCCCCAGTGTTTTGCTTTTCCTGCTGCGATGATTTCTTTAAATGCTCCTGCTACTTCTTCAATCGGAATCTGTGGATCCCACCTGTGCAGATAAAGGAGATCAATGGTTTCCACACGAAGTCTTTTTAAGCTACCATCGATCACTCTTTTGAGTGATTCTGGGCTGCTATTTCGCCCCATTCGTTGGCTGTTTTGAATTTCAAAACCGATTTTAGTAGCGATTTTGATTTGACCTGTGAATGGTTCCAAACCTTCTCCCACCACTTCTTCACTACCATAAGGCCCGTAAACTTCCGCCGTATCAAAAAAGCTGACTCCGCGCTCTACTGCTTTGCGGAGATGTGCGATCATATCCATTTTTGGCGGAGTAGGATTGTAAGTGCCTGCCACCATACTCATGCATCCCAGTCCGATCCCTGAAACTTCTAATGCTCCAAGGTTTCGGGTTGGGAGAGCGGCTGATGCATTTAGGCGTGGTTTGTCTCCTGAGCTCATTGCCAGAGTAGGGGTCATTACCAAACTGGCTCCAGCCAATGCAGCACTTTTAAAAAACTCCCGTCGGTTGGATTTTATTTTATTGGTCATGTTTCTCTATTTACTTTAAATTCTGAATTCCCTATAGATGATCCATCTCAAGGGGATATTTTACTTATTGCCTGTCGATTTTATATAATCTTCCTGCATCTGTAATGGCATAAAGGGCATTATCCAAACCCTGAATAACATCCCTGAACCGTTGGCTTTCGCCTACCAGCAATCGTTCTTCTCCAACCACTTTATTGTCACTGTCGATTACCAGTCTAGCTATATGCGTACCGCTTAAGGCTCCGATAAATAGATTGTTTTCCCATTCCGGAATTCGATTTCCTGAATAAAATGTGATACCACTTGGTGAAATAACCGGATCCCAGTAGTAAACCGGTTGTTCCATGCCTTCCTGTTGCTGGATTCCATCACCCATAATCTCACCGCTGTAATCAATGCCATAGGTAATCACTGGCCATCCGTAATTAGCTCCCGGTGTGATGAGATTTACTTCATCACCTCCTCTGGGTCCAAATTCGCTTAGCCATAAATCACCTGTTGTGGGATGGAAGGCCAAACCCTGCGGGTTTCTGTGTCCATAGCTATATAACTCCGGCAAAGCTCCGGATTCCTCAAAAGTTGGATTTCCGGGAGCAGGTTGGCCATCTGTAGTGATCCGTACGATCTTCCCCAATCCGGTACTCACCGATTGGGCCAGAGCTCTAGTGGCTGGCCAAGCTCGTTCTCCGGTACTCACTACCAGATTTCCGGTTGCATCAAAAAGGATTCTTCCACCATAATGTGCATTGCTGTTATCTGCCGGATTGGCACGATAGATCACTGTCGGATTTTCGATGGTACTTTCATTGTCTGCAAGTCTTCCTTTGGCAACTGCTGTTAAATTTCCCCCGGAAGTTTGCTCTGAGAAAACCCAATAGACCATTCTATTATTGCCAAAATCTGGGTCAACACATAACCCCAGTAACCCTCCTTGCCCGGCAGGATTGACGGGAGGCAGACCAGTGATCGCTTCACTCAGTTCGCCTGAGGTGGTAGCAATTCGCATCTGGCCCGCCTTTTGGGTGATTAACAACCTTCCATCTGGGAGATTGGTGATACCCCAGGGAGCTGTCAAATCAGATGATATAACAGTTGCCTCGAATGGGGTTTCAGTAGTCACACTTCCAATTCTTGTTTGGCCTTCAAAAGCTGGCTGAAAGTTTGAGTTTGGCGAATTCGTTTCCACGGGAGTACCTACTTCCTGCTCCTGACCAGTGTCTTGATCATCGATCAGGTCATCATCTGCGGTACAACTCACATGGAGCCCCAAACTGATGATGGAAAAGAGAAGAATAAATTTTGATGTTTGCATGTGGTTGTAGTTTAAGTTGTACTCCAGATTATAAAGATTTAAGCGAGTTAAAAACAAACTTAAGATTTCAGTTGAACTCGACTCTTATGTGCTTCAAATCACTATTTCAAGGCGGGCTGAATCTTCCCTCCTTCAACTATTTAATGCTTCCAAATTTTCGGATCATACCATCTCCTTTAGTGATAACGTACAATTCTCCTTCGCTGTCCTGTGCCAATCGAATGTCCAAGCGACCTGCCCCTGCGATTGCACCCCGACCCGGAAGTCCCCCAGAACCACCGCCTCTTTTTCGGTAGGTCTCTTCTGATAGTTCTCTAAGATTAGTTTTTAGTTCAATTATCGTCGCAAAAGTTTGTGGGTCCCCGTCATCAGCGGCCAGCACGTCTTTTATTTTAGCATACCAAATATGCCCGGTAGTGATGTCTCCAAATACGATTGTTCCTTGCAAGGCTTTGTGGCGTGTGCCTGTATAAACAAAACCATTTGCAATCGCATCACCTCCGCCTGGTGCATGAGGATATTTAATTACCGTATAGGTAGGTTTTACAGTTCCTATAGTATCTGTGTCAGAAAGTAGAATTGGTATTGTATCATCAGCGGGTATGGGCCTCATCCCATTACCTTCGGACATAGCAAGGTTACCCTCCCGGAGGGGATATCCATAATTTGCTCCCTTTTTGATGATTGCCACGGTTTCCCAGCTAACCAAACCAATATTGAACGCAAGCAATACAGGATCACTAGGCTGGTCAGGGTCAATATACCAGGTTAGGCGGTGTGGGTTTCTTAGGCCGTAGGCCCAGATCTCTTTTCGTGCACCTTCTACAGAAACAAACGGATTATCGTTTGGAATTCTGTATTGACCATTTTCGCTTATTGTACTAGTTGATGTATGTTCATTCAGCATAGGGATTATACGAAGAACCTTCCCTTGATAGGTATCTAAACGTTGGGCGTGCATCCGCATTGGGCCTGGTCGTTCGCCGGTACCAGCATCCCCAATTCCCAGGTACATGACACGCCAGTCTGCGTCGCCAGCTTTGGCCACCGGGTTAAATGTGATTTCATTGAATGGATGAAATAACCCTGGCACAAAAAGTCTGAATACCTCGCGTGCCGATCCCTCGAAAGTCGTGTTTCCAATCTCCTCATCCTTCCACTCCACAATGACCAACTCTCTGGCGAATCGTGTATCCTGGACTGTTTCAGGTTTCGCAATTGGCTCTGTAAGCTCATAACCTTCCAAGTCAAGTCCAGATACCACATCAGTTTTTGGAGCCGCACTATTTTCTGAGTCAGAAACATTCTCCATATGGAGCGTATAAAATATTCCGTTTTTCTCATACTCCGGATCAAAGACAAAATTCAGCATACCTGCCGCATATCCAAACCCTGCTGTGAAATTTGGAAACAGACTAGCGAAATTTAGGTAGGTTGTCAGCTCTTTTGTCTGCTTGTCCAGAATATAAAGTGGGCCTGTTAAATCGTTCAGGAAAAAGCGTTGTTTGTCTCCCGGTTCATCTAACATGATACTGCCTCTCGCCAATACCCCGGAAACACGATCAGTTGACATGTCTCCAGTGATAGGCATTTCGAAATAATCTTCAAGTTCAAGCGTGATCTCTGAAGTATCAGTCGCGTTTGAAACTGCCGACGTAACGTCCTTCTGAGATGAAGCCAATGAGCGGAGATAAGCAACGACATTTTGAATTTGGTTGTCGGAGAGTCTACCAATTAGCGAAGGCATCATCCCGGCAGGAATTCCTTCTTTGACCACCTTGAATATCTCAGCATCAGTCGAACCGTGATCCCATACAGAATCAGTTAAGTCGGGAGGTTGTATCCCCCCGCGTTCGGCGATAATGGAAATCTCAAAGCCTGCCTTTTTTGCCCCCTGACCAGCATCTCCATGACAGTTCGCACAATTGACATCGTAGAGACTTTTCCCCTCAGCCAAGGATTCAGGCGACGATTGCGATTGAACAGAGAGGGTGACTGTGGCGAATAGCGTTAGAGATGCTAATAATGTTTTGTATACACTCATATTTAATAGGCTTTATAGTTGGAAAAGTTTATGCAGTTATAGACTATGGATATTAAGGCTTAAAAACCGAGTCTAGTTTGCAGTCGGGTGCGATTCTTAAATGCTTTTTCCAACACATCGAATCGTGCTTTTCTAGGATCGGGGGTGCTGGTCACTTTTCCGTCGAGCGTTATATCCAAAATCTCTGCTTCTTGAACGTCGTACTGAGGCCATTCAAGAAGGTTGTTTCCGTTAGGATTTCCGGTTTTGGCAAAATTGGCCCAATAGGTATTCATGATCCTTGCTAACTCCTTTTCCTCTTCTGTTGGCTCACCCTGGGCTCCCCATCTTGCATTCAGCGTGTTGAATACAAAAGAAGTTTCCGAACCATGCCCCGCTCCATAAGGAGATCGCTCTCTTGCAGCAGGAGGGACGTATCCAAACTGCCATACGTAAACCGGTTGGTTCTCTTCGACGAATGCTCTAGCGGTCATTCTAGCCGGCTCGCCCCAACCCCAATCTGTTGTAAACTTGGTCAGGACTTCATTGAATTCCTTGTTGCCATCTGGATCGTAAGCAGCTTTTGCTTCTGCTTCCAACTCACCGAATTGTGAAAATAGCTCTTCCTTGGTTTGACTGGCATTGATAAATCCGCCACCGATTTCTGCACTTGAGCTTCCGATCATCAACGGAACTTTTGCCTGTCTTCCGGCTTGATAGGCGGTTTCCGCTGTTTCCACTACGAGTTCTCCATCCAGAATAGGTCCTGAATAAGTTCTGGCTCCTGTGCTGTCATTTTCCTGACCACCATCTAAAATTTCATCGACGCTCAATGCCCGAAGCTGATCCAATGCAGCTTTACCAGTTCCTTGAATGCCGTATCTTTTTGCAAAGTTGATCCCGATGGTTTCTGCCGAAACTGGGTACAATTCATCAGCATTATCTTCTCTGATAGGTCTTCCGGTTAAAACCCCATCACGTCCACCTCCGGATTCGCTGATGGCTTTATGAAAAAGTCCATTTGCCGATGGAATGCTTAACAGGGAATGCACAGCAACTCCTCCTGCGGAAAATCCAAAAATGGTCACATTATCAGGATCTCCACCAAATTCTTCAATGTTTTCCTGAATCCATTTGAGCGCAGCAATTTGATCCATATAGGCATAGCTTCCTTTCATTTCGTCAGGATTCTCCTGGCTCAAAGCCGGAAACGCAAAGTGACCCAATCTACCCAACCTGTAATTGATGGTTGTCAAAATAACCCCTTGCTTCGCAAATGCATCTCCCGCTGAGCCTGGACCTGCGCCACTTCCACCTGTAAATCCTCCTCCATGAAGCCATACCATCACGGGTAGTTTTGCTCCTTTTACGGCATCAGCTGGTTTCCAGATATTCAGGAATAGACAATCCTCTGATGTTTTGGCAGTAGATCCCGGCCAGGTTCGTTGCGGACAATCGGCACAATATTCTGTTGCATTTTTGACACCTTCCCATGCTTTGACAGGCTGGGGAGGTCTCCAACGAAACTCTCCGACAGGAGGTGCTGCAAAAGGAATTCCTTTGAAGCTGGTGACATCACCCTGTGTCGCACCCAGGAGTGAACCGGAACTGATTTTTACGATGGGTTCCTGCGCAAATCCTGACATTACTATCAGGAAAAATAAGCTGAATAATAGGAGTCTTTTCATTTTGATTTAAGGTTGGGATTGGAAGTTTATTGCTTGATTGATGACTATTCCTCTAATTTCCTACTGGTCAGCCATTTGACCATATTTGGATCCCGATGATCAAAAAAGGAACTTTCCTTTTGATCCAACGATTCGATTTGCTTGATGTCTTCAGGACTGAGTTCAAAATCGAAAACATTGAAATTCTCGGCCATCCGTTCTTTTCTGACTGATTTTGGGATTGCTATCACCCCCCGCTGGGTCAACCATCTTACCACAACTTGCGCGATGGATTTCTGGTATTTGGTGCCAATAGATGCTAAAAGCTCATTGCTAAAAAGTCCATTTTTTCCTTCTGCAAATGGCCCCCAAGATTCGATTTGAATGTTGTTTTCAGTTAGAAATTGTTGGGTCTCGATCTGTTGGTGGAAGGGGTGCGTTTCGATCTGATTGATAGCAGGAACGACCTCATGGAATGCCATCAAATCTACAACCCGGTCAGGCTGAAAATTACTGATGCCAATCGCACGGATTTTACCTTCCTTGTACAGTTCCTCCATCGCCCTCCAGGATTCATGCACATTCCCAAATGGCTGATGGATCAGATAGAGATCCAGGTAATCCAGATGGAGCTTTTTCAGGGATTTCTCTACTGCGGCTTTAGTCTTGTCAAAACCTGTGTCTTCAATCCAAAGCTTGGTGGTGATAAACAATTCTTCCCGTGCAACTCCACTGTTTTTAATTGCTTTACCTACTGCTTCCTCATTTTTATAAGAAGAAGCAGTATCCAATAATCTGTAACCAACTTCGATTGCATCTATTACACTTCTTTCACATTCTGCCTGATCGGCGATTTGAAAAACCCCAAAGCCCAAAATGGGCATTTCAACTCCGTTGTTTAATGTTATGTTTTGCATGTCAATTCTCTTTTTTGTGTGTGATTAGATGAACTAGAAAAGCCAAGCCCACATGGACCTGGACTTTCTTTCTTGTAACCCAATCTATGTTTTATGTTTCCTGTTCTCATTTAATGATTTGCGGAACTGGGAAGGATTCATATTCATCGCTTTTTTGAAAAAGTTATTGAAATGAGTCACTTCTGTGAATCCCAATGCATAGGCTATTTCAGACACGTTCCACTCAGTTTGCTTCAAAAGACGTTTGGATTCAGCAAGAATTCTCTCGCGAATAATCACTGAAGTTGGTTTGTTGTTTATTGCTTTGACCGATCTATTGAGATGGTTTACATGGATATCCAGTTTTTGTGCAAAATCTGATGCAGTTCTAAGCTTAAGTGTATTGCGTAGATCAGTAATGGGAAATTGGCTTTCCAGCAGTTCCATAAAATCTCCACTGATCCTGTTTGCTGCAGAATTTGAATGTTCTTCAGTATTAATCTTTACACATTTTTTATTCGCTGTCTGAATCATAGCTTATTCTAATCTTTTTTGCTGCGTGGATGATCGCTTAGTAGCCCAAATCACTCAGCCAATTATTCACGGCCGTTCTAACTTCTACTTCCTTTTCCCCTTCCATGACAAATAATATCCCGTCTCTTTCTACTCCACCTGTAGTGGAGTAGCCTTCGAGAATGTCACTTTCCGGACAAAGCTCCTCAACGGAGTCAAAGCTGCTTCCTATTCCATAACCTGCATTGGTATTGAAAGGAATGACAGTCTTGCTGCTTAGGTCATTTTCACTCAGGAATGTTTTCATCGGTGGCGGTAACTGCATTCCCCAAGTCGGAAATCCTACAAACACCGTCTCGTATTGGGAGAGGTCAACTTTGGTTTTTAATGGAGGTAGGACACCCGTCTCATTTTCCTGGGCAACCTGTGCTACAATTGCTCCGTAACCTTCAGGATAAGGAGTCTCCAACTCCAGACTTACCAAAGTTCCGCCTACCTTTTTCTGAATCATCTCAGCCACCGCTTTCGTGTTTTTGGTACGGGAGAGGTAAACAATGAGGATTTTATCCGAGTCTGTTTCAACCGGATTAACAACAGCCTCAGTTTGAGTTTGACTGGTGCAGCTCAAAGAGCTAAAGAGGAAAATGAAAAGGAATAAATACTTCATGGATTTTTATTTTTACCGATCCCCAGGTCCCATCAGTTTTGTGAAAGACAGGGAACCCAATTTCCAGCCATCTGCTTTTTTGATGTAAACCTCAGTGACTTCAAATGGATTGCTTACCTCATTTCCACCAACTTCGGCGATCAATGTGATGCGGTTCAGTAGAATGGCGGTGTTATCGATAATTTCAACCGAAACTTCATGGATATCCGCTTTCTTATACCAGATCCCGCCACTGCGGATGATGTTGACTTCTTGCTCTTTGCCCCAGGCACCGCCCATATGGACAAAGACTGATTTGTTGTCAAAAAGCTCTGCAAGTTTATCGGCGTCTTTATCTGCCATCCACTGCCATTTGGTTTTAGAAAGCTCGATGATTTCTTGTTTGGTCGCCTCTTGTCCAAAGGAGATTTGTACTGCGGAGAACAATAAGAAGAATGCTAGAATTGTCTTTTTCATAGTTGTTTGGATATGGGATTAATGCTCAATCTCGTGTGTGTCTCTAACACTACTGAATGTCAAAACCAACATTTTCCAGTCTTCACCCTGCTTTTGATAAACTTCGGTCACCGTAAATTCTGTGACCACATCGTTGCCTCTAACATGGGCTGTCAAAGTGATTCTATTCCAGACCACCGCGGTGTTTTCAGAAATCTCAATGGCTGTATCATGGACTTCTGCGTTTTTGTACCAGATACTTCCAGACTCGATGATTTCCAGTTCACGGTCTTTTTTCCAGCTTCCGCTCATGTGGACAAATTTGGCTTTGTCGTCAAAGAGGTTCTCCAGTTTGGCTACATCCTTATCAGCCATCCATTGCCACTTGTCCATGGAGAGTTTTTTGATTTCCTGCTCTTCGGCGGACTGGGCAAAAGTGTATGAAACACTCAATAGGAGGAGAGTAAGGATGGATAGGTACTTTTTCATGGTTTTATTTTTTAATTAGTTGATGTTTATTTATTGAAGCCTTTTTCCTTGAGCCATTCGGACATCAAGTCGGCTATTTGCTGATTGTTTAGGTCAGAGAATGGAAAGTGGGTATTTCCTTTGATGCCGATTTCCGGCAGATGTACCAAGGTGACATCTCCACCATGTTCGTTTACTGTTTCTGTCCAGCGTTTCGCCATTTGCAGGGCAGCCCGCCATTGTTCTTGGGCTGGATTCTCTACCGGTTCGGTCGGGATGTAGTCTCCGTAATAAATTACAATAGGGATTTGGGTCAGCTTTTCGAATTCATCCATTGGTACACCAACTGCACGCAAAGTTCCTCCTACATAAGTGATTGGATCTGGTACACTGCTCTCCGGAAAGACGAAATTGCTTCCTGGCTCATAGGATACTATTCCTTTAATATGTTCTGACTTTAATGCTGTAAGCCATCCTTGCCCGCCACTATGGGAATGGGTGACTAATATCCCATCACCGATTTTATCAAAGAGAGCAGAAACAGCTTTGGTGTTTGCATCAAAATCAATAGGTCCGGTATCCGGGGTGATTTGTCTGAAAAACTGATCCAAGGTTTCAGGACTTTTATCAAACTGAACTCCCGGATAGAATTCGGTGCCTACTCCCAGGCGAAAAATCCCAAACCAAAGTTGATCGTCTGGGGCTGCAGAAATAGAGCCAGGTACAGTACTACGTCCAGCCCGTCCACGTCTGGGTTGATCGATGAGGTAAACAGGATAATTCTTGCGTAGGAAGATGTTTTGAAAGCCTTCTCTTCCATCAGGGGTTGTTTCCCAGGTTTTGGAAAACTGACCGTAGCCGTGCCAAAACACTAAAGGAAGTTCCTTTGATTTTTCAGGGATTTGGTAAAATACATAGGCATGGTCTCCATGGAGGGTCTGCCCGTCTGAGCTTTGATTGCCTGGATTAAAAGCCCCATCTTCTATAGGGTCAAACGTACCCGGAGCAGTTATTACTTTTCCTCCCACTGCAAAACTTCCTTGGTCTTCTAATACAATAGAACCTTTCTGACCAAAAGCTGGGGAAACAGTGCTAAGTGCAAGGATGAAATGTAGAATTCTAATTTTGAACATGACTATAAGTCGGTATGTTTCTGAATCTTGTAGTAGGCATTGTATCGGATGTTATAATGACTCTGCCGGATCTTGTAAACCTTTTTATACACAACTAAGAGACGAAAAATATTCCTACGGTTTGTGGAAAATCAACAGACAGCAGAGATCAATCACCCAAATGACAGATTTGATCTACGAATGAAAAGTGGTTTTTTGATTTCTGCCCTTTCTGGGGCAGTTCCTATAAGTTGCCCACTAGTGTTTACTATAGTCTGTATTGCATCAGCACCTTTACAGAAAAGTCAGTACCGAGTGCGTTTTCTCCCGGTAACTAAATCGGAATATTTTACCACTTATAGGTTAAAAAAGGTATTCTGTAGATCACACGTGTCAGTTGGATGATCTCTGGGATTTGGTGTTATTTAAAATCCTAAATTTCGATAATGAAACATAATCTCGTATCGCGTCCGGTTTTTTATGCGCTGCATGTCCTCTTCTGGCTTTGCTATGGGGCGATATTATTTGCTTCGCTGAGCAACTGGATTAGATCACCCAACGATGTGTGGAAAGCTGTGATCTCTGATGTGCTGACTTCTTCATCTATAGCCTACATCAATTATTATCTACTTCTGCCGCGTATTTATAAAAAGGGAAGGTATTCGGCCTATATTTTAGCGTCTATCGCTTTGGTGGTAATCATTGTCCTCTTGAGGGTGAGCCTTCTGGGTATGACCCATATGTCTGTAACCTACACGTATTTTATCAGGGCAGTTCCGGCTCTTGGGTTTTATCTCATTACTACGGTGATCTGGTTTTTTGCAAGTATGATTTCGGCACAGAGAAATGCGATAGAACTCCGAAACAGCCAACTGGCTTCTGAACTGAAGTTTCTCAAGCTTCAGCTGAGTCCGCATTTCCTGTTTAATACGCTGAATAACATTTATTCTATGGCTTATTTCAGTGACAGCAATACTGCTCCTGCAATCATGAAGCTGTCCGAGATGATGCGCCATATGCTCTATGAGGATCAGGGAAAGTTTGTTTCGCTTGCCAAAGAAATCTCCTTTATGGAGAATTTCATAGAGCTCTGGAGACTCAAGCTGGATGAGAAACCCAAAATCATTTTCAAACATAAGGGAGTGAGAGACAGTCATCAGATCGCCCATTTGATCTTTTTGGTTTTCTTGGAAAATGCCTTCAAACACGGAAATACCATTGATGGAACAATAGAAATCAAGCTACATGTCGATGCCAATGATCAGTTGTTTTTCCATATTAAAAATGATGTGATCGATGCCCGCAAAACCGCCGAAGAGGAAAGTGGGGTAGGGCTGTCTAATGTGAAAAAGAGGCTGAATCTGATTTATCCCGGTAAACATGAGTTGATCATGGATCAGCAACTCACCTCTTTTGAAGTGAACCTAACCATAAACCTAAAATGAACTACCAAATCCTAATTGTGGATGATGAACCACCAGCAAGGAAATTGCTTTCGGATTATGTGTCCAAAGTAAGTAGTCTGGAGCTGGCAGGAGTGTGTAGCAATGGGGAGGAAGCTTTGGCTTTCCTGAAGGAAAATACGGTGGATATCCTATTACTGGACATCCGGATGCCACTGATGACGGGCATGGATGTGCTGAATGAATTGGAAGATAAACCGCTCACCATATTTGTGACTGCCTATGAAGAATATGCGGTGAAGGGGTATGAGTTGGATGTGATAGATTACCTAATGAAACCGGTTTCTTTTGAGCGGTTTAAGAAAGCAATTGACAAGGCGGTAGAATACCTTTCAGTGCAAGTAGTGGCTGGGGAAACAGGAGAGAAACCCGATTACTTCTTTATCAAAACGGATACACGAATCGTGAAATTCCTGTTTGCAGAAGTTCAGGCCATAGAAGCCCAGCGGGAATACATCAAGATCATCACCTCAACCCGGAAGGTGATGTCACTGGTGTCCCTGACCAGCATAGCAAATGCGCTGCCAGGGGAATTTGTGCGTATTCACCGATCCTTCATTATCAATATGCGGCATATAGATGAGGTGCAATCCAATGAGGTTTTGATAGGAAAGGAGCTTTATCCGATCAGCAGGAATTATAAGGATGAGTTTTTCAAAAAATTGGGAGACAGGAAGTTGCTGTAAGTGGCTTGGATGCTTTTTTATGACTAATGGGCTGGTTTATTGAGTTTTAAACTGGGGAAATGTTTTCGTTGTTAGCGATTGTTTCTCCCTGTAAATAGGATTGACACTTGGGTTTTTACAGGATAAAATACTGTAAACCTGAATATTCTACTAGGAATAACTATTGTATAATTTAACTGTAATAAACCACTGTTTACTATGAAAAACTTCAAAGATTTCAGTAGAATAGCCAAGAAAAGGCTGCTGCTACTTTCAAATTTAGTCCTGGTCGGATTGTTGATTTTCTCAGGATATTCCTTTAAAAATAGGCTAAGCATTACATCAACCGAGTTGAAAGCTGAGGAGGTTATGTCTCTAGAGGCTTTTGAGGATGTCTATAAAGTCCTGATGAGCCCTCGCTGTATGAACTGCCACCCGGCAGGAGATATTCCGCTGCAGGGGGATGAACAAAAACTACATGCTATGTCGCCAATGAGAGGTGTAGACGGCAAAGGTATATTGACACTCAAATGCTCCATTTGTCACGCACCCGAAGGTGTTCCCGGAGAGCATACTCCTCCCGGAAACCCTGAATGGCACTTGCCTCCCGCAGATATGAAAATGGTGTTTGAAGGAAGATCTCCAAGAGAGCTTGCACTTCAATTGGTGGATCTTGAGCGAAATGGGCATAAGGATATGGAGGCATTGAAAGCTCACGCAGATGATGGACTGGTGAAAGAAGGTTGGACAATGGGTGGAGACAGAGCTTTACCACCATTGAGCTATGAGGAATTCAAACAAGCCTGGCTGACCTGGATAGAAAATGGTGCCGTGGCACCGGCGGAATAGGAGGTAAGAATAACTACATTTAAAAAGAAACTGAAGCCAAATCATTAAGTTTTAACTTTTTATTCGGCTTCAGTTATTTTTCTGTTCTTCCAATGACTGATTTAGGATTTTTAATCAGCCTATCTTTAAACTTGCAGGACTTATGTTCCACTTCTAGGAAGTTTTTTCATGGAGAATCAGTATGTCTCGCAAAATTTCATCTGACTAGGTTCCTAAAGAGAAGGTTTTATAGGTTAAAGATTTTAGAGTGAAGCCATGTCGATCACAAAGCGATACTTGACATCGCCTATTTCCAATCGCTCAAATGCCTCATTCACTTCTTGCATTGCAATGATCTCAGAATCTGCCGTGATGTTATGTTCATAGCAGAAGTTCAGCATTTCCTGCGTCTCTGCAATGCCTCCAATATTTGACCCAGCGAAACTTTTTCTTCCCATGATGATATTGAAAGCACCGACTTCCAGTGGTTCAGGAGGAAGTCCGACCAATACTACTGTACCGTCATGTTTCAATAAATTCAGATAGGAATTCACATCATGCTTTGCAGAAACAGTATCAATGATAAAATGTAGCTGTGCAGTGTATTTTGACATTTCCTCAGAATTGCTGGAAAGGACAGCATAGTCGGCACCAAGACGTTTTGCGTCCTCAACTTTAGAAGGGGAGGTAGTAAAAACTGTGACTTCAGCACCCATGGCCTTGGCGATCTTGATAGCCATATGGCCAAGACCGCCGATTCCCAAAATCCCTACTTTTTTTCCAGGTCCTGCATTCCAGTGTTTCAAAGGAGAGTAAACGGTAATTCCTGCGCAAAGTAAGGGTGCCGCTGCCCCCAGATTTTCAAAATTTGGCATGTGCAGCATGTATCTCTGATCACATACATAAGACTTGGAAAATCCCCCAAATGTGGCACCTCCAAGATGTCTGTCTGGTGAATTGAAGGAGAAAGTCACGCCTTTTTCGCAGAACATTTCAAGATCCTCCTCGCAACTTTCGCAGTGACCACAGCTGTCAACGATGCAGCCAACTCCCGCGAGTTCCCCGACTTTAAAAGAAGTTACTTGAGCCCCAACTCGGGTTACTCTTCCGAGAATCTCATGCCCTGGGACAATTGGGAACATGGTTCCGCCGAAGTCATTCTTAATTTGATGTAGATCCGAATGGCAGATTCCGCAGTAAAGGACTTCCATCTCTACATCAGTAGGAAGAAGTTCTCTGCGTTTGATTTCCATTTCATGCAAAGGTGTGCCCTCTGCTTCTGATCCGTATGCTTTACTAGTGGTTGTTTCCATTGATTTGGTTTTAAAATTCCGAGCTATATTCTTCTTCTGTGACAGGATCTAGCCACTCTGTCCTGTCCGTTTTACTTCCGGGAACGATGGCGATATGCCGCATCGCTTTTTCTTTTGAAGCACCATGCCAGTGAATCACATCTACAGGAATTTGGACCACATCACCCTCTTGGATAACCTGAATTGCTTTTCCCTTTTCCTGATAATAGCCTATCCCATCAGTGACAATAAGAATTTGCCCATTGGTATGGGTATGCCAGTTTGTTCTGGCTCCAGCTTCAAAAGACACAATTCCCATAATGGTATTGTAATCTGCCGGATTAAGTAACATGTTGACATTGACTGTGCCGGTGAAGTATGCTGATGGAGCGTTACCTCCTTTTTCTTTAAATGAGTTCATGATTTGAAATTTAATTTCCCGCTCTTTTCGCCAAATGTGCTGGATATCTTGCTCCTTGAATTTCAACTTTTGATGCAATAGCGTCTATTTTTTCCAGATCCTCTGAGTTGAGATTAACCGACGCTCCGCCCAGGTTTTCTTCTAATCGATGCAGTTTGGTGGTTCCGGGAATAGGGGTGATCCAAGGTTTTTGAGCCAACAGCCATGCTAATGCGATCTGTGCCGTAGTTGCTTCTTTTTCAGTTGCAATTTCCTGTAGAAGTTCCACCAGAACCTGATTGGCCGTTCTGTTCTCCTCGGTAAATCGAGGGACAATATTTCTAAAATCCGAAGCATCAAACTGGGTGTGTGCCTTAATAGCTCCGGTTAAAAATCCTTTCCCCAATGGGCTGAATGGAACAAAGCCGATTCCTAGTTCTTCCAAAAGAGGAAGTATTTCCGTTTCAGGTTCTCTCCACCAAAGTGAGTATTCGCTTTGCAAAGCTGTGACGGGCTGAACCGCATGTGCTTTTCTGATGGACTGGACTCCGGCTTCAGACATTCCAAAATGCTTCACTTTTCCTTCCTGAATCAGATCTTTCACTGCTCCGGCTACCTCTTCCATAGGGACTTCTGTATCGACTCTGTGTTGGTAAAAAAGGTCGATCACATCTGTTTTTAATCTTTTCAGAGATTCTTCTGCAACTAACTTGATTCGCTCA
Source organism: Algoriphagus sp. (assembly GCF_039969895.1). Lineage (GTDB taxonomy): Bacteria > Bacteroidota > Bacteroidia > Cytophagales > Cyclobacteriaceae > Algoriphagus. Next base: position 29,849 of record NZ_JBDVMZ010000023.1, read on the forward strand.
GGACGGCTATCCTGGCCTTGCTTAGAGTCACCGTTTTTAAACCCGAATTTGGTCGCTATGACCACGTCTTTACGGAATGGAGCCTATGCCTCACCGAGCAGTTCTTCATTTGCAATACCATAAGCCTCAGCAGTATCAAAGAATGTGACACCCTTTTCTACCGCCGCTCGGATGAGTTTAAGCCCTGTAGATTTGTCAGTGGCTGGTCCGTATCCAAATGTTAAACCCATGCAGCCTAATCCTAAGGCTGAAACTTCCAGTCCGCTGTTTCCTAATTTTCGCTTTTCCATAATGAGCTTTTTTTAATTCAATGATTCCAATTCAGCTAATTTGAAGAGGAATCGAATCATAAAAATCCAAGAGATTCCTTGCTGAAGTGTTACATTACAAATTTTGCGGATTCGTAATTTTTAGAATAACTCCAATCAAACAATAGCTTATACTATTCAAACAATCGGCATGTTCTCTAGATACTTGCTGGCTATTGCTAATGCTGTTTTTGGGGTGTAGTTATTTGAAGTCTGCCAGTTGATAGTATTTTTTACTTTAGTTATTCAAATCAAGCATAGTCGATTGTTGAGGTGAGGAAATGAGCTTTTTGATTGATTAATATTTGAAAATCGTAAGTTTTGATTTGAATTCTATTGTTTCTTTAAGAGGTGTTTTCGCAATTTTGTATCTGTAATGGTCATCTAACTGTATTGCAGGAAATGCTCTTCCTGTTAGTGGAAAATTAAAAACAATGGAAAATTCCGCAAGGCTAAATGAGGTATATCAACGAAAAAACGATTGTGTTCCTGAGGATTTTCAAAATGAGGTGAAGCATTTCAACCTTTTTCATTTAAAGCCTCTAGAGCCGGGGAAGCCTTTGGTAATTCCTTACAGAAGACGTGATTTTTATAAAATCATGCTGGTGATGGGAAATAGTAAAGTGCTATATGCAGATAAGGAGGTAGAGATAAAAAAGCAGGCTTTGTCGTTTTCAAACCCTATGATACCCTATCAATGGGAACATCTGGATCGTCACCGAGAGGGAGTTTACTGTATATTCAGTACTGATTTCTTTGATCAGTTTGGGCAGTTCCAACAATATGAGGTTTTCCAAAGTCAGGGTACACATGTGTTCGAATTGTCTGATGAACAAGTGACTGAAGTGAGTTCTGTTTTTGAGAAAGTGGAATCTGAATTCAATTCGGATTACAAGTATAAATACGATCTGATCAAGAACCTGCTTTTTGAACTGATCCACTTTGGACTGAAATTGCAACCGGCTTCCCAGATTGAAAATAAGCTCAATTCCGCTTCCCGACGGATAGCGAGCATGTTTTTAGAGCTATTGGAAAGGCAATTTCCTATAGATGACCTACATACCAGCTTAAAACTAAGAACGGCCTCTGATTTTGCAGGTCAGTTAAATGTCCATGTTAATCATTTGAACCGGGCCTTAAGAGAGGTTACCGAAAAGACAACCACTGCACTAATAGCCGAACGTGTCCTGCAGGAAGCGATGGTGTTATTGAAATACAGCACCTGGAATATATCTGATATTGCCTACGCTTTAGGTTTTTCAGAAGTGACACATTTCAATAACTTTTTTAAAAAGCACACGGTAAAAAACCCCACACAGTTCAGGAAATCAGCCCTTTCCGAAAAGTAGAACATATATAGGTTAGTTAACAAGAAAGTCCAAGCTCAAGTGGGCTTGGTTTTTTTAGGACTGATCAATTTTAAGTTGTTTGGCCGTTCCTGCGGCCGGGCTTTTCATTTCAATCTCCTTCGGAGGATTTACTTTTCAATCCCTAACGGGAGTTTAGCAGCCTGGGATAAGACAGCTTACTTCTGTAGTATTCTGATTTTAACAATTTCAGTGTGATTTTAGTAAAAGGGAGAATGATCTCTAGATATTTTCATGAAGGAGGCTTGTTAAGCAGGGATGATTTTTTGCCCCTGAATTCCTCACAAAGTTAGTCCTTAGGGCTCTGGGCGACCGTAAGCTTCCGGCATAAAGCCGCTTGCTGCGCTGCGCTTTTTATTCCTTTTCCTTTCGGTCTTTGTCGCCCACGGCCTGATGAAGCTTCATAATTCATTGTTCCACAAAAACGAAAAAGATTATGGAGACTTCCGAAAGAAAAATTGATTTGTTTGAAGTAGCTGAGATTAAGCTGAGCTACAGCGTAAAAGTTAAGTCATCAATGCGTCCAAAAGTTGCGAGCTCAAGACAGGTATATGAAGTGTTTGCCCAAGCCTGGGATCAGGACAGGATAGAGTTTGTAGAGGATTTTAAGGTTATGCTGTTATCCAGAGCAAACCGGGTGTTGGGTATTGTAACCATCAGCTCTGGAGGGACAGCAGGTACCGTAGTGGATGTCAAATTAGTGCTGGCGGCTGCCTTGAAAAGTGCAAGTAGTTCGATGATTCTGGCACATAATCATCCCAGTGGAAATCTTTTGCCTTCAGAGCAGGATAAGCGATTGACCCAGCGGATTAAAAAAGCGGGTGAAATCCTGGATATCCCGGTACTGGATCATTTGATTATGACTGCTGAAGGATACTATTCATTCGCAGATGAAGGGGAGCTTTAGGGCTCTTCTTCTTTTTTTAGCTTCCATGAACTTTCCGTTTCGGGAAATCCATGGAAGCTATTTGTAGGCATTCATTTTTATAAAATCTCGATTGATTGCAGATTTCTATACATGGGTATTTCTACTAATGAACCTTTCATGATCCTATAGCCATTTGAATGTTGTTTTTAGCTGTTCCAAATGGAATTTATACAATTCGATCATTCAGACTTTTTGATATTTCAAATAAGCCAACAATAGGACTTATTATTTTTTCCATTCCTTCTTCCGCCAATTTAGCCTGATCCCGTCACACGAGGCAAGAGACTTCGGCATAAAGCCCACGCGCTTGCCTTTGCTGGTTTATTCCGATTCCTCTTGCACTAAGTGCCGGTCTCAGGCTGGTGCAGCTTCATAAGTATTTGTAAAACCAAAACACAAAAGACTATGAAGACGCAAACAAAATCATCAGCAACGACACCGGCCAAGAGAAAAAGCCGAAATGATTTAGCAAGAAACAAGGGGACACAAACCGCAAAGGGATTATCGGATATCTATCAAAAGGTTACCGACCTGATTATTGAGAAGCTGGAGCAGGGGGTGATTCCCTGGAAGCAACCTTGGCATGAGATGGGAATGCCATCCAATTACCTGACAAAGAAACCCTACAAGGGAATTAATCTGTGGCTATTATTATCCTGTGGCCATCAGTATCCCTACTACCTGACTTTTAAACAGGCTAATTCAATGGGAGGTAAGATCAAGAAAGGTGCAAAGGCTCTTCCGATCTGCTACTGGAACTTTGCCTTTCGGGATAAGAAGACAGGAAAGGTGATTCCAGAAGATAGAATAGGGGAATATGATCTGAAACTGGTGAGTAAATCCGGTTTTCTCAAGGAGTTCAAAGTGTTTCCAATAGAACAAATTGAGGGAATAGAATGGGAGTTCCCTGAAATAGGGCACACAGATCCGCTACCCGAAAATGAGCAATGCCAAAAGATTTATGAGGAGATGCTGCGGGCACCTGAATTAACCCATCAGGGATCATCCGCATATTACAGAGCAGATCTCGATCAGATTACGATGCCGGAAAAGAAACTTTTCTCAAGCACTGAGGAATATTTTGGGGTATTTTACCATGAGCTAGTCCACAGCACAGGACACCCTTCCAGATTAAATAGGGCAGGAGTTTCAGAACCTCAGCAATTTGCGTCAGAATTTTACAGTCGTGAGGAGTTGATCGCCGAGATGGGAGCAGGATACCTAAACAACCTCACCGGGATATTGGATCAGTACCTACTGGAGAACTCGGCAGCTTACATTCAAAACTGGCTAAACGAACTTCGCAATGACAAGCACTTACTGATAGAGGCTGCCAGCAAAGCACAAAAAGCGGTGGATTACATCCTGATGGAACCTCCGTTCTAGAATTAGGGGAGCAATCCCCTTTTTTTGGTCATGGTAAAATACAGAATAGCTTTTGTTCTGCTAAAGCCCAGGATTTAAAAATGAAGCTATTGAAGGTTTGATGAAACCTGCTGAGATGTCCAGGATGAAAGCCCATACCTTCAGCAGGCTGATGACTTCCCAATTTGAAACTCTAATGTGGCCGAATTGGCAGCGAAAGAGGAATACGAAGAACTTCCCCAACTGATTTCTTAAACAGGCTCTTCTGAATTGATTTCCGGAAGGTCTTCCAACAGGTTATGCAGGTAGCCGTCTCCATGGGCGATCAATTCCGGGTTTTGATTTTCTTCCTGCCTGATCCGCACCGGAATTTCATTTTTGTTGGCTAATACAAACAGCTCCCACTGCCCGGACCGGATTCCTTCAACGGCCTCTTTGGTACTGATTGCCCATCTTTGACCGGTATTATTGACTCCTCCGATCTTTAGGATCTTGATAGCTTCCTTGCTTTTATTGTCCTTTTCTATAAAATGGACGGTTAATTTTCTCATGCGTCTCTACTTCTCTGCTGCAAATATGTGAAATTGTATGGAGGTGCTGGCAAGTGAACTAATATTTCCTGACTAATTTCTGTCTTCTAAAAATCATACGTCATCTGAGTCTTTGCTGTTTATTACCCCACAGATTTCAGCTTGACTCCTTTTTCTAACAGGATCCTCAGAATCATCTCAGCATCTTTATCCAAATCCTGATCCATCAGCAAGCGGATAGCTTTGGATAAGGCGATGATTTCCTTGCCTTTCCGCAGGCGGTCATACGGGAGCGAAGGGGTCTCAAAAGTTAACTTGTCAATTTTTTCTTTTGCCTTTTTCTCCAGTACCTTAAGCTCACTGCATATTTCTGCCCAGTTGTACATGTGGTTTTTACGGATAAATCGGATGCAATATCATGCTATGTAGGGAAAGCCCTAAGCTATTGATAAAAACTGGCCAATTTTTAAACCAAACTGTCGCATTTTGGTGAGAAGTTGGCTTTGGTGTATAACACCTATTCAACCTATAGTTTTTAAAGGGTGAATGCGATATTAGGAGGGATTTGGTGGGAGGAGCCAGTCCTGAGAGCCAAGCAATTTTAGGTGTAGGCGAGGTAGGTTTTATAATCTTGTTATAATCCCTGTAGAAATAAATGGACCTAAACAAATCGACCGTTGTGTCCAAGAAATATACATATCCGGTTTAACCGAATTGATGGAATTGTTAATTTGGTTACAGGCAGACTGTAAAGCACTGTATTACAATTAAAACTCTACAAAATGACTAAAATTATTTCCAGCTCAAACTGTGGGAACTCACCAAAGATGGAGTTTCTGAAACAACTTAATATGGCCTTTGCAAAGGGGGATTTGGAATTTGTAACTGAAAGTGTAACCGATGACATTGTTTGGGATATAATCGGTGACAGAAAGATCGAGGGGAAAGAAAAGTTTGTAGAAGAATTGGAAAAGATGAAATCCCAAAAGGCGACTGAAATGATCATCCACCAGATTTTATCCCACGGAAAAGAAGGAGCTGCAAACGGAATCATGAAAATGAAGGATGAAAAGTACCGTCAGGAGCTGAATACCCAAAAAGACCTTATGGATATCCTGATTAATCTTGGTAATCATGAAGTAATTATTGTGGAGTGCAAAACCAGCAAAGAAAGCGGATACAATAAATTCAGTACCGTTTCCCGGCAGCTGAAATCTTACCAGAATATAGCTTTGAAAAACAACCTCCGGATCGTGAAGATTCTGCTGGTAGCTCCAGAGTTCAGCGATGATTTTGTGACAGACTGCGAAATGGACGTGGATATGAATCTCTCGCTGCTGACCGCATCAACTCTGATCGCTATTTACGAAGCATTTAAAAATTCCAAGTATATGACATTCCCCCATGTGCTCTTCCGGGATGTGGTAATCAATCAGGAGAGGATTGTTAAGGCGTTGAGTAAATGATTTATCTAACCCGATAACGGATAGGGCTGATTTTGTCTGAAATTGGCCTATTAACTCGTCTCTAATCACAAATCCCTTTCAAAACTGAGATTTTATTGACTTATTACTTTAGATATTTAATAAACCGCATTAAGCCCATAATTTTGGTTGATGACCGACTCCAATTTTTCCTTTTTAGAACCTGAATTCCCCATACTTTTCAATATAGGCCAATCCGCTGAATTCAATCTCCATCAGGATCCGGTAACCTGCCTTTTCAAACTTCGACAATTTGGGGAGCGGGTTACTGAATACCTTTTTGAAGAGCATCATATGGACTTCCCTTATGACAATACCTTTAATAATCGAATTAAAAACCTGGAATTGGAGGGTGTAATTCCCGCTCAGGTACGGGATTTGCTAAATTCCATCAAGCATAAAGGAAACATTGCCGTACACCAAAACAAAGGCAATCAACGGGAGGCAGAGGAATTGCTTTTTTCCACTTTCAAAGTCGCCCGATGGTTTTACCAGTCTTATTCAGAGGAAAATGCCAGCCTTGCTGCTGTCAAATTTAATCTGCCTCCAAAACTGGATGCCAGACACGCACTTAACCAACTGGAAAAAGAATACGCAAACTTGCAGGATAGCTTTAACAAACTTCTGGAAGAGCGGGATAAATCTACCTTGCCGGTAGAAAAGCAGGAGGAAATCAGGGTTCGCTCCCAAAAAGCTGCCAGCAAAATAGAAATGTCTGAGGCAGAGACGAGAACACTGATAGATGAACAGTTGAAGCTGGCAGGATGGGAAGTGGATACCAATACGATCAACTTTAGAAAATCAAAGACCTTGCCCCAGCGGGGCAAAAATTTGGCAATTGCAGAATGGCCATGTGGAGAAAAATGGGCAGACTATGCCTTGTTCGTCGGGTTTGAACTTTACGGAATCGTGGAGGCCAAGCGATATGCTTCTGATATTTCTACAGACTTGCATCAGTCTAAGATTTATGCAGAGAAGCTAAGTTCCAAACATGAAGCTGTATTGGTGGGAAAATGGGAAGACTATTATGTTCCCTTCCTTTTCTCTACCAATGGGAGGCCATATTTAGAGCAAATCAAAACCAAATCAGGTGTATGGTTTCTGGATCTAAGAAATCCATATTCCAGAGCAAGGGTTCTTCAAGGGTGGTATAGTCCAGAAGGATTGGTCAAACTTTTTGAAAAGGATAGGACAGCTTCCGAAGCGAAACTTCAGGCTGAGCAGATTGATTTTCTTCAGGCAGCAACTGGCTTAGGACTAAGAAAATACCAGGTTGATGCCATTCAGGCGGTTGAAAAGAAATTGATTGCTAACCCGGAAGATCGGAGGACCTTAATCACTATGGCTACCGGGACAGGAAAAACCCGGACAATCATAGGACTTTGCTACCGACTGATCCAGTCAAATCGATTCCAGCGAATTCTCTTTCTGGTAGATAGAAGGTTGCTTGCACGCCAGGCAATCAATGCATTCAAGGACAATAAGATTGTAGGGCTGAATACCTTTGCGGAAATCTACGATGTCAAAGAACTTAAGCAAGTGGCACCTGAACTGGACACCCGTTTACACTTTGCCACAGTGCAGGGAATGGTCAAGAGATTATTTTATAATGATGGAGAAGATATTCCTGCTGTAGATCAATATGACTGTATCATTGTGGACGAAGCACACCGTGGATATCTGCTGGATAGGGAATTGGATGAGGATGATCTGGAATTCCGGGATCAGCGGGATTATGTCAGCAAATACCGGATGGTGCTGGATTATTTTGACTCACATGCGATAGGGATGACAGCAACTCCGGCCTTGCATACCACCGAGATATTTGGATCTGCAGTATATACCTATTCCTACAGAGAGGCGGTCATCGATGGATTCTTGATCGATCATGAACCTCCTATCCTGATCAAAACCCAGCTGGGAGAGGAGGGGATCAAATGGGAGAAAGGCGAAAAGCCTAAGGTTTATGACAAGGAATCCAATTCCATTAAGGAGTTAGAGCAGCTGGAAGATGAACTGAAAATAGACATTGCGGGATTCAATAAGCAAGTGATTACCGAGAACTTCAACCGTACCGTGATCCAGCATTTGGTGACCGAACTGGATCCGGACGGAGAAGAAAAGACCTTGATTTTTGCCGCAACTGACGAACATGCAGATCGGGTGGTTCAGTATCTGAAGGAGGAATTTGAAGCCATTGGGGTGGAGGTTCCTGATAGTTCCATCCAGAAAATCACCGGAAAATCCTACGATCCTGAAGAGCAGGTGGCCAGATTCAAAAATGAAAAATACCCCAATATAGTCGTCACCGTAGATCTACTGACCACGGGAGTGGATGTTCCTTCGATTTGTAATTTGGTTTTCCTACGAAGAATCAAATCCAGAATCTTATATGAGCAGATGCTCGGTAGGGCAACACGAAGATGTGACGAGATCGGTAAGGAGGTTTTCCAGATATACGATGCAGTGCGCATCTACGAAACGCTGGAGGATTTTACCCAGATGAAACCTATCGTCGCCAACCCCAAGGCGAGTTTCCGACAGTTGGTGGAAGAGCTGGAGCATATAGAAAAAGAGGATCGGGTACAGCGCCAGATTGACGCATTGATTGCTAAGATTCAGCGGAAAAAGAAATACATCCAAAATGGAAAGGAGGAAGCTTTTCTCTACAATGCCAAAGGAGAAGATCCGGATACCTTGATCCAAAGTCTGAAGACTACTAAGCCGCTGGACTCCGTACTGAAAATCAAATCACTGCCGGGCTTGTGGAAATTTCTGGATGAGTTAAAACCTTCGCCAGGTGGCACTTTGGTTTCAGAGCATGAGGATAGACTGCTGGGAATAGAGCGGGGCTATGGAAAAGCCCAAAAACCCGCCGATTATTTGGATAACTTTGCCCGGTTCATTCAGGAAAATCAGAACCGGATCGAGGCGCTGAAAATAGTCACCAGTCGTCCTGCCGAGCTGGACAGAAAGTCCCTGAAGGAATTGCTGTTGGCTTTGGATCAAGCTGGTTTTAATGCCCCTATGCTGAAATCTGCCTGGAAGGAAACCAAAAATGAGGACATCGCTGCGGACATTATTTCGTTTATCCGCACCCTATCCTTGGGAAGCTCTTTGATCAGCCATGAGGATAGAATCAGGCGGGCTGTTGATGCTATCCGTACGATGAAAGGATGGAATAAAATCCAGATGAAGTGGATAGATCGATTTGAGTTGCAACTTTTGAAAGAAACCATTCTGAGAAAAGAGGATTTGGATCAACCTCCCTTTAGTGAGCAGGGAGGCTTTGATCGATTGAATAAATTATTTGAGGATCGACTGGAGCAGGTAATTGCCCAGCTGAATCAAAATCTATATGCGTAATAAATTATGAGTGCTGAGCAGATTGCTAAGAAGCTGTGGGAATTGTGTAATGTCCTTCGGGATGATGGGGTGACCTATCACCAATATTTGAATGAACTGACCTATATCCTGTTTTTGAGATTGTCCGAAGTCAAGAAGTTTGATCAGGATATTCCTGAAAACTACCGCTGGTCTAAACTGAAGGAGATCAAGGACAATAAGGAGCTATTTGATACGTACAGAGACTTGCTTGCCAATCTGGGAGCGATGTCCTCCAACGAGTCCATTACCGAGATCTATACCAATGCCTCGACTACTCTGCGCAAGCCGGTCAACCTGCGGACGCTGATTACCAATATCGATCAGATCGATTGGTTTGAAGATGAGGAGCAGGATAAGATTGCAAGTATCTACGAGGAGCTTTTGGAGAAAAATGCCGGGGAGAAGAAAAGCGGTGCCGGGCAATATTTTACGCCTCGCCCGCTGATCAATGTGATGGTGGAGCTATTGGCTCCGAAAATAGGAGAGAAATGGAATGATCCTGCAGCGGGGACATTTGGTTTTATGATCGCTGCGGATGAATACCTAAAGCGGAAAACTGACGATTACTATGCTTTGGGCACCAAAGAAAAAGCTTTTCAGGTGAATGAGGCATTTTCAGGCTGTGAGCTCGTTCAGGATGCACATAGACTGGCTCTGATGAATGCCAAGCTGCACGGATTGGAAAGCCGAATTGCAATGGGGGATACACTTACGGAGTTGGGCAAGGAATTCAAAAACTACGATGGGGTCCTGGCTAATCCGCCTTTTGGTACCAAGCAGGGGGGAGAGCGACCGACGAGGGATGACTTTACCATCAAGACCTCCAATAAGCAGCTGAATTTCCTGATGCATATCTATCGATCCTTAAGAAAAGATACTGGCACAGCACGAGCAGCAGTAGTCTTGCCGGATAACGTGTTGTTTGAAGACGGAGATGGGCAAAAAATCCGCCGTGACTTACTAGATAAGTGTGATCTGCATACTATTCTTCGACTTCCAACGGGAATCTTCTATGCGGCAGGAGTGAAGACAAATGTGCTCTTTTTTACCCGAGGGAAGAAAGAAACAGGCAATACCAAACGCGTCTGGTTCTATGATATGCGAACTAATGCGCCAAGCTATGGCAAGCGAACACCTTTTACAAGGGAAGCCTTTGCCGACTTTGTAAAAGCTTATACCGGAGGGATTTCACTGGATCAGGTAAAGGATGCTTATGAAGGAGATATCAATGAGGAAAAGCGAAAAGCAATCCAAGATCCAAGATGGCAGATTTTTACCAGGGAGCAGGTCGCTGCCAAAAACGATTCTCTGGATATAGGATTGATAGAAGATGAAAGCATTTCAAAAAACGCAGATTTAGGAGATCCTATTGATATCGCCAAAGCAGCAGCTCAGGAATTGAATGCGATTAAAAAAGAATTGGATCAGATAATGGCTTTGTTGAAATAGTATGGCAAATAAAGGAGACATCCGTAAATCAGAAATTCAACCCGTTTTCCCAAAAAATTGGAAAGCTATCCCCTTTAAAGAAGGATTAGATAAAGGAGGGAAATACCCAAAACTGAATTCATCTGCATATTTAGAAATCGGAGCTTATCCAATTATTGATCAAGGCGAAAAATTCATTGCTGGATTTACAAATGAGGAAGGTCATTTGTACGACGGAGAATTACCAGTTGTAATTTTTGGAGATCATACAAGAAACATAAAATTCATTGATTTTGAGTTTGCTGTTGGAGCTGATGGAACAAAAATTCTTAAACCAAAGGAAGAAAATGATCCACGCTTCTTCTTTTTTTATTTAAAAGCTTTAAGGATTCCATCTTTCGGATATAGTAGACATTTCAAGGTATTTGAATATTTAGATCTTCCTATTCCTCCCCTCCCTGAACAGCAGCGTATTGTAGCCAAATTAGATGCGATTTTTGGGTATTTGGATGTGTTGAATGAGAAGCTGGAACGGATACCTGAACTACTTAAAAACTTCCGTCAGCAGGTGCTGACACAGGCGGTGACGGGGGAGTTGACGAAAGAGTGGAGAGAGGGGAATAATATAGATTTCGCGTTTTACAAACAAATTGAAAATTATAATCTTAAAAAGAAAAAACCTGTAAAGGCAAGAGGACAAAAGGGTTTGGATGAAAAACTTTCGTTATTTAAACTTCCGAAAGAGTGGAAATGGATTCCTCAATTAAAAATTGTCAAAGATGGGGCAAATTCAATTTCAGCAGGTCCTTTTGGGACAATTTTTAAAGCTAAAGATTTTAGGGATAAAGGTGTTCCAATTATATTCTTAAGACATGTCAAGAAAGAAGGATTTAATCAAAACAAGCCAAAACTCATGGATGAAGTGGTTTGGGAAAAATTTCATAAAGAATATTCAGTTAGTGGTGGAGAACTTCTTGTAACTAAACTTGGTGATCCTCCAGGTGAAGCTACTGTTTATCCAAAAGATATTGGAATTGCTATGATAACTCCTGATGTAATGAAATCAGATTTGAATGAAAATTTTGCCCTACCAGCATATGTTTCATATTTTTTTAATTCTAGTATTTGTAAGGAATTTATTGCAAATATTTCGTTTGGAATGACAAGATTGAGAATAGACCTAACAATGTTTAAATCATTCCCGATTCCGCTCCCTACTATCGAAGAACAAACTGAAATTGTGAAATGTGTAGAAGTTCTGTTTAATCTGGTAGATAGGATTGAGGACCAATTCGAAAGCCTTAAATCAAAGATTGACCAATTGCCACAGGCGGTATTGGCAAAGGCTTTTCGGGGGGAGTTGGTAGATCAGGAAGTAAAGGAGTATGTGAGGGAAGTTGGAGAATTGGGGATGGTGGCGGAGGGTAATTTTAATAAATAAAGATTGTCTAAAAATTTATATATGAACCAGTTAAAAAAGAAGTGGGATCGTTTTTTGTCTCCAGACCGTGTCAAAAAATCATCAAGAACAATAGGTGATGATCCAAGAAATGAATTTGAAAGTGATTCTGGGAGAATAGCATTCAGTCCTGCCATTAGAAGAATGCATGACAAGACTCAAGTTTTTCCGCTTATGACAGACGACAATATCCACTCTAGGCTAACTCACTCCTTGGAAGTTTCTGAGATTGGTTTTTCTCTTGGTCTGAGATTGTGTACTAATAAGGAATTTCTTGAAAAAATTGGTAAAACTGAATACGAGGCTTCCCGATCAATTCCAGTAATTCTAAGGAACTCGTGTTTAGTCCATGATATAGGTAATCCTCCATTTGGCCATTTTGGAGAAAGAGTTATAGCTACCTACTTCAAAAACTTGTTTAAAGATAAATTTTGGGACGATAAATTGAAATTAGAAGAAAAGCAGGATTTCATGCTTTTTGATGGAAATTCTCAAGGGTTAAGAGTTTTAACTAAATTACAAACTCTGAATGAAAAAGCAGGATTAAACCTAACATATGGAACCTTGGGGGCATTTCTGAAATACCCGAATCATGGTGATATTGATAAAAGTAAAATATCAACAAGCAAAAGAGGCGTGTTTCAGTCAGAAATCGATTATTTTAAGTTGATAGTTGATAATTGTAAGCTTGAAAAAAAAGGGGGATATTTTAGGCATCCCTTATCTTTCTTAATGGAAGCAGCAGACACCATATGCTATCGGATAATGGATGTTGAAGATGGATTTAATAAAGATTGGTATGATTATTTAGAAATTAAAAAGTACTTAAAGGATGTTCCGGAAATAGAGGATTTATTTAAATATCTTGATAAAATTGAAGGTGAGGGTACTGAGATAACTAGAATGGTTAAATTGAGAATAGGAGTAATAGCCAATTTGGTTGAGGCTGCTTTAAAAAAGTTTCTTGATAATCTAGATAGTATTAGTGATGGTAATTATCATACCGAATTGCTTGAGGATAATTTATTGTCTAAAAAATTAAAGGCAATTTGTGATGAATTGATTTTTCCAAAAAGAGAGATTTTGCAATTGGAAGTTACAGGTCATTCAGTGATATCAGGATTACTTGATCATTATATTGATTTTATTTTTGAAAAAGATAATCATTATAAGAAAAGAGCTAAAGGGATGATTTCTGGAGGTTTGATAAGATCAATGAAAATTAATGCTTCAATTGATGATTTTGATGATTTTACTCCATATAATAAATTGCAAATTATAGTAGATTTTATTTCAGGAATGACTGATCGATTTGCTTTGGATCAATATCAAAGAATAAGTGGTCAAAAAATATAATAAAATATCTGAAGAGGTAGACTCTAAGGCTTCTAAGTTTCTTCGTTATCTTGAAGATGCCTTAGAGGGTGAGGCTTTTGATTTTATCAAAGGCCTCACCCTTGAAACTAACGTTTATTTGTTTAGTGGTATAATTAGGAACTATTTTCTACATAACTATCTCATAAGGGATGTTGATTTAGTGGTAGGTACTTCAGTGGATATTCCTAAGATTTTGAAGGACAGTACATTCAGTGTTAATTCTTTTGGTGGATATAAATTTGAGCTTGGTTCTAAAAAATTTGATCTATGGGTTGTGGAAAATACTTGGGCATTAAATGTTGAAAAGAAGATTGATTGGAAATTGTTTTCTTATTTGCCTAAAAGTGTGTTTTTCAATTTTTCATCGATTATCTATTCAATAAATGATAAAAAGTTTTATTACACTGAAGATTTTCTTAAGTTTTTGAAAACTAGAGAGATTGATTATGTTTTTAGGGAAAATTTGAAAAAGGATTTATGTATTGTGAATTCAATTTATTATTCAGAAAAATATAGTCTAACGATATCGCCAAGATTATATAGGTTAATTAACAGATGGCAGAAAAAATATAAATTTGATTTAGAAAAAGCTCAGCTTAAACACTTTGGAGAAGTTTTATATTCTCAGGGATATCTTGAGAAAAAGCTGGTATATAACTAATTTTTTATCCTTTATTTTGGTCTATCCATAAATATATTCAAAATACAATTGGAGATTTCAATCATCATCAAAAAGGCTTTAATTCTGTTTGAAGTTATTAATTCTCTTATATCTGTTCATCAACTTCTTCACCTATATTTTTCAAGTATGCATTTAGGTTTATTGCGGGTATTGTTCCTATAGCCTGTTGTAAGTATCGTGTTAATTGCATGAAAAAAGTCACAAAAGAATGATCTGCATTACTAAATTTTATTTTGTTGAACCTTCGTTTAGAGTAAAATTCTAAGTATCCGTCTTGCCCGATATGAGTAATTTCCTCATTTGGATTATAGTCTATATAGAAACTGCCATAATCAGCAATACAACCCAAATCAATACTTTTTAGATTGCAAAGTGATTTGAAGTGTTTTTCAAGTGTGTTATTATTTTCGTGTGTAAAAGAGTTAGTACTACACAAAATACCACCAACAATTTTGGTTAATGGGCGTGGGTTAAATTTTATTCCACCATTTATAAAACTTGCAGCTTCTCTTTTTAACATCCTCACGCTCTCTATTTTTTCTCCTGCATATTCGATATAATTTATATCTCCAACTTTGCCTTTGATATCAGGTTTTACTTCGAAAATTGCATATACTCCTTCTGCAGGTATGTAGTAAAATCCATTTTGATTAAAAATAAAAGGAGTGAACCAATTATCGTAGATCACAATATCCATTTGTTGGCTTGTATTGCCTTCATGATCTATCACTATGGCTTTATCAACACAGTACCTGTTGGGCAAGTATTTTCGTAACCATTCGATCCATGCGTTTTCTAAGGCATCACCTTTTGATCCAGGGTGTTCGATAAATTCTCTGTTTGTGTTGAGTTGTGCAGACATTTGTTTCTGCAGTCCATTGAACAACTGTTTTAAATCTACTTCAGGCATATTTGTTTAATTTATTTTCAAACCAAACGTAAAATCCAAAGTCAACTTCTGTTTTTGAATAGCCTATAATCAGCAATACAGGATTTGAAAGACATGCATTTGGATAATTTGTAATTGAGTTTACGGCTAAGATATCCATATTACTTGGAACAGGGCTGTTGTCAGGGTGGGTGTGCCATTCGCCAACGTAAATTTTTTTAGGAGTTTCTATATAATAAGCAGCCAGTTTTTTTTCGATTCCATAAGTATTCCTTTCAAAAGAATTTTTAGATGCCTTGAAATTTATAGGGAATATAGTGTTAGTTATATTTAAATGTTTTTGGTCGTCGCTATAATGACCTATCAAAAAACCACCAAACTCATTTGGGTAATGACTTTTTCCTTTTACAATTAGGCTGTTTAATAATTCATCGCCAACTTCAATGCTTAACCCTATTTTCTCTACTTTTAGAATCAAAACTCATTCAGTTTAATGGTAAGACAGTCTGTGTCTTCTGTTTCAATTACAAAGTTTCTAAATTCTCCTCCTTTTGCCAATTTTAAATTGATATGCTTAATAGCAAACTGTACTAGGGTACTTATATCGTTGTATGAAGCCTTGAATGTGGGATTCCAGCAGCCTGTTGGGTTGTATAAATCCTGAATATCAAACTTTAATACATTTCCGTTAAATTGTGTGTTGATAAATTCATATCGGTTTTGTTCAGCTCCACAAACTAATTGTTTGGCATGGTTTGAAATGGATAGGCTAAAATGTTTTGGATTAATTTTCAACTGACTTAATATGAAAAGCAAATCGTTATCGGCAGAACAATCAAAAATCACATCATATTCATTAAGTCTTTTTTCTAATTCCTTTTTTATAGTCTTATCTTTTAAATGAGATTTTAAGTAAAAATCAAATGCTTCTGAAAATTCATAACCACCATGTCTAGGTTCAAAAAAAGGAGAAATTAAGCACATCTCATTTATTAAATCATTAGTTTTGTTGCTTATTCCTGAAAAGAAAGAGTATTCCGCCCTACAGACATTTTCTGGTTCCTTATGGTCGTAATCAATAAAATCAACTTTTTTGCAACCACTCCTTACCAAAGTTTTTGCGACTATACTTCCAATAGCTCCAATACCAATGATCAATATCTTTCCGTTAGTTAGCTTTTCATTTAAAACACCTCGCCCAAAAAAATATTTGTAAGAGCAATTTTTTGTCATAGCCCAATTAATGGTTTTATTACCATCTATCATTGTGAGCCATTGCTGATTTTCTTTTTGGCCATAAATTGGAAAGTCTCCAATTTCTAACATTATGACTTGCCAATGAATTTCCGTCATGGATATATTATACCCAACTAGTAGTGGTAGACTTTTACCTTTATATTTTTGGTGATCCTTTTCAACTATGTAAAGAAATTTTAAAAAACTCTGTGGTAAAACTTGTTCAAAGTCTTTCCATTGTGCAAAAACCCACCGTTGATTGTTGGAAGGAGCATCCTTTAGGAAAATAAACAATCCAACATGTATTGGTAAAGATTTCAACTGAAAATTCCAGTTTATACCAACTAGTTCTTTGTTATCGATGCCCTTGAATCTTTGAATAATATTGCTATCGATTTTATCCCTGTTTAAAATCCCGCTGCCAATTTTAGAATACTCTACAAACCCAAATTGATTCTTATTGAACTCATAATCAACTTCAATGAAAAAATAAGCAAAATGACTTTCCTTAAAAGTCTTTTGAGGTACAATTAAATGTTCGTAATGTTCATCTGTATCTTGATTTACATAATATTTTTTGATCCAAGCCTTTACGGAGTCAATGTCGTAACCCAATTTCGTTGATAATACAGGGCTGTGTGCTGTATGAATGCAAATTGAGCCATTCCCCATGATGTGCTTATATTCTAATAAGTTTTCATTAGAAAATTTAATAGTCTCTGAATCGTGACTTTTAAATGGGTATTGTGGACTAATTGAAACATCAAATGTTAATGCCTCCTCCAATTCTTCAACGTAAACAGATATTTTTCCTTCCGCGTCAAACTTTCCTTGTTCGAAAGGCTTTATAAGTTCGATACCGGTTAAACTGTCTAATGTGGTATTGATTTCATTGACTCTGTCGTTCATTTCACTTATCCAAAGTTAAGTTTAGGTGGTGGAACAGGCATAATTCCACTTGTCCTATTTCCATTTTTATTTGAATCTTCGTCTATGAACTTTGTGTTTTCGGGGAAGTACGTTTTTATGTTTTCGTCGTTTTCTTCTATTCTCTTAAGCATGTTTTTCATGTCATCTGACAATTGTTGTCTTTCAGATGTCGTCAAAGTACTTGTCAAATCATTTGAGCTATTTCCTGGGTCTTTAAGATTAAAACTTTCATTGGTGACATTATCCCGGATGTATTCTAGTATTGTTTTTAGCCTCTCCCATAAGTTCCCATTGATTTCGCAATTGTCGAAGGCTTTGATAGTGATTAACTCCAAGAAGAAAGATTTAGTAGGGTAAGTCCCTTTGTTTGATTTCCAAACTTTCAGAAGACGTATGATTTTCCGGATGGAATCTTTTTCATTAGTTGCTCTATCTTTAATATTGCTGATTTGCGCTTTAATATTGGTTTTGATTCTTTCACTGCCGGCATCAAAATTTCCATACTTATAATAAACATACAGATTAAGATTTTCATCACTTAGGTATTGATCTTGATTGAACTCTCTACCAGGCACAACATCAACTTTGATCTGGTCACCATCTTTATCGGTATAAAACTCTAAACCAATTGATACTTTTTGCTTTTTAACTTCCGCATCATTTTTATATTTCTCATAAAGAAAATCAAAGACATCCTCATACATTTCTTTTAGTGTTCCATTAGAGCCAAAGGCATTTCGCTTAAATGGGGATACTAAATCAAAATCAAATTTGGTGTTAATGGCGGTGTTTTTGGCGTAAGAGCCTGAATTAAAAGGTGAATAGATATTAGATCCATATTTTTCCTTCAATGCTTCTTTGATTTCATCCTTCTTTTCGAGATGCTTTTTAAGTAGATTCTCCTCTTTGGTAATCTGATGAGTTTTGATTACGGAATCTAAGTGATTGCTTTTGTCCATATTTTCTAAGTTTAGGTTGACAAGATGTCAAATTTTAATCCAATTCGTCAATTGGATTGGATTATGTAAAGATATTTACATAAAGTATTAAAAATCAGAGATTATGCTGTCATTATGTCTGTACTTTAACATTCATCTGTCAGTGACCGTTTGTCATATTTAGTTGTCAACTGTGTAATTTTGTATTGTTTTGTAAACTAGTGCTGTATCTTTGCGTTTACTTTTATTAACCCTCATTTATACTGGTATGAACTATTTTGCCGAACGCCTTAAGTCAGCACGCTTGATGAATGGACTTTCATTGCAAGGCTTGGCTGACAAAATCGATAACCGTGTCACCAAACAATCCCTAAGCAAATACGAGCAAGGACAGGTGGTGCCTGATAGTACTATGATCGGGATCTTGTCGGATGCACTGCAAGTAAGACCTGATTACTTCTATACTTCTACTGCTGTTGAGTTTGGAGAGATAGAGTTCCGTAAGCTTCAGGACTACCCGGCCAAAGAGCGGGTTCGGATAGTGGAGATTGCCAAAGATGAGTTACGGAGATATCTGGAACTGGAAGAAATTCTGGGAATAGAAACTGCCTTTCATAATCCCCTCGCAGAGATGACTATTAGTTCTCAAGAAGATATTGAGCATGCGGCAGAAAAGCTAAGAGATGAATGGAAGCTCGGTAGGGGAGCTGTAGCCAATGTAATAGAGCTGTTGGAAGATCACCATATTAAGGTGCTGGAACTGGAATCTTCAGAAGAATTTGATGGGTTCTGTACTTGGGTAAATGATAACCGCATTCCGCTGATCGTATTGAACAAAGCAAAATTCAAAGATAAGTTGGATAGAAAGCGCTTTACTGCTTTTCATGAACTGGCGCATTTGCTTTTGAAGGTCAATCATCTTCCAGAAAGACAAAAAGAAAAGTTTTGTCATGCTTTTGCCACCGCCATGCTTATTTCAAAGGATACCTTACAGAAAGAACTCGGTGGAAAAAGGAGCAAATTGTCCATCCAGGAATTAACCGCGATAAAGCAGCAATACGGAATTTCTATGCAGGCTTTAGTGTACCGAGCAAAAGATTTAGGGCTGATCTCTGATAATTACTTGAGGCAGTTTTATGTGACCTTTACCCAGTTGGGCTATAGAGTAAATGAACCTGTGGAATACGAAGGGGCAGAGCATTCCAATCGTTTTTCACAACTCTTGTTTAGAGCACTTGCCGAGAATTTCATTTCAGTAAGTAAAGCAGCATCCTTAAAAAATCAGAAGCTGGCCCAATTCAGAAAAGAAAATCTTGTTTTCTGATGAAGGTAGCTGTCACGGATGCCTGTATTTTTATAGATCTGATTGAATTGGATCTGATAGCGTCCTTTTTTAAACTTGATATACAGCTGCATACTACGGTGGATGTGGTGAATGAACTATTTCCTGAGCAAAAGCAGCTTTTAAAAGCATATGAATCAGGAAAGCTGTTAACCATTCATAATCTGGAAGAAAAGGATTTTAATGAAATGGCTAAAATTCCTTTTCCCAAAGGACTCTCTCAAGAAGATAAGACCGTCATCTATCTGGCATTATTTTTAAATAAAGCCCTGGTCATTAGCAGTGATAAATTGGTAAGGAGTTTTGCTGCCAATCAATCACTTGAATGTCATGGTTTGATTTGGATATTTGATGAGCTGGTCAGGCAAGAGGTCATTTCAAAGGAAGTGGCCGCAAGTATGCTTAGAAACCTGCTTTCTCTCAACCAGATGTACAATGGTACTTTGATCAAAAAGGAAGTGGATAAAAGAATCCGAAAATGGACTGAAGAGTAGGGTTTTAAAGTTCTTCCGATTCAGTGGGTTTATTCTTTGGTTTATTTGAAACCAACAAAGTTCTCACATCAACCTCTAAAAAATCAGCTATTTCGAAAAGTCTTTCAATTGAAGGCTGAGAATCATTTGTTACCCATCGAGAAACGGTTGTGTCTTTAACGCTCAATTTTTTAGCTAAATCAATATTCTTCTTTCCTTCTTCAGCCAAAACGGCCTTAATTCTATTAAAAATCTCTCTTTTCATTTGAAAACTGCCAAGTTTCCCAAATATAAGTAAAGGTAAACTTACAGTATTCAGTATTTTAATTTCATAAAAAAGGTATTAAATATATTTTAAAGTAAAAATATTATCGTTTTATGAAATCTTTTTATATTTTTGGTATAATCAATGATAATCAAACTTTGATTTCTAAGTGAAGATTTGGCGAATATCTTCAAATGCATTTGCACTTTATAGTCTCGTCTTAGGAAACTGCCAACTTTCAATATAGACAGTAGAAGTGAAGTGAAAATGCTCACGCTACGGCGTGAGCTCACTTTTGCTACATTTTGTTGAAGCCTTTTCTTTTACGGATGATTGAGATATTTCCTTTAGGGTATGTCTCAAAATGACTTAGTAATAACCCAAGTATCATGGTACAGATTGTGATTTTTTCTGGATTAAGTTGCTTCCCGGGATCAGTATTCTGGAAGGAAGATCTGTCTGCGCGCTTTTACGTTGGCTCACTTTACTCATTACCTATTACCTATTATTCATTACCTGAGGAACTCGGCATCGCCGCGGTAGATCGCCTGTATCCTCTGAAGCCCAAGAATCCGATCTGAGGATTAGGGCACTTTTTCTCTCTGACTGCTTCTGTGTTTACGGGACTATTATTTAAGATCAGGGAGTGATGTCTATCGTCATCGGCTGAGTGTAGCATATTATGAGACTGCTTCGCTCAGCTCGCAGTGACGACAACAATGGAGATCATCTGCTGCAGCAGGTCATCAGCTCCATTACTTCAGTTATTTCTTATTAGTTAAAAAGCCCTTGGGGGTTGGTGGGAGAGGTTTGTCCTGTTCTGCCGGCTTCCAAGGCATTGAATGACATGAAAAAAATTCTATACACATGCTTCCTGGGACTGCTTTGTCTTGTTGGAAGCACACTCACAGCACAGGTTGCTGATTCACCTGGGGCGGATTTTCTTCATAGGTCTAGCTCCACCGTCCCGCATGAATTGCGGGACACCCATCGGGGCGGGGAGACCCGTCCCGATACATTGCCGGAGCATGTTGATTTGGTTGATAACTCCGATACCCAAGTGGGGGAGCATACTGTTCTGATTTATTTGGAACTGGCAAAGAGGGGAGCGGTGGATACCTTGACCTTTGAGACTATTCCTTTTGAGGTGTCTCAGTTGTATCCAAATTTCCGTCAGAAAGAGGCCTTTGTTACAGGCAGAACGGGCAATTTCTTTGAGGGGATCAATCCTGGCAATGACAAGCTTTATCTTTTTTCTACACAGGAGTTCACGCAGCCTGGGTACCTCAGTATTAAGCATGGAGAAGAAAAACTGATAGATAAGTATCTGGTTTTTCCTGGTGATTCGGTCAAAATAAGGATAGATGATACGGGGAACAGAATTCTGTTCTCGGGTCCGGATGCGGATTTATATGCCTGCCAGTATGAGCTGATTACTGCCATAGAGCAAGAGCGGTTTTCCAGGCCTTCCAAAATGATAACTACAGATCCTGAAGCACTGTTAGATAGAGATGACTACCGGATGCTCTACAATAAAGCCCAAAATACCTTTGGAGGTTCTATGCAACTTATCAGCTACGGGCCGGAGCAGTTGGATCACTATATGGATCAGTGGAACATCCCTATGGAGCAACTTCCCGGGTTTGAGGTATTGGAGACGTACCGTAGCCACTTATCCCCACTTGCTTATCAAGTACTGAAGGCGGATCTGGTTGGGAAGCATAAGGCAACTCTTCTTCAAAAGTTTAGGATTGAACTGTATGAACCTGCAGTTCTAGGTCAGGACACGGTGATTTTAGATGAAGTCCGACAGGCAGTCAGCATTTTATTGTCGGATGAGGGAATAGCTGAACTTTCAGCAGAAGCAATGGATATATCCAGTTATTGGTTGGATTTCAGTTATGAAAAAGCCTACCTGAAGGCGTTGGATTCTGAAACATCGTTCAGCGCTTTGGTAATTGATAAGTATGTCGGTGATCTGAGAGCAAAGATTCTGTTGGAACTATTGGTCAACAAGTTCCGGCAGATTCCAACCAAGGCAGCATTTATTGATCGAATTGCCCCATATATGGTAACAGCTGACCAGAAAGGTCAATTGGAGGAGTACCGTTCCAAATTGGCAGGGGCTCCCGTTTGGGACTTTCAGTTTCAGGACAGAAATGGGAAGATGTATTCCAAAGATGATTTTCAGGATCAGGTGGTAGTATTTTACTTCTGGAGTACAGGCTGTGGTGCCAGTGAAAATTTTTACAACCTAAGCTTTGACAGGATCGCAGATAAGTTTTTAGGCTCTGAAGCGGTCGAGTTGGTGGCAGTAAACGCCTCTCCTGATCAGGAAATATGGGCAAGTGGATTGTCCTCCGGCAAATATACCTCAGACAAACTTTTGAACCTGTATATGGGGCAAGACTCTGAGAAGTGGAAGATGCACTACAATATCAACATGTACCCCCAGCTGATGATGATGGATGCTGAAGGAAAGATTTCAGAGATATTCTATCTCGGTGAAAGTACAGAATCCATTATTTCTCAAATAGAAAGTGCAGCCTCTGTGGGCCGCTAAACTCAATCATCAAATAGAAATAACATGAGAAAATATATATATGATCTACTAATTCTGGGGATCTTCCTGATTGTAGGAATTTCCTCAGCAATCGCACAATCCCGCCATGAGGTATCCGGTAAGGTGATCGATGAGGAGTCAGGGGAGGCTATACCCGGGATTTTAATCCGGCTGACCCCAGCTGGAATTACACAGGTTACCGGGGACCAAGGTGAGTTTCTACTGACTGTTCCTGAAGGGGAGCAAGTGCTGGTCTTTTCCCATCTAAGCTATGAAACCTATGAACTGGATCTGATTGTGGGAACATCCAATTCGGAAGGGCTGGAAATAAAAATGCAGGCTTCGGATATGGATCTGGAAGGAGTAGAGGTTGTCTCCACTGGATATCAGCAGCTTCCCAAGGAACGTGTTACCGGCTCTTTTGTGCAGCTGGACAATGAACTGGTCAACCGAAGTGTCACAACGGATGTACTTCAGCGGCTGGAGAACGTCACCCCCGGACTGATCTTCAATAAGGATGGGAGTGATAAGAGCAACAGCATCAGTATCCGAGGAACCAGTACCATATTTGCAGACAGTGAACCTCTCATCATCATAGACAACTTTCCCTATGATGGTTCCATCGACAACATCAATCCCAATGATGTGGAATCCATCACAGTATTGAAAGATGCGGCTGCTGCTTCTATCTGGGGAGCAAGGGCAGGTAACGGGGTAATTGTCATCACCACCAAATCTGCCAGCTACGGGCAGGGAATGAAAGTTTCTTTCAATGCCAATATTACGGTGAGCGAAAAACCTGATCTGTTTCATAACCCACAAATGACCGTTTCTGATTTTGTTGATGTGGAAGAACTATTGTTTGACCAAGGGTTTTACAGTAGCAGGTACAATTCTAACCGAAATCCATTAGTCTCCCCGGTAGTAGTAACTTTATACGCCTTAGAGAACGGACAGATCTCAGAATCAGAGGCCCAGCAGCAGATGGACAGTTATCGTTCGACTGATCTTCGGACTGAAATAACAAAACACCTTTTAAGGCCAGCTGTTAACCAACAGTATGCCCTGAATATTTCTGGGGGAGGAAAGGCATCCAACCATACGTTCAGCCTGGGATATGACAAAAACATGTTTTCAGATATCGGCAACCAACGGAATAGGCTTACGATTAACAGCCAGAACAACTGGAAGTTTTTAAACGATAAGCTTACTGTGATGGCTGGAATCTACCTGAGCAGGCAAACGAATGAAGACGGGGCTCCGGGGACAGGAGGTCTTGATCCCTATGCAAAGCTAGTTGATAGTCAGGGTAACCCAATGCCCGTATATTCAACCTGGAGCAACCGATACGTCCAAGCTGCACAGGAAAATGGCTTTCTGGATTGGCAGTACGTGCCACTCAATGAGGTGGGTCTTGATCCCCTGATCAATAATTCCCAGGATTTACGCCTGAATGCACGGATGGCCTATCAGATAATCCCTGGGCTGTCAGCTGAGTTTTCTTATCAGTATTGGCAAAATCAGGGTAAGGTCCGGCAGCTATTTCCTTTGGAAAGTTTTTTCACCAGAAATCTGATCAATACCTATACACAAATTGATGATTTGGGGGCTATGAGTTATCCAATTCCCCAGGCTGATATACTCGATGCATCCTATAGTTCTGCCAATAGCCATACCTACCGGGGAATGTTAAGTTTTGACAAGGTGTATCAAAGCCGTCATGCTATCAATGCAATTGCGGGTTTTGAAGTACGTGACTTTGGGGCTGAAACCCATAATTCCAGGAATTATGCCTATTCCGATGAAACAGGATTGGTAGAGCCTGTGGATTACCTTACCAGATGGAGAAAAGCTCCAGACCGATTTCCTGCCAATATTCCGTTTCTGGATGCATTTGAGGGTCAGACAGACCGGTATTTATCTGCTTATTTAAATGCAGGTTACACACTTGACCAGAAATATTCGGTTACGGCAAGCCTCAGGAGGGATGCATCAAATCTCTT
Source organism: Algoriphagus sp. (assembly GCF_039969895.1). Lineage (GTDB taxonomy): Bacteria > Bacteroidota > Bacteroidia > Cytophagales > Cyclobacteriaceae > Algoriphagus. The sequence goes on from NZ_JBDVMZ010000023.1 coordinate 54,803, forward strand.
CGGAGTAAGCACCAATCAGAAATTTGTGCCGCTATGGTCAGCTGGATTGGGATATACGATCAGTGAAGAACGTTTTTTCAATGTGCCGATGGTTGATTTTCTCAGAATTAGGGCTTCCTATGGGTATAATGGTAATACGGATAAGGGAGTAGCTGCCCTTCCCAGTGGAAGGCTTTTCCCTGGCTCAAGAAATTTTTTTACTTACCTCCCTTATACACGGATTGATCTTCCGGGAAACCCCGATTTACGTTGGGAGCGGATACAGATCACCAATATCGGAATGGACTTCAATCTATTTAAGGACCGGGTTTCAGGCACGTTTGAATGGTATGCTAAATCTGGCCAGGATATCATAGGGGACTATTCCATTCCAAGCTCCACAGGCTTTTCTTCCTTACGGGGAAATTATGCAAATACCATAACCAAAGGTTTTGACCTTTCTATCAATGTAAGCGTGCTACAGAATGAGTTGAAATGGAATACTGTGTTCTTCGTAAGCCACCTCAATGAGAAGGTTTCCAAATATGAAGGCAGGGGATTGGTGTCCAATTACCTGAATTATGGTTCCGGTACGGGTAGTGGATTTCCTTTCGAAGGAAGGCCACTGACAGGAGTTTACAGTTATGCCTGGGCAGGATTGGATGCTCAGACTGGCGCACCGATGGGAATTCTAGAAGGGCAGGAGAGTAAAGAATACAGTGCCATCATTGGCCAGACAGGGCCGGAAGGCCTTGTATTTCATGGTTCTGGAAGACCTACCTGGTTTGGTGCCCTGAGAAATGACCTTCAATACGGGAATTTTAGCTTATCGATCAACATCAGCTATCGACTCGGTTATTTCATCAGAAGGACGGGAATAGATTATTATAATTTATTGGGTGGGGAATACGGTCATGGAGACTATGAAAAGCGATGGATGAATCCTGGAGATGAGCTAGGTACTGAAATCCCTGCCATGCCTGAATCCCGGGACTTCCAGCAATCATCATTTTATTTAAAATCGGCAGCCTTAATAGAAAGAGGTGATCATATCAGACTTCAGGATATCCGCTTGGCTTATGCACTAAATTCCAAAAAGAAATGGATGAATAATACAGAGTTCTACTCCTACATGAACAATGTGGGAATCCTTTGGAAGAAAAGTGAAGCGGTTTCAGACCCTGATAATCAGTTTTCCAGACCATTGCGGTCAATTGCACTGGGTCTTCGGATGAATTTCTGAATCAATAAGTACTTGGATAGGGGGTGAGCTTTCTTCATAGGTTTGGTTGACCATTCACCGGCCGGGTAGGAACTGCCCGGCACCCTTTCCATTATAAAAAAACAGGTCTGCAATTTTAAATATCAATAGCGATGAAATCAAACATGTCGAAAACTACTCAAAGAGGGATGATTATTCACCATGCGAGATTCTCCCGATCCGCCGCGGCGGACGGGACAGGCTATCCCGCGTCCTTAGTCACGGGACAGGTTATGATCTTAAAAATCAAATTCTAAACACATGAAACAGATAATAAATTACATACAAATAGGACTTGTAGTCCTTACCGGAATAGTTCTTTTGGGATGCGAAGGTTTTTTGGATGAAAAGCCATCTAAAAATCAGGTTATCCCAAGAACTGTGAGTGAATTGGAAGGATTGTTAAATGCAAACGGGTTTGGAATGAACCAGGATCCTACCCTTGGGCATATGGCAACTGATGATTTTCAGGTTAGCCCAGGAGGGTTTATGCAGTTGAACCAATTGGAAAGAAATTCCTATTTATGGGAATATGATCCTTTTCTCGAAGAGGTATCCGGAGAGTGGGCTGTGTTATATAAGCATGTCTATAATGCAAATCTGGTCTTGGAGGGTTTACAAGAACTTGAAAATTCAGGAGAGGGAGGAATAGCGCTGAAGCATGCGAAAGGATTTGCCTTGTTTGTGAAAGCACAGGCATATTATTTCTTGCTACAGGCCTATGCTGCGCCCTATGTTGCTGAACAAGCTTTAAGATTGAGAGGAATACCCTTGAGGAATACCACAGATATCAATGTATTAAACAAAAGGAGTACTCTTGAAGAATCCTATCAGGAAACAGAAAATCGGTTACTGGAATCGTTGGACTATTTACCCGAACGGGATGAAACTAGAAAGAAGCCCTCCCAATGGGCTGCACATGCACTGCTTTCCAGAATTTATCTGATCAAAGGGGAGTATCAAAAAGCATTGGATCAATCGGAATTAGCCTTGGGCCTGGGATCCGAATTGATAGATTATAATGAGCTTGATCCAGATGCTGCTTATCCATTTCCTGAGTTTGACAAAGAGAATATTTACAATGTGACACTGACTTCAAGGCGATTTTGGTCCTCAACAGGAATAGGGGTGAATTGGGAACTCTATGAAAGTTATGACAGTACAGATTTGCGTAAGTCAGTTTTCTTCAACGAAAGTCCGGATTCAGTAATGCTCTTTAAAGGAGACTATACCGGAAATCATGAACGCTATGCAGGGTATGGAGTAGACGAACTGTACCTGACTAAAGCAGAGTGTTTGACAAGGCTGGGTAAAGATGAAGAGTCCAGAGAAATAATGGAAAGTTTACTGACCAAGCGGTATAAATCAGGGTTCTATGAGTCCAACAATGGCTTACACGGAAATGAGTTATTGTCTTTTATCCTGGAGGAAAGAAGAAAGCAACTGTTATTCAGAAATATCAGATGGATTGATCTAAGAAGGCTGAATAGGGAGTCTGAATTCCAAAAGACATTATTGAGAGAGGTAGATGGACAAAGCTATATGTTGGAACCAGGTTCTCATAAGTATGCATTTCCAATTCCCTTGGACGAAATTAAACTTAATAGTCTTGAGCAAAATCCGGGGTATCAATAACTAAAACAGGCGCGGTGGATTCCGCGCCTGAGTAGTGTGAATGAATACTTAATTCGCCTTAAAGGATAGGCAGTGCTCCATTTTTCTGGAAAATACCCATTTTGACAGGAGCACTCTGATCATCAGGATCACCATAGGTACAAACTTCAGATGAGCCATTACACTCATAAGTAGTGGGGCCAGGAGTGACGTTTGTCAGGTCATACCATTCATCATTAGGTGCAGGACGGTATTCTCCTGCAGCTGGTTCTGCAAAATTCATGGCCATTGCCATGGTTGCTCCGAGCACTAATCCCAGTGCCGGGAGCAGGTTTTTAAGTGATTTCATAATCTTGTTGGTTAGTGGGAGTTACCTCCCGGTTGAACATAGATTTTACTCAGTTCCACTGATCCGGAGCCCTTTCCGAGAATTTCATCCTTCGTGAGGAATCCGTCCAAGTACTCCGTATCAGCGGGTGAACCGTCCGGGTTGCCCCGGTTAGGGAATCGGTTCGGATCCCTACAGCGCCGAGTCTTGACTGGCATCTTCACTCCCAGTCTTTGAAGATGGACGCTGCAACTAGTGAATTTGAATTTTCAAGTATTGGCTATTTTTTGGGGTGGGATAATGCCTTTTCCTGCCCCGTTTTTTTAATTTTTTTGTTTTGTAATTCTGTATTCCTTTGTGTTTTATTAATTGTTAGTTTTGATGCCTGGAGTGGTGTTTTAAGATCAGTATTGTTTAAGAACTATGGTTTAACTGGTTATTTGCTTAATTTTGGTGCGTAGAAACAATGTTTTCTATAGTAATTAAAGCTTAACGACCTGTTAAAAGCCTGAGGTGTCCACCTTGGGCTTTTTTGCATTTAACTGCTTTAGTCCGAGAATCCCCACTCCAATAAACCCCAGATTCATCCAAAAATGCTCCGCCCATCCCAGGCTTTCCAGTATCCCTGCACAATTGCAGGGGACTCGGGGAAAAGCTCCCACCCAGATCAGTCCTACATAAGTAGTGAAGACAGTGAGGAGGAGGATACTTGAGAGGTAACCCCACCATCTGCAGACCGAAAAGAGCAGGAGCAGGGCAATCAGCAACTCAATACTAGGTACTGCATAAGCCAGTATTTCCGCAAGCTCTGCCGGGAAGGTCTGGTTATGAAATGCCTTTCTGCTTGTTTCAAACCGGATCAGTTTATCCAACCCTGTATAGGTCCACAAGAGGATCAATAGGACACTTGGAATTGCTGATTTTTCTCTTTTTTCCATTCCTTTTTGTATTCCATGGAAAGTTGGGGATTATAAAAATTTGGAATTCACAAGTTGGGTGATAAACATAAAAAGTGTGTCAATTATACAATTTCAGCGGCATTGGGAAAATAAAGTAGTTGATTCCTTGGTTTTTAGGTATTGAGAATTTAAACTGGACTACTGTTTTTTTTAACTAAGCAACCGAACTGAACAAGTTCTACAGTTGGCTCTTCAACTGTAAAGGCAATTTAAAAATAGGCTCTTGCAAGGAGTTTTGTAATAGAGAATACAATGTAATCTAAACCGATAACATTATGGCACGCTATGATTTGACCCCGACCTTTTTGAAGAAACTCTTCGATCTTGAGGGCAAAGTAAGTGATAACGCTTTGGAAAGAGTAGGAGAGTTTTTGGAAGTAAGCTTCGCGAAACGTAAAGCTACCATCCGTCACCCTGGTTCGGTCGAAACCGAATCCAGATTTCTGATTGAAGGTATGATCGGGATGTACTATAAGGGAAACTTATCCAGGCTTTACTTTCCAGGTGATGTCTTTATGGATTTCGAATCTTATCAGACACAGGTTCCCAGTAAATATCACTTTAAATCTTTGGGAGAATCCGTATATACAAGCCTACCTTATTCCAATGAGGTGTTATTGCTGAAAGAAATCCCCGAGTTCACAGATTTTTCAAAATCCCAGATAGCAAAAGTCAGGCATGCCGATGTGGAGTGGCATGCATTTACCCAGATGAACTACCGGGACAAACTCCGGGTGATTGAAGAGAAGTTTCCCAATTTCAAGTATGATCTGACAAATAAGGAAAAGGCAAGTCTTCTGGGGGTAAGTTATACTACTGCAGCACGTATTAAGAAAGAGTCCAACAGCAGAAAACCTGTTGATAAAAGTGGTCAGCTGAAAAAAATGTTACACTATCCATTTCCGGCGTATGTACATAATGATGCGGCTGATATCGAGGAGCAGACTATTTCCTGGGCTTTTCACTTCCATTCGATCCTTAGAGACAACGATGAGATCGCCTATTACAAAAATCAGAAGTTAAGTTACCTGTCTTCCTGCCTTTATCCGGAAATTGATTTGGAGCGAGGGGTCTGGATTTCCAAGCTCTACCTCTGGCTGTTTTATCTGGATGATTTAACAGATGAATTGCATGTCGGGCAGAAAGCTGGTTTTTGGGATTACCTTCTGTCAGGGGTTGAAAACATCCTGGAATGTAAATCTTTGGGATTTAATCCTGATCGTATAACAGTTTTCCTGAATGCTTTTAGCGATTTGGCCTCAGAATTCGATTCGCTGGTTTCAGGCCATAAATACCTGAAGGCGCTGATATTTTCAGAGGTTCTGAATTATATGCAAAAGAACAAAATTGAAGCGGAATTTAAGGATAAGAGGAAATTACCTACTTGGGAAGAATACCAGGTTATCCGTCCGGCTTTTTCAGGAGGGAATCTAGCTTTGGTACTCTCTGCTTTTGAATCAGGTGAGGGATTTTCAAATGATTGTTCTGATTGGCAGGAAACAGCCAATCTCCGTGGGTTGGCAGCTAAGCTGATCTACCTGTCAAATGACCTCATATCCTACCAAAAGGAAGCTGATCGGGGTGATTCTATGAATGCAGTGGCGCTGATGATGCATTATAAGCGGATTGATTTTTCAGAGGCCCAGCAGGAAGTTCTTAATCTTCATGCGGGGACACTGGAAGAATTTATGGTGCTGGAGAGAAAATGGAGAGAAGAATATAAGCCTGAAAACAGCGGCATCTTGAAATACCTCAAGCAGATAAAATACAAGATTGCCGGAACTGTCCACTGGTCTCTGTCGATTTCTCCCAGGTACAAAAAGAATTAATTCGTGAATAAATTTTTAGACTATGGATATCCTAAGATTTTCTGACCGGATTATCACCAGATTAAAAAACAAGCTGGGTGTCCTGAAACTGGACGGTGAAAACAAACTCATCCAGTTTGAATCTGCTTTTCACCTGGTGGATCGGGCGATGGATGAAATCAAGCTTTTTATGGATCACTATGAATTTATGTCCGAGGAGGAGGAAATAGAATTCTTCAAATCCCGGATGACTTACTTTCTCAGGGAATCTGTGTATTTCTCCGAATTGTTCAATATGGAGTCTATCAAGCCGGCCGGGTCTAAAAATGAAATCAGAAAATTCTACGAAAGGGAGTTGCTCAGTGTACAGGAATTTCTGCAAAACAATCAGAACCTGTACAATTACCTCTTAATGAAAAAAGATCATCAGGATCGGGTGTTTTTCTTAAGAAGTGCCCAAGCGCCTGTATATAAACCTAATCTATTCTGGCATACGCTGGACACCAGGTACTGTACTGTCTATACTTTATACTGCGCAAGGATCATGGGGACCCTAGCATTGGCAGAGTATATCCAGGGTCAATTACTTGTCTTACCCCTTGAACAAGAGCAAATGGGAGAGGATAAAAGTACCCCGCTGTTTTGGACAGGGAAAAAGGCGGACCTGGTGGAATTGGTTTATGCATTGAAAACATCCAGTGTTATAAATAATGGAAATGTCAGTGTTGCAGAATTGGCAACCACCATGGCAGAGGTATTTGGTAAGGAGCTTCAGGATTTTTACAGGACCTTTTTGGAAATAAAAAACAGAAAGAAAAACCGGACTGTATTTCTTGACCATTGTAAAGAAAATCTGGAGGCTTACATGAAGAGTTTTGAAGCTAAAGGATAATGGATCATTTCAGATGATTTGAAATTAAAAAAGGCGTTGAATGAGTTGAGAGGCAGTCAGTGCTTTGGTAATAAATAAGGAGGATATGAAAGCATTTGTAGAAGCGCTTTTTGTGGAGATGGAGAAATCACTGAAGGAGGTTTCCAGGGAAACTTCCAACGGACTGCAGAAAGCCGAAAGATGTTGTCAGGTGATTAATAAGATTTTGATCCGCCTGAAGGAATATATGGCAGGCTATACATTCAGGGATCAAGAAGAAGAGATCCGGTTTTTCAAGGAATACAAGCCCCTGCTTTTTAAGGAACTGATCTTCTACTCAGAGCTCGCCTATATAGAAGCAAAGAAACCCATCGGTAAAAAGGAACAGGTGAAAAGCTATTATCCCCATGTGCTGGATCAGATCCAGGAGTTTTTTGTCAGAAACCAACAACTGTACATCTACTACCAGCTGGGGAAAAGCGATCAGGATTCGGTACTGTTTTTAAGGGATTCCAAGCCCGTGTCATTGATCCCGGATTATTCCTTCGATTTTGACCCAACCTTTTCCACTGTCAACAGCAGCAAGCTGGCCAAGATTATGGCCTGCGAAAATCTTACTGATGAAATACGGAAGACAATCTATAAGCTGGAAATGGGAAATGAGGGAGATGCGGGAGAGCTATCCAGCCATGAGTGGACGGATTCAAAATCTGCCCTGATCGAGTTGGCCTATGCGCTGCATTCTAGGGGAGCAGTAAATCATGGGAAAAGTGATGTGAAGGCAATTATTACGCTGATGGAGTCCCTGTTCAACGTGCAGGTAGGAAACTTCTACCGCACCTTTCAGAGCATGCGTGGCAGAAAGAAGAACAGAACTATTTTCCTAGACAGCCTAAAAGAAAGCCTGGTGAAGCGGATGGATGATACGGATATGGGATTTTAAATGGATAAGCTATGTTTTGGCAAGATGCATTTATAGTAGCAGTTGGTGTATGTCTTTTGGGAGGAGGCTTTGCGCTGCGGGTGTTGGTGAATCGCAGAAGGTTTTACCGAAGAGGTCCCGGGGGCCTGCAGCATTTTTCCCGATATAGCAAAGCAGTCTTAAGCTCTATGGTTGAAGGCTTCCTGTTGTTTGTGAGTATTCCCATGATGATTCTGGGAATGTTGGTTTTATTTTTTTGGAGCATATATCTGATTGAAAGGGGACGGTATATAATCAAGGATTCTGATAAAACTGAAAAAAGTATAGCAGAACCTACAGCCCACTTCCTTGTTCCCGCGGAAGAGGGCTTTGGCAGAAAGAAGATCTGCCCAATCCCAGCCAATCATTCCCTGACGTCCATGAGTTGGTTGGGATAAGGTAGATTAGACTTTGGCATCATTTATAAAATATCAAAATATTTTGAGTTTTACACCCTAGGAAAAATTGATTCTGCTGATCAATGAGGGTTGTGTTGCTACTGACTCTGATTTGATATATTCTTTAGTTTGGAACTTAAAATGGTAAGACCAGCCTTTTCAAGGCTCTCCGAGATAATTGTATTCAGCTCTTCTTCGGATTCTTTGGAAATCCGGATTGCGGGTTTACCTGATTCTGATTTTTGTTCCATTCCGCGGGTGATTATCTCAGTCAAAAGCAATACTGTTTTGCGGGGGATTTTTAGATCAATTTTTACTGTGTCGTGCATTCCGGGTACGGCAAGGAGTGTATCGTAGATGGTTTCGAGTGATGAGATGGCCATAGCTTCAATGGTTTTAGATGTAGAATAATTGCGTGGCTAAATCTACTCTGATCCAATGATTTGAGCCTATTTAGAAATTGATCAGGATAGGTAAATGATTCCATCACTTTTTATACTTGTATCACCCGAGAGGAGGTATTGTAAATGCCTGAGGTGATTTCCTCAATGTATCAGAATGATTGTAAAAGCTAACGGGATTTCCTGTGTCCTCCGAAATCGGCAAGATGTACGGTTGTATCACAACCGGATCTTGAAACCCCTTACTCCGAGGTCGTGGGGTTTGAGTTTGAAAAGCTGTTGAACCATGAAAATGAACTGCGAAGATGGAAGAAAACAAGAGAAACAAATGGCTGCATATCCGATTGACTGACCGGGAATTGCTGAAGCTAAAGGCAAATTTTGGAGAGACAGTGCATAGTAATCTAAGTGATTATTCCAGAAGGATATTGCTCAAAAAGTTGGTAATTGGTAGGTATCGGGATACCGGTATTCAGGAGCTTTTAAGGGAGTTGACTTCACTGAAACGGGATCTCCATGGCCTTGCCATCAACTATAACCAGTTGGCTAAAAAGATGAATACGGCTATTGATGATGAAATTACTTCCAGCCGTTTCCAGGTAGTGAAATTGGAGAAAAGTATCCAAGTATCATTGAAGGAAGTGAACAGATTTATTGATCAAACAGCTGAAAAATGGTTGCAATCATAAAGACCAGTAAGTCTTTGAGACGACCTTTTCACTACAATGAAAATAAGGTGAATGAGGGAGTGGCTGAATTGCTTTTAGCCCAGAATTATCCCTTGAAAAATACGGAACAGACTGCTGATTTGCGTCTGAAATACTTGCTCAAATTGGCAAATTTAAACTCCAGAACGTCGGTAAATGCAGTCCATATCTCATTGAATTTTGCGCCAGGAGAGGACTTTGAAAAAGAGAAATTACAAAAGATAGCCAAGGAATATATGCGTGGGATCGGCTTTGAAAACCAGCCTTACCTGGTCTATAAACATACTGATGCAGGACACCCGCACTTGCATATTGTGACGACGAATATTGAGCTTGACGGCAGGCGGATTCCCTTGCATAATATCGGAAAACTCAAATCTGAACCAACCCGAAAAGCAATCGAGAAGGAGTTTGGTTTGGTGCCCGCCGAGTCCCAGAAACAGGGGGTTTTTATCGCCAAACCAGTTGCCATTTCCAGACTTGAATATGGTAAATCAGAGACTAAAAGAGCTATAGGGAATGTGCTTCAGCATGTGCTCAAAAACTACAAATTCACTTCCCTGCCAGAGCTGAACGCAGTACTGAGCCAATACCGGATAGTTGCCGATAGGGGGAGAGAAGTTTCACGGATTTTTAAAAACAGGGGATTGCTATATCGCGCGATGGATGATCAGGGAAACAAGGTCGGGGTTCCGATCAAAGCCAGTAGTTTTTATTTTAAAGCAACGCTGAAGTTCATTGAATCCAAATTCGAATCCAATGAAATTAATCGTAAGAACCATATTAAATCCATCCGCTCTGCCATTGATTTGACGCTGATGAAGATGTCTGGAAAGACTCTTGATGAGGTGATAAAAAGTCTGGAAAAGCAGGGAATCGCCACCATCAAAAGAGAGAACCAAGAGGGGAGGCTGTATGGGATCACTTTTGTCGATCACCGGACCAAGTGTGTATTCAATGGGAGTGCATTGGGCAAAAACTATAGCGCCAAAGGATTGATGGATAGAATCAATGTTGAATCAGTTAAGAGTGGGGTTAGACCTGAATCACTGACAAAGATAGGAAGGCAAATCGGGGGTAAGCAAGAAGGTCAGACAGAAATTACGATAGGAGAGATCGGATATACACAACAAGCATTTAAAGGTTCGAGGGGTCTGTTGGAAACAGTGGTATTGCCTGAAGAAACCTATAGCTATCTGCCTTTTGAGTGGCGGAAAAAGAAGCGGAAGAAGAAGAAAAAAGTAACAAAGTAAGTGCTTAAATCACAGGGTAATGGGGATGCAGACAGGCGAAAATGAGCAAGGATTGCGCAAGATTTTGGATATGACCAGACTGATGGGGATCGGGGTTTTGGGGCTGCATTTTTATTTTTTCTGCTATGCTACTTTTAGAGATTGGGGACTGGCATCGGATCTTACAGACAGTGTACTGAGGAACATTTTTGGGACGGGTCTGTTTCTGGATTTCCATACTTCTAAGTTGATAGCATTGGCGATGCTGGGGATTTCCCTGCTGGGAATTAAGGGAAGAAAGAGTGAGAAATTGAGCACCAAGACTGCTTTTTTATATGGCGGATTAGGGCTAGTGATTTACTTTGCAAGCTATTTTATACTACAGTTTCAAGGTAGCTTAGAATGGATTTCAATTGCCTATATGACGGTAACTTCATTGGGCTTTTTGCTTATCCTTTCAGGCGGAACAAAGCTATCCAGAATTATCCATGCCAAATTAAGCAGCGATGTATTCAACTCAGAAAATGAGACATTCCCTCAGGAGGAACGGCTGCTAGAAAATGAATTCTCAATTAATTTACCTGCAAAATATAGCCTGAAAGGAAAAATTAGAGACAGCTGGATCAATGTAATCAATCCCTTTAGGGGCTTGATGGTTTTGGGAACTCCAGGGTCTGGGAAGAGCTATTTTGTCATCCGTCATGTGATTACCCAGCATATCAAAAAAGGTTTTTCCATGTTTGTATATGACTTCAAATTCGATGATCTCTCATCCATTGTTTATAATACCTGGCTTAAAAACAAACATCTGTATTCCGTAGTCCCGGAGTTCTACGTGATCAATTTTGATGACCTTACACGAAGTCATCGCTGCAATCCATTAGCACCTGAAACCATGCTGGATATCACCGATGCCGCAGAATCAGCCCGAACAATATTGATGGGTTTGAACAGGGAATGGATTAAAAAGCAGGGAGACTTTTTCGTGGAATCACCGATCAATTTCCTGACTGCCATCATCTGGTTTTTGCGAAAGTACAATGGTGGAGAATTCTGTACACTTCCTCATGTGATTGAGTTGATGCAGGCTGATTACGAAGAGTTGTTTACGGTTTTGAGGACGGAAAAGGATATTGATGTTCTGATCAATCCTTTTGTTAATGCCTACCTGAATGATGTAATGGAGCAGCTAGAAGGACAGATCGCATCAGCGAAAATATCCATGGCAAGGCTGTCTTCAGCCCAGTTATACTATGTGCTTTCCGGCAATGATTTTACGCTGGATATCAATAATCCTGAAGAACCGAAGTTGGTTTGCATGGGTAACAATCCTCAGAAAATCCAGATCTATGGAGCTGTACTTTCTCTGTATGTGAATCGGCTGGTGAAACTGGTAAATCAAAAGGGAAAGCTAAGAAGTAGTCTGATTTTCGATGAGTTTCCAACCATCTATTTGAATGGGATGGACAGTCTGATTGCCACTGCTAGAAGTAATAAAGTAGCCACCACATTGGGTATTCAGGACCTCAGCCAGCTACGAAAAGACTATGGACGGGAGCTTGCAGATGTGATCATAGGCATAGTGGGTAACATTGTTTCCGGACAGGTAAATGGAGATTCAGCCAAACAATTATCGGATCGAATTGGGAAGATTATGCAGGATAGACAGAGCCTTTCTATAAACAGTGCGGATACCTCCATCAGCAAATCAAAACAGCTAGAATCAGCTGTTCCTCCTTCTACAATATCATCCTTATCATCAGGGGAATTTGTGGGGATGGTAGCCGATAATCCAGATTGTAAAATAACTTTAAAAGCATTTCATTCGGAGATTATCAACGACCATAAGGCCCTGAAAAAGGAGCAGGATAACTATGTTCCCATACCTGAAATCCGAAAGATAGACAGCCCTATTGTTCAGCGAAATTATCTCCAGATCAAGCAGGATGTGCAGGATATAATTCAGGCTGAGATGGGTAGGTTATTGAATGATCCAGGGCAGAAGCATTTGGTAGTTAGGAAAGGAAGTTAAATTGTAGATGATTTTTAACCATAATATTAGAGATTTCAAAGGATGTCTGGAATGTAAATAAATGATGAGTTGAGCCCCAGTAAAATTTAATCTATTTATTAGGCCAATATATTAAGTAGGTGGAATTAAAACTAGAAGAAGTTAATTGCCCAGTTAATTTGAAATTAGGAGGGGTTGATAAAGAACTAGATTTGCTTCCTGTTGCTTTTTTTTCTCCTTGTCATAAAGAATAATGCAAATCCTGAAGCTACAGCTGCTAATCCGGCAAGCGAAAATATTCGAAGAAGTAGGTTGTTGAAATTGTCTCTCCCTGCATAATCCATGGTGTGAAACATCCAGAGGAAGTCAAACCAGCGCCAAGCTCTATGTCGGACTTTAGTGAACTGCCCGCTCTTGGCATCCACATAGGCTACTAGATTTTCTGGGTGATCGAAATGCACTGCCCATGCTGGGAGGGAAGTTCCTCGGTATTCATGATGAGCTCCGGCTTCGGTGAGATATTCCATATCTCTGATTTGGAGATCGTCTTTGATATAAATCTGAGCAATTTCTCTGGCCTCAGCTTCAGATATCTCAGGGTAAAGCTCTCCTGATTGAGCATCAAATAATTTGCTTTCATTCACCCAATAGTAGGGTCTGTGATTGACAAACCTTAGTTCAAGAGTAGCTATCATCAATGTAGAATCCAGCTGATTGATATCGATGAGTTCATTTGCATTTTCATGCATCATATGTTCCGTGCGGAAATGATCCCCATGGATTTCATCGATGTCTGTCCAACTAAAATAGAGTCCGGAAATAGTCCAGAATATAAATTGGATACCTATAAATACGCCCAAAAATCGATGGATTTTACGGGCATAATATTGATTATTCTTCCTCATTAGTTAGCATTCACTACGTCAAAGGATATCCTCGTTTTGTCCCATGACATAGCTATAGTGGTTGTTTTAGTGTCTTTTTCTTTCACATCGAAAGTTAAAGCTTCAACAGTTTCGTTCAAAGATTCAGATTTAACCTTGATCCGTAAAATGTCATTTGCATCCTTGTAATCGTCCGCCAAATGCATGTCCCAATCCTGATTCAGAATCACTGTCCATTCATCTTTTCCTGGGATAGTGAAAAGCCCATATTTGCCAGGTTTTAATTCTTTTCCATTTATGAGGACGGCTTGATCAAATTTGATACTAGTAGCCTTGTGTGCACCAGTGACCCAAACTTCATCATAGGCCACAAGCCCACCGAAAATCTGTCGACCTCTTGCACTAGGAGCACTGTAATCAATATGAATATGATTTCCACCGGTCATGGCCATAGCTGTAGTTCTAGGGCTTTTAGCTGCTTCCGCAGGCTTCTCCTCATGCATTTCATGAGATTCTGCTTCCATTTCATGTTCCATATGACCCATGTCATGGTTTTCCTTTTCCTTTGGATTGCATGCTGCCACCGCAACAAGGGCAAGTGCTAAAATTTTGATTTTCATAAGTTTGGGTGTTTTGTTCTTTATTAATTTTGTATTGTTTTAGTGACTTCTCCGCAGGTAAGCATAGCTTCTCCAAAGTATGGGTTCACTATTTTTTCCTCCAAACTCAACCAATCTGCACCTCGGTTACTATCGGCCATAGGACAATGCTGTACAAATATTTTGGAAGGGTAGGGATGGAATTTCTCTGCCATCGCTACCATTTCATCAGAAATATTAAGGAAGGATTTTCTCACCTCTTCAAGTGATTTTTGCTCAACAAACTTATCAAGATGGGTTTTAAGGTTGTCTTCATATCTCATCCAACTCATATGGGATTCACCTTTAAATTTGCTCATGTCTACTTTTGAAATGATCGATTGCATTTTCCCTGCGGAGCTCAAAGAGGCTGTTAACTCATCTTTGGTCAAGGCATCTTTTAACTCAAAATAGCTATCAAAAAGAGGCTTCAACTCATTTTTAGCATCTTGAGATATAAGTTCGGGACTTGCAGTAGCTGAGGTATTTGAAACAGGCATTGCCATACCGC
>NZ_JBDVMZ010000024.1:0-11585 GCF_039969895.1 Algoriphagus sp.
TTTGGGTACCCAAACAATATGATAATCACATTTGAAAACTACATGACTTGACTTCCTGTATTTGGTCATAACCCAAATATAAGCATAGCTAATAGGACATGACCACCTGCAAAGCAGGTGGATTTCTAAGGTGAATTAAAATTTGTTCGATGGGTAAGTCCCAACCTTTCCATCATTTCACTTCTGCTTAGCTCTCCATCCAAGATCCACACTAGGCGGTGTGGCATGTATTCAAGGTCTATAAACAACCGGTCATGTGCGGTATCATGTGCGGTATCATGTGCGGTGACTTGCCCGGTAACTTGCCCGGCGTCTTGTGCGGTACTTGCAGAAGGACGCCAAACCGTGACCAAAAATGATTTATTATCCTCAAAATCCGGAGCTCTAAGTCCTCTCTCAGCGGAAATAGAAAACAAAAAGACACCAAAAAACAGCTTCAACAAATCGTCTTCCCTCACATAGGCGGCTATAGCTTGCCGGATTTCCGCAAACTCCTTTTGAACACTCGATATGAAGATGGTTTCTTTAGGCATATTAATCCACTTTAATTTTCCCCGTCACCACACTGTCAATCAAAGTAGCCTTGTATTCTTTGAGTTTTTGGATTTGGGTTTGTTGCAAGGAAATGGCTTGCTCGATTTTGGTGGATTGAGCTTTGATGTCGTATACAATTGATTTTTGTTCCTCAAAAGGTGGCAATGGAATTTGGAGATTGAAAAACGAATCCATGTCAATACTTTCTACCGTTGCTGCTTGCTGTCGTGTTTCAACAAGAATCTTAGAGTTATTACCTTGAATTAAACGCAAAAAATAAGTTTGAAAGAGATCCTTAACAAAAACTAGACATTTAATATCTTGATTAATAGCCATATCCCTTTCTAAAATTGATATTGCAAAGGTATGTTGTAAAATACCAGACCTTGTCACAAATACCGTAGAGCCTTTTGGCGCAATATTAGAAGAGGATCTTTTCAAGCCCTTCTTGGAAATTTCTCTAACTGTTTTTGCCAGGAAATCACTTTTTATATCTACCGATGAAATCCAGGGAATACCCCCATCCCAGTATTCAAGTTTATCTGTAGAAGGAGTCCCCCCGCTGAAGGATTTTTTTATTAAGTGTTTCAACTTCTTCACCCCCCAATGCTCTGGAATCTCCCCTATCCATTCCACACCAGAGTCTTTGAGTTTTACCTTGGGGTCTAAGCCTGCCTTCGCTCTTTCTTCGGCAGGTAAACCTTTGGTCACCACATTTTGAATGATGATTTGCTTGCGTTCTTTGAGCAGGGCTATGAGCTGCTCTTTTTGGGCAATGGCACGGTCTATTTTGGCGGTTTTATCGTCTAAGAAATTGGCAATGGCGATTTGTTCTTTTTCATTTGGAAACCAAAAAATAACAGTCTTCAATAGTGATTGAGTAATGCTAAATACTTTCACCCCTTTCACCCTACGCCTAATTTGATTTCGAAAGCTTTGAGAAGTGATTACATAAGCTGCAAACCTCTCATTAACATCTATTTTCAATCTTGCTATTACAGTGTGATAACCGGCAAACGTGCGAATGTCACTATTCAGATAAGTGAAGTTTCCAGACCCGTCGATATCTTCAGATGTGTCTGCGAAAACAAAATCTCCTTTGCTAAGCAGTGAGTTCGAATCACTAATCAAATATTCCTCGCTAACACATTTTAACACATGAATTTCAGGGTTGACTTCAAATCCGAATTTTGAGTGGATTTCCCCATAATTGACACAATGAACGCCTTCCTCTTGAAGATTTTCTTTCGTTATGGTTAAACCTTTGCTGAAAGAAAATACATTTCTTAGTCGACTAGTTTCCCATCCCTCAGGAATTCCTCCCAACCATTCCACTCCCGAATCTTTATAAGCAGGATATTTTGAATATGTTTTTTTACTCATGACCGCTCTGCTTTAGGGTTTGTTCTATTTCTTCAATGGTAGGCAGGCTGGATTTTAAATTTTCCGGCAACACTTCTGTCAGTTGAAATTCACTAACACCCATTGGCTTATTAATGTCGCGTAGGGCAAACTCAGCTTCAATGTTGTTTTTATCCCTGCAAAGCAAAATACCAATCGTGGGTTTGTCATCATCCGCTTTTAGCA
Organism: Algoriphagus sp.; assembly: GCF_039969895.1. GTDB lineage: Bacteria > Bacteroidota > Bacteroidia > Cytophagales > Cyclobacteriaceae > Algoriphagus. The sequence goes on from NZ_JBDVMZ010000024.1 coordinate 2,122, forward strand.
AACTATCTACTGCCGAAAGGTAAAAGTTGAGTTTACCGGCATATTCGGGGATAAAGGCGGTATTTTTAAGTTCAATCACTACGTAGGCTTTTAGTACTACATGGTAAAAAAGCAGGTCTATGTAGTAGTCTTTGTCAGCAATCTGTAAGTGGTGCTGCCTGCCTATGTAGGCAAAGCCCTTGCCCAGCTCCAGCAGGAATTTGGAAATGTGTTGAACCAATTGGGTTTCTATGTCTCGTTCGTTATAGGTCTCGGCCAAGGCAACAAAGTCAAATACATAAGGGTCTTTCAGGCTTTGCTGAGCTAAATCAGCTGTGGATTTGGGCAATGTATGTTCGAAGTTGCTGATGATTTTACCGTTACGCTCGTACAGGTTTGTTTTTAACTGCAACCCCAAAGTTTCCCTACTCCAATTGTTGTGAAGCGTTTGTTGTTGATAGAAAATGGCTTCCGCTATACTTTTTGATTTGGTGAAGATGAGCACGTTATGTCCCCAGGGCAATTGGTCAACAATGTGTTGACCAAAATCCAGCACCAGCAATTGGTCAACGGTCTGTTGACTGATCTCTGAATGATAAAACTGATAAAACTGCCTGCAATATTTCAGGTTGGTTACCGAAAATCCTTTCATTTCCGGAAATGCACTACCCAAATCTTTTGATAGTTGCCCTAGTAACTTATCCCCCCAAGCCGCCTTCATCTGCTGCTCGCTGATCATTCTACCCAGGTCGAAATAAAAGTGGATTAACTCTTTGTTGGCTGCCAAAGCAGCTTTTACACGAGCCACATGCACTTTCGCTTTTAAGGCTTTCAGCCAATCCTGATATTCTTGGTTACTTTGTATTTCCATTGGCTTACAATCCTAAAATTTCCATGATCAACCCTTCATTTTCCTGTTCTAATACCAAAATTTCCGCACTTACTTCCTCAATGCTTCGCAAAGGTTTGTGCTGGTAGAAGTACTTGTTAAAGCTGATTTCGTAGCCGATTTTGGTTTTGTCCAGATCTATCCATGCTTCATCCACATGGGGTTTTACTTCCCGTAAGAAATACTCGTGGATGCTTTCTGCCAAAGGCACACTTTCGCTGTCACGCAGATCAGTTTGGTTTTCGTATATGATGTATTCGTTTGGTCTTCCGCTTGGATAGTAACCATAATCCGGCAGTTGATTTACAGTACAGTCCAAGTGATGCAGGAGTTGGTCGAGCTTGTCCCCACTCAGCTTTTGCGATTTCTTTATGACCTTTTCGGCTGTCTCGTCATACCAGCTTACCGCTTGTAAAATGGCATTCTTCTCGGAGGCCGTCAGTTTGCTTTTGCCTGCCTTCCCTTCAACCTTGCTCAGGGCAAGTAGTTCATCGTCCACCATTTTGGAGAAGATATTGTAATCGCTGTATTCATCCGTGCCTATGGCTTGCATCAAAGCATTGGCGGTTTCCAATAATTCCTTTTGCTTTTTCCAAGTAGAAGCAGCCGTGAGTGCTTTACGTTTTTTGGAGTTTAAGTCCAGCTCATTTTTTTCACACCATTCCAGCAGCTCTTTTTCGATGGATTTTAAATCCGTGTAAACGCGTTCACCATAGGTTTCATAGGCCCACTGCATGGGTTCCTTGAGCGTTTTATCAAAGCGTAAGTCAGCAATACGCTCGGCAGAGAACTGCGCCTTCAATCTTGCCGGACGGTCAATGGTTACTTTGTAATAGCCGAAATCGGAGTTGTCAAAAACCTTGGCAGCGATTCCATCATCTCCTTGCCGCTCAATAGTTTCAAAGTCGGTATAGGCTTTTTGAATTTCTGTGATGTGGTGGGCAGTCAGTTCACAGTTCTTATTACCCAGGTTTTTACGCAGCTTGGCAAAACGCTGAGAAGCGTCAATCAGGATAACTTTTCCTTTTCGATGTTCTGCCTTATTGTTGTGCAAGATCCAGATGTAAGTGGTAATACCCGTATTGTAAAACAGGTTGTTGGGTAACTGAATAATGCAGTCCAACCAATCGTTTTCAATGATATGCCTACGGATATTGCTTTCCCCTCCTCCTGCATCTCCGGTAAACAAACTTGAGCCGTTATGCACCGAAGCAATGCGGGAACCCAGAGGACTTTGGCTGGTGGGTTTCATTTTATTCACCATCTCCATCAGGAAGAGCAATTGACCATCAGAACTACGTGGGGTGGCATCTACTTCCTCGGTATTGCCCCAATAATCTTTAAGGTTTACCAAAAAACGGGGATCAATAATGGCGGTTCCATCTTTTATATTTTTCACTTCACTGGCCCAAGACTTTCCATAAGGAGGATTGGAAAGCATAAAATCAAAGGTATGTCCAGAAAATTCATCGGTGGAAAGTGTAGAACCCACACGGATGTTTTCAGGGTTGTTGCCCTTGATCATCATGTCAGACTTACAAATCGCATAGGTCTCGTCATTGATTTCCTTACCGTACAGGTACACATCACCCATCGCACGGATAGCACCTTCTTCATCCTTGATAAAGTTTTGGGATTCGGTCAGCATTCCTCCCGAGCCGCAGGCCGGATCGTAAATGGTCATCACCGGAGGCAATTGGTCTTTGATGGGATCAAAAACCACGTGGGTCATGAGGTCGATTACCTCACGAGGTGTAAAGTGCTCCCCAGCTTCCTCATTGTTCTCTTCGTTGAATTTCCGAATCAGCTCTTCAAACACATAACCCATTCCCAAATTGGAAAGAGGCGGTAGTTTTCTACCGTCCGGATCTTCCTTTTCAAAGGGTGTAAGGTTAATATGTGGGGAAGTGAATTTTTCCAGCACGTCCAACAAAATGTCTTTTGAGGCCATGTGCCGGATTTGACTTTTCAGCTTAAACTTCACGATGATATCTACGACGTTTGGACTAAAGCCATTAAGGTAATCTTCGAAGTTGGCTTGCAAGATCTGCTGGCTGTTGGTGGCGGTGTCATATAATCTTTGCAGCGTCCATTCACTGGTATTGTAGAACACATAGCCACTGGCATCTTTCAATCCAGACTCGTCCCAATCCGTAAAACCCGCTTCATCCCGCTGAAAGGCAAGTTCCTCCATCACCGCATCTTTGGTGGGCTCCAGCAAGGCATCCAGTCTGCGCAAAACCACCATTGGCAGAATGACATCGCGGTATTTACCTCTGACATAAACATCTCTCAGGCAATCGTCAGCGATGGACCAGATGAAGGATATTAATCTATTGTGTACGGTTTGGTTCATTTTTTACTTTCTACTACTTGATAATTCTGGTTCTAATTTTCCTGTCCAGAAGTCCGGACAATCTCTAACATCCAATTAGATAGCCTTTTGCTTTCTACTTGAATGTGCATTTGGTATTCCATTCGAAATTTTCTGCAAGCTAAAAAACCTATGCCTGCTTCAGACTTAAAACATCCCGAAAATGATTAAGAATTAAAGATATAAAAGTTCATCCCTAAGAAAAGGTATTTTATGAAGATTTTGGGGTATATTGGACTTGAGACAGAATAGTTCGGCGCACTTTATATAGCTTTTCAAGTAATGGAACAGCTTAGATTCTCAATAGCTCCCGCCCCATAATCCTTTCCTCCATTAGTATGAAAATGAATAAGAAAACCTTCATCACCTTTTAGTCTAGGGCCACTTTCAGTCCACTTTTCTTCGCCAGCGCAGTGATGAAAAGTAGAACCAAGGTCGAGGCGAAGTCGAAGGAAAAGAACCTTTGGTTCTAAATCCTTAGCGTGTAAAAGATAGAGAGATAGGCTGTTGCTTTAGCAAGTTTCTCTCTAGACATTGGCTGGCATCCTGCGGCAACAACTATTCTTTAACTCCACATCAGTTACAAGAAGTCCAGTACTTCTGCATTTCCTATCCCAATCCATCGGCGATGCTTCTTCAATACCAGATTGGACATGCATCGTAGAAGCATCAGAGGAGCATCGTAGATACACTGAATCTCCCTTATAGCAAAGTGTATAGAACTCCCGAGTAATTCCTGACCTGTCACTGTATTGATCCAGTACTCCTTCGGAGAATTAAGGGCGCTTCAACGGAGTGATTTTAGTGGCATAATCAAAGATTTACCGAGTGGTGCCATCGCCTAGCAAAACTTTCCTCACCAATTTTCTCTTTTTATTTTAACGCTACCCAAATCAAATAAAATCTGATTTGCCGGAAACTCAAACTATTTGTCTTTGCTTCAACCTCATATTCAAGCTGTTGATAAAACCCCTTCTTTCCATCAGCTTATCAAGTTTTGCCTCAAAGGTTTGGATTTCGCCAAGTTTTGGAAAAGTCAGTTTACCTTTTGCCAGGGAATTGGCACATACAAGGTTGAAGTAATTGTATCTCAAAATAACTTTTTGCAAAAAATCAGTCTGAACTCCCTGAAAGCCGATTTTGCTTGCTGTTCTCTTATTGAGGATATAGCTAGTCCCCCGGATAGTAAGGTTCTCGGAATTGTCTTTTTGCAGGTGATCAATCAGGTTTACCAAGCCTTCGAGGTATTGCTCCATAATCAACTTGCTTCGTTCTCTGCCGTTGAGACTCCGGTCTATCACAAAAACATAATCAAACAAGGTTCCTCCATGAACATTTATTTTTCCATTTTTTGGCTTTTCCGCTAAAAATAAAGGAGAATAATAAATCAAATCCCCGCTCTTTTTAAGCGAAGGCACATCAAAAAAAGGAGCTACAAGTGATAGGGTGATCGGAATACCCAAAATCAAGGGAAGAAAAAATCCCATCCCCCAACAAATCAGAAAAACCAACAGGAGAATGAGTAAAGCAATAAATCCTATTCTTACCTGAATCCAAATCCGTTCTTTTTTAGACTTCAGGTAAAATCCATGTTCCAGCTCCAATATCCAAAAGTTTACAATGGGGAATAATTCAATAACAGTCCAAAACTAGGAAAGGAGTTTCAAAATACCTGCATCTTCCCTTCTATTCTATAGTCCGCTCTTCCAAAAGCCAAGTACCCAGGCGGATCAGCACATATACAAAACTGATCAAGGCAAATACAAATGTCCACCAATAGGTCTTATAAATCCTCTTGGTATTCTTGACATCAAATTTCAACTTTTCCAATTCCAGCTTTTTCTTTTCCTCCGTCTCCAACCTTTCTTTTTCTTGACTTTCGAAAATAGCTGTAAACGCTCCCTCGTAATAAAAAGCAGGCAAATAATCACTTGCCAAAAACAATTCAGGACTTGGTTGTGGCTCTGGAAAAAACAAACTAGGACTATGGCTTTTCAAGTGATGAAAGAGAGCCATCAAATACGCTTCAGGTTTATCAGGAAAAAGAACTGACTTCATATCTTCTATTGAAGCAACTTTTGAATTATCCGCAACCAACTCTTTAATTAAAAGGTCTAGATCGCTTGCTGTCTCTTTGGTAAGTTTCATCAGATTGAAGTTGATTGGTTGCTTTCCTGAAAATAAACAATCAGGCTATCTTTAGCTAGATCGCCATGACCAAAAAAAGGGGATTGCTCCCCTAATTCTAAAATGGAGGTTCCATCAGGATGTAATCCACTGCCTTTTGGGCTTTGCTGGCAGCCTCTATCAGTATGTGCTTGTCGTTGCGAAGTTCGCTTAGCCAGTGTTGAATATAGGCTACCGAGTTCTCCAGCAGATTCTTATCCAAAATCCCGGTAAGGTTATTTAGGTATCCTGCTCCCATTTCCGCCAAAAGCTCCTCTTTTGCATACTCGGTATCAGAAGATGAATGTGGTTCTGTAATTTCGGGCCTGTTAAGCCTGGTAGAATGTCCTGTCGCATGGCAGAGCTCATGGTAAAGTACTCCAAAATAAGCTTCGCTGGACGGAAACAGTTTTCTTTCCGGCATGGTAATTTGATCAAGATCCGTTCGGTAATAGGCCATGGAACCTTGATGAATCAACTCGGGTGGTCTCACCATTTCACTATAAATTTTAAGGCAGGTCTCATTTACCGGTAACTCGGCTTTAGGTGAAGTTTCTGGAAACTCCCATTCTATTCCCTCAATCTGTTCTATTGGAAACACTTTATACTCCTTGAGAAAACCTGATTTACTCACCAGTTTCAGATCATATTCTCCTATCCTATCTTCTGGAATCACTTTTCCCGTTTTCTTGTCCCGAAAGGCAAAGTTCCAATAGCAGATCGGAAGTGCCTTTGCTCCTTTCTTTACTTTACCTCCCAATCCATTGGCCTGTTTAAAAGTCAGGTAATAAGGATATTGATGGTTACAAGAAAGTAAAAGCCAAAGATTAATCCCCTTGTAGGGTTTCTTTGTCAGGTAATTTGCAGGCATTCCCATCTCATGCCAAGGTTGCTTCCAGGGAATCACCCCCTGCTCCAGCTTCTCAATAATCAGGTCGGTTACCTTTTGATAGATATCCGGTGATCCTTTTACAGATTGTGTACTGCCGCCTTTGTTTCTTCCAAGGTCATTTCGGCGGTTTCTCTTAACCGATGTCTTTGATGATGTTTTTGCTTGCGTCTTCATAGTCTTTTGTGTTTTGGTTTGACAAATACTTATGAAGCTGCATCAGCCTGAGCCTGGCACTAAGTGCAAGAGGAATCGGAATAAAAAAGCAGAGGCAAGAGCGCTGGCTTTATGCCGTAGTCTCTTGCCTCGTGTGACGGGGTCAGGCTAAATTGGCGGAAGAAAGAATGGAAAAATAATAATTCCTATTGTTGGCCTAGCAGAAATTCCTTACTGGAAGTCTGATTGATCGAAGTATATAAATCTCATCAGAAACAGCTAAAAAAACATACAGATAACTATAGGATCAGGAATGCTCATTATTTGAAATACCCCTTTATAGCAATCTGCCATCAATCGCAATTTTATAAAAATAAAGGCCTAGGATTAGCTTCCATGAATTTTCCCTCTCGAAAAATTCATGGAAGCTAAAAAAAGAAAAAGAGCCCTAAAGCTCCCCTTCATCTGCAAAGGAATAATATCCTTCAGCGGTCATAATCAAATGATCCAGCACCGGAATATCCAGGATTTCACCTGCTTTTTTAATCCGCTGGGTCAATCGCTTATCCTGTTCTGATGGCAGTAGATTCCCACTCGGATGGCAATGCGCTAAGATTACAGAGCTGGAATTAGCTTTAATGGCAGCTGCATAAACCAGTTTTACATCCACTACAGTGCCTGCGGTTCCTCCTGAGCTGATGTTCACAATGCCCAGCACCCGGTTTGCTCTGGAAAGCAGCATTACTTTAAAATCCTCTACAAACTCAATCCGGTCCTGATCCCAGGCTTTGGCAAACACTTCATATACCTGTCTTGAGCTCGCAACTTTTGGACGCATTGATGACTTAACTTTTGCGCTGTAGCTCAGCTTAATCTCAGCTACTTCAAACAAATCAATTTTTCTTTCGGAAGTCTCCATAATCTTTTTCGTTTTTGTGGAACAATGAATTATGAAGCACCATCAGGCCTTGGGCGACAAAGACCGAAAGGAAAAGGAATAAAAAGCGTAGCGCAGCAAGCGGCTTTATGCCGGAAGCTTACGGTCGCCCAGAGCCCAGAGGACTAACTTGGCGAGGAATTCAGGGATAAAAAGAGAAAGGATTCAATTAGTCGTGTCCGTAGGAAAATTTAGTATGACAATTCCTCTTCTGATAATCGATCTACACCAACAAAACTTTTAAATCAAATAATCGCTCATGCCCTTCTATTCAGTCTGCAGCTCACCCGTTAGGGATTGAAAAGTAAATCCTCGGAAAGGAAATTGCAATGAAAAGCCAGGCCGAAGGTACGGCTCTATCCTAATTTAATTACTCAAAAAAAAAGTCACACGTAAGCCTGGTCACTAAAGATAAATAGTCAAAAACCCTTTAAATTTTTCAACAACCAACGGTAGCCTTATCATAAGAAAAAACTAATCTTCCAAAACATAACCCATATTCCCCTGACCAATCTCTACAGATCAATGAATGCATCTAACCTCGCCTATTCTTTATAATTAATTCCAAATATTTTTTTGGTAGCTACCACAACGGTGTAAAAAACAGGGCTTTACACTACCCACATTTGCTTCTGTCAGCGGGAAACAAACCCGCTTTAACAAAACAGAAACACTATGTTGGAAGCAATTACCTGGAACGACTACTTTATCACTTTGGCAATAGGCATCATCGCTTACTACCTCATCATCATCGGACTATACTACCCAAAAGAACTCCGCAGCTTGATTTCTGGAAAATCATTGCAGTTCAATCCAACCGGTCAGCGGGAAAAGGAGCGGAAGCTGAGCAGGACTGACCCAACGGAAACTGATCGCTTTGAAGAACTGGAGCTCACGGTTGCGGAAATCCAAGGCATACTCGGAAGGGCGGAAAACATGACAGACAAGAAGCTTCTGCTTAAGCAGCTAAGCGAAGTCTTGTCCAGCCACCCCGGGCTTCGGGATCCCGCCTACCGGGTTGCCATTGGTAATTACCTTTCAGAAAACATCCCCAAACAAACCCGCCACAATATCAGCGAATCTGAACTTGAAACGATCTGGACGGTATAAACCGCCATTCAGATTTCCCTTCCCAATACGCTTTCAAAATCCACACATACCAAAACTTCTAAATTTCCTTCCTATGAAAAAGCCAACAAACCGCGTCAAAGCAAGCAATCGAAAAGCTTTCTCCTCTGCTTTCCTCCTCTTACTAATTTCTATTTCAGCAAAGGCCCAGGACGGATTGGCAGGAATAGCCGAAGCAGACCGTCAGGTCAGAAGTTACTTCGCCGCAGGCACCAGCCTGATGTATGCCATCGGTGCCATTCTCGGTCTGATCGGTGCAGTCAAAGTCTATCAAAAATGGAATGCCGGAGATCCCGATACCGGAAAAGTCGCTGCCGCCTGGTTTGGCAGCTGTGTGTTTTTGGTGGTAGTAGCCACAGTCATCCAATCATTCTTCGGAGTCTAATCAACCAAATCTCCAAAGCCCTATAACCATGTCCAACAGCATCTACAAAATCAACAAAGGGATCAACAAGCCCATAGAATTTAAAGGATTAAAAGCCCAGTACATCTGGTACCTAGCTGCCGGTGTGCTGGCACTACTTATCCTTTTTGCCATTCTCTATATACTCGGAATCAATCCGTTTATCTGCCTCGCCATTATAGGGATTTCAGGAACCATCCTGGTCATACAGATATACCGGCTCAGCAAAACCTATGGGGAACATGGATTAGGCAAAAAACTGGCCTACCGCCAAGTTCCCCACACCATCCGCCTAAAATCCAGAGGGGTTTTCCGAAAGGTGAAAACCACGGGCAAGTAAACTCTTTCTCCCAAAACAAAATCAATCCTTCATCTCTAAACCACTGATTCTTATGGAACGATTACTGGAAAAGCATTTTCCGATATTGAGTATAGAGCAGGACTGTATCCTCTCCAAAATGGGGGATATCACAGTGGCCTATCAGGCAATCCTTCCTGAAATCTTTACGCTCAGTGACCGGGACTATGAAGCCTTTCATCAGG
>NZ_JBDVMZ010000025.1:0-143899 GCF_039969895.1 Algoriphagus sp.
GACTAGATATCAAGCAAATTCAACACATTTCACATACCTAAACTTTAACCACAAAACACAAAAACCATGAACGAGCAAAATTTTGATTACCTCAAAAACCAGGTCAAGTACAGCGGGTTCGGAGATTCGCTGGAAGCGCCCCTGAAGGAACAGATCCAAAAAGGAGAACCTGATTTCTCGCTTAAACATCAGGCTGATTTCGGAGGAGATACGGTCAATGCCAATCTCCACTTCAGAAAATCAGCCATGACAGATATGTATTTCTTCAACAAGTACGATCTGAGCCTCACCAAATCAGGGCAGGATGAACCTGCCATCAACCAGACTTTTTACATCGGAAAGGACAACAACATCACCCTCAAAGAGGGCTATAATCTCTTGGATGGAAGGGCAGTCAACAAGGACCTGGTCAACAAGGAGCAGGAAAAATACAATGCCTGGGTGCAGTTGGACTTTAAGGAAACCGATAATCAGGGAAACTTTAAACTCAAGCAGTTCCATGAAAATTATGGTTTTGACCTGAATAAAGCGCTGGAAAAACACCCGATCAAGGAGCTTAATAACCCTGAGGATCTATCCAGGCTGCAGGATTCACTTAAAAAAGGAAACCGCCAATCGGTCACATTCCAACTGGAAGGCGGTGAGCAAAAACGCTTTATAGAAGCAAGTCCCCAATTCAAGAACCTCAACGTGTATGACTCCAACCAGATGAGGACTTCAGAATCACAGAAAGAAAACGCCTCAGCATACCAGTCTAAATCCGAGAAAAAGGATGTCGCTGAGGAGTCGGATGATTTACCCTCGAAGAAAACTAGAAAAAGGAAAAGTGCAGGAATAGCCGGTTGATTCACCCCAAGATGGAGCAGATAAAAAAAGCACTGGAGAACTTTATGTCCGGGATTGATAAAGATCCAAGGATCAGTCTGTCCCATATCGGGCTGTTCTCCGTGCTGCTCCATGTACGGGAAGAATTTGATGGTGAAGAACCCTTTCCCATCAAGCGGGACGAGCTGATGAAATCAGCCAAAATATCCAGCACAGCCACATACTTTAAGATCATCCGCCAACTCCACGAATACGGCTACATACACTACCTGCCTACTTTCAACCGGATGAGTCAAAGCAAAGTAAGCCTATCCTCCAAAGAAGAAACTGTCCAAAACTAAATCTAGACCATCTAAAAACAGAAAACCATGGAAACTATCACCAAAGAAGATCTGGAAACTCTACGCTTTCAGCTGTTTGCCGACCTGAAAGAACTGCTAGAAAAACAGGATGAACCCCAAACGGACAGCAAGGAATGGCTAAGAAGTAGGGATGTCAAAAAAATGCTGAGCATCTCCGATGCAGCCTTGCAGAACTTACGCATCCGCGGAGTAGTGCATCCTGTCAAAATCTCGGGGCTATATTACTACAAAAGCGAAGAGCTGAAATCACTTTTCAAACAATAAATCTGCGACTTATGACAGCTCTCAAAATGGAATATTGGGTGGAAAAGATCGTTAAAGAAAAAGGACTGCAGCCAAGTCGGATTTCAGTTTATTTGGCGATTCTCCAACTCTGGAAAGAACAGAAACACAGTAATCCTTTTCAGATATCGCGACGAAAGATCATGAAACTTTCAGGGATAAAAAGTATCGTAACGTATCATAGCTGCATTAGTGAGTTAAAAGACCGTGGGATGGTGGATTATCGGCCTTCCTATCACCCGAAACTTGGGAGTGAGGTCAGGCTAAAACCAATGTAAACATTTTAGCTGTTTCAAATGAAATTACTTCAAAGTAATAAAGACCAACTTATCCCTCCTTGAATTTCAAACTTTCTATGAGGTCTGTAAAATATTGCGGACTCCAGATTGATAATGATGAATCATCTTGGATAAATCGGATTACATCCTCCTTAATACTATTAAAGTCTACACTTTGAATTTTTTCTCTTATAAGTTCTAAAACCTGCGCTTTCGTAATTGATTTTTCCTGCCAATCATCCGTGTCTAAAGCCCTAAGTAGAAAATGGGAAAGATCTAAAGGAACTCTTTTTTTAATATACCATTCCAGATCATACCAATCCCTCCCCTTCACTCTTTTTTGCCACTTCCTGAAAAGCAATGCATGCATTTTGCCTGCAAATAAACTTGGAGGCGTAAAACATTTAACATAGAAAGAAAATGGGCGCAACAGCAATTTCTCCTCAGTTTCAAAACCTAAAGGTGGAAGTCTGTCAACTTCCAATTTAATCTTTATACTAGGCATCAATTTAACACCTGATTGGGGGATGATACCTTCCAATACCAACTCTTTCCAAACAGTTGCGGATTTGAGAAAAGCGGAATCTATACTTGACTCTTTCTGCTTTTTCTTTTCAGCAATTGTGACCTTCATCCCAAGAGCGTCAAATTCCGTGATAATAGCTTCAAAGTAAATATCCAGTGAAAATTCAGGATCAACTTCCAACAGTGAAAAGTCAAGATCTTCAGAAAATCTTTCCAGTCCATAAAAAATCCGTAATGCCGTTCCTCCATAAAATGCGGCTTTCTCAAAAAAACCCGCACGCTGCAGTCCTGCCAAAGCTACCTCCTGCATGATTTCACGTAAAGCTGAGAATGCCTCATCCTGTGATTTGGGATCATATTCGGCTAGCCACTCCTTTATCATAAATTTCGGATTGTTTTGATGAGCATGAGTAGGCTGTTTTGTTTTGGAGCATCAGAAATCCAGGTTTCGATCACATCTACTTTCAAACCTCGAATTATGTCTTCGTCAATTCTTATGTCCTCTGTTAAAAATCCCATTGCTTGTTTTATACTTCTCAAATTCAGTCTACTTGTCATAACAATTTTGTCACAAATAGCCTTTTCAGGTGATGCAATCATCACTGCCTGCTTTGGAGTAACATCAACCGTTCTGATACCAAAAGAATAATAAGGCAACGAAGTACGCTTATAGCTAAATCTCCCAAGTTCAGTCTTGAATGTCTTAGTAGGTTTAACTGTCATTGAAGTGGTTTCAAAGACCCGCTCTGGTATTAATCCCCAGAATGAAAGGGCTGATTCCATGGAGACATAACTTGGCCCCCATAGGTGGTTTGCAATAAGAAGGGATTCAGGCAACAACAGTTTACTTTTTGGCCCTGGAACATACAAGCCATTTTTCAAACCAATCAGCCATCTGGCCTTTATCAATTCAGATATTTTATCATTAGGCCGCTTATAGTTCTTCAATAGCGACAAAATAACCTGCCTCGTTAGTGGTTCTTCTTGGTACTCAGATAAAAGATCTTTAAACTCCATACTGTCACAATATAGCTCAAGAATCGGAAATAATCCGATTATTTAATAAAAATTTGACAATAACTAAAGCCATCTTGTTTAATTAGATTAACACGGGTTTTATCCAGATTCTCATGATCATAACCATCCAGTAACTCAAGCCCCATAGCAAATTGATTGAGCCACTCCAAGTTTTGATCCAGGGCCTTTTGCTCAATTGCCCGGCTTAACATCCTGATTCAGTCTTTCAAGTTCTGGACTACTTGTTGCTCCTGAGAAAGTCTCTGTTCATTAATTGCATAGCCCTGAACGAGGAAATCTTTAATTCGTTGGGTTACCCATTGACGGAATTGTGTGCCTCTTTTGGAATAAACTCGGTAATCGACGGCGACTATTATATCCAAGTTATGCCTCATTGTAGGACGCTGACCGCATATTCAGACACATATGATTTTCCCGAAACTCACGGCAAATGCTGAAAACCAAAAGAGGCTGAATATTTGCCAACGCCACAAGCTTAAAAAAAGAATTTGAAAAAAAAATTTGGCGACCACCCCCTGACCTGACACATCTTTGTAGCGTAATTAATATTAATCATTAAAAACGTAAAACAATGAAACGACAAATTGAAGTATTTACAGCCGGGTGTCCGGTATGTGAACCAACTGTAAAAACAGTAAAAGAAATGGCTTGCGACTCTTGTGAAGTAACCGTTTACGACCTTGTTAAACAATGTGACGACAAAGTCTGTATTGAAAAAATGAAAGAGTATAATATTACTTCCCTACCAGCGATTGCAGTTAATGGAAAATTACTTGCTTGCTGTCAGAGCAGAGGCGTAAGTAAGGAAGAATTAGCAGCAGCAGGTATCGGTAAAGCTATTTAATTTATTAACCATTACCACCCAACTTGCAAATAATGGAGTCTGGGTGGTTTTTAACTTAATTAATATGTTGCCAAGAGATTTGACAAAAGATCTTAAAGACCGACTAAATAGCATTAAAGGTCAGGTTGTAGGAATAATAAAAATGCTTGACGAAAGCAATGACCCTGCCCAAATATTAAACCAGTTTAAAGCGATCAACAAAGGATTTGAGAAAACCCAGCAGCTTCTATTAGATGAAGTTTTCAGGAAAACTTTGGCAATGAAAATTTCAGAGGCATTGGAAGCCTGTCCTGGTAATTGTGGACAAGAAGAACGAATAGCAATTATTAAAAACCAATTTCCTGATTTAGGACTTTACGAACTAACAGACAAAATGCAGGAGATTGATAAGATTTATGAATTTTTACTCACTAAAAAGGAAAGTATGAAAGAAATATCATTAACCATTGACAATATGGTTTGTCAGGGTTGTGCGGAAAATATATCCGATATTTTAAAGCAAACAAATGGTGTGGAAGATGTAAATACGAAGGCTATGAAAAAATTGGTGAACATTAAATTTAGCCCCACTGAAACGAATGAAAAAGAACTCATAGCCATATTGACAAAAGCAGGATATCAACCAAAAGTGGAATTATGAGCATAAGAAAATCATTTGCCATTTTGTTCATTCTGCAAACATTCTTTATGGCTTGTTCAGGAAATAATTCTCAAAAAAATCAAACAGGTTTAAATGAAGGAGAGGTAACATCAATAGAAATATCTATTGAGGGTATGAGTTGTATGTCTTGTGTTGCAAATGTAAAAAAGACACTGACAAGTATTGATGGGGTAATGGGAGCAAATGTAAGCCTTCAGAATAAAAATGCAACGATAAAGTGTAACTCTGAAAAAGTTACTTCGGAGCAATTGAAGAAGGCTATAAATAAAATTGGCTATAAGGCAGGCGACATAAAAGAATTAATGGAATAATGTTAGAGAACTTTCTAAACCGATTTATAAGCACACTTCAAGAAGGCTCGATTGTGAGTTTAGGGATTGCTTTGTTAGCAGGTATAATTTCAAGTGGTGTGTGCCCCTGCACTTTACCCGTTGGACTTGGTTTTGCGGGCTATGTTGGCAGTGCTTCTGTTCGAGAATCGAAAACAGGTTTTTCTATAACTTTTTCATTCTTTTTAGGTATTGTATTTTGTTTGACATTATTAGGAGCCATTGCAGGTTATTTAGGGGCGTTCCTAACAGAAATATTTGGAAAATACTGGGCAATGGCAATGGGTATAATATCATTAATCGCAGCCGAAATTGCTTTTTATGGGCCATATCTACGTGTTCGTCAACTTGAATCGCTTCGGAGCCCGGGAATGGGTGGGTCATTTTTATACGGCTTAATTTTTAGCATAGGAACATCAGCAGCTCCATTACTACTATTGTTATCTTTTGCAGCAGCTAAGGCAAGCGTTTTAAACGGATTAGTTTTGGCACTTTTGTTTGGAATTGGAAGAGGACTACCCTTTTTGGTCGTTGGACTATTTGCGAGCTCTGTTTCAAAACTTGCCAAATTGACTTGGTTAAGGAAAAGTATTCAAATTATAAGCGGATTGGCGTTACTTTATTTAAGTCTCTATTTTTTCAGACTTTTCAGCTATTATCTTTAGACAGAATCAATCCAATCTGTCACATCCATATACATTGGCAAGTCACTCAATTCGAGCAACGCAAGCCAAAACTTGCCAAAGAGTATGGATGCCCCACCGCAACTGACGAAATAGAACAACGAAGACATAATAGAGGTACTGTCTTAAATACCAAATCATTATAAAGATTATTCTTTTTACATTAGCGAGGAGCTTAGGCTTAACATTACCGGAATTACGCTTGTAATTGTTGTGAGGGCAATCATGATAGTAGAGCTGGTCGTTTTTCCATAGTCCCAGATTAGGATCAATAATTTTCTCTGCACAGCTACTTATGCCAGCATTTTTGTTTTCCCTCTTTCCATCAACAGGCTATATAAGTTTGTAAAGAGATGACCAGTATTTGAATTCTAAAAATGCCGATAAATGCATAACCCACCGGGTATAGACATTCCCTTTTTTGGACATCATGGTCTTGCCGGAATAGCTTACCAGGTGCCCTTGGCTTTCAAAAAGTTTCAAGGCCATTTGTCTCTGCTGGTAAAACAGCTATTGTTTTTACACCTACGCCCCGAATGGGTAAAACGTTTTTGAACCTTAGTGCCATTTGCGTAAATTCCGCCTCATAAATCTCCTTTAGATCTTTGCGGTGCGGATCCAGCAGTTCTGCAAATGGTCTCTGGTGGCTGATTAAGAATACCAGAAAAGTCTTTCGTAAATCATCTGTAAAACCTTCATTTTCTAACAAAAACTTTACATCGAAAAGATCTCGTGGGTGTTGCCTATCCAAAGCTGCAGCGATCTTCCCTGCATATAAATCAGGTAAGGAAGCTACTTGAATTTCCGCGTATCCAAATTCTTGCTCTACGGTTTCTCATACTTCCATGTGCACTTCAGGAAATACTGACCCTCAGATAACAGGAGATAATTCTATTTTTATACGCACATCGTCCAACTGCAAAATCAACCGGAGTGCATTTCCCTGTTCATGTGTATTTTGAATATGGATTCCCGGGATGGTTCTCATAATCAATTCGCTTAATCGTGACAAGGCATTACGAATATTAGCAAGAGCTACTTCGCGCCCTTCTGACGGAATGTAGAGCAAATCAAAGTCCACCGAAAGCCTGGGAAGTTCTCTCTAAAATAGATTAATCGCAGTTCCTCCTTTCAATGCAAAACATTTTTCAGAGTCCAATAGCGGAAGTACACGGACCAATAACTGAACCTGCTTATAGTATATACTGTCTTTTTTCATTTTAGTATTGGAAATCTTTGGGTACGGTTATTTGATAGGTTTTATCAAGTTTACCACCTTTGACAATTACCCTGTTGCCAGAACCAAGGTCTATTTTGTCCATATTTAATTTTGAAAACCAGATATAGTTGTGCCTTGAAGCGAACCAAAGAAATAGCCGTTTGACTTTCACATTAGTACAGGCTTCCAATAAATTTTGTAGAGTCCGTGGAGATAATGTTGTCATCCCTTGAATTAGCTGGCCGGCATTTTCGATGGATATTTTTCCCGGAACTTCATTTAACATTTCAAGGCAGGCTCTTTCTGGGTATGATATTCTCAGTTCGTCTAATTCCAGTTTCCAGGTAACAGTAGTAGTATATTTTTCAGATATTTCCTTTTCCATGCCTGAAAACAGTTTATTTCGGGTATGGCGTTTAAAGGCTACCTTTTCAGTTAGCTTATTTGCCCATCCTGGTAATTTATCATTGCCGTATAAATGAACTGTTTCTTTTTTAGAAATCGGTATGTAGTGGGAATATCCCTTTAGCTCCAATGCACTCAATCCACCTACAACGAAGTCAGTTTTCATAACAGCCTGAAGCGTATAAACCATACTTTGCCAAGAAAGCTGCGATTTTCCTCGTGTATAAAGCCCCGGCCATAGTAACTTTAGCTGCTCACTCTTAACTAGATTATCGATGGCATGTTTATCCAAAAAAGCCTTATTTGCCAACCAATTTCGGGTAACAATCATAGTCACAGGCATTATTTGTTCCAAAAGTTTACGTCTCTCAGTAATAATCGCCATGTTTATATAGTTTAATTTACACGGCGATAATCACCGTAAAAACAAATTTATATAAATTCTTTGTTTATATAAATAAGAAATAACGGCGATAATCGCCGTTATAAAATCAAATGGTAAACCAAGAATTCAATTACAAATTCCTATTCAATACACTGATCACCAGTTTCTTTACCGTTTCCATCTCTTCAGGTTTGCTGGAAGCAATGAACAAGGTCAGGCTTGCCAATGCATCATTGCTGATTATAGAATGGCCTTCACTATTATGTAATAGATCATTTGACTGCAAAAAGAGAAGGAAGCAAGCTGCTGCAATCCGTTTGTTGCCATCGACGAATCCGTGATTTTTGACAATCAGATATAGAAGCGTAGCGGCTTTTTCTTCCAAGGTCGGATAGAAATCCTCGTCACCAAAACCTTTACTGATTTGTGCAATTGCACTTTCAAAGCTTCCGTCTTTTTCCTTTCCAAACACACCGGATTCAAAATCTGATTTCATTGACTGGATAACTTCTTTGTAGTCAACTAACCCTGGATAGTTTGCCTGTCTTTTATTTAACCCTTTCTTATCTAAGTTCTCATGATCATAATCATCGAGTAACTCCAATCCTTTGGCAAAATGATTGAGCCAGTCCAAATTCTGATCGAGTGCCTTTTGTTCTATTGCCCGGCTTAGGATTCGGATTCCGTCTTTAAGGGTCTGGACTTCTTGTTGCTTCTGAGAAAGTCTCTGTTCATTTATTGCATAGCCTTGCACAAGGAAGTCTTTAAGCCGTTGGGTTGCCCATTGACGGAATTGTGTGCCTCTTTTGGAGTTAACCCGATAACCGACAGCGATTATTACATCTAGGTTATAATGTACTCTTTCTCTTTCAACTGATCTTTTGCCTTCCACTTGAACTGTTCGGAAATTCCGAACAGTTGAGTCTTTGTCCAGTTCTTCAGATTCGAAAATGTGTTTGATATGTTCACTGATGTTTGCTTTACTGGATTTAAAAAGCTCTACTAGCTGGCTGTTCGTCAACCAGGTAGTTTCATTCTCAAATCTTACCTCAATCTGAGTCTGCCCATTTTCTGCTTGGTATATTTCGATTTTATTTTCCATTGTTACTGTTCAATTTAAGTTTCATTTTTGGGTTTCAGTCTCTTCATTTAAAAAGAAGTCAGTCTAGATTCATTGAAGCTTCTCTCTTAGAGCCTTCATGTCAAAACTTATCTTCGTGTCCAAGATTTTGGCATAATGCTGCGTTTGTTTGATAGACTTATGTCCAAGCATTTTGGACACCGTTTCAATAGGAACTCCATTTCCCAAAGTGATAGTCGTGGCAAATGTATGTCTGGCGATGTGGAAGGTTAAGGGCTTATCAATCCCACACACATCAACGATCTCTTTGAGGTACGAATTCATTTTTTGGTTGCTCAATACTGGCAGGACATGCGATCCATCTTCACACAAGGGGTGGTCCTTATATTTCTCAACAAGCTTAAGTGCCTTTGGCAACAATGGAAGACGGGTGGGAGTATCAGTCTTTTGCCGATTGGTAAAGATCCACTTCTCTCCGTCGATTCCGATTACTATCTGAGATCTAGTTAGTCGCTTGACATCAATATATGCCAAGCCAGTATAACAACTAAATAGAAAAATGTCCCTGACATGCCGTAGTCGCTCCGTCGGAAATCTTTTTGCTTCAACAATAGCAATCTCCTCTGATGTTAGATAGACACGATGAACTTCCTTTTTCGCCATTTTAAAACGGATAAAAGGATCACGGTCTAGCCAGCCATTTTTAAGACAAATTAGAACGATCTTTTTGAAATTAGCCAAATACTTCATGGTGGTATTATGGCTGCAATTCTGAACAGTTTTAAGCCAAAAGGAATAGGAAGAGATAAATTCATAATCCAAGGCATGTATATCCATATCCTCCTTTTTATATTTCCATTTCATGAAGGCCTTGGTGTGGTCATAAGAGGTACGATACCTTTGCAAGGTGCCCGGAGCGAATTCTTTATCTAAAAGAGCTTCCACTTGTTCATTGTGCTCCTTGAAAATCTCCATGATCATCTTTTTCTTTTCAGACACTCCCAGCAGTATATTTTTGATTGCTTCTGCTGTGACCTCTTGATCCCGATCCAATAATTGCTTTTTGGCCTGTAAGGCTTTGTAATAAAGAGTGTCCAGATAGGAGTTAAGGGTCTTTCCTTCTTCAGAATTCCCAAAAGCCCTACCGGCAGACACATTCCATTTAGAAAGTTGCCATAATCTTTTGGTTGACAACTCCTTAGGAATTCCATCGACGGTAATTCGGAGATAGATGTACTTTTCTCCATTCTTGTTTTTTTTGGATTGCTTCAAAAAGAAGAGCAATCCGAAGCTTTTTTCTAACATAACGCACTGATTTAGGTTAATAAAACTCGAAAAACAGACTCTAATCCACAAGAGGTTTAAATATTGAACTAGTTGATATTCAAAGAATAATACAGATCTCAGTGCGTCTTTTTTTTCGAAGTAGGTGAACTACACGAATGACGCACTGGAATTACAGGCAATTGTGAAAACTTTGAGGGTTTGAATACAAAAAAGCCTGTAACACAACTCATTACAGGCCTTCGCATTTTCTGGAAAATCTTAACGTTTATAAACGTAAATATCTGAAAATCAATTATTTGCTAATATTTAAGGTAAAAACAAAAATAGGTTACAGATTTTTAAACCTGTAACCTATTGATATTCAATTCTTTACTAGTAGAGAGGAAGGGATTCGAACCCTCGATACCTTGCAGTATACACGCTTTCCAAGCGTGCGCCTTCAGCCACTCGGCCACCTCTCTAGCTTATTTACCGACTCAATATCCCGAATCGGAGTGCAAAGAAAATTATTATTAGTACGCTTTCCAAATCAAACGCGAAAATAGCCAATGAATTTATGACTAGGCGCTCATCTCACCTGCTAGTGCTATTTTTAGTTTGGCTACCACATCTGCATGGCTTCTTTCCTGCCCTAGCAAAAACATCAATTTGGTGACTGCCGCCTCCGTAGTCATATCTGTTCCACTGATCACCCCTACATTCAAAAGCTCCTTACTAGTCTCATAGCGCCCCTGAATGACGCGTCCCCCATTGCACTGAGATACATTCAGAATGATCACGCCCTTTTTGATCGCCTTCTGCAAAGAGTCCATAAACCAATCCTCACTTGGGCTATTTCCTGAGCCATAGGTCTCCAGCACAACTGCTTTAAGTCCATCGATATTAAGCATTGCGTCTATCACTTTTTGAGTGATACCCGGAAACAACTTCAGTATCAACACATTATTATCCAGGGAATTTCTGGTCACTAGCTTCTTATGAGATTCCAAAGGACGAATAGCCTGTGTATTGTAATCAATGACTATTCCTGATTCCGCTAGCGGGGGATAGTTCTCGGATTCAAACGCATCGAAATGTACACTTTGCACTTTTTTGGCACGATTGCCGCGAAGCAACAGGTGATTAAAGAATATGCAGACCTCCGGGACGATCGGCTCTCCATTGATCTTTGCCGTCGCTATTTCCAAGGAAGTCATCAAGTTTTCTCTAGCATCAGACCGCATAGCAGAGATCGGAAGTTGAGCTCCGGTGAAGATCACGGGCTTGTTCAACCCCTGAAGCATGTAGCTAAGCATGGATGCAGAATATGCCATGGTATCAGTACCGTGAAGCACGACAAAGCCATCGTAACTATCGTAATTCTCATAGATAATATAGGCCATGTCCTTCCAGTGACTCATGGAGACATTAGAGGAATCAATTGGTTCTGGAAAAGAAATCACCGTAATGGCGATATCCATGGTATAGAGAATAGGAATTTTCTCCAGAATTTGCCCAAAGTTGAATGGTACTAAAGCCCCACTCTCATCATAAGCCATCCCAAGTGTACCTCCCGTGTAAATAATAAGCACAGAGGAAGTCTTACTTGTGCGAAGTGCAGTATTTAATCGTACTATCTTATAGTTCATGATTTAATCTCGCGGAAAAGGTTGAGTGCATTTTCTTTTGTCCTGAGCGCTACTTCCTCTTTCGAAAGCTGCAAGTAATCTCCTATTTTCTCAGCTATAATGGGCAGAAAAGCTGGAGAATTCCTTTTCCCTCGATGAGGCACCGGAGCAAGGTAAGGAGCGTCAGTTTCCAAAACCAAATGCTGAATGCTGATTTCTGGAATTACCTGATCCAGACCTCCATTTTTAAAAGTCGCTACCCCGCCTATTCCAAGCAGAAATCCCATGTCGATAATTTGCTTGGCTTGATCCAATGTACCGTTGAAGCAATGGAAAATCCCTTTTAACGAACCATTCAATTCCTCCTTCACAATAGCGATAGTTTCGTCTATAGAATCTCTACAATGCAAAACAATCGGCAAATTCATTTCTTTGGCCCAGCCGATCTGAATTCTCAACGCTTCCTTTTGCTGCTCAAAAAAAGTTTTGTCCCAATATAAATCCAGACCAATCTCCCCTACCGCGGCAAATTGACGCTTTTTGAGCCAATCTTCCATCACTTCCAATTGCTTACGAAAATCTTCCTTCACATCACAAGGATGCAAGCCCATCATCGGAATACATAGTCCCGGATACTTTTCCTCACACGCTAACATCGCCGGGATAGTTTCTACATCCACATTTGGCATGTAAACTCGCTCAATCCCCGCATCTCGGATATCCTGGACAATCTGATCCCGATCTGAATCAAACTTACTAGAATAAATATGCGCGTGGGTTTCTATATAATTCATTTGCTTAAAAGTTGTTTTTTAAAGGCCATGGCCTGTCCTGGAAATCCTCATAGAATCTTACAATAGTCATCCTGAGCGTAACATGCCACCCACTCCCGTCTATTTCTGAAAGCCCCACTTCATGAATAGGCTCTGGATTTCCATTTAGTCTTGGCAGGCCAAAAATAGTAAAGAATAGTAAGGAGGGTGGTATTGAAATTATAAAAATCGAATAGCAGCAGCTTTATCCAGCTAATCCTCTCTCCCGCTTTTCGCACTACTCTAGCTAGAAATATACTTTGCGCTAGCACTTTCGAAAAAGCCAAGCCTAACCCAACTAAAGGGTTGATATAAATAACCAAGAATAAAGCCCCGAAGTAAATTACTTGAAGAGCGAGTACTACCTTCCAATAAAGTGGCAGCGTCATCACCCCGCTCATCCATCGTTTCCGCTGAGTCAGCAAGTTAGAATAACTGGTTTCTGACTTTGTCAAGGCCAGCATCTCTTTGCTCACTTGATGGGCTATGACAAACCCTTCCCGCTGAATCGCCCTGGATATTTCTAAATCTTCTGTGAGACAAAAAGGCAAATTTTTAAACCCTCCACTTTTTCTATAGGCTTCCTGGCTGATCACCATATTGTTGCCCAAACCTGTAGTAGGAATCCCTAGGTCAGTAGCCACTTTAACAAAACCTAAGGTAAACCACCAATCGATTTTCTGAAATTCTGCCAATAAATCACTAGCCTTCACATGAGTGATTCCCAGTACAATCCCCACCTTCTCGCCAAAACACCTTACTCCTTCTTGTATCCAAGTTGTACTCACTACACAGTCAGCATCGGTGAAAAAATAATACGTACCAGTCGCCATTTCTTCCAAGATAGCCAAAGCATTTGCCTTTCCATTCTCGTTGTATTTACCTGTGTCGGACTCAGCGATGGTAACGAAAGATCTATTCGTAGCCTTCGCACACCACTCCTCCAAAATCCTCGCGGTGCTGTCCGAACTCTGATCATCGGCAAAAAGAAATTGAAGTTTTTCTGGCGGGTATTCCAAGCGATCAAAAGCGCTCAGGAGCTCGGGAAGGTCTTTTTCCTCATTTCTGGCAGCTACCAGCACAGACACGTTCGGGTAAGAAGCTGGAAGGCTGTTGCTGTGATTTTTCCAATAAAACTCCACCCAAATCACCGCAAGCACAAACTGACACAGGATAAGAAAAATCACTCCGAGAGCTATCCACGTGATCATAGCACATCAGTTTTCCAACCCATCTCTTGAATAAAATCCAGGTATTGTGGCAGGACTTTTGGCAAAACATCCACCGTTTTTGCCTGATCGTGAAATACCGCAATCGAACTAGGTTTGGTATGCTGAATAGATTTCTTCAAAACGACTTCAGGCTTTAAGCTTTGATCATAATCACCCGATAGCATGTTCCACATTACCACCTCATGGGACCGTGATATCTCCAGAGCCTGACTCGATGTGAGCATGCCGTACGGAGGGCGAAATAAGTTGGTCTTAATACCTAGCACATCTTCCAATACCTCATCGCATCGCGTCACATTCTCGAGATAAGTGGCCTGATTTGTTTTCCAGCCATTCAAGTGATTGAAGGTATGATTCCCGATTTTATGACCTGCGCTTACCAGTTCTTTGGCTAGCGCTGGATTTTTGCGAATATTGTCGCCAACGACAAAGAAAGTAGCTTTCTGACCTCTTTTCGCTAACTCCTCCACTACATACGCTGTAATTTGGGGTACGGGCCCATCGTCAAATGTCAGGTAGATGCTGTTCCCAGTTCCATCTTTTCTCCAAATCCTCCTTGGGAAAAGATGCTGAACAAGTTTTGGAACGGTATGCCAGACCATGTTATTGAAATTTTAAGCTTAGCAAAGTCAGGTCATCATGCTGTGGCTCGTTTTTGGAAAATTGCTCGATCTTTTTCAGAAATTTTCTATGAAAATCATCCGGATCCAACGCCATATTTTTATTCACAAATTTCTCCAACCGCTTCTCACCATACTCCTCTTCGGCTGGATTCATCGCCTCGGTGAGTCCATCGGTGTAGAGATGTAGCGAAAAATTCTGAAGATGTTCTCTTTTCCCAATCTCTAAAAAAGGCAACTCATCGAAGGCTCCCAAAATCGTCGTTCCAGCATGCAAAGGCTCGCATGTTCCCGTTTCTTCCCTACAGAGCAGTGGAGCGTTATGACCTGCATTCACATAGGTAAGTTCCCGGGTTTTGAAATTAAAATACCCCAGAAAAAAGGTAATGAATCGCTCACCATGGGTATTTTCATGCAAGGTGTAGTTCAGCTGCTTTACTACCATCTCCAGATCTGCATCGCTTCGCAAAAGGGTCCTCAATGCCGCCTGGAAATTCGACATCAGCAGCGCCGCTGCGATTCCTTTGCCCGATACATCTGCGATACAGAAGTAAACCTCTTCCTTGGATTTGCGGATCAGATCATAATAATCACCCCCCACCATACTATGCGGCAGGTAGGTAACCTTGGCTTTCAACTCCTTATCTATAGGAAGTTCCGCGGGAAAAAGCATTTGTTGCACTTGGGAAGCTATTGCCACCTCTCGGTTTAGGATTTCCTGCTCAAGTTGCTTTCTGGCAAATCGCTTATTCTCCAAAGCAACCACCAAAATATTGGTTAGCGCCTTCGTGAAATCCAAGTCCAATTCCAACGCTTCCTCTTTTCTCCGAAGAAACAAAATAGCAAGCATCTTGTCCTTATGGTAAACAGGCAAATATTCCAGGTATTCCAACGAATATCCTTCCTCAAGCTCCAGCTGCAACTCCCCTTTAATATCTACCACTTGGCTTGCCGGGATAAGCTTGGGCGTATTGCCTTTGACGCCATGTGAAATTTTGTTTTCAAAAGCACCCTCCTTAGCGACGTAAAGTATCAACGCTTTGATATTCAAGTGGACGAGACAGGTGAATTTGAAAATATTGAGCAGAACTGCCTCTGGCTGATTCTCATTGATAGCCTGTGTGATCTCTAGCAGAGATTTCAACTGCAGTTCCTTGCGTTGGTATTTATAGGTTTCTGTGATCAACTTTATAAGGTATTATGTGCCATTAAGCCTTTTTTTGTTGCCAAAAAATATAAGCTAGTCCCTTCTTTCATGATATCTACTGCTCCAAATCTCTCCGTATCTGGATCATCCAGACATTTAATATAGCCTTGAGAGAAAAGCCCCTGTAGGGTAAGAAGTAGTAATTCCTCCTCCCAGGCCAAGGTTTCGCGTAGGTAGCTGTAAGGCTGGACGAAGTAAAGCTCATCCATCAAATCAAATTCGGCGTCGTTCATCGTTCTATTTTCAAACCCTAAATTAACACTTCTCTAGTTGCTTCTTCCTTTCCAACTGATTTTTCCGCCCAAAGCACCTATTCCCACACGCAGGACATAGAAAGGATGGACGAAGGAAGTTTTGAGAAAACTTAGCGGTGACGGACTCCTTCCCAGGGTTTTCAAAACCTTCCCCAAACCCAATCTCTCCGACCCAATTTTCACCAACCAAACAAACACAATACCTAACAATCCTTTGCCTCCCAAGGAAATCAAATAAAAACTCCCTACCCAAATCACCTGGGTCAAAAAAGTGGCTGCGGCAGATAACCCATGCGATACAGATGCATGTGCTCGCCACTTACTTGCCCAGCGAACGCGCTGAGCGATGAAGTCACTCCAGCTCGCTTCTGCCTTTGTCACTACCAAAGGATCTGAACTGGATAAATAGTGACAAGAAACTCCCCCAAACTGATGTGCTATTTTTTTCATCAGAAACTCATCATCGCCAGACAAGAATTGGCGATTTCCCTCATAGCCTTGCACTTTCTGAAAAGCAGTTTTTCGGTAAGCCAAATTCGCCGCGCTACACATCAAAGGTTTTTTCCCAGCAAAGGAATAAGCAGACATCAATAAAATACTGGCCCAGTCGAGGGACTGGAAAGCTGGCAAAAACCCCCTCCTCTCCTCTACCATCACCGGCCCAGCGACCAACTGGATTTCTGGATTCTGAAAAGGTAAGACCATGCCCTGCACCCACAACTCAGGAAAAATGCAATCTGCATCCGAGCACAAAATAATTTCTCCCGAAGCCCTCTTCACACCAAATTCCACCGCCGCTTTTTTCCCAGGAAGAGAACTACTCAGGACTTCCACAGTATCATTTCCTTCAAACCACTTTTCTAAATACTGAAAAGACAAATCCTCTGAATGATCATCGATAAGTAGAACCTGAAGATTAGGATAGCGAAGTCGCGAAAGACTCTCGCTCAGGGTCGGGATATTTAGTACTTCATTTCGAAAGGGAATGATCAAAGTTACCTTAGGAAAAAATGCCTGATTCAGAGAAGAATTCGGCTTCTGAAGCCAAAATCTACTCATCCACCAGAGCGCTGTGAAGTAACTCGAAGACCAGATCAGGTAAAAACTTAGCATGTTTTGGGCTAACTTGCGAGGGTGAGCAAAGAACAAGAAAAAGCAGCAAAGGAAAAAATCATCTTAGGTATAGACCCCGGAACTAACGTGATGGGTTACGGGGTGATTTTGACAGAAGGGAAAAAGTACAAACTGCTTCAATATGGGGTGATTCACCTCAAAAAGTATGAAACGCATGAGTTGAAGCTCAAGAAGATTTTTGAACGGATCACCGGCATCATTGAGGAATTTTTTCCGGACAGTGTGGCCTTGGAAGCTCCATTTTTTGGCGTGAATGTGCAATCAATGCTCAAACTCGGCCGGGCTCAGGGCGTAGCCATGGCGGCGGCTTTGGCGCGGGACATCCCCATCACCGAGTATTCACCCAAGAAAGTAAAGCAATCCGTGACTGGAAATGGAAATGCTTCCAAGGAACAGGTGGCGGCTATGCTTCAGACCCTTTTCAAACTGGAAGAACTTCCAAAAATGCTCGATGCTACGGATGCGTTGGCAGTGGCGCTCTGTCACCATTTTCATGACGGCAGGATTCAGACGAAGGGTAGAAATGCCGGATGGAAATCCTTTATCGAAGAAAATCCTGATCGGCTGAAAAAATGAAAACCCGGCGCCAACCGGGTTTTTTATGACTTATTCCGTTCTAAAACTCATTTAGAAATCATATCCCAAAGAGATTTTCAGGACATTGTTTTTCACGTCCTGATTGTAATAGTTTACACTTTGAAAGCCAACATCATAACTTACTTGGGCATTTATACCTAGCGGTAACTTGGCTCCTACCCCTACTACTCCTCCCAGATCCCAACCTCTGATAGGCTCAGTACTTGTATCAGTATTTCCATCCTCAAATTCAAGCGTCCTAGAAACTAGCACTGAGGCCTGCGGTCCCGCAAATACATTTAGAAAAGGAAGAAAATTAACGCGAAGCAAAACCGGAACATCTACGTAATTCAATCGGTCGTTTTTGACAGCAGGTGTGCCAGTATCAGCTATACGTACATGTCCTTTTTGGGAATATTGAATTCCTGGTTCTACAGATAAAAATCCCATACCAAAATTATAATACGCCCCCGCATGAAATCCAGCTAATGGATCTGTTCCAAAATCAGTAAAATTGGAACTACTATATCCTGCTCGAATACCAAATTGTGCATTGGCTGTCCCAAAAAGACCAAACGCAAATAATAAGATCAAAAGCTTCTTCATTATGTTTTATTAGTTAGTTAGTGAAATATTAGTAAAGATAAATTATGTTTCAGCGGTTAAAAGTGAAGATATTTCTAGCATAAAGTCAGGACTTATGGAGCTTCTTTCTAAATTAACTGCATAAAAATACGCACGAATCATTAGTGAACGCTTGATACCCTAATTTTTTAGCAACGTACCATGGAAAATTTCTCAAATCTATTTAGCAAATTCCCGACCATCAGCAATAAAGCCAAGCAAGCTTTTGCAAGTCATCTTGAAGAATTTGAAGTTGAAAAAGGGTTTCTTCTGGAAAGAGAAGGACAAATCAGCAAACATCTTTATTTTGTAGCTCAGGGGTCCGCGAGAAGTTATTATATCCGAGAAAGCCGAGATATCACCGTTTCCTTTACGCTGGATGAAGAATTTGTCACTGCTATGCACTCCTTCATCACTCGAAAACCATCCTACGAAAACATTGAAACGATGGAAAAGAGTAGGATTTATAAAATATCTTATGACAACCTTCAAGCTAGTTTCATTGATTTTCCTGAACTGGAACGTGCCTATCGTATGATTTTGGAGCGCTATTACATCGTCCTCGAAGAGCATCAAATATTCAACAAATTCAAAACTGCTAGGGAAAGATACCTCGAACTGATGCAATACCGGCCAAAAGTGATCCATCGTGCATCTGTAGGTCAGATCGCTTCTTTCCTCGATATGACGATAGAGACACTCAGCAGAATCAGAGCTAAAATTTAACATATGCTCAAGTCCGAAAATCTAAAAAGCGGCAACCTGATAGCTGAAATCCTAAGACCCGCTTCCTTTAAACTGATCCTCCTTGTAAGCAAACAAGACATTGAAAGTAGTCAGTGAACCATAGGCTCTGGTGATGTATTGCTGTAAGTGTACACGATCTTCATCGTCCAGCTTTGGATGGTTATTGATGTTTTGTTCCAATACGCGCAGCTTTTCCCGTACCATCACGATTTTGTGAAAGAACGTTGCCATGGGGATTTCTTTCGCTTGAAGAGATTCGTCATTCGGTTCGAAAACGACAGTTCCACCCATCCATTTTCCACCTAGAGGCACTATAGGTGCCCGCTCAGAAGTTTGGATCAAGGCTTCACGAATAGCTCTTTCCACGTCCTTCATCGTCAGCATCGGGAAATCCGGAACTTTCGCTTCCTCCACAGTAAAGCCCTCGTAATCACGAGCGAGAGTCTTTACTTCCTCCGTGTTGTAAAAGTAGATTTTGTAATACGTATCGTCCAGAGATAGAATCATCCCCGTTCCGAACTTCGGATGTATAAGTTTGCTCCCTGGAGCTAGTTCGCTTGCTGAAGTCATTTTAAGAAGGTTTAGGTGTCGAAAATAAGGATTTTTGACAAAACCCAAACTCATCTCCAACAAAGAAAAACTGCTGCCTTTTCACTCTAAAATGCAGAAAGGCTGTAATCACTGACAACCTTTCCGATTTACTACTTTTCACTTGAACTCAAGCCTCAGTCAACTCAGGCACCTTCTCCCTTACCTTAATCAGAGACTTTTTCTTCACTTTATTTCTCCTACCCCACCAGACCAAAAATCCAGTTACAGGCAGCGATGCAATGATCGCGCTTAACAAGAAGGCTAGGACTTTTCCTGGTAGGCCTGCTATCGCTCCTACATGCACATCGTAGTTCATACGCATCATCTTCTGGGCGACAGTAGCCTCCTCGAATCTGTTATAAAAATGATCCACAGGAAGTTCTTCCAATGTGTTTTGATCAAAATATCTGTAATCAGATTTCCAATAAGTCGAGGCATCTGGATTCGCATTCGCAGCAATCGCCGCTCCTTCAAATTCCGGAGGATGCACCTCTATATAATCTGCATCGGGATATTCTTTCTGCATTTTCATCCACACCGCATCCAGCACAGGAATTTCTCCCTGATAAGTCTGTGTGGAATCAGATATAGGATTATAATACTCCACAAATTTATCTCCGCCGGATGCTGTAAAATAGAGTGCATCTCTGAACCATACAAAGCCCCAAACCAAGCCAGTAACAGCAAAAACCAGCGCAAAACTCATTACATAAAAGCCTAACACCTTATGCATATCGTAGTTTTTTCGTCTCCATCTTCCAGACCATTTGATCTTTAGACTTTGCTTCAGGTTCTTCTTTTTGGGCCACCAAAGTATCAGCCCTGAGATCACCATAAAAAGGAAGACCAGGGTAAAACTAGCGACTACCGGCTGACCAATCTCAGGCGGCAACCATAAGTAGAAATGTCCATCTAAAACTATTCGGAAAAAATCAGCATACTCGTCTTTAAGCTTGAGTACTTCACCAGAATAAGGATTAATATAGGCGATCTGGTAATGATCATTGCCCTCTCCGTAGCTGAAAAAAATTGCTTGGGCTGATTTTTCGGCAGTAGGATAAAGAATGGCGTGCAGATGTCCTTCAGGAAATGCTTCTTGCGCGATCTCACTGATTTGGCTCGGTGGCAAAACTGCTTTTTCCTGCGGCTCGACAAATAAAAAGGGATAGGTCAACTCCTTTATCTCAGCTTGAAATGCATAAATGCACCCGGTGACTGCTACTACAAACACCACTAGCCCGGAAGAAAGTCCGAGCCAGAGGTGAAGTTTGTTAATTGTCTTTTTTAGATCCATTAAAATCTATAGTTAAGGCTAATTGAAGCGTTCCGAAGGTTCTGTGGTGTCACCGTTGACCAGCCTGTATAATATTTCTGGTCAGTAAGATTATTGACTTTCAGGGCTAAGAAATACCGGGAGCCAGTATAGGAAAGTGAGGCATTGAATACTTGATAAGAAGGAAGAGCAAAGCTTCCAATATTCTCTCTATTCATGGTAAGGTGCTCACTGGCTGTGTTGCCACCGAAACCTAACCCAAAACCTTTCAGTGCACCCACAGTGAATGAATAGCTTGCCCAGAAATTAAATAAGTATTCAGGTCCGGCTTCTTCTGGACGAAGTCCTAAGTATCCACTCTCTGGGAAATCCTCCGTCACCTCAGCATCATTTGTACTGAATCCCGCTACTAGATTTAAGCCTACTACTGGCGTTGCGATCACGCTGAATTCAAATCCTTTACTCACTACTTCTCCTCCTTGGATGGTATTATTGATGTTGTTAGGATCTGTCATCACTCGGTTAGAAACGGTAATGTTGTAATAGCTCGCGGTAGCAGCAATCTTGTCCTGAAGGATATTAGTTTTTACTCCAAACTCATATTGATTTGCTCGCTCGGGATCGAAAGTTTTAAACTGTGGGTTTGATCCATCGGCATCGCTCACCGTAGTAGGCGCCACATTGGAGAAGCCATTCATGTAGTTACCGAAGATGGACACCTTGTCTTTGACTGGTTGGTAAACGATGCCAAACTTAGGAGAAACGGCAGTTTGGGAATTCTCTTCTGAATCAGTTCCCCAAGCTTCATTCTTGAAATTATCAACTCGTACACTTGCCATCACCGAAAGCTTCGAAGTCACCTCCATCACATCAGACACATAAGCACTTACCACTCGGGTGCTACCCGTAGAGTTTCCTTCGAAGGAATTTTTCAACAAGTCGTCAACCCCAGCCTGAGTCAATATTCCGGTGTCTTTTCCATCTGAAAGTGTCACCACGCCATTGCCTACCCAGCCTGTGCTGCTGTTTAGGACATCTTGCATGTAGTAATCCACTCCGGCGATTAGCTTATTTCGCATAGAACCCAACGTGAAATCACCTATGAAATTCTGCTGAATATCCGTAGCGATAGTCTGACCATTTCTATCTGAGATAAATCTGGTGAAAGCATCTCCATTACTTGCGTCAAATAAGTAATGGTAGTAGCCATCTGTTTTGGTAGTACTTCTGGAAACTACCGTCTGAGAAGTCCAGCTGTTTGAAAGCTTGTAAAAAGCCTGAGCTTGTAGCGCATAAGAAGTGTTATTGATGCTCAATTCATTTCCTGTAAATGATCTCTCATAATTCTGCTCGAAGAGATCGATGGAAGAAAAACTCAGCGGATTGTTTCGATTCAAGAAGATCATCGGAGCATTCACTGAGCTGGCACTCAAAAACTCTGTATTGATAAGGAAAGTCAGACGCTCGCTAGCCTCAAACTTGAAGGATGGAGCAAAAAAGAAGGAGTTCCTCCCTCCAGCATCCTGGAAGGTATTATTCGTCTGATAAGCTGAATTTACTCGCATTGAAGCATTTTCGTTCAAGGGAACATTGACGTCTCCAGTAATTCTATTGAGCCCAAAGCTGCCCGTGATAAATCCAACTTCACCTTTAAAGGTGTCCGTTGGTCGCTTAGTAGTGATATTAATCAGACCACCGTAAGAAATCACCGAGCTACCGAAAAGCGTACCTGACGGGCCTTTGATCACATCCACCGTCTCTATATTTGCTGGATCAAGTCCGCCATTATTCAAACTCGGCATTCCGTTGACCATAGTAGGCTGCACGGAAAATCCTCTCATAGAGTAATACTCTGCACCATCACCTCCACGACCGGTGGATTCCCAAAGACGGGTGACGCCAGTTGCATTTTTCAAAGCATCGTTCATATTGGTCACTACTTGCTCCTTTAGAATTTTCTGCGAAATAGAGTTGTAAACCTGAGGGTTTTCTAGGTCAGTGAGTGGAAGTTTAGCCACCGTGAAGTTGCTGTCAGTATAAAATCTATTAGAAGACAAATCCGTGACGATCACTTCGGACAGTTCGGTAGAACTTTCTTTCAAAATAAAGTTTACAGAAAGTGTTTCCCCCGCGCTGAGTTGCACTGTTTTCATTTGGGTTTCTATTCCCACAAAAGATGCAAAGAGCGTATAGCTTCCTGGCGCAATATTCTTTATTTCAAAAAAGCCATTTCTATTTGTTGCGTTACCTTTTGCCAGGCCTTCTATCCCGACATTTACAAATTCTATCGGCTGATTATCTGAGGTGGTTACAGTTCCTTTTATACTGGAGGTCTGTGCATAGACCTTTAGTAAACTAAAGAAAAACAGGGTGGTGAGAAGTAAATTTCTTGAATTCATAGGGGTTGTGTTTTCAAATCTGGCACAATATTATTAATTAGATCAATTCTAAACAACATCTATTTAGAATTAATCTAAGAAAAAATTAACAGAGCTGGTTTTCAAGAGTAAATGAGACTATCTAACTCCACTCGCCTTCAGGATTATTTGAATTTTGAATAAATTCAATCTCCGTTTAACCACTTTCCTATGAATAGATTCTTACACTTCATCCTACTTAGCATTTCCATATTCCTGGGATTCACCTTTTGGGGCGCTGGAATGGCAAAACTTTTTCACGAGCATCAGTTTTTTGGCTGGATAGGACCTGTATGGTTGATAGAAGAACTCGAGCCTTATGGATTAGGGTTTTATGGAAAATTTATCGCTTTGAGCCAAATCTGCATAGGTTATATGCTAGTCACTACGCGGTATAAACTACTTGGGAGCATCATGATGATTCCTATGATTGCCAACATTTTGATGGTCACCATTTCGTTGGATTGGCGAGGAACTCCTTACGTTTTGGCATTTTTACTCCTGCTTAATCTGATCTTACTTTGGCAGTACCGAGACTTTTTCAGACCATTAATTGATGAGGGAAAAAGCCGATTTGACATCAAAACAAGAAGAATAAGAACGGCAAGCGGACATTTGGTTTGGCTGGCAGGCCTTGGGCTGCAATTGTTTGCTATTCAGGTTTCGTACTGGAATTGGATCGTGGCATGTGGAGTAGTACTCACAGGACTGGTTTTATCTGCGTTGAGTTTCCGAGCGGACCTCATCTCAGTAGCCACAGAAGAAGTAAAAATTCCTTAACGCTCCTTCCCATTATTTCCCAGCATTTAATGCCTACTTTACACCATAGAGACTACTTAATTTCCAGCAGATGAACAGGCTAATCAAGATCACTTTTATTGCATCAATTTTTCTAGTGCTTTCCTTCAGCGTAGCTGCACAGGATTTTTTCCCCTCAGCCTATCCAGACCGTATTATTTTGACTTGGTCGGACGACCCCAAAACAACTCAATCTGTGACATGGAGAACTTCTAGCGAAGTTTCAGATTCAAAAGCACAACTTATTCTCGCTCCAAATACGCCGATTTATTTGGAACAGGTGGAAACCTTAGAAGCAAAAACGGAGTCCCTGGACGTGGATAGCGTGCTGGCAAATTATCATTCAATTACCTTCAGAGGCCTAAAACCTGCCACTACGTATGCCTATCGTGTAGGTAAAGAAGGTACCTGGAGCGAATGGTTGCAATTTCGAACAGCTCCAGAAAAAGGCACTCCTTTTTCATTCGTTTATTTTGGTGATGCTCAGAACAACCTCAAATCTCAATGGTCCAGAATCATCCGTCAGGCGTATTCGAACATGCCAAAAGCGGCTTTTATGCTTCATGCCGGTGATCTAATCAACAGAACTCAGGATGATGCCGAATGGGGCGAATGGAACTACGCCGGTTCATTTATCAATGGCATGATCCCGAGCTTGGCTACACCCGGCAACCACGAATACGACAGTGAGGAGGATGGTTCACTGGTATTGGACTATCACTGGAAAAAACAATTCTCCTTTCCTGAAAATGGTCCAAAGGAATTCTCAGAGACCGTTTATTACACAGACTATTCAGACCTAAGATTGATCTCTCTCAATTCCCAGGAAATCGTAGTGAACGAGAAATCTATGGAAACGCAGAAAGTTTGGTTGGAAAAAGTGTTATCAGAAAACACCCAGAAATGGACGATTATCACTTTTCATCACCCGATTTATTCTTCGGGTACCGGTCGAGACAACACAGAATTCAGGGAGGCTTTCAAGCCAATTTTCGATAAGTACAAAGTTGACCTAATTCTGCAAGGACACGATCATTCGTATGGCCGAGGCCGAAATCTTCCATCAGGAGTAGGCAATCAAGATCCTGAGGCACAGGGGCCTGTTTATGTAGTATCTGTCAGTGGCCCAAAAATGTACAACCTCACCATGACCAAATGGATGGACCGTGCTGCTTCCAACACCCAGCTTTATCAATTGATAAGTATAGAAGGCGACCGTCTGAGCTATGGAGCTTACACCGCCACGGGTGATTTGTACGATGCCTTTGACCTAATCAAAAGCGAAGGAAAGCCGAAGCAATTCATTGATCGCTCAGACAAGGCGATCCAAGAAGCCATTGAGCTGACACCGGGCTCCGAAACAAAAATGACAGCAGAAGAAATGGCTGAGTATATGAGGACCTATAAAAAGAATAAGTAGATCCTCCGCCATAGACCTTTTACATGAATCCCTTAAAAAATGAAAGTGCCTTTAATTCTGGCTTATTTCTTGACTATTTTATAGGTTGAATAAAATCAAGATCCTTTTCACCTTTAAAAAGTTGCCCCCATTAAAACATTTCTTACCAAATTTTTCAAGATTCTAGGCATAATTCTGGGGGTTATTGTCCTTCTCCTGATTGCCTTGATTCTTTTCATCAGAAGTCCGTGGGGGCAGGGGATATTAGTGGACAAAGCCACAAGCTATGTAGCTAACAAAATAGGCACGGAGGTAGCGATAGAGCGACTTTTCATTACCTTCTCAGGCAATATTTACCTCGAAGGATTATACTTGGAGGATACCCAGGGAGACACCCTGATTTATTCAAAAAATCTGGAGGCAGGAGTCGCAATTGCACCATTGATCAGCACCGGAAACATCAATGTCACCAAGCTGAATTGGGAAGGTGTAGTGGCTAGGGTCTCTCGCAGTGCGGAAACTGAGAAGTTCAACTTTGATTTTATACTTGAGGCTTTTGCTTCCCAACCTGCGGATAGCACGCAAATCACACCTACGGATACCACCGCCTCAAATCCGCTGAAAATAAAACTTTCACCGATTTCACTTCGGGATTTTGACGTCAGCTACTTGGACGAGGTAATGGGAATAACTGCCGCAATAAATTTGGGGCAAATGGACGTCAGCATTCCTGGGTTGGATTTGGAAACCTATGAGTTTGATGTAGAAGAAATCGCCCTTCAAAACACGCAAATCAATTACCAGCAAACCAAACCTTTTCCTCCTACTGAAGAGACGGAAACAGAATCCTTATTACCTAATCTTACACTCGAGAGACTTTCTCTCACGAATGTTTCGGCGGATTACAGCAGTGTTCCGGACAAGCAAAAAGCCCAGGTGCAACTAGCCCAACTACTGGTAGAGCTACCGAAAGCTGATCTGCAATCTCAAACTGTCAAACTCAGCACCCTGGCGCTGGAAAACTCCTCAATTCTTTTCCACGATTTCTCTATCCCTACGAGTCCTGACTCTACGAGCGAGGATTCATCGACGCCTTTTGAGTGGCCAGCGTGGACAGTAGAAGCAGATGAAATAAGGATTGACTCCACGAATATCGAATACAAAACAGCTGATGTTCCTTTTCAAAAAGGATTTTTCAATCCAGAAGCGATCAGCATTTCTGACTTGACTTTTGCGGCAACTAATATTTTCCTTGAGGATAAAAAAGCAGGAGCTTCACTGCAGGAGTTTCATTTCCAAGAAGCAAGTGGATTTGAGCTCAAGGAATTCCAGTTCGGGCTGGAAGCCGGGAATAGTACCACAACGATTGACAACCTTATTCTGGCTACCAATCGAAGTAGCATAAATGCAGAGATTTCACTGGATTATCCATCGATTCAGGAATTGATAGAAAACCCAACTATCATTGACTTTGACTTCCTGGTAAATAACTCCACCCTGGATGTGAGAGACAGTTACTTTTTCGCCCCAGAACTAGCTCAAGACACACTTATCCAAGAGCTAGAGGCTGCCCCATTCGAGCTACAGCTTCAAGCAAAAGGGGACCTGGCCTCACTAGAAGTCTCGGAAGCAGACCTGGCCTGGGGACAAACAACCTTTGATGCGAGTGGCTCTGTTCAGAATGCATTGGATGTGAATCAACTTGCGTTTGATTTCCCAAAGCTACACCTGCGCACCAATCGCACAACTCTTCTTAAATTCATCAATGAAGAGGATTATGGCATCCAGTTGCCAGAAGAGATCAGTATGCAAGCAAGTACCAGCGGGACATTGGAAGACCTACTGGCAGACCTATCGCTGGAAACAGATTTTGGAACTGTGCTGCTGGACGGGGCCTATCAAAATAATGGTCAACTAGCCTTCGATGCCGACCTACGCGTGAATCAACTTCAGCTGGGCAACTTACTCCAGCAACCAGAACTTGACACCTTGACTGTTGGCATTAAAATAAACGGATCAGGGTCTAGCCTACAGGACCTCAATGCCGAATTGACCTCCACTTTTGAGCGATTAAAACTTTACGGTTCGGATTACTCTGGATTGAAGCTAGAGGGTAAAATAGTAAATGGTGCAGGCGATATAGAAGCCGGATTGGATTCTGAGTTTTTGGTTTTTGACCTACTCACTGAGGTAGATTTGGACTCTACTAATGCGAAGGTGGACCTCCAACTGGATTTGCAGGGAGCAGATTTCTTTGAACTTGGTCTTACAGAAAAAAGTACGAGAGCCCAGCTCAAATTACTTGCAGATTTCGAAGGAAATCTGGAAGAATTCGACCTTCATGCCGAGCTGCAGGATGCCACATTGATCTACGACGGAAGAACCTATCCAGTAGGAGAATTACTTCTCAACGGCAGCGTAAGAGAGGACTCTACGAGTGTGGATATAGCCAGTTCGCTGCTGAATGGCTTTGTGCGAACCAACACTAATCCAACAGAATTGGCTACTGCGCTGGGCGAGCACTTCCGACAATACCTGGATCGCGATGACTCCTTAAGACGTGCCGCGGATAGAGATATCGTGATGAACGTGGATTTGAAAATATCCGATGATCCCCTACTCAGCGAGGTATTGCTTCAGGGCATTGAGCAATTCGACTCAGCGAGAATTCACATGGATTATTTCCAGGATTTGGATTCCCTCACTGCAAACATTGATTTTCCTTATGTGAACTATGGAGGAACGGAAGTAGATAGTCTTGGAGTTAGAGTTCGGTCGGATAGAGATTCACTTTCGGTTTATTTCGGGTTCCAAAATCTGACTTCTGGACCTTTGGACATTGGTAAAACTTACTTCACTGGCCAGTTGTCAGACGCTAGACTTTACTTTGATTTTAATTCCTACGAAGAGGAAGAGCGTACGTACCATGTAGCATCTGACATAGGCATCAACAGCGACACGATCAGCCTTCATATTTCTCCAAAAGAGCTCTTGCTCAAAGGTGAAGAATGGCAGGTCCCCGAGGGGAATTTAGTAGAATACTCAAGTCAAAAGCTAGAATTCAAAGAATTTCATTTTACAAAAGCTAACCAAGAAATCTCCTTTGTGAATAATGTAGATGGGTTCACGGAGGAAAATATCGCCATGGTATTCGAAGAGTTTAGACTTTCCACAATTACCAGTTTGCTGAATCCAGAGGAAATAATTGCCGGTGGCAAAATGGACGGAAGACTAGTGGTGGAGAATCCCTTTGGCGCACTGGGGCTGATGGGAGATTTGACGATCGATAGCTTAAAAGTCGTGAATGTGCCTCTTGGCAATCTAAATCTACTGGCAACAGCAAAAAGCCTTGGGAATTACGTCTTGGAACTCGGCTTGAAAGACGGCGGGTTTGATCTTGATCTGAAGGGAGATTATGTCGCTAGCGAAGCAGGAGGAGAGTTTGATCTGCAGCTAGATCTGAATAGAATCGAGATGGAAAAAATCGCTGCGTTGTCACAAGATCAGATTTTGAATGCTTCAGGCTACTTAACCGGGACGATTACGGCAAACGGAACCACTAGCGATCCAAGGTATGAAGGAGAAATCCAATTCAACAAAACTTCATTTGTGCCGGCACAGCTCAGCACCACTTATATGCTGGCTGACGAGAAAATCAGGGTTGATAATGAAGGTGTATATTTTGATAAATTCACCTTTGAAGATACTGACAAGAACACGTTTGAAGTGGATGGAATGGTAGGAACAGAAAGTTTTCTAAATCCAACTTTTGATTTGGAACTCACGGCTGACAATTTCATGGCGGTAAATTCTACGGACAGTGAAAATGAATTGGTATATGGAAAAGCCACGCTAAGTGCGGATATTTCTATAAATGGCGATCTAATTTTACCTGTAGTGAGAGCCAGACTGACAATCAAGGACAACACCGATCTGACTATCATCATACCCGAGTCAGAACTGGATCTGGTGGAAAGACAAGGCGTTGTAGTATTTGTCAACAAGCAAAATCCAGATAATATTCTCACCCGCCAACTGGAAGAAAACACTTCTGCTTTCTCTGGATATGATATTCAGGCTATTTTGAATATTGATCCCATTGCGCTTTTCACCATAATAATAGATCCATCCACAGGAGATAACCTACAGATAGGCGGTGAAGCAGATCTGCAAATGGACATCAACCCAAATGGAAGAATCACCCTAAGTGGCAACTTTGAGATTTCTACAGGGCACTATGAAATGTCCCTTTATAACCTCGTAAGTAGAAAATTTGAAATCAATCCGGGGAGCAGAATCAGCTGGAATGGGGATCCTATGGATGCTGACTTGGATATTCAGGCGATTTACAGAGTAGAAACGGCAGCGGCAGATCTCATGTCTGCCCAGCTGACTGGAAGTAATAAGGAGACTCAGGCGCAGTATAAGCAGCAAATCCCTTTCTTGGTATATCTCAACGTCAACGGAGAATTGCTACAGCCAGAAATATCTTTCTTACTAGACATGCCCGAAGACCAGCGTGGTGCATTTGGCGGCAATGTCTATTCCCGGGTGCTTCAAATCAATGAGCAGGAAGATGAGCTGAACAAGCAGGTATTTTCACTCCTGGTTTTGAATAGATTTTTTCCTTCCTCTGGCAGTGATGGTTCGGGAGGAGGAGCTGAGGCAATCGCCAGAAACTCCGTAAGTCAGGTACTTTCAGACCAGATGAACGCCCTTTCGAATAAACTATTTGGAGACAGCGGTTTTCAGGTAGGATTTGATGTAGATAGCTATCAAGATTACCAATCTGGTAGCGCTACCAACCGAACAGATTTGAACATCAATGCCCAGCAGACGCTTTTTGACGACAGACTGATCGTACAGGTGGGCAGCCAGGTAGATCTTGAAGGTAGCTCTCAAGGTACCGATCAAGCCAATTCAATCCTCGCCAATGTGAGTTTTGAGTACTTACTAACTGAGGACGGGCGCTGGAGAATTCGTGCCTTCCGCAAAAACCAATTCGAAAGTATCATCGATGGTCAGCTCGTCGTGACTGGCGGTGGCTTGATTTTCAACCGGGAATTCAATGAATTCTCGGAGCTTTTCAAATCCCCTATCAGCGCAGAAGATCAACCCAAGACCAATCCAACTGATGAGTTGGAGAATACTGATAAAAAGAAGAATAAGGAGGAAAATGAAAATTAAGAAATTCATATCGGCTAGTTATTTACTTCTCTTGGTGGCTGTGCTCAGCTGCAACGTGAAAAAATATATCCCTGAAGATGAATTTCTGTACACTGGAGCCACCCTTGATGTAAAGACAGAGGAGGACATTAAAGGATTCAAAGACGTAGAAGAGGAACTTGAAAGTCTTCTGAGACCAGAACCGAATTCCAAAATCCTTGGGATGTATGTGGGTCTTTGGGCTCATTATAAAGGAACCAAAGAGAAGCCAGGCTTCATCAACCGCTTTCTAAACAAAAAACTAGGTGAAGAACCAGTCTATTTTAGCCAAGTCACTCCAAGTCGTACCGAAGACCTGATCTTGAACAGACTGGAAAACAGAGGTTTTTTCTACAGCACCGCGACCTCAGAAGTCACGCGAAAAGAAAAATTCGCATCGGTATCCTACTCCGCATCGATTTCTACTCCTTACAAACTTACCGAGCTGGTCGTAGCTAGAGATAGTATGGAGATAGACCGGGAAATCATCGCACTCATGGATGAGTCCCTGCTAGAGGAAGGAAGTAGATTTGACCTAAACACCTTAAATGCTGAAAGAACCAGAATCGACTCCGCGCTGAAAGCCAAAGGCTACTATAATTTCAACAGCGATTACCTGATTTTTGAAGCGGACACCAATATTTCGGATAGCGCTCGCCTTTTCAAACTATACCTTAGGATGAAAAGAAATGTGCCCACCACTGGTATTATACCGTACACCATTGACTCTATCAATGTTTTCCCAGATTATTCAATCGATGAAAATGGGCAGAAAATCGACACTACCTACCTAGATGGGAAGAACTTCATTCAGGGGGAAGACGTCTTCAAACCTCGCTTACTTAACGATTACATTCTGATCCAGAAAGGTCAGCGATACAACCCCAAGCTATCCAGGCTTTCGAGCAATCGGCTAAGTTCCATCGGCAATTATAAATTTGTCAATCTCAGGTATGAGGCGCTTAGCACTTCAGATTCTCTCGGCCACCTGAAGGGTAGTTTTTATTTATCGCCGATGACCAAGCGATCGGTTAGAGCTGAGTTGTTGGCCGTTTCCAAATCCAACAATTTTGCAGGACCGGCTCTGAATCTAGTCTATAGAAATAGAAATCTATTCAAAGGAGGAGAAACGCTGAATCTAACCGGCAGGATAGGCTATGAATTCCAAATAGCGGGTGGAGAAGATAGAAAAGGGCTTCAGTCGCTAGAGCTCGGTCTATCTGCGGATCTTATTTTCCCTAGAGTTATCTTTTTCGTACCGATAAAAGAAAAGTTCAGCTACTCAGTACCCAAGACTAAAATGGGCTTGGCCGCAGAATACCTAAGCAGAAGTCAGCTCTATAATCTCAATTCGGTATCGGCCAACTATGGCTACTTCTGGAATGCAAACAAGTATGCTTATCATGAAATAAATCCCATCAGTCTGAACGTGGTCAACCTTAGCAAGACTTCACCTGAATTTGAGGAGATTCTAGATGAAAATCCTTTCTTGAGGCGAAGTTTTGAACAAAACTTCATCGCCGGAGTCAATTATAATTTCAATTATAATAAACTCAATGACAGGTTCCGAACTCACGGATATTTCCTAGGATTGGGATTGGATTTTGCGGGAAATGCGCTGAACCTTATCGACAAAATAGGTGGCAACGAAAATGGAAAAATACTCGGGCTAGAATACGCTCAATATGGCAAAGTAGATCTAGACCTGAGGTATCACTTGAATATTTCCCAAAACCAGGCAATCGCTACTCGGCTATTTGCTGGTTTTGGTTTTCCTTTTGGCAACTCAGGATCCTTGCCTTACATCAAGCAATATTTCTCTGGCGGACCTAATAGCGTGCGAGCCTTCCGAATCCGATCCATAGGCCCGGGAACCTATCGTCCGGAAGACTTTGATGTCAATTCATTTTTCGATCAAACAGGTGATGTTCGAATCGAAGGAAATATAGAGTACCGCTTCCCCATCGTCTCCTTATTGAAGGGCGCGCTGTTTATGGATGCAGGTAACATCTGGCTGATCAATGAAAATGAAGCCCTTCCAGGCGGAAAGTTCACCTCAGATTGGTGGAATCAAATGGCCGTAGGCACAGGCGTAGGTTTGCGGGTGGACATTGAATTCTTTGTGATTAGAATGGATCTGGCGACGCCAGTGCGCATCCCTTATTTACCAGAAGGTGAACGCTGGGGCAACTCCTTTGATATCAGTAGTAAAACATGGAGGAAAGAAAACTTGATTTTCAATTTCGCCATCGGCTATCCTTTTTAATGCCACAGCCAGTCGAGCTAAATACGTGTAGGCGGGCACATATTGCCACAAATTATCAGGCTATCGCTCACTTTCTTTTTATATTGAAGGCAAAGAACTCTATCCAGTATTTCGAATTCTTTTTTCCAACCCCATAGTAAACTTCAGTTAAGATTATGGCATTTATAGACTACTATAGCGTGCTAGGCATTGACAAAAATGCCAGTGAAGCAGACATCAAAAAAGCTTACCGCAAACTCGCCCGAAAATATCACCCGGATGTCAACTCTGATGATAGGACGGCGGAGCAAAAATTCAAAGAAATCAATGAGGCGAATGAGGTGCTCTCCGACCCCGAAAAACGTAAGAAATACGATAAGTACGGCAAAGACTGGAAGCATGCGGATCAGTTTGAGCAGGCTGGCGCGAGCGGAGGAAGGCAGCAGCGAAGTCAGGGGAATTACGGATCTGGATTCAGTGGCGAGAACTTTGGCGGGGCAGACTATTCCGATTTCTTCGAGTCTATGTTTGGTGGTGCTGGAGGAGGATTTCGACAGGGAGGTCGCACCACTAAGTTCAAAGGACAGGATTTCAATGCCGAGTTACAGCTCAACCTACGCGATGCCTACACCACTCACAAGCAGGTACTCACGGTAAATGGCGAAAATATCCGTCTCACTATTTCCGCAGGCATTGCCGATGGGCAAACAATCAAAATCAAAGGCAAGGGCGCTCCCGGCGTCAATGGAGGCCCAAACGGAGATTTGTACATCAAATTTATTCTCAAAAATGACACAAATTTCCAGCGCGAAGGCGATAATCTCTATGCCACAGTAGAACTGGATCTCTATACCGCTATCCTGGGTGGCGAGCTAGTGGCGGATACTTTTGACGGAAAAGTTAAATTGAAAGTCGCCCCCGAAACACAAAACGGAACCAAGGTAAGACTCAAAGGAAAAGGCTTTCCAGTCTATAAAAAAGAGGGAGAATTCGGAGATTTAATTCTCACTTATTCCATAAAAAACCCTTCCAACCTGACGGAAAAAGAGAAAAAGTTATTTGAAGAACTCCAAAAACTACGATAAGATGGCACAGCAAGAATTGATAGTAATAGAGACGCTTTGCTCCCACTACGAGATCGAAGTCTCATTTGTGGACTCACTTTACAGTCTGGGTTTGATCGAAATCCACACCATAGAGCAGGTGCGGTTTATTCCTGAGGAAAAAGTAGCTGACTTAGAGAAAATGATCCGAATCCATCAGGATCTTCAAGTCAATCCAGAAGGAATAGATGTGATCCTCAACCTCCTTCAAAAAGTAGATGAACTCAAAAGCGAACTCGCCGAGGCCAAAAATAAACTTAGACGTCTCGATTTAGAAAATAACTAAACTCACCCTCCTAATTAACTATGACGACCAACTTTCACATCTGGAAAACTAACCGAACCATTTACTCCAAATTTCTTCACCATAATTCCTTAGCTCAGCTGAACAAAATTCCGGAAGGATTTAACAACAACCTGATCTGGAACATAGGTCACGTGATCGTAGTGCAGCAGCGATTGGTATATGCACTTTCAGGCTTGCCGATGGCCATTTCGGACGAGCTTTTCGCAGCTTACAAACCTGGCACCAAGCCTGAAGAACAGGTATCAGAAGAGACGGTTAACCTTTTCAAAGAGCTACTGATCTCACCCGTGGAGCAAACGATCCAGGATTATGAAAGCGGGAAATTCACTGCATACCAAGAGTTCACCACCTCCAAAGGCTTCCATCTAGCGAATGTAGAAGACGCAATCACCTTCAACAATTACCACGAAGCCTTACACCTAGGCACGATGGTTTCCTTTTTGAAATTTCTATAATAAAACCTGCAGCATCATGAATAGACTAGTACAATTGGCTACAGCCATGACAGCTGCGTTTAGCCTTGGGTTTTTCTGTCATTCATTTATCACCTCCGATAAGCAAGCTTCCTTATCCGTTCTAGTAACAACCCCAACAGAGATGAAACTAGGGGCATTTTCCGTCAGTCTCAGTGTCAAAAATCTAGAAGCATCTAAGTCATTTTATGAAAAACTTGGCTTCGCACAAGTGGGTGGATCCATGGAGAGCAACTACCTGATTATGAAAAATGAGGGGACCCTCATCGGGCTTTTTCAAGGCATGTTTGAAGGAAATATCCTGACTTTCAATCCAGGCTGGGATGAAAATGCTCAAGCCTTAGAAGAATTTGAGGATGTGCGAGAAATCCAAAAAAAACTTAAGGCCGGCACTATTGAGATATTGAATCCTGCAGACGAGAACACCACTGGCCCGGCTAGCTGTATGGTCAAAGATCCCGATGGAAATATGATTTTATTTGATCAGCATTTATAAATACAATTCTTTTAATCCCATGA
This sequence comes from Algoriphagus sp., assembly GCF_039969895.1. GTDB lineage: Bacteria > Bacteroidota > Bacteroidia > Cytophagales > Cyclobacteriaceae > Algoriphagus. The sequence continues at coordinate 35,348 of NZ_JBDVMZ010000025.1, forward strand.
ATAAATCCAGCAATGCCGAAATCCGCGAGCGTTTCGATCAGGATGTAGCACGTTTTTCCAACTTAGATACAGGTCAAGTCGCCACTATCGACGCGACAATCTCCCTAGAACTCATCACTGAAGCTGCCAAGCGAATAGTCCCTGCTGCTTCAAATATCCTGGACGTAGGCTGTGGAGCGGGAAATTACTCCTTGAAAATGCTGAGCAAACTCCCCAACCTCTCCTGCTGGCTGGTCGATCTGAGTGGCAAAATGCTGGAGAAAGCACTGGAAAGAGTGTCAGCCGAAACCCAAGGAACAGTCTCCGCTTTCCAAGGTGACATCAGGGACGTATATCTTCCGGAAGAGAGCTTTGACATCATTTTGGCTGGAGCAGTTCTGCATCATTTGCGGGAAGATGAAGATTGGGAAAAGACCTTTGCAAAGCTATTTTTCCTACTCAAACCTGGGGGCTGTCTGATGATCTCTGATTTGATCACGCAAGACACCGAACTGCTCAATGAATACACTTGGGAACGTTATGGAGATTATTTGGAGAGCATAGGTGGAAAAGATTATAGGGAAAAAGTACTGGCGTATGTGGACAAAGAAGATTCTCCGAGATCGATGAATTATCAATTGGATCTGATGAAAAAAGTAGGCTTCAGCCAAGTGGAAATCCTCCACAAAAATATGTGCTTTGGAGCTTTTGGAGGAATAAAATAGAATTTGGCTAAACAGAAACTTTACCTGTTGTCCTGTTGTGCTCCTGTTGTGCTGCTTCTCCAGAAGCAGTACTAATTCTTTTAGATAAGTACCACCTGTTGTGCTGATTCTCCAGAAGCAGCACTAATTCTTTTAGAAATGTGCCACCTTCAAAAATCCAGAAGGAAACAGTTAACTCCGCTTGTGTGACACGAACGGAGGCTTGTATTTTGACAATGCCTCAGGTTGAATGAATTACTTTTCAAAGTAAATTCTTCACGTCCTTTGTGGCTTAAAATAAAAAATGTGACCCAGTTGCCCGGATCACATGATGAACTTTAAAGTGCCCCAACTACACTGTTAAAGTTCCTTCAATGGAATCATCCATTGTTTTTCCAGATATAGCCGAGATCAAAACTTTGATACCAGCTACTGTATTGCCATGTTTATTGTCCCAATAATACCCGCTATCTGGGACAAATTGAATCACAGAGATTCTAGGATCATCTTTTCCTTCCGTAAACCAAGCTTTCACGGTTGGATCCCAGAGCTCATCTATTTTAGCTTTATCGTCTGTAATGAAGGCGCGTCCATTCAGCTCTAGGAAATCGGAATAGGAAGAGCCCTGAAAATAGAGTGTCACATCCGTATCGGCTGCGATCTCCATGTTTTTCATGCTGTCCTTTGCCGAGAGAAACCAGATATTTCCTGCTTCGTCTGTCTTCTGTACAGACATCGGACGGGACTTATGCGAATTATTCAAACTCGTGGAGGTGACAAAAAAACAAGAGCCTGACTTGTCAATCAATTCACGGATTTTCTCTACCGCTTTGGCCCCAGCTAGGTTTTCCCGGTTATTTTCCTGTTGGTTTTCATTAATGGAGTTCATAGTATCGTTGATTAAGTTTTTCTAATTACCAGCCCAAGTGGGGGCTCAACTCAACTCATGCAAACTGACTGCCTAATGGAACAGTCTATATGCCCATTTCCCAAAAAACAATGATGTAGCTGAATAGGATGGGTTTTTAGCTACTAGCATTTCGTTTCGAAAAAAATACCCCATGGGAATAATTCAACATAGATTCCTGAATCGGGGAAATCCATTCCTATCTAGATTTCCCCAAAATCTCTCTCAACTTCTTAGAGTAAGCATCGGCATACTTCACCATACCCAAGTCGCTTGGATGAGTCCCGTCAACAAAATCTTCTATCCCCATCCCTATTTCATCCTTAGTCAATACATAAATAGCCTTCACTCCTTCTCCTTTCAGGTTTACTACAGATTCTTGAAGCCATCTATTCAAGTTGGTATAAATCTCCGCTCTTTGATTTAGCACCAAGCCGTCAGAATAGCCAGCATGCTCAGTCAAAAGAATCGGAATATCCGGGTATTTATTGCGAATGGCGCGAACTGCAGATATCAGTTTGCCTTTGACTTCATCCTCAGTAAAGCTCCCTAAGTTGGGAAGGCAATCCAAGACGAAAGCTGCCGGTTTTAGTTGAGTAAGCAATTCAATCACTTCTGGCTCCATTCTACCATTTCCAGAAAAACCTAGGTTAATCAAAGGCATATCGAGTTGTCTAGCCAAAATAGTTGTCCAAGCCATCCCAGGTCGGGAAGCACTAGCACCTTGGGCTATTGATGTCCCATAGATCAGAATAGGTTTTTCTGTTCGTGCAGGAAGAAAAGCAAGATCCTTTTCCACAGGCACTCCGATTTCAAATCCTTTCACTCCATTATAAAGTGGTAAATAGAGATAATACTCCCTGGTATCCGCCTGACTATTATCAACTTGGAATTTGTAAGTTACTTTTTCACCAAAAGAATAACCACCTCGAACCCACAGCCAGTTACCCTTCTGATCCTTGGTATATAAATCAACGCCAGATACACCTGTGGCAGGCATATGAGGCAATTGAAGATTACCGGTAGGAGCATAAGAAACATGAATCTCAGGACTGGTAGAGGTAAATCTCAGCGTCAAACCAGCTGTTTGCCTAGACAAATTCCACACGGGAGGCCTGACTCTACTCTCTACTGAATCTGGTAAGCGGTTGAATCCAATATCATCCCAGCCTCTACCTTCCACGGCCTTCATCATTTCTGGACTTTCCCCAAACCATTTAAATTCCTGCGCCCAAGTCGTATAGGAAAAGAGAAAAAACACAAAGGCGGGTAGCGTAATTCGAGTAATGTTCATGCTGCTATGAATAGAAGTGAGATGAAAAGTGAGTCTATTTAGCTAAAATAGTACTCCTCATGACAAGTGACCTATTTCTAATTCAATTAATCTGAATAACCGCAATCTTACCTATCTAAAATTCACCTTGCTCTCCTGGACAGACGATCAATCACCGAAACAGTCTAAGCAATTCGGCTAGTGAGCCAATCCTGCTTACTGGTTTTCATTTGCCCTAATTATCACCTCTTTGCAACGCAACTTTACCTCAGGTTTCCAGACTTTTTTATAATTTGAAGTCTTGATTTTCAAACCCTACTAACCTCGCGTTTTATGTTTAAAAAATTAACCATTCTCAGTCTGTTGGGATTCTTCTTATTTTCCTGTGAAAAAAAGCCTGCTCAACTCACAGATGAAGAATATGCTAAGCTGACAGACGAGCAAAAGCGAAGCCCTGAACATGCACTTGACGGAATTCTTGTTGCTGATGATCGCTTGGAGCTCACACTTTTTGCATCAGAACCGATGATGTCCAACCCTACCAATATGGATATCGATGACAGGGGGCGAGTTTGGATTGCTGAAGCTTACAACTATCGAATGGCATTGAACCCAAGAAATCCCACGCGCGCTGAAGGCGATAGAATCCTGATTATGGAGGATACCGACGGCGATGGCGTAGCGGATGAATCTAAGGTTTTCTACCAAGGAACGGATATCAACGCGGCGTTGGGAATTGCTGTACTTGGAAATAAAGTTTATGTATCAGTCAGTCCGTATGTCTATGTGTTCACCGACGCAGATGGTGATGATGTGCCTGAGAAAAAAGAAATTCTATTCGAAGGAGTCGGAGGAGTGCAGCATGATCACGGCATGCACTCGTTTACTTTTGGCCCTGACGGAAAACTATATTTTAACTACGGAAATGAAGGCAAAGGACTCCGCCATGCTGATGGATCTCCGATAGTGGACCCGCTAGGAAGACCGGTCAGCAGCGAAACTCAGCCCTATCGCGAGGGGATGGTTTTTCGGATGAATCCAGACGGGTCAGATACGGAAATATTGGCTTGGAACTTCCGCAACAACTTCGAGCTCGCTACCGACAGCTACGGGCGAATGTGGCAATCCGACAACGATGACGACGGCAACCGAAGCACCAGAATCAACTACGTGATGGATTATGGCAATTATGGTTTCAAGGATGAAATGACCGGGCAGGATTGGCGAGCGAGACGTATCAACATGGAAGACTCCGTATATCAGCAGCATTGGCATCTGAATGACCCGGGCGTGGTTCCCAATCTCCTTCAGACATACGCCGGCTCACCTACGGGGATTTTGATTTACGAGGGAAAATTGCTTCCTGAAGAATACCAAAACGAAATAATCCACTCAGACCCGGGACCGAATGTTGTGAGGGCCTATCCAGCTGTCGCATCCGGGGCAGGCTTTGAAGCGAAAATCATCAACCTCTTGGATGGGAACTCCAGAGACAAGTGGTTCAGACCATCGGATGTAACTGTCGCGCCGGACGGTTCCTTGTTCATTTCGGACTGGTACGATCCAGGGGTAGGAGGCCATGCTATGGGAGATCTGGACAAAGGACGAGTGTATCGTCTAGCGCCAAAAGGTGTAGAATACACTGTGAAAAAACCAGATTACTCAAGCATTTCTTCCTTGATGGAGTTACTCCAAAATCCAAATCGCGCCACTCACTTCAAAGCGTTCATGGCTTTGCAAGAAAAAGGGACTGAGGCAAAAGATGCACTGGAAAAACTATTTACCGAAGGTGAAAGTAGAATGAGAGCGAGGGCTTTTTGGGTGCTGACCAAACTTCCAAACGGCAATGACTACATCAAAACGGCCGCTTCAGATCCTGATGAAAACATTCGCGTAGCTGCCATTCGAGCCTACAGAAACAATAAAATGAGCGATGTGGCTTTCCTACTGGAAATGGCAGGTGATGAATCTGCTCAAGTTCGTCGCGAAGTCGCATTCGCCATACGCTACAAGGCCAATCCAGAGGTTTGGCTGAAATTAGTGGAAGGTTACCAATCTGGCGATCGCTGGTATTTGGAGGCATTGGGGATAGCTGCCGAAGGTTTCTGGGATGAATACCTTCCTCTGTATCTGGCTGATAAAGAGCAAAGTTGGCTCGAAAATCAACAGGCAAAAGATATCGTCTGGAGATCCAGGGCATCCAATACTGCTGAGCTTTTAGGAAAAATAATCCTCACCCAACCGGGCAGGAACAATCAGGCTTACTATCGAGCGCTGGATTTCCAAGCTTCTGCTGCCAAAAACAAAACGCTAAAATACTTACTCGCAAATGCCCCCGAAGAAGATCAGCTCATCATATTAAGGCAAATTACTTTCGACCCATCCTCCCCGGATCAAGAAATATTATCACTCGCCAAAAAGACAGCAAACAGCATCGCCGATGATCGAGACTTCCTGGATATCGTAAGTAAATATCGCCTGAAAGATCAACAAACGAGGCTGGAGAAATTAGTTTATCAATCCGAAAACAAGCAGCACTCTCAGATGGCAGCCAACACCTATGCTGCTTTGTTTGGGTTGGAGGAGATTGCCGAGTCATTTACTGATCCAGACGAAGCCAAAGCGATTTCGTCTTTGGAAAAATTTGGGGTAATTGATAACGAGGAAATGGCAATACTACTCGCAGAAGTGTACCTAGATAACTCCAACTCACTCGAGAAAAGGACGGCTGCTATGGAAGCCGCCAAAGGTTTCAATTCAGAACCTTACCTCTGGGAGCTGGCTAAAACTGATCAAATCCCTGCTGATTTACTTCCAATAGCTCAGAAAATCCTACTTTCTTCCTGGAACGGAAGCATTCGAAAAGAAGCTAATGATAAATTTGGCAGCTCGTCAAGTCAAGCTGCGATTGACCTGCCAAGCTTGCTCGCCCGGCAAGGAAATGTAGAAAAGGGGCTTTTGCTATCGGACACGTACTGCCTCGCCTGTCACAAGATCGGTGATCGAGGGATAGACTTTGGCCCGGCATTATCAGAGATCGGAGATAAACTTTCCAAAGAGGGGCTTTTCAACGCAATCATAAATCCTTCAGAAGGAATGGGTTTTGGTTATGAAACACACCTAGTGAAACTTAAGGATGGGACGAAATTTACCTGCATCGTCAACTCCAAGACCGAAAATGACTTGGTTGTGAAACTGGTGGGAAGTGCTGAGCAGAAGATTTACAAACTCGCGAATGTAGAAAGCATCACCCAACTTGAAGAATCGCTCATGCCGAAGTTCCCTCTTACGGAGACAGAACTGGTGAATTTGGTGAGCTACCTGGAGACGCTGAGGAAATAGGGAATAGGAGAATAGAGATGAGGAAATTAAATTCTCTGACCTCTATTCTCTTAATCTCTATGTCGAAGGTTGACTTATCTATCCAAACTTCGAGTAGAAAATAATTTCAAGATCTATTAAAAGGCTTTGATGGTAAACGGGAGGTCAAGCGTGACCCTGAAATCATTAGAGAAGCAGTTAAAAAACTGACCGAGTAGCACCCAATTATTATGTTTTCATTTATCAAAAAAATAATCGGTTTGCGGAATATGATTGGTCACCCCTAGGACACCTTAAATGTTAAATATGATTATCCGCTTTTCTACCAGTAAGGTGGAATAAGCAATGTAGCAGATGTTAAACTTAAGAATTGAGGCCGCTTCGGTCATCGGTCTTCCAACCAGATAAGCAAGGAATATAAGGTGACAGGCATTATTGCGGATAATCATAATGTTAAATTAATCTGGGCAATTACTCAAAAGGATATACCCATTATTCAGAATGAAAGCGTGAAGTTAATGAGTCATTAAAAAAATCCTTTTCCCCTCACATGATAGTCAAAAAGCTACTTACCACTCTATTTATTCTAATCAGTACTGTTGCCACTCAGGGTCAGCAGCCAACTAGCATCTACAAATCTGAGAACCTCCAAATTGAGCAAATCAGCCCCAATACCTTTGTCCACATCAGCTACCTAAATACCAATGATTATGGGAAAGTTGGCTGTAATGGCATGATCGTAATCAATGAAGGAGAAGCCTTGGTTTTTGATACGCCGACCGATGATGAAGCAAGCTTAGAGCTGATCAACTGGCTAGAAAAAAAACAAATGGTTACTGTCAAAGGAGTTGTCGCTACACATTTTCACTTGGATTGCTTGGGCGGTCTAAATGAATTTCACGCCAGAGAAATCCCTTCCTTCTCTTCAGACAAAACTATCGCATTGGCAAAAAAAGCAGGTTATCCTATCCCACAAAATGAATTCAAAAAGAAGCTAGAATTAAAAGCTGGAAACATTCTAGTGATTAATCAATACCTCGGTAAAGGACATACCAAAGACAACTTTGTGGCCTATGTTCCTTCCGATCAAGTGTTATTTGGCGGCTGTATGATCAAGGAATTAGCAGCTGGAAATGGCTTTTTGGGAGACGCCAATATCGGCGCTTGGTCAAAAACTGTTTTGAAGGTGAAATCCACATTTCCTGAGACTTCTATTGTGATCCCGGGACATGGGAAGATTGGCGGGGTGGAGTTGTTGGATTATACGGTGCGGATGTTTCGGAGGGATTGAGGTAATAAATCAACAGCCACGAGTAAATACCCGCGGCTATTGAAATAATTATCTGAATACTTTAATTAATTACTATGGCATTGGCCATTTGAAACTCACCAGCCCTATGTCCTGAATTACACCTGGAATAATCAGAACTCGCTAATATGTTATCAACACAACTAGAAAATAACATACCTGCGAAAAAAAGATTTTCAGAACCAGCTTCAGAATAATAAAATCCATTTTCTTTTAAAACCCTTTTGCTACCATCTGAAAACTCCATCTTCAAAAGCATGGGGTTTGGTAAAGTGTAAACCCCTCTAAAGGAATTGTAAAATTTGAAGAAGGATCTAACACTAGTTTGATTATCTAAAGTAGGATACGCAAACGTAAGATAATAACCTAGGCAATCAGAAAGGCTACAGTAAATCTTATCATCAAAAGCTATTCTAAACTCTACCGTAAACGATCCAACACCATTTTGTCTGGAATCCTCACGGTATCGAACTTGCAACGCTTTGTCACTTTGGACAAATAGCCAATTAGAAAACTCGGCAGATTCTTCTAACACGAATTCGCCAGAAGGATTTGGAGGAATGAAAAGGACCAAAGAAAAAACAACTACGAACACTAATTTCATATAGATATCACTTAAGTAGTTTGAAATTCAATAAAACATTTAAGCTCAAGGTTTCCTCTACACTTTCGAGGTTCTATTCCACCGCCAGAGTTTGAAATCACATAACTTCCCCCAAGATGTCCATAACGAATGTACCGCAAGTGTCGGTTTTCATAGATTTTGGTTTTTGCCAAATCCTCCATAGCATAGTTGACTTCATTCTTTACTCTCTTGGCATCCCCGCAGCTCCTTACGCCCTTCCAGCCATGATATTTAATTTCTTCTATTCGAAGAATAGAAGCGCTACTAATAACACCTACAAGGGGTTTCATAAGTTCTGACAGATCTATGAGTTCATTAGACTCCAACTCAACTGATTCTGATTTCTCCGTACTTGATTCCATAATGTTCAAAGGTTAAGGTTAAATTATTGAGGGAATCTCTCTAAAAAACAGTACCCAGAGAATCATAAAACCGAAATCGGTGAGGTTGAACTAGAGAACGGAATAAATCAAATCAAAACCGGAAAAAATAACCTAAACTAGCAAAACCTGAAACTCCCATTTTTGAATAAGTAATTTGCTCAGGAGAGGAAGGGTAAGTTATATTTGGATAATTATCGTATGCTGAACTTAGCTGATCTACGTGCCCAGCGATAACTCCAATATCAAATGCAAAAGAGTTTTTTGTACCCAAGGTCAGTCCTAGCCCTCCCAAAACTCTAGGACGGACGTTATCTGTAAAGGAAATACCTGCACCTAATGAAAAATGACCACCTAAATTATTATTAAATTTTTTACCAAATTTGGCAAGTATAGCTGTTCCAACCTCCACATTCCCACCATCTTCCTTGATAACACTATAATTCGAAACGGTATCTCCTTCTATATTGCCTTTGATTGAAAAAACTTCACTTTGCAATCCGCTAATATAAAATGAAGAACTAACACCGAAATAAGGTGTCTTTTCAAGGGGAAACACAAAAGTAGTTGAATAGGAATTCAATTTATATTCAGGATCCCGAAGGATTAGGCTAATTGTAGTTTTATTTCGCTCTCCTAAATATTGAATTGGCAGAGAGTAATAATCTCTGTTTTGAAGATTTTGAATAAAAGAAACTTTGTTCATAGATTTTTCCCAATCTTCTCCTGTGATTGAATTTACAGCTGCAACTAAACTACCTTTCAAGGCTTTAATATTATCCAAAACTACCCCCTTTTGCTTAACCAATTCTTGAAAAGACGCTTCATTAAATTTATATCTCTCTTTCAATCCATCCTCAAGATTTTCGAAATCATAAGAACCCAATATAATTCTAAGACTTTCCTCTAATTTTAGGAAATCATTCCAAGTGTTATCGTTTTCAATCGGAATAACTATAGCACTTAGTTGGTCTCGAATCTGGGACGCAGTTGTTATCTTATCATCCAAACTCAATGATGTTTGAGTAGAATTAAGTTTCGCCGAAATAATACTCTTCTTAATTTCAAAATAGTATTCATTTATTTCATCCAATTTACTATTTATCTGGGATTCGATTTTTAGAAGGGAGTTATTATAGTTACTCAAATTCCATCTAGCATCACGTAATTTGAATTGAAATTCATCTTTTAAAACTTCCTCAATTCTCTTGTATTCAATTCTCTTTTCTTTAGATAAAGTCATGATCTCGGCACCATCACTTTTACCCATATATTGGCTACCAGAAAAATTAACGGAGGCAAGGCTTGATGTTATTTCCTCAATATTGAAATCCCCAATCGAAGGAAGCTTAAGTTCTTGAGTAGTTAAAGTGTCTTTTTGATTTATCAAAACTTGGTAATTAATCTGATTTATTCCAGAAATTTTAATATAATAAAACTCCCCTATCTTAAGGTCGCTGTATGACTCTACATTCTTCAAAATTAATTGGTTATTCTCCCAGCAATAATGAATTAATTTGATATTTGAGTTATAGTTTGGATTTTCCAATTGAGAGAAAGCTTGATAAGCTAGCGAAAATAGAACAAGAAATATTAATAACTTTTTCATATGATTTTTTTTGGGGTTAATGAATAGAACTTTCTTCTATCTTTATCTTAACTACACCTATAAGAAAAAAGACTCCTCTCATAATATTCATAATATGCCTTAAGAAGTAAACATCTTGAGCTGTCTCTGTAGGAATTAACAAATCAATGAAAAAACTTCCAAATGAATAGGTAAAAATTCCTGAAAGAATCCAGAACCAAGGACATTTAAATAACTCATAATTCTTCTCAGCTAAACCTAATAAACCAAATGCCGAAATAAAGGAAAAAAATATCAACAAAGTAGCTGAGAATATTGAACTAAGATTGATAAATGAATCCCAATCTCCATTTATAAGTGTCAAAGGAATTAAGAGAGTAAATAATAATATATAACCAACTCCAATTCGCTTAAATAAAAGCATATGATTCATCTGCCATGAGACAAATTTCAAACTGAAAAACAAGATAAGATTACCTTCCACAAATAAGTAAATCAGATGTAAAGGATAATAAATCTTGTCACCTTTTTCAGTTAACGGTATTAAATATCCAATAAGGTCAATTAAAGCTGAAGCCAATAAAAATAGCAAAAACAAAATATAATTAGTATCAAGTCTGGCTATTTTAACACACAATACTGCCATAGGAAGCCATACGATTCCTATAGATAATTTGTGAAGAATCTCCATGTTGATGAATTCATACAAGTATGCTACCGAGGCCTGGGAGGTCTAGATCCATTAATCATGTAAAATTTAAAATCACTTGTCTTAATTTTATTTTGTAACGGTTTCCCTTGGGCGTCTCGTGCAATCAAAACCAACCTCAATCCGTGTGGAGAATCATTCGCGTCGAATCCAAAATGATATGAAATGTATTCCAAATCAGGATTCCCCAGAAATTCCAATAAATAGGAGCGTCCAATATCTTGACCATCCTCTACTGACATATATGCAAAACCAACTTCACACAGATTCTTCCCCTCAGTCTGACGCAAAAATTCATTTACTTTGGGCTGAATTACCACTGAATTACTCGCTTTATTCTTGTTTTTTCCTAATAAAACATCAACCTCAAAATCGAATACTGTTAGAAAAGGATTCCACTCTTTCTCACCTGAACTCATAATAAGATTAGTACATTCGATAATCTCCGAACTTGGTATTGGCTGATATTGCTCTATGAGGTCATCATCAAACTTAAAATTATCTCTATATTCTGCGGCTACATAGACTTGATCCTCATCCCAACAATACCAGAAAAAAATGCCGTCGAAACGAGGTTTTGAAGACCAATTCTTCATTTCTTCCGCATGAAAAATGCCTCCTGTATAGTGCTTAAAAGTCTCAAGGAATCCTTCCTCCTCAAAAGCTGCAAAATACTCCTGAGCTGTTCTCAGCTCAATTGGATCTGAAACAATACTCTTTTTGTCTGGCATAGCAATTTTGGTTTTGGTGTGTATAATATTACATTATCATATAACTTAAGTGAACTCTGAATTAGATTTTGGTGGAATAGATTTAGTAAGCGGTAGGTTTTAAGATTTAATGTGTTTTAAAAACTCTTCCTTTTTCCTCCTTGACACATCGACCACTGAACCATCGCTTAGCTTAACTTGGCCTCCCTCTCCTTTCAAATATTCCACCAAGTAAGAAAGATTGATCAAATGGGAATTATGAACTCTAAAAAAGCCGTATTCATCAAGCATCTCTTCTACTTGTTTAAGTGTTTTGGATACAATGATTTTTCTCCCATCAGTGATGAAAAAGGTGGTGTAGGTATTATCAGATTCGCATCGGATGATATCTCCTACCTTCACGAAAAGGAAGCCATGAAGTGTAGGCAATGCAATTTTTATTTGATCTTTAGGGCTATTTAAATTTTTCAACAACTCTTCAATATTGAGTTTGTTAGCAGACTTTCTCTCAAAAAAACGATCCATAGCTACATTTAATTCTTCAGGATCAATTGGCTTTAGGATATAGTCAATCGCTGCAAGCTTAAATGCTTTAATGGCAAACTCTTCAAATGAGGTGGTAAAAATTATCTCAAATGAGATGTGTTGAATTTGACTAAGCCAGTCAAAGGAGATGTAAGGAGGAAGCATTACATCACAAAAAACTAAATCGGGCTTAAGTCTTGAGACCAATTCTTCCGCTTCTTGTATCGAAGAGGCAAATCCAACCACTTCAATATTTTTCCATTTTTGAAGGAGCTTAAAGAGACTTTCTTGCGCATCCTTTTCATCTTCTACTAATACGACATTGTAAATTGTTTTCATCAAGCTTCAGCTTCAAATGGTATAACTATTTCTACTAATGTCCCGCTCCCTTGTGATTTGTTGATCTCAAAAGAGGAGGCAATTCCTGGGAAATTATTCAATTGATTAAATCGATCTTTCATTAATTGGAGTCCCATGCTACTTTTTTTTACAAAACGGGAAAGGTCGATTTCAGATTTAGGAGTAATGTCTTTCCCGTCGTCTTCTATTTGAATATTCAAATGGTTGAAATTTTCTCTTCTGATTTCAACACGAATAAACCCGTTTTTTTTTATTCCATGCCAGATGGAATTTTCCAAAAACGGTTGGATCAACATCGGAGGAATAAAAATCAATTCAGAATCATCTGGTTCATTCCAATGAATTGAAAACTCAAAATCATGCTTCCTCCGCACCTGCTCTAGCTCAAGATAGGTGCTATTCGCTTCAATTTCCTCTTGGAGACTCACCCACTTTTTAGAACTACTTTCTAATACATATCTAATTAGCTTCGAAAATTTAATCAAATAGACCCCAGCTTGTTGGGAATTTTGATTTTGTATAAAGTGATGGATTGAATTAAGACTATTAAAAATGAAATGTGGACTTATTTGAGCTTTCAAGGCCTTTAATTCGCCTTCAGCTTGTTGGAGTCTCATTTCAGTTTCCTTATTTCTAAATTCTAATTCTCTTCTTGACCGATAGACTACAAATATTAAAAATGAAAAGGCGGTAATAACAGGCAGTAATCCCACTAAAATAGTTATTTGAACTTCCGTCATACTTAACTTTAAAAAATCAAAAATTAATGAATTGGATTCGATTTTAAATTAATAAAAAAAATCAGATTCAAAATCCTTTTCAAAAAAAAAGCCCTAAAATATAGGGCTTAAGAATCTAGTGATACGACTATTGGACATGAGTCCAAACTTGAGATTTCCCTCCCGATAGCGTTCCAGACTGGGTATCTACCACTTGGCTATTTTTGAGAACACGAAGTGTAAATGTAGAACTGCTAGGAGCTCCACTGCAAGATTCAAAATATTCTACCCAATATTTATAGGTACCACTAGGTGCTTGACCAGGTTCCCAATAAATATTCTCATTGCCGCCACCGGGACAAATACCACAAATACAATCTACATCCAAATTACCTCCAGCGCCAGAAGAATTGCCATAATAAATAATTTGACCATCAGGCGCTTGCACATACAAATCCAAGTCCACACCTTCGGAATTAGAAAATTGCAAATTGAAACGCGGATCACCAGGATTACCAGCTAATTCTGGTTCTGGTTGTGGTTCACAGGATGAAAGTACAACTAATACAGCTAACCCTAAAATTTTTAATCTGTTCATTATTTCTATTATTTAAGTTAAAATTATTTAGCACTTACGTTTTAAAAATTTCGATTACCACCTCCAACTGATGCCTATATTATTTAGACTTCCTTGTGAGAATGAATAAGAAATACCAAACTTATCTGTCAAGTAATAATCCGCGCCTACTCTCCAAAAAAAGACTGCAGAGAAGTTTGTACCGCCTTCTTCAGGAAATTGAATAACCATATCTGCACCAGGCTGAAAGAATGGAAAAAAGCCCCTATTTACTTTATCAAGTTTTCCTGAAAGTTTATTTATAGGAGCATAAATTGATGTGTATGCTCGAAAGGAGTAATATGTATAATCAGAAATGTTTGAGAAAGTGTGTCCCCAATATCCAAAACCTATGTTGACATAATCTGAAATAATTTTTGATTCCCCATCGATACCCAGAGAAAAATACCCTAACGAATTAAACGCGGCCGTTACACGTAAAGGAGCATAATTTAGCCCCTCTAACTCTGGCTTGACGAACTCGTCTGAAGCACCGGTAGATTGTGTAATATCTGAAGAGGTTCCATTTTTTACAGCCGGAGCCTCAGTTGAAATAGTTTGTTTTGAAATCGTTGATTCCTTTTCATTAAAAAATTCTATCTGTCCATTTTCATAAACTATTTTCACTATTGAGGCCCTAGCCAAACTTCGATTTGGCCCAGATAGTTGGTCCCATAATTTATAAATAACAGAAGATTCACTAATCTCTACAACTTTACAACTAATTACAGAGTTGTCCAATTTTTGGATGATGTCTTGGCTAAAGCCATTAAACGCCCCAAAAAAAATTATTGCGCTTATACAAAATTTTGTAAGTCTCATCTTGAAAGAAGTTTAGATTGAAATTCAGGTTGAAATTCACTTCCATTCGGATGAAATAAAATCAGTAAGGAGATATCGGTAGGATCTATTTAGTAAATGGTAAAAAATCTTTTCCATTTGCGATAATTTGAAAAAGAAATGTAATGCTGACTAACGCTTTTGACGTACTATTTACCTGCTAAAAATCCACACCCTATCAGGTAAAATAGCCATAATAGCCTGTAATAAGAATATCATGGACGAAGTGATCAAAAACGTTTTCTCAAATAGCTTACCCAATAATGGGTCAGTGGCACATGAAAACTATTAACCAAGCTTAATCACCCTCCAGCCACCTCTCTCAGTTTCTCAAAAACCCCCTCTTTCAACTTCAATTCCCGATCAAAAAGCAAGGGATAATTTGTCCTACCCCGCACAGGAAAATTATTTAACCAACTTTTGCCATCGTGCAAACCCCAAAGTGTCACACGACTTATTTTGTCTTTATGCTTGAGGAAAAGCTGAAAAAGATCTGCGTACCGCTGTGCCAGTTTCTCCTCCGCTTCAGGAGAAATCCCATTGACGAAGGGGTTAAACTCAGGAGAATTGGCGTAGTTCATATTCAGATCTGCTCCTTCTGAATTGCTCGGGCGGGGAAGGACGTCCACATCGAGTTCGGTGATCATCACCGTGAACCCAGCTTCTGCAATCTCTATAATTCCTTGCTCTATATCCGCTAGCGAAGGTCCTTCCAACATATAATGTCCTTGCATTCCTATTCCGTCGATCCGAATTCCTTCTGCTTTCATCTCCTTGGCAAGCTTCAAAACTCCGGCTCGCTTCGAGGTTTTCCACATGTTGTAGTCATTGTAATAGAGTTCAGCATCAGGGTCAATTTCATGCGCTTTGCGAAAGGCTTCCTTGATAAAATCTTTCCCTGCAATCTTAAACCACTTCGATTCACGGTAAGATCCATCCTCATTGAATGCCTCATTCACCACATCCCAACCATCAATTCTGCTTTTATATCGACCTGCAACTTTAGCAATATGGTCTTCCATTCTGGAAAGCAAGGCACTTTTCTCAAGCTGTTCACCTGCTGCATCCTCAAATACCCAATCCGGAACCTGCTGATGCCAGACCAAGCAATGACCTACGGTAAATGCACCCAACTTTTCTCCTAACCCTACATAGGCGTCTCCAAACTCAAAATCATATAAATCCAGTTGCGGATGCACTTTCTCCCATTTCAATCCATTTTCTGGACTTAAGCTGTTGAAATGAGTTTTTAGTAATGGGAATAGTTGCTTTTCATTGTCTGCAACTTGCTGGCGATTGACCGCCACACCGAGGTAAAAACTATCTTCAAACAAATCTTTCAAGCCTTCATCGGTTGTTTTATTGGATGAAAAAGGAAAAATTAGAAGTACAATCAGAAGAGTGAATTTTGTCATCAACCAGTCTTTTTTGTGGGACATAACATTTGGCCATAGGCACATAATCAAATAAATCCTTTGGCTAAGATGGCTTCAGTATTCCTAAAAACATCATAAACCATTTCTTGACAAAAGTCAAGACATAAGCATCTATAAGTACCTAGCTTTGAAAGCTATATTGAAAAATCGAAAAACTAATGAAAAAAACAACCTATTTTATCCTACTGCTACTTTCAATTATTGGAGTTAGTTGTAGCAGTTCTTCCAATGAGCGGACTTTTGACACTTCCAAACTTACTCGTGCAACCGTAGAAGAGACAGACAAAATAGTAGAGGCGTTTATCCTTGCCGAAGATAGTGCCGTAATCGATATTCCAGCAGGTTTTTATGAGTTTCAAACTCAACTTATTCTAGATAACAAATCAAACATCACCATCAAAGGAGCGGGAATGGAGCAAACTGTCCTTTCCTTCAAAAACTTAACTACGGGCGGAGAAGGCATCAAGCTAGTAGGCAATAACCTGACTATCCAAGACCTGACGGTAGAGGACGCACCTGGAGACGGAGTGAAAGCACAGCATGTAGATGGAATTACTTTTCGTAGAATCAACGTCACCTGGACAAATGGAGATAAATCTAAAAACGGCACCTATGCCATCTATCCTGTTCAATGTAAGAACGTGATGATCGATGAGGTAATCGCCTCACATTCCAGGGATGCCGGTATCTACGTTGGGCAATCGGAAAACATCATCGTGAAGAACTCACTGGCCTTCGGAAATGTGGCAGGAATAGAAATCGAAAACTGCGACAATGCAGAGGTATTTGGTAATGTTGCCAGAGATAATGCCGGTGGAATTTTAGTGTTTAACCTTCCAGGATTACCAAAAGCTGATGGCGCAAAAACGAAGATCTATGACAATGACATCATCGAAAACAACCATGAAAATTTTGCGACAGCAATAGGAGAAGGGCCTAACGGCAATACCGTGACGATGATTCCTCCGGGATCGGGAGTGATCTTATTAGCAGCCAAAGAAGTGGAAATCTATAATAATCGCATCCTGCGCAATAAAACCACAGGAATCGGCATTGCTAGTTATCATATCACTGGCTTCCCAGCTGAGGCTCCCAACTGGTCTCCATACACCTCCGACATCTACATTCACGACAATGAATACGATCGCACCAAAGGCTTTCCTGATTTAACCAGAGAACTGGGACAATTAATCAGTGTGTACAATGCCCATGGCAAAGCCAAAACGCAGGACATTATCTATGACGGAATCTTAGATGAGTCCATCAGCAAAGACATCCTCACAAACCCGATGAGAATATGCTTAGCAGAAAAAAACATGGCGGATCTTTACTTTACACGATTCTCCCTCATGAATGGCGAAGATAATATTGAGGGCTTCTCTGATGCCTCACCTTTCCAAAACTGTGAGGTTAGAGTACAGACCAATGTAGATGTATTAGCTGAAAGGTAATGAGAATGAAAAATAGTATCTGGGGTTTTAATCTAGTGATCGCTCTGCTGTTTGCCACTTTTGCTTGTAAGCAAGAAGTATCCGAGGTCTCAGTGGATGAACCTGCGCTTAGCAAAGAAGTAGCCTCTGGCGTATTTCCTTATGGAAGGCTATCGACCTATGGGTTCTTTACGGGGGAATTACGGGCATTAAATCCCGTAGAAGAAGTTATTCCTTACAAGCCTGCCTCTTCGCTTTTTACAGATTATGCCATGAAAAGCCGATTTGTTTTTTTCCCTGAGGGAAAAAAGGCTGTGCTGACTTCTAACGAACTTGATTTCCCGCAGGGGACTATCTTAATTAAGAATTTCTATTACCCAGAAGATTTCAGAAAGCCGGAGGGCAAACGAAGAATTATAGAAACTAGGCTCATGATTCATGAAGAAAATGGCTGGGGTGCCTACCCATACATCTGGAACGAAAGCCAGACGGAAGCGATTCTGAAAGTGGTAGGCGGGCAAATGGAGGTTTCCTTTACCGACTACAGCGGCAAAGACCAGGTGATCAATTACATCGTCCCTAATAAAAATCAGTGCAAAACGTGCCATAACAAGAATGAATCTTTAGCCCCAATTGGCGTGAAAGTTCAGCATCTGAACAATGAGCTGGAATTCAAGTCGGGAAAAGAAAACCAATTAGCACATTGGACGAAGCTGGGTAAGCTAGAAGGTTTTGAAAGTGAAAGCGCGCACCCAGCTATGATCAACTATGAGGACAGCAGCCTTCCATTAGATGACCGTGCCATGGCCTACTTGGATATTAATTGCTCTCATTGCCATAGTGCAGTGGGGCCAGCGAGTACATCAGGGCTTTTTCTCACGTATGATCAAACTGATCCATTGAAACTTGGAGTGAATAAAATTCCAGTTGCCGCGGGGAACGGTGCCGGTAGTTTTGACTTTGATATTGTGCCGGGCAAAGCTGACGCATCTATCCTTCCGTTCAGAATGAATTCCACTGAGGTGGGGATAGCGATGCCTGAATTAGGAAGAACTACCGTCCATAAAGAAGGTGTTCAGCTGATCAAAGATTGGATAAATGGGATGAAGTGAAAGGTGATACATGACCGGTGACCGCTGTGACGAATTAGCTGGCTTGAAAAGGCACTTATACTTTTGTAACTAGTTAAGAAAACAAAAAGTCATCTGTTTTTAGAAATTCGAATAATTGGACTTCGACTTCGCTCATTCAGACCGCATTGAACATTCCAGATAAGAATAAACCTACTTTAAATTAGCTAGTACAAAAGAGTCGCGACCTCTGCGCATCATGCTGTGACCTCTGCTGCTAACTAAAAAATGCCTCCATTTTATCTATGGAGGCATTTTGCTTTTCTAAAGGGTAGGTTTTTTAAAACGTATATCCAGCGGACAATTTAAAGCCTCTGTTATATACATCTGCATCGCTGTCTTTGAATACTGGAGTAAGTCCAAGATCATAAGAGGCCTGGATATTGAAACCCTTAGGGAGATTATAACCCACTCCAAATACGGCCGCAAAGTCAGTTTCTTTGACTGCATCTGGATCGAGCGTGATGGTAGAACCAAAGAAATCACCTTCAAATTTTGAATTTGCCAAGAAGGAAATCTGCGGTCCTGCAAAAATATTAAACCCATCAGCAGGATAAAATCTAAATAGAACTGGCACTTCCACATAATTGAAAATCGCTCTGCTATTTATTGCATCGTCATTCTGAGTTCCTTTCACAGAATAATAAATACCAGGCTCCAGTGCCAATCGATCTGTCATAAATAACATGGTGTAACCACCGACGTGAAATCCAACGCGGTTGGTATAATCAGCCTCAGAGACATCATCTCCGCCTAAGTTGTAGAAACTGGCTCCACCCCTAATACCAAAACCTCCTGGTTTTTCGGAAGATTGAGCATGAGACAGCTGGACGGCACCAAGTCCAAGAGCGAGAAATAAGAATAATTTTTTCATAGTCAAAATACTAGTTGGTTTAAAACTAATAGTCCCACGACCATGCCAAATAATTTGAAGGGAGACAATCTCTACCCGATTACTTTTTTATCGATGTAGTTTGAGTTCAAGAGACTCAGTGCTCCCATGTATTTCATGTCAAAATTCAGGGTGTCGCCTACTTTATAAGCATTAGGATTTTCACCCAAATTAATGATCAACATATCTGAACTTCCACCTAGTATTTCATAATCTCCATCAATGGGTATTAAATATTTCGGATCCACATCCAGCAAGCCTATGTCTATGATTGCCCGGAAGGAGCTTTTTCCATAGAGTGATTCGTCTATTTCAATGGTTTCTCCTTGAGGATTAGCAGCCAGATTACCAACGGGTAAAAGCGGTTTTTCCTGCATTTCGATGATCTCAGCGTGCAGTTCAAACACCTCTCCGTTCATGCCTTCTATCACTTTTTCCCCAAATAAATCCACTCCAAAATACAAGGTCTCTCCCACCCTAAAGTGATTGACCCCCCTAGGCAATTGCTGCGTAAGCATCAGCGGAATAGTGACAGAGGTCCCAGCGGAAACCCACGGAATTTTTTTATTGAATTTCAGTTCAATGATCTGCTTGTAAAGAGAAAGTTGGATCAACTTGTCGGTGGACGGCATGACGCCGTTCAGGCAATTCAAATTAGTACCGAGACCTATGACCTCTATGTTCGGAAGCTGGAAAACTTGGGAATAAAATTCCACTAATCGCTCCCCCATCACACCTTCTCGCAGGTCTCCGGTCTCCACCATGATGATGATCTTGTGAGTCTTGTTTTGCTCCACAGCTTCCTGGCTGATCCATCCGATCGTATCCAGCTCACTATTTAGGCTGACATCAGCAAACTGCACCATTTTTCCGACATTTCTTTTGGAAACAGGCTTGATATATACCGTTTGAATATCGGGGTTCAGGGATTTGATCATCGCCAAATTACTGATTCGGCTATCATGGATTTCTTTGACGCCGAGATCGATCAGTTCTTGGAGAAAAAGTCGATTGCCACAGAGCAGTTTAGACACGACCCCCCATGAGATTTTACTTTTTGAAAAAGTGTCTTTCAAAAACTCAAAATTCTGCTTGAGTTTAGATCTATTTAAAGTCAGATAGGCCATTTTACTTGGTCAGCCTCATTTCGAGGTACTTGTTTGTGAAGCCGATTCGTTCGTACAATTTCTTCGCAGGATTCTCTGGCTCCACATGAAGCGCGATAGAACCATTGGCCATTTTGATAGCCATTTCCATGATTTTGCCACCAATTCCTTTACCTCTTTGCGAAGCATCTACAGCGATATACACGAGTATATTCTCAGGAATATAACCGGACATCCCAGTTTTGTTCATGATGAGTGCACCGACCAATTTACCTTCTTCCCGAGCCATTACTACAAAGCCTCCTGCGTGCATGCTTTGATCCAAAGCATAGTCCAGGCATTTCATAATATCCTCTTTGGGATCACCATATTTCCCAAGATGGAGCAAAAGAAAATCCGCAATTTCATTTTTTTGTAAATAAGTTGCAGAGTCAATAGTTGATAGAGTTTCTAGTTTGATCATATAGATTTTAACTTTGAACTGTTGTTTTTTTCGAAATAAATCACTGACAAAAACGTCAGCAAGGACAGCGTGAGCCCAAATAAATTAGCATCTAATCCAAAAGGAAGTGCCACCTCAGAGATAATCAATCCTGCAGTCAGCGAACCTCCAGTAATCATAGAAGCAGTGGCTGCTTTGGCACTGGTCTGATTGAAGAACAAACCTGCTACTACCGGCACTAAGAGCCCCGACACCATAAATGCATAGGAATATAACATCAAACTGAGTACTTCCGTCATTTGCCAGGCAATAATAATTGCCACGATACCGATGGCTAAGGTGAGCAGTTGGGAGATTCTCATCTCTGCTTTTAGAGATTTTTGTGAGAAGTACTTCCCAATAATATCTGTGGTAAGATTGCCAGATGCTGCCATCAGACAGGAATCTGCTGTGGAAAGAACCGCTGAGAAATAAGCGGACATCATCAAGCCGAGAATTCCTGCAGGCAAGATCTGACTAAGCAAAACTGGAAGACCCATTTCGGGATCCATTGCTGTGGTAAACCCTTCCAACGCACCCTGCTCTACGGCCACTCTGGATAATAAACCCAAAGAAACCCCTAAAAGTGCCATGATCGGCCACTCAAATAGCCCGGCGATAAACCAAGCCTTTTTGGCCGACTTGACATCTCGAGCTGCAAAAATCCGCTGATAGAGCGTCATCCCCACAAACCAAATCGGGATAATTGTAATGCCCCAGTTCGCAAGATCCTGCCAAGTCAAATTAGTAAATGAGAAAAACTCCTGGGGCAAAGTGCTCTGAATACCATCCCAACCACCTACATAATTATATGAAATCGGAATCCCAATAAACATCAACCCCGCCATCAAGATAATCCACTGAATCGTATCGGTGTAGATCACTGCCTTCAACCCACCCATGACAGTGTAAACTACTGCAATAACTCCCATGATCAGCAGAGCATAAGAAAGATCGAGCTCTTCGAATGTACCTGAAGCCAGTTTGGCACCTGCAAGTAGCTGTGAGGAGGTAAAACCCAAATACCCAAGAAAGCAGATCACTGCTGCGACTTTGGCTGTGGTAGAATTGTACAAATGGCCGATGATCTGTGGAAAAGTAAAAAACCTCGCAAAAGCTGGATCTGACTTTACTCTCGGAATCAATACTACCGCGGCGAGCCAAGCGCCCAAAAGTCCTGTAAAAAGCATCCAGGAACCCGACATCCCCATCACAAACCCCAGTCCGCCAAGTCCGATGGAAAAGCCACCTCCTACGTCAGTGGCTACGACCGAAAGCCCGATATGCCAAGGTCCAATGCTCCGACCTCCAACATAATAATCCTCCTGATCTGAATTCTTTTTCATGTAAAAAAAACCCACACCCAGCATAGCCAGCATGTAGGCCACGAAGATCCCCAGATCTAAATAACTCATGACTTTTTTCTATTTGTAACAAAATCTTCTTAGAATATAATTTTTCAAAGTTAAGCATAAAGGCTCGTATTGAAAATTTTAATTGGTTTTAAGAGCAATTTTGATCTTTCAATACAATTTTGGATTGGAATAGTTCTAAAAATGAATTATTCAACATGAGCTCTTCACACAGTTTAAAAAAATTGACTTCTTTTCTGGCTCTGTACTATGCAAGACTACTTTTGATAGTATAACAAAAAAGCTACAATCCTCGAGTCATTCCAGAAGGGTTTATTCGAGTATCAAAGACATCGGCAATTTTAATCACTCTGTTCTCTATATCAACCGAATAAATAAGTTTATAATTTTTAAAAAGTAGATAGCGGTACTTTATTTCTCTGTCTTCAAGCCACCACTCTTCTTGACCTATGAGTGGTGTTTTCACTAGGCTCTGAGGAGCATTAAGAATTCCTACTAAAAGCTTACTGGCAACCGAAAAACTAGCATTTTTAAGATAATTTTCAAAAATATCATCAAGCTTCTGCTCAGCAAATTCTGACCAGATAACCTTCAACTCCATTACTGAAACTTGGCAAGAAGTTCTTTCGTGGTTTTAAACTTTCCTTTTTTGAAATCAGATTCAGATTTATCAATTCGCTTATTCAAATCCTCCTTTGTCAATCGCTTTGGTAAATCATCTACTGAAGTTTCTTCCTCCAGCAAAACCTCCAATTTTGACAGAGAATCAGCATCCTCTAGTTTCAGGAATTTCTGAACAAATTCGATTTTTCTAGTAGCAATATCCATCAGTAAATCATTAAGTTAATACTCAAATATAAAAAATAAACGATTCCTCACTTTGACTAGTTTTAATAAGATCTTAATAGAAGAAGCCTCTCATCCCAGTTCTCTTAATCACCTTCTTTTTTCAAAATCCCCTTCTCCACACTTTCGTTAATCAAGTTCTCTGCATAACTCCAGATTGCCTCGGAACCCTGCTTGATTGCTTTTTTCTTATCGTAAACTTTTTGGTAGGGAACATCAAATTCCGCCCAAGTTCCACCATTATTAGAGGTGTTTTGTAGCAGGGGTTCAAATCTATCCATGGCTTTTGCGAATTTTGCTTCATCAGTTTCACCAGCCTCAAACTCTTCCCAGACAGCTATAAACTCTTCTGCTTGCTCCTTCGGTAAAAGCCCAAAAATCCGTTTAGCAGCAAGAAGTTCTTCTTCAGTATTCGTATGGTTCTTGGTGGAATCATAGATAAACGTATCGCCAGCATCGATCTCCACGATGTCGTGGATTAGCACCATTTTCACCACCTTTAGCACATCAATAGGCTTGTCCGAATGCTCAGCCAGTACAATGGTCATCATCGCCAAGTGCCAACTATGCTCAGCATCATTTTCGGGTCTGTCGCTGTTGAATAACTTGGTCTTGCGCTGAATGTACTTCAGCTTGTCTATTTCTTTGATGAATGCTACTTGTTGAAGTAAATTGGAAGGGTGCATGGTAAAGGTGAGGATTCAGGTGATTTTAGTGCGGATTGGAAGTTTGGGGAAATTTCAACTAACGTTTTGCGTGTATGTGCAGTAGCGGATTAAAAGCACTATCCTGTCCGTTTGGCACAAAGTTTATTAGATGCATAGACCTTCGAGTTACCACTTCACCCGCTATTGCCACATACACGCTGTTAGCGTTTCGTGCTTTTTTGTTCAATATCCTGGGTATTTTGAATGCCATTCTTCGTCTACATCATAAGTATAGCTTTTGCACCTGATACTTAAATCTTCAGCAATTTCTTCAACTATCTCCTTGTACATTAAATTTTCTTTCCATTCTTTTGGAATTTGATTTTGCCCAACCATCAATCCTACTAGGTTTCCTGTAATGGCTCCGGTACTATCGGAATCGCCACTATGGTTAATGGATACAATTACTGCTTTTTTAAAGTCATTTGGATAATGCATTGTACACAGCAAGGAAATAGCTAATGCTTCTTCTGCTACCCAACCTTCTCCAATCATTTTAATTTCAAGGTTCGTAATCTCTTTATTTATATATCTTCTATGGATGTCAGATGCAAGTTTGACTTTTTGGTAAACTTCTTCATTGTCCTTCCATTTTTTCAATATTTCAAGCCCATTAGCAATGGATGTTTCCAAATCTAAGCCATTTGATAAATCTGCTATAATGGATGACAAAAGTCCGCCACTTAAATATCCTGATGGATGACCGTGGGTTATTGCCGATAATTTTACGCCTTCTTCAAATGCTACTTCCCTGTCATGATTAAAGACCAAACCTGATGGCGCAATTCGCATTACCGTTCCACATCCTTTACTGTCATTAATTGGATTTTCAGGTGTTCCCATTTTCCCACTTTGTAATGAAGAAAGACAAGAGTTGCCGGGATATCGTTGCTTGTACAGTTCTTGCCTTTTTATTAGCCAACCTTCTTCAAAACCATGTTCAATTTTTGAATTAGGCGCTTCGTATCCTTGTGTCTTTAACCATCTTAAGTAAGAATTATAAGTAATTGTTGTTTGAGCACCACCAATTCCCTTAATAACAGACCTATGCAATGCTCTTAAAAGTCCTTCGGCTGTAAAAAGTAGCATTTGTGTATCATCAGTAAACTCTCCTTTTCCATTAGAATGTTCTACATAAGTTTGCACACCGTTTTTACCAAATTTATCAACTATTGCTTCATAGCTTAAAAATTCTATTGGCGCACCTAATGCGTCTCCAATTGCACCACCCAAAATGCAACCTAAATACCTATCTCTTTTTTTTTCTTCTTCAGAAAGCTTCTGAATTTGCTTTACAGTTGAAATATTTCCTTCATTTTGATGAAGAATATCACTGAATTTTAAATCAAATTTCTTTTCAATAAAATAAAGGGTATGCGCTTGATTGTCTAAAGAGGCTTTGATTAGTTGAGTGGTGAAAAGTTTGTGCTTTTTCTGCCAAGCTGCTTTTTCCTTTTCTAACGTTTCAATCCAATCTACCCTTACCAAAAATTCTGAATTTATATTATCTGAATTTTCAAAAATGTTTGGTTGTTTTAGGTTGAAATCTTTTAGTGGTCTATTGTTTACCAAAAACTCGTTTACCCTAACTGCTTTTTCTGTAACCCGTCCAACACCCACGTATCCATAGTTTTTCAAATATGCAACAACTACATCTCCAATTTCTAGTGTTTTCAAGGGATCGCTCCATTTTGGGTGTTGTCCTGCTGACAAGAATCCATATTCCTTGCAATCTTCCCAAAAACGATGGTCTCCTTCTCCTACATTTACATAATAAAGACCGTTTTCAAAATCAAAACCTGAGAGGTTTAGATGAAGCTTATTGTGCGGTCTGAATTTATCTGCAAAATGACCTGACGATTTATTTGTCAAGGTTTTACCTAACTTCCAAATCAAGGTTTTTTCAACTAATAAAGCTTCCCTTTCAGTCAGCCCTTTTGCTATAACTTTGATTATGGGTTCAAGTCCTTCTTTTTTGATTTCCTTAATAATTGTTGTTTTGTCAGAGTCATTATCGGAATTTTCATCAAATTTCAAATGTGCTTCTTTACGGCTTCCTTTGCCTTTGCCGTAGTAAAACTCTTCATAGTTTCTTGGGTCAATGTAAACGTAAACATAAAAATTTTCCATTTTTCTTTTGGTTTATCAGTTTCCTAGCATGCACGCTAACATGTATATATCTCCTATAGGTGATATTATCCTTATTTGGAAAGATATCCACTAATGATATATTTCCTTTAGTTAAATATAGAAAAGATATAAACAACGCCTCCCCTGTTTTCCCCAAAACCAAAAAAAGCCGACTCTCGCCGGCTTTTTCATTCTTTAGGAATTCGTAATTCAATTAGACATTCTCGCTCTTCACTGAAGCAGAGAAATACTCTCTGTTCATACGAGCAATGTTTGTCAGGCTGATTCCCTTAGGACATTCTGCTTCGCAGGCACCAGTATTGGTACAAGCTCCGAAGCCTTCTGCATCCATCTGAGCGACCATCTTCTCTGCTCTGGACATTCTTTCCACCTGACCCTGCGGAAGCATGGCCAGCTGAGAGATTTTCGCAGAGGTAAAGAGCATCGCAGAGGCATTCTTACAGGCTGCCACACAAGCTCCACAACCAATACAAGTAGCAGAATCAAATGCCTCATCCGCAATTCTCTTTGGAATAGGAATCTCGTTCGCGTCAGGAACACCACCGGTGTTCACAGACACATAGCCTCCTGCCTGGATAATTCTATCGAAAGATCCACGATCTACCACCAAATCCTTCACTACCGGGAAAGCCGCAGCTCTCCAAGGCTCGATCGTGATGGTATCGCCATCAGAGAACGAACGCATGTGAAGTTGACAGGTAGTCGTCTGCTTCGGGCCATGTGGATGACCATTGATATAAAGTGAGCACATGCCGCAGATGCCTTCACGGCAATCGTGATCAAAGTGCACTGGATCATCTCCTTTGACAGCAAGTTCCTCATTCAAGACATCCATCATCTCTAGGAATGACATGTCAGAGGAAATTCCATCTATAGGATAGGTGACAAAACCGCCTTTATCGCTGGCGTTTTTCTGTCTCCATATTTTTAATGTCAGTTTCATAATTAATAGCTATGAATTAAAGTCTTGAATTTATTTGTAAGATCTCTGAGTCAGCTTCACGTTTTCGAACACAAGCGGCTCTTTGTGCAGAGTTTCAGGAGAATTCTCCGCCATAAACTCCCAAGCTGCAACGTAAGCATAGTTCTCATCATCTCGAAGTGCTTCTCCTTCCGGAGTTTGAGATTCTGTTCTGAAGTGACCGCCACAAGATTCATTTCTATTGAGCGCGTCGTCAATCATCAATTCTCCCAACTCTAAGAAATCAGCAACTCGGCTAGCTTTCTCCAAGGTCTGGTTTAATTCTTCATTTGCACCTAGCACTTTCACATCTTTCCAGAACTCTTTTTTAAGCTCCTGAATCATACCCTTAGCCTTGGTCAAACCTTCTGCATTTCTAGCCATACCGCAGTATTCCCACATGATATGTCCTAGAGCTTTATGGAAATGATCCACAGTTTTGGTTCCATTGATACTTAACAACTTCTGGATAGCATCTTTCACGCCTTTTTCGGCTTTCGCAAATTCAGGATGATTGGTATCCACAGGTGCTGGGCCGATCTGTGCCAAATAATCCCCGATAGTATAAGGAATCACAAAGTATCCATCTGCCAGACCTTGCATCAAAGCGGAAGCTCCTAATCTGTTCGCTCCGTGATCGGAGAAATTTGCCTCTCCTAGGGAATAAAGCCCAGGAACGGTAGTAGATAAATTATAATCAACCCAAAGTCCACCCATAGTATAGTGAACTGCAGGATAAATTTTCATTGGAGTTTGGTAAGGATTTTCACCTGTGATCTGCTGATACATGTCAAACAAGTTGCCGTATCTCGCACGGATCGCATCTTCGCTGTCACGATTGATAGCATCTCTGAAATCCAAGAATACCGCCTGGCCAGTTTCATTTACGCCGCGACCTTCGTCACAAACGTCCTTGGCATTTCTAGAAGCCACATCACGAGGAACCAAGTTACCGAAGGAAGGATACTTTCTCTCCAAGTAGTAATCCCTATCCTCCTCCTTGATATCTCTAGGCTTGATTTCTCCTTTGCGAAGTTTCTCAGCCGTTTCTTTTGTTTTTGGTACCCATACACGACCGTCATTTCTCAGTGATTCAGACATCAAGGTCAACTTGGACTGATGATCTCCGGATACAGGGATGCAAGTAGGGTGAATCTGTGTATAGCAAGGATTGGCGAAATATGCGCCTTTCTTGTGCGCTCTCCAAGCAGCGGTCACATTTGATCCCATCGCATTGGTTGAAAGGAAAAATACGTTCCCATAACCACCAGTACATAATAGAACTGCATGTGCAGCGTGAGTTTCGATCTTACCTGTAATCAGATTTCTGGTCACAATACCTCTAGCATGTCCGTCGATAGTCACGACATCCATCATCTCGGTACGAGGATAAAGTTTCACTTTACCATTGGCTACCTGACGGCTCAAGGCTGAATAAGCACCCAAAAGCAACTGCTGTCCCGTTTGGCCCCTAGCATAGAAAGTCCTGGATACCTGCGCTCCACCAAATGAACGGTTGGCTAGCAATCCACCATATTCTCTGGCGAAAGGAACTCCCTGCGCCACACACTGATCAATTATATTGACAGATACTTCTGCCAAACGGTACACATTGGATTCTCGGGAACGGTAATCACCACCTTTGATGGTATCGTAAAACAATCTGAATACCGAGTCACCGTCATTTTGATAGTTTTTAGCAGCGTTAATACCGCCCTGTGCAGCGATAGAGTGTGCACGGCGAGGGCTATCCTGAAAGCAAAATGCTTTCACTTTGTAACCCAATTCTGCAAGAGATGCTGCAGCAGAAGCTCCGGCAAGGCCAGTTCCTACTACGATCACCTCGTATTTTCTTTTATTCGCCGGGTTCACCAGCTTACTGTTAAACTTATGTTTAGTCCACTTTTCGGCTAAAGGGCCAATTGGGGCTTTTGAATCTAGTATCATGAGGGACTGATTAGCTCTGTGTGAAATAGATATAAACTGGCATGCTGGCGAAGAGGATTGGAACCAGAATGCAATAAATTTTCCCGATCACCGCAATGGCTGGAGAATATTTCGCATGGTTTAGACCTAAGGTCTGAAATGCACTGGCAAACCCATGTGACAGGTGAAATGCCAAGAAAGCCATGGCTACCACATATCCTATGACCATCAATTCGTTTTGGAAAGCAAAGGAAACGATGCTGTATAAATCCTTGTATTGCTCACCATCATAGGTCACTATAGGAAGATCTCCCCAATGCATCTGAGCCCAAAAGCTCTGCATGTGAACGACGAGGAAAATCAAAATGATCGTACCCAAGATCCCCATATTCCTAGAGGAAAAGGTAGTGGAAGGCGGAGTAGATACACCGTAACCTATCGGACGCGCAGCTTTATTCAGTCTGCCTAGCCATATAGAAAAGATCACATGACCTATGATCGAAATGTAGGTCAAGTAAGAAAGCAATTTTACCGCTGGATTGGTGGTCATGAATTTGGCATAAATGTTAAATGCCTCTCCCCCATCATTTTTAAACAACAATAAATTACCTGATACGTGACCTGTCAAAAACAGAATCAGGAAAAGACCGGTCAATGCCATAATCAGTTTCCTGCCCAGTGTGCTACTCAAGGTTTTTGTAACCCAGCTCATACAATTTTTGCGATTAGATTTAAAACGAAATCATTGATTAATACCGCCAAATTTACATTTGGAACCGGTACGAAACAATCCATTCAAAAACACTTCTGTTATTTCAATCAGTTCTAAATAGACTTCTTCCATTAGCGTTTTCTATGTGTCAATAACTAAATGACAGGATTTAATGTTTGATTTTAGCTGGATTTTCTACTTACTTCCATTTAATTCGTATCAGAAGAGAATGATAGTGAAAACCTTAAAAGAGGATAAATTCGTACATTCTATTTCTCCCCAACAATGAACTTGACCAATATGAAGCTTAAAATCACCCTGGGACTTTTTCTAATCTTCCTACTTGCTGGAATTTCTGAAGCTTGGGCCACACACATTAGAGCTGGTGAAATCATCGCTGAGCGGGTTTCTGTTCAAAATTTGACATATAAAATCACTGTGGTAGGCTATACCGACACCCGATCTAATGTAATTTTCGGCCCAGGTGAAATCAATTTTGGAGACGGTAGAATTGTCGATGGACTGAACACGGAAAGTGATTTTAGCTTTGTGGAGGATGTAGGGAATCTGATTGAGAAAAATACTTTTGTGATCACTCACACTTTTCAAGGCCCAGGGACCTATACCATTCGATTCCAAGAATTCAACAGAAATGACCGAACGCTGAACATGGACAATTCGGTGGACACCCCTTTTTATGTAGAGACTAAAATTACCATTGACCCTTTTATTGGAGTAAACAATTCTCCGGTATTGACCATACCCCCAGTTGACAATGGCGCTGTAAATGTGCGTTACATTCACAATCCAGGTGCTTATGATCCTGACGGAGACAGCTTAGCCTATGAAATGGACGTGCCAAAGCAAGCCTTTCAAAGACCAGTCAATAACTACAGAAGCCCAGCTGCTCCAGAATTCAGCTTCAGTCAGGAAGATGGAACTACACCTGCATTTTTGAGATTAGATCCCATTTTTGGCGATTTGATATGGGATGCTCCCGGGACTGCCGGGCAGTTCAACGTAGCCTTTCGAATCAAAGAGTATAGAAAACTTAATGGGAAATGGGAATTGATTGGATATGTCGTCCGAGATATGCAAATCATTATCGAAAACTCTAATAATAGAAGGCCAGAGTTGATATTACCACCAGACCTTTGCGTAGAAGCTGGAACCAAAATCGAAGAAATCATCCAAGGGCAAGATCCTGACGGCGACCCTATCAAAATCGAAATCTTCGGAGAGCCTGTTGAAATCACTACTTCGCCTGCTACCTACTCGCCAGAAGCAGTATTTCAGTCCACACCAGGAATTGTGAATTTCGACTGGCAAACTGTCTGCAACCATGTGAGAGCAAGAGAATATGAAGTAAGAGTGAGAATCACCGATGATCCTAATTCGGGTCCCTCCCTAGTGGACATCAAAACATGGAGAATCAAAGTAGTGGGACCTCCTCCTGTGTTCGATGAAATCGAGCAGATGCCGGGCAGATCTGTAGAATTGAATTGGGATCCTTACGTATGCGCCAATTCAGCAAATGAAATGCAAGTCTGGAGAAGAATAAACTCAGACCCTTACCTACCTGACAGCTGTGAGACAGGAATAAGAGCAGGGTATGAATTGATAGGAACTACCAATATGCAGACGCTAGATTTCATCGATACGAATGGAGGCGAAGGTCTAGCTCCCGGAAATACCTATTGCTATAGATTGGTGGCTGCTTACCCAGAGCCAAGACTTGGGGAAAGCATCGTCTCTCAGGAGATATGTGTCACTATAGACGTGGATGTGCCTATCATTACAAATGTTAGTGTTGAGGAAACAGACCCAACGACCGGCGAAATCTTTGTCAAATGGACACCTCCGTATGACATCGATAGGGTACAATTTCCTGGTCCATTTACCTATGAACTGCTCCGAAGTAATGGCTTCACAGGCAATGCCAACAGAACATCACTAGGCATCACCGCGGACACCTTATTCACTGACACAGGTCTCAACACTGAAAATTTAGTCTATAATTATGAGGTGGTATTATTAGACAGAAATACGCGAATTGACACGTCATCAAAGGCATCCTCGGTCTGGACTGAGCTCACTATCATCAATCAGGCGATTGAGGTCAACTGGCAATTTACTGTTCCTTGGAACAATTCGGTCAGCCAATTCAAACATGAGGTTTATAGAAATAGAACCGATGCCGCCGCAGCAGATGAAAGCACTTTTGTCAAAATAGCAGATGTAGATGTTACTACTAGCGGATTCACCTTCTTGGACGATGGGAGCTTCAACGGAATACCTCTGGAAAAGGAGATTGAGTATTGTTATTATGTGATCACAAAAGGATCCTATAATGTGGCGGGACTTGAATATCCTTTGGAAAATAAATCACAAATCGTCTGCGCCAAGCCTGATGACAACAGACTGCCATGTCCTCCAGTTTTGACATTCGAAGGTCCTGAATGTTCCGCATATCTTGCAGAATTGCCTTGCAGTAATGCGACTTATGAGCATGACCTAAGCTGGGTTCCGGATTTCTCGGGTGAGTGTGATGACGAACTAGCTGGGTATAAATTATACTATACTTCCAATGGCGAAGACAGCCAATTTGAACTTATAGCAGAACTTTCTTCTTTGAATCTATCCACTACCATTCGTAATCTGGCGACTTACAGAGGTTGTTATTACATCACAGCTATAGACCGATCAGGGAATGAATCGGAGCCTAGCAATGTGGTCTGCGTAGAAAACTGCCCTAACTACCTCTTGCCAAATGCCTTCACTCCTAATGGTGACGGATTTAACGAGACCTTCATGGCTTTTGACAATCCATTCTCTCAGTGTCCACGGTTTGTAGTAGGAGTAGATATCGTGATAGTGAATCGATGGGGAGTAGAGGTATTCACTTATAATAGCCTAGAATCCACAGAAAACGACATCTTTATTCGCTGGGATGGTACAGATAAGAATGGCAATGAACTTCCTGCCGGTACCTACTATTATTCTGGCAACGTTGTTTTCGATGTACTTGATCCTGCCAAGGCAAATCAAACTCTTAAAGGATCAATTCAACTCCTAAGATGATCGCGCCGAAATCCATCATTTTCTTTGATGGGGTATGTAACCTCTGTAATGCTTCCATTGATTTTGTCATCCAGCGAGACACCAATGACAAATTCTTAGTGGGAGCATTGCAAGAGGATTTAAGTCAAAAAATACTCTCGCGCTATGATGTCAGAGAAGATTACTTAGACTCTATAGTACTAGTGGAGCAAGAAAAAATCTACTTTAAAAGTACCGCCGCACTCAAAATCGCAAAGCATTTATCCGGACTTTGGCCAGTCTTATACCCACTTATTTTTCTCCCAAAATTCCTGCGAGACCCCATTTACAATTGGATCGGCACCAACCGATATCGCTGGTTTGGGAAGAAAAGTACCTGCAGATTGCCTACGCCTGCCGAAAAAGCCAAATTTCTTTCGGAAGACACCCTTGCTCAAACCGGCATTAAGCTTCCCCACTGATCGCAACGTATAAAGCTGACTTTGGGAAAACCCGTATATTTGCCCCGAACAAAAAACACTAGTTAATGAAGGCATTTGTTTTTCCGGGCCAAGGCGCCCAGTTCCCAGGAATGGGAAAAGAACTTTATAATGAAAACCCACAGGCTAAAGAATTATTTGAGCAAGCAAATCAAATTTTAGGTTTTCGTATCACTGACATCATGTTTGAGGGCACTGCAGAAGAGCTGAAGCAAACCAATGTCACTCAACCTGCAGTTTTTCTTCATTCCGTTATTTTAGCTAAGACCACTCCTGATTTTGCACCGGATATGGTAGCTGGCCATTCCTTAGGTGAGCTGTCCGCACTAGTTGCCAACGGAGCGCTGGCTTTCGAAGACGGATTAAACCTAGTCTATCAAAGGGCACTGGCTATGCAGGAAGCCTGCGAAATCAACCCTTCTACGATGGCAGCGATTTTAGGGTTAGCCGACGAGAAAGTAGAAGAAATCTGTGCCGGTATTTCTGAAGAAGTGGTCGTGCCAGCCAACTATAACTGTCCAGGTCAGTTGGTGATCTCTGGTTCTAATAAAGGAATAGAACTAGCCTGCGAAAAAATGAAGGAAGCAGGAGCCAAGCGTGCTTTGCCTCTTCCCGTGGGTGGAGCATTTCACTCCCCACTGATGGAACCTGCTCGTGAGAAATTGCAGAAGGCAATCGAAGCCACCACTTTCCACACCCCAAGCTGCCCAGTGTACCAAAATGTCAGTACGACTGCCGTGACTGAGATTTCAGAGATTAAGGCAAATCTTATCGCACAACTGACAGCCCCGGTGAAATGGACTCAATCCGTACAGAACATGGTTGCGGACGGCGCAGTAGAATTTATAGAATGTGGCCCAGGAAAAGTTCTTCAAGGTTTGGTGAAAAAAATCCATCCTGAAGCTGAGGTATCGGGGCTTTAACCCTAGTTACGTAAAGTTTTCTCGCAACGGCGCGGCGGCGGAACGTCTCAGCGCTTTGCTTATAATCTTATCTTTACCACAAACTTTGTAGTGAGATTCCTCGCTATTTAGCTTGTTGTGTAGGAGATGAAATAATAGAAAAACGGAGGTTCAAACCTTTTTCCCATCAAATGGGCAGCTGGTCTGAACCTTCGAGTTTTTAAGGATTTTAATGTATCTGCATCCTCTCCTTATCAACAGCTCAGCACCATAATAGTAATGCATCGCATTAATTATATTTTTCACCTTCCACATTTTACTACTTTCAAACCTTACCACTCACCTTTTACTAGAAACTTTTCACCTCTCACCACTTAAAAACTCCCACACCTCACTCCTGTCCTCACAGTCCTCCAACAATTCTAAACTACTTTTTCCCAAAACAGGATGTATAAACTCGGGTAATATCTCCGCCAAAGGCACGAGTACAAATTTCCGCTCCGCCAAAAATGGATGTGGTATTTTAAGTTCGGAAGTCTCAATCACCTGTTCACCAAAATAAATAATATCAATATCCATCGTTCGATCACCCCAGGGCTCAGCTCGTTTTCTTCCCAGATCTTTTTCAGTTTGTTGGATCAAAGCGAGAAGTTCCATAGGCGATAAATGTGTCTCAATCTGAAGCACTTGATTCAAAAAAGCCCCCTTGGCTACGCCTCCCCATGCTTCCGTTTCATAAACTTTAGATATAAGTACCACTTCCCCATGCTTGGATACAGCTTCCACCGCAGCTCGGAGTAGTGAGTTTCTATCCCCTTTATTTCCTCCCAAAATCAAAACAACTTTTTCAACCATTGTATCCGTATTATTGCTTTTGTAAACCTGCCCCAAATTAGGTTATTTTGAGGCCTCAAATAATTTAGCTTATGAAATTCTTAGGAAATGTACTGGCGGTGATCGTTGGTCTTTTTGTTTTCAGCATACTCGGTATGCTACTTATGTTAGGCCTGATTGGAATCGTGGCGTCATCTAGCGGGTCAGAAGAAGTTTCTGTAAGCGAAAATTCCGTTTTGCACCTGGATTTAAATGGGCGAATAATCGTAGAACGTACCACGGAGGATGATTTGGATTTATCCCTATTTGGAAATCCCTTTGGCCAAGACATGAATGCTGGTTTGATAAACCTGAAAAAAGCCATAGGAGAAGCAAAAACCAATGACAACATCAAGGGTATTTACCTAAATACAGGCTTGATTATGGCCGGGCAGGCTAGTTTGCTGGAACTCCGCGAAGCACTTGTTGACTTCAAAACTTCCGGCAAATTCATCGTTGCCTATGACGAAGCTTATACTGAGGGTGGCTATTACATCGCTTCTGTAGCGGATGAAATCTATCTAAATCCACTGGGAGGCATCGAATTCAACGGTTTTTCTTCAGAAGGAATTTTCTTCAAAGGACTTTTTGAAAAAGTGGGTGTACAACCTGAAATTTTCCGAGTAGGCGAATTCAAGTCTGCTGTGGAGCCTTTTATCCTGGAAGAAAATAGTCCAGAAGCAAGACTTCAAACACAATCCTTTCTGGATGACATGAATCAGTTTGCGCTTAAATCAGTAGCCGAATCAAGAGGCATTCCTTATGACAGTCTGAAGAAAATCAATGACCTCATGCTTGTTCGCAAGCCACAGGATGCTGTGAGCTACGGACTGGCCACTGAGTTGCTCTATTTTGATGAGGTGCTAGCGAAGCTAAAAGAAAAGCTTGGCGTGGAGGAAGATGACGATATCGAAACTATTAATGCAACCGACCTTAATTCTGCTGCCAAATCCAAGAATCTCACTTCCAAAAATATAATAGCCGTAATCATCGCTGAAGGTGAAATCGTCGGAGGAAATGCCTCAGGTGTTATTAGCTCCGATAGATTTGCGAAAGAAATCAGGAAAGCCCGTAAAGACGACAATATCAAAGCAATCATCTTACGAGTGAATTCTCCAGGAGGCTCAGTGATCGCATCTGAGGTGATCTGGAGAGAGATGGCAGAAGCCAAAAAAGCAAAACCGCTCTATGTATCCATGGGTGAAGTAGCTGCATCTGGAGGTTATTACATCTCTGCCCCAGCGGATACCATCGTAGCCCAGCCAAATACCATCACGGGATCCATTGGTATATTCGGTATGATGTTCAACGCGCAGGAATTGCTAAACGACAAATTGGGTATCACGGTAGATGTTGTCAAAACTGGCGAATTATCAGACTTCATGAATCCTACCAGACCATTGACCGAGGTGGAGCGAAATATCATCCAAGGAACTGTAGAAGACGGCTACGAGACATTCATCTCCAGAGTAGCGGAGGGAAGAGGAATGTCGCCTGAGGCGGTGAAGGAAGTTGCTTCAGGAAGAGTCTGGACTGGAAATCAAGCCAAAGAAAGAGGTTTAGTAGATGTATTAGGCGGACTAAATACGACTATCGAGTTAGCGGCAGCTAGAATTGGCGCGACAGATGATTATCGCGTAGTGTATTACCCTACTCAAAAACCATGGTTCGAAACAATAATGGAGGATCTTGGAAACAACGTTCAGGTTAGAGTTCTGAAAAGTCAATTGGGTGAAAACTATAAGCTATACCAGCAGGTAGAAAAACTTAAATCCTACGAAGGTATCCAAGTCCGGATGCCACAGGACATCACTATCAAATAAAGAAAGCGGCTCAGGCCGCTTTTTTTATTCCTCATAAAATTTTTTAACCGCAAGGAGCGCAGAGTTTCTGGCAGAGAGCCAAAGACACGGAGAGTTTGCAAAAATCCTGAAGTGGTTAATCATTGTTGACTCATAAGGGCAAAACATTTTTCGTCCTAAATGGTATGAGTAAGGTTTTTAGAATCAGTAAGCCTGAATAAAGTCGAAGCCCAACTATCCCGATTTTCAAAATCCTAGGTTAATCGCTGCCATCAATTCCACCTCAACAGTGCCAGGATTCCTGGCTTTTCCCTGAGGGTGAATTATACCAATCTGCGATTTAATCCTACATACTAATCACTAAAACTATCTACTGATCGCCAAAACCCTCTTGCATCAATATCAGCCAAGCTCGTTCCACATCATCTTCGTCCAGTGCCTCCTTGGCCAAGAGATGCAAATGATCCACCATCGAATCTTGATCATGCTGGAAGCGAACTCTCATCTCTTGAATTTCATCGCTTTTCCCAAAAATCGCAATCTGCTCTTCAGAGGGAATTTCCTCCACATTTCCCAATCTCCCCAAATTATTTCCACTCAAAATCGAACTGTTTCTCACGGCTAGCGGCAGTTGATCTATCCCAATTCCCAGCGTTCGCAATGGCTTTGGGATCTGGAAAAGCGAGGCTCCACTTGCCCGACTATACCAATTACCGCCTAGTCTGGCCACTGCGTCCAATTTCCGAGGATCGATCACACCGGCCTCGTCTAAGATCGCCTCATTCACGTGCGCGACTAGAACTTCACAAATCACCAAATTCCCTGCCCCACCTTCACTACCTAGTGACTTGACTTCATTCACCTTGCACTCAAAGGACACATGAGCTTCCTTGATTCTGGGTGGCTTCACCTCATTAGATTTCACTTGGGTAAATCCAGCTTTCTCAAACTCATTCACTCCTTTTGCATATTCTGTACTTGCCAGTGACATCTGCTCTACCATCCCAAAATGAACCACGTGAATCACCACTTCCGGCACTTCCAAGACATTTTCCAAGGTATGCTTGGTGGTATTATCACGAACTCTTCTAGAGGGAGAAAAGATCAAAATCGCTGGATTGGTGCTGAATAGATTGAAAAAACTAAAGGGACTCAGGTTGACATTTCCTGCCTGATCCACCGTACTGGCAAAAGCAATAGGTCTAGGCGCTATAGCTCCTTGTAGCAAAGCATGAAATTCTGGCGTGGAAAGGTCTTTTGGATAAATGGTTTTCATGTGATAGCGTTATAGGGTGCTTGATGCAGGGTGTGAGATGATTCTTCTGAAATTTGAATTACAAAGTCTTGGTGCTTCATCTTGGTATTCCTAAAATTAAAGCTCAAATTCATTTACATAAACCATTTTTGAAGAATAAGTTCTCAAACCATGAAAACAATCTATTGCAATCTTTTGAAATCCGGTATAATACTTTTCCTTTTCATTATAGGATTAAACGCTTATTCCCAAACTCAAACACACAATTTCGCCACCTTCAATATCCGATATGCCAATCAAACTGATGAAGGAAATCTATGGCAAGACAGATTACCGCAGGTGGCGGGATTGATTCAGTTTCATCAAATTGAGCTTTTAGGCGTACAAGAAGCCCTGCACAACCAACTGATTGACCTGACTTCTAAGCTGGGCTATTCATTCATAGGGGTGGGGCGAGACGATGGAACTGACAAAGGCGAATATGCTGCGATTCTGTATAACCCGCGCAAGTTTGAACTGTTGGATCAGGGAACCTTCTGGCTCTCGCCGACTCCCGAGAAGCCAAGCAAAGGCTGGGATGCAGCACTGAATCGCGTGTGTACCTGGGGAAAATTTAAAGATGAAGCAGGCAAAACCTTCTACGTATTCAATGTGCATTATGACCATAGAGGCGTACAGGCTCGCGAGGAAAGTAGCAAATTGGTAATGACTCAAGTAGCCAAAATCACTACCGAAAATGCCCCTGCCCTATTGCTAGGCGACTTCAATGTCACCCCTACAGACGGCGCTTATACCACCATCGTCAGCAACCCACAGTGGCAGGACAGCAGACTGATCTCCTCTATCTCTGCCTATGGCCCCGCTGGAACCTTCACTGGTTTTGACTGGGAAAAAATGCCTGATGGAATCATCGATCACATCTTTGTCAAAGGCGATATACATGTGATTAGACATGGAATTCTGACCGATAATTATGGAAAAAAGTACCCTTCAGATCATTTTCCAGTACTAGTAGAAGTTGAGTTTTAGATTTAAAAATCTTCATCATTCAATGTTCAGGATGCATTATTCATCATTACCCTGTGTTATGCTGCTTCTGCGGAAGCAGCATTTTTATTTCCTGTCTTGATAGACTTATAAATAAATAGTCCGCCATTCAGAAACATGAATTCTGAATGGCGGACTGAACAAAGAGGCAATGTTATCTGTGCCTTCCTTGGCGCTTCGTGGTAAAATATTAAAGACCTTCGTGACTGTAGTAAGCTCGAAGGTCTTTCATCTATTAAGGCTCCAAAGCCGCTACTCCAGGAAGTACTTTGCCTTCCATATGCTCTAGCAATGCTCCGCCTCCAGTAGAAACAAAAGAAACGTCCTCTCCGAAGCCAAACTTGTTCACTGCTGCGGCGGAATCACCACCACCAATCAACGAAAACGCGCCGGCTTTGGTAGCTGCTACCACTGCTTCAGCCACCGCTTTGGTTCCTTTGTCAAAGGATGACATTTCGAATACACCCATCGGGCCATTCCAAAGGATAGTCTTTGACTTCATGATTTCTGCTGCAAAAAGCTCCGCAGTTTTTGGCCCAATATCCAAACCCATCCAACCGTCAGGAATCTCCCCTTTATTGGCTAAACCTTGTTCGGCATCATTGGCAAATGCTTTTGAAATCACCGTATCTACCGGGAGAACCAAGTTCACGCCTTTTGCTTTGGCTGTCTCCATCAACTCCAGCACAAAATCCAACTTATCCTCTTCCAGCAATGAATCACCGATAGTTCCTCCCTGCGCTTTTGCAAAAGTATAGGACATTCCTCCACCGATTATCAACGTATCGACCTTGTTCAGCAACTGCTCGATGATCAAGATCTTATCAGCGATTTTGGCACCGCCCATGATTGCGGTGTATGGTCTCTCCGCATTGCCCAAGACTTTATCTGCATTTTCCAACTCAGAAAGCATCAAGTATCCGCAAACTTTATCGTTAAAAAACTGAGCAATCACGGCCGTTGAAGCGTGAGCCCTATGAGCTGTGCCAAAGGCGTCGTTTACATAGATATCACCTAATTTGGACAGCTTTTCCGCAAAATCCTTATCTCCTTTTTCTTCTTCTTCGTGAAAACGAAGATTCTCCAAAAGCAAAACTTCACCTGCCTTCAATCCTTCGGATAGAACTTCAGCCTCTCGACCAATGCAGTCTGGAGCAAATTTCACAGGTCTTCCCAACGCTTTTTCAAGTGTAACTACAATATGCTTCAATGAATACTTGTCCTCTGGTCCTCCCTTAGGTCGGCCAAGGTGCGACATCAAAATCACCGCTCCTCCGTCATTCAATAACTTATTGATGGTAGGTAAGGCAGCCTGGATTCTGGTGTCGTCGGTTACATTCATGTCCTTGTCCAAAGGCACATTGAAGTCCACTCTTACGAGTGCTTTTTTGCCTTCGAAACTTAGATTATCTACATTTTTGATTCTAGAGTTCATAGTAAGGTTAATAGCTTTTGATAAATTATATAGGTAAAAGTCAGGGGTGAATTTATTAAAGATTACGGCAAAAATCGACTTTCGAACAAGATCAATTTCCTTAAACCCTCTTAAAATAAGTTTTAACCGATGGCGGCAGCTCGCCTTAATCGATCATTGATGGCTAGCCCGAGTCCTGCCTCAGGCATCCACTCTGCCAAGATCACTTCAGCATTTGACTCATCTAAGGTTCTCATAGCCGCAAAAAGATGGGTGGCAGCTTCTTTTAAATCTCCGGATTTACTTAATGCAATTTGATTTCGGAAAGGAAGAACAGAAAAAGATTTATCCAAGGAAAGTACCGCAAAATCAACTCCCTGACCTAGATATTTGGATATCAACTCATCCAGATCTCCAATGAAAAACGGCTTGGTAGGCGCATAATGA
The DNA here is from genome assembly GCF_039969895.1 of Algoriphagus sp. Classification (GTDB taxonomy): domain Bacteria; phylum Bacteroidota; class Bacteroidia; order Cytophagales; family Cyclobacteriaceae; genus Algoriphagus. Next base: position 76,343 of record NZ_JBDVMZ010000025.1, read on the forward strand.
CTTTCAAGCAATCCCGGCGCTTGAGGATTGGAACTGCTATGGCTTTTTACAACTACTGGCCCCACTAAGTCTTCAATCTCGGATATTTCCAAACCTCCTAATCGATAGATCACGACAGCTTCACCTTCCATTCCCACGATCGTGCTTTCCAAACCTACCTTACATTTCCCCCCATCCAAAATGTAAGAAACCCGCTCTCCCAACTGTGCCTCTACGTGCGCAGGAGAAGTGGGACTGATGTATCCGAAGGGATTTGCACTAGGAGCGGCCAGAGGAAAATCCACTTCCGCTAGCAACTTCAACGTCAGTGGATGATCTGGTACCCGAATAGCCACCCGGTCCAAACCTGAAGTCACAATATCGGGAATACTGCTTTTTCTTGGTAGCAATAATGTCAAAGGCCCAGGCCAAAAACGCTCCGCAAGTTGCCCAAGCTGAGCAGGAATGACTGTGACATATTTTTCAATCTCTAAATAGGAGGAGACATGAATAATCAAGGGGTCAAAGCTTGGGCGGTTTTTCGCCTCAAAAATAGAAGCAACTGCCCCGGGATCTAGGCCATTTCCAGCCAAACCATAAACGGTCTCAGTGGGAACAGCCACCAATCCCCCAGCTTCAAGCGTCTTTTTCGCGCGTGATATGTCCTTTCCTATCTCTGCCATTTTACTCGCAAAAATCGTCAATCCAAGTTTTGGCTTCCGTGTAACCCAACTGTAGCGCCATCTTCAGATCAGCACAGCCTTCTTCCTTCTCGGCATCACCCAAAGCAGACATTCTGGTCACTCCCAGCAGGTAAAAAGCTGCGGCGTTTTTCCCGTCTAGATTAATCGCTTCAGTCAGCGACTGCATCGCTCCTCCAGGATCGTTATTGCCAAGTTGGGCTTTGCCGCGGTTGAAGTGAACGAGTGCTTGATTGGGTTCCACTTGGAGCGCTTGATCAAAATCTAATAGCGCGTCCTCGTACTCTTCCAGGCCCAGTAGCGCAAGGCCACGGTTGTAATAAATATCGGTTTGGGAAGGATCCAGGACCGTTGCCATATTATAGTCAGACACTGCATTCTTGAAGTTTTCGAGCTTCAAATTGGCATTTCCACGGTTGAACCAAGCCTTATAACTGGCAGAATCTGCATCAATAGCTGCCGTGAAAACGGGTATAGCTTCCTGAAATTTTTCTTCTTGAAAAAGGGCTGCCCCCTTGGCGTTGAGTGCAGTTCCGTTTGCAGGATTGATCTCCAGCACACGGTCAAAGTAGCTGACTGCTTCTTTCCAATTCTGGGCGTCCATCTGCTGGATACCAGCTTGGACTAATTCCTCTTCGCTCGGGCTACACCCCATCAGTCCCGCAAGTAACACGGTAATTATCCAAAGTTTTTTCACAGCTTAAATTTTGGGCAAAGATAGGGAATACCTCCTTTTTATCAGGAATTGGGCTGAAGTTTTGCCCTGTAGATTTCCGGTAGTGGGCTTGGCCGTTTGGTATGGATATCCACCGATACTACCGTGCACCTGCATTTGGCAAAAACCAGCTCTTCTCCTTCCTTGGTTTTCCCTACGAGGTATTGTTCCAAATCAAAGGAGCTTTTTCCTAATCTAGTACAACTTAACCATGCTTCTACCTCATCTTCAAGATGAATAGGGCGGATAAAATCCATTTCCACACGCGCCACCACTGCACCAAACTCCATGATATCCCAGTTGCATTGTTTCATTAAAAACTCACCTCGGGCATGCTCAAAGTAATTAAAATAAATCCCATTATTGACATGGAGGTAGCCGTCTATATCTGAGAATTTGACTTGGATAGGAATACAAAAAGTCATCTCTGACTTCAGCTGACGGGGATCAATCTTTTGCATCAAAGTAAAATTTCAGATTTACTGGTCTTTTCTAGCATTCTCAGGATGGAAGGATTGTAGCCTATCACATCCTGCACCGAGTCAAAAGCCACCCAAGCCAATGAAATACTCTCATCACTCTTGATTAAGGGCTCATAGAGATCTGCTTCCAAAATGTAGCGTACATCAAAATGAAAATGCTCTGGCACATGCGGCCTTTCCGGGATAATATGCTTGTCTATGTCAAAAATAGTTTTGTCCACAAATTCCAAGCTCTTTAGGCCACTCTCTTCCTCTGCTTCTTTCATCGCCACCTCGAGTAGATTCTCATTGCCATCGGCGTGTCCGCCTAGTTGCAGCCATCTTCCCAGTTTGCGATGGAGAGTAAGTAGCGTATGAGTACGCTTTCGATTCACGATCCAAGCTGATGCGGTGAAATGACCCGCTAGCCTAGCTCTTTGATAAGCGTCCACATCATCAGTTAACTCTAAAAAATCCTGTATAAAGCTGGCTTCTTCTTCATATGGTGTACGATATCTTGCTAGTTGTTTTTTTAAGTTATTTCTATCCATCATGAAGTTGCTTCTAATAAATGATCTATAAATTGATCGAATGGTTGAGGGTCTTGGTATTGTCTATCTGAGTAGAACGAGGCCAACACCTTGATATAACTTGGTTGGTTATTGATCGTGATTTTTTCAATCGAAATATTACCATAGAGTTGAGAGAGCTGTTTCTCACCTACCCAGGCGGCTAGAGGTGGCTTCAAATAGAACTTGTCGGTCACCTTCACCACCTCGTTTATCTCTTCTATTTTTCTATCCAGACTCACCTGCCTGTATCCCAAAGCTAAAACTCGCTGTGCAAAAGCCAAGAAAAGCAAGGAAAATGTTTGTTGGTCCAAAGGTTCATCATAGCTCACCGCAAAACCTCTGGCATATTTGGAGTTCATGATATGAACTTGAGGATGCTCCTCTATTTGTATAGTCTTGAAATGATAGGATTTTGAGATGCGTGCAAATACTCCCAATCCTTCTGCCGACTCCATCCAGCGTATCGCATCAGCTAATTCCTCCTCTTTCAAGACGATATTTTCTTTATGGTAAATTGGAGTTTTACCTGAAGTCTTAAAAACCTTATTGAATAAATCGTCGAGAAAATTACTCATGAGAAATGATGGTGTAGCAGCCAGAAGCAAGAAGTGTAATATATCCCTGATCTTGCAAAATGCGCAAAACTCTAAGGTTTTTTTCGGCTAATGGCAATCGAATTGTTTCGAAAAGCTGTCGTTCTGTCAACTCCCCTGCCTCGCTTAAAGTTTCCAGAATTTTATTTCTAAGTTTTGTTTCTGCTGTTTCAGGCTGCTTTGCTTTGCGCTGCAAAAGACATATATCACACACGCCACATTGCTGATCTGTCTGTTCTCCGAAATATTCCTGAATAAACTGGGTGCGACAAACCCTCTTCTGTTGCCCGTAATTGGCCATGCGTTGAGCCTTCTCCAGTGTCAATGCCCTCCTCAGCTCAATGCGCTTAAAATTGAGTGGCATTTTCCCGGCATCGTACCTCGGAGTCAAGAAGGTGATCTGCGGCTTATCCTTCCGCTGATCATAGACCATCACTTCCAGCTTCTCCAGCTGCTTCAGCGATTTGATTACCTCGGATTCTTGGATATTGAGCGATTTGGCCAGCTTTGACTCTTGGATCTTGACATATTCGGAAAACACATTTCCACCGTAGGTTCGTAGCATGATTTTCACTACGGGATCTAGCTTGGCATAAGCAATCTGCACCTCATACAACCTGGAGGGATCTACAGTGAAATGAACCTTGGAAGGCGAATAATAACTTTCGCTCAGGCCTATAAAACCCTCTTCTTCCAATAGTTTCAACACATGAAAGGTCTCCAGCACACCCAACTGATAGGTGTTTGCAAACTCACTCCATTCAAAATCAAAGCTGCTCAGCATATTGCTCCCCACCGCTATCCGATAGTAATTCGCAAGACATTGATATACTCTACGGACAAATTCAATAGGCGGATAAACCAGTTCGGCACGGGATAGTATGGTCTCAAAATCCTGCTTATTGGCAAGTAAAACACCATAGGCTTTTTCCCTATCTCGTCCTGCCCGACCTGCTTCCTGATAGTAATTTTCTATGTTTTCTGGTAGATCACTATGGATCACCACTCGCACATCCGGCTTGTCGATCCCCATGCCGAAGGCATTGGTACTCACCATCACGCGCACTTCATTTTTCATCCAAGCTTCCTGGCGTTTAGCCCGATCTTGCATAGAAAGTCCCGCGTGATAAGCAGCCGCAGAGATCCCCATCTGGGTAAGGGCTTTGGCGATCTGCTGTGTTCCTTGGCGATTCCTCACGTACCAAATTGCAGTTCCATCGATTCTATTGAGTATCTCCAATCCTTTTTCCAACTTATTTTCCACCAGTCGTACAGAATAGCTGAGGTTTTTCCTGGCAAAACTCTGATGAAATTCCGCAGGTTTTTTCATCACCAACTTCTCCATGATATCCGCACAAACTTGGGGCGTAGCCGAGGCAGTCAACGCCAAGACTGGGACATTGGGGTGATATGGCCGAATCAACGCGATCTCCAGATAAGGTGGGCGGAAATCATAACCCCATTGAGAAATACAATGTGCTTCATCAACGGCGATGAGATTGACCTTCATCTGCCGAAAGCGTTCTATAAAAAGCTCGGCTTTCAGTCGCTCTGGCGAAACGTAAAGAAATTTATAATCCCCATAAATGCAATTGTCCAGCGTGCGATCAATCTCCCGATAGCTCATCCCGGAGTAAATCGCCGCTGCCTTGATCCCTTTGGACCTGAGAGCATCCACCTGATCCTTCATCAAGGCAATGAGTGGGCTCACGACCAAACAAATCCCATCCAACGTCAATCCGGGAATCTGATAGCAGAGCGATTTTCCGCCACCGGTTGGCAAAAGCGCAAGCGTATCTACCCCATTCAGCACGGACTGGATAATTTCTTTTTGGACAGGCCGAAAGTCAGTATGTCCAAATACCTGATGAAGGATCTCAGTCGCTCGATTTAGCATCTACCAATCAGGCGAAGTTTTAGATAAAAAGGCTGCAATTCCTTTCTTACAATCTTCATGAGCTCTTGCATTGGCATTTGTTTCCGCTGCTAGATCCAGAGATTTATTCCTTTCATTTTCATTGAGCTGCCGCAAAAGTGTTTTGGTTTTGCTCATAGAGAAGGCAGAATTCTGCGTGACCAGCTTTGTCGCAAACTCTTGTACCGACTCTCTTAAAAACTCAGCAGCTTCTACTTTAGTAATTAGTCCCAATTCAGCGGCTTTGGCAGAGGAAATAAATTCCCCTGAGAGTAGCAACTCCTGAGTTTTAGCGTAACCGATTTGCTCGGTCAAAAAGACAGAAACCAGAGATGGCACAAAACCGATTCTCACTTCTGTGTATCCAAAAAGCGCCTCAGGAACGGCAAAAGCAAAATCGCAAACCGTCGCTAGCCCACATCCTCCAGCCAAAGCATGACCCTGAATCTCAGCAATCACGACCTTTGGCAAGCAATAAATCAACCGGAACAACTCCATCAACCTGCGACTATCTGCTAGATTTTCCTCATAAGAAAAATCCTGCAACTGCTGCAAATAAGCTAAGTCTGCTCCTGCACAAAACGCCTTACCAGTAGATCTCAGGACGATGACTTTCACCTCCTCGTTTGCAGACATCGCTTCAAAAGCCGAGTGCAAACCTGCAATCAAGTCAGGCCCAAGTGCATTTCGCTTTTCAGGTCTATTCAGTGTTATGATTCCTATTCTATCGCTAATCTCTGTCAATACAACACTCATTTGCTTATTTATTTGGGTTTGGGATCAAGTTAGTTTCAATAGCAGGCTTTGCAAAATCAAAGTCAGAAAAGTATTCGGAAAGCTAGAGAATCCACCGCTAATCGACTGGTAATTGGCAAATCATTCCAGGCACCATCCGACCAAAAATGAATTGATTTAGGAGGGGAAGAAAAATATAGCGCCGGCTCATCAGGCAGAAAACTAAAATCAGTTCCGACAAACACAAGCTGTCCTGAGTCAAGTTCATAGGCTGAAAGCTCCTCAGGAACTTGCGGCCAATGTCTTTGAACACGATGCGGATCCACCCCAAAGCTGATTTCCTCACCTGCTAGCCCCTGATTCCAGGAATAAACATTTTGCCCAAAAATGGAGAAATCTAGCAACTGAGCTTTTTTTCCTTGGTAAACAATCAGCTCCTTGCTAGGCGTTTGCAATTCCAGGTATAACTGAAATCCCACCAGAGCAAACGATAGCGTCAGTGCAGTCCAAGTCAGTTTTCTTTTGGGACCAAATCTCCAGGAAGTCCATATCAGAAGCATTGCCCACACAAAAATCATCCCGGACATATCCATTGTCAGTCTATCGATTTTGCCTCCGGGAATCAATCGAATAGTCTCCGCAATCCAATTTTGAGCCCATATCAACCCACTCAGCGTCCAGCCTAAAATCTCTCCCAAACCCGGAATCCAGCCTAAGATCATAAGTGGCACGCCTACCTGCATGATGATAAAGGCAAGCGGCAAAATGAGAAGGTTACCCAGCAAAAAGTAAGTAGGAAAAACGTGGAAGTAGTAAATAGAAAGTGGAAAAGTAGCCAACTGAGCTGCAATACTTACAGAAGCTGTTTTCCAGATATATTCCAGCGCTTTGGATCGGGGCAACCACAAATCTAAAATGATAGGATAAAGCATCACTATACCCAAAACCGCTAAATAGGATAATTGGAATCCCACTTCGAAGATAACGTCCGGATTGAAAGTGATCATCAGAATGGCTGAAAATGCCAAAATATTATAAACCGAAGGAGGTCGCTCCCGCATTTGACCTAAGGTGAGTAGCGAAAACATCGTAGCGGCTCTGACTACCGACGGAGACAAGCCAGTCAGAAAAGCGTAAAGCCAGATGATCAAAATGACCAGTAACAGATAAAGTCTTGCTTTTTCCCGCTTGAGCTTTAGCGGCTTCAGAATCAGCAAAAACAAGGCATAGATGATTCCAACATGAAGTCCTGAAACCGCCAAAATATGCATCACTCCAGCCTGAGTATAAGCTTCGCGAATACTAGGATCAAGGTTTTTTTTCTGCCCTAGAAGTAAAGCCAAAGCGATTTGCTCGGATTTCACATCAGGAATCTTCGCCTTCAGCATCTCACCTATAGCATACCTCAGGTGCACTAAAAAGTATTCAAGTCGTTTGCTGGGAATTGAGTCGATAACATGAAAATCTTTACCTAAAAACTGCCTATACGTAATGCCCTGTCTCGCCAAAAATGCCTTGTAATCGAATTCGTCGGGGTTTGTAGGACTCAGGATCGTCTCTGGTTTTTTATTCACCAGAAGAAGTTGCCCGGGCTCAAAAGGCAGGACACTTTGGTGATAAACTAACACCTTGCCGCTCGCGTCCTCCCATTTCCCTGCGTTAAAACTAGATTTTACTTCCAGTAAGTTTTCGAAGGAATTGGCTTTCTGCTGATCATACATCGTGACCTCCGCCAGATAAGATTCGACACTGGAGAGATCGGACAAACTTTGCGATTGGTTTTGCTCTAACGAGCCAAGCAGTGCACCGAAAATTAGCAAAGTCAGATAAGCCAAATAGCTAGGCTGGAAAGTTGATTTTCGACTCGCCATCCAATAAACAGTGGCCAAGTAAGCTAGCCAAACAAAAAACAGCAGGGCAAGCAGCCAGACAAATGATGGAGTCCAAAGTGATTTACCCCAGAAAATCCCCAGTAAAACAAACGGGAGGTAACGTAAAAATGGAAAGTCAGCAAATCTCATAATCGCAAAAAATTAGAGATTTAATTTACCTTATTTTTATAAAAAATGTAGCTTATTTTTTCACCCAAACCTCACTTCGCTGATTCTGAAAAGGCATAAAAAAAGTCCGGCTTTCGCAGGACTTCTTTTATTTAACTAATGGCCTTAGCCTTAGAATCTATAACCTAAGTTAAAGCCGGCGTTGAACTCTATACTTGAAAATCTATCAGAAACGTCACTACTGAAATTACGACTCATGCTGGCAAAAGGTCCGAATGCGAAATTCTTGGACATTTCCCACTTGTAACCAGCGCCCACTCCGAGGATAAAGGCGGTCATATCTGTGGTGTCAATTCCTCCTCCATCAGCAGGCTCCTCGAAGTCACCAAATCTTACTTTTGCAAGAGGAAAGATGAAAAATCTTCCATTGGGATCATCACCGAAGTAGAAATTCATCGCTGCCTGTACAGAATTGGTTTTGTATTTTTTACCTTTTCCCTCGGAATTAAAGCCAAATCTATCGTTGATTAGCCCTTTGAATTCAAGTGAAGTATCATCGCTCAAGTAGCGCTCGTAGCCTACTTCTAAAGATCCAAACCAAATCAAGGTCACGAAATTGACATGGATTTCATTCGTAAATCCACCAGTCACAGGAGTTGAACCTTTACTGCTTGATATTACTTCCTGTGCAAAACTGGATCCCGCTGCTATAAGGATCATTAGTAGAGTAAAGATTGATTTTTTCATCATTTTGTAGTTGATTTTAATAGTCACATAGCCCATCCTGAAATATGATCCAGAATTAGTGATATGCTTGGTAAACTTGCTTCGTACACCTGTGGAATGTCGATCCTAGTTAAGGAAAGGGCGTACATATTTCTCTAATAAATTGATTATTGTCTAGCTTTGCTTAAGGCAATTGCATTTTATAATGCATAATGTTACACTCTTCAAAGATATCTCCTACTTTTTCAAAACCAAACTTTAAATAGAGCGGCACTGCAGATAATTGAGCGTGAAGGTATTTCTTCAAAGTTGCTGCTTCGGGGTTGCTTTCTACATCTTCCAAAACTGCTTTTACCAGTGCTTGTCCTACTCCTCGCCCTCGTACTTTCTTTAACACTGCAAAACGCTCCATTTTCACTCCATTCGGGGTGATTCTCCACCTTGCTGTCCCTACGGGTTCGTCATCAAGATAAGCGATAAAGTGCTTGGACACATTTTCAAACTCATCATATTCTTTATCCGGGTCAACTTTCTGCTCGTCCACAAAAACTTCCTTCCTAATCGAATATGCTGCTGTCAGCTGATCATCCCGGGTTATTTTTTCTACCTGCAGCGTCATTCCTTTCTTGTTCTTTGTGATAAGTATCCTTTTCGTATGCCTCGATGATAGACTTCACCAATCGATGTCTGATCACATCCTTTCCACTCAAGTGTACTACCCCGATCCCTTTCACATCCTTCAGGATTTTGAGCGCTTCAGATAGCCCACTCTTTTGTCTTACCGGTAAGTCAATCTGCGTTTGATCTCCTGTTATGATCACTTTGGAATTTGGTCCCATACGGGTTAAGAACATTTTGATTTGTTCATTTGTAGTGTTCTGAGCTTCATCCAGCAGTACAAATGCATCGTGTAGCGTCCTTCCACGCATGTAAGCCAAAGGAGCAATTTCTATCACACGCGTTTCTTGATAGTATTTGAGCTTTTCTGGCGGTACCATATCCTGAAGTGCATCGTAAATCGGCCTCAAGTATGGATCTAGTTTTTCCTGAAGATCTCCTGGCAGAAATCCGAGATTCTCGCCAGCTTCGACTGCCGGCCTGGTAATGATAATTCTTTTGACTTCTCGATTTTTCAATGCTCTAACCGCCAAAGCCACCGCGATGTAGGTCTTGCCAGTACCCGCAGGGCCGAGTGCAAACACCAAGTCGTTTTGCATGGCCGACTCGACCAGTTTTCTCTGATTAGCGGATTTAGGTTTGATGACCAAGCCTTTGTTGCCAAAAACAATGACTTGATCGCGATTAGCCTCTTCGAAGGGAACTCCTTCCACTTCCAGGTAATCTTTCACATTTTCCGGTGTGAGGTGACCGAAGCGGTCTATATGCTCCAGTAAGAGATTCAGCACATCATTAATCCGCAGAATCTCAGGAGCTCCGCCTTGAATTCGGATCTCATTGCCTCTGGAAATGATTTTACTTTGGGGGAATGCGGCGGCAATTTGCCGGATGTTCTCATTGGCTTCGCCTAAAAATTCTGCCAAGGGAACATTTTCTAATGTAATTACTTTTTCGACCAAACTATTTCTTCTGATTAGATTTTCATTGAAGGTAGAAGAATAAAATATTTACTTTTGTTCGTAACCCTCCCTAACAAAAGTACAAAAATTTTAATTGACTTGCTTCTATGGCATTGGTGACATTCCTCTCAGATTTTGGGGACAAAGATTATTACGTACCAGCAGTAAAGGCTAAAATGCTTTCTGTAAATCCACAATTGAACATCATTGATATTTCGCATAATATCGAGGCGTTTGACCTAGCCCACGCGGCTTTCGTCCTACGCTCTACCTTCAGAGACTTCCCCAAAGGAACTGTCCATTTGATCTCCCTGAACACTACAGGAAGTATCACCCATGGGTATATTGGGGTTAAGCTTGAAGAACATATTTTTATCGGCCCAAACAATGGTATCTTGAGTTTGCTGGCAGATCATGAACCGGGAATCATGGTGCAATTTGCCGATATCCATCTGAAAGATTCCACCTTTCCTACCAAGGACATTCTCGCGCCAATAGCTGCCAAGGTAGCAAGTGGAGCTGCAATTCATGATTTTGGTGGTCCGTTGAATAATTTCAGGAAACTTATGTCCCGTCATCCTAAAGCTAATCGAGAGCAGATAATAGGGCATATTCTACGCGTGGATCGCTATGGAAACCTGATCACAAATATTAGTAAGGAAGTCTTCGAAAAATTGAATCCCGGAAAGTTCACGATTGAATTTGGTAGAGAAGCTCTAAGCAAATTGAATAAGGGATACGACCAAGTAGAACCTGGAGATTGCTTTGCCTTCTTCAACAGCCTGGATCTTCTGGAGATCGGAATCAACCATGGTCACGGCGGAGATTTACTTGGATTGAAGTACGACAGTGTGATCTATGTAACCTTCCACCCCTGATGCTGATCCGAATCGTACGAATGACTTTCAGGCCTGAGGGAATTGAAGATTTTCTTCAAAACTTCCATGCTCACAAGCAATCTATCAGAAATTTCCCTGGATGTAGTCACTTAGAACTCTGGCAGGATGAAAATGATCCATCTATTTTTCTGACACACAGCCATTGGGAAAGTGAAGCGCATCTGAATCAATACCGTGATTCTGAGCTTTTTAAAAAAGTATGGTTGTTTACGAAAACTCTATTCTCAGATAAGCCGATAGCTTTCAGTTCAAAAAAGATAGAAGAAGTAGAAAAATGAGTTTGTAGAAAAAAGAATCTTTCTTCATATTTGCATCCCGTTACGGAAGTGACGGAGCCAAGTCAGGTGTAAGGCCAGGCTTACCGAAAGCCCAGATGGCGGAATCGGTAGACGCGTTGGTCTCAAACACCAATGCCGCAAGGCGTGCCGGTTCGACTCCGGCTCTGGGTACAAAAGCTCTTTCTGAAAAGAAAGGGCTTTTTTTGTTTTAGGTTAGCTCCAGATTTGATCTTTTCCAATTCAAACAATCTGCTCTCTATCCGAACACTTTGAGCCCAAAAGCATGCAATTTGAAAGTCTAATTGAAAAAAAATAACTGTAAGAACACCCTATGATAGAACAAATTGAGGCTATAGGATTAATAGAGTTTCTGGGAATGATAGCTACGGCAGAACAATTCATCATTATTCTTAAAAAAAACTTTTCCAAAGCTCTATACTTTGGAAAAGCTATTATAACCCAACTGTTTTATGATTTTTTCGGATGATAATACTCACTTTTCAAACAAGGGCAGTATTCACCTAACTCACAGCCTTCTGGATTTCCGGTGCAATAATCAAAGCCTACAAAACCATCTTTCACTATCAAGGTAGGCTTATCCAAAATATCCATCATTAACTCATATTTCCTGGCTATTGGCAAATTTCGAGGTATATCCAGCGTGAGATTCCAAGAAAACATCATTCGCTCAAATAGCATCACGACCTCCTTCAATTCTCTTTGCGTAAAATATTCCTTTGGAGGAAAATCCGCTCTTTTTAACCCGCAATAACTGCCGAAGCTAGGTTCCGAATCCATATTCAGCCAACGTTCAATTTCAGCAAAATGCTCGTCTAAATCATCGTTAGACTCTGACTTGCTCTTTGAACTGAAATGGTCCCTTGGCATAAAAGCAAATCGAATATCTTCCAAAAGAAATTTTACATAGGATTTCATACTTAAAATTTAACCAAAGAATATCAAAAAAAAGCCCGCATTGCTGCGAGCTCGTCAAATTTTTTAATTCTAATTTCAGACTTTAATTCCCCCTCAAAATCTCCATCGGCGGCTGATTGATGATTTTTCTACCATTGAGCCAACCCAACACAATCGTCAAAATTGTAATGGAGGCGTAGAGAATTAAGGCTTCTAGCCATGCTCCACGGAATGGTAAATTGAATACAAACTCGCTTAGCAGCCAAGTAGCTCCGAAAGACAGCACTATCCCAGACAGTGAGGCCAAACTTCCCAAGAAGAAGTATTCTAAGGTGTTGATTTTACTCACTATAGCTGAGCTCGCACCGAGCGTTCTGAGCAGAATACTCTCTCGCATCCGTTGATATTTACTAATGATCAGTGAACTGATCAAAACCAGAATACCCGTGGCAATACTGAAAAAGGCCATAAACTGGATCACAAAGCTGATTTTCCCTAGAATCTCTTCCAGTGTAGCCACGATAGTACCTAGGTTAATGATGGAGATATTTGGAAACTCCCGCACGATCTCAGCTTGCACATCGGCAGCCTGTCGATCATCTTTCGTTTTGGTAATCAGCACATGGAACTTAGGTGCTTGGTCTAGCACACCCTCAGGGAAAAGTACCAAGAAATTAGTAGAAACCTGCGTAAACTTCACATCTCTGAAACTTCCGATATACGTCTTAATCGGTCTTCCTTGCACATTGAATTCTATTTCATCACCTAGAGCCAGGCCGTTACCCGTAGCAAACCCTTTGTCAAAGGAAACAAAAATACTATCGCCTCTAGCTCCCATAGGGATCAGTTCGCCATCTACCAAAGTCTCAGAATCTATCAGCGTATCTCGATAAGTCACGCGAAACTCTCGATTATACAGGAAGCGCGAGTAGTCTTTATCGTCTTCTAACTCTTCATTTTCTTTTTTATCTATGCCGTTGATTTCATTGACTTGCATAGTCACGATGGGTACTTGCTGCATGATAGGAAGTCCACGTGATTCGATTTTAGCCCTCACAGCTGCCACTTGTGCTGTCTGAATATCAAACATCAACATATTCGGCTGATCCTCTTTGTCTGCAAACTTCGCTTCTTCCAGCAATTGATTTTGAAGGAAAAAAAGTGTAGAAATCATCGCTGTACCTAATCCAATCGTCGCAATTAAGGACACTGTCTGATTGTTTGGTCGGTACAGATTGGCCAGAGACTGACGCAAGGTGTAGGTGAAAGATAGTGGCAAAAACTTCCGCACAGCCCAAATAATTACTTGTGCTACACCCCACAAAATCCCAAAGGCAAAAACCACAAAAGCAGTAAAGCCAAAAGCAAAATCCATTCGCCCCAATAAATAGTAAGAGAATCCCCAGATGAAACCCAGAATTCCCAAAATCACTAACCATCGTAGCGGGTCTTTCAGTAAAGTAGAATCGCCAGTTTCAGGTCTTAGCGTGGCCATTGGTGACACATTTCTTACTTTCAGAAGCGGTAAAAGAGCAAATAGAACCGAAACAAATACACCTGTGGTCACTCCGAAACCGATAGAAAGCCAAGAGATCCCAAACGACACATCCACCGGTAGGAAATCAGCAAAAACAGCTGGCAAAACAAACTGAAGCAACGTACCCAAGAATGAACCCAGGATAGCTCCTAGCAAACCCATAATGACGATCTCTGTGAGATAAATAAGCAAAACATCTCTAGAAGAAACTCCCAAGCATCGCAATACTGCCACTGAGGCTAGCTTTTCCTTCACGAAGACATTCACAGCACTGGCGACACCCACACAACCTAACAGAAGCGCTATGAATGCCACCAAACTCAAAAAGTTACCGAGATTTTCAAATGATCGACCAGTGGACCTTTTCCTATCTTCAACTGTATCGGCATCTACTCGCTCCTCTTCCCACTGATCATCATAAGGCTTGATTAGTGCTTCTACATCTACCCCTTCTGCAAACTGATAATATTGGCTGTAGTTAACCCGGCTGCCGTACTGCACCAGACCGGTTTCTTCCAAATATGCCAAAGGAATATAAACTGCCGGAGCAACTGAAGCTGTGATCCCGGTTTGGCCAGGCACACTTTGCAACTCACCGACTACTGTAAAAAGCACATTCCCGACTTTGATCTGATCTCCAACCTCCGCATTGAACTGGGCCATCAATGTTTTTTCAACTAGCGCCTTTTTCCCGCCAGAGCGGAAATCCGCATCACCTGAAGCAGGAAGCGTTTCTAAAAAACCATAAAACGGATAGGCTCCTTCCAGCGCTCGTACTTGTGTCAATCGACTCGCTCCAGTCTCCGGAAAAGCCACCATACTGGCAAAATTAACTTCGGAAGCCATCTGCGTCGCCGCGCTATCTATTGCCTGCTCGCCAATAGGTTTGTTATTCTCTAGCACCAGATCTGCCCCGAGAAGCTCCTTAGCTTGATTATCAATATCTGCTGTTAAGTTTTCTCCGAAGGAACTAATTGCAACCAACGCCGCGATCCCTACAACGATCGAAGAAACGAAAAGCAAGAGCCGTGAGATGTTTTTCCGGAAATCCCGAAAAGCCATCTTAATTATCCATTCGAAATCAGGCATTGGTCTCCTCCTGAATCTTCCCACCTTTAATATGAATGATGCGCTGAGTTTTCGCTGCCAGCTCTAAATCGTGCGTGACCAAAACCAATGTAGTTCCCTCTTCTTTGTTCAAATCAAAAATCAATTTCTCGATCATTTCGCCTGTTTCTGTATCCAGGTTACCGGTAGGTTCATCTGCGAAAAGTATTTTTGGCTCGTTGGCAAAAGCTCTAGCGATAGAAACTCGCTGCTGCTCTCCTCCAGATAGTTGGGTAGGATAATGTGTCGCTCTATTGCCTAGGCCTACTTTATCAAGCAATTCCTGCGCTTTCTTTCTAGCATCCTTTCGCTTTTTCAGTTCCAGAGGAACCATCACATTTTCCAAGGCCGTCAAGGTTGGCAGCAATTGGAAATTCTGAAAAATAAAGCCTACACTTTGATTCCTTACGGCTGCTCTTTGATCCTCAGAAAGTTTCTCCAATGACTTACCATCCAATACCACGCTGCCCGTTGATCCAGAATCCAAACCAGCACAAAGCCCAAGAAGTGTTGTTTTGCCAGAGCCAGAAGGCCCTACGATGGAGATAATTTCTCCCGCTCGAATGTCAAATGTAACCTCGTCAAGGACAGTCAACTTTCTGCTGCCACTTTGGTAAACCTTACTCAGGTTTGCTACTGATAAAATATTCATGTGTTGGACTTGGATGGGAAAAAGGGTTTGGCAAAAACTAAACGGCAAACCCTCGCTATAGTTTTTGAAAGATAGCAATCAGGCTATCAACCAACAAGTCACAGTAGTAAGAAAGGTATATTAGCACCTTTATCGAACCTTTTAGCGTGAAAATCCTTTTGGGTTAATAGATTTACAACATTTAGTTCTACATAAGATGCATTCTAAACTAGCTCGTCTCTTTCCTTATTTCGTCGTCCTTCTTTTTGGATTGGTGATGATTTCCTGCTCAGAAAAAAAGATCGAAACTGCCGAATCGGAGGTAATCTCTGAAAAAGCCCCTGAAGCTGAATCAGATGAAAAACTCATTCTATTCTTCGGAAATAGCCTAACCGCAGCCTACGGAATAGATCAAGAGGATGGTTTTGCCGGACTGACGCAAAAACGGATTGACAGCCTTGGCCTGAATTACAAAGTGATCAATGGTGGACTTTCCGGTGAAACCACTGCCGGTGGATTGAGTAGATTGGATTGGTTTCTAGAAGATGAACCTGCGATTTTTGTATTAGAACTTGGGGGAAATGACGGTTTGCGCGGCATCAAAGTATCCGAGTCGAAAAGCAACCTGCTCAAAATGATAGACAAGGTCAGAGCTAAATTTCCAGACACGAAAATCATTTTGGCCGGCATGCAGATCCCACCAAATATGGGTCAGGAATATGCTGGTGAATTTACCGATATGTACCCGGCTGTAGCAGAAGAAAAAGATGTAACTCTTATTCCATTTTTACTGGAAAATGTAGGAGGTATCCCGGAGCTAAATCTCCCTGACGGCATCCACCCGACCGAAGAAGGACACCAAATCGTTTTTGAGACGATATGGCCCTATATAGAACAAAAAATCAATGAACTTTCCTGATAAATTCGTGACAGTGGAGTCGCTTTATATAGGGGATTTAACAACATATAACATGAAACTCAGCGTAGCACGTTGAGTTTTTTTTGGTCTAAAAAGATTACCTAGTATCTTAATAGAACTTCTATCAAGCTTGAAATCAAATGAATACTACTTACAAATTTTGCCTGGCCATCATTTTATCTACCCTCTATTCCTGCACGGAAAATAAACCAACAGAAAACTCTGCAAGAATCGAATACGGCTTAGAAATCATCGACTCTCTAGACCTGAATGTACTCGGTGACCCCTTGATCACTTCTGTAAGTGAATCGGGTGATTCTTTTATGTTCTACGAGTTTTTGTCAAGAGAAATAATCCTAACAGATAGTGAGGGTAAAATTCAAAATCAATTCAATAAGAATGAGGACACACCCGACTCCTATGAGTTTATGTTGGAAACGCCGGGCTTTGTGGGAGAGGATCAAATTGCTGTGGTCGGAATGGCTGGTATTTTTCTTTACGATAAGACAGGAACGATGATCAAAAAAATCCCTCATCCTGAAGATGTGAATGGGGGTGGTTCTATGTCTTTTCCTGGCAAGTCGGTGGAAACTGTAGAGTTGAATAGTCAGACTTACCTGATAACCCGCTCGGTCCGCACAAGAGGCACCTATCCTGGAGAGCAGAAGTACTACGATACATTTAAGCATTTTGAACTGGTGAATATAGCTGACGGGTCTTCTGTAGAAATTGTGCCTTTTGAACAGAACAGCCGCTTTTTGGATGGAATGGGATATTTCGAGAGTGATTTTTGGCCGGCAGTGGAGGCAAAGGATTCCAAGCTTTACGTTGCGCTGGCAGGTGAACCTACACTCTACAGGTACTCGCTTACTCCTGAAGGAGCAACGTTGGACACGCTGGTAAATCTTACTATCCCTGGATTTGCAGGGATCGAAGGCACGCCGAGAGCTGAATTTGACGAGGGAATGGTGATGCTGAACGGAAGCACTTCCGCGATTCAAAATATTCATATCCTCGATGATAAGCTTATTCTCAACTATTATGGAGGAATCTCAGCTGAAGATAATGCAGAGCTTTCGAAGCTTTATGAGGCAAACAAAATGGAAGAAGCCGATGAAATGTATTACAAGCTAGACGCCGAAGTGTCTAGGGGAATATTGGTTTTTGACTTGAAGAGTTTGGCTTTCTTAGGAAATCTATCACTTCCCAAAAACGCTGATCTGGAGTCTTTTGCTTCAGGAGGAGGATATCTATGGATGCAGAAAAACCCAAGTAGTGAAGTGGAAGAGGATTTCTTGAGGATTTACAAAGTGAAATTGACAGAAAAATGAGATCCAGATACTTTTTAGCTCTCGTAGGAATTACTAGCTTTTTTGCCTGCTCATCTTCTGAAAACACAGAAAAAAGTGTCAAAACCTCCAAAGAATGGGAGCTTCAGATCGTGGATTCTATCCAGGTGGATTATTTGGGAAGGATTTGGGATGCAAACTTTAAGAATGGCTTTGGCTATTTAAGAGATATTTCGAGCAATTCTGTAGTAAAGTTTGACACCACCGGTGCCATCGTGGCAAAACAAACCTATCCTGAAGATGGACCAGGAGCAGTGAAATGGTTTTCTAGCACCAATATTTCTGATCAAGATGATTTATATGCCTCAACCTATACTCAGAAAATTCATCATTTTGATAAGAATTTGAATCTGATTGAAGACCTAGAAATGCCTTTTATCTCAGAATCCAGAGGAGGTAGAAGAAACTCCAAGAACATCACTCACTGGAAAAACAAGTTTCTACTCTGGTATCCCGGCAGAGATGGAATAAGTCCGTATATAGATCATTTTTTTCGGGACTACCCATTATTGGAGCTATTCGATCCTGAAACCCAAATGTCAGATTCACTAATTAGATTACCTAAAACTTCAAAATTCCATTCTGACTTATTCTTTAACACTCCAAATGTACAATTTTCAGTAAGTGGTGATTTATTGTATTTGGCACTTTCTAACGAGGAGCTAATTCATGTTTACTCTTTAACCGAGGAAGGTAAATGGCTAGAAAGTATAAACTTCGAGCCGAGTAATTTCAACCTTATACCCGGTCAAAAAGAAAAAGTAGGCCATGTATCCGGAAACACTATGTATGAAGGCGGAATAGAAGGTGTTTTCGCCTCAGATGACAAGGTAATTGTCTATTATAGAAGTGGAATTAAAGAAGATATTTTTAAACAAAATGAATTAAAAAAGCCAACCAACTATTACAAATATCCTGATTTCAATAAACAATTTCTTCGAATCTATAATACAAAGTCTGGTCTGTCCAATGAAATTGAAGTTCCAGCATTCATTGATTTTATCCTAAATATAGAGTCGCTAGACAAACCATTCTATGCTCTCAGACACGATGAATACCTAGGTGAAGAGCAGGATTTCCTTACTTTTTATAAACTTCAATTGGTCCAAAGATGAAAAACCATCACTATCTATACCTCCTCCCTTTTGCACTCAGCATCCTATCCTGCTCAGGGGAAAAAGAGGAAATTAACACTGCCACCTCTCTTTCAGAGCAAAACTTTGAATTTGAAATTTATGATTCGTTGGTGGTGGATTATTTGGGGAATTTAGCCTTGATGGATATCAGTCCTGATGGGAATACTTTTCTGCTCAACGACACCAATACAGACACTATTTTCGTCGCTAACGCCTCTGGCGATATTCTTCAGCAATACCTATTAAAAGGAGAAGGACCAAATAATTATGCGGGGAATCGTACGGGAATAGCCAAATTTTCGAATAATTCGGAATTCATAATCTCTACCTCACGAGGTATTTACAGGTATAACCTCGAAGGGAAATTGCAAAAAAGCTACAAACCGGACTTTAAAAGCTCTGTCAGTTTAATTATAAGTAACGCCAATAACAGTGTGATTCGTGACAATAGAGTTTATACCAACCTCACTGGACGTTACTATGAAAAATATGGATACCAAGGCGTCGAATTTCAAAAAAATGCCAAGCAACTCGAAGTACTAGACTTAGAAACAGGTTTATATTCCCCATTAATCCCCTTCCCCCAAGCATCCAAGTTTTACAATTCTGAAAAGTCATTCCCTACGTTAAACTACTACTTGAATTTAAGTGCTACGGAGGACTCACTTTTTATAAACTTCAGAAATGAGCCAAAAATCTACGCCTATCCTTTTAATGGGCTTGATTCGATGAGTTCACCAACTTCGGTAAAAACCATTCCTTTTGAGACCTTCATAGAAAAAGAGCCAAAAGAAAATCGAGAAGCAGGCTCCTACGATTATCGCGATTTTTTCCTAGGCACTATTAATCGCTTCATTGCAATTGAGGACGGGCTCTTTTTAGTTGATTTCGTCGCAGGCCTGTCGGATGATGACTATAAAGAAGCAACTGCAAATGCAGATGGAGACCTGAATAAGATTTTTGATGAGGGATTGAAATTCAATAAGGTAGGTCTTGTGCTTTTTGACGGAAGACAAATAAGCGGACTGATCAACAAGCCAGCCATTTTGGGAAATCTCTCCAAGTATGTTTCTAAGGACGAGATCTGGTTTTCGCTCAACTTTTCTGAGGCTGAAAACGACTATTCGGTGATTTATAAAACTCGCTTAGTAACGAAATAAGTTAGCGTTATAAATCGGAGTCCAGCTTCTGGAGAAGCAGGACATCTTACTAACTTGTGTCCTCCGCGGAACCTTGGTTCTCTACTGTTAACAAAACAATAGCATACAACATCTCCATCAAAAAAAGCTCGACTGAACTTATCAATCGGGCTTTTGAATTCAATACCTTTTCTCTAAAACAACTTAAATCCAACCGACAAAATCCACTGATTCACACGCTGATCGGTACTGAAATTACCGACATTCCCAGAGACTTCATCCAGAGAACTTTCATACTTTGCGTCAATAATTAGATTCCCGATATCAATTCCCAGTCCTGCCTGGTAGCCAATAGTCGCATCTTTGAATTCCACATTCTGCACGGTATTCCCAGCATCCTTTAGCTCTGAGTTCACATTGATACTGGCTATAGGACCAGCTTGGATTCTCAGAAAGTTGAACATCTTAAAGCCTAGCATCACAGGAATATCCACGCGATTGAAATCTGCTTCGTAATCCTTTATTGGTGCATCAGCTGGATCAAAAGTAAACTGACCCTGAGTCTGTGTGTACAAAACCTCTGGCTGTAGGTAAAGAGGTCCTAATCCTATTCTGGCGAACAAACCTACATGATAACCGAATTTGGAATTTCCACTTTTGAATTGGTCACTTTTTAGATCAAGTTCAGTCTGGCTTAGCCCTACTTTCGGGCCTAGAGAAAATCCCTGCGAATAGCCCGTGAGCGCAAATGCCAACAAAGCCAATGATAAAATGAGTTTTTTCATGCTTATGTAGTTATTGGTTTAGTAAAATTAGTAACGATGGATTTTAAGAAAAATTAGCAATTGTCCTGCCAAGCCAGTAAATCAAGTGAAAGGTTTGATATGAAAAAGGAAGCGTCATTCAGTCGCGGAGGGAAGGATAACTTCAATATGGAATTTGAAGTGCTGCTGAATATGAAGTATCCACCTGGTGTCTCTCAAAATTAAAATAGGTGAGAACTCAGCTTGGCTTCTATAATTCTCTGCGTCAAAAAAACAAAAAAAGGAAGCCCTAAGACTTCCTTTTCAATACACTATCAGTGTAGAATATTAGGCCGCTTGAGGCGTACCGAAAATCCCAACAAGATTAAGAATCAATAGAATAATCACCACCGGACAAATCCATTTCACAAAAAACATCCAAGCTGTTCTATAAGGACCTTTGAATCCTGGGGCTCCTAGTTTTAATTCATCTGCATAATCCGCGATTTTAGATGCCCAACCTGTGTAAAGCGCTAGCATCAAACAGATCACAATAACAGCAAACGTACCAAATACAAAGTCCATGATTCCGAAGAATCCTTCCAGTTTATTTCCGAAGAAGTTGATGTGCAGGTTGGCAAAGAAAGTACCAGGAATCTGAGACAATGCCGACGGCACTGAAAGAATCATTGCAGCTATACCAATAGTCCAAGTTGCTTTTTTTCTACCCCACTTTTTATCATCAATCATGTAGGCTACCGGAACCTCTAGCATTGAAATAGTAGAGGTCAACGCCGCCACCATCAGCAGAAGGAAGAATAGCGCCCCAACTACGTGCCCACCAGGCATCGCAGCAAATACTTTTGGCAACACATCAAATACCAACGCTGGACCTGCAGCAGGATCCTTGCCTGGAAGCAATGCGAAAAGCGCAGGAAACACCATCAAACCACCCAATAAAGCGACCGAAGTATCCATACCCGCAATCCAACCCGCCGATTGGATAATGTTTGATTTTTTAGGCAAATAGGATCCAAATGTGATCATCAAACCCCACCCTACAGACATAGAAAAGAATGCCTGGCCAAGAGCCTGCAGCACTACCGCCGGATTGATTTTACTGAAATCAGGCTTCAAATAGTATTCAATACCTGCTCCGGCTCCTTCAAGGGTAACCGCTCTACCTGCGATGAATATGATGATGATGAACAACACCGGCATCAAGAATTTAGAAGCTTTCTCAATACCTCCAGATACGCCTCCCAATACAATCAGGATGGTCATTAGAATAAACAAGAAGGTCAGTGGAATGACATACAAAGGCGTCTGAACAAAATCCGCAAAATCAACCGGCACATTAATTATCTCGGTGATAATGTAGCCAACTGTCCAGCCTGCAATCACAGAATAGTAGCTGAAAACAAAGAAACAAACTAGTACGCAAAGTACTCCAGCCGTCTGCCAAAACTTGTTTCCTCCTGTTTCACGAACTGCCCCGATCGGGTTCTTCCCTGATTTTCTACCCAGAGCTATTTCATTTAAAAGTAAAGGAAGCGCTATGAAAAGTACACAGAGAACGTACACAAATACGAATGCTCCTCCTCCGTTTTCACCCACCAAATAGGGGAATCTCCAAATATTCCCAAGACCTACGGCAGAACCGGCTGCGGCCATGATAAATCCTAAACTAGATCCAAATTCGCCTCTTTCTTCGGTTTCGTTGTTAACTGCCATAAATTGTTTTAAAGTTAAATTAGGGTGTATAAAGTGCTTTTTAAGCGCGGGCTAAGTTAATTTGTTTTGCCAAAATACCAATTGCCGTCTGGAAAGTTTTCGGCTCAAAACCTAGCTCTTCCTTGGCCTTTTTGATGATAAATCCTGTTTTTAACGGTCTCTTCGCTGGCTGAGTGAACGTACTGGAATCTGCCCGCTTGATCAGGCTTTTATCTAGACCAAAATAGTCTGCGACATGGATAGCCATCTCGTATGGCGTGAGAAAATCGGGCCCAGAAATATTGAAAACTCCTTCTGCTCCTTGCTCAGCTATCAAAATACAACCTGCGGCCAAATCCTCCGCAAGTGTAGGTGTTCTGAATTGATCATCGACTACCTGGATTTCCTTTCCAGCTTCCAGAGATGACTTCACCCAAAGCACAATATTCGTCCTGCTCATGTCATGCGCAATTCCAAAAACTAGAACTGTCCGGGAAATCGCCCAACTCGTTTTACAAGCCATGACCAATTTCTCTCCTTCCAGCTTGGTTTCTCCATAATAGTTGACCGGAGCTGCGACCGCATTTTCATCGAGCGGTCCCTCTTCTCCTGAGAAAATAAAGTCTGTGGACACAAAGATGAAGTGGGACTTCGCTGCTTCCGCTGCTTTCACCAAGTAGGCCGTCGCATTTACATTAGCATTATAGCATGATTCCTGATTCATTTCGCATTCATCCACATGAGTCATAGCAGCTCCATGAATGATGACATCGGGCTTAATCGAAGCCAGGATTTTTTCTACCTCAGAGGCATTGGTAATATCTAACGGCACATAATCAAAGCCATCTCCGGGCAATCTACAGTCGCCTTTTCCACTGGCTATGACCTGAAACTCTCCCTTATCTACCAGTTGATTCACCAATTTTTGACCGAGTAGTCCGTTCGCTCCTGTGATAAAAATTTTCTTTTTAGTTTTCATTGGGGTAGCTATAGCCATAATTTTTTTCAATTTTCTTTCGGGACATTTTCTCCACTTTGACAGTCATCAGTATCGGCTCGTTTGGCCTATCTCTATAGCCTGTAGGCACATTGGATATTTCCTCCGCCACTTCCAGTCCTTGGATCACTTCTCCAAAAACCGTGTACTCCTTGTCCAAATGTGGAACTCCACCAATCGTAGTATAAGCTTCGATCTGCTCGGCTGTGAAATCCTTCGTCAAATTCACATTCAGCGACTTCTCTAGCTCATCCCTTTTGGATAGAATCAAAGCAGTCAAACTATCATATTTCTCCTCGTTGTACAGTCTGATGTATTTCTCTCTGAGGGCTGCCTGACTCCCCAGTTCCATGTATTTCATCAGAGATTTTTGCAGCTCTCCCATATCAGTCGTGAGCTCAAGTTCGTCATAAACTTTCCCAATGGTGATGTAAAATTGAGAGCCGTTGGAACGTCGGTCTGGATTAATTCCGTCAGGCTGACGAGCTGCTGCGATCATGCCTTTCTTATGAAAATAATGCGGCCTGATTTCGGCTGGTAAAGTTGGCCAGTCTTGCGGTGGGAGATTTTCTTTGGTAAAAACATCTCCACCCTGAATCATAAAATCTTTCATCACGCGCTGGAATTCGGTGGAATCAAATCGCCCAGCCTCTGCCAGTTTGATGAAATTTGACTTGTGCTCTGGTGTGTCGTCAAAGAGCACAGCGACGATTTTGCCATGGCTAGTCTCTATCGTGACTAGGTAGTCTTTCTCTCCTGCGCAGGCAAAAGAGCTCGCGCAAAGCAAAAGAAAAAAGAATATTCTTACAGCTCTCATTTGTTCAGGGTAGTTTTGATTTGATCCAAAATAGCTTTTCCGCCTGCGGCAAAAACTCGATCCGCGAGCTCTTGTCCCAATTTTTCAGGCTCTGCGGCATCTCCTTCTACTCGAATCGAGATGCGATTTTTCCCATCTAAGCTTACGATTCCTCCCTTGAGACTGAGTTGATTTTGGGAGAGATTAGCTAGCGCAAAAACCGGAATACTGCAGCCACCCTCCAATACCCTCAGGTAAGCTCGCTCCGCCCGAAGTCGCAGGGAAGTTTCCTGATGATTGCAAGCAGAGGAAATTTTAGCCTTCAAATCACCCGACATTTTACTTGCCACCTCTATCGCTACTGAGCCTTGGCCCACGGCTGGTGTGAATTCGTCCAAATCCAACTCGCCTACTATCAGGTGATCATACTCCATACGATGCGCTCCGGCATAGGCCAAAAGTAAAGCATCGCACAATCCCTCTTCCATCTTGCGAATTCGAGTTTGGAGATTACCGCGAACCTCCACCGTTTTCACATGTGGGTAAAAATGCTTGAGCGTGGAAACTCTTCGCGTAGATGAAGTGCCGAGTACAAGTTCGTCCTTCAGAGAAATTGATTTGCTATGAGAAACCAGCACATCGTTTTCCTTTTCGCGTTCGGTGAAAGCTATAATCTCAAACCCTTCCGGCAAATTAGACTGCATGTCTTTGGCACTATGAACGGCAATATCTATACGACCATCGAGTAATTGATCCTCGAGTTCTTGGGTGAAAACCCCTTTGCTTCCGATTTTGGCTATAGATACGTCTAAGATTTGATCGCCTTTGGTATCGATGATCACTATCTCAGTTTGAAGTCCTGCTTTTTGTAACAACTCTTCTACATGGTAAGCCTGCCAAAGCGCCAACTTACTTCCACGGGTACCGATTTTCACTACTTGCCTCATTGACTCGATATTTTCATTGGGCGTTTATTTACACCCTCTTCTATAAATTTGATGATTGCTCCTGCGATATCTATCCCGGTAGCTTTTTCTATTCCCTCCAATCCTGGCGAGCTATTCACTTCCAAAATCAGCGGTCCTCTCGCAGACTGTAGCATATCTACCCCAGCCACATCCAGTCCCAGCGCCTTCGCAGCACCCAGAGCAGCTTGGCGTTCGGCTCTGCTCAACTTAATAACGGTGGCTTTGCCTCCACGATGAAGATTAGATCGAAACTCACCTTCTGCGCCTTGACGCTTCATGGCTCCTACTACTTTCCCATTCACAATGAACGCCCGGATATCCGCACCTTTAGCTTCTTTGATAAATTCCTGAATGATAATTCTAGCTTTCAACCCATGAAACGCCTCAATTACAGACTGGCTGGCTTTTTTGGTTTCGGCCAAAACTACGCCTAGTCCCTGTGTACCTTCCAGTAACTTGATGATCAGTGGTGCACCTCCCACATGTTCTATGATTTGCTTTTCCCCACCTTTGGAAAAATTGGTAAAAGCCGTTTTCGGCATTCCTAATCCAGCGCTAGACAAAATCTGCAAGCTTCGCAGTTTATCCCTACTTCTGACGATCGCCTGAGAATTCACTGCAGAAAAAGCCCCCATCAGCTCAAACTGTCGCACCACGGCTGTTCCATAAAACGTAACCGACGCGCCGATCCTAGGAATGATTGCATCCACATCAGTGATTTTCTCCCCTTTATATATAATGGAAGGTCCTTGCTGCTCAATGATCAAATCACAAACTCCGTGATTGACAATAATTGCTTCGTGCCCAGCCTTTTGAATTGCTTCGAAAAGCCTTCGGGTAGAATACAAATTTGGGTTTCTGGATAATATTGCGATTTTCATGATAGTATAATTTTTTCAATTGTCCCTATCCCGATAGGCATCTGGATAGCTAGTGAAATCTCTCCACGAAGGCTGATTCCTTGGTCTGTCTCTTGATTCAAGCCTAT
Source organism: Algoriphagus sp. (assembly GCF_039969895.1). Taxonomy (GTDB): domain Bacteria; phylum Bacteroidota; class Bacteroidia; order Cytophagales; family Cyclobacteriaceae; genus Algoriphagus. Next base: position 102,432 of record NZ_JBDVMZ010000025.1, read on the forward strand.
CTACTTCAGGCAGACTCGATTTCAACAGTAAATCAATGGCAGGTTTATATCGAGGTTTGAACCTGTGGGAAAGGTGAATTTATGCTTACTTAGCTCTGTATTGCTTCGCCAAGTTGACTCTACAAACATCTACCAAGAAACGATTTCTAAGGATTTTTCGACCGAGAAGAATCGCATTTCTCATACTCGATCGATCTGAAAGCGTAAACTCAGCCGAATAAACCTCTCCCGCTAGCTCAAAGGTAGTCTCGATCAAGTAGCGAACCTCGGCATGTCCGAAGGAATTTTTGACTTTCTTCTCTCTAAAGTGCTCAAACGTAACCACCTCACCCGTGTAGGATTTGTGACCGGGAAGTAAGGGTTGAAATTGCAAAACTCGCTTTCCACCGATTTCTTTTACTTCCAAATTCTCGGCATGAATACTACTCGTATAAGCCCCCGTATCTACTTTGGCCCAGACCAATTCCAAGCCTAAGTCTGGCAGGCTCACTTTTTCTTTTCTTCCGATTATTTTTTGCTCCATTTCAACTGATTTTCGCCATCAACCTAGTCACGTTCATCGATAGATCCGTGAAGATAAATTTGGCGTTTCCATTTCGTTCTAAATGATAATGTGCCGTATTAAAATCGCCATACAGCTTGCCCACGTGTTCTTCTTTGAGGATTTTGCCGCTGATCTTATTTACAAAATCCCGATCCTCATCATGGGTACGAAGCAACTCATCCAGGCCGGCATTTTTCAACAAAATCTCCCGAAGCACATTCAATGCAGTCAGGAGTAAGGACTTTTGAGCTTCTTTATCTGACTTGTGAAAATCATCTGCCATTCCAAAAATACCTTTGAAATCTGCCTTGTAACAGGACAAAAACCATTCTCTAATTTTTTTCACCTGAAGGTCTTCCACTTGATCCACGAGTCTGTAAGCTTCACGAAGATTTCCATCAGCCAGCATGGCGATTTGATCTGCTGAAGTCTCCTCGCAAAGTCCTCTTTCGATCAAGTGACTTTTCACTTCCTCGTCAGAAAAACCACGAATGGTGACTTTCTGCGTTCTGGATAGAATCGTAGTCAGCAACTGATCTGCAGCACTAGTCACCAGCATAAACAGCGTTTTGGGCTGGGGCTCTTCGAGAATCTTCAGCAGCGCATTGGCCGCAGAAGGATGAAGGTACTCTGGCGCCCAGATCATCATGATTTTATAGCCCCCCTCGAAAGACATCAGGGAGAGCGCTTGGATGATTTTGCGTGCAGCGCCCTTGGAAATGTTTAACTGCTTCTTTTCAAAATTATTGAAGTAGATGAAATCATGCACGTTGCCGTAGGGTTGCTCAGTTGCAAACTTCCTCCAGCTTGTCAGAACATCCACTTTATCATCGTCGTCTTTCTCATCTTCCTTCGAAGTCGCGATCGTAGGAAATGCAAAATTCAGATCCGGCATCACCAATCGACTCATTCGCTGGCAAGAAGCACAAGTACCGCAGGAGTCGGTAGCGGTAGGATTTTCGCAGTACAAATAAGTACAAAGCGCCAGCGCCATCGTCAGATTAGCAGATCCTTCAGGTCCGTGGAATAATAATGCATGCGCCAAATGATTATTGTTGACGGCATTGATCAGGTTAGTTTTAGTCTCGGGAAGTCCCGGTATGGCTGCGAATTGCATGAATTAAATGATCAGGATGAGGTTTCCCAAATTCTATAGTTTTTGGACAGGTCAAAAATCGAGCGTAAGATGCGTTCATCTTCAGAATCTAACTTCAGCCCTCTTCTTGCCACTACGGCTTGTGCTGTTTCTAGAAATTTCGGAAACAAAAAGGTAGAAAATCCTTCCTCCCCACCCCAAGCAAAAGAAGGAATAAATTTACGCGGAAAACCAGCTCCGAAAACATTGGCACCTATTCCCACCACGGTTCCGGTATTGAACATGGTGTTGATCCCGCATTTGGAGTGGTCTGCCATCATCAGGCCGCAGAACTGCAAACCCGTATTGGCATAATTCCCGACGGTATAGTCCCAGAGTTTCACTGGGGAATAATTATTTTTCAGATTACTTGTGTTCGTGTCGGCTCCCATATTGCACCACTCGCCGATCACCGAATTGCCCAAGAATCCCTCGTGCCCTTTATTGCTGTAGCCAAAGATGACAGCGTTGGAAAGCTCACCCCCCACTTTGGAGTGAGGACCAACAGTGGTATCACCTTTTATTTTGGCGCCCATATTTACAGTTGAGCTTTCGCATAGCGCAAATGGCCCACGAATCAACGCCCCTTCTTGAATTTCTGCGTTTTTGCCAATATAAATAGGTCCCGAATCTGCGTTCAAAACTGAAGCCCGAATTACCGCTCCTTCTTCTACGAAGATGTTTTCAGGGGAGTAAAGCTTGGTATGAGGATCAGTGATCGTGCCCGATTTTCTTCCTTTAGTAATTAGCTCAAAATCCTTTTTAATCTCCGCACCATTGAACTGAAAGATATTCCAGGTTTTCAAGAGCAAGGTAGGTTCTGCATCCAGCTGGATGACTTCTTTACCCTTCACTGCGCTTAGGTTTTTCTCAGTTTCACCTATATAGGTAGCGATCAGCGTTTTTCCAAAGTAAAGCGCTTGGTCTGCAGAAAGTGATTGTAATAGGTTCAGACTTTTGCTATCCGGCAGCCAGGCGCCATTTATAGCAAGTGCATTTCCTTCTTTGCGAGGAAATTTCTTTTGAAGGTAATCTTGTGTGAGGAATGAAACTGAAGCCCCGATTAGCTTCTCCCATTTTTCGGAGATTTTCAGAATACCAATGCGAATGTCCGCAACTGGTCGAGTAAAAGTAAACGGGAGCAATGAACCTCGAATGGCGGGATCATCGAACAACAAAATTGAGTCCATGAGGCAAAAATAAAAAAGTCTCCCGGAATCCATGCTCCGGGAGACGTTTTAGCCTGAGATAAAGAAGAATTACTTCTTAGCGTATCTTCTGTTGAATTTCTCAACACGACCCGCCGTATCAAGCATCATTTTCTTACCAGTGTAGAACGGGTGAGACTGAGAGCTCACTTCCACTTTGAACAGTGGGTATTCGTTTCCATCTTCCCAAGTGATAGTTTCGCTTGTTTCGATAGTTGATTTAGTAAGAAATTTAAACTCGCTAGAAGTGTCGTAGAAAACGACGTCTCTGTAGTTTGGATGGATATCAGCTTTCATAGTATTGCTAGTTATATAATGTCCTTTTTCAAATGAGGCACAAAGCTAGGCTTTTTCAGAAAACTCACCAAATCTTTGTCAAGTATTTCTAAGTCAATTGATCAAAAGCAATAAAAAAGTAAAGATCCGAAGCTAGCAGAGGTGAGAAGTCTTACAAATATAGCGTGCTTTGAATTTCATAAGATTCCTAATTCATGAATGTTTTTTAGATTTAACCAATGCTAAGACCGTCCTACTATCGTACGCTTATCCTTTTAAGCTTCTTTTTACTTCCACTTTTTGTCCTTGCTCAGGGCAGCTACATTCCATACGATCGTGATTATTACCACAAAATAGATCGATTTGAAATTTTACAGGGCAAAAACAATCCCGCGTTTCACACCGGGGCAAAACCCTACCGCAGAGATCATGTAGCCCAATTCTTAGATAGCATCGCCAATGACGCCATCATCCGCTCGAGAGTCGATCAGTTCAACCTGGACTATTTGAGCCAAGACAATTGGGAGTTTGTCAGCAGAGAGACCTCTTTATCCAAAAAACCTCTATTCAACTCTATCTATAAGAGGCCCGGAGATTTCGCTTATTACGATAGTGAGGAGTTTGACATCCATGTCAGTCCGGTTTTTTACCTAAATGGTGGAGTAGAGCCAGACAATGATCGGAACCCAAATCGCTTCTCAAGAGGACTGGTGCTCCGTGGGTCTATTGACAACAAGGTTGGCTTTTACACTTATTTCACTTCGTCTGAGGCTTTTTTTCCTAGTTGGGTAAAATACTATTCGGAGTATAACGGCGCCGTACCTGGCGAAGGATTTTGGAAAGAATACAATGGAGATGGCTACAGCTATTTTTCCGCTTTGGGGCATGTAAGCTTTAATATCACCAAGCATATCCAAGTGGAGGTAGGACATGACCGGAACTTTATCGGAGAGGGATACAGGTCATTTATACTTTCCGACTTTTCCAACCCATACATGTTTGTAAAATTCAATACGCAGGTATGGAAATTCCAACTCACCAATATCTGGACTCAAATGACCGCTGACGTCTTTTATGATAGAGGGAGGCCCACTGACGGCAGATACCCACAGAAGTACTTTTCATTCAATCGTCTAGGAATGAATATTGGCAAAAATCTGAACCTGGGCTTCTATTCCTCTGTCATGACAGATAAAATCAACTTTAATTATTTCAATCCACTCATATTCCTGCGCTGGGTAGAACAGCAGCAAGGCACGCCGGATAAAGTGATGCTGGGGCTGGACGGTAAGTGGATATTTATTCCCGGCATGGAGCTCTATGGGCAATTTGCGCTGGATGAGTTTGTTTTCAATGAGTTCTTTGGGATAGATGGGAAAAACTCCAAGAGGAATAAGTATGGAGTGCAAATGGGCTATAAATACATGGATGTACTGGGCGTCTCCAATCTCGATTTTCAGTTGGAATGGAACCAAGCGCGACCTTATACCTTTCAGGAAAAATTCGATCATCAGTCCTTTTCCAACTGGAGAACACCATTGACGCATCCTCGCGGTGCAAACTTCCGGGAATTCATAGGCATCATCCGCTATCAGCCTATTCCTAAGCTTAACCTGACGCTCACTGGAATGCATCAGCTCTATGGAGCAGATCCGGATGCCGAAACCAACTGGGGAGGGGATGTTCTGAAAAACAGATTGGAAGGAAGTCCTACGGGATTATTTGGCAATGTAATCGGACAGGGAATCGAAAACACCGTAATTCAATCCAACCTTAACGCCAGCTACATGCTCAAGCACAACTTCTTCATTGACGCCTCACATACTTTCAGGAGAAGAACCGCTCAAGATCTGGACAGTCCGGAGACGTCCCAATACCTGCAACTGGCGTTTCGATGGAACTTTTTGAGGCCAGACTACAACTATTAAGAAGAAGTCTAGCTGTCATTTTTGCGTAACTTGCGCGCTAATTCCACGAATATAAGTTTATGAACACTTACCTGCGAATTCTATCCTATGCCAAACCGTACGGAAAATTCGTGCCTACCTATATCATTTACGCATTTCTATCCATCGTTTTTGGCTTGCTGAATTTCACCTTGCTCAAGCCACTTTTCGATGTGATCTTCGAGCAGGTAGATCCTGAGACCCTCACCCAATACTCCGAAAAGCCTGAGTTCAGCTTTTCGCTAGAATACTTTTCCCACCTGTTCAATTATAACTTTCTTCAAATCGCTGAAGAATACGGGAAAATGGGTACCCTCTATTATGTATGTGCCATCATCGTGATATCCGTCTTTCTCGCCAATTTATTTACTTATTTATCAGGAGTAGTATTGGCAGAAGTGCGTGCCACGGTAATCAAGCGGATGCGGATGGATATTTTTGGTCAAGTCAGCAAACTTCACCTTGGCTACTTTTCCAATGAACGAAAAGGCGATCTGATGTCAAAAATGACGAATGATGTGCAGGAGGTTGAAAATACGATTGTCCAATCGCTTCGAGTGGTTTTTCGTGAGCCAGTGACCATTATTCTGTATTTTTCGGTACTCTTCTTTATGTCTCCCAGGCTTACGATTTTCACCATTTTGATCATCCCGATCACAGGAGCGATCATCGGCGGGATCACCAGAAGGCTGAAGAAAAAAGCTGTACAGAGTCAGGAATCACTCGGAAGAATCGTGAATATTCTTGATGAGACCTTAGGCGGCATGCGCGTGATCAAAGCTTTCAATGCGGAGCGATTTATGCGTGGGAAATTTGACCAAGAAACAGACTACTATGCTGGTGTAAATGTAAACATGGCGCGAAAAAACGAGCTTGCTTCTCCTATCTCTCAATTTCTAGGCGTATTTGTAGTAGCAGGTATATTGGTCTATGGGGGTGGGTTAGTCCTAAGTGGAACCTCGGATCTGGGAGCATCAGACTTCATCACCTACATTATTATTTTCACCCAAGTCCTAAATCCTGCCAAGGAAATATCACGAGCAGTGAGTAGCATACAGCGTGGAATCGCCTCAGCAGAGCGTATTTTCACCGTAGTAGATACACCTCCGAAAATCAGTTCGCCAGCTAGCCCTTCCCCTTTGAGGAGCTTTGAAAAAAGTGTAGAATTCAAAAATGTAAGCTTTGCCTATCAAGAAGCTACCGTTTTAAAAAACATAAATTTCACGCTGTCGAGAGGAAAAACCATCGCGCTAGTAGGGCCATCGGGAGGAGGGAAATCAACTTTGGCAGATCTTTTACCTAGATTCTATGATCCAAACGAAGGTGAGATTTTGCTGGATGGTCAGAATATAAAAGACTTTGACCTCTCAGAATTGCGCAGCCTCATGGGAATAGTCACCCAAGAGTCAATTTTATTTAATGACAGTGTTTTTAATAACATCGCATTTGGAATAGAAGGAGCCACAGAAAGTCAGGTGCAGGAAGCGGCAAAAATCGCCAATGCTCATGAGTTCATCACCACGCTGGAAGAAGGTTACCATACAAGTATAGGTGAACGTGGATCCAAACTATCTGGAGGTCAGCGTCAAAGACTGAGTATCGCGCGTGCTGTTTTGAAAAACCCGCCAATCCTGATTCTGGATGAGGCTACCTCAGCGCTCGATTCTGAATCAGAGCTTTTGGTGCAAGAAGCGTTGACCAAGTTGATGAGTAATCGAACTACTCTGGTGATCGCTCATAGACTCAGCACGATTCAGCATGCGGATGAGATCTTGGTGATTGAGCAGGGAGAAGTAGTACAGAGAGGTACACATGCGGAATTGAATCAAATCGAAGGCTTGTACCAGAAGCTTTCTACTATTCAGTCAGTTTAGTATATTCGTTCAAACATATTCTAAAACCAATTAAAGGTTGTAATACCGAGAAGATTTAATCGTGAGAGTTTATCTCAGAAAATCGACAAAGGCATTGACTACCAACACTCAACTTATATTCTTATGAAAAAACTTCACCAAATCCTCCAAATTGCCCTTTTGGTCTATTTTGGCGCTTTTCTAATATTCTTCATAGCCTTTGACACCTTAGGAGGACTCTTTGGCATGCAGGAAATCACTTCAGATTCCATGGTAACCATCACGTTGATTGGACTGATTCTTTTCCTAGCCGCGTGGGGAAGTAGCTATGCGGCCTATAGCAGTCTATCTTCCCAAATCAAGAAAATGGAAAGTGAAACCAATGCTTTGAAAGCGAAGATTTATGATTTTGAACACCCGGCCACTCCAGTGAGGCCAAGTACCCGTCCTACATCGCCCCCTTCAGAATCAGAGCAGAGTAATATCCCTCCAAGACAAAATTTTACAGATAAGTAAGATTTTAAATTTATCAAACTAGTATATTGAGGAGACCAATCAGGTCTCCTTTTTTCGTAAAATATGGTAGCTAAAACTTTTGGAAGCGCAGTATCCGGCGTAGATGCCAACATCATCACTATCGAAGTCAATGTAGGTCAGGGAACCAGTTTCTTTATGGTAGGCCTGCCTGATTCCGCGGTGAAAGAATCACAGCAGCGAGTAGAAAGCGCACTGAAATATTTTGGATATAGAATGCCTCGGCAAAAAGTGGTAATCAACCTAGCTCCAGCTGATATCCGTAAGGAAGGATCGGCCTACGATCTACCGATAGCCATGGGAATACTTCAGGCGTCCGAGCAGGTGGAATTTCCTACGCTAGGAGACTATGTGATCATGGGCGAACTCTCGCTTGACGGAAATCTCAGACCCATCAAGGGCGTGCTGCCGATAGCCATAGAAGCTAGAAAGAAAGGATTCAAAGGGTTCATTCTCCCCACAGAAAATGCCAAGGAAGCTTCTATTGTGAATAACCTGGATATCATAGCCGTAGAAAACATTCAACAAGCCACTGATTTTCTGATGGGAGAATTGGAAATAGTCCCGCTAGTGACGGATACTAGAGAGATTTTTTATCATTCGCTGGACGACATTGAGTTTGACTTTGCGGATGTGCAAGGTCAGCAAAACATCAAGCGAGCTATGGAAATCGCTGCGGCAGGCGGACACAACGTAATCATGATTGGCCCTCCGGGAGCTGGCAAGACCATGCTAGCAAAAAGACTTCCTTCGATCCTTCCGCCGCTAACTTTGATCGAAGCATTAGAGACGACCAAGATTCACTCCGTGGCAGGCAAACTAGGAAAAAATGGATCTCTTCTTGCTAACCGCCCTTTTCGCTCCCCCCATCATACCATCAGTGATGTCGCGTTAGTAGGAGGAGGTGGAAATCCTCAGCCAGGAGAAATCTCCCTTGCCCATAATGGAGTCTTGTTTTTAGATGAGCTGCCAGAATTCAAAAGAACTGTGCTGGAGGTCATGCGCCAGCCATTGGAAGAGCGCCGAGTGACGATTTCCAGAGCAAAAGTATCGGTGGATTTTCCTGCCAATTTTATGCTGATCGCCAGTATGAATCCTTGCCCATGTGGCTATTACAATCACCCAGAAAAAGAATGTGTCTGCGGCCCCGGCATCGTTCAGCGGTATTTGAACAAAGTTTCTGGCCCACTACTAGATCGGATAGATCTACATGTGGAAGTGACACCCGTGAAATTTGATGAGATGACCTCCACTCGTAGAAATGAATCAAGTATGGAGATTCGGGAGCGTGTGATTCGAGGGCGAGAAAAACAGAAAGAGCGATTCAAAGATAATCCAGAGGTTTTTTGTAATGCCATGATGCCTTCCCATTTGACCAAGCAAATCTGTCAAATATCCGAGGCTGGTAAAACGCTTTTGAAAACTGCCATGGAACGACTAGGTCTATCAGCCAGAGCTTATGATCGGATTCTTAAAGTAGCCAGAACTATAGCTGACATCTCAGGATCTGAGGAAATCAAAGTCGAACATCTGGCCGAAGCCATACAGTACAGAAGTTTGGATAGAGAAGGCTGGGCGGGATAGGATAATTGAGGAAATAAAAAAATTGTAAGAGTTTAAAGTTATGGCCAAAAGAAATAAGCAGGCTGAATTCGTGAAATGGTTTGGGCCTCTTCTGGATGCATTGAGAGATCTTGGGTATTCTGGCAAACCGCGAGAAGTCTCTGACAAAATAGCCAAAGAATTAAAATTAGATGATGATTTTTTAGACCAAACATTGAAATCTGGAACCAACAAATTCCATAATCAGGTCGCTTGGGCAAGACAGTACATGACTTGGGAAGGGCTTTTAGATTCATCTGTTCGGGGGACATGGAAACTTACTGAAAAAGGAAAAAACACTCATTTGACCTATAACGAAGCTCATCAACTATTTTTGAAATGGGTAGAAATCAATCAAATAGCAAGAAAAAATAAAACTGAGAAGGAAGTTATTATTGAACAAGAAGAAACAGATCCAGATACTGTAAAAATTAATGCTGAAAACAATCTCCTGTCAGTTTTACAAAGTTTATCACCCTCAGGATTTGAAAGAGTTTGTAAAGAATTACTGAGAGAACATGGATTTGAAAACGTGGAAGTCACCGGTAAATCTCATGATGGAGGAATTGACGGCTATGGTATATTGGAAATCAATCCATTTGTTAGTTTCAAAGTACTTTTTCAATGTAAAAGATATCAAGGATCTGTATCTAGATCACAAGTTGGAGATTTCAGAAACGCTATGATTGGAAGGGCAGAAAAAGGTATCATTATTACCACTGGGACATTTACAAATTCTGCAGAAAATGAAGCCTCCAGAGATGGTGCTCCAAAAATTGAGTTAGTAGATGGTAAAAAGCTTGTGCAAATGTTTGAGAAAGTTCAGCTTGGTGTTAAACCTAAAACTGTTTATGAAGTTGACTTACAATATTTCACAAAATTCAAAGACTAAAGAATGCCCACCGAAATCCTCCTCCGCTACCTTCACTTTATCAGCATCTTCGCGATTGTAGGTTCTCTGGTGGCCGAGCATCTCTTGTTGAAAAAAGAACTAACCAGAAAAGAAATTAAAAGAATCTCGACTATAGATGGGGTATATGGCATCGCCGCTTTACTACTTTTGGGCGTGGGACTTACGCTTTGGCTGGGTGGGTATGGTAAGCCAACTGAGTTCTACTCAAAAAACTATATTTTCCACACCAAGGTGACACTATTTGCTACCCTTGGAATTCTATCGATCTACCCCACCATATTTTTTCTCAAACAAGGAAAAGGCGATCCTCAGGAGGTCATTTCCATTCCCAAATCTATTTTCATGCTACTTCGCATAGAACTTCTGATTTTAACAATCATTCCGCTTCTGGCTGGCTTGATGGCAAAAGGCATCGGGTATTTCGGATGATAATTGATTGTAACAAACAATTACCAAGTACTCAAGTTTGTATTCCTATATAAACTAAGTCCATAAATACATGAAATACCTCACGCTACTCTTCCTTTTCATCTCCTTCGGCGCATTTTGCCAAGACATCATTCCCACCAAAAACGGTGACATTACCATCAACCCTATCACGCACGGCACATTGGTATTAGAATACAACGACCAGGTGATTTACGTGGATCCCTATGGAGGCGCAGCTGCTTTTGACGATCAGAAAAAACCCACGTTGGTTTTGATCACCGACATCCATGGTGATCACCTCAATCAGGAAACGCTGAATGGGCTTGATCTGAAAGAGGCCATCTTAGTAGTGCCACAGGCAGTGGCGGATAAGCTCCCGAAAGGAAGTGGAAAATCGATAGTCGTAATCGGAAACGACCTGAGTGAAACCATCAACAAAGTGAAAATCACAGCCATTCCTATGTATAATCTTCCTGAAACCTCTGATTCAAGACATCCAAAAGGTAGAGGGAATGGATATATAGTTCATCTCGGAGGCAAGCAAATTTATCTCTCTGGAGATACGGAGGATATTCCAGAAATGCGTGCGCTAAAGAATATCGATGTAGCATTCGTCTGTATGAATCTACCCTACACGATGGACGTAGAACAAGCTGCAAGTGCCGTAGCAGAATTCAAACCGACGATAGTTTATCCCTATCATTACAGAGGTACAGAAGGCTTGAGTGATGTAGAGAAATTCAAAACTTTGGTGAATGAATCTGCACCAAAAGTGGATGTTAGATTAAGAAACTGGTATCAATAAAAGCATTTCGAAAATCAGTATAAAAATCACTCATCCTGTAAAACCAAACGTGGGTTTCACTGAACTCAGTCTGAAGACTGCAATGAATGAGGTCCAAGCCTGCTTTCCAGTCAGGCAGGTCGGGAGACATGATCCAGACAAACTAACTAATAAAACCCGGCCGGTTGGCTGGGTTTCGTTAGTTTAAGGTTTAATGAAATTAATTTCTATTGCGCTGTCTGCGAAATGCTCCTTGCCTTCTGAGGCATAAGTCATTATTTCAATGCATCTTCCAAATCTTCCAAAAGATCATACAAATGCTCTAGCCCAACGGACACTCGAATCAAATTTTGCGGAGTCAGCGTATCTGGACCTTCGGAAGCTGCACGCCGCTCGATGAGACTTTCCACTCCTCCTAGGCTGGTCGCATTGGTGAAGTATTTCAATTTGGAGATCACTCGATCTGCAGCGTCCGCCCCATCTTTTACCAAAAAAGAAAGCACTCCTCCAAATCCTGTCATTTGATTGGCGGCTATCATGTGCCCGGGATGGTCTTTCAATCCCGGATAATAAACTTTCTCTACCCTATCGTGATGAGAAAGAAAATTAGCCAAAACCATCGCATGTTCTGCATGGCCTTTCATCCGGTAAGGAAGCGTTTTGATACTTCTACACAAGTAATAGCAATCCATAGGGGAAGGCACTGCTCCCCCACCGATTTGGACATTTTTTACTTTTTCCCAGAACTCATCCGCCTCACGAGTGATCAAAGCTCCACCCAAAATATCGGAGTGTCCTCCAAAATATTTAGTGCTAGAATGCATGACGATAGTTGCTCCCAGTTCTAGTGGGTTCTGGAAAACAGGAGTGGCAAAGGTATTATCACAAGCTAGAATGGCACCTTTATCCTTTGTCAATTTGGCGACTGCCGCTATATCCGTGATCTTCAAAAGTGGGTTTGAGGGCGTCTCCACCCATACCAATTGTGTATTGGGGCGAAAGGCACTCTCTACCTGTTCCAAATCCGTCATATCCACAAAAGTGGCTTCCAGCACTCCTTTGAAAATGGAAAGTATGGCATTTTTCAACCCATGGTACATATCGTCCGGCGCAATAAGATGCGATCCAGGCTCCAAAGCTTGGAAAACTGCAACTCCCGCGGCATTACCTGAGGAGAAAGCCGCTGCATCTGCACCTTTTTCCAGTCCTGCCAACAGCCTCTCCAAAGCGTGCCGATTGGGATTGTTGGCTCTGGAGTAAATCATAGAATCAGGCTGATGTACAAATGTGGTACTGAGCGTGATGGGCTGAATCACCGGATTTTCAGAGTCTGAGACAATATTTCCACCGTGTATGGCTAAGGTTTCGAGTTTCATTCTATTGATTGTTAATAGTTACAAAAGGCAGTGGCTGAAATTACCACTATTTCCGAAGAGCTGGAAAAGAATTTGTAAAATGCCCCGAAGTCTAAAAAACTTTGATTGCCATTCCAACCTTTTACTTACAAAGCCCCTCTTTAAGGTATAACCCAATTCTATGAGCTCTCAAAAGCTAGACAATAATCTGATTTCAAACGTCCTCCTGGGCGAGCGATCGGCGCAGTTTCAGCTGTTTGAATTGACTAAGGGAATGCTTTATTCGATTTGCTATCGGGTGATAAATGACGAGGATGAAGCAAATGATGTGTTGCAGGATTCTTATGTAGAAATTTTCCAAAAAATACATACGCTAAAAAATCCAGAGGCGCTACTAGGATGGATGAAGACCATCACGATCCGCAAAGCGATCCTTCAGAGTAAAAAGAAGATCCATTTTGAACCTATCGAAGAAGTGAAAATGGAAGCTAACGAAGATTTTGATTCTTGGTTTGACGCAGAGATGCTGGATCAGGCTATTCGAAGTTTACCGGATGGCGCGAGGGCAGTTTTTTTGCTGATTGAAGTAGAAGGATATTCTCACAAGGAGAACTCAGAATTATTGGGAATAGCGGAAAGCACCTCAAAGTCCCAATTGCATTATGCGAAGTCGTTATTAAAAAAAAGAATCTCTAAACTACTTCAAGCATGAGAAAGCTTCCAGAACATAGCCCAAAGTCAGATTTATGGAGCAAGATCCAGGCACAAAAAGATTTTGATGCTCAAGTGAAAGCCCATGCCTCAAATCTTCCGCTGAAGGAACCAAAAGCAGATCTTTGGAGCGCGATTGAAAGTGAATTGGATCAAAAAACTCCGGTAATTCCACTTTGGAAATATGGCGTGGTAGCAGCTTCTCTTGTGTTGATTTTAGCGATATCCGGGATTGCTTATTTAGAAGTTGGGACTAAGGATATGAGGGAGCCGGTGATTACAGAGAAAATCACTACTACTCCAGAGCTTCCTACCTCCAAAGAAAGTAAGGATACAGGAGACAATTCCACAACAGTCCCACAAATCCAATCTCAACTCGCTGAAAATCATATACCACAGAACCAACCCATCAAAAAGGAAACAATTGCTCCCGTAGGAATACCCAAACTAGAACTGGCAGATCTGATAATCGAAAACCCTGTAGTACCTCACCTGGAAATAACGAAAACACCAGAGATGGAAGGCCCAAAAACACTACATAAAGTCCGGATTTCTTGGGGGCTGAAGGAGCAACCAAAATTTAAAACCACGCTCGGGCTTGGCATTCCAGAAGATATATCAGAAAGACAAATCGGAAGAGCAAATCAAAACTCAAGCTCAATAAAGATCAAAATCAAAAGAGAATAATCAAGACTATTTTATAATCCACACTCCTATGAAACGACTACTATTAGTTCCTTTCCTGGCTTTGCTATGGGCTTTTCAAACTTATGGCCAGGAAGTAGAAAACAAACTTTCCGAAAACCTCCAAAGCTGGTTAGATAGGTCTTGGCCTGTGACAGACACGCTGATTTTCGACCTCCCTAATGAAAGTTCACTTATCCTTTATTTTAGTCAAAAGGAATTTAATGCAGATGAATTAAGTGCAGAATTTGAACCTCTGCTTCGCAAAGCAACGGATTTCCCCGCGTTTACGACCCTTGCTTACAGAATTGGGGAAAATTTCGCTCCAACTTCCTTGAAAAATGTAAAGTTTGAAATCGACAAAAAATACGTGCCTTATGTTGAAAGTTTGGAAATGACATTTCCTGTTGGGGTGGACTTTACAGGTGGAGATTTTACTCCGATAGTGGGGTTCAGGGCGCACGTTAATTTGAGCAGATTTTCCCTGGGTGGCTCTATCACCAATACATTTTATTTCCCAGAACGGATAGACAACAACGTAAAAGTGAACAGCAATTGGTTTGTAAATGCAGAGATGGCCTTTGACTTTGGCAGCATGGAACGATCGAGAAAAAACATACTTGGACTAGGTTACTTGCTTAATGAAAACAAAAGCCAGCTTTTCAGCGGAACCACAATGCAAGCATATTACACCAGAAATCTCAATAAGTATATCTCTATCCAAGTGGGAGTAATCGCCACCGAAAACTTCAAAACCTTTTATCCTACTGTAGGAATAAGGTTCTGGTAAAAAACTTAAAACCTGCTGCTGGATAAGCAGGCCAATAAATCAAAAGAGCCAGCGATTTGCCGGCTCTTTTGGTTTACTATCATTGGGAAAAATGATCCCTGACTTAATTAGGAAAGTAATTCGTAGTGAGGAAAAATCTAACGTTTTGACTCTAGACTCTCCTGACTATCTGATTCTATCCACAGATTTCAGCAAGGCCACATCTTTTCGGATAAATCGATTGGCCAGCATATTACAAACCATCGCAACAAGAATAGCCCAAAAGCCAATTTGGTATTCACCATTGTCTGGCGCAGCCATGTCGCTGTTTACACCATTGGTAGTCAAAAAAACAATCGCTACTAAGCTGACCATCAAGAGGGAGTTGATCATATTCAGCATCATTTGACGGCTTAGATTTCTATATTGGAAGATGGAAATAATAGCCAAAAGCCCTGCAAATGCAGCCAAGGCGGCGATGTACCAATTGGAGGACGACTCAATCACCTGGCCTGAAGCGTCCAATTGATTTAGAAATAAAGCATTGAATTTCCAGATATTCGTAGAATCTGGCACATCTTGAACCCAAAGATCTAAACCCAAAGTTAAGCCCATAGCCACGGCCACGAGGAAAAGGAAAATTGATTGTACGCGCTGAATCATGTTTTTCTAATTTTTTGGCAAAGAAAAGGTCTTATGAGATCATTAACAAGGAATGGAGGTTTGTCACTAGGATTTGATTGGGAATAGTATCTTTGCAGCCGTATGAGCGAAAGCAAACGATACTTCTTGGACATCAGCTACAAAGGCACGCGCTACCATGGCTGGCAAATCCAGGAAAATGCATTTACTGTTCAGGAGGCTTTGGAGACAAGCCTTTCCACCTACTTCCGCACGCCAATCTCGGTGATGGGAAGTGGACGTACAGATACGGGAGTACATGCTAGCATGCAGATTTGTCATTTTGATACGGAACAGGAGATTGATAAAGAGAAGTTTATCCGGGCGATCAACGGGATTTTGCCCAAAGATATCGCGGTCAATTCTATCCGTAAAGTCCGAGCTGATGCACATGCGAGGTTCAGCGCCAAGAGTAGATCTTATGTGTATAGGATGATTTTGCAAAAAAGCCCCTTCTTAGAAGACTATGTCTGGAGGCATTATTTCAATCCCGATATCGCACGAATGAATGCCGCGGCGCAGATCTTATTGGAATACACTGATTTTGAATGCTTCAGCAAGGTAAATACCGCTGTAAAACATTTTAGATGTGAAATAAATTCTGCTCATTGGGAACGAAAAGACGGAGAATTACAATTTCATATAACTGCCAATCGCTTTTTGCGTGGAATGGTGAGGGCAATCGTGGGAACACTGGTAGCTATAGGCTTAGGAAAAATGGAGCCAGAGGAAATGCATCACATCATCACTTCCCGAAATCGAAAAAAAGCAGGGAAATCAGCTCCAGCAAGCGGCTTGTTTTTCAGCCGAATTGAATATTCAGAAGACATTTATTTAGACTAGTTTACCTTGAGTTTAGAACAAGAAAAATCATCCTCCGGCGAGATCGTCGATTCGAAAGTACTCAAGCAGCTCTATGGCTTTGTCAAACCATACAAGGCTCAATTCTATTTTCTGGTCTTTCTTACCGTCTCTTTAGCCATTTTGGCTCCAACTCGCCCCTATTTCATACAGATCGCTATTGATGATTACATCGCTGTAGGTGATGCCCCAGGGCTTTTGAAAATCATTTACTTACTGATCGGCTTGATGATTTTGCAGGCAATAGTTCAGTGGGCACACACGTATTATTCAGGCTGGATAGGCCAAGTAATTATTCGGGACATACGGGTAAAACTTTATAAGCACCTACTCAAACTTAGGTTGAAGTTCTTTGACAACACCCCTATAGGCCGACTTGTCACCCGCAATATCTCTGATGTAGAAACCCTCGCAGATGTATTTTCAGAAGGCCTGGCAGCTATCATCGGTGATTTACTTCAGCTGGTCACCATCCTTGGGGTGATGTTTTACATCGACTGGAAGCTGACCTTGGTGAGTTTATCCACCTTGCCACTGATGATTATTTCCACTTATGTGTTCAAGGAAAAAATCAAAGTCACCTTCAATGATGTAAGAAATGCGGTTTCCAACCTCAACTCCTTCCTGCAAGAGCATATCACCGGGATGAACATCGTGCAGATCTTCAATCGGGAAGAAAGGGAGTTTGAGAAATTCAAAGAAATAAACAAAGAGCATCGAAGAGCTCATATTCGCTCGGTGCTGTATTACTCCATCTACTTTCCTGTAGCGGAAATTATTCAAGCTATAGGGATCGGCCTGGTCGTGTGGTATGGTGCGGTGGGTGTGCTGGGTATGGAGATAGAGATTGGAGTGTTGATTTCCTTCATCATGTATTTGCAGTTATTTTTTAGACCTATCCGCCAGATTGCGGATCGATTCAATACCCTACAGATGGGCGTGGTTAGTTCCTCCAGGATCTTCAAACTGCTAGAAAGTAAGGAGCATATCGCGAACGAAGGTGATTTCAAACCAGCCAGAGTCAAAGGAAATATCAAACTTGAAAAAGTATGGTTTGCCTATGTAGATGAGGAGTACGTACTCAAAGACATCAGCTTCGAAGTAGAATCAGGCCAGACCGTAGCGCTAGTAGGGGCCACAGGAGCCGGCAAATCTTCTATTATCAACTTGATTTCCAGATTCTATGAGATCAACAAGGGTGACATTTCCATCGACGGGCACGATATCCGCGAATTTGAACTGGACACTTTGCGTAAGCATATAGGGGTTGTTTTGCAGGATGTCTTCCTTTTTTCCAACACCATTTTCTATAACATCACCCTTGGCAATCCAGACATTACCCGAGAGCAAGTCATGTATGCCGCAGAACTGGCTGGCGCAAAGAAATTTATTGAGCGACTGCCAGGCGGCTTGGATTATAATGTAATGGAGCGAGGAGCAACGCTTTCCGTCGGCCAAAGGCAATTGATTTCCTTCGTCCGGGCAATGGTTTATAATCCTGAAATCATCATCCTAGATGAAGCTACCTCTTCTGTGGATACAGAAACGGAGGAACTGATCCAAGAGTCCATCGAAACGATGATGACCGGAAGAACGTCCATAGTCATCGCGCATAGACTTTCTACCATCCAGAAGGCGGACAAAATCATAGTCCTTCACAAAGGTGAAATAGTAGAGATCGGTACGCATGAATCCTTGCTGGAGCTAGGTGGCCATTACACCCAGTTGCACCAGATGCAGCTAAAGACCATGACAATCTAGCCTGGTTTTTGACACCGAATACAGTAACTAAACCAACATATCTCGTGAAATACAGAATAATAATCCTTTTCGTATTCCTACCATTTATCAGCTTTGCACAGGAAAGAGGCGTCGGAATCCGACTAGGCGAGCCACTTTCTTTTACCTACAAAGACTTCCTTACCGATTACATTTCCATAGAAGGCATGTTCGGCATAGCAGGAATCAATGGAGCCAGCTATTATCAAAAAGATTTTGAAAGTAATCCTCCGGAGTCCAACTCTTTTTATGTCTCACACAATGCCCAGAAAGGTGTTTCCTTCAATGTACGTTCTGCCTATCATGAGGATATCACGGACGTTTTTGGGATTACAGAAGGATATCTGATGGCTTATGGAGGTGCTGGTATTCAACTTAGAACTACAAAAGTCAACTATACCTACGTGGATGGACAAGCTTCATCCTTGCTGAAAAATGACAGCCGAACCAATGTGGATTTTGGACCGGAAGCTTTCGTAGGTGCAGAATATTACTTTGATGATGTACCCATTTCAGTATTTGGAGAAGTAGGCTTTTTCTTAGAACTAATTGACCGCATCGGCCATATCAAAGGCCAAGGTGGCGTAGGTGTTCGCTATATTTTCTAGACATGAAACGAATAGCCATACTAGTGGTCGCATTGATTTCTGCCTTTACTATCATCGGATTTTGGGGCTTTGGCAAATTGGGCGGGAATACACCTATCGACATTCAACTGATAGAAAAGAAGCCGGACAACCTAGCAGGGATCACCTATCGAGGAATACCTGGGGATAAAAAACTAGGAGAAATATTCGAAACGATGGAGTCCCAAAAAGCACTGCATCCTGGAACTCAATTACACACGATCTATGAGGTAGAGCCAGCCGGCAAACTGGACACCATGCATGTTTTTGTAGGAATCAATCAACTGCATCCCTTGGATAACCTGGAGTTTCGAAAGTTTGAAAACGAAAGCTATCTCCTCGCCCAGATCAAAAGCAGCTCATGGGTGATGCCAAGTCCTGACAAAGTGAAGGAAAAGCTAAGAGAATTTGCTGCCGCAAATCAACTGGAGCTCAGTGGCGTTTTTATCGATATTATTCTATCTGACAACGAAGTTCAAGTGGTAGCGCCGATTAAGTGAAAAAGCGTTAATGATTTTTCACCAACCAATTAGTGGCATAATTCGTGAAAGAAACCTACTAACCTTAAAAACTACACCTATGAGACATGTCAACAAATTAATTTTAGCACTAATTGGACTGTTAGCGTTCCAAGCTTGTGAAGGACCAGAAGGTCCAATGGGAGTTCCTGGTCCAGAAGGTCCAGAAGGACAACCGGGAATTAATATCGTAGGACAAACCTTCGAAGTGGAAATTGACTTTACCGCTGCTAATAATTTCGCCGGTAACTTTGACTTTACCGAACCATTGGTAGAAGGGGATGCATTACTAGTTTATATGCTCGAGCAAAATCCAGCCACAGAAGGAAGAGTTGCTTGGAGGTTACTTCCACAGACGTTCTATTTAGAGGGTGGCATTCTGGTTTACAACTTCGACTATACCGTGGATGACTTCAGTATTTTCTTAGACAACTCTCCGATAAACTTTGCTGAATTAGATGACTATTGGACTACAGGCCTACTATTCAGAGTAGTGGTCGTGCCATCAGACCTACTAGGAGCGCGCGTCGATTATACTAACTATGAGGCAACTATGAATCTTCTGAACATTTCTGAAGATGACTTCGTAAGAATAGAATCAAAGAAATAAAAAGTAAGCTAAACCAACTGATTACTACTAGCTGGATCTATGTCAGACATTGATCCAGCTTTTTTTATGTGGTCACTTTACCTGCCAAATTTGATTTGGTGCTTATCTTTGCCCCATGCATTTGAAAAACGATCTACTACTACGCGCCGCAAAAGGCGAAACTATCGAAAGAACACCAGTTTGGCTGATGCGCCAGGCAGGTAGAATTTTGCCTGAATACAGAAAAGTACGAGAAAGTGTCAGTGGATTTATTGAGCTAGCCCAGACTCCTGAGTTAGCTGCTGAAGTCACTATACAACCAGTGGACTTATTGGGCGTGGATGCTGCGATTATTTTTTCGGATATCTTAGTAATTCCTGAAGCGATGGGATTGCCGTATGAAATGGTGGAAAAAAGAGGACCCTTATTTCCAAATACCGTCCGCTCTGAAGCTGATTTGAAAAAACTGCATGTATCTGATGGATCAGAACTTCGCTATGTCACTGATGCTATTCACATTACCAGGAAAGCACTCAATGGGCGAGTTCCGTTGATAGGTTTCGCTGGAGCGCCATGGACTATTTTCTCCTACATGGTAGAAGGTCATGGCAGCAAGACGTTCTCTGCTGCACGGGAAATGCTTTACACCCAACCTGCTTTTTCTCACAGACTGCTTCAGATGATCACTGACAGCACAATCAATTACCTCAAAGCTCAGATTGAAGCTGGAGCTCAGCTTGTCCAGATATTTGATAGCTGGGCAGGGATCTTGGGACCAAAGCAATATGCAGAATTTTCACTGCCCTATATCGCTCAGATCTGTGATGCAATCAATTCGGTTCCGAAAACTGTCTTTGCAAAAGGAGCTTTCTTTGCCAGAGAAGAAATGGGTAAACTGAACTGTGAAACGATCGGTCTAGACTGGAACATGGGAATAGCTGAATCGAGAAAATTGATCGGCTCTGAGAAGACTTTACAGGGAAATCTAGATCCAGCGGCGCTTTATGGAACAGCTGATCAAGTACGTGAAGCGACGATTGATATGATGGAGCAATTCCGTGGGACTCGACATATCGCCAATCTCGGACATGGTGTCTATCCAGATATCAATCCTGAAATGGTGAAGGTGTTTATTCAGACTGTGAAGGAGTTCAAATAAAAACTAATGTTCGCGGGGAATACGGAGTTTTTCGTGGCTTACACAGTGCTACAGGGTTATCCTGCTTCTACAGAGGCAGGATTTCTTCTTTAATAGTGACACTACAAATCCTACATTAAATTAGACCAATTTAATCGCGTTCCCGACCTTGATCACTCCGGATGACAAGGCAACCATATTTTGGCCAAACATAACTTTAGTCCCTACTTTTCTAAATTCAGTCAGGGTTTTAAGTGGTTCTGATGATTTGATTGCAGTTTTCTGATCCACCGTAGTCATGACACATCTGGCACATGGTTTTACAACTTGGAAATTCACTTCACCTACCTGTATTTTCTTCCAAGAATCCTCGGCAAATGCCTCTCCCCCCGAGAAGACGATATTTGGACGGAATCGATTCATAGGCACAGGATATTCCAACCTAGAATTTAAATTTTCAAGGGAGTTCTGGCCAATCAGCAGATACGGCATCCCATCTGCAAAACTCACAGACTCTTCATTTACAGCATACCTAGGGTCAACCTTGCGCTGGGTGGAAATAGGCATTTTTACCAGGCGAACTTTTTGATTCAAAATATCACTAAACCACTGATCAATTTGCTCATCAACTAATCTGGCTGACATCTCATCATCCCAAACTGTGACAGAAGAAACTTCAGCTCCCTCAGCTGCAAATGGAATTTGAATAACTTCATCTGGTCTGGAAAGATGATGTACCAACAGAAAATCCTCAGCAATCGCAACTCGCAGCAAAGCCATTTGAGGAAAAGCCCTTTGAGACATAAACTTCCCCGATTCATCGATCAGCATCCAACGGCGATCGTGTTCAAAGCCTCTTTCTTCTACCCTTGCCTCAGTAAGGCGTATTCCACCAAGCGATTTGATCGGATAAATGTATAGATCTTGGATAACTAGTGTTTCTGACATGGCTTAAAAATAAGCCCACTTAGTTGGAGTTGATTGATTCAACCTGAAAAAATTCTGCTCATTGGGAATATTCCTTTCAGTATATCCCACATGAAGGCTGATATTTCCAATTCTCGATAGACCGATAGGATAAGCATTCCTACCAAAATGACTAGCCCCCATCGGCATCGTTCGTTCATATTTCCCTTAAAAAATGGTTTCATTATACCTAGTAGATGCAGGTATCAGCCGATTGGTTGCAAAGACTAAGTAATATTTTCAAAAACTGTCAGAATGATGTTTTCACCAGAAGGGACAAATGACAATTCCGTTAGCATTTTCACAAAGTTCTGCCAACTTTTCTGACAATGTGACACAAAATACAGTGAATACCCAGGTGGCACATACCTTGAAGAAAGGGAGAAGTATTTAAACAGAAAATAACTTAAAAACATATAATCATGGGAAAAATCATAGGCATTGACTTAGGAACAACCAACTCCTGCGTAGCAGTAATGGAAGGTAACGAACCTGTAGTCATTCAAAACAGTGAGGGAAGAAGAACCACACCTTCTATTGTGGCTTTCCTTGACAACGGAAACGGTGAGCGCAAAGTGGGTGATCCTGCCAAGCGTCAGGCAATTACCAACCCTACCAACACCATTTCTTCAGTAAAAAGATTTATGGGCAAAAAATTCTCTGAAATTGCTGAGGAGAAGAAGCACGCACCATACAAAGTTGAGAAAGGAGCTAATGATACGGTCGTAGTGAAAATTGGTGACCGTTCTTATACTCCACAGGAGCTTTCTGCAATGATTCTTCAGAAAATGAAGAGCACTGCTGAGGACTTTTTGGGACAAACTGTTACAGAGGCAGTAATTACAGTTCCTGCTTACTTCAATGACTCTGAGCGTCAAGCAACCAAAGAAGCTGGACAGATCGCTGGTCTTGAGGTGAAGCGTATCATCAACGAGCCTACTGCTGCGGCTTTGGCATACGGGATGGACAAAAAGCATCAGGATATGAAAATCGCTGTGTATGACCTTGGCGGTGGTACATTCGATATCTCAATCTTGGAACTAGGAGATGGCGTATTCGAGGTAAAATCTACCAACGGTGATGTACACCTGGGTGGTGATGACTTTGATCAGGTAGTTATGAACTGGCTAGCGGATGAATTTAAATCTGAAGAGCAAATCGATCTAAGACAGGACCCTATGGCACTTCAAAGATTGAAAGAAGCTGCTGAAAAAGCTAAGATTGAGCTTTCAAGCTCTGCATCTACAGAGATTAACTTGCCTTACATCACTGCCACTCAGACAGGTCCTAAGCACTTGGTGAGAACGTTGAGCCGTTCCAAATTTGAGCAATTGACTGAAGATCTTGTAAGAAGATCTATGGAGCCATGTAAAAAAGCTTTGTCAGATGCAGGATTAAGCGCATCGGATATAGATGAAGTAATATTAGTAGGTGGTTCTACTAGAATCCCTAAAATTCAGGAAGAAGTTGAGAAGTTCTTTGGTAAGAAGCCTTCCAAAGGTGTAAACCCTGATGAGGTGGTAGCTATCGGAGCTGCAATCCAAGGTGGAGTACTGACTGGTGAAGTGAAAGATGTCCTTCTTTTGGACGTGACGCCACTTTCTCTAGGCATTGAAACTATGGGTGGAGTTTTGACCAAACTAATCGAAGCGAACACTACTATTCCAACCAAGAAGTCTGAGACATTCTCTACTGCAGCGGACAATCAGCCAGCCGTGGATATCCACGTATTGCAAGGTGAGCGTCCAATGGCTAAGGACAATAGAAGCATCGGTAGATTCCAGCTTTCTGATATCCCGCCAGCACAAAGAGGGGTACCTCAGATCGAAGTTACTTTTGACATCGATGCTAACGGTATCCTCAATGTATCTGCGAAAGATAAAGGAACTGGCAAAGAGCAAAAAATCAAGATCGAAGCTTCCTCTGGACTTTCTCAGGAAGAAATCGACAGAATGAAGTCTGAAGCTGAAGCAAATGCTGCTTCTGATAAAGCTGAAAAAGAGAAAATTGACAAGTTGAACCAAGCAGATAGCTTAGTGTTCCAAACTGAGAAGCAGTTGAAAGAATACGGAGACAAACTTTCCGAAGGAAACAAAACTGCAATCTCTGCAGCGCTTGAAACGCTGAAAGCTGCACATCAGTCTCAAAACGTAGAAGGAATTGATTCTGCCATGGAAGGTTTGAACAAGGCTTGGGAAGCGGCATCTACAGAGATGTATAACGCAGCTGGAGCTGAAGGAGCTGGAGCGGCTGGTGCTAATCCTAATGCAAGCGCAGGTTCTTCTGAGTCAGGTGATGGTGTATCTGATGTCGATTACGAAGAAGTAAGCGAAGAAGAGAAAAAATAATAGCTTCAAAAGCTAAATCAACTAAAATGGCATCTGTGTAAAAAGCAGGTGCCTTTTTGGTTAAATACCCTGACAACTATACAATCCCTTCTTGTTGACCAAGCAATAATAACACAAGCAAATAAAGGCATGCAACTGACCTCTGATAATAAATTGAAAAAGCTCATCGTAGTCGGTGACCGCGTTTTAATTCGCCTAAAAAAGCCTAATGAAAAAACAGGCTCAGGGCTTTACTTACCACCCGGCGTTCAAGAGAAAGAAAAAGTACAGCAAGGATACATTATCAAAGCTGGACCTGGCTACCCCATTCCAGTGGCTACTGATGATCACGAGCCTTGGATGGATAGTGAGGAAAAAGTGAAATATGTGCCTCTTCAAGCCAGAGAAGGCGACTTAGCAATTTTCTTACTTTCCGGTGCACATGAAGTAATCTATGAAGGGGCGAAATATTGGATCGTTTCGCAATCCGCCATACTCATGCTGGAAAGAGAACAGGATTTATAAAAAAATAGCCCGGATCAGATCCGGGCTATTTCTATGATTACTGTTGCGGTAAAGAGAATTAATCTTCCCACACTTTTTTATTCTTAGCTTTAGGCCCTTTTAAAGGCTCTTTTCTAGTGACGAATATCGTCTTGGTCATTTTATCTTCTTGATTCCAAACCTTTTGATTCTTAGCCACAGGCCCCGTTGCATCGTCAGGTACGGTGTAGAATTTCATTGGCTGTGCATTTGTATAGCGTTCGGTAGGTGCGGCGTTTTTAGCTTTTGGACCTTTCAAGGTTGATTGAGAAAATCCCATTGCCGATACCATCATTGCTGCGATTAATAATACCGATCTTTTCATACGATTTTGATTTAATTTTTTAATAACTCTTAGTGTATTATACTACAGAATTAAAAAAAAGTTACGCAAAGTCAGTATTTATTGAAGGTTTTTTGACCAATGGTAAAATTATATTTTTAAAATCTTGATAAAACTTATTTTGCTCAACTCAAAATAAACCCTAGTATTAAAAAGATAAGGCCCTTTTTGGATAAGTATGATTATAAAAAGAACGACTTTTGGGTCATATTACTTCAAAAGAAAAAAAACCGAGATGAAATCCATCCCGGCTTTAAGATTAACTATAGACCCTGATTATATTTTTAGAAGGCAAAAACTGCAGCCAACATGAAGGAGGAAAGATTCTTCGAATCATTGAAATCATTATCCTTAAAGAAATTTTCGCTCATTGCGTCCATTCTCAATTCAGGAATCAACGTAAGATTTTTATGAACTCTAATATTTCCTGAAAGCGTAGCCGCAAAAACACTTCCATCACCATCTGCATTCACTCCCACCACATTTTCCAAACCTCCATTAAACACGCTGAAGTATTCTCCTCGAAGACCAATAGAGAACACTTCAGAAGTAGTAGCTTGAAGATATCCAGCAAATCCTAAAAAACCCGCACCATCACCATCAAGGTCAGAGATGCTTGACCCAGTATATTCTTCACCGGCTGCCGTAGTATTATAGGTAGTATTCAAACCTACGTAGATAAATTCAGACACATCAAAACCTGCTGTCAAATCCACTTGAAATAAGCTACCCATAGAAGATTGGCCTGCAATTAAAGGTCCGTCCATGTCTAACTTCCCATCCTGGTCACCATAAACAAAATTCAAGTAAGCCCCGCCGGCATCAGTTGAATAGCCCAGCTGAGCACCTAAGGTGTAAGTGCCCATCAGATTAAATTCTGTCATATCAGTAGGGTTCATCACCGCCGCCATCAAAGACCAGTTATCAGATAAAGCGAAATCTGCCTTTAGACCAGTGTGGGAAAAAGGCCCGTAAGAAAACATATAGGAAGTAGAATAATTGAAATTGGCTGTTGGAGAGATCACCTCATAGCCTAAAAAGGTGTTGAAGTTGCCCATAGTTAATGTGACTACATCTGATACATTCCAGTACACATACAACTGATTTACGATTTGAGAGCTACCTGCCATTCCTCCGGCATAAAGTGGAGAGCCGAATACAGCATCCTCGCCCCTAGGGCCAAAAACTAAATCAGCTACAGCTCCTACTTTTTCTCCCTGATAGGTTGCGATAATGTTTGCCATACCTAGTGAAAAGCCAGGAAGGTTTGCGAAAGATGTCGCGGGGGATTGGAAATTTTCTCCTTTGTTAGGTCCGTTAAAGTTAGTGCGGAAGTAGGCATCCACGGAACCTGAGAATGTCAATTTGGAAGGTTCTTCCTCCTTAACAATGATGACCTCTTGAGCAAATGAGTTGGTAGCGCCTACAAGCAGTAAGGCTACAAGTAGCAGTTGAATTTTTTTCATGGTTTAATAGGTATAGGTTATAGAAATAATTTTTTCAAAAATTTGAATTACCTATTGGCCGAGATCGGACAGGGCCATTAGGATTTTAGATTCTCCACTTTTCTACTCATTTCAGAATTCATACTATCCAACGGTTGACTTAAAGCCGGAGAAAATGGATTGAAAGCTAGTTTCGACACGCAGCCTTCTCATTAATTGCTTTGCATGGTAATTCCTATTCGGCCAATCCCGCTATGACCATTTCGGCACGCATTTCAACTAGGATCAACAGCCACTTTAAATTTTCAAATGAACTTAAATCAAAATAAAATTTGATTCTATTTGATTTAACTTTTTCGAATGTAATTATAAATTCAGTATCAAAAAAAGCCCATTATTAATTTTTTAACAAAAAATTAATAAAAACACGATCAAATAAAAACCTATAATCCTCATTGGATTAAAAAACAATAATTAACTGGTCATTTTTAAAACCGATAAAATCTAAAAATATTATTTGGAAACAACTTCAAGCTTTCCAAGTCAACCCTAATGAATCGCAAAGGTGGGATTTTAGATATAGAGCCTATAAAAAAATGAGCAAATACCCACTAAGAAGGAATAGCTTGACTGGGATCGAGAAATAGCCATCAGGAAGATATATCGAGCTAATGGGCTAATACTTTGTTGATTTCAGATAGAAAAACCTCGTAAAAATCGAACTCAGCGTTAGACAAAAAAATAACCGAACTAAGCCGGTTTTAGGTAGTAGGGTTTAAAGTCGTTTGAGTTTACGTTTTTCTTCCTCTAAAGAAGCAAACCTGATCTAGGAAATGCTTACTTCAAAAATTGAAGCCGCTGCAGCCTTCGCTCATTGGTCTTTCAACCAGGTAAAGAAGCAAAGTAAAATTCTATTTGCTTAGACTCGCGTATTCCTTAGCAAAATAAGTCAAGATCACCTTTGCCCCCGCACGTTTCATGCTAAGCAACGTTTCCATCATTGCTCGATCGTTATCTATCCAACCCTTTTGGGCGGACGCTTTGATCATACTATACTCTCCAGAGACATTGTAGGCTGCAATGGGTAAAGAATAATTATCCTTAAGCAACTTTATGATATCCAGATAAGATAGCGCAGGCTTCACCATTAGAAAATCAGCACCTTCCTCAGCATCTAGATCTGCCTCAATCAATGCTTCCTGAGCATTTGCAGGGTTCATCTGGTAGGTTTTTTTGTCTCCAAATTTAGGAGCTGAATCTAAAGCATCTCTAAAAGGCCCATAAAATGCACTAGCGTATTTAGCAGTGTATGACATAATTGAAGTGTCAACAAAGCCATTTTCGTCCAATAACTCCCGAATATACCCCACTCTACCATCCATCATATCGGAAGGACCTAGGATATCCACCCCGGCATCAGCCTGAGCGAGAGACATCCTGGCTAAAATCTCCAATGTCTCATCATTCAGTATTTTCCCATTTTTCACTAACCCATCATGGCCATCGCTACTGTAGGGATCCATTGCCACATCAGACATTAGACAAGCCTCTGGAAACTGCTTTTTGATTTCCCGAAGGGCTTTCAGGTAAAAAGTCTCCGGGTTATAGCTTTCAGTAGCAGTGGCATTTTTCATGCTATCCGGATATGCCGGAAACACATCAAATGCATGAATCCCCAACTTCATGCAGCTTTCTATTTCTCCGAGTAACGTATCTAGCGAATATCGATTAATGCCTGGCATAGAATCGATGGCTATCGTCTTTTTCACACCATCCACTAGGAACATTGGAAAGATAAGATCCTTGACAGAAAGGCTAGTTTCTTCAACTAGATTTCTTACTGCTTCAGATTTTCGATTTCTTCTAGGTCTTCTAAGCATGATTTATTTGAATAAATTAAAAACCTCCGCGAGGTCTAAGTTTTTGTAGTCTTTTATATATAGGTCGCAAGCAGGAAGCTCCTCTTTAGTGTGACTAGAGAGCACTCCCACTACCTTCATCCCAGCATTTAATCCTGCTGTAACCCCTGAGAATGAATCTTCAAAAACCAAACATTGAGCTGGATCTACCCCAAGCTTCTCGGCAGATTTCAAATAAACCTCTGGTGCCGGTTTATGCTTGGACACATCTTCTGAGGCAAGTTGAGATTGCATCTGACCTCCAATCCCCAGTGTTCCGATAATCAAATCAAGATTTGCTCTTGGGGCTGAAGTTGCCACTGCTGTCAGAATTTTTTCAGATTTGAGCTGCGCAAAAAACTCCATAAATCCCGCAATAGGATCAACCTCCGATTTGTAAATCTCTCTGAAAAGCCCTTCTTTCTCCTCCTCCAGTAAGACCAGTTCTCTACCTTCTATTTTTCTCCCCAGGAAATGACTGAGAATATACCCATTATTCTTTCCATACATATGTTCCTCATATTCGGCCTGTGTGGGGTTGAGGTTTCGCTTCGCAAAAAAATGCTGGAAGGCAATGCTATGAAAGGGATTGGTATGGCAAATCACGCCATCCATATCAAAAATTACAGCTTGTAACATGAGTTAAGTAATAGTTTGCAAGGCCCAAAATTAGGCATAAGAACATGAAAAAACCCTCCCAAGAAATAAAAACTCAGGAGGGCCTATTCTTAATGAGATTGATAGCTATACTTATTTCACAAAATCAACAATAGTCTTTTCAATGATATCACAGCACTCGTGTAGTTGCTCCTCAGTCATCACAAGTGGAGGAGCGAAGCGTATGATGTTGCCATGAGTCGGCTTCGCCAAAAGCCCATTTTCCTTTAATGCTACACAGATATCCCATGCCGTAGAACTATCCTCTGAATCGTTAATCACAACAGCGTTCAATAGCCCTTTTCCTCGTACTAGTTTTACTATATGGTACTTATCCACCAGCTTTTGCATACGGTCTCTAAAAACCACACCTAATTTCCTGGCATTTTGAGCAAGCTTTTCGTCTGTGACCACATCAAGTGCTGCCATTGCAACTCTAGCACCCAGCGGATTTCCACCAAAAGTAGATCCGTGCTGCCCAGGTTTTATCACATCCATCACTGAAGAATCTGCCAGAACTGCCGAAACTGGGTAAAACCCTCCAGAAATGGCTTTACCTAGAATCAACATGTCAGGCTTAACATAGGTAGCCTGTCGCTCACATGATCCTTGGCAAGTACAATCTCCGCACACGGCCAAAAGAGAGCCAGTCCTTGCTATACCAGTCTGAATCTCATCTGCTATAAAAAGAACATTTTTCGCTTCACAGGCTGCCTTTGCTTCTTTGAGGTACGTAGCGGAAGGCA
Source organism: Algoriphagus sp. (assembly GCF_039969895.1). Classification (GTDB taxonomy): domain Bacteria; phylum Bacteroidota; class Bacteroidia; order Cytophagales; family Cyclobacteriaceae; genus Algoriphagus. Next base: position 132,292 of record NZ_JBDVMZ010000025.1, read on the forward strand.
CGTAAACCCCTGCCTCACCCTGAATAGGCTCCACCAAAAACGCAACTACCGAAGGATCTTCCAGCACCGTCTTGAGCGCATAGAGATCATCATAAGGGATTTTCACAAAACCAGCCGTATAGGGACCGAAGTTTTTTCGGGCATTTTGATCATTTGAGAAGGAAATGATCGTAGTAGTTCTTCCATGGAAATTATTCTCCACAACCACAATTTTCGCAGTATTCTCATCTACACCCTTTTTCTCATAACCCCACTTGCGGGCGATCTTGATAGCAGTCTCTACACCTTCAGCGCCAGTATTCATCGGCAAGACTTTATCAAACCCGAAATACTCAGTGATATATTTTTCAAATGGCCCCAATACGTCATTATGAAAAGCCCTAGAGGTTAAGGTCAGTGTTCCAGCCTGCTCTATCAGCGCATCTTTAATTCGTGGATGGCAGTGTCCTTGGTTCACTGCAGAATAGGCTGAAAGAAAATCGAAGTACTTTTTACCTTCTACATCCCAAAGAAAAACACCTTCTCCTTTTGCCAAAACAACAGGTAAGGGATGGTAGTTATGTGCGCCATATTTATCTTCTAATGCTATAGCCTGATTGCTCGATGTGATAGTCTGCATGTTTATCGTAGTTTTGTGTACTATATAATAAGGACTGATCTCAAATATAGCAATTGCCTTTGCCTGAACCATGAAAGAAATCAAGAAGCCAAATCAAAACCCTGGAATTCACTCTGAAGACTTCTATTTCAATCAACAAGGTCATATGGTTTTTACAGAAAAATTTCACCTGAAACGCGGTTATTGCTGTGGTAACGGGTGCAGACACTGTCCATATCCAAAAGTCTGATATAAAAGGGAATATTTTTGAAAGGCATTGTTGCATATCCCCAAAAAGTTCCGATATTTGCAGACTCATTACAGAAACGGATACAATTTACTATAAATTACCATGGCAAAAGTTTGTGACATTACCGGAAAAAGACCTCGAGTAGGTAACAACGTCTCCCATGCAAACAACAAAACTAAGCGTAGGTTCTACCCAAATCTTCATAAGAAGACGTTCTACGTTCCAGAAGAAGATGCATGGATCACTTTGAAAGTTTGTACTAAGGCATTGAAGACTATCAATAAGAAAGGTATCACTGCAGTTTTGAAAGAAGCTCAGGATAACGGGATGATTGTAATCAGATAATCAAGGTCACTACCCTTAAATCAATTTAAAGATGGCTAAGAAAGGCAATAGAGTACAAGTGATTATGGAATGCACGGAGCATAAAGCTTCTGGATTGCCAGGTACTTCAAGATACATCACTACCAAGAATAGAAAAAACACAACTGAAAGATTGGAATTGAAGAAATTCAACCCAATCATGAAGAAAGTAACTGTTCATAAAGAAATTAAATAATTTAGCTCGGAAGCAATTCCGTTAAAACGACAAGACCATGGCTAAGAAAGTAGTAGCAACCCTGAAAAAAGAAGGTGGCGTGTCTTACGCCAAAGTAATCAAGGCGGTAAGATCTGAGAAGACTGGCGCCTATACCTTCAGAGAAGAAATGGTTCCTTCACCTTTGGTACAGGATTCCCTGAAAAAATAAGTTGCAATACGCAACATAAAGCATTTTAGTCCCTCTGTCCATCGGTCAGCAGGGACTTTTTCGTTATATTCCACTTATAAAACGCACACCTATGGGAATCTTTGGTTTCTTTTCAAAAGATAAAAAAGAAAGCCTCGATCAAGGGCTTCAGAAATCAAGCGAAAATATTTTTTCAAAACTCAGCAAAGCCGTTGTTGGCAAGTCCAAAGTGGACGATGAGGTATTGGATGAATTAGAAGAAATACTAATCACATCTGATGTAGGAGTAGATACTACGATCAAAGTAATCCGCAGAATAGAAGAACGTGTAGCCCGAGACAAATACATCAATACAGCGGAGCTTGACGTGATTCTAAAAGAAGAAATAGAAAATCTCCTCAAAGAAAACAACACCCAAGATTTACTGGACTTTGATATTCCAGAAGACAAAAAGCCATACGTAATTATGGTGGTGGGTGTAAATGGTGTAGGTAAAACGACCACCATTGGTAAACTAGCCAATCTATTCAAAACAGCAGGAAAATCCGTCGTATTAGGCGCTGCGGATACATTCAGAGCTGCTGCTGTAGATCAATTGATCCTGTGGGGTGATCGCGTGGGTGTGCCGGTGATTTCTCATGGCATGAATACAGATCCTGCCTCAGTAGCATTTGACGCAGTGAAGCAAGGAGTAGATTCTAAAGCCGACGTGGTGATCATCGATACCGCCGGACGACTTCACACCAAAGTGAACCTGATGAATGAGCTTGGGAAAATCAAGCGTGTGATGCAGAAGTTCATTCCAGATGCACCGCATGAAATCCTACTTGTACTTGATGGTTCTACAGGTCAGAATGCGTTTATCCAAGCAAAAGAATTCACGAAAGTCACAGAAATCACCTCCTTGGCCATCACCAAACTAGATGGGACTGCAAAAGGAGGCGTGGTAATTGGCATCTCGGATCAATTCAAAATTCCCGTAAAGTATATAGGCGTGGGTGAAAAAATGACTGATCTACAGCTATTCAATCGAAAAGAATTCGTCGATTCTCTCTTTACTAAGAAAAAATAAAAGCCAATTCATATCTGATACCCCGACAACCATCGGGGTATTTTTTTTGCGAAAATTTGAACTATACAATATTTTTAGCGTAATTCAATATGATATCATTTTAACATCATAACAATATGGAAAAAAACACTAAACCTATTTCAGGATATTTTATGATCCTGTTTGTCCTCGGACTTATCATTTTTGCGGTAGCTCTATTTATACAGCAAGCCTTAATAGTGGTGGGAGTCTTTTCAGTAGTCATCACGATGATATGTCTGGGAGGATTCTTTATAGTAGAACCCAATAAATCCATGGTTCTACTACTTTTTGGGAACTATAAAGGAAGTGTTAAAGCCAATGGATTCTATTGGGTCAATCCCTTCATGACAAAAAAGAAAATATCACTACGAGTACGCAACTTCGAAAACAAGCCAGTAAAAGTGAACGACAAGATTGGAAATCCTGTCATGATCGGTACGATTGTCGTATGGCAAGTAGAGGACACGTTCAAGGCCACTTTTGATGTAGATGACTATGAAAACTTTGTTCACCTCCAGTCTGATGCCGCAATAAGAAAAATGGCAGGACTGTATCCTTACGATAATTTTGAAGCGGAAGAAGCTGAAATCACCCTTCGATCTGGTGTAGAAGATGTCAATCACTCCCTGGAGCAAGAAATAAGTGAGCGCCTTCACCACGCAGGGATCAAAGTAATAGAAGCTAGAATTTCTCACTTGGCTTATGCTTCGGAGATTGCTTCGGCTATGCTTCAAAGACAGCAAGCCACAGCGATAGTAGCTGCTCGCCAGAAAATAGTAGAAGGCGCAGTAGGTATGGTAGAGATGGCCTTAGAAGACCTGAAGCTCAAAGAAATTGTGGATTTCGACAATGAGAAAAAAGCCGTGATGGTTTCTAATCTAATGGTGGTTCTCTGTTCAGACAAAAGTGCAAGTCCTGTACTGAATGTAGGGACTTTACATCAGTAAATATGGCAAATCGCATCTTCAAAGAGACCCAATCTTATGCTGGCACCTGGGTCATGTACTTAATTGTATTGATAGAATTACCTACACTGCTATTCTTAATCGTCTTGTACGCTACTAGTGAGGATAAACAAGAATTGGCAATTGCTTTGGGTGTGGTACTTGGCACAATGGCTCTTTTACTGTTGTTTGTTTTAAACTTAAAATTAGAAACTAGAATTGACAGTGAAAGTGTCGCATTTAGATATGCCCCATTCATTAGGAAATGGAGAAAATATCCAAAAGAGCAAATAAAATCTATCACTGTAATAAAATACAGCCCAATTGCTGATTATGGAGGATGGGGAATAAAAGGCAACAAAACCACGAAGGCCTACTCCGTCATTGGGGAAGATGGCTTACTGATGGATGTTGGAGAAAAGAAAAAAATAATGATAGGAACGATGAAGTCAAAAGAACTTAGCGATTTCCTACAAAACTGGATAGAAGAATAAACTATGCCTAAGAAGAAAGCATTTGCACTACGGCTGGATGAGAACATGATGAAAGCGATCGAAAAGTGGGCCGCTGATGAGTTTCGTAGTACCAATGGCCAACTCGAATGGATCATTCGGGAATCACTCAAAAAAGCTGGACGACTACCTAAAGGAAATTCAACAATTTCTGATTCTTAAGAAATTACGAAACAAAAACGCTTAAAAACATCTTTATATTTGTGAATACTAAATCAATAAAAACTATGAAAAAAATAATTTTTGTATTGACCCTACTTGGTGGTTTGATATACCTCTCACCTGCTGAAGTAATCGCGCAAACCATTCCTACTACCCAAGTAGATGCTAAGACTCAAGCAAAGGTCGATAAGGCAAAAGAGAAGCTAGCTAAAAATAAAGCTGACCATCAGAAAGCTGAAGAGAAGCTTGCAAAAATGAGAGCTGATTACGACAAAAAAAATTCGGCAGGAAAGCTCTCCCCAAATGACGTAGAAAAAATCACCAAGAAAATGAGCAAGCAGTCCAAAAAAATTGAGAAGCTTGAGAAAAAACAAGGCAAATTAGAAGAGTTCATCAAAGAGAACTCTTAGTAGTCAGTCTTTCAATCACTTTCGGGCACATAAAGCAATTCTTCTTTTTCGAAGTCATACAACGTAAGTGATCTCAATTCATAATAAGCAACCCAGAAATCTCTCAGGGAAGCATAAAAGGCTCTTTTGTTAGAGTCTTTCTCGTTTTGGGCTATGTTTAGATTAGTGATATCGACATTACCTGTTTGATACCTATTCAATGAAATGTCGTATCTACGTTCGGCTACTTCGTCTGCCAGTTTTGTTACGTTCAGACGTTCCCGGATCATTAAAAAGTTCTTCACTTTGGTGAAAATCTCCTGCTCGAAATTCACCATTTCTTGCTGAACGGTATAATCTACCAATTGTTGATTAGCCATAGCTTGAGCCATTCTGGCTTTACTCCTACCCCAATCTAGAATTGGCACTGAGATGCCCAGATTTACCAAAGCTTGAGTATTTGGATTGCCATACACATCAGCCCAATTCGAAGCTGTATTGTTAGTTCCATAGCTAGCATTCAATGTGGCATCAAAGCGTTGTCCTTTAGCTCGAGCAACTTCAGATTCTGCCTGAAGTTTTCTCCGATCAAATCCCAAAGCTTCAGCTCTGTTTTTGAAGGCTAGATCCAATGCTTGCTCCACGTCCACATCGAAATCCGGGATTTCGGTAGGTGATAGCAATTTGATCTCCGTAGATTGATTTAATCCTATGTAAGAATTTACAGCTAATGAGGAGCTTTCCAAATCAAGTTTTGCCTGAGCCAGATCTTGTTTTGCCTGTAGTGACTGAAGCTCTATCTGAAGCAACTCATCCTCAAAGGTCATCCCAACTTCATATCTCTTTTTTTCGATAGCATAAATATCCTCTGAGTTTTTGAGGTTTTTGGTAGCAATCTCCACGTTGACTTGTGCAGTCAAAAAATTAAAAAACAACTCAGTCACTAAAGCTGACACATTTTCCAATTCCTGAACATATTCTCGCTTACTTTCCTCAAAAATCAAGGGGGCGATTTTTTTGTCCCACTTGAAAGGGTTGTAAGCAAAAATAGGTTGCTGGAGTCTCACGTTAATTGGAGTTCCCAGAAATTGAGTCTGTGGTTGGTTTGGATTACTGATAAAATTATCAAATCTACTCGTAGAAGTGTTGACAGAAATAATCCCTCCAGTAGGCGCGATTACTTGCTGAAGTCCTAAGCCTACATCAATTAAATTCTGATTTACCTCCTGGTATCTGATCGAACCATCTGGCTGAGTGATACTACTGAATGACTGATTATAAGCTGGCAGTGTACCAGTTAGTCTAAGCTGAGGGTTATAATCCGCTCTGAATTGCCTAAACTGCCAGTAGCTGTTTTCCTTTATTGTCTTAGCACGAAGCGCTGCAGGAGAGTTAGCTTTTGCTTGCTGTACCAACTCCTCCAGCGTAAAAGTAGGCACTTCTTGAGCCTGTGCTGAGACGGAGATTATACCAAAGATTAGTAGAAATGTAAAAAATTGAAATAAGAGAATTCTACCAGTTTTCATATAGGGAGATTTTAATAGCATGTAAAAACAATTCACGTCAACTAAAATACTGATTGATTTGGCACAAACAATAAACATCCGAATATTGAAATCCTAAAAAATCTAAAAAAGCAAAACCTTCACTTTCATTACGCTCCTTTTGCCCCTTTGAGTAACTTGCACCTTGATTGAAATCAACCATGAAGTCTATTATCAGTTTTGTCATACGGTACGTCCCTAGGCCCTTCTTGCAGCGGGTGAGCCCCTTAGTGATGAAAGTATTTGCTCAGATGAATTCAGGAAAAGATGTCACTTGCCCAGTATGTCGTCACAGTTACAAAAAATTTCTGCCGTATGGTCGAATTGCCCGAGCAAATGCGCTTTGCCCCACTTGCCTATCGCTGGAGCGTCATCGCTTGATTTGGCTTTTCTTGCAAGAAAAAACAGACTTTTTCACTGCTCCTCTTCGCGTACTTCACGTAGCTCCGGAGCATTGTTTTATCGAGCGCTTTGAAGCTTTGAAAAATCTGGATTACATCACTGCGGATATAGAATCACCTTTGGCAAAAGTGAAAATGGATGTTCACGATATCCCTTTTCCTGAAAATAGCTTTGATGTGATCTTTTGTAATCATGTCTTGGAGCATGTAGAGGATGATCTCCAAGCGTGTGCTGAGTTCAACAGAGTCTTGAAACCTGACGGATGGGGAATTTTGCAATCCCCAATTTATCCAATAAATAAAACTTTGGAAGATAAAACTATTACTGATCCAGCTGAGCGCGAGCGTATTTTTGGACAACGAGATCATGTACGCAAGTTTGGTCAGGACTATGCCGAGAGATTAAGAAAGTCTGGACTGAGAATCGAAGAGAACCAATTTGTAAAAGAGGTCTCACCACAAGTGGTCAAACAAAATGCTTTACCATCTGAAGAAGTGATTTTTGTCTGTAAGAAAGGCAATTAACCTTTCCGTATTTTTCTTATAAGTTCAAAAGGAAACCCGAGACCATAAGACCAAAGTTGTACTACTGATGTTAGCCAGCTTAATAAACCAATCTTTGCGGACTTAGTTTGAATGATGGCCGAAAGAATTAATCCTACACTCCATAGCACAAAAAGTCCCAGGCTTAGGTGAAAAAGGGCTTCATCCATAAAGAATAACACGAAAATGAAAAGGCAGAAAAGCAAAAATGAAGTGGGCAACCAGTGAACCAGAGTAATGGCTTCAGGATGAAATCTAGAAACATTCACTCTATTTCTACCGAAGGAAAAGGCTTGCTTGGCAAATGAGGCTAAGGTGTTTTTACGCTTATGATAGACAAATGCCTCTTCCACCAATTCAAGTCTATACCCAGCTTTTTTGATCCGAATACTCCATTCTATATCCTCGCCCTGATTTGGGTCAATAAAACCTCCCGTAGCTTCAAATACTTTTCGAGAGACGCCCATATTGAATCCGCGAGCTTGATAGTTGCTCGGGTCCTTCATTTTACCACGAATTCCACCTGTTGTCCAGAAGGAAGTCATTGCAAAATCCATCGCTTTTTGCAAGGCAGAAAAGTCATCATCTGCAGCATCAGGCCCCCCAAACGCATCTAAGTGGCGTTCATCAATAGCCTGGGAGAGAATCTGAAAATAGGTAGCAGGCAAAATGACATCTGAGTCAAGAATGACGAAGAAATCACCATTAGCTAGCTTCATGCCATTATTTCTTGCAAATCCTTGGCCTAAATTGGATTGGACTATATAGTGAATTTGTAGCTTGGTGCTGAACTCTGAAATGACCTCGATTGCCTCTTGGATAGAACCATCTTCAACCACCACAACCTCAAAATCAGAGAAGCTCTGAATAGTGAGACTTTGGAGTAATTCACGTAGTTCTTCAGGTCGATTATAAACCGGTATGATAACCGAAAACCTCATCAGAATTCGAAATTAATCTCCTCGCCAATTTTGTATTCGATTTCCTTGGATTGATTAGAGGTCATTAATTCCGCTATGAAACCCGTTAGGAATAGCTGCACCCCGACTATTAGAGCGACTAAAGCGAGAAAAAACAGAGGTTGATCGGTGATTTCACGAACCTTGTACCCTTTACTCAGACCATATATTTTTTCAAAAATCAACCAGCAGGTGATAATAAAGCCTGTCAAAAAGGAAAAACTACCTAGAAAACCAAAGAAGTGCATTGGCTTCTTTTTGTATCTATGGACAAAAGAAACAGAAATTAAATCCAGAAAACCATTTAAAAAGCGCTCCAAACCAAACTTGGAGTAACCAAATTTTCTTGCCTGATGCTGCACCACTTTCTCCCCGATTTTACCGAAGCCATTCCACTTAGCAAGCAGAGGAATATAACGATGCATCTCACCATAGATCTGAATATTCTTCACTACTTGAAGTCGATAGGCTTTCAGCCCACAGTTGAAATCATGAAGTTTGATACCTGAAATCCATCGTGTCACACCATTAAAAAATCGAGATGGGATAGTCTTACTAAGTGGGTCATGGCGCTCTTTTTTCCAACCAGAAACCACATCGTACTTTCCTTCGGTGACCATGGAATATAAACCTGGAATTTCATCTGGGCTATCTTGAAGATCAGCGTCCATGGTGATTACCACATCTCCACTAGCCTTTTTGAAGCCGGCATCCAGCGCAGCAGACTTCCCATAGTTTCTGGTGAAATTAATTCCTTTTACCTCATCAGAAATACGAGCAAGAGAATTGATAATTTCCCATGAGTTGTCATCGCTGCCATCGTTGATAAAAATCAACTCATAAGAAAAGCCGTGATCATGCATGACCCGGCTAATCCATTGAGTTAATTCAGGCAGTGACTCCTCCTCGTTAAATACAGGAACTACAACTGAAATCTGAAGCATAATTTAATAATCGAGGGACTTGTCTCTCTTCTTCAAGATTGCTGCCAAAATCAAGGCAATTATTGCATACACAATCAATCCAAAACCAAAACTCATAAGTTGTCCTGAGAGCGTGAAGCCTCTGGCCGTATTAGTTCTCATTTCTTCTAAAAGTGCAGGGTCCATCGTATCAGGATCTTGACCGAAGCTTTCCATCATGCTTAAGCTATTTTCAAAAGCCTGATCTGCCAGCACACCTCCTAATGAAGGGTCAATCACGTGAAATAAAAGAATCTGACCTACCAAACCCACTAATCCTGAAATAACGATAGCCACAAAACTAAAATTAAATGCAGTACCAAAAGTCATGAAGCCACCTAATTCATTCCGATATTCTTTACCAAAGTACATCATCAATACAATGAATAGGACGATTGCGATCAAGCCAAACCAAGCAGACCCTAGTAAAGAAGAATCAATAAAATAAGCAATAAAGGTAAGCGCTAATGAAATTAAGCCGATAGTCAAGCCTGGCTTGATAGCTGCCTGAAAAGGTGATTGTTGTTCGTCCATGAGTTCGTTAGTTAGGATTTTTTCTTAAAATAATAGATAATATAATAGTAAAAAACAGTCCGGGAATGATTTTCCAAAGCGCATCATTCAAAGCAATATCCCAGGCATTCATAGAAGTTATACTTTCCAAAGTGAAATCAAATGAAGTTTTGCCCACTTGATCTATTATTGAATCCTTACTATTTGCCAAAACTTCTAACTTAGAATCTTTGACTCGGTCAAATAAATCCGGATGAATGATCAAAATTAACCAAATTCCACCTAAGGAAATAAAGGCTTCCAACATATAAGTTACAAAACCAACCGACATGCCTTCAGAAAATGACAAATAACCCTCATTACTATACTCTTTGAAAAACTTGATGGCTAAAAATATAGAAATAGGAGTGATCACATAGCCAAAAACCAGATTTAGGTTGGTAGGATCAGGATACAAAAATGAAAGTGTCAAAAAAGCAATAATACTCATAGCTCCTGCAAAGCCACCAAATTTGTAAGCGGTACTAAAGTATTTATACATTCACGTTTATTAATTGTCCTTTTTGTATCACATATTTCACTTGCCCTATGAGGTCTTTTCCAAACCATGGAGAATTAAATGAAAGTGATTTATTCGATTCCTCATTGAAAGTCCATGTGGCTTCCGGGTCGAATATCGTCCAGGACTTGCTAAGTTCATGAGGAAGAATGGCACGAGGACCAGAGGTAATTTTTTCTATCATCAGTGACCAGCCTAGTTCCTTTTCAAGCATAACAAGTGCTGGAAGAAAAGTCTGTAATCCGACCATACCAAAATTCGCTAGATCAAATTCCATAAACTTGGAATCTACATCCTCGGGCTGATGATTACTCACTAGCGCATCTATAGTTCCATCTTTTAGCCCTGCTATCAAAGCGGACCTATCTGAATCTCCACGAAAAGGCGGAAGAACTTTAAGATTAGGATCAAACTCCATCAAATCATGATCGGTAAAAAGCAATTGATAGATAGAGATGTCAGCTGTGACTTTAAGTCCATCAGCCTTGGCTTGTCTAATTAGCTCAACTCCTTTTGCTGTATTGATAGTTTGAAAATGAACTCGTCCACCTGTATATTTAATGATTTCAATATTCCGTTGGATAGCTACATCCTCCGCCAAATTTGGAATTCCTTTCATGCCTAAGAGGGTAGAATTATGTCCCTCATGCATATGACCAAATATAGCAAGTAAAGGGTCATAGGCATGGTCGAAAAGAACCCCATCAAACTTCTGTAGGTATTGAAGTATTTTCATATACCGATCCCCATTTGCTAGAGGCTTTATTCCTTCTCCGAAAATTGTAACTCCAGATTGGTGGTGCATATCAAGAATTTCGGTGAAATTCTCCCCATCGGTATTTTTTGTAACAGCACCTTGAATTAAAAACTCTGGAGTATATTTCTTGGCCCGATTTAACACAAAGTCAACATCTCCTTTAGACTGTATAACTGGATCTGTGTTAGGCAGAATACATGCAGCAGCAAAACCACTGGCAACTAACGACTCAGCAAGACTCTCTATGGACTCCTTGTATTCGTGACCAGGCTCCCCCATGCTACATCTAAGGTCTATCCAACCTTCAGATAGTAACCATCCAGTGGCATCAATTTCCTGGTCAAATATTAATGAATTGCTAGAATCAGCGAGAGTTAATTCTCCCTTGTCAAAAATATAATCCTTGGATTCCTTTAAACCATCAGAATTGATAATACGGAGACCTTTAAATAGAATAGACATTCAAATTTACTTTGATGCAAAACTGCAACAATATTCTAAAAATGAAAAGTGGATTATAAAATAGTCTAATAAAAGTGAAAGGCTTTCAGATAAAACCCAGAAACAAAAAAACCCTTTGGGTATTAACCAAAGGGCTTTGAATAAATGAGGCGGCGACCTACTCTCCCGGGTGTAACCCCAGTACCATCGGCGCTGCAGGGCTTAACTTCTCTGTTCGGGATGGGAAGAGGTG
>NZ_JBDVMZ010000026.1:0-368493 GCF_039969895.1 Algoriphagus sp.
ATACTTGAATGCAAGAGGTATCGAAGACAGCAGAATGGAAGAGACCTGGTTTGGGGAGACCAAGCCGATCAACGACTGCAACGTAGTATCCTGCACCGAGGCCATGCATCAGCTCAACAGACGTACCGAACTCAGAGTAGGTAAATCCTCCTACACCTACTCAGGCAGAAAAAAGAAAGTAGATACCCTCTAATACCCACTTGATGTGAATAGTAGAATGCAAAAAGAGGCTGCCAATTGGTAGCCTCTTTTGTGTTTAGAGTGCTTGAAGTAGATTTTTAGTGTCTAATGTAGTTGATTTTTCATGACCTCATGTGCACCAAAATTGAACTTATATTAGTCTGTGAACTTACCCCAAAACGACTTCAACTTATGAAAATTCACAAAGAATAGATCAGGCTTAGAAATCCAGCCATTCCACTTTTCCATCCATAGTCGCTACTACCAGCGATTTATCAGCTAACACATTCACTGTGTTGGCCATAGAGTTATCGATTTTATGCGCCCAGTTTATTTGTTGCGTTGTGGGATTGATACTATAAACCGTAGAGTTTTTCGTTCCAAAATAAACACTTCCATTTTTCTCAATCAACATAGAGGGAACATGCTCATAGCCGAAGCCCACGTTCATTCTCCATGCTATTGGCGACTTAGTACTTCCCGCGTTAAATGCTACAATCTCGTCATTCATGGTCTTGCCATAAACCAATTTTCCATCCGCCGAAATACCTATAGATTCCCGCACAGTTACCTCGTTACTTCGCCATAATTCCTCTCCTGAGTCTATAGCTAGCGCAGTAATGTATCGGTCTGGGGCAACTATATATACTATTCCATCAGCTGTAACTGGTATGCACATCGCCGGAGAAAACATCCGATTCGCTGAGCCATTGTCCCAGCTCCATTTTAACTTTCCCGTTTCCTGATCCAACCCATACAACTTGGTGTCCCAAGCTCCAAATACCACCACTCCATTTGACACCAAGGGCTGACTGACCACGGGGCCTTGAATACCTGAAAACTCCCAACTCACACGACCGGAAGAGGCGTCAAGAGCCCTGAATACGCCATCGCTACTGCCAATATAAAGTTTATCTCCATCCAGCACAGGAGAGCCCAGCACCGCAGCATTGGTGACAAGCTTCCATTTCAGTGAACCATTTTCTGAATTCACCGCATATATGGAACCATCTCCAGATCCGAAAATCACTAAGTCTTGATAGGCAACAGGAGAAGAAAAGATCCCACCTTTGGTTTGGAAGTCCCACTGGGATTTTCCGGTACTCGCGTCCAATGATTCAAATTTCCCTAGGCTATTCCCAAAAAACACACTGCCATTTTTCACTAGCGGAGTGGAGATTACATTCGCATCTGAGTGGTAGCTCCACCTAACTTTTACTTGTGGGTATTGGTCATTTATGCTAAAATCAGGACGTTCATAGCCCGCTGATGCTGTATAATCTCGCTTCCCTAAGGCAATTTCTCTCCATGGAGCAGCTGTTTTTATTCCTGGAGTTCTCTCTGAGAAAAGCGCTTTGTCACCTGTGATCTCAACAATAGTAAACCCTCCAACGTCATCTTTCGCTCGGAGATTGGATCTTCCCATTGTTCCAGGGATTCCTTCAAAATTATAGGCCTTGTTGGTATGCCCATGCCCACAGATCGAAAATTGAGTATTGCGAGTTTTCAACCGATCTGTCATCTCAAACCAATTGTCCAAACTGTTGTCTAGGGGATAATGGTTCGCATTGATTATGGGTTGATCGGCAGGGGTAGCGGCAAGTACGGAATCTAACCAAACTACTGCATCTCTGGGAATATGTCCGTCAGACATACGGACATAGGGACCAGATGCTGTTCCAATAAATTTGAAACCCTTGTGTTCGAATACAAATTTATCGTACCCAAAGGTTTGGATGAAGCTCACTCCTCCGGATTCGGACCAACCGGTATCATGATTGCCGGGAGTGACATAGTAGGGGATCTCAAGCTCATCCAGTAATTCCTTAGCTTTTTTGATTTCCTCATTGGTTCCCATTTCGGTGATGTCACCGGTGATGATGGCAAAGTCTAATCCTCCGAGAGAATTGATGTCTGCTACTGTCCTCATTAAGTCTTCTTCTGCAACTCCATTCGGTGAACCTATGTGCGTGTCTGTAATGAAGGCAAATTTGAAATTCTGAGCAGATGCTAGACCTATTTTCAATAGGAAAATTAGTAGGATTAATTTCTTCATGGTAGGGTGAAATTTCTGTGAGTAGGATAGTTTCTTAAAAAAATGTCCCTCTCTCTAGTGAAGAAAGAAGGACATTTTTAAGGAAATGGTAGGTTGCTTACCAACCTGGGTTTTGGGTCAACGTGACACCATTTTGCTCATAGAGCGTGATCTGATCCAACGGTACAGGATCCAGGTACACCTTAGGATCTACAAATAAACGCTGCGATACTGCTGCTGTGGATGGTATGATGTATCCCTCTTCTCCATCTGTCAGCGTCACACTGCTCTGTAGTTTAGGATAATCAGATTTTTTGATCCAAGCACCTCTGTTGATATCTGAATTTGCCTCGGTATCTGAGTATTCCAGTTTTTCCCAACGCATCAAATCATCAGTTCTAAAACCTTCCATCATCAGTTCTATTCTTCTCTCACGGCGAATTTCCCAGATGATCGGAGATACTTCTTGATCTCTTGCAGGATCGTCATAGACCATGCCGTTCACTGCTGAGGCTTCACCTACTACTTCCAAATGTGGAAGCTTAACACCTGGTCGATCTCTAAGCACGTTGACAGACATGTCTAGATCTGCTTGAGTAAGTGCAGGTCCACCTACGGTAGCCAGTTCAGCTACAGCTTCAGCATAGTTGATCAATACCTCACCAAATCTCATCACAGGTGAATCTGTATAGTTTAGGTTAGAACCACCTTCTGGCTGATTTTTGATTACTTCATTTAGGAATTTCAAGGTAGCATATCCGGTCGTACTGTAATTAGAAGCAATACCGTTCAATCTCAACTCATCTGTCACTAAGGTTCCAACGATACGAGGATCTCTGTTGGCCATCACGTTTTCAATCCCTCTGTCTCCTTGATAAAGAGAAGAAAGACCGATTGGCAATCCGTCGCTTAATAAATAGGATTCTACAGCATCTTTAGATACACCCGTCTGAGGCTCCAGGTTGTTGTAGGAGTTAAGCGCATGGGTAAGAATTCCTGGCTCATAGTGTCTGTATAGAATCACTTCAGGGTTGCCTGCTAAATTCAGTGAGTTGAAAACTTCTCTATAATTCCCAAGAGAAAATCCACCTGTATTCATCAGTTCAAGTGATGCTTTCTTAGAAGCTTCCAAGTACTGCTTGGCTTTTTCTGAATTGCCTTTGTGGTATTTCTGCCAAGTGCCTTCATACAAGAATACTCTTGACATAAAAGCTAGAACTACTGCACGATTTACACTCAGACCTTTGTTTCCGTCATTTACCCGCACATTTTTCATGGCAAATTCGAAATCTTCTAAAACTCTATCCATCACAAACTCTCTAGAATCTCTAGGTTTGTAAAGTGCTTCTGGATCTGTTTCGCTGAGTTCTTCATCATACCAAGGCACATCACCAAACTGCTTTACTAGCTCGTGATATTCCAATGCTCTGAAGAATCGAGCTACACCTGACCAGTGAAGGATTGCTTCATCACTCATGGGCACTGTCTGAATTCTATCAAGGAAAATATTGGCCTTTCTCACATAAGAGAATGTCCAATAGCTACTTGTAGCTGCAGTTGGGACGGTTCGACGGAACTGTGTAGGGCTAGTGGGAGCGAAGTCGTCATTGAGGGTTTGCCCGGAGAAGAATTTTCCCCAAGTAAAACCAGAGCCATATCCACTGAAATAGGCTGTGTAAAATCCCCATGAGAAGCTTCTCACATTATTTTCTGAAGACCAATAGGTCTCATCAGTAAGGCTGTCTAAAGGCGGTTTTTCCAGAAAGTCTTCACAACTGGAAAGCGCAAATATGCCGAGAGCGAGTGCTATTATTCTTAGTTTCATTTGTTTATAATTTGATTTTTGAGGACAAATGGAATCTCGCATGGTTGATAGTCATTTCAGTCATTGAAATAAATGCCACGCTCGATTTCATTGTTCTATCAATTTAGAATGTTACCTGTAATCCAAATGACAGGGTTCTGCTGTATGGGTAAACTCTACCGAAAGTATTTGAGTCATTTCTACCCGCAGACGTATAATCTACTTCTGGATCCAATGGGATGTCTAGCTTGTCAAACTCAAATAAATTCTCACCACTTACATAAACTCTTACTTTGTCCAGGCTGATCTTTGAGATTAGAGACGCAGGTAGCGCATAGCCCAACGTGATATTTTTCATCCTTACATAGGAGAGATCAAGTAGGTAGCGAGTCTGAGGAAGGAAGTTTCTGGAGTTGTTAGAAGCGCCTGCATCTGTAGGACGTGGATAGAATGCATTAGGATTGTCTTCAGACCAGTAATCCAACTGATGCTCAAACCATGCTTCACCTGGTCTGTAACCTGGAATCATGATTGGGCCGTTAGCCCATAGGTCTCTTTTACCTACACCTTGCACGAAAAAGCTCAAGTCGATTCCTTTGAAGTCCATTCCTAAGCGCACTCCGTACTGATATCTTGGCGTGGAATTACCGATTACTTTCAAATCTCCATGATCGTCCACGGTGTTTTTACCGAAGGTGATTTCACCATCACCATTCAAGTCCTTGTATTTCACGTCACCAGGACCATAGTAGAACCAGCCGCTTTCGTACAGTTGCTGAGATGGAATTCCTTCATTGAGGACATATTTACCTTTGTCCAATACAAACTCTCCGTTTGCATCTTTCACGAAGTCATCGCCAGTGAACAGTCGATCTGTTTCATAGCCCCAGATGTCTCCGATCACTCTTCCCGGACGATTTGAATTGATTCCTTTGTTGTCTGCGAATTCAGTGATCGTTTCTGTGTAATCAGATAAAACCACCGTTGCATTTAAGTTTAGCCCATTGTTGAATTTTTGATTATAATCCAAAGCCAATTCCCAACCCTTCGTCTCTAGCTCACCGAAGTTTTGCTTGGTAGCAGATGTACCATAGGAAGCAGGTAGAACCTCACCCGCGCTGTGCATGTCACTCGTGGTACGATTGTACCAATCGAAAGCAATTCCAAAACGATCCTTAAAGAATCTGGCATCAAAGCCTAAATCCAGCGTGGTCACTGTCTCCCAAGTCAACGAGGTAGGAAGTGCACCCGGCGTGCCGAAGGTCAATTGATTGTTTGCACCAAGCAACCAGCCTGATGAGTAGGAATTCATAATTCTATAAATGTCACTTTGGAAGGCATTCTGATTGCCAATAGCTCCCCATGATCCACGAAGTTTGAAGAAGGACATCACACCTACAATAGGCTCGAAGAAGGATTCTTCAGAAATCACATATCCTGCAGACATAGAAGGGAAAAACGCCCATCTTTCAGTAGGAGAAAGTCTGGATGAGCCGTCATAGCGTCCGTTCACCTCCAAGAAATATTTGCCTTTGTAGTTGTAGTTGATTCGACCAAAAGCACCGGCGGTTGACCACTGATTTCTGGCTCCATCTACGAATTGGTCGCCGGAGGCAAGGTCTAATTCACCTCTGTCCAAATCCATCAACTCTCTTCGCTGAGAGCTTTGATACCAAAACTCATAGGTCTCAGCATCGCCACCTATCATCGCTTTCAGGGAATGATCACCGATCATTTTGTCGTAGGTAGCAAACACTTTCCCTACATTTCTATTGCTCCAGGAGGATGCATACTGTACTCTATTATAAGATGCACTGGTGTAAGGGGCATATTGAAGGTTAGCTCCCGTGGACCAGAAGTTATAGGCAGATACCACACCACCAGTCTGATGATCGTGAGAATTTTGAGAATCAAAGGTGTAATTAGCTACTATAGAGAGGTCCTTAATCGGAGTGATTGTCGTCCCAAGATTTATTCTGGTCAAGCCAGTGGTTTCCTCGTTCATTTTGGCCTGCTGTACTTCTGTGACCGCACTTCTGAAAGGATAGCCTTCGTATGTTCCGTATGGGTAGGTTTTTGGCCATCTCATCAGGTAATACCATGGATCATAAGTCTCACTTGAGAAATAGAACGGTCTTGTGAATTTGGTATTGCTGAAAAGCACGCCGCCTCGCATCTCTAGCCATTCCGTCACCTGAGTACTCAAATTCAAATCTGCTGAATAACGATTGAATTCGTCTGGATTTACTTTTAAAACTCCGTTCTGACCTAAGTAACCAAGACCGAGTCTATAGGTAGTTTTATCAGTTCCTCCAGCTACAGAGAGGTCATGCTTTTGTTGTGGAGTCCAGTTTTTCATAAACTTGTCCCCAGCATCCCATGGACGATAGAAGAAGAGTCTTCCAGATCTTATTTCGAAATCTCTGCCCAAGACCATTTCGTCGCCAAGGTCTTGACCACCATATTGTGCTTCCCAATCACGCATTTTTTGTATTCCCTCTCTATCGAAATACATACCTACCACACCAAAGACATTGGTAGATGGATTGGTGCGCTGAAGTGCCTGGAAGGCCATTTCTGCACCATCTGCAGCTCCAGCTATCGTAGGTGTGACTGTGGGAGTAGCCCAGGCAAAGTTGTTGGAGTAGTTGATTTTCGGAGCTTCTCCTTTTTTACCTTTCTTAGTGGTGATCAGAATTACGCCCCAAGCCGCTCGTGAACCATAAATCGAAGATGCTGCCGCATCCTTCAGTACTGATATAGATTCTATATCCTCTGGATTTACTAGCTGGAGATTAGGGATCTCTACGTTATCCACCAAAATCAATGGTTGCGCACCTCCCGAATTACTCAAAGTTCCTACTGATCCACGAAGACGAATAGTTGGATTCTGACCAATCTGCCCACTTGGGGTAGTGATCGTCAGACCCGGAGTAGTTCCTTGAAGACCGCGACCCACGTCTGTGATAGGTCTAGACTCCAAGACTTTGGTATCGATGGTGGACACAGCGCTGGTCACATCATTTCGTTTTTGGGTACCATAACCCACCACAACTACTTCATCCAGCGATTGAGCATCTGGTTGAAGCGCGATATTTAGCGTTTCATTCGCATTGACTGTATGCTCTTGGCTGAGCATTCCAATAAAACTAAAAACTAGCACCTGGCCTTTTTCTGCAGTTACCTGATACTTTCCATCGATGTCTGAAGTGACACCTTTCGTAGTTCCCTTGATCAAAATGCTCGCTCCCGGCAAGGTCAATCCATCTTCAGTACTGGTGATCGTACCCGAGACAGTCAGGGTTTGAGCACTTACTTGAAAATGAAAAAGCAGAAAGCACATCGTTGCAAAAGAACAATGTAGAAGTTTTTTCATGTTGTGATTAAAGTTTGTTGTGATGAATAGAAATGCGTAATAACTAGTGATCTCCGCAGCTAGCCTAACTCCTTGAAAATTGGCCAATGCACATGTCCCCATTTATTAACTCTCAAATCTTTTTAAAAATGCAGCCTATTCAATCCCTGAAAACAGGGATATTTACAAATCACTAATGCTATTTAGTTCAAAGCTTCCTATTTTAGAGTAACCACTTGCTTTATAATCTATTGCTGCTTGGATGACGAAATACATGCTTTTAAAAGTGATAGGAAGCAAAAAAGTAAGTTTTGCCATGGGATGAAAAATACCTTCGGAAGGCTTTTCACCTGAAAAGAAAAGAAATCCTTATTTCTAATTCAGACTAGTAATGCTCCATTGATGGAATTTCTGACAGTATAATTGATAGCAGTAGCCACTTTTGTAAAGTGACAGCTTAGTAAACCATAATATAAATCCCACGCATATGATTAATGTCCTTATAGCCGATGACCATCAGATGTTCATAGATGGTATAAAAGCCTTACTTCGAGATATTCCTGGGGTAAAAGTGGTCGGTGAAGCTAGCAATGGCAAAGAAGCTATTTTGCATTGCAACTCCACAGCGGTCGATGTGGTAATCATGGATGTGAATATGCCGGAAATGGATGGGGTGGAAGCGACTAAAGAGCTCTGCAAAACCAATAAGAAAATCAAGATTCTGGGATTGTCCATGCATAGAGACAGACATTTTATAGCGGATATGCTAAAAAGTGGTGCGAGTGGGTACATTCTGAAAAATACGGGTAAGAAAGATCTCGTAGATGCAATTCACACCTTGCATAGTGGTGAAGCTTATGTGAGCGAGGAAGTTAATCGGATTTTATTGTCTAGTTTTTTGAAGGATTCGGCAAAGTATGAATTGAATGAACGACTCTCTGGCAGGGAGACGGAGGTTTTGGAAAGTATTGCCATTGGCCTGACCACCCTGGAAATAGGAGAGAAACTTTTTATTAGTAAAAACACAGTGGAGACTCACCGCAAAAATCTGCTGTATAAGTTAAAAGCAAAAAACACAGCCGAACTGGTCAACAACGCATATAAGCGAGGGTTGATTAATTAAGTGCCACTTTTTCAAATCCTTTTTTATATAATTTCCACTGCATACTTGGGGCTAGTATTGCCATTGGTGATTATGACAAATCCCTATTTTCAGGGATAGTGAAAGCATTTTTTAAAAACATATTTGTAGCAAATAAAGCATTGGAATAACCAAAGCTCTCCCTATTAAAATGATGTTGAATGCTTTTATTGGCCGATAGTGGATCCACTAAGACAGACTGGAGATTAGTAGATAAATCTGGTGAAGAGGTGATTGCCCTTAAATCAAAAGGGTTAAATCCTTATTTTCTCGGTGCCGAGGCTATCAAAAAAGAACTAGCCAAAAAACTACTGGGCAATATTTCTGACGTAGATCAAGTGATTTTCTATGGGGCAGGTTGTGGTCATCCTGAGAAGGCGGCAGAGGTCGCAGCCGTATTGGATGCGATGTTTCCCGGCGAGATTCCTGCCGAGGTAAATGGAGATATTCTTGGTGCTGCTCGAAGTTTGTTCCAAAATGAGCCAGGAATTGCATGCATTTTGGGTACAGGAGCCAATTCTTGCGCTTACGATGGGAAAAAAATTGCGGGGACGGTTCCTTCTTTGGGATATATTTTGGGAGACTATGGCAGCGGAACTGTTTTGTGCAGAGATTTGATCAGAGAATTACTGCAGGGTAATCTAGGAGAGCAGCTGAAAAGCGATTTTTTGGAAAAACACAATCTTGACCAGCGGATGATCTTGGACAAGATTTATAATCAGCCATTGCCCAATCGTTTTTTGGCGTCATTTACCCCGTTTTTATTGGATCATGCTTCATGCCCAGAGATTCAGCATATCATCCTGTACAACTTCCGGAAGTTTTTTGAGTACTACATTTTACCATTTAGGAAAAGGGGATTGGCCACACCGATTTCTTTTACTGGATCTATCGCTTACCATTTTTCACCTTTCTTAAGACAAGTATCCAATGAATTTGGAGAAACGATCCAGGCAATCGAGCAACATCCAATGAACGGGCTTGTGAATTATCATAGCCATACCTTCGCCAGAATTTAAGCATTGCTTCTAAGTAAAACTGCTGGATATTTCTGCAATTGAATAGGTAGCTGCAGCGGAAATAGAATTGTTTGACCGCATGTAACCAAGGTCATTGGCTTATTTCTTCAGTGCATAGACCTATTTTAGGTCAGTTCCCATGATTCCTTGAGGAGATTTGTAAGGGACTTAGGGGCTTTGGAAAGGTAGTTTGTTATTTTAGCGAGGAAGTAAAACTCTTTGCTCTATAGCTCTTAAAATCACCACACCTAGTTTCCCATGAAAAGTAAGACAGTAGCGGAAGTCTCCATCCATAAGTTGCTTCTGGATCAGCTTGACGGCTATCTGAAAAAAATGCTTCACTCTACGAATACGCAGTGGACAGGAGCTGTGATCATCGGGAAAACAGGTGCAGGCAAAACGTTTTTGATCGAAAAGTATCTGAAAAACACGCCCTTCGATGTTCTGATCAGCAATCAATCCCAGCAATTGCAAAACGTACCTTATGCGGGTTTGAAAATGGCTCTTGGGAATTACCTGAGGGAGAAATTCAGGGCGATGGACTCGGAAACCTTCGAAAAATTTTCGACAGGACTCACCACCATATTGGGCGATGATTATGCCTTGCTCTGCGACTACGTGCCGGAGTTGACCGTCCTTCATAGGCCTGTCACTTCTCCAGCCAATTCCAGGTTACCAAAAATTGAGAATCAACTCTACTCTTTATTCAAAATTCTCTTCGAATTCATCAGTGATTTTTCGAATCAAGTGACCATCCTTTTTACAGATGATTTACAGTGGATGGATGGGTCCACAGCCAATTTGTTGGAGTATTTACTCACTCATTTGCCACCTTCCAAATTGCTGTGGTTTGGTGCCGTACGCGATACCAAGGAGGATCTGGGTCAAGTAAATCAGCTGATTAGTTCGTTAGGTTTTGACCAAAAACACATTCAACGCATAGAATTGGATGGATTGAATTGGCAGCAAAGCAAGCTTTTCGTAGAGCATATCCTTCAAGGAACCTGTGATCCGCAGTTAGCTTCTCAGCTTCACGAACTCGGTAAAGGTAACCCAGCCTTACTCACCTCCCTGGTGGAAGCACTGGTTCAAGATCAATTGCTGATAGAAAAAGATGGCAAATGGGTAGGGGACCAAAAAGAGATCCGTGCTCGCTACCAAGGTGTGAATCCCACTCAGTTCCTATTGGAACGATTTCAGTCTTTGGATTCCTCCAGCAAAAAGCTGCTTCAACTCATCGCCTGCGCAGAGATTATTACTGAAAAAGACTTGCAATTCCTTAGCGAAAATAGGAGCGAGTATCCTGATTCGTTGATTCTGCTGATTTCAGCAGGGATTTTGGAGCGGAATGGAACCAGTTATTCTTTCGCTGAAGGCTCATTTGGAGAGTTTGTCTATTCTCTACTCAGTCCGGAAGACCGATCGACAAACCATTTCCAGCTTGCTACCTCGCTACTTTCCGCTGGATTAGAAGAACTTACTAATTCTCAGAAAGTCATTATTGCGCAGCATTTGCAAGCATCTGTTGAACATCCTAGGAGTAAGGAAGAGCTTATCCAAGCTACCGAATTGATTTTGGAAGTAGCTCGCTTCCAGAAATATGAACAAGCCTTCGGTCAGGCCAAGTCTTTCATCAAAGTAGCGCACTCGTTTATCAAGGGGCTTCGATGGGATGATGCCGATGAGGTGTTTTTTCAGGTTTATTTGGAGGGAGCAAAAATTGAATATTTAATGGGTGAGTATGACCTAGCAGAAGTGCAATTGGACTTTTTGATTGAGCATTTGGTGTTGGAAAATCAGCGCGCCGAGGCATTTGAATTTAAGCTTGTCATCAACAATCACTTGGGTCGCTATAGAAAAGCGTTGGTTATTCTCAAGGAAATTTTATTGGAGCTTGGCGTGTCCTTACCCGTGGATGAGACTCAGTTGGGAATGGAAATTCCATCTTTGCAAAGCGCAATTTCCAATGATCAGGGAAATTTATCGCTGGTTTTTGGGAATCAAAACTCGAACAATCAAGCTGCTATTTTGCGCTTGCTCTATGTGGGAGGAATGGCCATGCATCATACGTCAGAATCACTGATGACTTGGGCGGCACTTCAACTCATTTTGCGATCCCGCCATTTTGATCTGCAAAACGTCAGTACCATCGGATATGTCAGTTATGGCCGGATGCAGATCATTGCCGGAAATCTAGACGAAGGAGTTGAGTTTGGTAAAAAGGGAGTTGAAGTCAATACCTCTCTTCATGATCTTCAATACCGATGCAGGGTATTGGGGGTTTTTGCATTCTATATTCAGCCGTGGAAAAAAGCTTTTGAGGAAAGTGCCTCTTTGCTATTGGAAGGAATGGAAGTGGGTCGGAAGTCCGGAGATTTGATAGGCTTGTATATTTTGAAAACCCACCTGTTTAACTTACACTTCATAAGTGGGAAACCTATTTCAGGGTTGTTGTCCTTTGAGTTTAGAGAGTCATACCCAGGCATGGAGTTGACGTACTATATCACGCACTATCAGAAGGAGTTGATTCGCTATTTGACTACTGAGAGTCCATTTTTGTCTTTGCCAAAGCATGAGCCCGGCGGACTGGCGGGGACGCTTACCCTTCAAGAGGAAATTTTCTATCGCCACTACGTGCTGGCGAGGTACTATTTTCTATTTGGGTATTATGGCTTAGCATGCCAAAGTGCTCTGATCGCAGACCGCAATAAAAACCTGCAGCAGGGCTCTCCTTTGGTCCCAGCTAATTTGCTGACTTTAAGCTTTGCTATAACTCAGAATTGGCAAAATTTCAATGAAACTGAAAAAGAGGAAAATAAAATTCAACTGGATAAGATTTTTGAAAATCTAGGCGTTTGGTACAGGTATGCACCGGTCAATTATGCCAGTGATTATTGGTTGCTCCGAGCCGAACTGGGAAGAATCAGCGGGCATGAATCAAACGAATTGATCTCTGCCTATGATAGTGCACGTCAAGCTGCCGGTACTAACTTATACCAGGCTGCACTAAGCCAGGAGCTTACCGGTAAGTACTATCTATCCATCGGAGACTTGAAGAATGCAAAGGATCACATGGCTGAAGCGGTGAGGTTTTATGAGCTTTGGGAGGCAAAAAGGAAAGCAAGACAACTTATCAGGCAGTATTCCTTTCTTTTTGATTCTAAGACTAGAATAAGCAATCCTGTCGATATTGAAAACGTCCTGAGAGAATTGGGCGGTGATATGGATGCTGAACTAATCACCAAAAAGCTACTGACTATTCTCATCAGAATCTCTGCCTCCAGTGGGGCTGCCATTCAATTGATGGAGTCTTCCGGCCAGCTCGGAGTCAATACTAAAATGCAGCTACTTTGTCCTCCTGCAACTAACTACCCAGATTCGAGCAAAGTGGATTTATCAGGGTTGTTCTTGATGGCCCTTAGAACAAAATCTCGGTTCGTTTATGAGGAATTGACGAGTGATACGGGGTTTCCAGAGATTGTGCAACTGAGACAATCGGGGGTCAAATCTTGCTTGATTTTTCCAGTTGGGGTTTCGGAGTCACTTTCTATGGTCGTCTATTTGGAGAGTCGTTTTACTGAGAAAAATTACCCTGCTGAAATTGTCCGATGGATCAGAATCATCGCAAGCCAGGGTGGGATTATTTTGGAAAATGCCAAGATCTATCAAAAAAGTCTGCTGCTCAATGAAGAGATCAAATTAGAAGTGCAGCAAAATCGAGAATTGGTCAAGCTCATCGAGCAACAGAAAAATGCCTACAGCCTCGATCTACTGAAAGTTCAAGAGCATGAAAGGGAAAGAATAGCTGGGGAATTGCATGATAGCCTAGGCTCTCAGCTCTCTACGATCAAGATTCGCCTGGCCAACTTATTTGAGAAATACGACGCTACAGAACTCACCACTGAAGGAGGAGAAACTTTGGACAAGTTAGACAATGCGATTAGCGAAGTAAGGCGCATCGCTCATCACATGTCCCCTGTTTCCTTGAGGCGCTTTGGGTTGGCTATTGCGTTAAAATCGCTGATTGAGGATATCAACGATTCTACCAAAATTAGCGCTGATCTGCAGATTCTTGGTTTTGAAGGACGATTGGAAGATCAGCTTGAGCTTACCACGTATAGAATTTGTCAAGAGCTCATCCAGAATGTACTTAAGCATTCTCAAGCTTCACAGCTTCGTCTTCAACTCATCCATCATGGGGATTCACTCAATGTCACTTTAGAGGATAATGGGATAGGTTTGCAAAAAGAAAGGAGGCTTTGGGGGATGGGACTGCTAGGAATAGAGGCGAAAGTACAATTGCTCAATGGTACTTTCGAGATCGAAAGTCAGCCTGGAAAAGGCTTTTTGGCAGTAATTGATTTTCCTGTTTAGAAGTATCTTAAATCCTAAGTAAGCTTTGAAAGGCTTTTAAAAGCTTAATCAATTCAGAATTACTAATCCATTTGGAGAAAAGCGTAGCTATAATACCAAGAGCTGGTATTTCTCACTTTTATGGAGTTTTTGAATATTTGAGGATCAGAAGAAACTCTTTTAGGGCATTTGAGGGCTGGAAAGTAGTTGCTTGTAAACTACTCCAAAGTCCAAATAAGCGCTTTAATTGATGCTTCTTATTAGAAAGGATTTTTATACAAAAGCTTTCCCTTTTTATCTGGAAAGGATAGGACCTAGAATTAACTCTTCTTCTTCACAAAAGCTCGGGGAGCGTCTATTTTGAAAGGTTCCTGAATAAGGGGAATGATCAATGCAGGGTTTTTTAAACTTGAAAATTGAGGATGCCCTAGTCATCTGTCTTCAAGGTATATAAATAAAGAATCCAAGGTGACTGGCACTCGTTTGGATTGGCAGAAAGTAATAGAATGATAAAAAAATACTACTGGAAGCCGCTTTTTGGTCTAACGGTTTAGTTGTTTTTTTCTGATATTTTAGTTGCTTTAGTCCAATTGAAATGCTACATAGAAGAAATGACAGCTTTGCAATCTTCTTTTTCAAACCAAGATGTAGATAAAGTAATATTCGATCTTGTTCCATTTCCCATGTGGATATATGATCGAAATACGCTCACTTTTCTGGCTGTAAATCAGGAAGCTATATCCCACTATGGTTATAGTAGAGATGAGTTTTTGAAGATGACGCTGATCGATATTAGACCAGCAGAGGATATTCCTTTATTAAAGAAATCTGTAGCAGAAATCCGTCAAAATGCGCCTGTTATGGATAAGGATCGACTTTTTCGCCATCAAAAGAAGGATGGAAGTATTATCTACGTTCATATTAATAGCAACCAGATAAATTATCAGGGAAAAGAAGCTCAGATTGTCACTGCGGTTGATTTGACTGACAGGCATGAAAAACGGGAAGAAATTGAAAGGCAAAGAGGAGTCCTGGCATTAGTAGGAGAGATTAATCAGATTTTTCTTAAATCAGATAATTATAAAAATGCATTGGAAGATAGTTTCCTGCTTCTCGGGGATTATCTGCAAGTTCACAGGCTATGTTTTTATTTGAAGTCACCGAGAAAGGCGATTAGGTCAGCAAAAGTCACCTGGTGTAGCAATGATGAATCGAGTAATGGCTTGATTGAATCTAATATTTTTGAAGTTCTGCTGGAAGAATACCCTCGATATAGGGATGACCTACTGTCCGGCCATGTTGTTGATTTCCTAGTTGAAGAATTGCAAGCGTCTCAGACTAAATCAGAATTCATGGGACAAAGCGTAAAAAGTTTCTTGGCAATCCCACAGAAAATTAATTCAGAATTGGATGGTTTCCTGACGTTAGAGGATGTTCTTAATAATCGAATCTGGAAGTCCAACGAAATTCAGGTTTTGAAAACTATCCTTTCCAATTTGTCATATAAGATCAATCAGGATAAGGCGCAGCAGAAATTGAAAAATAGTGAGGCTAGGTTTCGCTCTCTGGTCCAAAATGGTTCTGACCTTATTGCCATTATCGACCTGAACGGTAATTATTCCTACGTGGCACCCACTTCCAAGAATGTTTTGGGTATTCCTGCCGAAGAGTTTGTCGGTAAAAATGCTTTTAGTTATATACATCAGGATGACATTCCGCGAATTGCGAAGGATTTGGAACTGCTAGCTTCTACTACCAGGGTATCCATAGAACCCTATCGTTTTTTGGATGGAGAGAAGAAATGGCGGTGGATACAAACTGAATTAACCAATCACCTCCAGGATCCCAATATTTCAGGTATCATCGCTAACACCCGGGAAGTTACGCTTGAGGTGGAAAAAAGATTGTCAGTGACTATGCTGGCAACATTGACCAAAGCTATCTCCCAACCAGCTTCACTTACTTTTTGTCTTACTGAGGCTATGAAGGAAATCAGCGAGATGTGTCATATCAGTGTTGCTGAAATTTGGCTAGTGGCTGAGGATAGATCCCGACTGGATTTGATCGCTAAATCAGGTAAACCCACTATTTTAAAACGATTTTATGAAGGTGTGAACATTCATTCTTTGAAAAAAGGAGAGGGACTTCCGGGGAAAGTTTGGGAGACAAAAAAATCCCAAACCTTAGAAAATATTCATCAGAGTGAGGAGTTTTTACGCACTTACCAAGTTAAGGACACCATTTTGACAACTTCAATTGGAATTCCAATTTTATATAATAAGGAATTTTTAGGGTGTATTTTATGCCTGTCTGATTTGCCAAAAAATGAACTCATCACGCAGGTAAAAATTCTCAGCGATTTGGGAATTCAGCTTGCGGCCGTACTGAAACAAAAAATCACCGAAGAACAATACAGGAATTTCTTTACAATTTCTCCGGATCCTCACGGTATTTTGGGTTTTGATGGCTACTTGAAGAAGGTAAATTACGCCTTTGCTAAAATTTTGGGATATGATAAAGATGAGTTGTTAAGCAATCCAATCTTTAAATTTCTACTTGAAGACGATGTTCCGGTTGCCCGGAAAAGGTTAGGTGAACTCACCAAAGGAGCAGAGACAGGATCATTGGAAATCAGGTTTGTCACCAAGAAAGGCAAAATTATCTGGTTAATTTGGAAAGCAACTGTCGTAATGGAATCTCAAATTATTTTTGCCGTTGCTAAAGATATTACAGCCCAAAAACTAGCTGAATTAAAGCTGAGTAATGCTAATGAAAGACTCATGCGGGCGCAAAAAATAGCCAAACTTGGGTATTGGTTTAGGAATTTGAACTCAGACCTGACAGAATGGAGTGAAGAAACCTATCAGATCTATGGTTGTGAACCGGATGTTTTCATTCCTACGATAGAAAATGTAAAGAAAACCTTCCATCCGGAAGACAGATATCTGCTAGAAGATGATCCTATAGCCCATCTTGAACCCGGTAAAGTAAATAGTTTTGAACATAGAATTATTACCTCTTCCAATGAGGTTAAATGGGTTCATCAAGAAATCCGTTTGGTGTTGGATAAAAATGAAGTCCCTTTTAGATTGGAGGGTA
The DNA here is from genome assembly GCF_039969895.1 of Algoriphagus sp. Taxonomy (GTDB): domain Bacteria; phylum Bacteroidota; class Bacteroidia; order Cytophagales; family Cyclobacteriaceae; genus Algoriphagus. Next base: position 16,987 of record NZ_JBDVMZ010000026.1, read on the forward strand.
CCATACAGGACATCACCGAAAGGAAAGAATATGAATTACAGTTGGCTTTAAGTAATGAACGTTTCCAGTTAGCCATCAAAGCTAGCAACGAAATGATATGGGAAGTAGATCATCAGAAGCAGACTATTTATAGAGGCAAAGGCTATAGTGAACTCGTGAATTACAAAGAAAATGAGCGGTTCACCATGGATAATTCCTGGTGTAGAAAACTTCCCTCTGATGAGAGGGATAGAGTATGGAAATCTCTCGAGAAAGCTCTTGAAAACAAGAATGTTTCATTCTGGTCAGCTGAATATAAAATTTGTGCTCAAAAAGGAAACATCGCCTACTTCGTGGACCGATGCTATATCCTTCGCGACAAATATGGAAAGCCTTTAAGGTCAATTGGATCAGTTTTGGATATAACTAAATCAAAGCAGCAACTTGAGCGGATCAAAAATCAGAATTCTAAGCTGAGAGAAATCGCATGGCTGCAGTCGCACGTAATTAGAGCACCCTTATCGCGGATTATGAGTCTGATCTACCTGAAAAGAGAATACGATGGAGGAGGTAAATCTAATGAAGAAATTTTTGATCTGATTTCCGTCTCTGCTGAAGAGCTGGATCGGGTGATCCTCGAGATCGTTAATAAAACTGAAGCAGTGAATGAAGAAGTTAACACAAATCCTATTAATTGATGATGACCCAATTATAAATTTTGTTCACACAAAAATTATTAATAGGAGGTTTCCTCATATACCATTAGTAGTATTTGAAAACGGGCTAGAAGGACTTAACTATATTCAATCTCATCCATCCAACTCCTATCTTGTTTTTTTGGATTTGAATATGCCAAAAATGAATGGATGGGAATTTTTAAAAGCTATCTCATTGGATGAGCATGAATTAGATTTTCAGGTCCATATTGTGACCTCATCAGTAGATCCAGAAGATCGAGAAGCTGCGCAAAAGAATGAAAATGTACAATCTTTCTTAAAAAAGCCTTTGAAAGATGAGGATCTGGAAAAGATTATTTTACCAACTTTAAAGTTCCATTGAGTTGGAATATCCGGTTTTACTTGCTCAAACCAGTAGAACAATTCAGTAGGAGTAGGGAAGAAATAAGCATTATATACATTTCGAGGTAAGCTCATTTAGGAATTCTAAACTTCCAATCCTTTAGAATTTTTTTCAGCTAAACCAATATGCAAATGGTAGAACCAATTTTTTTAGCATAAACTAAAGGTATAACATGGAAAAAGCTCAGACTTACGCCTGAGCTTTTGTGCACTCGGAAGGATTCGAACCCTCAACCCTCAGAGCCGAAATCTGATATTCTATCCAGTTGAACTACGAGTGCATGATGTACCGAGGATTGCTGTTCAGTACACTTAATAATTATCCCTCTAGGACAGACTTAACTTTGTCAGCAGCTTCTTTCAGAGTGATCGCAGAGAATACTTTTAATCCTGAATCATCAATGATTTTTGCACCTTCCGCAGCGTTTGTTCCCTGAAGTCTTACAATTATCGGCACTCTGATGTCACCGATAGATTTGTATGCCTCTACCACACCGCTCGCAATTCTGTCGCATCTTACGATACCACCGAATACGTTGATTAGGATTGCTTTTACATTTGGATCTTGAAGAATGATTCTAAAACCAGCCTCAACTGTAGTGGCATTTGCTCCTCCTCCCACATCTAGGAAGTTAGCAGGTTCGCCACCTACCAATTTGATCATGTCCATAGTAGCCATTGCAAGACCAGCTCCGTTCACCATGCAACCTACGTTTCCGTCAAGCTTCACATAGTTCAAACCTGATTCGCCAGCTTCTACTTCCAAAGGATCTTCTTCAGCTACATCTCTCAATTCAGCTAATCCTTTTTGTCTATATAGTGCGTTGTCATCGATGTTCACTTTAGCATCTACTGCCAAGATCTTATCGTCAGACGTCTTCAAAACTGGGTTGATTTCAAACTGAGAGGAGTCAGTTCCTTCATAGGCAGCATACAGTGCCGTGATGAATTTCACCATTTCTTTGAAAGCATTTCCAGAAAGGCCAAGAGCAAAAGCTACTTTTCTAGCCTGGAAAGGCTGAAGACCAACTTTAGGATCGATCCACTCTTTCATGATTTTCTCAGGAGTATGCTCAGCTACTTCCTCGATGTCCATTCCACCTTCTGTTGAGGCCATGATGACATTGCTTCCTGTAGCTCTATCCAATAGAATAGAAAGGTAAAATTCTTTCGGCTCAGAAGCACCTGGATAATAGACATCCTCAGCGATCAACACCTTATTTACAACTTTTCCTTCTGGGCCAGTCTGGTGCGTAACCAAAGTGCCACCAAGGATATTTTTAGCTTTTTCAGCTACATCTTCCAATTTCTTGGCAAGCACAACACCGTTTGAACCAGTTTCGTTGACTTTACCTTTTCCACGTCCACCTGCGTGAATCTGAGCTTTGATCACATACCAGCTAGTACCGGTTTGCTCGTTCAACTTAACGGCTGCTTCATGAGCTGCCTCAGGTGTGTCGGCGACTATACCTTCCTGAATGCGAACTCCGTAACCCTTTAATACTTCTTTAGCTTGATATTCGTGAATATTCATATATGTATGATTTTTTTCTCAAATGTCACACCTGCCTATCGGCAGGAATCTCGCATGATCGGGGGTGTTTGCCCTCTGACTTTTCAGTCATGCGTGATTTCATCCTTTGGAAATTTTTGTGCGAAGTTAAGCCCTTCAAGTCTATAAATCAAACCGGGCTTTTTCCTTTTTCGGTAAAAAAAGCTGTTAATTTCCTGTTGAGATAGGCATTTGTTCTATTTTTGACTGGATAAAAAATGTTAGCATGCTGAAAGCCAATGGAATCCATAAATCTTATGGAAGCCTTCAAGTTTTGAAAGGAGTAGATCTAGAAATTTTAACTTCTGAAATTGTTTCTATAGTCGGTTCATCGGGGGCAGGAAAAAGCACCTTGCTTCATATTTTAGGTACGTTGGATCATCCAGATCAGGGTTCTTTGGAGATGGATGGGAAAAAGCTGCTCGATCTGAAAGGCGACGAATTAGCCAAATTTAGAAACGAGCGGATTGGCTTTATTTTTCAATTTCATAACCTACTTCCTGAATTCACAGCTCAGGAAAATATTATGATACCGGGATTAATAGGGAATGCATCCCCTGAGAAACTGGCAAAGAAGTCAGGTGAACTGGCAGAACTGCTTGGTATCTCACATCGCTTGGACCATAAGCCATCCACACTTTCCGGTGGAGAGCAGCAGCGAGTGGCTGTTGCACGAGCATTGATAAATAGTCCAGCCGTAGTTTTCGCTGATGAGCCAAGTGGAAATTTGGATACTCAAAATGCAAAAAGCCTCCATGAATTATTTTTCACCCTTCGCAAAGAGTTGGGTCAGGCCTTCGTGATCGTTACGCACAATGAAGAGTTGGCTGAGATGGCTGATCGGAAAGTAGTGATGAAGGATGGGCTGATTTTATAAGATATTAGAAGCTAGATTAGGAAGGGAGATTTAAGAAAAGAGATTTCTAAGTTCCCGAAAAAGCTGGATTGAAAGTTCCTCCATAGAAATGATTCCTCATAGCATTTCAAATGTTGCGCCTTGGCGCCTTTGCGGGAGATTCAAATACGTCGAGTAGCCCTAAGAAATCCTTACTTCTCCAGTTTCTTCAGCATCGCTTCAATATGTCCTTTCGATTCGAACATATCTGAAAATACAGCTGCGATCTTATGGTCTTTATCGATCAAATACGTGATCCGCTTGGGCATTTTTATCAAAGGAATCAAGGCATCGTAGGACTTACATACCTTCCCTGTGGGATCTGAAAGCAACTCGAATGGAAGTCTGTGCTCTTTTTTGAATTTGTCGTGAGTGGGTATATCGTCCTTACTCATTCCATAAACGGGTATGTTCAGCTTGCGAAATGCTTCGAATTGATCTCTGAATTCGCAGGCTTCAGCTGTGCAGACTTTGGTGAAATCCTTTGGATAGATATAAAGTATAAAAGCCTTTCCTTTAAGATCTTTTGCAGTGTTCAGTAGAGTGATACCAGTACACGCCAAGGTGAATTCAGGGGCGATACTTCCAGTTTTTAGTGCCATACCTACTAAAGCATAAGTACTATGGAATGGTTCGGACTGTTTTTGAAATTTTGAAAAATATTTGAACTATTGACAATCGTAATGGCTTAGAAATAGATCACTTCCAAAAGCTACTATTTTGAAGATTAACAGTGTCCAGGCCATGCTTTTGGCTGGTGTATTTTTCGCTCTGATGAATGTCTCAGTCAAGTACATTCCTCATATTCCAGCCATAGAGATCATTGCATTTCGATCTGTTATTTCATTGGTAATTAGTTATATATTTCTTCGAAAGCAGAAGGTCAATGTTTTTGGGAACAACAAGAAATGGCTTGTTATCCGAGGGATTGTGGGTTCTATTGGGTTGATTTCCTTTTTCTACACCTTACAAAACATTCCGCTGGCGAGTGCTGTGACTATCCAGTATTTGTCTCCTGTTTTCACTACCATCTTCGGAATTTTTCTTTTGAAAGAAAAAGTGAAGCCGATTCAATTCCTCTTCTTTGCCATTTCCTTTGCTGGAGTTCTGGTGATTCAAGGAGTCGATGCGCGAGTAGATACATTTTGGGCGGTGGTTGGGATTATTTCTGCGATATTTTCAGGTCTAGCTTACAATGTCATTCGCAGGTTGAAAAATACTGAACATCCATTAGTTATCATTTTCTATTTCCCGCTGGTTACCTTGCCTTTTGCGCTGATCGTGTCAGCTTTTGGCTGGGTGAATCCTGAAGGTTGGGATTGGGCGATTTTGCTATTTATAGGGATTTGTACACAAACAGCGCAGTATTTTCTGACTGTGGCCTACCAAAACGCCAACGTTTCGAAGGTTGCCAGCCTCACTTATATAGGGATTGTTTACGCTTTGATCTTTGGTTTCTTCTTTTTCGGAGAAACCTTTAATGCTTTGGCATATGTAGGAATGGGGCTGGTGTTGCTAGGAATTCTCTTAAATATGAGGATAAAGCAAGTTTCATCTTAGAATTGGATAGGAGCCTTTAGGAGGTTATTTTTGAAGGAAGCTAACTACTCAAAATGAAAATCACGAAAGACCTATATCAGGGCTCTCTAGCGCTGCTGACAGATTTTTACCAGCTCACGATGGCTTATGCTTATTGGAAGTCGGGTAAGGCTGAGCAGGAGGCTGTATTCAACCTGTTTTTCAGAAAACATCCATTTCAAGGCGGATTTACCATCGCTGCCGGATTGAATTACATCGTAGATTATTGCAAGAACTTTAAGTTTTCCGAAGAAGACCTCAACTACCTAGCTACCATGAAAGGGAATGAAGGGCAGGTTCTTTTCGAAAGTGGATTCTTGGATTACCTCAAGCAAATGAAGTTCAGCTGCGATATAGACGCGGTAGAAGAGGGGACAGTAGTTTTTCCAAATACCCCTTTGATTCGCGTGAAGGGCCCATTAATCCAATGCCAGTTGCTGGAAACTCCACTTTTGAATATCATCAACTTCCAGAGTTTGATCGCCACCAAAGCTGCCCGAATTAATTTGGCGGCACAAGGTGAACCCGTATTGGAATTTGGGTTGCGTCGGGCTCAGGGAATCGACGGGGGACTGGCAGCATCCCGAGCTGCATATATTGGAGGTTGTTCTTCTACCAGCAATGTGATGGCGGGAAAACTCTTTGGAATTCCAGTGTCAGGAACTCATGCGCATAGCTGGATTATGTCTTTTGAGACGGAAATGGAAGCTTTTGAAGCCTATGCAGATGCTTTTCCTGATCAGTCCATCTTCCTAGTCGATACTTATGATACCGTCAATGGAATCAAGAATGCCATTAAAGTGGGCAATGCTTTGCGAAGCAGGGGAAAAGAGCTGGTAGGAATACGCATCGACTCCGGAGACTTGGCTTACTTCAGCAATGTCGCGAGAGAAATGCTCGACGAAGCTGGATTTGTAAATGCTAAAATTGTCGCGTCCAATGACTTGGATGAGCATATAATCACTTCTCTTAAAGGTCAGGAGTCATCGATCAATGTGTGGGGAGTTGGAACCAAACTGGTGACGGCATTTGATCAACCTGCCCTTGGGGGAGTTTATAAATTGTCGGCGATCAAGGATGATAATGGTCAGTGGATTCCCAAAGTCAAACTTTCCCAGCAATCGCTGAAGATCAATATTCCAGGTTTGCATACGGTAAAGAGGTTTTTTTCCAAGGGAAAGGCTGTCGCAGATATGATCTACCTGGAATCTCAGGAGCTGAATCCTCAGGCTGCATTGATTATTGACCCAATTGATCCGACACGGAGAAAGCGATTGATGCCGGCATTCTATCAGGAAGAAATACTACTTAAAGCAATTTTCGTCAGAGGCAAGCTCGCCTATACACTTCCGACTATTCATCAGATCAGGGAGAGGGTTCAGGTTCAGCTAGAATCGCTTGACAAGACTCATAAACGATTGGTGAACCCTCATCTTTATCCTATAGGCTTGGAGGAAAATCTACATCGATTGAGAATGGAGTTGGTCTTGAAAGCGAAACCAACTGATACCGGTAATGATACTGAAAAATAATTCGCTTTAGCAGGGAGCAAAGACACTTCATAATGCAGTACTAAACAAACAATCCATGGCAATAAATCTAAAAAATGGGGCGCTGATAATCGTAGATGTGCAAAATGACTTTATACCTGGAGGAGCTTTGGCAGTAAGGGAAGGCGATTCTATCATTCCCATTATCAATGCACTTCAGCAAAAGTTCACCTTTATTGTAGCTACCCAGGATTTTCACCCTGCGGATCATGGAAGTTTTGCTGCTAATCATGAAGGGAAAAACCCAGGGGAATTCATTCAATTAGCTGGACTAGAGCAGATTCTATGGCCAGTCCATTGCGTGCAAGGTACAGAAGGTTCAGAATTTCATAACGACCTGAATCCGATTCAGTGGAAGGCCATTTTCCAAAAGGGTAAAAATCCTGACGTGGATTCTTACTCAGGATTCTTTGACAATGCCAGAAGAGAAGATACTGGATTGGGAGATTTTCTGCAAAATGAAGGAATTATGAATGTTTTTGTAACTGGACTGGCTCAGGATTACTGTGTGAAATTCACGGCTCTGGACGCTGTCAGTCTAGGTTTTAATACTTACCTGATCACGGATGCTACCAAAGCTGTCAATCTTAATCCAGAAGATGGAGACAAAGCTTTGGAAGAGCTGAAGAGTGCAGGAGTGAAGCTTATTGAAAGTTCAGCTATTCTCGCTTCAAGTTAAGTTGGTTTTTCACCAGTCAGACTCTCCACTACGCTTGAATTGGCAATTGTAATGTCACCTTAAAAGAAATCTAACGCTCAAGTTACTCTCAGAATAAACTAATCAACCATGTTTGAATATAACCCAGAGAAGAATTACCCAAAAGAAACGGAAAGCCGAGTACTGATCCGCTTTCAAGATTGTGATCCGCTTCGTCATCTAAACAATGCGAAGTATTTCGATTACTTTTTCAACGCTCGGGAAGATCAGGTTCCCAAGCTTTATGGGGTAGAAATGATGGATTTCATCAAAAAGTATCAAGCCGCCTGGGTGATTTATAATCATAATATTTCGTATGTGAAACCTGCCCAGGTTGGTGAATGGGTGCGGATTAAGAGTCGTATCATTTGGCATAATCATAATACGGTGATCCTGGAATATTACATGACCGATGATAATGAGACGCAATTGAAAACACTGCTATGGACTACCATGCGCTATGTGACGCTGGCGGAAGGCAAGTCCACCGATCATACCGGAGCAGTCAATGAGTTCTTGATGGCTACCTCCATGAATGAGGATATCTCAGGCATACAGATCAAAGATCGCGTGAAATCATTAGCTCAGGAACTCAGGTAGTTTTGATATTTATCAAAACTTTGTATCTCAGCGAACAAGACCTGTACACCACCGTACAGGTTTTTGTTTTTTAAATAATTTAATTTCAAGGACTTACATTTTTTCAAAAAATTAATTTTTCCTAACAAAGTCAAGAAGTTGTAACCTTCAATTTTTATCCCATACCCCGAAACTGTACGACTTCAATACAGGATACTCCTAAATCGATCGATTTCTATACAGGAATTCAAGTGATGTGCTGGTTTAAACCAAATAATATATTGCGTTTGTGTTAATTTTTATCAGACAGATTAGCGGTGAAAGCTCCGCTAAAATGCTCTTATGGCACGGTTGGTACGCGGTTAGCAACTGGGAGAAGCATAACTCTAAACCAACATTATTATGAAAACTCTAATCACTTTCGCACTTGCCGGACTTTTAGCCACTAGCGCCTTTGCTGTTGATGCTGAGGATCTTAAAGCCAACTCATCAGTCCACACGAACTACAAAAAAATCTCTGTTCACCTGAATGAAGGCGTGGGCAAAGCTAAAATTGCCATTTATGACATGAACGGAAAGAAATTACATCAACGCTCAGTAAAGGCCAATGAAGACCTTCGGGTTCCTTATGACTTGAATAGCCTTCCTACGGGGAAATATCAAGTCTTTATTAGTACCGACGCGGAGGAAGTTATGTACACCGTAGAGACTGTTGAGGAGGAAAAGCCAACTCCAGCGTTATTGCCTTTGATGGCCTACGGCAAAAAAGTGGATCATTATACAGTGAATCTCCTAGTAGTGGGCTTGGACCAAGCTGGCACAGAAGTGAAAATCAAGCGTATAGCTGATGACAGAGTGGTACATGAGGAGACCGTAGAGCAAGCTGAAGGTTTTCGCAAAAACTACAGATTAAATGGATTGGACGCTGAAGAAGTTTACATGGAAGTGACAGATACACAAGGGAGAAGCCGCACGATTTATTTTTGAATTCTATACCAACCCTTAGTGCCAAAACCCTGAATCGAAAGATTTGGGGTTTTTTGTGGTTATTTTTTCTGCATGCAAAGAAATTTCTACTGAACGTTCATACAGGGATATTTCTCGATCACCTCATCCGCAATCTATGTGCGGTCAATTCCTCAGCCACCTGCTCTAAGTCTATGCCTAGCAACTCCTTGTTGACTTTCAATACTTTTTCCCGCTCGAGCTTTGGTAAGCTGTCAAAACCATAATAGGCTCCCAGAATTCCTCCAGCGATAGCTGCAGTCGTATCATTGTCCCGGCCATAATTTACCAGAAACATAAGCGTTCCCATAAAATCAAAATCTGTATAGATCATCGCTGTAAGCGTTTGAAGCCATATTTCTCCGGCATGGAATGGCATGTCTTGCAGTCGTTGGTCTAGCTGCTCAAAGGCAAATTGAAGGGATTTACTCTCTGGATGAAGTTGATTTCCCAAGCTGTCTTGTTTTGAAGCATCAGCAGAGATTGCCAGTGCATTCATCAAAATACCGTGGGCAGTTCTTCCTACCAGCCTACTCTCAAAGTAGTTGGCAGGATCTAATCGTAAGGAAGCGAGCAAGTCATCGGAATCGGCATCGATTTTCATACCAGCAGCTGTCATGGCTGCGGATAGGGCAGAGATATCTTTGGCGTAGCCAATATCGAATAGGGAAAGTCGGTAGGCTTCCTGATATGCTTTTTCTGGATTTCCGGGAAAATATGAACCCAGGGCTGGCGCATAAAGTAATCCGGCGCAAACCATTTCACCTCCATAAAATTTTCCCAGGGAATCAGCATAGCCCACTAAGTTGTCATCTATGAATGGCTGACTAACCTTGGCCCATTCTTGTAGCCACCCTAATTTTAAAGAAATAGCCTCAAATGGCTCTGGATCAGTGGCTTCTATCTCCTTAAATTCTTTGGCATAGGACTCGTAGTTCTTAAGAATGTGATTTGCAAAGTCTTTGGCATCCAATTGATTTGACTTCTGGGAAAGTAAAAATTCAGCCGTCAACATCTTCCAACGGGTATCATCAGTAGTTCCACCGGCAGGCAGATTTGCAATCCAAATTCCCTCAGGAGATACTTCTCGAATCATAGAATCTAGGCTCTCCACAAATCCATATTCCAGCTTAATCTGGTCTCTAGCCCACATTTCTGTTGGCGCTCCCATGGCATCACCTATCGCCGAACCAACTAGCATACCCAGGATTTTATCATGCAGTTGCTTCTCGGTAAGTCCTAGTTCGGGGACAGGCTCATCTGAGAAATCTATTTTGTCTGTGGAAGCAGATGGGTTGCAAGCTGCAACAAGAGCCAGTAGAAATATAAGAGGAAGGTATTTCATTGGGATAAAATAAGTAGTCTAGCTTTCTCCAAAAGGGATTTTTTCTCCTCTAAAGTTAGAGATAAAGGGAGCTGGGCAATGCCAATAAGTCTTCTCATGATTTCCATGCCTCGGTAGGCATCCACTAGCTTTTCTGAATAAGAATGTCGGTAAAGCTTCAGGAAATTCGACTGGCAGCTAGTGTCCTGCTGGGCCAAATCAAAATGAGCAAATAGCACTCCTAGATCAAATTCACAGTCTCCCATGAAAGCAAATTCTGTATCAATGAATTTCACGCCATTCTCCGTTTTCAGCCAAGAGGAAGGGTGAAAATCACCGTGTAACAGAATGGTGCCTTGGGACAAATAGCGCTTTCCTAAGGCTTCAAGAGCTGATTTTAAATCTAAATCTCTTTTGTAGGCTAAACTTAGCCCCTGCAATCCTGGCTGTATGCTGTCCAAATCAAACCCATTTTCTTCTTCAAATGGAAATTGAAAAAGGTGTTCATGATTAAGTTTTTTCATTTCCAGATTATCTGGGAAATTGCTAACCTGTAGCTCGTGCAGTGCATTGAGATACTGACTGAGTGCATTAAAATCACTGGAATCCCACGTGTAATCTTGCCCGTACATCGCGCTAAAGTCCGTTCCATTCCCAAGATCTTCTATGAGGAGGATGTGATGTTCTGCATTGTAGTTAAGAGGCCTGGGACTAAAACTGCTGAGTATTTCGTCATCTTCTATAAGCTGGTAATAGCAGAGTTCGATCTCAATTCTATCAATAGGAGCTGGGATCTGAGGGAATTTTCTTACGAACGGTTTGGATTGCTTTAGAATAACTGATCTTAAGTTGGTTTTCACACGTAAAACCAAATTCATGTTGCTTTCTCCGGCTGATGCTATCGATTCCAGTTTCTCATTTTCCTGCCAGATAGGGAGAGATTGGACGAGATGAAGGCTAGAATGCTCATTTAGGTCGATCATAGAACTTTTTGTGTTAGTAGCTTCGAAACTAGACATAAGTTTTATGACCCCGAAATGATTTTACATAAGATCGAACAGAAGTCTCCTGTGGTCTTTTCCGAATCAAAGCCGAGGTGTAAGCAGTTAATTTCTTAATTTCGAAGCGAATTAAACCCTAAAGTATAAATACCATGTTTGGATTACCCCGAACCCTTTTTACGGAACAGCATGAGCTTTTCAGAGATAGTGTCAGAGATTTTATAGCAAAAGAAATTACCCCTTATAACTCCCAGTGGGAAAAAGATAAGATGGTGTCGCGTGAAAGTTGGCGCAAGCTGGGAGAAAATGGCTTTTTGGGTATGCAGGCTCCAGAGCACCTCGGAGGGATGGACGTCAAAGATTTTCGGTACAATGCCATTTTTATTGAAGAGTTAGGATTGAGCGGATGTTCTGGCCCTGCGATAGGTTATCCGCTCCACAATGATATAGTGATGCCGTATATTTTACATTATGGCACACAGCAAGCCTTGCAAAAATACATTCCTAAAATGGTCTCTGGTGAATATATAGGTGCAGTGGCAATGACTGAGCCTGGAGCGGGAAGTGATCTGCAAGGAATGCGTACCAGCGCGATAAACAAGGGAGATCATTACCTGGTGAATGGAAGCAAAACTTTTATTACTAATGGCTATTTGTCAGATGTGGTGGTGGTAGCGGTGAAAACCGACCCTAAGAAAGGAGCCAAAGGGATAAGTTTGGTTCTGGTGGATAATTCTATGAAGGGCTTTACCAAAGGACTACCATTTGAAAAGGTGGGTTTACATGCGCAGGATACCTGCGAGCTGTTTTTTGAGGATGTCAAAGTTCCTAAGGAGAATTTGCTAGGCAAGGAAGGAGAGGGCTTCAAATACCTGATGACGGAATTGGCACAGGAGCGCTTAGTGGTGTCGCTGGCAGCAGTGGCACTTGGAGAATACATGCTAGAGGAGACAGTAAAGTATGTGAAGGAGCGAAAGGCGTTTAACCAAGCTATCTCTGAATTTCAAAACACCCGTTTCAAACTAGCAGAAATGTGCGCAGCCTTGGAGCAAGGTAGAATCTACTGCGATCATTTGGTTCAGCTGCACAATGAAGGAAAATTGGATTCTGCGATGGCATCAGCGGCCAAATACAATATGACTGAGCTGCAGTGCAAAGTAGCTGACGAATGTGTGCAATTGCACGGTGGATACGGTTATATGTGGGATTACGGTGTGGCGAGAGCCTATGCAGATGCTAGAGTTCAGCGTATTTATGCAGGGACGAATGAGATAATGAAGGAATTGATAGCAAGAAAAATCTTGAAATAGTTAAAGTTTCTTTTGACCTAAGCCGAGATTTTGATTACTTCAAAGGGAGAAGGTAGTTCGGAGATTGAAGACGAAATTCCGCGACTGAAATCTGATCACCTCGACTACAAATTAGAAATACCCAAAAAATAATCATCACCCAATAATAACACTCATCATGAAGGATTTCCCTTGGTTTGCCCATTATCCTAAATCAGTACCTCAAGAAGTAGATTGTGCCGCATATTCCAGCGTGGTTGAGCTTTTCGACGAAAGTGTAAAGAATTTCGGTGATGCAGTAGCCTATGAATGCATGGGAAAGACGATGTCATACCATGAACTCAATAAAAAAAGCGAAGACTTCGCTTCCTATTTGACCAACGTTCTCAGACTCAAGAAAGGAACTAGAGTGGCGATTCAAATGCCAAATACACTTCAATATCCGGTAGCGATGTTCGGTGCTTTGCGAGCAGGGATGATCGTAGTGAACACCAATCCGCTTTATACTGCTTCTGAGATGAAGCATCAATTCCAGGATTCAGGTGCCGAGCTTATCATTATCATGGCCAACTTTGCAGATAATCTGGAGAAAATCCTGCCAGAGATTGCTGCAAAGCATGTGATAATAACGGAGATTGGGGATTTGCTTGGGGGCTTGAAAGGTACCATTGTGAATTTGGTGGTTAAGTACATCAAAAAGATGGTTCCAGCTTTTTCGATACCAAACGCCGTTTCGTTCAAATCTGCGCTAGCGCAAGGTGCCAATCATAAATTCAAGACTGTAGAAATTTCCTTAAAGGAGACAGCTTTCCTTCAATATACCGGAGGAACTACAGGGGTGTCCAAAGGAGCAGAATTGTCTCATGGAAATATCGTGGCGAATATGCAGCAGATCTCAGCATGGATGAAGCCTAAGCTGAAGGAGCGAGAGGAAATTGTCGTTACGGCGCTGCCATTGTATCACATCTTCGCACTGACGGTAAATTGCCTCGCTATGCTCAAAATCGGCGCACATAATCTCCTGATCACCAATCCTCGGGATATGCCGGCATTCATCAAAGAGCTATCTAAAAAGCAGTTTACGGTCTTCACGGGTGTAAATACATTGTTTAATGGATTGCTCAATCAGGATTTGTTTAAGTCTTTGGATTTTAGCAAGTTAAAAATAGCAGTTGGTGGGGGTATGGCGGTGCAAAAATCCACAGCTGAAAAATGGCTTTCAGTCACTGGCACTCCTTTGGCCGAAGGCTATGGCCTTACAGAAACTTCCCCGGTGGCGTCTTGCAATCCTATTGATGGTACCGAAAGAAATGGAACCATTGGCATCCCACTTCCTAATACAGAGATGATGGTCATTGATGACGAGGGAAATATTCTTCCAGTCGGTGAACGAGGAGAGATTTGTATCAAAGGGCCCCAAGTCATGAAAGGCTACTGGCATAGACCTAAGGAGACAGCAGAAGTGATGATGGGAGAGTGGTTCAAGTCGGGCGATATAGGAGTGATGGATAAGGACGGTTTCACCAAAATCGTCGATCGAAAGAAGGAGATGATCCTAGTTTCCGGGTTCAATGTGTATCCCAATGAAGTAGAAGATGTGATCGCATCCTATTCAGGAGTTTTGGAGGTAGGAGTGATTGGTGTTCCAGATCCTAAATCAACTGAACGTGTGGTCGCTTATGTGGTGACAAAAGATCAGGGCATTACTGCCGAGCAAATAAAGGCTCACTGTCATGAATTCCTTACCAACTACAAATGTCCTAAAGAAGTACATTTCACAGATGAATTGCCCAAATCAAATGTGGGTAAGATTCTGAGAAGAAAGATCAAAGAAGCGCATTTGGCAAAGGTGGGGGAAAAGTGATTGGGATTCAGTTTTCAGTCTCAGGGATAAGTTTTAAGCATTCCTCGATAAAGAAACGGCGACCGAATACTGCGACTGAAAACTTTAAAAATTGAATACGCTATAAATCAGAAATCGCAAACCTCGGTGTACCCCCTTTCTTACTAGCCACAAATGCACCGAGTTTGCAGGCAAAATCCAGCACCTGCTCTAAAGGTTCATTGTCGAGATAAGTTTTGATAAAGCCACTGAGAAAAGCATCACCGGCACCTATGCTATCAGCGACCTTTACTTGGTAGCCCGGGTGGCGGATTATTTTTCCTGCCTTATAGAGTAAAGCGCCTTTCGAACCCTGTGTCACGCAGATCAAATCCATAGGATAGTGCTGGTCTAAATGAGCACAAACACGCTCTACGCTTGAGTCTATGTCAAAATAGTCAGCAAAAATATCCAACTCATCTTCATTGATTTTCAGAATGTCAGTGAAAGCAAGTAGGGTCTCAATAATCTCAAAGTCGTAATAAGGAGGGCGGAAGTTCACATCAAAAATCCTTAGGGTTTTGTGGTGAAGCAATTTGAGAAGGGTAGTGAGGCTTTCAGAATTCCGCACGCCTAGCGTTCCAAACACAAATGCGTCAGCGACCGCAACTGCCTTGTCCATCTCTGTGTTCCAATGGATAAAATCCCATGCCACCGGAGAGACAATGGTGTATTTAATGTTTTCAGGGTCATCGTCATTCACCAAGACCTTCGATGTCTCATGCTCCTCATTTACCTGTATGAGATCCAAAGGAAGATCAAACATTTTTAAAAAATCGATCAGCTTTTCACCGTCACTGTCATGACCAACGGCTGAAATCAGTCTGGAATCCAGTCCTAACTGGTGAAGATTCAAGGCGACGTTCATGGGAGCTCCACCAGGTACAGCACCGGCGGGCAAGCAATCCCAGAGCATTTCTCCGAATATGACGGTTTTCTTTTTCATTTGTTAGTGGATGTTCTGATGAATTTCTTCCAGAGATTTCCCTTTGGTTTCCGGCATTTTAAATCGAACCCAGAGTAACTGCCACACCATCATCACTGCAAAGAAGGAGAAGATATAGCCTGGCCCAAATTGATTGGCGAAGAAAGGAAATACATTCGCAATGACAGCGGCCAAAATCCAATGGGTAAATGATCCTATGGACTGCCCATAAGCGCGAAGGTCATTCGGGAACATCTCTGAGATAAATACCCAAATCACTGAACCCTGCCCAATGGCATGGGAAGTGATGAAGGCAAAGACGAAAAATGGAAGCCATGAGGATGGAATTCCTGTCCCGAGGAAATTGTACGCCATCAAGGAAAGGGAAATGATGTATCCGACGGAACCTATGTACATCAGTTTTTTTCTACCAATTCTATCGATTAAATACAGGCCGAGAAAGGTAGCAAACAGATTCACTACACCGATCCCAATAGTAGAAATCAACGCATTTTCTGTAGAGATTCCCGCCATTTCAAATACCCTTGGTGCAAAATAGATAATGGCGTTAATGCCTGAGACTTGATTGAAAAATGCAAACATAATCGCGAGCATAGTGGTGGGGAAAAAGCGCTTTGCGAAAATAGCTTTGAAACTGCCTCGTTCATTGATTTTCTTCTCCTCAGCTATAGCCAATCGTATTGCTTCATCTACACCTTCGGGATCAGTGCGCGTGAGTATAGCTCTAGCTTGTTCTTCATCGTTTTTCTTTGCGATCAGCCATCTAGGACTTTCTGGGATTCTGAAAATCAGAACACTGTATATCAATGCAGGAATTCCTTCCACAGCAAGCATCCATCTCCATTCCTGTGCGATTTCTGCTGTACCAATAAGGTAATTGGATACGTAAGCGATTACGATACCAAAAACGATATTGAATTGATAGAGGGCCACCAGAAGTCCACGGTTTTTGGCAGGAGCGATTTCCGAAATATACATAGGTGCGACCACTGAAGAAGCTCCTACTCCCAAGCCTCCGATGAAACGAAACACCGTAAAGGAGGTCACGTCCCAAGCCAGTCCTGATCCCACAGCCGAAATCAAATAGAACAAACCAATCCAAAGCAGACTTTTCTGCCTGCCCCACTTATCTGCTGGAATTCCGCCAAACAAAGCTCCTATCACGGTGCCATAAAGTGCTGAAGCTATAGCAAGTCCGTGCATCCAGTCACTCAATTGCCATACTTCCTGAATCGCTCGCTCAGCGCCAGAAATTACAGCTGTATCGAAGCCAAAGAGGAACCCGCCCAAAGCGGCAGTCAATGAAATGAAGAAGGCGTATTGTTTGGATGACATAAAATTTGGGATTAATGAAATTAGACTGCGCTAAACTAAGTAGAAGCCCAACAATTCAAACTATTACCCAAGGATTTGATGCATTTTTATCTAAATGGATAGATAAAGCTTCCAAATCTTTCTACTATCGCTCGTTCTAAAGTTTCTCTGTGATCTGGGTGAGCTATTCTCATGAGTTCGTAGGCACGTTGACGCAAGTTTTTCCCATAGAGATTGACCATTCCATATTCTGTGACTACATAGTGCATGTGGGCTCGGGTGGTTACTACTCCAGCGCCTTTTTTCAGAAATGGGACTATTTTGGATGTTCCCTTGCGAGTAGCGGAAGTCATCGCCATGATTGGCTTTCCACCTTCAGACAGGGATGCTCCACGCATAAAATCCATCTGTCCGCCCACGCCGGAATATTGGTAACTGCCTATGGAGTCTGCACAGACTTGTCCCGTGAGGTCCATTTCCACACAGCTATTGATCGAGATTACTTTGGGGTTTTTTCTGATCACCGCGGTGTCATTGACATAGGCTGCCTCGTGAAATGAGAACTCAGGATTGTCATGAATAGTGTCGTACAGTTCTTTCGTTCCAGTGACGAAAGCTGACACTATTTTTCCAGGATGCTTTTTCTTGTATTTGTTGGTAATGGCGCCAGACCGAAGAAGTCCCAAAATGCCATTAGAGAACATTTCAGTATGGATTCCCAAATCCTTATGTTGCTTGAGTGAATCGAGAACAGCGTCTGGAATTGCGCCAATTCCCATTTGTAAAGTAGATCGATCTTCGATCAGGGCCGCACAGTGATTTCCGATTTTACGTTCGGTGTCAGTGATTTTTTCCCCGTAATCAACAGTAGGAAGTGGTTCATCTACATGGATGGCAGCATGAAACTTCGATACATGTACCTGACCGTCTCCATGCGTTCTCGGCATTTGTTTATTGACCTGGGCGATGATAATCTTAGCCATTTCTACCGCAGGTTTGGCCACATCTACAGACGTTCCAAGAGAGCAAAAACCATGAGAGTCTGGTTCTGATACCTGTATGATCGCAACATCTAGCTGTAGGATATTCTTTCTGAATAGATGTCCAATTTCACTTAAAAAAATAGGGACATAGCCACCATGCTCTGAATTGACAGCTTGTCGTACATTTTGTGAAACGAAAAGTGAATTCATATAGAAACTTTCACAGCATTCATCCGAAACTAATGGCATTTCTCCTAGTGTCGTGATTGCTACGATTTCGACATTGCTGAGCTCATTTTTCCTTGCCGCTAAGGCATGCAATAGCACTGTAGGAGTAGCTGCGCTTCCATGAATGAAAACACGCTGATGACTTTGGATGGAAGAAACGGCAACTTCTGGGGATACGTAGTTAATCATAGGGATAGAATTGAAGGTTTACTCAAGGCCACAAAGTTCGTAAAAAATCCTCAGAACGATGGAATTAAGCCAAAAGTAGGTATCTGAGGCGGCCAAATTTTATTTTGTTTTTCGTGTAATAACGAAAGTGAAGCGTCTTTTTAATTGCTATATTTGTGTTTGAAGTGAATAACTGACATAAATCATATTTGCTTCTGAAGACTATAAACCAATATAACAATCCCCAACTCCATGACTACCATTCCTGAGAGCTATAAACCCAAAAATCACATTAGAATAGTTACTGCCGCTTCACTTTTTGACGGGCACGATGCAGCCATAAACATCATGCGCCGTATCATCCAATCCTCAGGATGCGAAGTAATTCACTTAGGGCACAATCGCTCCGTGCAAGAGATCGTAGATTGTGCCATTCAAGAAGATGTGCAAGCTATTGCGATCACTTCCTATCAAGGTGGGCACGTGGAGTTTTTCAAGTACATGTATGATTTACTTCTCGAAAAAGGAGCTGGTCATGTGAAGATTTTCGGTGGAGGAGGAGGTACTATTCTGCCTGAGGAGATCAGGGAACTGCAAGAGTATGGAATCACCAGAATCTATGCACCTGACGATGGGCGATCCATGGGATTGCAGGGCATGATCAACGACTTGGTCAGTCAATGCGATTTTCCGCTAGGAGATGAGTTGCCTGAAGGGTTTGAACTTGGAGTAGAAAATAAACATCATGTGGCACGAGCTATTTCTGCTTTTGAAAATTTCCCTGAAAAAGCCACGTCACTTTTAGAAAAAATCAGAGAGCAAAGCAAGGCATTGAAAATTCCCGTTCTGGGAATCACCGGGACAGGTGGGGCCGGAAAGTCTTCCTTGGTGGATGAGTTGGTTCGTAGGTTTTTAATGGATTTTGAGGATAAGACACTGGCTATCATTTCAGTAGATCCCTCCAAAAGAAAAACCGGAGGAGCCTTACTTGGAGATAGAATTCGTATGAATGCCATCCATCACCCTAGAGTTTACATGCGCTCTTTGGCTACACGGCAATCTAATCTTGCTCTTTCGCGCTACGTACAGGATGCCGTGGATACAGTGAAAGCCGCTGGTTTTGACATGGTAATTTTGGAAACTTCAGGAATCGGACAGTCAGATACAGAAATTATTGAGCACTCGGATCTTTCACTCTATGTGATGACTCCGGAATACGGAGCTGCATCTCAGCTCGAGAAGATAGACATGTTGGACTTTGCAGATGTGATTGCGTTGAATAAGTTTGACAAAAGAGGAGCATTGGATGCGATTCGTGATGTGAAAAAGCAGTTCAAGCGTAATCATCAACTCTGGGAAACCAAGGACGAGGACATTCCAGTTTTTGGAACTATAGCTTCCCAATTCAATGATCCGGGGATGAATCAACTCTACCGAACGATCATCACCAAAATCTCAGAAAAACATCCTGAACTTGGAAGTACGACAGAACTGACCTCCGGTAGCTCTGAGAAAATCTACATAATTCCTCCAGCTAGAACCCGCTACTTATCTGAAATTTCGGAAATCAACAGGAACTACGACGTCTGGGTGGAAGAGCAGCGCGAGATAGCGCAGCAGCTTTACAGTATCACGAAGTCTATTGAAGCGATAAAAGACCTGAATGTGGCCGATAAGGACCGCTTGATCAAAGAACTTCAGGAGGTTTATGCTCAAGTCGAACTTGAATTTGACCCGAAAAACAAAAAGTGGTTAGAAGACTGGTCTTCAGAATCGGCTAAGTATTTAGAGGATTTTTACGTGTTCAAAGTGCGCGATAAGGAGATCAAGATTAAGACTTTTTCTACCTCGCTTTCAGATACCAGAATTCCCAAAATATCCTTGCCGAAGTATGAAGCTTGGGGAGATTTATTGAAATGGGGATTGAGGGAAAATGTACCAGGTCAATTTCCCTTCACCGCAGGAGTATTTCCATTCAAAAGAGAAGGCGAAGATCCTACGCGTATGTTTGCTGGCGAGGGCGGACCAGAGCGTACCAACAAGCGTTTTCATTATGTGTCAAAAGACATGGATGCTAAGCGATTATCCACGGCATTTGATTCGGTGACCTTGTACGGAGAAGATCCTGATCACCGTCCGGATATTTATGGAAAAATCGGTAATTCTGGCGTCAGCATTTGCTGTTTGGACGATGCCAAAAAACTGTACTCAGGGTTCAATCTGGTAGATCCTATGACCTCCGTTTCTATGACCATAAACGGCCCTGCTGCTACGATGACGGCATTTTTTATGAATGCGGCAATTGATCAGCAATGTGAAGTATATATCAAAGAGAATGGGTTGGAAAGAGAAGTTGATCAGAAAATTGATCAGCTCTACAAAAGCAAAAACCTGCCAAGACCAGCTTACAATGGGAAAGTCCCAGAGGGTAATAACGGCTTAGGTTTGATGCTTTTGGGCGTGACCGGAGATCAGGTCTTGCCAGCAGAAGTGTATCAGAAAATTAAGTCTGACACGATTTCTAAAGTAAGAGGAACAGTGCAGGCAGATATTTTAAAAGAAGATCAAGCTCAGAATACCTGCATTTTTTCTACTGAATTTTCACTCAGATTAATGGGGGATGTGCAGCAATATTTCATTGAGCAAGGCATCCGAAACTTCTATTCTGTATCTATCTCTGGCTATCACATAGCAGAAGCGGGAGCCAATCCGATTACCCAGTTGGCGCTGACCTTATCCAATGGTTTTACTTACGTTGAATACTATGTGAGCCGTGGGATGGACATCAACAAGTTTGCTCCAAATCTATCTTTCTTTTTCTCCAATGGAATCGATCCTGAGTATGCGGTAATCGGTAGAGTGGCGAGAAGAATCTGGGCCAAAGCCATGAAGCTGAAGTACGGTGCAAATGAGCGTTCGCAAATGCTGAAGTACCATATTCAGACTTCGGGTCGATCGCTTCATGCGCAGGAAATTGACTTCAATGATATCCGAACTACGCTACAGGCATTGTATGCGATCTACGATAATTGTAACTCACTTCATACCAACGCCTACGATGAAGCAATCACCACACCTACTGAAGCATCAGTTCGTAGGGCGATGGCTATACAGTTGATTATCAATAAGGAACTTGGATTGGCGAAGAATGAGAATCCTATTCAAGGCTCATTTATCATCGAGGAATTGACAGATTTGGTAGAGGAGGCGGTGTATGTAGAATTTGATAGAATCACCGAGCGAGGTGGGGTGCTGGGAGCGATGGAGACCATGTATCAGCGTGGCAAAATTCAGGAAGAAAGTATGCACTACGAAATGCTAAAGCATACCGGGGAATACCCAATTATCGGTGTGAATACCTTCCTTTCTTCGGATGGATCTCCTACTGTCACTCCTGGCGAAGTGATCCGTGCTGAGACGGAGGAGAAGGAAGCTCAAATCAAAACTTTGCAAACCCTACACGCTGCAAACCCTGATCTGGTGAAGAAGCATTTGCAAGCCCTCAGAAAAGTGTCAGTGAACAATGAGAACATTTTTGAGGAACTAATGGAAGCAGCTAAATATTGCTCACTTGGTGAGATCACTCATGCGCTGTACGAAGTGGGGGGTCAGTATAGACGAAATATGTAAGCTAATTTTAAGAATGAAAACTTTATAAAAAATGGCAAAAAGATATGTAACGGTTCGCATGAAGGCGGATCACGAGTACGAGGCTGTAAATGCGCAAGGCAATGTCGTACAGATTGACATGTATGATCCGCAGGACAAAAAGGCGCAATCTCCAATGGATTTGTTGCTTTCTGCAGTTGGTTCATGTGCTTCAGTAGATGCGGTGTTGATGATGAAAAAGAAACGCAAAACGGTGAATGACCTCATCGTAGAAGTAGAGGGTGAGAGAAATGAAGGCGTTCCGGCTTTTTATACGGCTATTCATATGAAATTCATTTTGATTTCTCCAGATGCCAAGGAGGAAGAATTTGAAAAAGTAGTGGCGCTCTCTGTTGAGAAATATTGCTCTGTTGCCTCCTCGCTTAAGGCTGCTATTTCTTATTCTTCAGAAGTAAGAACTGCCTAATGAGAGTAATTCAGGAATTTGTCCAGGAGGATGTACGAATCAGTGTATTCTCCTGGAATAATAAATACATCATCAAGTTTGAGCTGGGCCCAATGGAGCAGACATTCAAGCTTTCCGAAATGGATGTGCTGGAAGAAGCCGATTTACAAACTTTTTGGAAGGGAGAATTCTTTGAGAAAGTGAAAGCAAGGTTTAAGGAAATGGGCCAATCATTTCGTGCGGAATTGGAAAATCTATAATTTCCAGATTAGCGCATACAACATGAAGTCAACTCTAGTCTGGACCTTATTATCTCTACTTGTTTTTTGTTCTTGTACTTCTTCGCCCAAGATGGCCGTTGATCATAACCTGGTTTTTGACCAGCCCATCATCATGGAGATGGAGTCTGAGCTTGCATTGCTGAATGATGAGATCATTTTTCTGAAAGATCAATTTGAGTTTTTACTGGCCAATCGTGACAGTTTGCTAGCGTATGTCGATCGAAACAAGTATAGTTTTGACGGTCCCTTCTCTACTAATACGCCCAAAGATTCAGATCAGTTAAGCTCTGTAGTGATACTAAACACCACGCGTGATTATGATAAATCACTAGAGACTGCCTGGCTCACTAATAGTATGGATACGCTTTTCAGTCAGTCCTATGAAAAGTACGGAATGCTAGCTCAAATCTATTTTAACACTGCGGATCAAGTGTCCCGAGTTTATCCAGCATACGATGCTGCGGCTTTACTTGATCCTGGGCTTGATTTGACGACCTTTAATTTTTTTTATAAAGGAGATTTGGAGCATAATCCCGAGCGTGGGCCAGTTTGGATACCAGAAGTGTATGTGGATCCTGCAGGACGAGGATGGATTCTCTCCTTGATACATCCCGTATATGAGGGAGAGGAGTTGTTTGCAGTCTTAGGAATTGATATTACCGTAGATGAACTTATCAATAGATACTTAGCTGACCAAGAAGGGGATTTTTTGATCGTAAATAATAAGGGAGATATCGTGGGAGGGAATGCTGCGGCAATAGAGGCTTTGAGTTTTCCACCTTTGCTGAATCATGTTTACCGCGAAACGATACTAGCTGATAATTTTCGTATTTCGGATTTCAATCTATTCAATAGTAAGAATAGTGAGGTAAGGGAAATGGCAAAATTTATACTTTTGGAGAAGAAAAGTCATTTTTTCTTTGAGGATGAATTTAGCCCTGAAGCAGCCTACGCTGTTCCTTTTTCTTTACTTGATTGGTATTTGATTGAAATCGAGATCAGATCCTAATGAGAACTCGAAGTATATATCCTAAAGATTTTTGGCTAACGATAATTAGCGGAGCTGCATTGGTGACCTTAGTGATCAGTCTGGGCATAAGTTTTTTCCTATCCATCACTGATGCAGAAGTTACGTCCAGAAAGAGTTTTTTGAGAAAACAAACAGAACTGGCAGCCACAGAAATAGAAATAGCTATAGATCGCTTTGAGGCCAATTCTAATGAAATTATGGATTACCTCGAAGATGAAGATTTGGATCCGGATGATTTCAGAGCTGATTTAACCAAAACAGTAAAGAAGGTTTTCAATAATTACCCCGGACTCATAGACACAGTCTGGGTGCATCTTCAGGATTCCACTATTTACATGACAAGAACGGATAGAAATGACTTCATTCGTAGTTCATTTAGTGGTGAAGTCCCTTCGGTTTTTTCCAGGGATTTTATATTTAATTCTAAAGGTCAGGAAAAGGGATTTGAGGTTACTATTTCATTGAATCCCGTTCGTTTCTCCAAAGATTTTGTTAGTCATTATTACCTGAATCCTGCAGGTGCCAAATTTCTTTTGTTGGGAAATGATTTGGAGAATTTGGATGAGGGATTTGATCAATCGCCCCCTCTTAAGATAGATCAAACATCGTTTGAGCAGATCCAAAACGATGTGGCGATTGGGGTAATTGGAATTTACGAAATCATCTGGAACAAGGGAGAAACCAAAGGCGCGGGAGTGTTGGTACAGTATCCTTTTGACTTTGGGGATTTTTATGAAAATGCTGCGCTGCTATTCATCATCGAGTCTGAACTTACCAATGGGATTTATAGCACGTACCTGTTTCTATTCATTGGATTTGTCTTTTTGCTGATAGGGATGGTAGTATTTTTTACCCTTTCTCTCCAAAACAGGATGAAGTCTCAGAAGCTACTGGAGGAGAATGCTAGTGAGATTTCGGAGTTGTTTGATCAGCAGAATATCCTGTTGAAGGAGTTACGCGGATTTGTGTTTTTTCATAATTTCAAAGGGGAAATCACCAGAGTCAGTGATGAAGTAGAGGAGATTCTCGGACATTCTAAATCAGAATTTCTGGAAGCATTCAAAGGAGAGGATGGGCATTATGATGCGTTGAATGTGAAGGGATTAGTTAAACTCGCACTGAGTCAAAATAAGTCATTCATCGATTTGGAGTATGATTTCAAAAAGCCGGACGGATCAAATGTACGTCTCAGAGTTTTTGAAAAACTAGTCTATGATGAGCTTGGAAGGTTCAATGGCGGCTTGGGAATTTGCACCGATATCACCGCACAGTTTGAGAGCAAGCAGGAACTAATAGAGAGTGAGGAACGACTTCAAAATCTGATAGGTAATATTCCTGATATCATTTTTACTTATTCCAACGATGGGGTGGTTTTAGACGCACACATTGGAGATCAGAAGTTCTTGAAAAATGTCAGTGGCTCATTCCTCGGGCAATCTTTATTTGATTTGGTTCCTGCGCAGCAAAAAGAGCAAACCCAGTTTTCATTTAATCTAGCTCGAAAAACAGAACAAATCCAAACTGTAGATCTGAGCATTGGCGATAGATACGAAAGCCAATATTTTGAAGTGCGATTTTTCCCGCTGGATGCCAATCACATGATGTCCATCGCCAAGGATATAACAAGTCAGAGGATATGGGAAAAAGGTCTGGTGGAGGCGATGAATTCCGCTGATCAGGCTAGCAGGGCTAAATCTGAATTCTTGGCCAATATGAGCCATGAAATCCGAACGCCGATGAATGGGCTATTGGGGATCATTGATTTGCTGGACCAAACTCAGCTGGATTCCGAACAACAACAATACTTGGAAATCATCAAAAATTCGGGCAATTCCCTGTTGAGCATCATTAAGGATATACTGGATTATTCTAAAATTGAAGCTGGTAAAATTGAGCTTAATACCCATGTGTTTTGCCCTGCTGACGAGTTGAACAAACAGGTTCAGATTTTTTATGGGTTAGCTCAGAAAAAAGGAGTGATCCTAGAAACTAGCTTTGATCCGCGAACCCAAGAGCTGATGGAGGGGGATGTGGAGAAAATCAATCAGGTGATTTTGAACCTCGTGGGTAATGCGGTGAAGTTTACTTCGAAAGATGGAATAGTAGCAGTTAGACTTGAGATGGAAACTATCTCAGGTGACATTAATTTCCTACGTTGCACCATTCGGGACAGTGGAATAGGGATTCCTGCTGAAGAAATCCCCAGGCTAACAGATCCTTTTTATCAGGTGGAAAGCTCCAGTAGCAGAAGTTATCAGGGAAGTGGATTGGGTTTGGCTATCGCAAAAAAAGTGGTAGAATTGATGGGCGGAGAATTGACTATTTCATCAGAATTAGGAAAAGGCTCTGTGTTTAAGTTTTCAGTAATCCTAAAAAAAGCAACTGAGAAGGATCCAATTTTGCCTTCTTCTGAGAAGCACATCCGCACAAGCTGGAACGGTATGTCCACGGAGTTTCCTGCCCGTATCCTTTTGGCAGAGGATAATGACCTGAATCTTCAACTGATGACCTTGATGCTCGGGCAATTGGGTTATGAATTTGAGTTGGCTAGAAATGGGCAGGAAGCTGTAGAGCATGTCCGCAGGCAAGAGTTTGATATCATCCTGATGGATGTACAAATGCCAGTGCTGAATGGTTTGCAGGCTGCTATTGAAATTAGAAAATTGGGTAAGAAAGGGGAGGTTTTTATAATTGGACTTTCGGCGAATGTGTTTGATGAGGATCATAAGAAAGCATTAGATGCGGGCATGGATTCTTACCTCAATAAACCTATTCGATTGAATACGCTAGCAGAGAAAATACGGGATTACTCGCTGAAGCTAAGCAGTAAATAACCAATCTGCAGCCAACGCAACAACGTTTTAGAAGTCAATCATTCAAATGAAAAAAGCCGGTCGAGAGACCGGCTTGATATTTACAGAATGGTATTGATATCGAAAGCTTCCAAATAATCCGAAACTCGCTTGACAAATTTTCCGCCAAGAGAGCCATCCACCACTCGATGATCATAGGAGTGGGAGAGGAACATTTTGTGTCTGATCCCAATCACATCGCCCGTTGGGGTTTCGATCACTGCAGGTTTTTTCACAATAGCTCCTACGGCCAAGATTGCAACCTGAGGCTGAGGAATGATGGGAGTACCCATTACATTTCCGAAGGATCCTACATTGGATACAGTGTAAGTGCCACCAGCCAGATGATCTGGAGAAAGTTTGTTGTTTCTGGCAAGATTAGCCAGTTCATTTACTTTTTTGGAAATACCAACCAAGTTGAGTTGATCTGCATTTTTGATCACTGGAACTATCAAGTTTCCACTAGGCAAGGCAACAGCCATTCCCACGTTGATGTCTTTTTTTCTGATGATTCTCTCTCCATCCACTGAGATATTGATCATCGGGAAATCACGAATAGCTTTTGCCACTGCCTCTATAAAGAACGGAGTGTAGGTGATTGACTCTCCAAACTTGGCTTTGTATGCTTCTTTATTTCGCTCGCGCCATAGTACGATGTTCGTCATATCAGCTTCTACGAATGAAGTGACATGCGCAGAAATACGCTTAGATTCCACCATTCGCTGCGCGATCATTTTACGCATGCGATCCATTTCTATGATCTCATCTGATCCAGAAATACTAACTGGAACTTTTGGGGTAGAGATTGAAGGTGCTGGGGTAGCTGCAGCACTGACCACTTCGGATTTCTTAGCGAGGTAGGAAAGCATGTCCTGCTTCGTCACGCGGGAATCTTTTCCGGTACCAGGTATATTGGCTAGTTCGGCTTTAGAAATTCCCTCCTCCTTTGCAATACTGAGCACTAATGGAGAGTAAAAACGATCATCTCCTGAGTCCTCAGACTCTTGCTTTTCGGCTGAACTTAGGATTGCTGCGGTGTTTTCAGGAGCTAAATTTACGAGCTCATCTTTCTCCGTACTAGGAGCTGTTGCTGCGGCAGGCGCGCTACTTTTAGCCTCACCGGCAGTTTCTATAATGGCAATAGGAGCACCGACGGCGATTACATCTCCTTCCTTCGCAAGAATTTCTTTCAAAACACCTGCGTGAGTGGATGGCACTTCAGTATCTACTTTATCTGTAGCTACTTCCAGTACAGATTCATCCTGCTCTATGGTATCACCTATTTTTTTCAGCCAGGTAAGTACTGTGCCTTCTGTGATACTCTCGCCCATTTTGGGCATTAGCATTTCTACAATCGCCATGGTTATGATTTAATGATTTATTGGGTTTATATTCAAGATTTAAAATTAAATTTTATAAAACTCGATCCCAAACCTTTTAATAGAAATTTTATTCGTTATTTCTCTAAAATACAAATTCTTAGCAAATTCAAAACCGCAATTGCAGTCAATTGAATATTCAACATTCGATCCTGCGTGAGTTGAAGTTTTTTAGTTTCTACAAAACCTTCTCCAGCACATGCGATCCAAATCGTGCCTACCGGCTTTTCTTCTGTTCCTCCATTTGGCCCGGCGACTCCACTACTCGCCAATCCAAAATCTGAGTGAAATAAAGCTCGAACTCCAGTGGACATTTCTTTGACAGTCTCTTCACTCACCGCACCAAATTCCTTTAAAGTTTCTGCCTTCACCGCTAGAATACCTTCCTTGAACTCATTTTGGTAAGGGATAACTGCTCCCTGAAAATACGAACTACTGCCCGAAATACTGGTGATCAAGTGAGAAATATACCCGCCTGAACAGCTTTCCGCTAAAGCAACCGTTTTATTAGTTGCTTTCAATAACTTGCCTATAGCTGTCTCAAGTGACTCGGAATCATAGCCATATACGTATTTTTCTATTTTGGGAAGGACCAGATTTATTTGTTGTTGAATGTCATTTTCGATCTGCATCTTGTCCGTCCCAAAGCCTGTCAGGCGAAGTTTCACATGTCCCAAAGAGGGTAAATAGGCCAATCTGATGGTGGAAGGAAGTGCGTTTTCCCAGTCTCTGATCAAATCTGCCAGCCAGCTTTCACCGATTCCCACGGTCTTAATCATTCGGTGAACGATTATTGGAAGAGGAAAAAGTGTAGGAAGTTTGGGTAAGACAAAGTCTGACATGAGCTTTTTCATCTCATGCGGGACGCCAGGCATGGACATCCAGTAGGTTCCGTTCCTCTCAAACCACATTCCTGGTGCCGTTCCTACTTCATTTGGCACATATGTACAGCAAGCTGGTAAGTGACCTTGAAGTATATTCAAGGGGGTCATCTCTCTGCCACGCTTTCGGAAAAATTCTGTCACGGCTTTCACGGCAGCTGGATTTTCCACGATAGGGCAATCAAAGTATTCTGCCATTAAGGGCTTGGTGAGGTCATCCTGAGTAGGGCCGAGTCCGCCCGTGATCAGGACAAGATCAGCTCGGGCCTCAGCGGAGGCAAAAGCCGCAAGTATATCTTTTCTATCATCGCCTACGGTGGTTTTGCGAACTACTTTTACCCCCATCAGATCCAGCTCCTGGCTGATCCAATGGCTATTTGTATCGACTATTTGTCCATAGAGAAGTTCGTCTCCAATGGCTATGATCTCTGCTCTGACTACTTTCATCTGCTTACCTTACTTCTGATTTTCGTAGAATCTTAGTGAAAACTGTGGGAACGAACCGTTTTAAATAAATTCCCATCGTTTCCTTTCCTCCGATATAAACTTCTTCTTTTTTATTCGCTAGTGCTTTGAAAATTTGATTAGCACATTCTTCAGCACTCATTCCATTTTCCTGTGCTTTGTCCATTTCGTTGAGTGGCGTGCCATCCGCAGTTAGGGCATTTTTGGACACATCTGTTTTGATAAAACCAGGGCAAATCATCGTCACCGAGATATTATCCTCAAAATGCTCTAACCTCAGAGATTCAAAAAAGCCGTGTAGTGCATGTTTGGCAGCGGCATAGCTCGAGCGATAGGGGGAACCAAACTTTCCGACTAAAGACGAAATCACTCCAAATTGTCCAGATTTTCTTGTGATGAAATGAGGGAGAAGATGCTTGGTGAGTGCTACGGTTCCAAAGAAATTTACCTCCATCAGTTTGCGATCTACTTCTATCGGAGTTTCTCTGATCAGTGAGCGCTGACTGATCCCGCCATTATGAAGGATGATATCTATTTGTCCAAAGGCTGCAATGGCTTCTTTGGTTTTTTCTTCGAAAGAAGCTTGATCTAGCAAGTCTAATGGAATCACCGTGCAGTTGGCTGGATGAGCGCAGGCAGATTTTACTTTTTCTAATCCTTCCTGATTCCTAGCAGAAAGAATGACCTGATAGCCTTCCTTGACGAATTTATAAACCGAAGCTTCACCGATTCCTGACGATGCACCAGTGATCCAAATTACCTTTTTAGACATGGTCCTTGTGAATTCTTTTGTAAGTAATGTAAGTGAACGCGTAGGGATGACGCTCATCTGCTGGGTGAAATTCCGAGGAGGTGACTCTCCAGTTATCTTTATCAAAAGCTGGGAAATAAGTGTCCCCTGTAGGACTCGCTTCTACTTCAGTGAGCTCTAATTCGTCGGCCATGGATAGTGTTTGCTTATAGATTTCACCGCCGCCTATGATATACAAATGATCGACTTGCTTCTTCTGGCAAAAGATGAATGCTTCCTCTACGCTTTCAAAAACGTGATGACCGGCTGGGACTTGGTAGTTTTTATTTCTGGTGATGACCAAATGGGTGCGGTTGGGTAAAGGCTTTCCAAGAGATTCGAAAGTCTTTCTACCCATCAATATATAATGACCCGAAGTGATGGATTTAAAACGCTTGAAATCGTCTGGCAACCTCCATACCAGGTCATTACCTTGGCCGATTACGCGGTTTGCCGCTACAGCTGCTATTAGTGATATCTTCATGCAAAATGCTTCTTGGCATGAAGATAACAGGCCTTATCCTCTGAAAAAATAAAATGGAACAGAATTCCTCCTGTTCCATTTTATTTGTTTTCTTTTTGAATTGAAGGGTTGATTTACTTCTGACCAGCCTGAGCCATGATGTTTGGATATTCCGCCATGGTAAACGATTTGGCCGCTGAATCATTAATTTCAGTTACTTTCATCTCCATTGTTCCAGAATCAGCAGAGGTGTAGGTAAGCTCCATGAAATTCCCTTTAGGCAAATTGCTAAAGTGATCTGCATATTTTTCTTGGGCTTTTGAAGACATCAACGGGCTGTTGCTGCTCCAGAAGGAGGAATAGCCGCCGATAGGCTCTTCGGTGATCCAATAGTACCCTTCTCCATCTTCATTTTTGACATGATACTCTTCACATTCATATCCTAAGATGTCTTTGGTTTTGCCCGTTTTCTCCAGCGTGAAGTCCATATCTTCGATTTGATCAGCCATCTCCTCGTCTAGCGCTTCGTCCATTCCATCTAAATCCAACTTGTAAGCAAAACTTGACTTTTCCCCTTTGTTATCCAGAAATACGATTGACGCTTCATTCTTTTTGTCAAAAACTAGAGCAGTGATTGCTTTAGGGTTTTTAGGATCGATGAGCTCCATGCCTGTGATGTCTGAGGATTTAGCTAAATATGATTTCATCAGAATTGGATCAGCGACTTTGCCCTTTTCGTCAGTGCTTTTCAATTCGAAAACAATATGTCCGGAAAAGTCATAAGAAGATTCTGTATCGACAGGCTCGCCTAGACCCTTCATGATCTGGTTCATGTCTATTCCGCTTGCAGTCCCGTTTTCACTAGTGCCATACATGTCGGTGAAGAGCTTCTCCAACTGTTTTTGCGTGATTTTAGTCGCTTCTTCTTCCACCTTCTGCTGTATGGCATTCTCTATGCCTCTGTTTGCAGCATTCTGGATTTTCTTGATGAACTGGGCTTCTGCTGAAAATGAAATTGTGATCAGAGAAAGCAATAAAGTGAAACTAATTCGAAGATTTTTCATGAGTTCAATGTTTAAAAATAGTTCTAAAATATAGTCTCAAGTTCCTTAAAATCAGGCTAAAAATGAAATTTATGAATGATTAAAAAATCGAAATTGCTTAGGAGAACTTATATCCCCGTAGCAAATCATCCACCTTCATTCGCTTTTTTCCTTCCAGCTGAAGCTCCAATATCTCTACTATTCCTGCACCGGTTTGGACTTTCAAATAAGTTTTATTGTCAGTTTCTAACTCACCTATAGCTTTTTTGATTTTCTGATTTGGGAAAAAATTGGTTTTGTAGATTTTGCAAATCTTCTCATCAAACTTGGTCCAGGCGGCAGGGTAAGGAGATAGGCCACGAACCAGATTATGAATGGATTCAGCGGAATTATTCCAATTGATTTCCCCTGTTTCTTTAAAAATTTTAGGAGCATGATGAATTGCTTTGGACTCGTCCTGAGGTTGAGCCACTACCTTATCCGCAGCGATATCTTCTACAGTTTTTAGCACGAGCCTCGAGCCTATTTTCATTAATTTTTCATAGATAGTTCCCAGAACATCGTCTTCGAGTATCGCCACTTTTTCCTGATGAATAATGCTCCCGGTATCGATCTCATGCTTTAGGAAAAAGGTCGTCACCCCAGTCTCTTTATCACCATTGATGATCGCCCAGTTGATTGGAGCAGCTCCCCGATAGTTGGGTAAAAGTGATGCATGAAGATTGAATGTGCCCAGCGGCGGCATGTTCCAAACGGCTTCAGGAAGCATTCGGAACGCCACCACGATCTGCAAATCAGCATTGAGTGCGCGAAGTTCTTCTTGGAATTCCGGTGATTTGAGATTGGTTGGCTGGAGAATTTTCAGGCCTAAATTCAGCGCAGCTTCCTTCACCGGTGAAGGAATCAGCTTTTGTCCTCGACCTTTTGGCTTGTCCGGCGCAGTGATCACGCCCACGATATTCCAGCCATTTTCCACCAATACTTCCAAAGCAGGCACTGCAAACTCTGGCGTGCCCATGTAGATAATTCTCAGATTCTTGTTCATCAATCGGTTTGTTTGAGGTTTGAAATTAGGAATTTGAAATTTTCAAACTCAATCGTAAATAAGGTACTTTGTGCGTAGAACTTTATATTTTTCTAAGTCACTTTCCCAGCTTGCAGTGATTTCAGCCTCAGTTTTCCCTTCCATTATCATTTTTTTGAGTTGATCTGTACCGGCTAGGGTATTGAAGAAGTTATTGAAAAATGACTGACCCTTTCCTGATTTCTGGTAAGCGTCCAGGAGATATGCTAAGGTGAATTTATGAGTCATGGATTCATTTCTCAGATCTACCCCGTAGCATTTCTGGTCCTGGTGAGGTGGCGTTTTGGACATGCCGTCAATACTCACTGGGGTGAAGGTGAAATCTCCAAAATTTGGGTCGGGATAGCCATACACCTGAAATGGAAAATGCGTGCCTCGGCCTAGAGAAATGATCGTTCCTTCGAAAAAGCAAGTACTGGGATAAAGTTTGATGGAAAGGTCGTTGGGTAGATTTGGGGAAGGTTTTATGGGTAAGCTGTAGGAATCCTGATGGTCCCAATTTGCCACGGGAATCACTTCTAAATCAGCTTTTATTCCAGCTTTCAGCCATTTTTCTCCATTGATCATTTGTGCCAGTTCACCTACGGTCAGTCCATGTACAATGGGGATGGGATGCATGCCCACAAAGCTTTCATAACCTTCTTTTCGTACTGGTCCTGCGATGTAATTGCCGTTAGGATTTGGTCTGTCAAAAATGAGAACCTTCTTGCCGTTTTCCGCGGCCGCCTCCATCAGGTAATGCATTGTACTGATATAGGTGAAAAAGCGAATGCCTACATCCTGAAGATCAAAAATCAATATATCGAGATCCTGAATTTGCGCTGGCGTAGGTTTTTTGTTGTTGCCATAAAGTGAAATTATAGGTAGGCCAGTTTTGGAGTCCACGGTATTGTCCACTTTTTCGCCAGCATCCGCATTTCCTCTAAATCCATGCTCTGGCACGAATACTTTTTCCACCTGCACACCTCTTGACAAAAGATAATCAACCACATGAGTGTTGTCACTTTGGGGAAGGATGCTGGTTTGATTGGCTACTATCCCAACTTTCTTTCCTTCAAGTAGCTTTAAGTAAAGCTCGGGACGTTCTGCACCTGTCAGTAGGGAGGACTCCTGCGCCCTAGTGGCTAGAGAATTTCCTAGAATTAGAATGGCTATGTTCAAAAAGTAAATAAAGGGCGAAAGTTTCGTTTGCTTCATGCTATTTTGCGGTCTGAATGAACAAATAAAAGCAGTCCTTTGAACCTTTCCTATTTCATCGCCAAAAGAATCAGTTTTAAAAAAGCTGGGGGATTTTCGGCCACCATACACAAAATCGCAGTAGGAAGTCTTGCCTTGGGCTTGGCCGTTTCGCTTGTTTCCTTCATGGTTTTGGGAGGTTTTCAAAGCACGGTGTCGGAGAAAGTCTATGGGTTCACAGGGCATTATCAGGTGCAGCGATTCACTATGAGCAATGCTTTTGAAGAAGCACCCTTTTCCCTAAATTCTGAATTCTATAACACCTACAAAGAACTTCCATTCATCACCAAAGCACAGGCATTCGCTCACAAAGCGGCCTTGATCAAAGGCGAAGATGAAGTGGAAGGCATACTGATGAAGGGTGTGGGGCAGGATTTTGATTCCGCTAGTTTCAAAAAATATGTGATTGAAGGCCGTATGCTTCAGATTCCTGATGAGGGAACTAGCAACGAAGTGATGCTGAGTCAGCATATTGCTAACAAGCTCTTACTAAAAGTAGGGGATAAAATCACGTTGTATTTTGTACAAGATCCCCCACGCTATAGGCGAGTGGAAGTGGTGGGGATTTTTCAAACCTACCTAGAAAACTTCGACGAAAAAATCATCATTGGTGAACTACAGACGATCAGAAATCTGAATGATTGGACCAAAGATCAAATCGGAGGCTTGGAGATTTTCGTGGATGATTTCACCAAAATAGAATCCTATACTCCAAAAATGGAGGAATATATGGACTATGACCTGAAGCTAATTAGCAGCGAAGATAAGTTCGTAGAGATTTTCGATTGGCTGAAACTTCTGGATAACAATGTGTATGTTTTCATAGGATTGATAGCCTTCGTTGCGATCTTCAATATGGGCGCGATACTTTTTATTCTGATCATGGAGCGTACTCAGATGATCGGCCTTCTCAAAGCCCTAGGCTCAACAACTAGTCAAATTCGAAGGATTTTCTTTTGGAATGGAATGAATATCCTGCTGAGAGGTATGATGATCGGGAATGTGCTAGGTTTGGGAATAGGCATGCTACAGGATCAGTTCAAACTCATTCCGTTAGATGCGGCTAGTTACTACATGAGCTATGTGCCTATAGATTGGAATTGGCCAGCTTTTGTACTGATAAATCTGGGAATCGTCGCGCTGACAGCAGCAGTATTGCTGATCCCTGTGATGGTGATCTCGAGAGTAGATCCTATCCGGTCTATACGTTTTGATTGAGTTGATACGGGCTGAAAATGCTTTTAATTTTCATCCAAATCACACCAAAACCTGCTTCTTTGAAAATTCCAGCACTCATTTTTGAAGTTCCTTTGGTGCGATCAGTGAAGATGATAGGTACTTCCACGAGTTTAAATCCAAGTTTCCAGGAGGTAAATTTCATTTCAATCTGGAAAGCATAGCCCACAAATCGAACTTCGTCCAACTTAATCCCAGCGAGTACAGATTTATGATAGCACTTGAATCCCGCTGTGGCATCTTTCACAGGCAGACCAGTGATGAATTTGACATAAACACTGGCAAAGTAAGACATCAAGACTCTTCCCATCGGCCAGTTTACCACGTTCACTCCGGTGATGTATCGGGATCCAATTGCCACATCGAAGCTACCATCTGCACAAGCTTCATAGAGTCGGATCAGATCAGATGGATTATGTGAAAAATCAGCATCCATCTCAAAAATAAAGTCGTAGTCCTTTTTCAAAGCCCATTTGAAACCAGCGATGTAAGCCGTTCCTAAGCCCAGCTTCCCTTTGCGCTCTATCAAGTGAAGCCGGGATGGAAAAGCGATTTGCTGGCTTTTCACCAAGTTTCCCGTTCCGTCTGGACTTCCATCATCAATTACCAAAAGTTCAAAATTTCCTTCCAGATTCATCACCGCATGGATTATCTCTACGATGTTTTCTTTCTCATTGAATGTAGGAATGATGACGAGTTTTCGATGGGTCATATTTTGAATAAAGGCCAAAAGTAACGCTAATGACCGATTTTAGGAGAATTGAGCTTGATAATTTTGGTTAAAGTATAGCTTTGCGGAAAAAAAATAAGGGATGACACCACACATTGCAATAGTCAGTTACTTTTCTACTGGGGCCTACGATACCAATACTGTTGACGAGAACCTCCTCCTCTCTTCCATTCTCGAAAAGCTAGGTATTTCGCATCAAATCGTAGCCTGGTCTGATCCTGCTGTGGATTGGTCGAGCTTTAGCTGTTTGCTCATTAAATCCACCTGGGATTACTTTGATTTTTATGAGGAGTTTAAAAGTTGGATGAAGGCGATGCGTAAGCTTGGCGTTCCCGTGTTGAACAGCTTGGATACGCTGGAGTGGAATTCTTCGAAAAGGTATTTGTTGGAAATAGAGGCTAAGGGATTTCCGGTGATTGCTGGGTTGATTTTGGAAAAAGGAATGGAGGTTTCTACTTCCACGGTTTTAGAAAAAATTACTTCTGAAATTCTAATAGTCAAGCCATTAGTGAGCGGAGGTGCCAAAAACACATTTAAGATAGCCAAGAAGGATTGGGCTAGCAATCAAGTCAAAATCCAGAACCTTGTAAATGAAGAAGCTTACCTGGTTCAGCCCTTTGTCAAAGAAGTGCAGGAAGTGGGAGAGTACTCACTTATTTTTTTCAATGGAAAATTCTCTCATGCTGTTCTCAAGACGCCAGCAACTGAGGATTTCAGAGTGCAGCATTACTTTGGAGGGACGATCCATGCAATTGACCCTACCAGCCAAATGCTTGATTCTTGCCAAAAGTTGGTAGCTAACTTTGGTAAAGATTCCCTGTACGCACGCGTGGATGGCGTTGTCTGTGGTGGTGAATTTTATCTGATGGAATTGGAAATGATAGAGCCTTACTTATTTCTGACTAGTTCCACCGAAGCCTTATCAAACTACGAAAAAGCCATTGCAAGTCGTTTGCTTTAGGAGTTGCAGAATTCCAGTTGTGATTTTGCATAATCACTTCCCTTGTTGGCGGCAGTTTGGATAAGCTGGCACCCTTCCATATTTCCAAGAGAAGCCATGCATAAGCCTTTACGAGCCAATGCTTCCAGGTGATTTGGGTTTTGCTGTAGTACTGCATCGAAATCTTCTAATGCCCACTCCAAGGCTCCTGGTAAAAAATTCACATTCATCAAGGCAAAACCTCGGTTATACCGTCCTACCATGTTGTCTGGTTCACGATTGACATACGAATTAAAAAGAGCGGCACTGCCTAAAGCATCCCCTTGATAGGCAAGGGCTATACCGGTATAAAAATATACCTTAGCATGATCGGGATTTAAATCTGCGGCTAGCCTTAGGAATTCTTCAGCTTTTCTGAATTTTTTGGTCATGATCATCGTGCGACCAAGCAGGTATATGATGTTAAAGTCTTCTGAATCAAGCGTAGCAGCCCTGAGCAGTAGCAATTCTGCTTTTTCGTACTTCTTTTGCTCAAACAATAATTTGCCCAAACCAGCATAGGCCTGGGCATACTGATCGTCAAGCATGATAATTTTTTCATAGTCTTTTTTAGATTTTTCCAGTTCGCCTATTTCCTCATAAGATCGTGCACGGAGGTGGAGTGCTTTGACGTCAGCGACGTGGAAAAAAAGGTACTGATTCAGTTCTGAGATTACAGTTTCATATTTCTGAGCGATAAAAAGTTGCTCAATAGACTGAATACTACTGGAGCAGGAGCTAGCAATAGATATTAATAAGACAATAGTGAATGTACGTAAAAGTCGTTTCATTACTAAAAGAACAAAAAAGTAGGGATTAGGAAAAATAAATCTACTATTATTTTCCTAATCCCTACGAAATTTTCATAAACATCCTTTTCTAATGAGAAAAGGACTTAATCAATTGAATTTTAAAGCACTCCCTTCGTGCTTGGAAGTTGATTGATGTTTCTAGGATCACGCATGACAGCCATTTTAATAGCCCGTGCCAAAGCCTTAAACATCGCTTCGATCTTGTGATGCTCATTTGCACCTTCGGCTTTGATATTCAGGTTGCATTTTGCCGTATCTGAGAAGGACTTGAAGAAATGATAGAACATCTCCGTTGGCATATCGCCTACTTTCTCCCTCTTGAATTCAGCATCCCAAACGATCCAAGGTCTTCCACCAAAATCTATCGCTACCTGCGCCAGGACATCGTCCATGGGTAAAAGAAACCCATAACGGTATATGCCTTTTTTATCACCCAATGCTTTCAAATAAGCCTCTCCCAAAGCTAGCGCAGTGTCCTCGATCGTGTGATGCTCGTCGATATGCAAGTCACCTTTTACTTTGATTTCAAGATCTGTGCTGCCATGCTTGCCTAGTTGCTCCAGCATATGGTCGAAGAAGTGCAATCCAGTTTGAATATCACAGTGCCCATTTCCATCCAGATTTAGCTTGATGAAAATGTCGGTTTCAGATGTTTTTCTGCTTACTTCAGCTGTCCTAGGAGGCATTTGCAAAAACGAATAAATCTCATCCCAATCCCTAGTACTCAATGCGGCTCTATCCGTAGGTTCACCAATGAAGATTGCTTTGGCTCCCAGATTCTCCGCCAACTTTACGTCTGTCATACGATCCCCGATCACGTAGGAATTGGCCAGGTCATATTCCTCAGAGAAGTACTTGGTCAGAAGTCCTGTTTGTGGCTTTCTGGTAGGGGCATTCTCATGCTCAAAAGTCCTGTCCACCAGGATTTCTGAGAAGAAAATATTCTCCTGCTCCAGGGTTTTCAGCATTTTATACTGAGCTGGCCAGAAGGTTTTCTCGGGAAAGGAATCCGTTCCCAAACCATCTTGATTAGTCACCATCACCAATTCATAAGCTGCTTCCTCAGCGATTTTGCGAAGGTTAGAAATTGCTTTTGGCAAAAACTCTAATTTTTCCAAGCTATCTACCTGAAAATCAGTTGGTGGTTCCTTGATGATGGTTCCATCCCGATCTATAAAAAGTACTTTCTTTTTCATGATTTATAGGTTAAAACTTTCAGCGTAGATTTTTTTCAATGCTTGGATAAATGCCTCATTTTCAGGGCGAGTTCCCACGGTAACTCTCAGGCATTCTTCACAAAGCTGTACTTTGGATCTATTCCTGACAATGATTTTCTCTTCGATCAGATCGTCATACACATGGCTGGCATTTGGCATTTTGATCAAAAGGAAATTAGCATGCGTGTCATGTATTTTTTCGATATAATCGAGCTGAGCAAGTTCAGTTCTCAAGTATTCCCGCTCCTGAAGAATATCTGCGATCATCGCATTGACTTTATCTACATTTTTGATAGCAGCCAGCACCGTCTGCTGAGTCAATCCCGAAATGTTGTATGGAGGCTTGATTCGATTCAGAATCTTGATCAGTTCTTTGCTTGCAAAGGCCATCCCCAACCTCAGAGAAGCCAATCCCCACGCTTTGCTGAAGGTCTGCATCACCAGAAGATTCTTATAGTCGGATAGATGTGTGGTGAAGCTTGGTTCATCGCTGAAGTCTATGTAGGCCTCATCTACGACCACCAGTCCATTGAATTCCCGAATTAGCCTCAGGATGTCTTCTCGATGCACCTTGTTGCCACTTGGGTTGTTAGGCGAGCAGATGAAGATAATCTTCGTGTGCTGATCCACAGCCTCCAGAATTAGATCTGGCTGGAGCTGGAAATCCGCAGTGAGCGGAATCTTTCTAGTTTCCACATCATTGATTCCTGCGCTTACTTCATACATTCCATACGTAGGCGGGAGGAGGATGACATTGTCTTTGCCGGGATTGCAAAAAGCTCTGAAAAGCAAGTCTATTGCTTCGTCTGAGCCATTTCCCAGAAAAATTTGGGAAGTTTTTACTTGCTTTATTTTAGCTATTTCAGCTTTGAGTTCTAACTGATAAGGATCTGGATAGCGATTGAAATCCTCGTCAGTGACAGAACCGTAGGGGTTTTCATTGGCATCCAGAAATATGCCCTCCTTGCCGGTATATTCATCGCGTGCGGATGTGTAAGGCTGGAGATTCACTAGATGTGGGCGAAGTAGCGGAGTTAGGTCAAACTTCATTTTTTTTGTTTTTTGAGGTAATTGAGTCGGATAGTAACTGCGTTTTTGTGCGCATCGAGCAACTCATTTTCAGCCATGATTTCTATCGTAGGGCCTAGATTTTTAAGGCCTTCAGAAGAGATTTTTTGATAGGTGATTTTTTTCAAAAAGCTATCAAGAGACACGCCACTGTAATTTCTGGCGTAGCCGTAGGTAGGCAAGGTGTGATTGGTACCAGAGGCATAATCGCCCGCTGACTCAGGGGTGAAGTTGCCAATGAAAACTGATCCGGCATTAGTAATGGCGTTGACCGCTGCGTCTTCGTCTCTCACATTGATAATTAGGTGTTCCGGCGCGTAGAAATTGATCAGCTCTATTGCCTCTTCCGGATCTTCCATGATCACCGCTTTGGAGTTGGCCAAAGCTTTCTTAGCGATATCTTTTCTAGGAAGTTCTTCCAGTTGCTGGTCAATTTCATTGATTACCTGCTTCACAAATTTCTCTGAATCACTGACCAAGATAACCTGACTGTCCACACCATGTTCGGCCTGAGAAAGTAAATCCGCCGCTACAAAAGCAGCGTTGGCAGAGTCATCCGCATAGACTAACACTTCAGAAGGACCAGCGGGCATATCTATCGCCACGCCGTATTTGGTAGCTGTTTGCTTGGCCGCGGTCACAAATTGATTTCCAGGACCAAAGATTTTGTCCACCTTGGGTACGCTTGCTGTCCCAAAAGTCATGGCCGCAATAGCCTGCGCCCCGCCCGCTTTCACGATTTTGGTAATACCGACCAAACTAGCGGTATAAAGTATTGCAGGATGGATTTTTCCTTCTTTATTGGGAGGGGAGCAAAGCACGATCTCCTTGCATCCTGCCAATACAGCAGGAATTCCAAGCATT
This sequence comes from Algoriphagus sp., assembly GCF_039969895.1. Taxonomy (GTDB): domain Bacteria; phylum Bacteroidota; class Bacteroidia; order Cytophagales; family Cyclobacteriaceae; genus Algoriphagus. Next base: position 57,500 of record NZ_JBDVMZ010000026.1, read on the forward strand.
AGCACTGTACTGAAAAGTGGAGCCGTTCCACCAGGAATGTACAGGCCTACCTTTTGAATTGGGACACTTTTCCTGCTGCATACCACACCAGGCATTACTTCCTCTATCAATTCAGGGGTAGTTTGCGCGATATGGAAACGCTCAATGTTGGCTTTAGCTATATGGATCGCTTCTTTCAATTCCTGAGAAACTGAAGCTGCGGCTGATTGAATTTCTTCTTCCGTTGGAAAAAGCGATGTCAACTCTACGTGATCGTATTCCATCGCAAATTTGAAAAGGGCTTTATCGCCATTTCTTTTCACCTTTCGAAGGATAGGCTTCACGATCTTATTGATTTGTTTGGTTTTGAATGTCGGCCGGGCCAACTTCTTTTCCCAAGTTTCCTTTTTAGGATTATCTAGGATTTTCATCAGAGTTCTATTCTAGGTGGGTTCAACTAGCTTGTGAGAGGATTACAATATCATCTTTTCGATAGGCACTACTAAAATGCCTTCTGCTCCAGCTGCTCTGAGTTCTTCTATGTTTTCCCAGAAAGTATCCTCGTTCAAGACAGAGTGGACGGAGGACCAGCCTTTCTGTGCAAGTGGCAATATGGTAGGGCTTCGCATGCCAGGGATCAGGCTAGTGATTCTTTCTATAGATTCGTTGGGAGCATTGAGGAGGACATATTTGCTGCTTTTACCTTGCTGCACGGCATTGATTCTGAAAAGCAGTTTTTCTGCGATTTCTTTTTTCCAGTCTGGAAGTTCATTATTAGCGATCAAAACTGCCTCGGATTTGAAGATTTCTTCGACTTCCTTAAGTCCATTCATCATCAGTGTGGAGCCGGAGCTTACGATATCGCAGATTCCTTCTGCCAAACCTATACTAGGCGCAATCTCCACAGATCCAGAAATTTCATGGATATCTGCATTGATATGTTGACTTTTCAGGTAATCTCCGAGGATTTTCGGGTAGGAGGTAGCGATGCTTTTTCCTTCAAAAAACTGAACCCCATCGTAGGCTTGGCCTTTGGCAACGGCCAAGGATAAGCGGCATTTGGAGAATCCCAGAGCTTTCAATGTGGTGACATCTTTGTCTTTCTCTACCACCTCATTTTGGCCGACAATTCCGAGATCAGCGACTCCATCGGCCACATATCCCGGAATATCATCATCGCGGAGAAACAAAAACTCTATTGGGAAATTGGTGGAAGTGGATTTGAGTTTACCCGTTCCATTATAAAATTTGATGCCACATTCTTTGATGAGGCTGAGTGAATCGTCAGATAGTCTGCCGCTTTTTTGCACGGCAATACGTATAATTTTTTCCATGATCGTAAGTTACGCTAAGAAGTAAAATGTAAATGAAATTGTTGGCAAAAAGCGGAATCCCTATCATCGGCTTCACCGGGTATGTGCAACTATTCCTCAGGAGGAATGATGGAAATGGTGCACCAAGTTGCCTTGCTGTGCAGTTGCTAAAAAGTCAATATTTCTATTGGTGTTTTCCATTGTCGTTGGCAAAGATAGAAGGTGAGAAAGAATATGCAAATTGAGGGTTAAATTTTTAAGTATTAACTTTTTTAACCACAGAGATGCTCAGAGTTTTACGCAAAGAGCGCGGGTTTCTATTCTATTGATGCCATTCATGAGATATGTATTTGGCGTAGCTCTTAGTTTATGTTTGTTCATTTATTCATACCTGTCTCACATTAGACAGGCTTGGACAGTATTTGCATTGATGACTGGAAACTGGGACTGACAACTGCCAATGCTTATTTGAAACTTATTTAAACATCTTTTCCAAATCGCCCATATTTCCATCTAATGCCTTGCTGATGGCTTGATTCCATATCGCTTGCTTAGTGGTGTTTATCCCATTATTAGTATCGTCATCGTACGCTTCTTGAAACCTGTTCATTTCTCGATAGGCGTCCAAATAGATGTCGTTGAGGGTTGCTTCGAAAAGTCTAGGCTCCAATTCTACAGTTTTCAATCGCTCAATCATTCGATCCGCTGCAATCCTCGTGAGGTCAAAATGCCTTTGCTCATGGTTGCTGGCATAATCATCAGCTTTTTTTACCCACGATTGATCTGGGATCATATAGACTTTGATATCAATGGTTTGTACTATTTCTCCATTTTGCACAGAGGCATTTCCCTGAATGGACATGCTGCTGTAGATAGTAGCATTGTAGGTACTCGTGCGATCTGGGTTATCTGTAAAGTCTTCCCAGGTGAGCGGTCTGTCGCGATCATAGAAAACGGTGTCTTTTGAGCTTGGGCGTATGGGGTCGAGGATCTGTAATTTGACTTTTTTTGTTAGAGATCTATTGCTGAGATATTGGCTATTGAGCCAACTATCGAAGAATTCCCAGCTATTTTCAAAGAGATTTTGAATAGAGATTTCTACATTTTGCTGTTGAGTTGCTGGTCGCCCATAGGTTGCTTTTCCATTAAAATCCACCAGATGTACTGGCTCATTTTGTCCCAACAGGAATAAACCCAAACTTAGCTGTACTTCTCCTTTGTAGCCTTTTTGTGCTACCTGGTAGATTTCCTTCATATCAAGGTTGTAAATTTTTACCTCAAAGCTATAAGAGGGTTGAGCACTAGAAGTGCTACGGGATTGATAGAATGAAAGTGCCTGCTGAGGAAGTTTTTGATTGTAGCTGGCAGAACGCTTGGTTCGGTCGGCATCATAAATCTGACCTATCGCCTGCTGTACTCGAGCGTCTTTTACTATTTTGTAAGTGTAATCACGGATTTCCGTTGCTTTTTTACTTGGGTTCAGTTTCAAAATCACCTCTTGCCCAGACACAGTGGAAGCATACAGGAGAAAAGTTGAGAAAAGGAAAATCCATAGTTTCATGAGGTGAAAAACGATGAAGTATTCAAAAAGTTAATTTGTATCCTCAGCGATAGCTGGTGAAAGCATAAAAAAAGCGCAGCTTTTGGCTACGCTTTCAAAGAATCACGTTTGCTAGGCTAAAATAACTGCGGAGCAAAAATAACCAAGTAGTCCCTCCAATTTGCCCAAGTATGACCTCCTTCACTTTCATGGTACTCGTGGTCAAAGTTTGTTTTGTCTAAAACCGCTAGCAATCTTTTGTTTGAAGACATGAGAAAATCGTCTTTTCCGCATCCCACCCAATAAGTATCCACACCACTATTTTTCAAGGTAGTAAACTTTTTCTCAAGCTCTACCATGTCGGCATTCGCATCAAAAATCCCAGAGCTAAACACGCCGATGTAGCCAAAGGTCCCTGGGTATTCGAGGGAAGCGGTGATGGTATGAGCTCCACCCATGGATAATCCGGCTAGAGCACGACCTTCTTTGTTAGCCTGCACTCTATAGTTTTTTTCGATGTACGGGATCACATCTTCCACCAGACTCTTTTCGAATTTCCCTTGAAACTGTGCTCGGCTTTCCCGCGTCATTGCTCCTATGCCAGGTATATCCTGAAGCGTACTGCTTTGCCAGGCATTGCCATTGGTCATGACCACCAGCATAGGTTTTGCTTTACCCTCGGCAATGAGGTTATCCAAGATATAATTGGCTCGGCCAAGCGCGCTCCAGGCATCCTCGTCGCCCCCAGATCCATGCAATAAATAAAGCACGGGATAGGAGTCCGTCCCCGCTTCATAGCCAGGAGGTGTGTACACGTACATTCTTCTGTTCATATTCAGGGAAGGAGATGGATACCAAACTTTGGAAATATTACCATGCGGCGTATCGTTCATTTCGAATACTTTGGCCTGATCACCAGGAACCATCAGTAGGCTAGCGTAGCGAACCCCATCTCTTAGCGCGTGAGCATTGGCAGGATCGATGGCCGTGACGCCATCTATGAGGAAGTTGTAGTGATACATATTCGAGGCTAACGGCTCAGTGGACGCAGACCAAACGCCTTGATCGTCTTTCTGTAAAGTCAGTGATTCTCCATAATTCAGCCAGCTACCATTTACAGCGATGGATTCTGCGTTAGGTGAGAATACCCGAAAAGTAACTGAGTTGTCAGCAGAGATTTCTGGAGAGATTACCGTGGGCGCTTGCATGGCACTTCGCTCTTGTGCTTTTGCGATAGTTACGAATGCTATCAGTGACAAGGCCAATAGTCTTGATTTTAGGTTTGAAAGATTCATAGAAAAGGGTTTGATTGCTTGAAAAGCTACTAGGTTATAGATCAATTGGTAAGTCAGCGTTCTTTATTGTGTCCTGATGACAATTACAGTAAAAATGAAGGGGATTCCAAAGATAGGTTTGGTGGAAGGGGCTGATTTTCTATTTTAAAAGAGATGGTTTATGTATTGCCAACTTATTTTCCCTACATGTGATCTTCAAAATGATTCTTTTCGGACGTAGTATGTACGGATCTGTACAGAAAGTATTCAGGCCTCATTGGCATTGATTTTTTCCTGATAATTTTTCTGAAATAAAACCTGTAGCACCGATAGAAATTGGCGCAGTGATTGAAAGTTCGTCTCAAAACTAAAAACTGTTCGGTTACAATACATTCAGCAAAGCAGGTGGTCAGTATTTGTACAGGTTTGCGTGATTATTTAGCGTTTTTTTAGACTTGGGAAAATGTGCCTTTGGTAAAAATTGGCCCGGATATAAAATTTTACAATTTGGTAACTAAGGTGATTTTTGAGTTGGTATGCGCTTGGCAACAGACAAAACACAACATACCTAAACCAACAAGTCATGAAAACTTTATTCACAGTAGCATTAGCCAGCGCATTATCATTCAGTTCATTAGTAGCCAGCGCCAGCGAAGATTTGAAAGCACTTTCGGCAGTAAGTGCAAAACATAAGAAGATCAATGTCACGCTCAACGAGGGACTTGGCAAAGCAAGAATTTCGATTTTGGACGAGAATGGCAAACACCTAAAAAGCACGAATGTGCAGGTAAAAGGTGAGAACCTGATGGTACCTTTCAATATGCAAAGCCTTCCAGCCGGGGATTATCAGGTCAAAATCGCAACAGAACAGGAGGAAGTTACTTACGAGGTAGTTACGACGGATTTTTCAGCGCCATTGACTTCCGCTCCATTGATGGCTTACACTACCACAGTAGATGAAAATACCGTGAGTCTATTGGTAGTAGGATTAGAAAAGCCAGGCGTGGAAGTAGAGGTGTTTTGGAAAGAATCTAACCAACTGCTCTACAGAGATCAAATCGACGAAGTGGGCGGTTTTAGGAAGGCTTATTCCTTTGGAAAAAAGGAGTTAAAGGATCTCTATTTCAAAGTCAGTGATGCCCAAGGAAGAACAAAGACCCTCTATTTATAAATATGCCACTTCGCATTCAGAGCCTTGATTTTCGGATCAGGGCTTTTTTGTGGAGAAGTGACAGGGTGATTTCGTAGAAATGTTTGGACCTCAGTTCTTTTGTATCAAAAAAACTGGCGACTTCTTACTCTTTACCATCCAATAAGCCACTATCATGTTTGGAACCCAGCAAAGCCATGCGACTATTTGGTAGGCCGGAATGAATTCGCCTTGATGAAGAATAATCAGGATAGGCAGCCAAATTCTAAGTGTAACAGCTGCAAAACATGCCGCATAACTGAAAATCATCCAGTCTTCGTGAGCCTCGAAATTATGTTTTTTTGCAGTGAACCAACCCATCATGGTGGTGAATAACCAACTAATTCCCAAGGATAGGAAGCCGAGCATACTGACTATGCCTCCCGTGGCATAAAAGCCAATGTAGATTCCGGCCAGGCTACTAAAGAATGCGGCCGTGACGTATGCCATGCCGATTTTCTTGTGAAGCTTCCTGTTTCTTTCTCGAAATCCTTTCGGAAATTGTGTCCAACCTATAAGCAGTGCAATGCCTCCAAGGATGATGTGCGTGTAGAATCCCGCATTCCAGAGATTCGCATTGAGAAGTTCATCGGACTTGGATTGCAGCAGGCCGAACCTTCGGTCAATCAAAAAATAGATCGCTGGATAAAGTCCAATGATGGAACACAAAATCCCAAACACCCACCAACTGATCCTCTTAATAGCACGAGTCATAATCCTGTCTATGTGAAAACCTAAACTATAATTTGCCTTCTGTAAAGGCTTTCGGGTGCTCTTTAAAGAATTCCCTGCAACCTCAGATGCTGAATTAGCATAATCGTTTTGGCGTCTTTGATTTCGCCAGTTCTGAGCATCTCTAGTACTTCTTCAAAAGGCAACTCCAATACTTCTATATTTTCCTCCTCATGATCCACTCCACCACCCTCGCTGACTTTCATGTCATGGGAGTAAGCTGCGATAAAGAAATACAGAATCTCAGTCACTGAACCTGGAGACATGTAGGCTTCAAAAACCTTTTTTACGTGTTGTATCAAATAGCCAGTCTCCTCCTCTGTTTCTCTTCGAATGCAATCCTCCGCATTATCCTGATCCAGAAGTCCAGCGCATGCTTCGATCATCATACCAGTTTCATTGCCGTTGGTATAGGTAGGAAGGCGAAATTGCCGCGTGAGAATCACTGATTTTTTTTCCTGATTGTACAAAAGAATAGTAGCTCCATTGCCTCTATCATAGGCCTCCCGGGTTTGGCTGACGACCTCTCCGTTTTTCTTTTTGTATTCAAAAGAAATTTTGCGAAGCGTGTACCAATTGTCTGACAGGACTTCTGTTTTGGTGATTTTTACGTCTTTGATCATATGATTGAAAAGAATTGGAAATTAGCTTAGCACTTTTTTCATCAGATCTTCGCTGATAAAAAGTGCTTTTGCGCAAAGTAGAATGTATGAAGTTCGCTCAAAAGGAGCTAAGGAATCGTGACTTTTTTGATGATTGCTGATTATCTCTTGGCAGATCGTGAGGATACAAAATGCGGAGAGGGAAAGTTGACTGCAAATAGAAACTGCCTACCTAACTCTGCCTTCAGCGTGATCTACCATTTTTCCATCCAGTGTCATGTATTCACCCATGCAATCGGCCGTCATGCAGGAATGCACAGGTAGAATGCCCAACAGATCGCCAACTTTTACTTTAGCCAGTAATTCTTCCGAAGCTTTTATAATGCCATGCTCTTGAGAAATGCTTTTTAAGAAGGATTTTTCTACAGGGATTGTCCAACCATTATCATTAAGGTAAACTACCTCACCGAAGTTTTTTAAGCCATTTTCTCCGACCAGAACGTCTTTTGCCAGGTGGACACCGCCGCCATGAATTAGAATTTCCTTTCGATCTTTTTTGATATCCACTACAGGCACAGCTAGACAAACTGCGATATCCTCTCGGTCACACCCGCCAAGTTCAGCTTGCATCAAATCATAGAAAACAAAATTCCCAGGCCCCATCTCATCAATATCGCCAAAGTCTTCCATCACGGCGCAGCCCGGTGTATCTCCCGTTCTTGTGACCAAATTCGGGTATTCAGAAATGTACTTATGCTTTAGCATGCTGAGGGCATTTCGCGTTTGCTCATAAAGCGCCGGGATATCCGGCATATAGTAGGAGTGACCCGCATGCAGATAAAAGCCTTTGAAGTTAAGTTTGTCGCACTTTTTTGCGATCAGCAAAATCTCCTCGATCAAGCCAAAATCTGATACTTCCACACCAGTTCTTCCATAACCCGCATCGATTTCTATGAAAAACCCTACCGGATGCTCCAATTGGTCAGCAAGCATTTGGGTAGTTTCAGCATTGATCAACTGAACAGAAATAGACTGTCGCTCCGCTATAGTATTGAGTTTGGGGATTTCGAGTGGATTGAAAGGAAAAGCGATATGTATATTGACCCAGCCTTGGCCAGCGAGATATTCTGCCATTTTGATGGAAGAAGCAGTCACTTCTGTGATGTTATATTCCTTGGCCCAGTCGCCAATTTGGTGAGATTGAGCAGTTTTGAAATGAGGAACCAGCTTCATGTGGTGGCGGGCGGCCTTGTCAGCCATACGTTTGATGTTTGCGCGGCAGATTTTTTCGTCGAGTAAAAGTGTAGGGGAGGTTATCTGATCTAGGTAGCTCATGAGTAGGGTTTGAGTTATTTAAAATTTTTATGAAAGTAAGAAAGATTTACGAAGTGAGAAATACGATTTACGAGATTCCCGAGGAGTTGAATGGGTTTGGTTTTGCTCGCGGCGGCGCAGCGGCGCAACGAGAATAGACATTAGTGAAAACCTCAAAGTTTATATTTAAGAAATTCGAGTTACGATTTACAAGATTCCCGAGTAGGTGAGGTATGGTTTTAAACTCCTTCATTTTTTAGGCAATAGAGATTAGAAAATTGCGCCTTTGCGCCGTTGCGGGAGGTATGACCTTAGAGAAATTCTCACCGCAATGCAGGTAACACCACCAATTCTATTAATTTTGTCACCCAACAAAAACGGTCAAAATTGGCCGAAATAGCATTCTTAATTGCCTCAAAATCTTCATGGAAGCAAAGAAAATACGGAGCACCTTTATAGAGTTTTTCCAATCCAAGCAACATCACTACGTTCCATCATCACCTATCGTGGTCAAAAATGACCCCACACTGATGTTTACCAATGCGGGTATGAACCAGTTCAAAGACGCATTTCTTGGGAATGAAATAGCCAAGTATCCCCGTGTTGCTAACTCCCAAAAATGCCTGCGCGTCAGTGGTAAGCACAATGACCTAGAGGAAGTGGGAGTAGATACCTATCACCACACCATGTTTGAGATGCTAGGTAATTGGTCCTTTGGAGACTATTTCAAAAAAGAAGCAATAGAATGGGCCTGGGAATTATTGACAGAGGTTTATGGTCTGGACAAAGATAGGTTGTATGTTTCTGTATTTCAGGGTGATGCCGGGGACAATCTCGGCATGGATCAGGAAGCGTATGATCTTTGGAAAGCCATCGTCCCAGAGGATAGAATCATCATGGGTTCCAAAAAGGATAACTTTTGGGAAATGGGTGATGTGGGACCTTGCGGCCCATGCTCTGAAATCCATATAGACCTCAGGTCTGATGCGGAGCGTGCTCAACTAGCTGGAAAAGACTTGGTGAATAATGACCACGAGCAAGTGATCGAGATCTGGAATCTGGTCTTCATGCAGTTCAATAGAGTTTCGGATGGATCATTGAAGCCGCTACCAGCTACACACGTAGATACAGGAATGGGGTTTGAGCGCTTGGTAAGGGCAGTTCAGCACAAATCCTCTAACTACGACACTGATTTATTTGCACCGTTTTTGGCAGCTTTAGCTAAAAAATCTGGCAAGGTGTATGGCGAAGATTTGTCCACTGACATTGCTTTCCGCGTGATCGTGGATCACATCCGTGCCATTTCATTTACTATTGCCGACGGACAATTGCCTTCCAATAACAAGGCAGGATATGTGATCCGAAGAATCCTCCGACGAGCTGTTCGTTATGGATACACATTTCTAGGTTTTCACGAGCCGTTTTTACATGAACTGACACCGCTTATTGCGGCTAATTTTGGAGATATTTTCCCAGAAGTAAGACAGCAGCAAGAATTTATTGCTAAGGTGATTTTTGAAGAAGAAGCTTCTTTCCTTAGAACACTGGATAATGGTTTGAAAATGCTTGATCAGATCAAAGCAGACTTGAAGGCGACTAATGAAAATGTTATTTCCGGAAAAACTGCATTTGACTTATATGACACGTTTGGATTTCCGCTGGATTTGACCTCTTTGATTGCTCGGGAGAACGGACTTTCGCTGGATGAAAAAGGTTTTGCGGTAGAAATGGAAGCTCAAAAAACACGTTCCAGAGCTGCTTCAGAATCTGAAACAGGCGATTGGGTAATGGTGAATGAGGATCAGGGAGTTGAATTTGTAGGTTACGACTACCTCAAAGCGCATTGCCAGATCATCAAATACCGAGTGGTTTCAGACAAAAAAGGAGATAAATATCAACTAGTTTTAGATAAAACGCCTTTCTATGCTGAGAGTGGTGGACAGGTAGGCGATACGGGTTGGTTGATTTCTGAGACTGAAAAAGTCAAAGTTATCGACACCAAAAGAGAGAATGATCTGATTGTTCATTTTGTGGAAAATCTTCCAAAAAACCCAGAAGCTCAGTTTGGGGCGGAGGTAGATGCAGCGAAGAGATTTGCTACGGAAAATAACCACACGGCGACGCACCTGCTTCAAGCCGCTCTCAAAGAAGTGCTAGGAGACCACATTCAGCAGCGTGGATCATTGGTGAATCAGAACCTGCTTCGCTTTGATTTTTCACATTTCAGCAAATTGTCTGATGACGAAATCACTAAAGTAGAGGCTATCGTGAATGCTAAAATCCGCGAGAATATTGCTTTGTCCGATCAGCGTAATGTACCAATCGAAGAAGCAAGAGCTCAGGGAGCTACTGCGCTTTTTGGTGAGAAATATGGAGACTTTGTGCGTGTAGTCACATTTGATAAAGATTTCTCAGTAGAGCTTTGTGGAGGTACACATGTTCCTCAAACAAGCAAAATCGGTTTGTTTAAGATTATTTCAGAGGCTTCGAGCGCATCTGGCGTTCGTAGAATCGAAGCCATTACGGCGCAAGCGGCTGAGAATTACTACCGCGAACAGGAGGTTTTAGTGAAGGAAATTCAGGAAATCCTGAAGAACCCCAAGGATTTGAAAAAGTCTATTGAAGGATTACTTCAGGAAAGAAATGAGCTAAAAAAAGAACTAGAAGCTGTTCATCTAGAGAAAGCTTCAGGAGTGAAAGTGGAATTGCTCAAGCAGTTTGTAGCTGGAGATGGGATCAATACCTTGATCGCCCAGGTCGAACTTCATAATGCAGATTCATTGAAAAAGCTAGCCTACGAGCTCAAGAATGAAAAGGAGAATGCTTTCGTTATTTTGGCAGCAAAAATCGAAGATAAGCCTCAGATCGCAGTGATTATTGAAGATGAGTTAATCAAAAGCAAGAATCTAAACGCCGGTCAAATCGTCAGAGAATTGGCCAAAGAGATACAAGGCGGAGGCGGGGGACAGCCGTTTTTTGCTACTGCAGGAGGAAAAAACCTAGCTGGACTAGAAAATGTAGTGGCAAGGGCAAGAGAAATGTATCTTTAAAACTACCTTTTGGGCGGGGAATTAACAGAACTCGGTAGTGCTCACAGGTAGCAGTTAGAAACTGCATTGTTGAGATCAAGCCTGCCTATCGACGGACAGGTGTGAAGATTTGATCCAAGTGAGTTGTGTACTCCGCCTTATCCTTTGCGTCCACCAAGGTTAAATAGGACTTTTAGAAAAATAAACGCGAATGCTAAGCGAAGAATTAAGGAATAAGTATCAGTTGATCATCGGACTTGAGGTTCATGCACAGCTTTTGACCCAAAGCAAGATGTTTGCTGCTGATGCAAATGAGTATGGCAAATCGCCAAATACGCAGATCTCAGCGATCACTCTAGGTCATCCGGGCACTTTACCGAAGGTTAATAGAAAGGCGATTGCTTTTGCAGTTAAGATGGGATTGGCCTGCAATTCTGAAATTACCAGATACAATGTCTTTGCTCGTAAAAATTACTTCTACCCGGATCTTCCAAAGGGGTATCAATTGACGCAGGATAAAGGTCCGATTTGCGTAGGAGGAAGGGTTCCAGTTCAATTGCCTGACTGGACTAAAAAGGAAGTAATTCTGAACCGTGTTCACATGGAAGAGGATGCGGGAAAGTCCATCCACCTGGCAGATGAGCCGGATACCTTAGTTGACTTCAATCGAGCGGGAACTCCTCTTATTGAGATTGTAACAGAACCTGTTCTGACTAGTCCAGAGGAAGCTTATGCATTTCTATCAGAAGTGAAAAAGCTAGTCAAATACCTTGATATCTGTGATGGAAATATGGAAGAGGGCTCTCTTCGCTGTGATGCCAACGTATCTGTGATGCTGAAAGGCTCCGCTGAACTGGGCAAAAAGGTAGAAGTGAAAAACATGAATTCTTTCCGAAATGTGTTTCGCGCCATCGAACATGAGCACGAGCGATTGGTAGGATTACTCGAGGCCGGAGAAGAGGTGGTTTCTGAAACACGAACTTTTGATGCCGATTCTGGCACCACTGCCAGCATGCGAACCAAAGAGGATTTGAATGATTACCGCTATTTTCCCGAGCCAGATTTGAGTCCCGTGGTGATCTCGGATGAATGGCTGAATGCGGTGAAAAGCACCATGCCTTTATTGCCAAGAGAGCTTTACAAGAAGTTCGTGGAGGAATTCGGATTACCTGAATACGATGCGAGTTTTTTGACGGAGTCTAAGGACGTGGCGCTTTGGTTCAATAAGCTTTGTACCAAAACCCAAAACTACAAAGCCGCGTCTAACTGGATGATGGGTCCTGTGAAATCTACTTTAGGTGACTATAGCCTGTCGGATGATTATCCAATTAGTCATGAAATTTTGGCTGAGCTGATTGCTTTGGTAGAAGATGGCAAGGTAAGTTATACCGCAGCTTCGCAAACCCTATTTGCTGAGCTTATGAAGAGTCCGGGTGAAAGTCCGATGGACCTCGCAGAAAGGTTAAATCTAATCCAAGAAAGTGACGAGTCTTCACTTAGGCCAATTGTAGAAGAGGTGTTAGCATCCAATACCGCTAAGGTGAAAGAGTATAAATCGGGCAAAAAAGGCCTTATGGGGTTGTTTATGGGGCAGGTAATGCAAAGATCGCATGGCAAGGCTGACCCTAAAGTTGCCACAAAATTATTGACAGAATTACTTGAAAAATAAATCTATGTTGAATCGAATGAATGCAATCATTTTACTCGTCCTCTTGTCTTTTTTTTCCTGTGAGGAAAAACAATCTGCGGACGGAAAAGTGGAAATATCCGGAAAAATAGAAAATCCTCCAGCTGGAGCTATCATTTTGTCCCAGTTTACTGAAAGCCGTCCCAAAGTATTAGATACGCTTCAATTAGACGACCAAGGTAAATTCAACTATGAAGTTGCTGTGGATTCCCCGACGTTTTATGAGTTGAATCTCTACGGGCAGAGATCTATACGTTTAGCGCTTTTGAATGAAGATGTGGAAATCTCCTATGATTTCTCCGATCCTGAAAGCTTAGAGATAGAAGGATCGAAGGATACTCAGGAGATGGTGAAGATTGAGAAATTGATGGAATCGTATCAGACTAAGGTAAATGCACTCAATGAGGCTTATTATAAAGCGATGAGCGAAAATAATACAGAAACTATCAAGCAGATTCAGACGGATGCGATGGCTTTGGAAAATAACCAGGCCAATGAAGTGAAAAATGTAATCAACAGCATGGGAGATAGTTTTGCTTCGCTCGCTGCTATTGGCTTGTTGAATCCCAAAAATGAATTTCAGTTTATGGATAGTTTGATAGCCAAACTGGACGAGAATTATCCTAACACAAAATCTATCGTGCTGATGAAGCAACAGCTGGATGAAATGAGGGCACTTTCTATGGGGCAAATAGCACCTGAGATAACGCTACCCAATCCTGAAGGGGAAATCATCAAGCTTTCTGATTTGAGAGGGAAATACGTAATGATTGATTTCTGGGCGGCATGGTGTAAGCCTTGTCGTGAAGAAAATCCAAACGTAGTCCAGTTATACAGTGAATACAAGGCCAAGGGATTTGAGATATATGGAGTGTCACTGGATCGCACCCGTGAAGCTTGGGTGGAGGCTATAGCTGAGGATGGGTTGACCTGGCCACAGGTATCCGACTTGCAATATTTCAATTCTGAAGCAGCCGTGTTATATCAGATTGCAGCTATTCCAGCTACATACCTTATTGATCCAGATGGTAAAATCGTAGGCAAAGACCTTCGGGGTCCAAGTTTGAGAGCGAAGTTAGAGGAGATTTTCGACTAAAATCTGATTTTATACCTCATCAAAAAAGCCTTTCCGTTTAATTCGGAGAGGCTTTTTTGATTTATGGTTATAAAAGGAAGGAAGAAAAAGTACCAAACAGTCCTTCCTTTAAAAATCGAGTCTTTGAAAAAGGAATAGTAAAAGTTGTTTATCACCCTTGACAAAACTACTAAAAAGATTCAAAAGAAAAACAATCTTAAAGTTATTCTCACGGCTTTAAATATTAATTTTTTCTGATTTAAATTTAATATTCCTTGAAAATCCATAATGGTTTTTCAAATCAATTTTTAGCTATTTTCTCGTAACTGGCGAGTACTCCTCTTACCATAGCGGAACTGAAGCCTTGGTGTTCCATCTCATTTAAGCCCACGATTGTGCAGCCTTTTGGCGTAGTGACTTTGTCAATAGCAGCTTCTGGATGCATGTTTTTTTGAATCATTAATTCAGCAGCTCCTTTGACAGTTTGATTGACGATCTTGCTGGCGGTGACTGAGTCAAAGCCAATCTGAATTCCACCCTGGATCATGGCTCGCATGAATCGCAGCACATAAGCAATTCCACAGGCTCCAAGTACAGTAGCAGCTTCCATGAGATTCTCGTCTATGGGGATAGTGAACCCAATTCCGTCAAATAGTTCGGAGACCAGCTGAATCTGATCCAGATTCGCATGTTGAGAACACACACAAGTCACGGATTCCTGGATATCTGCTGCGATGTTAGGCATAGCCCGGAATGCGATACTAATCGGGTCAATCACCTTATACATTTCTGCTAGGGTTATTCCTGTCGCCAGCGAGATGATGATTTGTTTGCTGGGCTTTAGGTTTTGTTTGATTTCGGCCAGGATAGGAGTGATGTTATAGGGCTTCACACCAAGGATAATAATGTCAGCATGTGCTGCCGCGGTGGCATTGTCAGTTTGTACTTTGACTCCCAAAGCGGCAAAATCACTAAGACTTTCCAGATGTCTCTTAGTTAGCGTTAGATTCTTTGGGTCAAAATCATCCCGTTTCAATAGACCGTTTGCGATGGATGCTCCTAGATTACCACAACCTATGATGGCAATTTTTACTTTCGAAATCATAGAAAATATAATTTTTGATTGGATTTGTTGCTTAAAGGTAAACAAATAGCCTGTTTTTCTGTGAATTCATAAAATATTGTATCAGTATCGTGTCTATTCTTAAAGATAATGCTCAAATTAATAGACAAAATTTTTTGACAAAAGGACAAGTTTACTTTACATTTGGTAAAATATACTTTGCCATAAAAATTAATCTTTGTACACATGAAAGAGAAATCAATTTTAACGGTGCCCTTACTTTCTCCTGGATGGAAGAAGTTGGCTATTGTGTTTTTTCCACTTCCAGTATTCCTGGTTATAGGAATGGTAATGGTACGAATGGATATCAGCCCGGATGAATCCGCTCAGATAATTTATGGATTTTGGGCGATTGGCTTGGGTTTGTTGAATTTATCTAGGGAGAAAGAGGAAGATGAGATGATCAAATCTTTCAGACTTCAGGCATTCCAAACTGGTTCATACTGGTTGATTTGGGGCTTGGCGGCTTTGATGCTGATCAATTATGTGAGATTTGAAAGAATTACCTCCGAGATATTTACGGCCTATCTAGTTCTCTTTTTGCTAAACGCCTACATCTACGCTGCATTTCAGTATCAGAAGTACATGGCTACAAAAGACTAATCTAAACCGACTATACCATGCTTACTAAAATACTTTTGCCATACCAATTCCAGAAAATAGGATGGCTTTTATTTGTTCCAGTTGCTTTGTTGGCATTTTTGGCTCTTTCTATTGAATTCGAATTTGCCTGGCTTCAGCTCAATGGAATCAGAGAATCGAGTCTATTAGATAGTGCTGATGAAAACTTCACGAATGAACTTGCCATCGTAGGCTTATTTCTAAGTTTGTTTTTTATCGCTTTTTCAAAAGAAAAATTGGAGGATGAATATATCCAGAAAATACGACTGGATTCTATTCTTTTTGCTTGCTATGGCTATTTTATTCTCAATGTAATAGGAGCGGTCGCATTTTATGGATTGGGATATTTCTCGTTTATGTTGTTTAACATGTTTTCCATTCCTGTCCTATTTATCGTTCGGTTTCGCTGGATCATGTTTCGTCAGCGAAGCTCTTTGTCTTTGGCAGTATGAAAAACACCATCAAAGTCGAGCGGGCTAAGAATAATATGACGCAACAGGATCTGGCAGAAAAAGTCAGCGTTTCCAGACAAACGATAAACAGCATAGAAGCAGGAAAGTATGTGCCTTCTACAGTCCTTTCGCTCAAGATTTCTAAGGTTTTTGGAGTAGGATTGGAGGAGATTTTTGAGTTGGAGGAAGGGGATTAAGCAATTTCAGATTTGAAATTTCAACTTGCTCAATCCCTTGGTTTACTAGTGTTGCGTTAAGCTTTTTTGGAATACCATTTGCATTTTATCAGGGATAAAATACCCAAAAGTCGTACCTTCGGCGTTTTAGAATGAACCCCTTTTTAATGCCTAAACTTATTCGAATCACTACCGTTCCGATTTCTTTGAAATTATTGCTAGCAGGGCAAATGAAGTTTATGCGAGAGCAGGGATGGGACGTCTTGATGGTGAGCGCTGATGGCAGAGAGCTTCCCCAAGTGGTCAAAGCGGAGGGAGTACGACATGAAGTCATTCCTTTTACGCGCAAAATCACTCCCTTTCAGGATCTGAAATGCCTCTGGTTATTATACCAATTGTTTAAAAGTGAGCAGCCCGATATAGTGCATACACATACCCCAAAAGCGGGACTTCTGGGGATGATAGCTTCAAAACTCGCTGGCGTCAAAGTGCGAATTCATACCCTGGCAGGAATTCCTTACATGGCTGCTGAGGGGGGAAAGAAAAGCCTTTTGGAAAATATGGAAAAGCTTACCTATAGCTATGCTACACATGTGTGGCCAAATTCTAACGGCCTTAAAAACTTTGTAGTAGAGAATGAACTTTGCGCCTCCGAAAAACTAACTGTGATCGGAAAAGGCTCATCCAATGGGGTAGATCTGGAGAAGTTTAATCGGGGAGTTTTGAAGGAAAATCACTTAGTAGCGGCTACGATGCGTATTCTTCCGGGGGAGGAAGATTTTATTATTTTGTCAGTAGGTAGATTGGTGAAGGATAAAGGAATCCAGGAATTAGTGGATGCATTTTTGGGATCCAAGATTGTCAGTAAGTCGAAGCTGGTTTTGCTAGGAAGCTTTGAGCAAGAGTTGAATCCTCTTTCGCCAGAAACTATAAAAATAATCAACGATCACCCGAGAATCGTTCAGATTGATTGGTCAGATCACGTGGCGCATTACTTAGCATTAGCAGATGTCTTGGTTCATCCGTCGCATCGTGAGGGTTTTCCAAATGTTCTATTAGAAGCGGGAGCGATGCATCTTCCTGTTATTTGCTCAGATATAATTGGCAACACAGATGTGATCACACAGCAGAAAACGGGGTTGATTTTCCCAGTCAAAAACGTGGAAGTGCTCAAAGAAGCGATGGAGTTTGCCTACGTGAAGCGAGATAAAATGGCGGAGCTAGCAGATAATCTCTACAGGGAAGTTTGTGACAATTATGAACGAACTCAAGTTCAACAGGAAATTTTTGCGCATTACCAGCAGGTGTTAAAGGCCGCTAGTACCACAGAATGACTTATATTTGGGCTCAAATAAACTTAAATTTTACCCATGAATTTCAGCATAATGCATGGCATACCTTCCTGTGTGACTTTTAATTTTGCGAAACTCCATTAGACTAAAAAAACTAATTATTAATAGATGAAATACCTAGTTACTGGAACTGCCGGATTTATCGGATTTCACGTTGCACAGCAACTTTTGGATAGAGGAGATGAGGTAGTTGGACTTGATATTATTAACGACTATTACGATGTCAACCTGAAATATGCCCGATTAGAGCACATGGGTATTCGTAGAGAAAATATTGTTAAGGGTGAATTGAGTCAGTCGGAATCTCTACCAGCTTACCGATTTATACAGCTAGATCTTTCAGTTAAAGAAAGCTTGTTGGAGTTGTTTTCTACTGAGAAATTTGACAAAGTAATCCATCTCGCAGCGCAAGCTGGAGTTCGTTATTCATTGACCAATCCAGAAGTCTATATTGAAAGTAACATTGTAGCTTTTCTCAATATTCTGGAAGCCTGTCGTTTTCATCCCGTTCAGCATCTGGTTTATGCGTCTTCGAGCTCGGTATATGGGTCAAATGAGAAAATGCCATTTTCTACCTCAGACTCAGTAGATCATCCGATTAGCTTGTACGCTGCCTCTAAGAAATCCAATGAGCTGATGGCTCATACGTATAGTCACTTGTTCAATATCCCGACAACTGGCTTAAGGTTTTTCACCGTTTATGGTCCATGGGGAAGGCCTGATATGGCATTGTTCCTTTTTACAGAAGCAATTTTAAAAGGTGAGCCTATTCAGGTGTTCAACTATGGCAATATGAAGCGGGATTTCACTTATATAGATGACATAGTAACGGGTGTGATCAAAGTAGCTGATAGAGCAGCTAGTCCAAACCCAGATTTTGATGCACAGAATCCTGACCCTGGAAGCTCAAAATCCCCCTATAAAGTTTACAATATCGGAAACTCAGCGCCGGTGCTATTGATGGATTATATCCATGCGGTAGAGAAAGGCTTGGGCAGAGAAGCGAAGATGAACATGCTTCCTCTGCAGCCGGGTGATGTGCCGGCCTCCCATGCTGATGTGTCTGATTTGGTGAGAGATACAGGATATCAACCTGCCACTCCGATAGATCAAGGAGTCAAATCATTTACCGACTGGTACCTAGATTATTACAAGAAATAAGATGAAAAAGTCACTTTTGATTACCGGTGGAGCCGGATTTATTGGTAGCCACGTAGTACGATTATTCGTAGAAAACTACCCAAGCTATAAAATTGTCAATTTGGATGCCCTGACTTATGCTGGGAACCTGGAAAATTTGAAGGAGGTAGAGGGAGCCTCTAATTATGTGTTTGAAAAAGCAGATATTCAAGATGAGGCGGCACTCCAGGCTATTTTTGCGAAGCATCAAATCTCTGATGTAATCCATCTCGCTGCGGAGTCTCACGTAGATCGTTCGATCTCAGACCCGTTGGCTTTCGTCAAAACAAACGTATTTGGTACAGTAAATTTGTTGAATGCCTCTAAGGAATTCTGGAAAGATGACTTGGATTCGCATTTATTCTACCATGTCTCTACGGACGAAGTCTATGGTTCTTTGCACGATGGAGGCTTCTTTTTGGAAACAACCCCGTACGATCCTCAGTCTCCCTATTCGGCTTCGAAGGCATCTTCAGATCATTTCGTACGAGCATATGCGAATACGTATGGTATGAAAACGGTGATTTCTAACTGCTCTAATAATTACGGGCCGAATCATTTTCCTGAGAAATTAATCCCACTTTGTATTCATAACATCAAGAATAATAAGCCTTTGCCTGTGTATGGAAAAGGTGAAAATGTACGGGATTGGCTGTTTGTAAAAGATCATGCGAGAGCTATCGATACGGTTTTTCATCAAGGAAAATCCGGAGAAACTTACAACATCGGTGGATTCAATGAGTGGAAAAATATTGACATCGTGAAGTTGCTCTGTGCTAAAATGGATCAAAAACTGGGGCGAGAGGCCGGTAGCTCTGAAAAACTAATCACCTACGTGAAAGACCGAGCCGGACATGATTTGCGCTATGCGATCGATGCTACCAAGATTCAAAAAGAATTGGGCTGGGAGCCAAGTTTGCAGTTTGAGGAAGGAATAGAGCTGACGATCGATTGGTATCTGGCCAACCAAGATTGGCTGGATCATGTCACTTCAGGAGCGTACCAAGCGTATTATGCTCAACACTACGATAATTAACCAATAAAAAAACCCGATGATGAATCGGGTTTTTTTATTGGTTAAGCTTAGGTTCTTCTAGCCATTACCTAGATGAAACGTAAAGGGCAGAAGAATCAATAATTAGCTTAATTGCTAACTACTACCGGGAATGTGATGTCCAAATCAGATTCACCACCCGCCATAGCGAAATCCTGAAAATTTGGATTGTCAGCACCTGGATAATTTTTGTCCAAATCATGTCTTAGAATCACGCGCATATTTGCGTTGTTAACTCCAGGATTTAATTGTACAGTTACTATTCCTTTTAGTCCGATCAATTCACTTCCTTCGTCATCATACACATAAGTCATGAATGGAGAGCTGGTTAAAGCTGAACCCAAGAAATAGAACTGATGCTCGTCTGCTTCCTCTCTTATTTCCTCAGTGATGTCTTCTCCTTCGATGGAATTGAGTACATCGATCGTCATCTGATAAGTTTTTCCTTTAGTTAATTGTACAGTTTCTATAGTCGGAGTTGTTCCAACTTCTATTCCTTCTGAATCAGAAGCAGTGAAGTCAAATGCAGTTCCTACAGGGTTTCCACTTGCATCGAGTTCCTGAAAAGTAAGTGTGACATCGGTGATTAATTCTCCATCATTTTCCGGAACTGGATCATCACTGTCGCAGCTGGCGAAAGAAAATGAAACTAATGCGAGTGCAATGAGGTAGAGTTTGTTTGTCGTTTTCATAAGTAATTGGTTAGAATTCATAGTTTATTTTAAGTAGAAGATTTGTTCCCATATCATAGGTGAAATATCTAAAGCGATTCATATAGTCCTTATATCTCGTATTGAAAAGGTTGTGAACCTGCAGGCCTATATTGAGCTTGTCCTCAGCCACGTTGAATTGCTTTTGATAAGACAAATTGAATAGTGCATACGCCGGCGGAGGTGGCGCAATATCGAAGTCAGGCTCTCTGTTTTGCTGGGCTACGAGTACATTACTCAGCGTGATTTTATTTGTCAGGGCAGCTGCATTTTTGGATAAATCATAAGAAATGCCCCAGTCCATTCTGTTGGCTGGGATGAATGGGAAGTAACTATCCTTATCCGTATTTTTAGCCTGCACGATAGATCCCTTCAGATACCCACTAAGTCTATCTGTGAATTCATAACTTCCCGCAAAGTCAAACCCGTAGAAAAATGCATTTGCCTGCAAGTATTCATAGACATTGAAGGTGCCTCTCAGGCTGACAAACACTTCACCGGTAGGATTTAGGTAGATGTAATCATTGATTGGATTGAGGTAAGCAGTGAATTCCAAATGGGTTCTTCGACCGTCGTATTGTAGCTCATTGATCCATTTGAGAGATTTTTCAGACTTCAAATTTGGGTCCCCAATCTCCACAGCCGCAGCTCCATGATGAAGCCCCTCACTGAATAATTCATTGACGTTTGGCGGTCTCCACGCGGAACCTAGGTTGGAGTTGAAAGTCAATTCTGGGGTAATATGGTAAAGACCTCCTATAAAAGCAGAGAAATTCTGATAGTCCAATTCCGCAGTTTGAAGCTCTTGACTAATGTATCTTGCCGTACTCACATTTCGTAGATCGTATCTTATCCCTGCTTCAACTTCCAATGGCCCTTTGGAGTATTTTTCCATGACATAGAAACCCACATTTAGCATGTCGTAATTTGGAATCAGCGGAGTCACGCCTGTGCCGGGTACATTACTATTGGCCTGTTGAATCAGGTTAAATCCCCATGTGCCACTGAATTCATTTTTGTGGGTGTGGTTCATAAATAAGTCCACAGTGTTCGTATAAAGCTCCAAATCCAAACTTGCTTTCTCATTCAAATCACCACGTCTTTTGTCAAATTCCTGTCTGTGGTTGAGTTGAAAACCATACTGGAAGTTTACTTTCCAGTTTTCTGAGAGATGGTAGTGGGACTTCAGCTTTGCCAAGTGATGCGTGACACGTTGCTTCGGATTTATGATGTCATAGGTGAATTCTCCATCACTGAAGGGTCTGCCGTTGGCTATGATAGCCTCCAAATCCGAGAGATTGCCGGTATGGGATTCAGTTAGAATTCCTAATTCCGTATGGAAAAGACTGTAGTAGGCCTC
Source organism: Algoriphagus sp. (assembly GCF_039969895.1). Taxonomy (GTDB): domain Bacteria; phylum Bacteroidota; class Bacteroidia; order Cytophagales; family Cyclobacteriaceae; genus Algoriphagus. The sequence goes on from NZ_JBDVMZ010000026.1 coordinate 79,261, forward strand.
TACACCTAGTTTTTTATTACTGTACCCAAGAGAGCTGCTCAAGTTAAGCTCGCTTACACCTGTATTTCGCTGAAAGTATCCTGGCGATTTCACGTTGCCGGATCGCTTTGCTGATCCTTGAATTCTATATCCCAGGCCTTTGACCTTTTCAGAGCCTCCTACATGCGCTACGTTAATGTTGCCCATTCTTCCATTGGACGCTCCTATGACACTAAGGCTGGTTTTACTCGTTTTGCTCGTTGGCAATGGCGCTGGATTGACTAATATCAGGCCTCCCATAGCCTCAGGCCCATATCTGACGGTTTCAGCACCTTTGACAACTGTTATTTCATCTGCAAGAAAAGGATCAATTTCCGGTGCATGCTCAGCACCCCATTGCTGCCCTTCCAGTCTGATTCCATTATTCATGATCATGATCCGGTTACTGTGCATACCATGAATGACAGGTTTTGCAATACTATTTCCTGTGGAAAATGTAGATACGCCGGAGATTCGCTTCAAACTTTCGCCTAGATTTTCACCTCTTGCCTCTAGCAAAGCTTCCCCATATAATGCAGAAACCGCAGTAGTGGTCGTCACCGCATCCCGGTGACCATGCACTTCTATGCTTTGTAGCCCAAGGGCTTCTTCTTCCAGCCTATACGTCTTGGTATAGTTGCCCGAGGTTAATTCGACTGTATCTCTTATTGATTGATGTCCTAGGTATTGGATGGTAAGTGTGTAGGTACCTGGACATAGATTTTTTACCACGAAGTTGCCATTCTGATCACTCACAGCACCTTCTTCGGCCTCAATCACCCATATATACGCAGCCTCTATCGGTTCATTATTTTCCAAATGAATGATCTTTCCCCGAATGATAAGTTTGCAATCCTCAGCTTGTACTACATGCCCGATCAGCAAACTAATCAGTAAGAATATTCCTGTTTTTAAATTCACAATGCAAAAATAGAAGGCTTTGAAGTTTTAAACCAGAATAAATGAAACAAAGTTGCATTAATAGGATGAGTGGTCAAAAAATGAAACGAGTCAGTCTATTTGTCGAGCCTTGAAGCAAATAAATTATCTGAAATGGGAGCGTATTCAAGACCGAAGCGGCTTCAATTCTTAAGTTTAACATTTGCTAATTACTTATTCCACCTTACTGGTAGAAAAGCGGATAATCATAAAACATATACGTACAATTCCTTTTCTTTGAATTGATTTCATGTAGGGAAGGTGTATCTCATCTAAAGTTTGTCATTCTCTGACAAGCATGCCCATGTCAACATCCTAATTCCTATTTTTGAGCAATGGAATTTGCCATAGTAGATATAGAGACCACCGGAGGCGCACCCAAATACGGTGGGATTACAGAAATAGCTGTTTTGATTCATGATGGTGAACAAATCATCAGAGAATACGAAACCCTCCTCAATCCTGAGCAGGCAATCCCCACCTACATTACCGGTCTGACTGGTATCGACAATTTCATGGTCAGGCATCAGCCTACTTTTTCAGACATTCAGGATGAGCTATGGGAACTGTTGAACGATAAGGTCTTCGTGGCTCATAATGTCAGCTTTGATTTTGGCTTTATTCGTGAGGCATTTTTGAAGGTAGGGAAGGAGCTGAAAAGCCCGAAACTTTGTACGGTTCGATTGAGTAGAAAAGTATTTCCAGGTATGAAATCCTACAGTCTTGGACGGCTTTGCGAAAGTCAAAAAATTCCTATCGAAGCACGTCACCGGGCAATGGGCGACGCGAGAGCTACAGCAATTCTTTTCGATCGAATGATCAAATCGAATTACCAACTCATCAATCAATCGCTCAAAAAAAACACGGGTGAGGCTTTTCTTCCTCCCAATTTCCCTCATTCCAAATTCAAAGAAATTCCTGACAGCTGCGGCGTGTACTACATGCTGGATGAGCGAGGTAAGGTGATCTATGTAGGGAAAGCTATCAATATCCGGGAGCGATTTAAGAATCACTTTTCAGGCCAGGTTCTGCCTAAGTTGAAGTCCAAACTCAAGTCGGAAGTCTTTGATCTGCGGTGGGAATTGACGGGAACTGAATTTATGGCACTGCTATATGAGGCATTGGAAATCAAAAGATTATGGCCAAAATATAATTCTGCCTTAAAGCTGCCCAAGCAACTGTATGGTTTGTTTCATTATGTGGATAATTCAGGGTATGGAAGATTTCAGATCTCGAAAATCACGAAGCTTTTCAAGCCACTCGAATCATTTTTTTCCATGGAAGAAGCAAATCTATTTTTGAAAACAGGAATCATAACCTACGGTCTTTGTCCCAAATTATGTGGACTTAGAAAAGTAAATTGTTCCTCCGAAGATGAATTGCCCTGCGAAGGAGCCTGCGATTTCTCTGAAGAGCCTAAGTATTACAATCAGCGCGTGGCTGAATTCATGCACAAAATCAAGGATAGCCAACAAGAAATTTTAATCAAATTGGACGGGCGGACTGATTCAGAATATGCCTATTGCCTGTTTGAACAAGGGATGCTGAGTAAGTTTGCCTATCTAGAGGAAGGTCTGATTTCAGCTGCAATTCCAGCTCTCCTTGAGCCAGTGCCCCAAGTCCCTGAGACGTATTACCTGCTGAGGCAATACATCCATCAGATTAGTTCAGATCAGATTTTGGTGCTTGAACCTAGTTAATCTAGTCATAGATCAGTTGCATTGAAGGTATCGCCTTGCGAGATATCGCCAGTTTCAAAGCCTTTCCTGAACCATTTCATCCGCTGAGCAGAGGTGCCATGCGTGAATGAATCTGGCATCACACGACCCGTTGATTGCTTCTGAAGTCGGTCATCTCCGATAGCATTGGCGGCGTTTAGGGCTTCTGCTAGGTCTCCTTTTTCCATCCAACCGACTGATTTCTGACTGTGATGTGCCCAAACTCCCGCTAAAAAATCAGCTTGTAATTCTAGTTTCACCGAAAACTGATTGTATTCTTTTTCGCTTACCTGACCTCTCAGCCTGTCCATTTCTGAGGTGATTCCCATGATTTTCTGGATATGATGACCTACCTCATGAGCGATGACATAGGCCTGAGCAAAATCGCCTGGAGCTTTTAGCTTTACTTCCATTTCTTTGAAAAAACTTAAATCTATGTAGAGTTGCTCATCACCGGGACAATAAAATGGTCCTGTAGCACTCGATGCCATACCGCACGCAGAAGATACCTGACCACTGAAAAGCACCAGAGTAGGTTCACGGTAATTTTCCAAAAGTGCATTCCAAACGTCCTCCGTGTCTGCGAGGATTGTCTCACTAAATGCAGCCAGGCGATCTTCCTCAGCAGTAGGTGTGTAATTGGTCTCGGTGGTGAAGCCTTGACTGCCACCACCCATGAAATTGCCTAAGAAGGTAAGTGGGTTGGTGCCGGTAAATACTGATATCGCTATGACAATTCCGACGATAATAAGACCTGTTTTCGAAAAAAGTATTTTTATCAGCGGACCGATCAGCATAGGGTTAAAACCTCCACCTCGTGAACCGCCTACTCGTTGACCCCGTCTATCATCTACATTCGAACTTCTTCTTCTACCTTCCCATTTCATATCATAAAAGAGTTTATTTTGCCTAAAATTAACCAAATTGAACTATCGTAAATTGCTTAAGAATTCATTTTATAAGAAAAACTTAAACCTAAAATCTATGAACTACAAAACAATTCAAAGACTATCACTTAGTCTCGCATTAATCGGAGTTGTCTCTTTAGCGCAAGCACAGACTGGAGTAGGAGCCAAACCCGAAAAAGGTGCCAAGGTCTATTTAGATGGCTCAAAAAAGTCTTTGGACAAAAATTGGGAGTATTGGGAAGGCCCACGCTTCTCTGCTGAAAACCCTATAAAATGGCCGGAAGTGACCGATCCGGTGACTGGTGGAAAAGCAATCAGCAGTAACGATCCAGCAGGAGCGGGAGGAAAGTACGGTGCAGCTGATATCGTAACTAAAGAGAAATTCGAGGATTTTCGTGCCCATGTAGAGTTTTATGTAAAGGATGAAGGAGGTAACTCTGGAGTTTATCTTCAGAATCGTTACGAAATTCAAATCTTAGATGGTGACTACGGAGACCATGGTTTGGCGGCGCTGATCAACGAGCATGTTCCCACTTCTGAGGAATATTATGGCATTGGCAAATGGAATGCTTATGATATCGTCTTCAAAGCAGCGCGATTTGAAAATGGAAAGCTAGTAGCTAAGCCTCGTGCGACTGTTTATTTTAATGGAGTGAAAATTCATGAGGACAAGGAAATACAGCAGGTTTGGGGAGGACCAAATTCAGGTCTTGACGGCGGTAATGATGGTGGAAAAGGAATAACCGACACTCCGGGCGGACTCAAGCTTCAGGCTGAGGGGCACGATGTGTTTTTCAAAAATATCTGGATCAAAAAACTTGACCTGGATGGGAAATCAACAGATTTCTAAGACTAACACTAAGAATACAAAAAGCCCAGAATTTTAGAGTTCTGGGCTTTTTGCTTTTCAATTCTCTTTTTTTTTCGGGTCACTAGCTCAGAATCGTAAAGATTACTGGGATAATCAAAATTTGGGTTGGTATATTCTCAAAAGGGTAATCAATGCCCGCACTAGGAGACTTTTTTAGCAAGGGCTTTATTCGAACATTTTGGGCTAGGCTTCGGGGTATGGGTCCGAATAGTGAGCGGGTTATTTACAATCGAAGAAAATTGAAAATAAGAAATACTGGTTTCTAATCTTCGAAAATTTCTTGAATATTGTGTGAATATAGGGATACTTGGTTTTTATTTTCATAGTATGGGTAAGGTTTTTAGGAGAAATTTACAAATAGGGTTTTAATCCCTGTTGAACAGTTAATGCCAGTGAAGCACCTATTGAAGAATTTCCTTTAAGATACCCGTTCCGAATCCGATCATTTGCCAATCGGAAAGTTCAAGGTCAAGTATCGCCATCATTCCTGGCTGCATTCCAATATAATTTTCCCCCGAAATATGAGAAAGTAAGAGACTAATCGTAGGATTATGTCCTACCAAGAGACAAGATGTGACCGTATTGGTAGTGTTTTCCAAGAGAGAAATCAATTTCTTAAGGTCTCCATCATAAATATCTTTAGTAAAAAAAGTATCCTCTATAGCAAGATGATTTCCGAGAAGTTCAGCTGTCTCCCGGGTACGCGTGGCAGTAGAACAGTACATCAAATCAACAGATTTTAATTTCCCTTCTAAGGTTTTACCCAGCCTAGAGATAGCATCTCTACCTTTTTTGGTGAGTTGTCTCTGAAAATCGGACTCTCCAGAAAAACTTGCTTCTCCGTGTCTAAGTAAAATCAATTGCTTCATGATAAGTGATTTAGCTACACTCAAATCTCCCCAACTTTAATCAAAAATCCATCCAAATCAGCTCTGTGCTTTTTTAATTATTTGGACGAGAAAACAATGCCGTCTATTTTTAGCTTTTCTAAACGGGCTTTAAAACCCAGAAAATTCGCCTTTCTATGTCAAAAAACCTTGTTATCGTCGAGTCACCTGCCAAAGCCAAAACCATTGAAGGGTATCTGGGCAAGGACTATAAAGTAGCATCCAGCTACGGTCACGTGCGGGATCTTCCAAAAGGCGATAAAGCAATCGATATTAAAAATAGATTCAACCCAACCTACGAGGTCACTGCTGATAAAAAAGAGGTGATCAAAAATCTGAAGGCACTGGTGAAGAACGCTGAGACAGTGTACCTAGCAAGTGACGACGACCGGGAGGGGGAAGCTATTTCTTGGCATCTCAAGGAGGTTTTGAAACTCAAGGATGATACTACACGAAGAATTGTTTTCAGAGAAATCACCAAAAATGCGATTACCAAAGCGATAGAAAATCCCCGAGGGATTGATATTGACCTGGTAAATGCCCAGCAGGCAAGACGTATTCTGGATCGTTTGGTAGGTTTTGAGCTTTCACCTATTCTATGGAAGAAAATCAAGACGGGGCTTTCCGCAGGTAGAGTTCAGTCTGTGGCAGTACGGTTAATCGTAGATCGAGAGCGCGAAATAGAGCAGCACAAGGCCAAATCTAGCTTTCGAATTACAGCGATTTTCGAAGTTGAAGGAAGAACTTTTCAAGCCGAACTTCCAAAGAAATTCGATACCAAAGCTGAGGCAGAGGAATTCCTAAAGAATTGCCTAGCGGCTACTTTCTCTGTAGCCAACCTTGAGAAAAAGCCTGGAAAAAAGACGCCAGCGGCACCTTTTACCACTTCTACACTTCAGCAAGAGGCAAGTAGAAAGCTGTATTTCTCAGTGGCTCAGACCATGTCAGTTGCCCAGAAGCTATATGAAGCGGGTAAGATTACTTACATGAGAACGGATAGTGTGAATCTATCGGATGATGCTATGGCTTCCGCCAAAAAGGCTATCTATGATTCATACGGAGAGAAATACCATAAATCAAGAAAATATAGTTCTAAATCCGAAAGTGCTCAAGAGGCTCACGAAGCCATCAGGCCTACGGATTTTGCCAACTCATCTGTGGGTGGAGAACGTAACGAACAGCGGCTCTATGAGCTGATCTGGAAGCGTGCAATTGCTTCGCAAATGGCCGATGCAGAATTGGAAAAGACTGTGATTACCATCGATATTTCCAATCAGCCTCAAAACCTAGTCGCAACAGGTGAGATCATCAAGTTTGATGGCTTTCTAAAAGTGTATCTCGAAGATACAGATGACGAGCCTGAAGAGGATGATAGCAACGAAGGCAAAGCGCTGTTGCCTCCATTGACTATAGGACAAAGCTTGGCGCTACAAGAAATGAAAGGTCGGGAGACATTCTCCAGAGCCTCGCCTAGATACACAGAAGCTTCCCTTGTGAAGAAACTAGAGGAACTGGGAATCGGTCGTCCTTCTACCTATGCGCCTACGATCTCTACCATCCAACGACGTGAATATGTAATCAAGGAATCCAGAGATGGAACTCCGAGAGATTATGTGGAAATGCTGATCAAAAATGGCTCCTTCAAAGACACGACTAAAACTGAAAATACAGGAGCAGAGAAGCAGAAGCTTTTCCCTACCAACATCGCGATGGTGGTGAATGACTTCTTGGTGGAGCATTTTCCAAATGTAATTGACTTCAGCTTTACCGCTAGGGTAGAGAAGGAGTTTGACGAAATCGCGTCTGGAGGACAAGTGTGGCAGGATATGCTGGATTCTTTTTATGGCAAATTTCACAAGAATGTAGAGGATACGGAGCAAATAGCCAGACAGGACATCAACTCAAGCCGAGAGCTGGGTAACCATCCGGTGAGTGGCAAGCCGATGATCGTACGTCTTGGGAAATTTGGGCCATTGGTTCAGATCGGTGATTCAGAGGACGAAGAGAAGCAATTTGCCAGTTTGAAAAAGGGGCAATTCATCGAGAATATCACGATGGAAGATGCGCTTGAATTATTCAAATTGCCGCGTGATATCGGGATGTTTGAGGACAAAAAGATGGTGGCGGCGATCGGTAGATTTGGTCCTTATGTACGACACGACGGTAATTTTGTCTCCCTTCCAAAGGAGATGGATCCATTGAGCATCACTGAGGAAGAAGGGATTCAACTGATCAAGGATAAGCGAGAGGCAGATGCAAAGAAGCATATCAAAACCTTTGATGAGAATCCTGAGATCCAAGTTTTGAATGGAAGATGGGGGCCATACATTAAGATGGGTAAGAACAACTATAAAATCCCTAAGGATAAGGAGGCTGAAAAGTTGACTTATGAGGAGACGCTTCATATCATTGAAAATCAGCCTGAGCCCAAGAAAAAAGGGGGGCGATTTGCGAAGAAAAAATAAGGATGAGAAGTTGATGCGTTAGGGCGGAAGTTGATTCGCTAGGGCGAAAAATGTTTCGCCCCTACTTATTTGCACTGATGAGTTTGAACAAGGCAAGATCTATTTTGTTACTACTAATTATAGGATTCTTCTTGCTGGGAGGAGGCGTTTCTACCCATGCCCAGGCAACCTTCAAGGGCACTATTGTTGATTTAGAAACAGAATTACCCATTCCCAATGCCTCGGTTTTTTTAGCAAACACTACTTTTGGGACCTCTTCAGATGAGCAAGGGAAATTTACATTGACTATCCCTGATGGGAATTATGAGGTGATTATTCGGATTTTAGGGTATGAAGGACTCACATTTAATCTTCCTTCTTCCATGGTTCAGCCGCAGGGATACCGATTTAAGCTGGTGGCTGTAGAGGAAGATTTGGAAGAAATGGAGGTGAGTGACGTTCGTGATCCTTCTTGGTATAGAAATTTGGATGAATTCAAACGGTATTTCTTAGGAACTTCTGAGAATAGTATGAAGACGGAAATCTTGAATGAGTTGTCTATGATCTTGGACGATCAGTCCGTCCCAGGTTCGCTGATAGCTTCCTCAAGGGATATTCTAAAAATTGATAACATCAATCTAGGCTATCGACTGGAGTATTTGCTCGATCATTTTCAAAATGATTATAAAAGTGGGATAGTGACTTACAGCGGTTTCCCACTTTTTATTCCTGATTCAAAACTTTCCAAGGGAAAACTTCGAAAGGTGGAAAGAAATCGTCAGGAAGCGTACTATGGGAGTTTGCAACATTTTTTGAAAGCTGTATATCTTGGAAAAACTGTCTCGGAAGGATTTGAGATGAGGAAATTATTTAGAGAAGCTGACCCTGACCGTCCTGGTAAATTTAAAGATAGAGTCGATACCATTCCGATTACCTCAGTTGCTATCCTTGAAAACAGGGAAAAGAGAGAGTTTTTGGAGTTCTCGGATTATATTCTAGTGACCTACCTCAGAGAAAAAGAGAGCTTTTTATATGCGAATGGATTGGGTAGAGGGCCTCGTGATGTCCAAACATCAATCATAAGAATGATGAATGATTCTGTGGAGATTTTTGAAAATGGAAGCCTGTCCGATCCTTTTGGAATTGTAGTAGAAGGCTACATGGGCTGGGAGCGAGTTGCTGACCTTTTGCCTATAGATTATGTCCCATCAGTGGAGCCAAACAAGGGAGTGCAGTAACTCTTATCACTCTATATTCAACTTAATTTTTTCCAAGTAAAGGGCTTTTTCTACGCTTGCATAAAGTAACTCTGCATCAATAGGCTTAGTGATATAATCGTCCATTCCTATGGCAAAAACCCGCGATTTCGTCTTTTCCGTAGTGTCAGCTGTCACCGCAATTATGGGGATATTCGCTGAATTAATTCCTGAATTTCCGGCACGAATGAGCTCGGTTGCTTCGTAACCATCCATTTCGGGCATTTGCAGATCCATGAGAATGAGGTCGTAAGGTTTTATCTTCACAGCCTCTAATGCTTCCAGCCCGTTATTCGCAAAGTCAAAACTAACACCTTGCCATTTTCTCAAGATGGATTTGATCACCAGTTGATTCACGGTGTTGTCTTCTACCACTAGGAAATGTCTGCCTTTCATAAGCTTCTCAGCCTGTGCAGGCGTCATTAATTCCTGAGGTTTTTGGGATGAAATTGCCTTGTCCAGTTCTAGGCTGATGTGAACCACAGTCCCTTCATTCTTCGCACTACTTACTTTTATAGTGCCTTGGTGCAGGTCCACTAGGGCTTTTACGATACACAATCCAATTCCAAATCCTCCGTAATTTCTTTTGTCATTGATCTGCTCCTGGCTGAATGAATCGAAAATTCGGTTGATTTTTTCTTTTGCAATACCTACGCCTGTGTCCTCTACATCAAGAGTCAATAGAAGTTTGTTACCCGCTATCTCTTCTGTATTGACTAGTAATTTCACCTGACCTTTTTGGGTGAATTTGGTAGCGTTGTTCAGCACATTTGATAGGATCTGTTTTAGCCGGATAGGATCACCCACCAGTTTTGTATTGATCGTGTTTCGCTCTTCATAGATAAACTCCAGCCCTTTCTCACGAGATTTTTGATTGGTGATGAGCTTCAATTCCTGGATTATTTTCTGAAGATCAAAATCTACCTGTGCTAGTTTGAGCTCTCCTTTTTCTATTTTGGAATAATCCAAGATATCATTGATTGAGCCAAGAAGCGACATGGATGAATATTGAATGACTTCCAGATTATTTTTGATAGTGGTATCATCCGTGTTGCTCAGGATAGATTTGGAAAGCCCCAAAATGGCATTGAGGGGAGTTCTCAGCTCATGACTCATATTGGAGAGAAAGAATGTTTTGATGTCATTGGATTCCTCCGCTCTTAACAAAGCGATTTCTTGCATTTCTTCTTTTTCGCTTTTCAGCAATCTAATTCTATTTGCCATGGACAGGGATAGAAAAATGATCTCAGCTCCAGTGCCTAGTTTGGATGCGTTGGAAGTCAAAAATGAATTAGGAATCAGGGAAAAATTATTTAGTATAAAAATCACGAAACCTAAAGTCAGACAGGCTATACCGACGCTGAAGAAAATATCTACCCGTTTGCCGGATCGGTAGCTTTGGACTATCGTGAGAATGATGAGAATAAGCAGAAGAAAACCTAAAGCATTGACAATAGGGTAATAATACGCTTGTCCTACGGAATAGGTCAGAATAAAAATCAGGAGTATTACATTCGCACCAAACATAAACTCGTAGGATTTTTTGATAAACCTGGTGGTTGTGACTGCCTTCAAGTAGAAATAAGCGTAAGCAGTGAGGGCCAATGAACTGAAGGTGGCAAAGATTAGTAAGGAGCGGTTGGCGAACCAACCTGGTTCTTGGGTGATGAATTGAAAAAAGTATCCATCAAGATTCATGTGAAGAAAGGCTATTGACACCACGTATGCGACATAATAGAGAAAGCTCGACTCTTTCATTCCAAAATAAAAGAACAGATAGGTAGCCCCTGCTAAAAATAATACTCCATAGAAAAAGCCAAAAATCAACTGGTTGAAGAAGGAAGTAGCTACTAGCGAGGAGGTGTCATTGAGCTCCAGCGGGATACTGATGACCTCTCCATCACTTTGGTATTTGATGTAAAACTGAGACGAAGAGCTAGCCGGGATGGTTATAGGGAAAATGATTTTTCGATGATTGAAGGGTCTATCGGCAAAGTTTACCAGGTCTCCACTCAGTTGATCCGAGATGATTTGACCGTTATGGATCTGAAAGAGATGGACTACATCTGTGATAGGACGGGCAGTTTCCAAATAGAAAGTCAGAGGCAACTTGGAATCATTAGAAAGGGCAAACCTGAGCCAATACGTTTGGTCGGTAAACCCCAAGTCGGTGATGGGGTTTTCCAGAGCATTATATTCCAGTGAATTCCCTTTTTGAATGATATCCTCCAAGGTATATTCGGAAGAATCTACCTGCACGATTTCAGCGATGGAATGCAGGGAATAAGGCAAGTTTAATTTTTGATCAACAGAAATCTGTGAAATGCCTTGATCTACTTGTATAAAAAACAAGCTCAACGTAATGCATAAATACAATGGATTCATGGGTTGGATTAAGCGTGAGGTAATCTTTAGGGCATCGTAAAATACGAGTTACTTATCGCTCGTAGATCATTCGAGCATGGAGTTTTCTGAATTTACTTCAAAAAGTCTGAGTCTTTGTATTTCGGGTGAGGATAGGTGTAAAAGCCTTCACCTGATTTTGTGCCAAGCTTACCTTGATCCACATAGGTTTTGAGAAGTGATGCAAAAGCCCGTGAAGCTGGATTTCTTCTTGCATTGGTGATGTGCCAAGCCGTATCAAGACCCACATTATCCAGGATGCCAAAAGGTCCAGCCGACATCCCGAAGTTGATCATCCAGGATTTGTCAATTGCTTCTACCTCGGCAATTTCCCCAGTAAGTAATCTGCCGGCTGCATCTATCCAAGCTATCAATAATGTATTGAAAATATACCCGGAATGCTCCTTCTTGACCAAAATTGGGACTTGATTCAGTCTTCTGCCCAAGTCCTCCAAAAGATCTAGTACTGCATCGGATGTTCCTGCATGCGGCATTATATCGACGACTCTGGAGTGGAAAACGTCATGAAAATGAAAGGCGCAAAACTTCTCTGGTCTGCCGGAAATTTCAGCAAACTGAGAAGGAAGAAGATAGGAAGTATTGGTGGTGAAAATAGTAGGTGCTGGTGCAAGTTCGCCGATTTTCTTCCACACGCTGGTTTTGATAGCCGCATCTTCAACCACACTTTCACTGACTAAATCAGCGTATTCAAGTGCTTCCTTTAAACTCAGCGTAAAAACCACCTTTTCCAATGCTCGCTCGCCTTCTTGCTCCAAGATATAGTTTGTCCGCACTAAATGAGCTAGAAGTTTTTTCATAGCAGCAAGAGATCGTGTCAAACTCTTTTCATGAATGTCATAGACCTTCACTTCAAAACCTGAAATGGCCGCCTGAAGGCCTATTCTTGTTCCAAGATTTCCAGCCCCTATGATCGTTATTTTACGAATTTCCATGCGTGTAAAAATTTCTGCCTTGTAGTGTTTAAGTATATCTCTTGCTCTATTTTCCTTGCTTGATAGGCTGGGAGACCGATGAGCGATGACCGATGCGACTAAATTTTATGAGTTTGTCATTTCTTCAGCTGCTTCGAATACGTGCTGACAGAGAAGTTGATAATCAGAATTTTTATTTTGATTACCAGCCACACTTTGGTCGCTCATTATCAAACATCGGTCATCCAGCACCGGTCATTTTCTTAAATAGTAAAGCCACCATCAGCTGTGAAGACTGAACCCGTCACGTAGGCTGCGGCAGGAGAGGCGAGGAAAAGTGCCATTGCTCCGATTTCCTGAGCAGAACCTACGCGTTTGATTGCCAGCTTTTTCATGACCATGCTCATGATTTTTTCATTGTTCCAAAGTGGCTCAGAGAACTTAGTTTCGATCAAACCCGGACAGATAGCATTGACGCGAATCTCAGCTTCTCCCCATTCTTTAGCGAGTACTTTGGTCAAGGAAATCAAAGCAGCTTTGCTCACGCTATAGATACCCAGTCCATGTTCTGGAGAAATTCCGCCTATGGAGCTGATGTTGATTACGGAGGCATTTGCGGATTTTCGGAGATGCGGCCGACAGAGCTTTGCGAGTTCGAAAGGTGCTTTGAGGTTCACATTCATGATTTTATCGAAGGCATCGGGGCTAGTTTCATGCACTGGACCGAAGACAGGACTTGTAGCCGCATTGTTGACAAGGATGTCCAATTGTCCGTATTGGGCTACAGTTTTGGCTACCAAATCGGGAAGTTCATCCATGTTTCCCACATTGCAAGCAATGCCTGTCGCTTCATAGCCTTTGGATTTCAGTTGATTAGCCATCTCATCGAGCGCCTCTTGTTTTCGACTACAAATCACCACTTTTGCGCCAGCGGCTGCAAAAACTTCTGCGATACTAAAGCCAATTCCTTTACTTGCACCTGTGATAAGCGCGACTTTTCCTTCTAAGGAGAATAATGTGGAGAGATCCATACGTAGGTTAGTTTTCTAGCTTCAAGATAAAAAAAGAAAGATAGTATGCCCGAACGATTGCAGATTATTCTTAGTTAAAAGATTGTTGTCGGATGTTGGATGTCGGGTGCCGGGTGTCCGATGATAGATGTCCGATGGTGGATGTTAGGTGTCTGATGCTGGATGTTAGCTGTCTATTGATTAATAATGATGATAATTATCCAAGCGAAACTATATTGTTGCAAAGCCATCGTCCAAAGAATGATATCCGGTAACATGTATTTTGTCAAGCTGCTTTACTATTGGAAATTCATATTAAACTTATATGATTATCCGCAATAATGCCATTCACCTTATATTCCTTGCTTATCTGGTTGGAAGTCCGGTGACCGAAGCGGCCTCAATTCTTAAGTTTAACATTTGCTACATTGCTTGTTCCACCTTACTGGTAGAAAAGCGGATAATCATATAAACTTATTTAAACTAAATAGCCACACACGATGATAGAAGTAATTTTTGAAAAAACTGGACTACCTCAGGATGTTTTACAGGTAAGAGAATCTCCTGCGCCTGAACCAAAAGCGGATGAAGTTCAGATCCAAGTAAAAGCTAGAAATATTAATCCATCTGACCTGATGTTTATCCAAGGTAGGTATGGGATACAGCCTACGTTACCCAGTAGTGCAGGTTTTGAAGCGGCTGGAGTCGTGAGTAAGTCGGATGCTGACGGCAAAATCCCGGTGGGTACTCGCGTGATGTTTACTGCTCAAGGAACCAATACAGGGACTTGGAGAGAGTACATTACCCTTCCTTCCAAGCAGGTGATTCCTATGCCGGATGGGATGTCATTTGAAGTAGCTTGCCAGGCATTTGTCAATCCTGTGACAGCGGTGGCGATGGTTCAGAAATCTAAGTTGAAGGCAGGAGAATGGCTTTTGTTGACTGCTGGAGCTTCGGCTTTTGGTAAGTTTGCCATACAGGTAGCCAAATCAAAAGGTATCAAAGTAGCCTGTACCGTTCGCCACGATGAGCAGAAAAGCTACCTAACCAACCTAGGTGCTGATTTGGTGATTAATACTGAGAAAGAGGACTTGAGAAAAGAGATATCCGATCAAATCGGCGAAGGAGTTTCGGCTGTGTTTGATGCGGTGGGAGGTGTGCTAGGAGCCAAAGCACTGAATTGCCTAAAGCAATCAGGAACCATGTACGTCTTTGGATTATTGAGTATGCAAAACATGCCTGTCAATACAGGAATGATGATTTTCAAGGAAATTACGATAGAGGGATTTTGGTTGACTAGTGAGTTGCAGCGAATTTCGAAGGAAGAAAGAGCGCAACTTTACAAAGAAACTCAAGCCTTCTTGATGAGTGATGATTCGACTGCGGAAGTGGCTGAAACCTTCCCTTTGACAGAAATCAAAGCTGCCATAGAGGCTTACAATACTCCAGGTAGAAATGGAAAAATCCTTCTGGTGAGTTAATTTCTCTGAAATAGTTCTTCATAAAAAAAGGGAATTGCCATCTTTGCAGTTTAAATCAAAAATTAAAAGGAATGAATTGGGATACGCTGGATAAGGAGCTTACCGAAATAGTAGAAAAACGAAATCAATTGGCCGCAATGGATTATAGCGACGCCAGCTACGACGATCTGGAAGAAGCACTTCATGATTTGGAAGATGATTTCAATGATAAATACGAGGACAGGCTAGAGGCGGAAATTGAAAAAATTCAAGAGAAGTTGAAGTCTGATACAGATATTTTGTTGCCTACAGCTTATATCGCTAATGCCTACAAACCACTTCTTCCTGATGCCAATGGTGTCATCAGCTACGAAGTCTCTGGAAGTCAGGGCGTTCCTATTGAGTCCGAGCAATTTGATAAGCAAGACGTGAGGATAGTCTTAATTCCCAATCCAGCGCGATTTGTGATGCTGATCAACGGAAGACAGCTGAAGGATCTTTGGAGAAGCAGGTAGTTTTTCAGTAAAAAGATATCAGTAGTAAGACATTAGATTTTTATAGTTATCTATAGAAAAAACCCGGTGAGTAGCTGGGTTTTTTCATGAGAATGGGAGTTTTTTCCCCTGAATAAAAAAAAATGATAAATTCAAGAAGAGTGGTAATCACTGGTTTGGGAGCTTTGTCTGCTCTTGGGAATGATGTGAAATCTAACTGGCAAAACGCCAAAGAAGGAAAAAGTGGAGCAGCAGCAATTACCTATTTCAATACTGAGAAATTCAAAACTCAGTTTGCCAGCGAACTTAAAAATTGGGACCCTAGCCTGAGATTGGACAGAAATGATATCAAGCGATCAGATCTTTACACCCAATACGGTTTGTATGTGGCTGCTGAAGCTATGGAAGACGCAGGTTTGGATGTAAGTCAACTTGCATCACCATTTGATGGGGGAGTGATTTGGGGTTCTAGCCAAGGCGGAATGGGTACTTTCGAGCAGGAGATGAAGGAATTTGTGGGGAATGACCTCAATCCACGATTTAACCCGTTTTTTATCCCAAAATACCTGGTGAACATGGCATCTGGAGTGATCTCAATGAAGCATGGCTTTATGGGAATCAACTACACGCCTGTCACAGCTTGTGCTTCTTCGAACTCCGCGATCATGGATGCTTTCAATTACATCAAGTGGGGAAAAGCGAAGGTAATTATTACAGGAGGCTCAGATGCGCCGATCACGGAGGCCGCTATGGGAGGTTTCAGCGCCTTGAAAGCACTTTCTACCAAAAATGAAAATCCTGCGTCCGCTTCTAGGCCATTTGATGCTGAGCGAGATGGTTTTGTAATGGGAGAGGGAGCAGCAGCTTTGATCCTGGAGGAATATGAGCATGCGAAAAAGCGTGGTGCCAAGATCTACGGAGAAGTGGTAGGTGCTGCGATGACAGCTGATGCGTATCATCTCACTGCAACACATCCTGAGGGCGAAGGAGCTTACATGTGTATGAAGTTTGCACTTGAGGAAGCTGGTCTTAGTATTCAGGAAGTGGATTACCTCAATGCCCATGCGACTTCCACTCCAACTGGAGATTTGAGCGAGATTAAGGCTATTTCTAGGCTTTCGAAAGGCGATCAGAAGAATCTTCATATCTCTGCGACTAAGTCCATGACAGGGCATTTGCTGGGAGCGGCAGGTGCGATAGAGGCGATTTTCTGTACGAAAGCTATCAATGAGGGGGTTATTCCACCTACGATCAATACGGAGAATTTGGATCCTGCCATTCCTGAAGGAATTCAGATTGTGACCAAGCAGGCGTTAGAGAAAAAAGTGAAAGTGGCCTTGAGCAATACCTTTGGTTTTGGAGGACATAACGCCACGGTGATTTTTAGGGAGTTTGTGTAACCTTTGGGGTCTCTGAGACCCCGAAGGTTTTACTTTTTTTTACCGCAAAGTCGCAGGGGTCGCAAAAGGATTTAAAACCCTGAGATACTATATCGGAATTGCGAATCGCTAAATCCAATATTGATCGTGCCTTTGGCACTTTCTCTTTCTTTACTAATTGCAAGCTTACCCAGAATCCAGATAGCTATCACAGACATTCTGGGCTCTTACCGGCCTTACCTTTGGCAAGTAATATTAGAAATCCTCTGGTAGTCCTTCAGGATTACCAATCCCGAATAGCTAAAAAAGATAATCGAGAATGCTTCCTGGTTCCTGCAAAGACGAAAGGTGGATTTCTCTACGAAAAATATTGCGCCTTCGCGCCGTGGCGGGAGTCTTTTTTTTCAAAACCTTCGAGGAGATTTCTCCTTCGTACCTCTGTCGAAATTACACCTCAACCGTTATCAAACGCCGCGTCGTCGCGTCGCCGCGAGGATTCACCTAAACCCCAGCTTCACTCGGACCTTATCCAACAATTCCGCCCCTACAGCTTTAGCCTTTTCTTCTCCAGCTGCCAACTTCTTTTCTACTTCTTCAGGATGACTCATGTAGTAATCAAAGGCTTTGCGTTCCTCTTTATACTTTTCCATAATCAGTTCCATGAGCTCCTTTTTGGCATGGCCATAGCCATAATTCCCTTCTTCGTAATTCCTACGCATCTGTTTCGTTTGCGCTTCGGAAGCGATTAAACTGTACAGTTTAAACACATTATCCGTTTCTGGATCTTTTGGCTCTTCCAATCCTTTGCTGTCCGTCACGATGCTATTTACATTTTTCTTCAGGGCTTTTTCAGGAAGGAAAATATCAATGAAGTTATTGTATGACTTGCTCATCTTCTGCCCGTCTGTGCCTGGAATGGTCTTTACTACTTCATCAACCCTGGCTTCAGGAATAGTCAAAATATCTTCTCCTACGATTCTGTTGAAAGTCGATGCGATATCTCTAGCCATCTCTAAGTGCTGTATTTGATCTTTTCCCACAGGAACTAAATCTGCTGAATACAGCAAAATGTCTGCAGTCATCAATACCGGATAGGTGAACAAGCCTGCATTGACATCGGAAAGTTTTTCCGCCTTATCCTTGAAGCTATGGGCATTTGCCAGCATGGGGAATGGAGTGAAGCAGTTTAGATACCAAGTCAACTCAGCTACTTCTGGTCTTCTGGATTGGCGATAAAAAGTCGTTTTCTCAATATCCAAACCAAAGGCTAACCAGGCTGCAGCCACCGCGAGGGTGTTTTGCTTGCGGAGCTCACCGTCTTTGGAAGTGGTGAGTGAATGCAAGTCTGCGATAAAAATGTAGGACTCTTCTTTGTTCTGTTTGATCAAATTGATAGCAGGGACGATCGCGCCGAGGATGTTTCCTAAATGTGGTCTGCCGCTGCTTTGAATGCCTGTAAGTACTCTTGCCATTGGTTTGATTTTGGCGCAAATTAAGTAAAACAGCCTGTAATACGTTTGAAATTATGCGTTAATTGCGGGTATGTTTAGAATTGAAAAGATCCTTTGTATTCTCTTATTCCTTTGTTTATTCGCGCAACTTGCACGCGCTCAAGAGCCTATCTCTCCCAAATTAATATGGGCAGTGAATAAGGTGGATTTAGGGACGCTGCTGGAAGAACAGGGAATTCAAGTGGCAGAATTTCAATTTACCCAAACCCAGGATTCTCTTTTTTATATTGAAAGTGTCGTGACAGATTGCGGTTGCACGACAGTAAATTATACCCGGGATACCTTGCAGTTAGGTGAAAGCGGCACCTTACAAGTTGCTTTTGACCCTTCCTCAGGAGCTGGATTTTTCTCCAGAATGATCGTTGTTAAAGGCAATTTAATGGGGGTTCAGGATACGCTTTATATTGAAGGGAACGCCATCCCGAGAGCTAGTGATCCAGTAGGGACTTATAGAACCAGAAAAGGGAATTTGGGCTTCCGGCTTGCCAAAGTTAACGTAGGTGAGGTGTTCACAAACGAGCCAAAGGTAAAACAAGTGGAAGTTTTTAATTTTGGTAATAAGCCTTTTTATAAAGATAGTCTTCAGTTTTCAGCGCCTGAATACATACAGGTGATGCAGCTGACAGATTCTATTTTACCAAACGATCGTGGATTGCTTCAGGTGGTTTATGATGGAGCGAAGAAAAATGACCTGGGCTATTTCGAAGATCAAATTTCAGTGAATTGGAAAGATAGCACCACATTTATACAGCTGGATGTTTTGGCAGATGTGTTTGAATATTATGCCCCTTTTGCCAAAGAAAACTTAAACCTGGTACCTCAGCTCGTCATCACTCCAAAGGAAATCGATCTGAAGACGATTAGCTCTGGAACCATTCGTGTGGAAAATGTAGTCCTGAGCAACCGTGGAAGACAAGTGCTCGAAATAAAGAAAATACAGGGGAACTGTGAATGCCTGAAATTGGAACTACCAAAAACTTCTTTGGACCCGGGAGAGTCTATCCAACTCAAAGTGGTTTTTGATCCGAAAGGAAGACAGGGTATTGATCAGCGGAACATCTATATTTTCACTAATGACCCAGTAAATCCCGTGCAAATGTTCTTGCTGAAAAGTAGGGTCGAGTAAGCTCAATCACAATCGTTTAACATTTTCGCTGATACAATCCGACGATATTGAGTATTAGACTAATTGTTTGGTCTAATAATCAGCTTTTGTTTATGTAAATATTCTTTGAGTTAGCGGTTTACTGAGTTATTTTTATTCCTACACTGCTTAGGGTTTTCAAAAATAGCAAGTCATTTGAACGTGATTTTTTTTGAATCTGAAATGAAAAAAAACCTGCTTATCCTGCTTTTTTTAGTTTGTACGCTGCCTACCCTTGCAGCAAAAAAGTATGCGTCTCCAAGTGGAAGCGCTTCAAATTCCGGGAATTCACTTTTAGAAGCCTGGTCACTTGAATTTGCTTTGGGCACTTCTTCACCATTACTTCCAGGAGATTCTTTGATGATGGCAGATGGGACTTATCCGGGAAATTTTATTTCTGAATTGTATGGGACTGCTGAAAAGCCTATACGAATCATGCCACTGAATGCGGGAAAGGCCATAATTGATGCAGGAAGAAATAGAAGCGGGGAATCTGGAATCCTCGTTAAAGGTAATTATACTTGGTTTATAGGTATTCATGTGACCTCATCGAGTACCAACAGAAATCCCGACGCCAGTAACGGTTTTGCTGCCATTGAAATAGAAGCTGGAATTACTGTAACTGGTGATCACAATAAATTGATCAATTGTTGGATTTATGATGTAGTGGGAGGGGGGCTGCAGTTATGGAGATCAGGGTTGAACCTGGAGGTGTATGGCTGTGTGGTTTTCAACAACGGTTTTCAAGAAGTGCCTCGAGGATATGGGCATGGGATGTATATACAGCACGATGAGGTTAATTTCCCTAAGGAAATTGTGAACAATATCGTCTTTCAAAATGCCTCTCAAGGCATAAACATCTATACTACCAATCCTATCAATCGAGGGTTAATTGTTGACAAAAATGTGTCCTTTAATACTGGGGTTTTTGCGGACTTCAATCCTATCTTATTTCGGCCACCTCATAACTTGAGTATAGGATCAAGGAATAACCTGAGTAGTGATATAGTGGTCACTGGAAATATATTTTATTCCGATTTGCAAGGAGGAAGGCTTGAGCCATCGGGAGTTAGTAATGTGACGTTAGGAAGAACTTTTTACCCAAATTTGAATTTCAAATTCACAGGTAATAAAATTTATGGCGGTCGCAATCAAGTGGAGTTACTACCAGCATCACGCTTATCATTTACTGAAAATTTGTTGGTTAATACGAGCGGGCAGTTCATAAGTGTTTACGAGGATTACTCTTCCTATACAGAGTCCACATGGAAATCGAATGCCTATATTAATTTCTCAAATAGTACCAATGTATTCAATGGGTTGAGTTTCTCAGATTGGAAACTTACCTCTGGGTTTGATGGAAATAGTAATCTTTTGACTATCCCACAAAAGCCAGCAGAAATTCTAGTTGTACAGAATAAATACGATTCGAATCTGTATTATGTGACTATTTTGAATCTAAGTGATCAGGAAGTTATTTCTGTAGATTTTTCTCAATATGCTATTGAAGCTGGGATCGATTACGTGATCAGGGATGTGCAAAACCCCTTTGATGAAGTACATCGGAAAGTTGGAAAAAAAACTGGGGAGATGATTTCATTTCCTATGAATTGGACAAATTCGATGCAGCCTAAAGGCAATATTCCGCATCAGGTAAAGCATACAGATAAAACATTTGGCTCATTTATTTTAGAATTTTCCAAAAGAGCGGAATCAGAACGTCGAGAAGTGAAAGATTCAGTCGCTATTTATCTTAATTATGAAGGCAAAGCTTTTTTAAAGTCGGATGACTTTTTGGAAGGAGCGCTTGAGGACGGTGAGCCATTTACCTTTACCTCATCCAAAGGATTTGAATTCGATTGTGAAAATTTAGGCTTTAATGAGGTTACGATTACTTCCAAAAATACCGATACTAATCAGGAATGGGTTGATGACATCAGGTTGTATGTGTTAGATACTATCGCTCCCAAGTTTGAAGCAGCCAATGCTTACTTTCTTTTTGATCCGGTGGTTGGAAAAATTTCAATTTCCATAGCAGATTTTGATGTGGTGGATTTTAGAGACAATTGCTCTTCCAGTTTCTGGAATATCACGATGGATATAGCTGAGCTGATTAATGAAGATGAAGTTACCTGTGCTGATATTTATCAAAATCCAGATCAACCTATTTTTAAATTTCCTGTCGTACTCACCGCAACCGACCCTTCTGGGAACTCCTTTTCTAAAAATGTCAACGTAATAGTTGGAAATGTACAGGAGTCTAAAAAAGTGTCACTAACTCAAGTGACTCCCCTTTACGAAGGTGGAGAAACTGAAATCAAGTTAGGCGATGAGCTTCAGTATGAAGTTTTGGGATGGTACAGAATGGGCGGGCTCATCAATGAATCTCAAAATAGAGCTATAAAAATAAGTAAACCAGAGGTGTATTATGCGCTTCTCATGCTGGAATCTGGGTGTACTGTAAAATCAGATTTTCTAGCAGTACAGTATTCCTCAGCGGATTTCCCACCCGTTAAAGCTCGTATAGAACTTCTTTTGGATGGTGAAGGAAAAGCAGAATTGACACTAGAGGACGTCTTCCAGTCTTGGCCTTCGTCAAATCCCAGCTTCACTGCCACGCTGAGCAAGTCAGCATTTAACTGTGAAAATATAGGCGCTCAGCTAGTAAATGTGATTATCAAGGATGATATCGGCAATACCTGGGAAGAGAAAATTGAGGTTGTCGTGCAGGATAAATTGCCACCAGTTTTGAAAGTTAAAAACATAGAAGTTGAGCTAGATCTGACTGTGGACGGATTTGCACTAAAGGCTGAAGATTTCATTGAGTCGATAAGCGATAATTGTAGCATTACAAGTCTTACAATCAATAAGCAAAACCTGACCTGTATGGATGTAGGCAAGGAGGTGACAGTTGAACTTCGAGCTGAGGATGGCGCTGGAAATGTAACCGAGAAAACAGCTAAGGTCTTTGTCACCTCTAAAAATGCTTCCCCTGTTACGATAACTGGTAATCCTGCAATTTGTGCCGGAGAACAGCAGACGCTTACCTTAAAGTCTGCTGCTGAATTCGAAGTGCTGAGATGGAGAAGAAATGGTACGGAGATCACTGGAGCAAAAAATAAAATCTTGGAAATCACACAAGGAGGAAGCTATCAAGCTGTCATTCTCTATTCGGGAGGTTGTCTTTTTGAGACCAACACCTTTGCTGTTGAGACAATTACCACCAAGCCAGTGATTATTCAAGGTTCAGCCACTCTTTGTGCTGGGCAGAAGCAGACACTAGCATTAGTATCAGATGAAGCCTTTGAAGTAGTCAGGTGGAGAAAAAATGGAACGGAGATTCCGGGAGCAAAGGGCACGACTTTGGAGATTTCGGAGGGAGGAAGTTACCATGCTGTTGTTCAAAATACTGGGGGTTGCCTAATTGAAACAGCTAAGTTTGAAGTGGAAATAAGCCCTGAACCAACTGGAGAAATTACTGTGGATGGAAATATTCTCAGTGCACCTGATGGTAATTTCATTTACCAATGGTTTAGAAATGGAGATAAAATAGCAGGCGCTACCCAGCGAACATTGACCGTGAACCAAATGGGAGAATTCGCGGTGGAATTGACAAATGAGGCGGGTTGTATGGCCAGGTTGAAGGCTGTGACTTTAATGATATCGGGAATTTTCAACCCTAGCATCTTGGTAACTGAGGAGTTGAAAATCTATCCAAATCCCGCTTCTTCAGAAGTGAAAGTCCAAGCGCTAGGAGATTTGGAATTTGCCGGGAATTCCATGAGAGTCTTTAATTCTACTGGTGCTGATGTCAGTTCAAGTGTGGAGGTCATTCATCAAAGTCCGAGAGAGATAACGCTGGCGATTTCTCGCTTGGCCGCAGGAATTTACGTGATCATGCTTGAAAGCCCCGATAGCCGTGTGTTTGTTGGGAAGTTGGTTAAGAGGTGACATATTGAATAGAAATCAAAACCTGTCGTGAATTGAATTTTACGAGAGGTTTTTTGTAAATAAACTATTCACGCTTAAGATAAAAGGGGAATAGCTTACGTTGAACCGCAAGCCTTAGATTCCAGCTCTTACTTGTAGCTATCAGATTAGACATAAGAAGTAAAGAGCATTTTTACTATTTTCTATCTCGCTTCACAATCTTCACCACACGGGCATAGATGATCTCTGCTAAACTCCATTCATAGCCATCAAAGTCAGTGGTATTATTGAATTGGATAATGACTGTGTCAATGTCTCTGTGGTATTTGGCAATACTCTGATAGCCGGGAAGGAGACCTGTGTGCTCGTAAACATAAATGGAAGAATAGATCTCTTGTTCGCCTTCGTTGAACACAGAACCATCATTCAATGCCCGGATGAAAATGCCCACATCTTCTGCAGTGGCAACCATAGATCCGGCAGCATTGATGAATTCATTATATCTCAAATCCTCTTCATACCCGACATAATATCCGCTCATTATCATCCAAATCATCCACATCACTAACCAAGCTGTAGGTATTATTCAGTCCCAGTGGATTTAAAATCTCTTCCTTGATATACCGATGATGGTTATATCCTAGTGCCTTATCAAGTAGCTCACCTATCAATAAGTAATTGGTATTGGAGTACCCGTAGCTCTCATCAGGAACAAAATCAGCAGACTTATCCAATATCAGTTCAAGATTGTCACGATTGGCTATAGGCGGATCTACCCAATAGTTAGGTGTACGGGAATAATCAGGAATTCCGGATCTGTGCTGCACCAGCATTCGGAGTGTGATTCTATCTGCATTTTCTATTCTTCCTTTCAGATCTGGAAAGTATTCGCCCAGCGTTTTATTTAAATCCAATCGTCCATCATTGACTAATTTAGCTACAGCAACAGCGATATAAAGTTTGCTTATGCTGGCGATCTTAAAAAGTGCTCCTGAGTAGGCAGGTTTTTTCTTGTCCCTATTGTGCCAACCAGCGGCATAGAATTCAGCTGGCTTTCCACCCTGATCCACGTAAACAATCATACCATCAAATCCCTGTGCTACTCCTTCCTCTACCTGTTCCTGCACCGAATCGGGTAGGGGAAGTATCCACGCCTTTACCAACGGCCAGGGAACAAAATAAAGTGAACCTATACTAGCGAGGATAAAGAGGATTCGGAGGGTTTGTTTGAGATTAGGTGAGGGCATGTGGTTTTGGGAAGTATAAGCAAATGGCCCTGCTAGTAAACGTGTCCCGAAGGAATTGTTTTGTAGCCATTTGATGTGCTTTGAATGTTGAATATAGACCAAAAAGATGATCGTTTCAACCTGAAAAGTAACTCAAATACTGAAACTGGTCTGCTGCAATGTATCAAAGAATCATACTGGGAACCACAATTACACTTTCCAAACTGAGAAGTAAAGGCTATTTAAGAATGCTGCACTATTACGCTAAATCAAAACTTGAGATTCAGTGAAGCGCCGTACCTCTCTGCCGATAAGGCAGGTACAGCTTGTCCCGATTTTTATCGGGAAGCTCCCTATGTGCGATGGCGTTAGAGGTGCACCGTGGGCTTAAGTCTCACGGCCGCTAATCGATTAGCATTCCTATTTTGGTAGATCTTAACTTGGTACACTGACCGCAAATAATACGTTCATTTTAAACCTTCAAAACGACGAGTTGAATAGTAAAATTAAAGAGGGCGGATTAACTCTTTAAGCGCTAGTGCGGCAGTTTTTCCGCTCTTTCTTTTGTGTCATTTTTCCTGACTGTCAAATGTCTTCGTCTATAGAATAAACGTGGTGGTGAATCGATCAATTTGAAAGTTGAATCGGGAATTACCACCAACTGAAAAGATATCAGTCGGTGGTAATAATCGCTAGTATTACCAGCATGCAACAAGGAAATTTATGCAGTCATTCCACCATCTATGGGGTTGACGGTACCGGTAATGAACTGACTTTCATCGCTGGCTAAAAACAGGGCAAGATTGGCAATTTCTGATGCTTCGGCATAGCGACCCATTGGGATGAGACTCTCTAGATTTTTCTGAGCTGCCTCTGCTTCTTTGGGATTGTATCCCGACTCGAGAGAGCGCATCATTCTGCCATCTACGGGCGAAGGGTTAATGGAATTGACCCGAATCTTATCCTTGGCTACTTCGACGGCTGCGGTGCGCATAAGGCCAGTAACGGCATGCTTAGAGGTGCTGTAAGCTACGGCGCGTTTGGTAGCCTGCATACCAGTAATAGACCCTGTAACAACAATACTACCGCCTCCCGCAGCTTTTAAGGCGGGAATCGCGTGCTTGATAGATAGGTACACTCCTTTCACATTTACTTTCATCACCAAATCGAAGGTATCGTCATCATAATCTTCAAAAGAGCCTACTTTACCTTCGATACCCGCATTGGCAAACATAATATCGAGCTTACCAAAAGTGTCGATGGTTTTTTGAATGTAATTTTTGGTGTCTTCGGCACTCGATACATCGGCTTTCACAGCCAATACTCTATCGCCAGCGTCTAACTCTTTTACCGCCTTGTCCAGGGCTTCTTGATTCAAGTCCACCAAGGTCACGTTTGCACCTTCTTCTAAAAATCGCGCAGCGGTAACCACACCTATTCCTCCTGAACCTCCTGTAATGATGGCCGTCTTATTTTCAAGTCTTTTCATTTTGTTTTTATTTAGTTAGGGATAATGACACTTGTTTTCAAATGTTTATAATAGCTCTATTTTTTCTTGACTCCAATCTTTTCTGAATATATCTACTGCCACGAGTGCATCTTCTGTCTCGCTCATGTCATCTGAAAATGTATTGTGCTACTTCACAAAGGTTGTTAAGTGAATTATCCTTTAATTACTACTCTAGGCCTATTTTTGCCATGGTTAAAAATGGGGCTAATAAATTTTTACCCTTACTTGATTTTACTCACTTTGACGTAGTTTTAAAAGTCTTTTTTTGCTTAAAGGTTTTAGTTTATTGGTTTGTAGATCTATCCTCATTTAAATGAAGATTGTTTTAAATGCTAAGTTCGTCCGTGCTTATAAATAAGCATCACTTAAACTGTTTTCGTAAGTATCTAAATTATTTGAAAGCCAAATCAAAAGAGTAGACGGCTTTGTAAGCTCCCCCGAAAACTGGGCCTATCAGAGGCGCACCTCAGGCCTGTAGCTCATGCCGATTCACTCGATTTGCAAGAGTTTTTCTATATTCTAAATTCAGTAGTTGTAGGATAGTCGGTCGGAATTACTTATTAGAATTTAGTTTTTTGTTATAGATATATGAAACTGCAAGAATGCCTAAAAACGCCAATGGCATAAGCATAAACCCAACGTTTTTATCCACCATGAGATGGCTTATAAATGCAAAGATTAATGTAAACGAAAGTCCTGCATAAGCCCATTCTTTCAGTATTTTTGGTGTCTTTGTAGTAATAATTGCAATTACTCCCAAAACTTTTGCTATCGCCAATGTGAACGCAAAGTAGTCCGGATAACCCAATGCTTTAGTTCCAATGGTCATGTATTCTGGTGCTAAAATCCATGTTACCAAAGGCATTGCGGCTTCCCAAAGAGCGATAATGATAGTAGCTGTCCAGAAAATTATTTTGTTCTTTTTCAACCTCTTATTTTTTTAAGTGTGGCTAATAACTTTTCAAGTTCATTTAAGGTCATTGTGAATCCTTCTCTGAAGCCCATTTGAATGTGCATTTCTATGTCGGCAAGTGTTTTGTGTTTTATTGCAATGTTCACTTTTGTTATTCCGTCTTGCTCGGTAAAATTTAATTCCCAATTGGAAGTTGGAAATTCTTCGTTGATATTTTCATGTTTGTCAGCAAAGGATGACGCCCAGTGTAAATTAGTTTTAGGGTTAATAGCCGTATATTGTTCAATCGAATAATGTTCTTGGCCTTCGGGACTTACCATTGCGTAAAAACGTTTTCCGCCCACTTTGAAGTCCATTTTTTTAGTTTTTGAAACCCAAGGTAGTGGTGCCCACCATTGGTCAAGTAGTTCTGGTTTTGTAAATGCGTCCCAAACCAATGGCAGTTCGGCTGCAAATTCTTTGTTAACCAATACTGTGTTGGTTGCTTTGTCAACCGTGAAGTTAAATAGTAGATTGTTCATTTTTTCTGGTCTTTAATTGTTAATAATACTTGATCTAATTGATTGAATTTAGTCTCCCAAATCTTTTTGAATTGTTCTAACCACTTTTCTATTTCTTTCATTTTATCAATCTCAAGTGAGTAGTAAATTTCTCTACCCTTTTGTTCTTTTTTTACAAGTTCGCATTCCGTCAGAATGCGTAGGTGCTTTGAAACAGCTTGCCGTGTCGTGTTGAAGTTTTCGGCAATGGCGTTGGGTGTCATTGCTTGTAATGCAATTAAGACGATAATAGCTCGTCTTGTAGGGTCTGCAATTGCTTGAAAAATGTCTCTTCGCATGAGTCTGTTTTACAAGTTATGAAACTAAACGGTTGCAAGTAAATACACAATTTCTTTGTTCAATTTTTTTGAATTTTTTTTAGAATCTTACAAATACCAGTCGGAATTGTCGGTTTGGTGAGCCGTCCTAATCTTGCTGCTAACGGGTTGGATATGGCAAGTGCAGTATTTGAAAGCCGGAACTGACAGCCACTATAATTACAATTAATTAAGACATAATATAAGTTAGATTTATGTCGGTCGTATCATCTTTTAGGTTAAGGCATAATGATCTTATACCCCTAATCGGTAACATCTACCCAAATCGGGCTTATATCCACAAGTACTTGGTGATATATCTCCTTTAATTTGTGGTTAGTAAGCTTAGTTAAATTTCCGCACAAACAAATTTTTCCTACACTATTGCCGTTTATACTCGTTTACTTTTGCGCCCACTCGGTGGAAAAACCTCAACCAAAAGCCGGAATCCCTGTAATCTCCTGACCCAAGATCAGCAAGTGAATATCTTGCGTACCTTCATAAGTGACTACAGATTCTAAGTTCATCATATGGCGCATGAGAGGGTATTCTCCGGTAATTCCCATTCCGCCATGAATTTGTCTAGCTTCCCGGGCGATGTTGAGTGCCATTTCCACATTGTTCCGTTTGGCCATGGAGATATGGACTGTTTTGGCTTTGCCCTCATTCATCATCTTGCCGACTTTCCAGGCTAGAAGTTGGGCTTTGGTGATTTCGGTCAGCATCTCGGAGAGTTTCTTCTGTACCAGTTGAAAGCTCGCGATAGGTTTGCCGAATTGGATACGCTCAGCAGCGTATTTTCTTGCAGACTCATAACAGTCCATCGCAGCACCAATCGCTCCCCAGGCAATTCCAAATCGTGCAGAATCCAAACACATCAATGGGGCACCCAAACCTGATTTGCCAGGTAGCAGGTTTTCTTTTGGCACTTTCACATTATCAAAAACCAATTCTCCAGTGCAGGATGCGCGAAGCGACCACTTCCCGTGAGTTTCTGGAGTAGAGAATCCTTCCATTCCTCGCTCTACGATCAGGCCGTGAATTCTTCCTTCTTCATTTTTTGCCCAGACTACTGCTATATCCGCCTCGGGAGAATTGGAAATCCACATCTTGGCGCCATTCAGTACGTAGTGGTCGCCCATGTCCTTGAAGTTGGTGACCATGCCACTAGGGTTAGAGCCATGATCCGGCTCAGTCAATCCGAAGCAACCTAGCATTTCGCCAGAGGCTAACTTTGGAAGATATTTGTTCCGTTGCTCTTCTGATCCAAACTTGTAAATAGGGTACATCACTAGTGAGCCTTGCACGGATGCCGTTGAACGCATGCCAGAATCTCCCCGCTCAATCTCCTGCATGATGAGTCCGTATGCGATGTAATCCAACCCTCCCCCTCCGTATTGCTCAGGGATTTGCGGGCCAAATGCGCCCACATCACCGAATTTTTTCACTATTTCACTAGGAAAATGAGCCTTTTGAGCCCAGTCTTCTATGTAGGGAGAAATCTCTTTTTTGACGAAATCCCGTATGGAAGTCCTGATCAATTTATGCTCATCGGTGAGCAAATCATCTAGGTCTAAAAAATCAACTCCTTCAAAGGTATCTTGTTTCAGAGACTTTCTGATTTCAACTGAGGCCATGTTATTTTTGGTTTATAAAGATGAATCTGTGATTTTTGTCGAGAATTTTATCTTTCTCCTGGCTTCTAAATAACCAGAAAAGGGGGTAAAAAACTATCATTTCCTTTAAAATAAAACTCATGCAGGAATCTCATTTTGATCCTAAGATATTAGATAAAATAGAGCAACTCCAACGTAAATTTAAAGCTTCAGGTCAGGATATGCTTTCTTACCTGGAAGGCTTGCACTACGCTAATTACCTGACTTATTGGGACTATATCAATTTAGATGTCTTGCTTTCCCTTCAGCAGCCTAAGACTTCTTTCAAAGACGAGAAGATTTTTATCATTTATCATCAGATCACGGAGTTGTATTTTAAGTTGATCATCTCTGAAATGGAGCAGATTTCTGATAATCAATCGCTTAATCAAGTATTTTTTGTCAATAGGCTGGAGCGAATTAATATGTACTTTGACCAGCTGATCGGTTCCTTTGCCCTGATGTGGAAAGGGATGGAGCAGGAGCAATTCCTCAAGTTTCGGATGTCTTTGCTCCCAGCCAGTGGTTTTCAAAGTGCTCAGTATCGAGAGATCGAGCTGATGGCCGCTGATGCTTTTAACCTGGTGGCGTTGAACAAGCGTGTAGGGCCGGATTATCATACTCCTACGGATGAAATTTTTGAGGATTTGTATTGGCAGCAAGGAGCCATTGAATTGGCTACTGGCGAAAAGACACTATCGCTAAAAAACTTCGAAGATAAATATCGAAGGAAGTTGATGGATCTGATCGATGCCTATAGACGCAAGAATATCTGGCAGAGATACCTAGATATAGATGAGCCGTCTCAAGAACTGACCGAGCTGATGAAGCAGTTTGACCTCAAAGCAAATGTTTTTTGGCCACTGGCCCATTATAAATCTGCGGTGCGTTTTCTGCAAAGAGATCCTGTAGATATCGCGGCTACCGGCGGTACCAATTGGCAGAAATACTTGCCTCCTCGCTTTCAGAAAGTGATTTTCTATCCTGAGCTTTGGACTGAGCAGGAGAGAGAGGACTGGGGAAAAGGCTGGGTGGTAAAGGAGATTTTCGGCGAAGAGTAGGTTTTTAAGTCTTAAGAATTGTGAATCAAAAGAGGCTAAAGTCAAGATGCTAGAGTAATTACCCGGGGTTTGAATAGGTGTTCTATTTTTTGGATTTTCAGGTTGAAGGAAAGCTACTCGTAAAGAGCCAAGGTATTCTTCAAAACACCCCTTAAATGTAATTCTTCTAAATGCGGCGAATTAATTTCTGATTTTCGAATATTACGGGCATCTTGAAGAGAATGGACATTTCATTTCAATCAAACCAAGCATGAGTAAGAAAAATCCACTAGCGCAAGACAGTTTGGTTCGTAGCCTATTTACCCTCGCTTGGCCGATTATTATGGCTAATGTGTTGCAGACTGCCTACCAATTGATTGATACTTTTTGGTTGGGACGACTTGGCGCCAATGCGGTGGCTGCAGTCAGTATTAGTTTCCCGATTCTATTTCTGGTTTTGTCGTTGGGAGCAGGATTGACACTTGCCGGGACGGTGATTGTCTCGCAGTTCAAAGGTGCGAATGATCAGAAAATGATTGATTTCAGTGCTTCCCAAACCGTTATGGTTATTTTTCTGGTATCCATTGGACTGGCTATTCTGGGTTATTTTTCTGCTTCTCCATTGATGAATCTAGTAGGAGCAGGGCCTGAGATTCTGGACGATTCAGTGACTTATTTTGAAGTTTCCTCTTGGGGCTTCGTCTTCTTGTTTATGTTTTTTGTGTTCCAATCCTTGATGCGAGGCATCGGCAATGTGCTGCTTCCCATGTACATCGTGTTGGGTACTGTGCTTCTTAATTTGGTGTTGGATCCGCTATTTATTTTCGGATATGGAAGTATTGAGGGCTACGGTGTGGCTGGAGCAGCGATAGCGAGTGTGATCACCCAGGGGATTTCTGCGTTGGTGGGAATCCTGATTCTTTTCCGTGGAAAACGTGGATTAAAAATCAAGTTGTCACACATGCGACCTCAGTTCAAATGGGTGAAGCGCATGGTGGAGCTCGGCATTCCTGCCAGTTTGGAGCAATCTTCCCGAGCTGCTGCCATGACCGTGATGGTCATGCTGGTGACTAGCTTTGGTTCGGAAGTGGTGGCTGCCTATGGGATCGGAGCGAGGATCCTGAGTTTGGTGATCGTGCCTGCGCTGGGATTGGCCATCGCTACGACCACCTTAGTTGGCCAGCAAGTGGGCGCAGGACATATACGGGGAGCAGAGAAAGTAGGGGATTTGAGCGCGAAGATTGCCTTCTTTGGATTGACAGGAATTGGCCTTTTACTTTTTGCTTTTGCGGAGCGACTAACAGCTTTTTTTGTTCCAAATGACCCTCTGGTAATTCAGGATGGAGCTAGATTTATACGGATTATGGCTCCGAGTTTTGGACTTCTGGGGGTTCAGCAAGTCTTAAATGGCTTGTTTAACGGCACTCGATTCACTCAGGCTTCCCTGTTAATTTCTGTGTTTAGTCTTTGGATGGTTCGCTTTCCGTTGGCGTTTGTGCTTTCTCAAAAGACAGAATTAGGCTTTGAAGGAATATGGTGGGCTTTTCCGCTTTCCAATCTTGTGGCTGCTTTAGTTGCCTATGTTTATTATAAAACTGGTTACTGGAAAATCAGAACTTTAAGGAATAGGGGAGATTGGCTGGAGACGGGAATTGGTTGATTTTTTTTAACCACCGAGATTGACGAAGAGAGCGCAGATGCTATGGTTGACCTGCTTTTCCCAAACCTCGCTTTATTTAGTATCATTTCTGATAGACGAATAGAAGTGAATCCTTTTTGTTGATTTTGCCGCTAGAGTACACGGAGTTATCGTAGCAGGTAGAGGTCAAATTATTAATTCGATAATTAAGCATACGAACTGATCTTTGGGTTCAACGCTGAAAGCTCATTACCTTTAAAAAAAATCACTATCCAATCCTATGAAAGTACATTACTGCAAAGATTTCGATGAAATGTCTCGTTTAGGGGCCAAGTTGGTTCATGCTGAAGTAGAGATTAAGCCTGACTTACTTTTCTGTGCAGCGAGTGGCAACTCACCTTCAGGCCTGTATGCATTGATGGCCGAAAAGCATACCAACTCTCAGGATTTTTTTGACCGGATGAAGGTTGTCAAACTGGACGAATGGGTTGGCTTGAAAGCAGATTCTACCTTTACTTCCGAATATGACATTCAAGAAAAGCTCCTCAAAAAGATTGATTTTGCGTCTGAAAGGTACATTTCTTTTGAGGTGGAGACTGCCGATCCGGTAAATGAATGCAACAGAATTAAGCAAGAAATAGCCGAATCTAATGGGATAGACATCTGCATATTGGGCATAGGAATCAATGGACATATTGCTCTGAATGAACCCGCAGCATTTCTTCAGCCGAATTGCCATGTGGCCAAGCTACATCCTGTGACGCTTTCTAGCGGTATGATAGAGCAAGTAGGGATCCCTCTCACTGAAGGGATGACCTTGGGGGTCGGTACTATCATGGATTCTAAAATGGTCATTCTTTTTATCACGGGAAAAGGGAAAAAGCCTGCATTCGATCTGCTTATGGAGGGCAAAATAAGGACTGATTTGCCAGCTTCTTTGTTGTGGCTTCACCCAGATGCGCATGTGATTGTAGATGAACAATCACTGAGGTAATATGTGACAAAATAAGATGGAGGTTCGTTTTTTAAGTCTAAAGTCTTCTTGCTGGCTTTTTGATGCGCATAATTTTCACTTTATTTCGCCCCTCATATTTTTTCTAACCATCCTATGACCTGGCAATTAATTAAAGATGCCCTACGGGGTAAAGAGCAGGACTTTACTAGTTTGTCGCTCAAAACAGCCATTTTCGTACTTGCTATTCCCATGATCTTGGAGATGATGATGGAGTCAGCCTTTGCAGTGGTGGATATATTTTTTGTGGCTAAACTGGGTGAGCACGCCATCGCTACCGTCGGATTGACAGAATCTGTGGTGGTCTTAGTCTATGCCATGGGTTTTGGGATTAGCATGGCTGCCACGGCGTTGATTTCCAGGAGATTTGGTGAAAAGGAATTCAAAGAAGCAGGTGCTGCCGCTTTTCAATTGCTGCTAGTTGGAGGGGCTATTTCAATTTTACTCGGAATACTGGGCTGGATTTTCGCGCCGGATATTTTGGCACTGATGGGAGCGGAGGCTACAGTGATCGAAACTGGGGTGAACTACACACGAATTATCTTTGCGGGGAATACTGCGATTATGCTGTTATTTCTGCTCAATGGTGCTTTTCGTGGGGCTGGTCAGGCACATCATGCCATGCGTTCATTGTGGATTGCCAATGGACTGAATATGATTCTCGATCCGCTGTTGATTTTTGGATTGGGAAACTGGGAAGGTTTCGGACTGGAAGGCGCAGCTATTGCCACGACTTTTGGTAGAGGAATAGGCGTAGTGTACCAGCTTTATCACCTTTTCAATGGAAAGCACAAATTGAAAATCCTGAAGGAAAACCTGGTGATTTCATGGGAAATCATCAAGAAAATCATGGAAATCGCAGCCGGAGGAATGGGGCAATTTTTGATTGATTCAGTTTCCTGGATTGCACTTACGCGTATGAATGCAGAGTTTGGATCGGCTTCTTTGGCTGGATTTACGATTGCGTTTAGAATATTGATTTTCACACTTTTACCCGCTTGGGGCTTATCTGGTGCAGCATCTACCTTGGTCGGTCAAAACCTAGGAGCCAAGCAGCCCGATCGTGCCGAAAAGGCGGTTTGGATGACTACCCGATATACGGTGGTCTTTATGGCTTCGGTCACGGGAATCTATTTGCTATTCAATCAGCAGCTAGCGGGGATTTTCACTGACATCGCAGAAGTGCGGTCTGTAGCCGCACAAGGGCTTTGGGTGGTGGCACTTGGTTATGTTTTTTTCGCTGTTGGGATGGTGCTGACCCAGGCATTCAACGGTGCCGGAGATACCAAAACTCCCGCTTGGATTAATATTGGCGTGCTTTGGTTTTTAGAAATTCCTCTAGCCTACGTACTCGCTTTTCCTCTGGGAATGGCTCATTTAGGGATTTTTATCTCTATTGCATTCAGCCATAGCTTTCATTCTTTAGTTTCTCTTTATTTCTTCAGAAAGGGGAATTGGAAACTTACGGAAGTTTAAACCTGAGAATTGGTGGATATTTTTTTCCTAGGCTGATTTTCCTTGTAAATTGAAGTGCTCGAATGGAACTAGAAGAGGAAATACTGGAAAAGCTTCATCATGCCCTCACCGAGGCATGCATATCGCCTATGCCGGATCCTCAATTTCTGAAAAGCAGAATAGCTGTCCTACGAAAAAATCAGCTGGCGAAGTACACGGGGAAATTGGAGTACGCAGAAACTGAAAGGGCCGGCTATTCATCCGTTTGCTTTGCACAAAACCCAGAGGTGCAAGATGCCTATAAAAGCGAGGAGGAAATTCT
Source organism: Algoriphagus sp. (assembly GCF_039969895.1). GTDB lineage: Bacteria > Bacteroidota > Bacteroidia > Cytophagales > Cyclobacteriaceae > Algoriphagus. The sequence continues at coordinate 114,193 of NZ_JBDVMZ010000026.1, forward strand.
GAAGCTTATTGATGAGAGGATAATTCAATTACTTCAACTAATATGATTATCCGCGAAGATGCCAATAATTAAAATCCCCTTGTTCAAGCGGAATGAAGCCCGGTGACCGAATGGGCCTTAATTCTTATGCTGACCAAATTACAGTGTACTTATGGCTCTTTCCAGGTATTAAAGCGGATATGCATGCTAAATAGAATCCAATCAATTTTACCTAACATTTTAACCCTTTATACCATGACTACTTTAAACACTTACCTGATTTTTGATGGAAATTGTGAAAATGCCTTCAATTTCTATCGAACTGTTTTTGGTGGAGAATTTGACCATGTGGGAAGATTTTCTGACATGCCCGATGATCCGAGGTATCCTATTTCGGATGAGATCCGCAATCAAATTATGCACATTAGTTTACCGATCAGCAAGGATTGCATACTAATGGGAAGTGATTCTGGGGGTAAGGGAGAGGTGATTGTAGGTACTAATTTCTCCATTTCAATCACAACAGACTCCAAGGCAAATGCTGATTCTTTTTTTGATAAGCTTTCTACCAATGGAAAAGTAACTATGCCTATGGAGAAGACTTTTTGGGGAGATTATTTTGGGATGCTCACAGATCGATTTGGAGTGAACTGGATGATAAGTTTTGCAGAGGAGGCACCACAGGCGAAAAAATAGCTTAACATATAAAGAGGCTGCCTCTAAACTTTTATTTGTCCAAATGATCGAAGCCGCAATACAATCCTATCTAAAAGATCTTTTACTTCGTTCAAGCGGACAATTTCAGTTTGTTTTGAGACAGCCTCTTTTATTCTTTCATGAATTTAAGGCAAAAGCACCGCGTCGATCACGTGTACTACACCGTTGGAACCCGCAAGGTCAGCTGCAACTACAGTTGCGTCACCGATCATTACTTTTCCATCTTTGATACTTACTTTAAGTTGCTTACCGTTTAGGGTTGTCACCATTTGTCCATCAGTCAAATCGCCAGACATTACATTTCCAGCCACCACGTGTAGCGTAAGAATATTGGTCAAGTCATCTTTCGCTTCAGGCTTCAATAGACCTTCGACAGTTCCTTCTGGCAAAGCAGCAAAGGCAGCATTGGTAGGTGCAAATACTGTGAATGGACCTTCGCCTTGAAGTGTCTGTACCAAGTCAGCAGCTTGAACTGCAGCCACAAGTGTAGTGTGATCTGGAGAACCCATAGCGATATCCACCACCGTGTTGGGTGCTTGCATGGCAGGAGCTTCTTCTACTACTTCCACTTCTACTTCCTCAGTTTCGGTAGTTTGTTTTGAGTCACAACTCATTGAAAATGATGCAACTGAAGCAGCTGCTGCTAGAGAGAGTAATCTTAATTTTTTCATTTTGTATTGGTTAGTTTTTTTGAATCTTTGTAACATGCAAGTGGCTAAAAGGTTTTGATTACGCTTGAGCTGTTTTTTCAGATGCCCTGAATTTGATTTTCCTTTTTTTAATGGAAGTGTCATTTCTCAGATCATGCTTACCTTTGAGTACTATAAACTAACCGTTGAATCATGATCAATTCCGATATACTGAGGACCATCCGTTATATTTTTAATTTTAAAGACCCCCAGATGGTGGAGATGTTTAAAGCCGGAGGATTAGATATTAAGCGTGAGGAAGTGGCTAATTTTTTGAAAAATGAAGAGGAACCTTTCTTTAAGCCTATCGTGGATAAAGACCTCGCAGCTTTTCTCAATGGATTTATCATCGAGAAAAGAGGTAAAAAAGAGGGGGAAGATCCCAAGCCAGAAAAAACCTTGACTAATAATATTATTTTCAGAAAACTAAGGATTGCCTTGAATCTGAAGGAAGATGATGTGCTCGAAATTCTATCCTCTGTGGGAATGCACATCAGCCCACATGAGCTGAGTGCATTTTTCAGAAAGCCGACCCAATCCCAGTACAGACCTTGTAAAGATCAAATTCTCCGGAATTTCCTAAATGGTTTGAAGAAGAAATACAGACCTAGCGATTCGCAAGCGCTTACTTACTAAGCTCACTTACTGCCTCAACCAGTTTTTCATTACTTACTCCCAGGCCTTCTTGCTGGTAGTGAAGTACTCCATTTTTATCAAAAACAGAAATGATATTGGTATGGGAAAAATCAATCGGAGAGATTTTCTTGTACTTCATAGAAAGCACATTGGAGAATTCCCGTACATCGTCCATTCCACCCTGTAGCAAGATCCATTGATCTCCCTGTAGGTGTTCTTCCGCGGCATATTCCTTTAATCTCTCTGGTGTATCTTTCTCAGGATCAATGCTGACAAGCAAGTAATCAACGTCTGGGTTATTCACTTTCTCATTAATGTTGCGCATATCGGCAACTAATCGAGGACAGGCTGCCTCGCAGGAAGTATAGATCATGACTACCACCATCACGCTGCCTCGAAGATCGCTCAGCTGGATAGTCTCGTTATTCTGCGTTTTCCACTCAGAGGTGAGGTTGAAGATCGACTCATCGGAGATCCCATCTTCGTCCACTACTGGAGCTTCTATGCTGCTGACTTTTACCAAATCCATCTTACAAACAGGACAGGAGCCTGGTTCTTCGTAGGTTTTGTGTCCCTCGCACTTCATCGGGCAGCTGTAATGATCTGTGGCCTCAGTTTGTTTTTGGCAGGCAAAAATTCTTAGCAATAAAAGTAAACTAAGGAGCTGGAATATATGCTTGAATTTCATAGTGTTAGTTTGATTTGGCACATCTAAAACCTAGGTTTTTGATGTTGTAATTTGCTTTGATACTTCCTCTGAAAGCATAGCGCATGAAGGCGGCATAATCCCTGAGGTCATTTGCAGTGATGGCAGCACCGGCACAGAAAAGATTTCTGTCGGCATCTCCATCTTGACGGGATTCACCGGATATCAGGACACTGTTGAAATCACTGGTCCATTCCCATACCAGACCATGCATGTCATAGACGCCCCAGTAATTTTTATAAGTGCTTCCAACGGTCTTGGAATAGGTCTTAGGCGTCTCGTAGGATTCAATAATCCGCTGATTGAACGTACTGTCATTTTCGGCATTTGGCTTGGTTTCACTTGCTTTTGCCGCCAGTTCCCATTCATCTACTGAGGGAAGGCGTTTATCTTGACAAGCACAATAGGCTTTGGCAGCGAACCAGGACACATTGGTGACCGGGGAGTTGGGATTCATATTTTCTCCCAACTCTAAATTTCCTTTCCAGTCCACCAAATAATTACTATCAGCGAAAATTGACTTGATGTTAGATCTTTGCCATTCTGGATTTTTTTTGACGAAGTCCAGAAATTGCTGATTGGTAACTGCATATTCATCCAGTTGGAAATCATCCACCCAGACTTTTGCCGAGTCCAAACCATAAAGGGGGGCTAATGTCCCCCCTTTAATCTGTTTCAGAGCTGTCGGGGTTTGGCTATTTCCTGCTAGTGAAAAGCAAATTATACACAGACACGCGATGAGATATTTCAATTGATTTTTATTTAATGCGAACTCTTCACTTTGGTCACCATCGTAGGTGTAACCTCAGTGCCATTATTTCCCCAGCTGTTATAAACGTAGGTCAATACGTTAGCTACTTGCTCGTCAGTGAGTGTTTGAGCGGTCATCACCGAGTTGTAAGACTGACCGTTAACGGTGATTTCTCCTGTTTTACCGTGAAGTACTATAGAGATAGCTCTTTCCACATCAGCGTTTAGGTAATCGGCTTTGGCAAGAGGAGGGAAGGCATTCGGAATACCTTGACCTTCTTCTTGGTGACATGCCAAGCAGGTTCTAGCATAGATCTGCTTACCCAGTTCTATTCTTTCTGAAAGTGATCCTGCAGTTGGAGCTTCTGGAGCACCTTGATCACCTGGCATGGTTTGAATTGACCCACCTTCAGGTTGGTAGATTCCTTCTTGGATAGTACCAGAATACACAGTTGGATTCTCTTCACCGGTCACTTTCAGCATGCCTAATGCACCTTTATTGAATGCTCTGAAGATCGCGTGGTCCACCAGAACTAGCGTCCCCGGAGCTTCTACTTTGAATTCTACTATTGCTGCTCCTCCGGCAGGAATCAAGGTAGTTTGTACATCATGGTTAAGTAATTTACCACCTTCTACATACACTTTATCAAAAATCTCCCCAATCACGTGGAAGGATGAAGTCAGGTTTGGTCCACCGTTGCCCACAAAGAGACGAATTGTTTCGCCGACTTCAGCAGTGATAGCATTATCTCCTGTCAAGGCATCTGTGCTACCATTGAATACAACATAATCTGCATCTTCGTCGATGGCTTTTTGCATATCAAAAGGCTGTAAACCTGGCTCACCATTCTCGCCTTTAGTGTAGAAATCACCTTGCATGATGTAGAATTCTTTATCCACTTTTGGCAAGCCTCCGGCTGGTTCCACTAAGATCAAACCATACATTCCGTTGGCGATGTGCATCCCTACTGGTGCAGTGGCGCAGTGGTAAACATACAATCCTGGATTTAATGTCTTGAAGGAGAACGTGATCTCATGACCTGGCGCAACGAACGATGAAGATGCTCCGCCTCCAGGACCAGTCACTGCGTGAAGGTCAATATTATGCGGGAGTTTATTATTTGGGTGATTTTTAAGGGTAAACTCCACTTCATCACCTACTCTTGTACGGATGAAACTACCGGGAACAGTCCCTCCGAATGTCCAATAGATATAACTTACGCCATTGGCCATTTGACCTTCTTCTTCGAGGATTTCCATGTCCACGATCAATTTTTTGGCAGGGCGACTACCTACTGGATCAGGTACAAAAGGAGGGCTCGTCAGCTGTGCGGTCATGTTACCCTGCACTTCTATATCCATGGCGCTTTCTCCATTATCATGGCTGCTTCCGCCACACCCTGAGAGGGAGATCATTGCTCCTAGAATCAGGGTTTTTACTAAGTTACTCACTAATCGATAGCTCATAATTGATCGGTTTTAATTGAACTCTTTGAAGAAATAAGAGACAAATTCAGCAATTGACTGGTAGTTAGTTTTTAACTCTAAATCCTGCTTTCGCTTGACTATTTATTGCTCTTATTAAAGGACAAAAATATCCGCTATTTAATACCCGAAAACCAATTATACCCATCTTCCAACATGATTATAGTCATGTTCTAAATGCTACTATTCTGACTCGAAAACTTCAACTACACGTCCGACTTCTCCAGTATCCAGCATCACTTTGATTCCGTGCGGATGTGAGGGTGAGGAAGTCAGGATTTTCTTTACAAACCCTTCGGTAAGCTCTCCTGATCGCTGATGATGTTTTTGAACGATAGTGACCTCACTAGCGATCTTAATATTTTTTCGAATAGTTCCTGAGGCCGTTTTCACTTATATTTTGGTTTTTTGGACAACTTCAACTTACTGTTTATTCCAAAAAAATCCACAAAAAAAGCCATTTCATTGACGAAATGGCTTATGATTGTTAAGAATCAGATTAATTGTGTTGCGGAATATGAAGTAACAATGAAATCAAATCCTTTGGGGTATGAACAGCACCGAGTTTTTCATCTTGGAAAATAATCTGTAGCTGATATTCCAGCTCAAAAATAAGTCCGTTGATAAACACGGGGTCCATTCTTAATTGCTGGACAAAATCAGCATTCTTATGTGGACCAATTAATGTAATTCCATACGAGTGGAATACTGAGATTGCTTTCTTTAGTAGAGTAAAGTGTTGGTTCATAGTAGAGAAGTAAAGTTGCGCAGATCTAGACAGGGAATTATTATTGTGCTAATCGTGACAGAAAGCATAAATAGTATTACTTAGTTCCCGATGTTTGAAATAACGTGTTTGTTAGAAAATTCGCTACAAAATGGTGCAAACTTAACATTTAATAGCATTGTTAAAATTTCTAATCTATTAGCTAGTAACAGCTTCAGCTACAGCAGATTGTTAATCCAATCCTACTACAGTGCAATAACTTTTAACTAGATATTTTGTTTTTGATTTATGCGAAACCCCATCACGATCCTCATTACTGTAAGCGCCGCCTTATTTCTCGTTTTTTTCCCTACGGATATTTTTGCTCAAAATATAGCTCAACTTCATGAGTTCAATCAAACCAGATTAGTTTTCAATCAGCGTGGAATGCTGATTTTGGGTGCCTGGGCTATTGGAAATATGATTTGGGGTGGGATAGGGGCGAGCCGAAGTCTTGGAGTGAAGAAAGGTTTTCACCAGATGAACCTCTATTGGAATACTGTGAACTTGGCGATAGCTGCGTTTGGCTATTATCAGGCTATCAACGATTCGCCTGATATAGATTTTTTGGCTACGATAGTTGCCCAGCATGGCATCGAGAAAATCCTACTTTTCAATGGAGCATTAGACATAGCCTATATGACTGGAGGTTTATTTATGCTAGAGAGAGGACGGAGAAAGGACGATGAACGATTGCTGGGTTTTGGGAAATCTGTCATCCTTCAAGGTGCTTTTTTGATGGTTTTTGACGCTATTTTATATGGTTTTCATGTTTCAAATGCCAAAGAATTGCCGGAATTGATGAAAAATCTAAACTTAGTACTAACAGGAATATTTCTTCCCTGAAAATTAAACTCAGTCAGTTGACTGAGTCTAACTTTTAAATTTTGGGTTTTTTCAAAACTAGGTAAAAACAGTATCCTGAAATACACATAATACTGAGTTGTGTAAAAATTAATACTACTACTGCGGATCTGTTCATATCGTGGTTTTTAATCTCTTTGTTGTGGAGTACCAAACAACTCAAAAGATAGCAATGAAAAGCGTGAGTAATTGGAGTCTTGCAGCTTGGGAATAGAAATCTTTTTATTGATTTCGGAAGCATCAGTTTTTGGATCAGCCAATTGTTCATAAAATTCACTGTGGAGTAATTTGACGATCAGCGAACTTTGATCCAAGGTCCAGCCACTTCCAGATGTAAATAAATTGAAACCGGCTATCCAGTCGTTATTTTCAGGAGTAATCAAGTCGGCTACCAAGACCAATGAAAGTTATACCGGAGTAATGAATTGGATGATAAATTTAAATACTTTCGGTATTCTGATATCAGCACCTCTAGTGAGCTCATCCCAGCCTTTATTGATGCCGAATACCCAGGCAAAAAGGATAGTTTCTATAAAAGCAAAAATCACTAAAATCACGGTTCTTCTCCAATAGTCATATTCATCAAAATACCCCTATTGATAAAACAAAATTGTAGGTAGGCCCATAATTAAAGCCATGACTCCTAAGGAAATTGCACCTTTATTTTTGCCCCAACCAAACTCATCCTTCATAAAACCCATCCAAGGCGTTTCCATTGCAAGCGAAGAGGTAATACCAGCGAAGAATAGCAATCCAAACCAGCAGATGCCTGCAATATTCCCAAAAAACATTCCCAACTGCTTGAAAACCCATTCAGAAACCAGCATTTTCCAACACCCAGTTCAAATCAAGAAATCCAGCTGCCATAGGATTTACAATTGCGCTTTCCACTAACCCTTCCACAAACTCCTTTGTAAATCCTGCAGCAAGGGAATTAAGGGCGATATCTTCGTTTTCTTGGATGTATGAAGCGTAGCATTGAATACTCCCCATTCCCACCGAGAGGGTAAATAAAATCTTACCCGCTGTGGCCAATTAAACTTTTGGATTGGCTAAGAAATCATATTGAGGAGTCCAGAGTAAGTTTATGCCATCCCAAGCAGTTGCCATTGGGAATTCTACACTAGCATTCTCTGTTTCCATCGTCCCACCTTTTAAAGCTAGGATTACCCCAAAAAGAATCAATAAGAGCATTCCGATTTTCGCTACCTTCTCTATGCCCGATAGCCCTCGAGATAGAGTGTAAACATTCATTCCCAGTAAGAAAATCAACACCAGTACTGGGAAAAGTGGGATTCCGAAATCAGACTCGGTGAAGTTTATATAGTCTGAAAAGTACAAGGTAATTTCATGCTGACTCAAACTAGTAAAAGTACCTGAAAGTGTATATATGACATAAATCAACGTCCATAGTTCTGTATAAGTGTAATACGCCACCACTACGAAATTATTGAAGACCCCAAACACACCTATATACTTCAAAATTGGTCTCTTAGACATACTGTCCAAAATATAAGTGGTGCGGTGGTTTCCTGATTTGCCGCCATATCTGCCTATGGACCACTCAATAAATAGTAGTGAAATTCCCATTAATAGGAAGCAAATCAGATAAGGGAAGATAAACGCTCCACCTCCATTTTGAACTGTTTATAAGGGGAATCATAGAAAGTTATCTAGTCCTACAGCATTGCCTGTCACAGCCAAAATCAACCCCACTCTTGAACCCCAAGATTCATTGGTAAAGCTCATGTGAAAAGAGTAAGGGGAAGGCATTGCCTTCCCCAAATTTAAGCGTTAGGCCATAAGGAGTTTTTCTATTTTCTGTTTCCATCTTTCGGTCAGTCCTCTCTCACCAGCCATATCGCTGTAAAGTTTACCGTCATAGGTTTCGATAGTTTTTGGAGAATGGGAAGGATCTTTGAAATGGAATTGCAAGGCTAGGTAATCGATGATAAATCGCTTTTCCTTACCTACTACCACAACTCTGTTTTTTTCTTGGAGACTTACACTTTTTATGTCATTAAGGTCAATTACACTTTGCTCAGGATAGCTTCCAAAACGGTGATAAATAACTTTTTTTGCTTCAGTGTCAACCCCTAAGTGATAGTGATTTCTCCAATGCTCATGTTGCGTTGGTTTAACATTGTTGCTTGCAGCAAATTCTGTAAATGTACCTTGCTGCAGCATTAAGCTTTTTTTGTTTTTTAGAGCTTGATAAATAAATGGTGCAGTAAAAGCCATAAAGCATACTGCAGACACTAGTAGTGTCATAGGATTGATGTGAGACATGATAAAATTGATATAAAGTTGAATTGAATAAAACTTGAGCTATGAGCTCAACTCGAAATCAATTCCCTTCTACCAAGGATAGAAAAAATGAATAAAGGTGATTTTAATATCAAAAAAGACAACTTGCTTCTTGAAAAAAGAAGTCGTTAAACTTCCCAAATCAGCAAGGTTTACAAAACTACAAAGGTCTGAATTAAGCTTTCCATCAAGTCTCCAATCCACTTTAAAACTAGGAACTTCAGGATTATTGCTTAATTCAAAAAAGTTTAATTCTGGAAGTACAGACAAATCTGAAAACACAGAAATTGAAGTCTCTGAAACTTGAATTTGCTCTGATCCATAAAAATTAAAAACAGCTATAGACCAGATGCCCAAACTTAGGGAAATCATAAAGGCTGAAAGCTGTTTTTTCATTGTGATATCGTATTTCGTTTCAAAGCAAGATTTTTATTTTTGATAAAGCAAGAGGATGGTTTAAGTTATTTTTCGAGTTTGAAAATTTCCACGGAAGTTAGCATTTCGGATACTTCTAGTGTTTTCCATGGACTAGTCGGAAATAGGATAGAAGTCATCACCAACTCACCATTATTTACAAAAAGTTCTACAGAAGAAGCATCTAGAAATAGGCGAATCTCATTAGCTTCCCAGCTCATAGGAGCAGAGTGAATCGCTGCAAAATCACTATTGAAATCGCTTTTTCCGGCATTTCTGCGATCTATACTTACCAGACCGTTTTCTTTGGAGATCACCACCTTTTCACCCAACTCGTTTGCCAAGGTGAGTGTAAAAGTATCTGAATTCACTTCGGCGATAAGTTCTGTAGCTTCTGATGGCAAGGCTGAGATTTGTTGATTCAAATCGTATTCAGCAGCTCGTAAGCTTTCTAACTCTTTTGCAGGAGCAGATTTCAGGAGCAACGTACCGTCCACATCAAACAAACTCAGCTCTCTTGGGACAGTCATCGCAGATCGCCATGCCTCTGTAGGAACTACGTTCCCATACAGCCAATTGCTCATCCAGCCAACAAAAAGAGTTCTGTTCTGTTCGGCAGGCAAATTACTCCAGGTGACTCCCGCGTAATTATCCGGACCGTAATCTAGCCAGCGAATCATTGTATCGTCAGGAGTGAATTGACCATTCTCGAAGTCTCCTATGAAATACTGAGTTGCAGAGCCTTTCTGTGGCCCACCGGGATTGATGCTCACCAGGAGCACCCATTTGTCTTCGCCTGCAGGAGTTTTGAAAGGGAGTAGATCTGGACATTCCCAAACTCCCCCATGAGCGCCGACATTTTTACCGAATTCGCCCATCAATGTCCAACTTTTCAAATCTGAAGAGCTGTAGAAATTGATATGATCTAATACGGCCAAAGTCATGAGCCAAGATTTGGTACCGTCTGCCTTGGTGATTTGTGATACTTTAGGATCTCGGAAGTCCCTAATTCCAGGATTGGGTAGCACAGGATTTCCTTCATATTTCTCCCATGTTCTGCCTTTGTCTAGGGAGAAAGCTAAGCTTTGATATTGATAGGTAAGGGATGAAGTGTTGGCTTCTTCAGCATTGTGATGGGTGAAAATTGCCACCATCGGAGGATTGTCGGGGCTTCCTAGCCCAGAGCTATTTTCAGCATCGAAGACTGCACTTCCCGAGAAAATATATCCCAAACTATCCGGATAGAGCGCTATAGGTAAATGCTCCCAAGTAACCAAATCTCGGGAAACAGCATGTCCCCAGTGCATAGGTCCCCAAACCGTGCTATCAGGATAGTGCTGATAGAAAAGGTGATATTCCCCATCAAGATAGATCAGACCATTTGGATCATTCATCCAGCCAGATTCAGGAGTTAAATGATAGAGAGGACGATATTTTTCTCCTCCAGTTTCCTTAAAAACGATTGGCTCCTGCTGGGTGCAACTGTAAAAATAAAGGGTAAGTAAAATTGCGAAATAGGATTTCTTCACTGTCATATCAGGTTATTTTCCTGCAATATAAAAATGATGCATCATTTATGATCTTGCTCAGTTTTATGTTTTTATTCTTTGATTGTAATGGTAGTTTTACATTCGATAAACGTATAGCTCATTTTTATGAAAGGAATTATTCTTGCCGGAGGATCCGGAACCCGACTTTACCCTTTGACGATCTCTGTCAGTAAGCAGTTGATGCCTGTGTATGACAAACCAATGATTTATTATCCGCTTTCTGTTTTGATGATGGCTGGTATCACTGAGGTGCTGATTATCACTACGCCAGAAGATACAGACGCTTTTCAGCGACTATTGGGAGACGGTTCCCAAGTAGGATGTTCGTTTGAATATGCAGTGCAGCCAAGCCCTGATGGACTGGCTCAGGCCTTTATAATCGGTGAAAAATTTATTGGAAATGAGAAAGTTGCTTTGATCCTAGGAGATAATATTTTCTACGGTTCGGGTCTTCATAAGACTTTACAGGAATACACCGAAACTGATGGTGGGGTAGTTTTCGCGTATCACGTGAACGATCCGGAGCGTTACGGCGTGGTTGAATTTGATGAGAATCAAAAGGCAATCAGTATTGAAGAAAAGCCAGAAAAGCCAAAATCAAATTATGCAGTTCCTGGTCTTTATTTTTATGACAATCGAGTAGTAGAAATTGCTAAAAAAATCAAACCTAGCCCACGTGGTGAGCTCGAGATCACAGATATCAACAATGAATATTTGAAAATGGGAGAGCTTCAGGTGGCTATTCTAAATCGAGGCACTGCTTGGCTAGATACAGGTACGCATCAGTCTCTCTTGCAAGCTGCTCAGTTTGTAGAGGTGATAGAAGAGCGCCAAGGTTTGAAAATCGGATGTATTGAAGAAATTGCTTACAGAGCTGGTTTTATTGGCAGCGAAAAATTGCTGGCGGCTGCGGATAAATTAGGAAAAAGTGGCTACGGGGTTTATTTGAGGAGATTGCTGAACTAGCGTTCGCTATTTCTTGACCAATTCTTCTAGGCTAGTACGCATGATTTGACCCATGTTTTTGCATTCCAAAAACTTTTCATTTCCATAGTGTTTGGCAAGGTCAGCTTTGAGGGAGGCTATATTTTCCGGAAGAGAAATCGTGTCATGCTCCATGGATCGAAGGATGTCGAGTATGCCTTGACGGGAGGATTTAAGGCGAGTGGCTATAAGTGCTCGCTCTTCTTTTTGGTACTGCAGCATAGATTCGGGGGTGATGTACTTCATCCCCAACTGAATCAAGGCATTATTTTCCTTGAAATATTGGGGTAAGTAGATCGATTTTTTCCCCTCGTATGATTGCTGGTCAAAGTCAATCGCTCTGATTCGATAGTGGGTTTCCTCAAAGTCAGGCGTGACGTCGATCACAAAATTGGATGAGTGCATGTCTCCTAACAGTCTCACAAAGCATCGCTCATTGAATTTGACGAATTCCTTGGCTAATCGAATAGGGTTCAGGTGCGGATCATCCATATGGGATCGCATGAATTTGTCACCCGGAATTCCTGCTATATGCTCCTCGATCAGCGTATTTTGATGTACGAGGTAAGAGATTCTATTCGGAGACAGGAGGTGCTCGAATTCCAAACCATACACTCGAGATGCATCGGCATTTTTCACATAGAAGTAATCGAAGTTATCATTGATTCGATTCACTATCCTGACGCGAAATGGTTGCGTATTTCCATAGACACACAAGTCAATTCTATCTACATAGAGATGCTCCATCACGGACATATCGCCTCCAGCCTTGAGTAGGGCGTAGATCATCTTTACGTTAAGGTGAATTTCTTCCCGGTCAGATTGCTCATAGAATACCGTCTCCCAGAGGGTGTCCTGATCCTTGGAATCATACAATGCGATGGAACTTGAGTATCGTAATAATTCGAAATAATGAATGGGAATATCTACCTCTCGGGCATATTTAATCAGATAGCGTCTAAGCCCATTACTAATTGGAAAAATCCGCTTTTTCTTACTGATTAATGCCATTGTTATAGGTCCACGTGCTGACTTTTTTTCAAATTTCTATCAAAAATAAACGGACCAAAAGGTAGAATGGAAGCTACTAAGGCAAGGAAAGTTCTGCTAAAAGTCCATTTTAATTGATGAGCTGTAGGAAAAACTGTTGCGATATAGATCAGAAATAGTGCTCCATGCGCTGTGCCTACATAAGTTACAGCCAGCGGGTAGTCAAACACATATTTGAGCGGCATGGCGATAAAGAATAATACCAGTGTAGAAATACCTTCGATAAGAGAAATCCAGCGAAAGCGCTTTGCCCAAGTTTGTTGTTGAGGGGTGAGGCTCATTATTTTTTAGCTATGTTAAAGAGAATTTTTAATGTGTTCCAAAGTTTTCCTTTGAGCGTTTTGTCTTCGGAGATTATACTTAGCGCATCTGCGAAAAGATACTCTGTCTCACCTTCGGTGTGAATCTGGTAATCGGAAGCTGGAAGTGCATTGATGGGGTGTTTGACCCGGCCAAATTTCAAGACAATGTGTGCATTGAGATCATAAAGATCAGATAGGCTTCTGCCTTCTAGTTCACTCGAAGAGAGTAACCCTATCTCATTCATAGAATGTCCCACTGCGTTGACCATGTTGCCGAGCATTTCCAGCACTTCTGGTTTCAGCTCTTGTTCTTCGTGCAACACCAATATTCCTTTTTCAAAATTCCCTCGAACTTTCAATGGCTCCGATTTAAGTTCTTCCTGAGGCGGTGGTGATCCTTCCAAATGTACAGTTTTCGGAAGAGTCTTTGGCTTTTCTGTTTTTACAGAAAGATTCGTGTCCTCGGTGCTCTGATCTGATTTAGAATCTTTTTCGAAGAAAAAAAGCTCTTCTGTGATGATATGCTGGAGCTCCTGGATGCTCATATTTTCCATGGTGGGAAATTGCTCAAAAATCGCCTGAACACAAAAAAAAGAGGGATAATAACTACATTATCCCTCGCTTTTAGTAGAAAGTCGATTCTTATCCTTGCAGGTTGAAAATAGATTTCAGCTCTACGGCATCTTCTGGCTTCATTCGTTTTGCCAACACCAATCTTAGCTGTCTTCTTCTCAATGCGCCTTCGAAATTCTCGATTTCTTCAGCCGTTTCTGGCACCAGCTCCGGAATACTAGACGGCTTATTGTCTTTATTTACAGCTACAAAAGTAAAAAATGCCCGATTGGTAATGATCTTTTTATTGGCGGGAATGTCTTCAGCTATCACTTCTATGATTACTTCCATGGAAGACTTGAATGCTCTTGTTACTTGAGCTTTCAGCGTCACTACATTTCCAAGTGCGATAGGTTGCTGAAAGGAAATATTATCAGCAGAGGCTGTCACTACGATACTATTGGAATGCTTCTGAGCCGCGATGGCTGCCACTACATCCATCCAATGCATTAACTTGCCTCCCATGAGGTTGTTCAACGTATTGGTGTCATTGGGAAGGACCATTTCGGTCATGATCACTGCCGACTCTTTTGCAAATTTCTTGACGCTCATAAATCTAAATTTTGACAAAAATAGAAATATAATTTGGCTGAAAAATTAATGTCTGAATGAAATCGGAATTTAATTTCGAATTATGAGAAATTTCAACTTTGAAATATCAAATTAACTCATCCCCATCCATCTTTTCCCAAAAGTGGCACAAAAGCAAAACCCTCGAATTCCTCCCGATCCACCTTAGTAGTCGAGCGCTTAGTGATTTTGAGCATGGCTTGTTTTTTCTTATCACCAACTGGGATTACCAGAATGCCGCCGATTTTCAATTGCTGAATCAGCGCTTCTGGAACCACTGGAGCTCCAGCGGTCACAATTATTTTATCATAAGGTGCATAAGCTGGAAGTCCGCCGGTTCCGTCACCATAGAAAAGATGCATTTCTATTCCCAATCTCGTGAGGAATCGCTTGGTTCCTTCAAATAATTTTTTCTGGTATTCTATGGTAAACACCTCTGCGCCAAGTAAATGAAGAATGCTTCCCTGATAACCAGAACCAGTTCCTATTTCGAGCACACGGTCACCTTCTTTCAGCTCAAGTAGTTCAGTTTGAAAAGCGACGGTGTAGGGTTGAGAAATAGTTTGACCTTCACCGATAGGGAAGGCTTTGTCCTCGTAGGCATGAGAAATGAGTGCAGAATCAAAGAAAAAATGCCGGGGTAAGGTGTTGATAGCCTGAAGGACACGCTCACTTTTGATTCCTTTTTCCCGTAGTAAAGTCACTAGAGCGCGTCGTTTTCCTTTATGCAAATACGTGTCTTCGAGTTTGAGTAGGGGCATGGATTTTTGTAGTTCTGCGATCGAAGATAAAGGAATATTTGGCTTAATTTGAACTTGAATAGGGCATTTGTTGCTTACTCATTGAAACTTTGAAAGTTAAATTCAACGCTATGTTTACAGGAATTATTGAGGCTTTTGGCACCATACGAGATATTACTCAGGACGGTACGAATGTGCATTTTGATTTGGAGTCCACGCTGGCTTCTGAGTTGAAAATCGATCAGTCTTTAGCTCATGATGGTGTATGTCTGACTGTGGTTCAGACTACTCCTGATTCCTATCGTGTCACAGCAATCAATGAAACAATTCAGAAGACAAATCTTTCGCAATGGAAAGTAGGGAAGAAGGTGAATTTGGAGCGCTGCATGCCTGCAAATGGTCGTTTTGATGGGCATATCGTACAAGGCCATGTGGATCAGGTCGGTAAGGTCAAAAACATATCTGATCAAAATGGGTCATGGGTGTTCGATCTGGAGTTTGATCATGACTTGGGAAATGTGACGGTGGAAAAAGGCTCGATTACCATCAACGGGACGAGTTTGACCTGCTTCAATTCTGGGCCTGGGAGATTCTCCGTAGCGATTATTCCTTACACGTTTGAGCACACCAATTTTCATCAGTTGAAGCCGGGTGACTTGGTGAATCTGGAGTTTGATATTCTGGGGAAGTATATTCAGAGAATCACAAAAGGGTATGAATTTCCTTGATTTTTTTTAACCACACTACGCAAAAAGTAAACCCACAAGAAGCTACGTTCATAACTTATTGTGGGTTTATTACCTGTTGAGGATTTTGGGCTTCTTGATTAGGTGAAATCCTAGTGATCTTCCTCCCTAGAACTCGTAGTAATTAGCTTGTGCGGTCTTACTTCATACTGACCGTCTTTTCCTCAGCATCTTTTACCAGTCTGAAACCTACATTGGAAGTGCCACTGTCGAATGCTTGACCTTGGCGGGCAGAAGGGCGATAATTCACACAGTAATTATCCGCGCAGAGGTAAGAACCACCTTTAATGACACGCTCCATAGCGTATGGATTGTCTGGATTGTAGCAAGGGTTCATGCCTGCGTCCAGTTTGGGAGCTTGTCCAGCTATCCTAGCATATTTCAGTGCATCATACCAGTCGCCTGTCAATTCCCATACATTTCCGATCATATCATAAAGGCCAAAGGTATTGGGAGCAAAAGATTTTACTGGAGATGTGCCGGTAAATCCATCCAAGCCCTTGTTGTCATTAGGGAAATTTCCCTGGAAAGTATTTGCCAAATATTGCCCGTTTGGAGTCAACTCATCACCCCAAACAAACCTTCTGCCATTAGCGCCACCTCGTGCTGCAAACTCCCATTCCGTCTCAGTGGGAAGACGTTTTCCCGCCCATTCGGCATAGGCGACTGCGTCATCGTAGGCGATATGTACTACAGGATGGTTTTCTTTTCCTTTCAAATCCGATCCAGGACCTTCTGGATTTTTCCAACTAGCCCCATTTACCCATTTCCACCAAAGTGAAATATCTTGCTTCGGGACAGGGTAGGGCGGAGGACTAAATACCATGGATCCTGCTTTCAGGTCGGAATCAGGCAACTTCGGCGTGCCAGGCGGAAGCTGTACTTTTAGCTCTTCCCAATCTAGATCTTTTTCAGCTATCGTAATGTATCCGGTTTCCTCTACGAATTTGGCAAATTGTGCATTGGTAACTTCGTGAGTGTCCATCCAAAAACCTGTGACTTTGAGATCTACCGCAGGCTTTTCGGCCGCGTAAGCGTCCACTTCATTGGTACCCATTACAAATTCTCCACCGGGGATCCATACCATTCCTTCGACTTTCTCTTTAGGTTCTGGCATAGTGGCGATGATCATTTTATCTTCATCGATGACCTGTTCGGTGGGTTTTTCCTGACAGGAAATTAATGAACTACCAAGCAGAACAAGGCTAGCTAAACTGTTTTTTATTGAATTTTTCATAAGTAGATTCCTTCAAGGTTAAAAGTAGTGGAAACTATTCTTTATCCGAAAGAATAAACGAAGTAAAGAAGGATTACTCTTCTTCCAAAGGTATCGCATTGATCCTTTCGGTGACTTTTTTACGCAATTTGTTAAAGAATTGCTTTCGCTCTTTCTCACATACTACGCTGATTTGTGTTGACTTTTTGATGAGATTTTCAAGGTTTCTGAACATGGCATTGTTAAAAGCTGGGTCAGAAGTCCCATGAAAGTAGATAACGCTGTGATTGAGGTAGGTGACTTTATTTTCGTCCATCGTCGCAAAAAAAGTATTGTCACCAATGATAAATTCATTTACAAAAAAGTTGTAATCAGCTCCTTCACTTTCAGGGTGTGCAGGAATGATTTTCTTGCCTTTCTCCGCCATTCTCTCCAGATTATCAATCACCTCCAGCATGCAATTGTATAGAAATAAGGTGTCTTCTGAAGAGGTCATGATCCCCATTTCATGGTATAATTCGATCTGCCGAATCGTGACACTTATCCCCTCAATGTTCCAAATTTCTGTGGTAGGAATTTTATGGTAGGCCTTTAAGATTTTTTCGGTGATCTCTGCAAACTGATCGTAGGAATTGTCTTTAATCGAAAACTTGGTGTCTTTGAGACTATCGTTGAAGAGAATTGATTTTCGCCAGAAAAAGAACTTGAAAGCAGCTAATTCCTTGTGGTAATAATGGTGAAATGGGGGCATATCTTTTACCAGCCAATAGATATGCTTTTTGGAGAAGCTATTTACCAAATTCAATTGTGCATATACGTCCTCCATCCACTTCATGAAGCTATTCTCCTGATAGTCATTTTGATTTCCTTGAAAAAGTATCCTATTGTTATTGAGATTGAAAAATGAGTCAACAGAGGTGTTGAATCGGTTGCAGAGAATTTCCAACTCTTCAAAGTCCAGAAGTTTTTCACCACGAATCCTTCTGTATGCGCTATCAATGCTGATACTTAGAATTTCAGATATCTCATCTACCAAAGAAGTATAACTTGGAATAGATGATTTGAGTGCCTGAAAAAATGCCGCTTGGCTTTTGTTAAAACTCATGGCAAAAAGGGTTTTTAGGTGGTTTTGAGGGGGTTTTTCACCATCAAGTTATATGAAAGTAGGAAAAGAAAAAATGAATCTATTTTAAAATAATCATTCTAAACGCTTTAAAATCACCTATATAATTAACTGAATGAGCAGAGAGTCTGGGCTGCTAGATCAATTAGGGCGTAAAAAAAGCGGCTGTTGAGCCGCTTTATTTTTAAGCTTGTGGATGGGCAGCTGCATGGAGCTTGCCGAGTTCCTGATCTATGGTCCATAGTCCTACGCCTTCTTCTCCAATAATATCGAAAAGTTCAAGGGCTCTTCTGGACATAGTCTCCTCTTCACGCTGCTCAGTGACATACCACTGCATGAAGCTGAAGGTTGCAAAATCCTTTTTAGTGAAGGCATGATCTACGATATTATTAATGGATTTGGTGACTGCGATTTCATGCTCAAGAATCAATTCAAAGATTTCTCTCAATGAATTAAAATTATGCCTGATGCCAGTGATTTCCGGCTGAATGGCATGTCCTCCTGCTTCGTTGATGTATTGAAAAATCTTCATCATATGCATACGCTCTTCGTCTGCATGGGTGTAGAGGTATTTGGAGGAATTTTCGTAGCCCATCATGTGGCACCAAGACGCCATCGATAAGTAGTAAGCGGAGGATTTACCTTCCATTTCTACTTGCTGGTTTAGTAATTTCTCTGTATCGACTAGCAAGGAACGCTGTAGCGTTACGATTTCTTTAGCTTTCATAGTTTTAGTATTTGCAATAGTTAACCGAATATACGTGTAGTGGTTCCATAAGCCTCATTTTTTCAGGAATTTGGAATTGATTTAATTAAGAACTGGGATCACCTGGAGAGTGGAGTAGGGAACACAGGAAGACTCTCGGCACCGGATTCGGAGACTGCTTGTACGGCAAAGAAATAGTTGTCTTTAGAATAAGGTAGCGTCAAGGTGGTCTCGGTAGTCCAGAATTTTCGCTCCCACATTGCTTCGGAAGTTTCTCTCATCAAAACATAGTATCCTGCCACTTTTCCGATCTCTGGGGCTTTCCAAAGCAAAGTTGATTTGTTGCTCAATCCACGTACATCAATTCTCACATCTTTAGGCTGATCTGGGGAATTAGCCAAAGAAGCCAGAGAAGCCAGGTTCACTGCTGACACTTTTCTCAGGTATTCGAAATCCATAAACTCAGGTAAATCCCCATATTGAACACCATCTTCTACTCGTACATTCTCATGCTGGTGTAGAAAATTTTCATTCATTTCGGACATCCTGACAGCGGTGAAGGCATTTCTGGCAAAGGCAGTTTGATCCCCACCTCTCAAGAACCGATCAGAACGATAAATTAATTTCACTTCAAGTTGATCTACATACCGCTCTCCAAGTTCCTTGATATAGCGAGCGAGTTGTCTGGATTTGCTGTCATTCTCAGCATTGATATACCTTCTGATGTTGGCTTCCTGCTCTGTTTCGGCGATAGGGATACTTTCCGAAAAGACGCGCAATTTCAAATTGTCTTTGATCAAGGTTTCGGAAGAACTGCTGTTTCCCATAATATCATTATTCAGCACTGCTGCGAGGTTCCATCCTTCAGCCTTTGCTTTGTCTGCCATGTAAGTTGCGCCTTTGAGACCTTGCTCTTCACCTGTAAATGCAACAAATAGTATAGTCGCAGAGAATTCATGGCTTGCCATCACCCGTGCCAATTCAATCACAGCAGCCGTTCCGCTTCCGTCATCATTCGCACCTGGCGCACTACCTTCTGCATCCATGACGTCTTTATTTCTACTGTCCATATGACCAGAGACGATGAATATTCGGTCGTCTTCTGGATTTGTACCTTTGAGTGTAGCTAGGACATTTGCGCCGGGAGAATCTTCAACTATTCTTCTTTTATCCCCTGGAATTGTGAATTGCTCTATTTTGGCAGTCATTCTCCCTCCAGATTGCTTCGCAAAAGAGTTGAATTTTGAAAGTACATACTGCTGAGCTGCGGGCATACCATCCTTCGCATTCGTATTTAGGGTGTGGCGAGAAGTGAAGGATGCCAAACTTCGCACATGATGTTCTAGAGAATCGGAAGAAATGGCTGCTACCATTTGAGCTATTTCTGGATTTCTGATTACAGTCGTTTGTGAAAATGCGGTTTGGCTACCTAGCGCCAAAAAGAGAATTAGTAATTTTTTATGCATGTTATACCTGTGTTTTATACTTATGACTTAAATTTATTGCATAAAATTTCAAGCCAAAGCTTTTTTACATGAAAATACTTGACCAGCCCAAAGTAGGTGATTATTCAGCTTTTTTCTCCACTTACCTCAATCTCGTCTCTGGAAATAACTACGAAGAACAGATTCATCAGCAAACGGATTTATTGACTTCTTTATTCAAGCAAAAAGGAGAAAACTGGTCCGAGACGGCGTATCAAGAAGGAAAATGGACGCCTAAAGAAGTACTGGGACATGTGATCGATACTGAACGTATCATGACATTCAGAGCACTATGTTTTGCTCGAGGTGAGAAATCCTCTCTACCTGGCTTTGATCAAAACCCTTATGTGCTCCATGCGAGATTTGGTCAGGTACCTGTTCATTTTTTGTTGGATGATTTCGTCGCCCAACGAATCGCTTTATTATCTATGATTAGAATCTTACCGGAAGATTCCTTAGACTTGGTGGGTACTGCCAGTGGTAATCCTATCACCCCAAGATCTTTATTCTGGATTATACCCGGACATTTCATACATCATCTGAACATACTTAAAGAGCGCTATTAGCCTTGAAATCGAAAAGCTTCCTAGCAGACCAAAGATGACATTGGTGCGCTTTTGAGTGTTTTCAACTGTACAATACCCAACTTAACTAACGTCATGAAATTGTCCATAACCACGCTTGACTCCTTTACCAAGACCCCGTTTTCAGGTAATCCTGCGGCTGTTTGCTTATTAGATCAGGAACTCACACCGGAACAAATGCAGGCTGTTGCTACGGAAATGAACCTCAGCGAGACGGCTTTTGTAGCTAGAACAGAGGAATCTGATTCGTTTAGTTTGCGCTGGTTCACTCCGCTGCTGGAAGTTGATCTTTGTGGGCATGCCACCTTGGCTTCAGTTTTCTGGATGGTGAAGGCCGGCTGGGCACAACCTAACGAGACGATCCGATTCCAGACGCGTAGTGGTGAACTTAGGGTGAAAAGTGATGGGGACTGGGTAGAGATGGATTTTCCGATAATTCCCACTGAGAGAGCTAAGCATCCCTTTTTTGAAAAGGATTTCTTTGGAGCTAAGATCATTCAAGCTGCCAAATTGAAGCGGAATTGGATAGTGGAGCTGGCTAATGCCGCTGAAGTAAAGTTTTGTGTACCTGATTTTGCCTTGGTGAAAAAACACAGTGAAGAAGGCATGATCATCACAGCTGCAGGCGATGATGACTATGATATTGTAAGTCGTTATTTTGGGCCGGGTGTTGGCATCGATGAGGATCCGGTGACGGGATTTGCTCATTGCGCCTTGATGGATTATTGGTTTCAGCGCTCCGGAAAAACTAACTTGAAGGCCTATCAGGCTAGTCAAAGGGGAGGGGAACTGTACTTAGAACGAAGAGAAAATCGGGTGATTATCCGAGGCCAAGCGGTGAAGGTGATGTCAGGAGAAATGGAATTTTAGATGAATCAATTTGTACATAAGAAAAAGCGACAGGTAAGGTACGCTTTCAGGTCATTTACCGAGTATTGGTTGACGGATGCAAGCTTCGCGGTGTTGCTACTCATTTTGCTATTCACCGTTTTTGCACTTCCTATTCTGATAGAATATGGTCATGTCCATGCCTTTTTTGTCAATGCGGTATTTTTATTTCTTTTTTTTACGGGTATTTGGTCTTCTCGACATAAGCCGCTAATTGTGGTCACTTCTATACTTTTCATAACCCAATTTGGGTTGAGGATTTTACGCTTTTCTAATTATGATTTTGAGTTCTATTTGGCGGAACGTATCGTCGGAATTCTGAATATGATGGTCTTTATATTTCTGAATATCAAATTATTATTTAGAAACCATGAAGTGAATATCTATCGGGTCATTGGAGCGATAAATGTCTATTTGCTCGTAGCAATCTTTGGGGCTTTTCTATTTGAAATTATATATCTCACCACTGGATCTGGCATAGGAGGAGCGCAGCAGTTGGAAGGATTAGATAAGGATTTTGCACTCTATATTTACTTTAGTTTAGTATCACTGACGACGGTTGGTTTCGGGGATTTGTATCCTATTCAGGTGATGTCCAAGATGCTGTCAGTTTTTCTCTCCACCATCGGAATCTTATATCCAGCAGTGGTGATTGCCAGGTTAGTTTCTACTAGTAAATCCTAGCTTTGACTCTCCATCTATGTAATAATTCCCACCGTTTTTAGTAAGTATTTGTAGCTTCAAAATCGAATTATAATACCCCATACTTTATGAGAAAAATAAGTTTAACGCTACTCTTTTCCCTCTGCATTACCATTTTGCTGGCGCAAACGGAAAGACAAATCGAAGTGGAATCGGCAGTGGTCACCACTCATTCCACTACCATCAAAGGCAAGAAAGTGCCCTATACTGCTACTGCGGGTACTCAGCCAGTTTGGAATGATAAGGGAAAACCGATCGCTTCTTTGTTCTATACCTACTATGAGCGTACAGACATTACAGATAAGACTACCCGCCCGCTCGTAATTTCCTTCAATGGAGGCCCGGGTTCTGCATCTATTTGGATGCATATAGCCTACACCGGTCCAGTGGTGTTGAATATTGACGATGAGGGCTATCCGCTTCAGCCTTACGGAACCAAATCAAATCCACACTCTATCCTCGATGTAGCGGATATTGTCTATGTGGATCCAGTGAATACAGGTTTCTCGAGAATCGTAGATGAAGAGGTGGATCGATCTACTTTCTTTGGAATCAACTCGGATATTAAATACCTCGCAGATTGGGTGAATACCTTTGTGACACGTAAGGAGCGCTGGGCTTCGCCAAAATATTTGATAGGTGAAAGCTACGGAACTACCCGTGTGGCAGGCCTGGTAGCTCAGTTGCAAAATTCTCATTGGATGTATTTCAACGGGGTGATATTAGTTTCTCCTACTGAAATGGGTATAGAGCGAGGTGAACCTATTCATACCTCCAATTACCTTCCGTATTATGCCGCGACAGCTTGGTATCACAAGGCACTGGATGCCTCTTTGCAAAGCAAGGATCTAGACGAAATACTTCCAGAAGTGGAAGCGTTCACCATCAACGAACTAATTCCTGCCGTGGTGAAAGGCGGAATGCTATCTGCTACAGAGCGTGATGCTATCGCTAGCAAATATGCTTTGTATTCAGGATTGAGCAAAGAGGTAATACTTGAGCATAATTTGATGATTCCTACTAATTTCTTCTGGAAAGAACTGCTACGAGACAAAGGCATGACTATCGGTAGATTGGATAGTAGATACAAAGGCTTTGACAATGCAGGCACAGGTTCTAGACCTGATTTTGATCCGGCGTTATCTTCCTGGAATCATGCCTTTGCGCCTTCTTTTCAGATTTATGTGAGAGAAAACCTCAACTACAAAACGGATTTGACTTACAATCTTTTTGGTCCAGTTCATCCTTGGAACCGAACCAATGAGAACACAGGCTATGCCTTGGCAGATGCGATGCGTCAAAATCCTTACCTGCACGTAATGACTCAATCGGGCTATTTCGATGGCGGAACTGACTATTTCAATGCAAAATATAACCATTGGCAAATGGATCCATCCGGTAGAATGGCAGATCGATTATCCTGGAAGGGCTACAGAAGTGGTCATATGATGTACTTGAGAGCTGAGGATCTGGAGACTTCAAATGATGACATACGGGAGTTTATCAAAAAATCAATGGTAGCGCCAGACATGCCAGCGAAGTATAATTAAGCTGGAAGATAGGAGACAGGAGACCGAAGTAGCGCTAACGCTCGTGTTTTCCTTTTATCTCGTGTTTTCCATTTATAAAGACACTCTTGCCTTGTACACATCAAACTAGAACCAAAGCCGGAGATATTCTTCGGCTTTTTTCTGACTTAAACATTCGATTGAAAATCTGTCATTTGGTAGTTGGAGGGAATTGTCAGACCGAGCGAAGTCGAAGTCGTTTACCTTCGGAAAATCCCATGGTTATAAAACCAGAAAACCCTTAAACTCCTCAAAATTCTTAATTGGCTCATTAGCTCCAAGCATTTCTCCCAGAATTCGATAGACATCCGCAGGATTTTTTCCTTCATTTCTTAGAAACTGAATGGAGGTGGCCCCTTCGGATTTTGACAGTTTTTTGTTTTTTGGGCCTTTTAAAAGCGGATGATGATGGAATGTAGCCTGTTGAAAAGAATCCAGCTCAAGTCCCTGTGCCAGAATCAGCTGACCCAAGGTCGAACCAAACAAGTCATTTCCCCGCACAATCAAGTCAACTCCATAAGTTACATCATCCAGCACTGAAGTCAGCTGATAGGCAGGGAGTTTGTCTTTTTTTCTTACAATGAAAAAAGCAGAATCTTCAGGAAGCGTATAAGATTTTATGCCCTCACTATACGTGTTGACTTTAATGAAATCTGTGTCAAATGTGTCCATCCGCCAGCAGGTTTCATTCCTTTCCAAGGGAATATTTCTGACTTGACAATGTCCCAGATAGTAACCGGAAGAGTCCAATTGCTGAATTTTCTTACGGGTACAATCACAGGCGAAAACAAGTTTTCGGTCTCTAATCTCGTCCAAAGCCTCCATGTAAGTGTTCATTCTGTGGATTTGAGACCATTCCTGCTCAAATTCATGCAGGTTTTTAGGCCCCATGTTAAAGCCAATCTCCATGAAGTCCAACGTGTCAAAAATATCCTGAACATACTCCGGTCGGTAGCGATCACGATCTAAGTCATCTATTCTCAGCAGAATTTGAGCTCCGGTTTTATCTGCCAGCGCTTTGGTGATCAGGAAAGAATAGAGATTTCCCAGATGCAAAAATCCACTGGGCGTAGGCGCAAATCGTGTAAGCTTGAATTCCATGTGGCGAAATTAGTCAGTTTACGCTAACTTATTGAGATGAAAAACACCTTAGTCTTAGCTTGTACAGTTTTGCTGATCAGTTCATGCGCATTAGAGAAATTGCCTTCAGACCTCACAGGACCAGAATTGATCGAAAAATCAATTGCTTTTCACGATCCAAAAGGAACCTGGAAAGACCTCAAAGCTACATTTGTTTTAGAAGATAGTTTGCCAGCACCGAGATCATCGAGGAGCTATAGTTTTTCGCTGGATAATTCTGAATCAATAATGACTTACAGGATTGACGGAACAAATTACCAGGTTCATCATGATTCGCTGCAGGTGGACTTAGGCGAGATTACCCTAGAACGAGCACTGCGGAGTAGGAATTATTACACCTTTTTGTGGGGACTTCCGATGAAGTTGCAAGACGATGGAACTACCATAGATCTCTTGGCAACTATGGAGGAGCTAAATGGACGTGAGTATCATGTAGTTCGTGTCCCCTATGAAAAGGATAGTTGGTATTTCTATTTGGAACCCGAAACCTATAGAATGGCCGCCTATAAATTCTATCAAGATGAGGCCAATCAACTAGGTGAAATCATTTATCTGGAAGGTTTAGTTGAATTTGATGGGATGAAAATTCCTGCAAATCGAAGCTGGTATAGAACCGAAAAGCCAGAATTCCTGGGAACGGATAAGTTGGTTAGGATTGAATCACTTTGAAATTGAAGACATTTAGGTTAGGCTTAAGTTTCTTTAACTGTTTGATATCCCAAAGCTGAGGAAACCCTTCTTATTTTTGGTCTGTATGAAATTTAGGCTTCTAATCCTTATTTATTTTGCTGTTCTCCCTTCGCTATTGGCTCAGAGATCCTACTCTGGCAATGTGTTGGATTCAAATGATAAGAAGTATTTAGAAGGAGTTTCGGTAGAAGTAATTGGGACGGATCAGCGACAAATCACCAATTCACGTGGTTATTTTTCTGTCAAGGGAGAATTTGGAGACACGTTGCTTGTGTCATTTCCTGGGTTTTTGGAGCAAAAAATTGTGTTAGCAGAGGAGACTTTTCTGCTCATTCTAATTCAGGACAAGGCGAGATTTCTCCCCACATTTGAAGTCAAATCAGAACCTTATGCCTTTCGATTCAAAGACGGCAAACTTGTGCTAATCGATCCTAATGAAGAAAAAAGCCCCTCATCCAGGAGTGGAATTAGTGCAGGATACCTTAATTCTCCAAATCAAACAGGAGGGATTGCCATAGCAGGAGTACTTTCTTCACTTACCAAGAGAGCCAGGCAGGAGCGCGCTTATCAGAAAAAATTGGAATGGGAAAGGAGAAGAGCAGGATACTACGCGGTCATAGAATCTGACACGATCAGGCAAAACCTAATGGTGAAATATCAGTTGCAGCGCTCAGAATGGGATAGAATCATCATCCGATTCAATGAAGGAAATGCCTATCATGAGTTTTTGGATTGGCCCAAAGACAGGGTTTATAACACGCTGAGCGAATTTATCAAGAGAGAAAGCGGATGGAATTAAGACTTTCGCTTGAATGACCATGTGACGTAAAATCTGGCAACTTCTTCGCCTTGTGGATTTTTACCGCTGGAAATCATCCTCAATTTAGCCGTATCATCTGGTGATAAAGGTTCAAGCAGCTCGATCAGTTCTTGCCCTTGATCACAGGTAAAAGTGATAGTTTGATTAGCCTTCTTGAAGTATTCCGCTCTAAAATCCACCACCAACATGGAGTATTTCCCTAGACCACTGATGGCCAATTGACATAATGCCCCCGTACTCAACTCTGCCGCTCCTGCCATAGCAGCAAAATAGATGGAGTTAAAAGGGTTTTGAGTTCTCCATGTAAACGGTATCGTAACGACGCATTTATCAGCATCCAATTCCTTTATTCTAAACTTCCAGAATATAGCTGAGGGAAGTTTGACGAGCATCCCAAACCAAAAATAGAGCGGATTGCTCATTTTTTTTTGGTAGGCCAATGCTGCTGGTTTTAAAGTGTTTTGGGGCTCGAGAATTTCCATAGTTAGTCCAATTGAAATCTTAAAGTAGTAAAAAATGCATTCTGGTATTTAATTTGGAACAATTCAAGAAAAATAAGCCACCATGAAAAAGATAGCATTACTATTCAGCGCCGGATTACTTATGTATGCCTGCGCGAAAGTTCCTCTGACAGGGAGAAATCAGCTCGCATTAGTATCGAATGAAGAGATTCAACCATTAGTGAATGAACAATACGACCAAGTACTAAAAGAAGACAAGGTAGTCACAAACACCCCTGACGGGCAAAAAGTGCTCAAAGTGGGGAATCGCATGGCAAAGGCAGTTGAGAGTTATTTGATTTCTCAGGGATACCAGGAATTAGCTAATTCATTCAACTGGGAGTTTAACTTACTTCAATCGGATCAGGTGAATGCGTGGTGTATGCCTGGCGGAAAGGTCGCATTCTATACCGGAATTATGCCCTTGACTCAGACAGAAACGGGTATTGCTGTGGTCATGGGCCATGAAATAGCCCACGCCGTAGCTTCGCATTCTGCCGAGCGAATGTCTAACGGGATGCTTACAGAGCTAGGAGTAGGGGTTTTGTCCTCTGCGATCGGCCAGAATCCCACCATGACTCAAGCTATATTCCTGCAATCTGTAGGTATAGGAAGTGAGTTGGGAATGTTGAGCTTCTCCAGAAAACATGAGTTGGAAGCAGACGAATTGGGTTTGACCTTTATGGCGATAGCAGGATATGATCCTCGTGAGGCTCCGGTATTTTGGGAGCGAATGCTGCAAAATGAAAATGGCCAAGCACCACCAGAATTTCTTTCTACTCACCCTGCTTCCAAAACCAGAATAGACAAACTAAATAAGCACATGCCTAAGGCATTGGAATTTTATAAAGAGTAACAAAAAACCCGGAGAAGCCTCCGGGTTTTATTTTGATTAGAAAATTGAAAAGCATTTCAGCATCAACTCCAAACTGCTACTTGCTTCAATCATCGGTCGCTAGTCTTCCAAACAAAAAACCTATCTATTGAATTCTCTCAATTTGATCTGGGTAAGTTTCCGTTTGGTGTCGAGCGGGAAATCTCCTCGCATCATCCAATCATAATATCCAGGTTCATCCTTGAGCACTTGAGATACCGGAGTTCCTTTTTGCTTGCCAAAGTTAAAAACCTCCACACCGTCGTTATTGAATACAAAACGTCCGGCTAGATCCACCATCTTTTCGTTGAGCAACTCATGAAGTTTCTTCATGTCATTTTCGAAAATTCCTACTTTATTTCCTTGAAGGTCTTCCATTTCCTCACCCAAGTATCGCTCAACTTGTGCTCTAAAAACGTCCAAAGTCGCAAGCGTGTCTGCTTCAGCAGAGTGCGCATTTTCAAGGTTTTTGCCACAGTAGAACTTATAGGCTGAGGTCAGGTTGCGCTTTTCCATCATGAAAAAGATCTTCTGCGCATCGAGTAGGTTGCGCTTTTCCACGTCAAACTCAATTCCAGCTCTAAGAAACTCTTCCACCAACAGCGGAATGTCATACTTCAAAATATTGAAACCTGCCAGATCAGATTGACCGATAAACTGAACGATCTCTTTTGCCAGCTCCTTGAAGGTACTAGCTTCCTTCACGTCCTTGTCATAAATCCCGTGAATCAGCGATGCCTCCAAGGGGATAGGAATGGTAGGGTTGATTTTTTTAGTATAGATTTCTTGTCCACTATCAGGATTTACTTTCACTATAGAAATCTCCACTATACGATCGGTGGAGATATTTACACCTGTTGCCTCTAGGTCAAAAAATGCGATTGAATTCTTTAAGTTTAATTGCATGGGTTAGTTGAATTTAGCTTTAATCGGCTCCAGGTCCATTTTATCATAAGATCCTGAACTCATCAAAAGTAGGTTAGAATTAGTGTAATCTTGTTCCAAAAGGTATTCTTTCAGGCTTTTGCTATCGGTAAATAATTTTAAATCTGCTCTTTGGAAGCCTGCTCTCAATGTCTCTTCGTCCATTAATTCCAGCTTTTTTAGCGCCACAGCGTGAGGATCGAGATATACAATGGCTACATCAGCAGCTTCCATGGATTTCGCGTAGTTTGGTAAAAACTCCTTGTTCAAGGAGGAATACGTATGCAACTCCTGCACGGCGATAAGCTTTCGGTTTGGAAACTGAGTTTTCACTGCTGATACAGTTGCTTTCAATTTAGATGGCGCATGGGCAAAGTCACGGAAAAGGCTGGAATTATCAGTTTGCACCAACAGCTCCTGACGTTTTGCTGCGCCTTTGAATGTCTGGATACTTTTGTAGAACTGCTCTTTCGTTAGACCCAAAGCCAAGCAAATGTCTAGTGCACCCTTAAGGTTTTGCAGATTGTGCTCTCCGAAAATGAAGATAGGGACCAGTCCGTTCTCCGTTTCCAGAAATGTTTTTCCATCAACAATACGTGCTGGATGAGCCCTGTAGGCGGTTTTCTTAGCAGCTATGGTGCTTTTCTCTGCTGCCTCTTTCACCAAAGGATCCGCTTCGCAGTAGATCAACTCTCCATCCACAGGTGTGAGATTCATCAGCTTGCTGAACTGTTCTTTGTATTCCTCAAAGTCTGGAAAAACATTATAATGATCCCAGGCGATTCCGCTCACCAAAGCAATATCATGCTTGTAATGGAAAAATTTCGGAGTTCTGTCAAGTGGAGAGGTGAGGTATTCGTCACCTTCAATGATGATGACAGGAGCATCAGATAGCTTCACCATCAGGTCAAATCCTTCGATCTGCGCCCCAACCAAGTAATCAAAATCTACATTTTGATCCTTCAGTACGTGCAGAATCACAGAGGTGATAGAAGTTTTGCCATGTGAGCCAGCTACGATCACACGCTTTTTATTTTGACTTTGGTTAAAGATAAACTCAGGGAAGGAGTAAACAGGGATACCGAGTTCCTGCGCTTTCACCAGTTCAGGATTATCTATTCTAGCATGCATTCCTAGAATTATTCCATCTAGGTTGGAGGTGATTTTTTCAGGAAACCAGCCATAATCTGCAGGTAAAATTCCCGCTTTTTCTAATCTCGTTCGAGATGGCTCGTATATCTCATCGTCTGAACCAGTTACCTGATAGCCTTTTTCCACTAGAGCTAAAGCCAGATTGTGCATCACAGCTCCACCGACGGCTATAAAATGATAGTTGTTCATGGGGAAAAATAATTGGATTGAATTATTCTGTAAACTTAAAAATAATAATTGGCTGCTAAGGATTGGTCTATGTTTATTCGACATTTTTAAACAGAAACTCAATTTAATACCTTAGCAAAATAAAGCAAATTTATAGTTGTCACATGAAACTGATCAAGTACCTGCCGTTTCTCACCTTGTTGATTTTCTCCTGTCGCGAAATGGAAGTGCCTATCGTCACCTGCGACGCAGTGGATTACACTCAGCTTTCACAGAACGAGTCAGATTTTGTAGAAGTGGTATTTGGATCAGAATTTGGCGAGGAGGTAGATCGAGTCCGAAAATGGAATAAAGATATACTTATCTACCTTCCTAATGCGCCAGACCAAGTCCTTCAGGAGATTTTGAATGAGGTTATTGATGAAATTAATTTTTTAAGTGAAACTATATCGCTTCGTTTAGTGAATAGTGTAGAGCGAAGTAATTTCATCTTATTTTTTGGCTCCGGTGAAGATTATGTCAAACAATGGGAGCCTTCTGCTGCGAATTTAATAGCATCGAATAGAGGGCTCTTTTCTATAGATTATAATTCAAGCTCTTATGAAATAGTCAGTGGAAATGCTTGGATTGATGTCACGCTTGTTGCGGACTATGCTTGTTTAAAGCATTTGTTGAGGGAGGAGATGACTCAGTCTTTAGGTATGATAAACGATATCTATTCTGACCAAGAAAGCATTTTTTATGGTAACTACAGATGTTTTACCGACTATACAGCTAGAGATAAGGTTTTCATTGCTGAGTTTATGTCTGAAAAGATAAAACCTGGCCAATGTATTAGCCAGGTTTTAGAAAGAATTACTATTGATTAAATCAAGGAATTAAAGTTATTGGCTCAGGTTTTCCATCTCCAAAATAAGGATTGCCATAGAATACTCTAGCATTGATAGAAGTTCCTCTAGGTTCTGTAGTTCTAAATCCAACAGTGAAATCTTGAATGTTTCCTACAGCGACACCATATTGCAAGGCGCCTTCACCGCCAATTGCAAAATCACTGAATTGTGAAGTTGAATACCTGTTATCGATGTCTCTGTTTTCAGCTAGTTTTGTCCAGTTTTTATGGTTACCCACGTACACGTCAATATCTCCTCCAGGACCTCTTCCAACCACGACAAAATTGTCATTTGAAGGGTTGTATTCTACTGCATATGCTTCTTCTAAGTCACCAATTGCTTCAGGTTTTCCATCTCCAAACCATGGATTATTGTAGAATGATCTTGCATTGATAGAAGTTGCTCGTGGCGCTGTTTGTCTAAAACCGATTTTAAAATCTGCAACATTTCCTATGGCTACCCCATATGCTCCGTCAGCTGCCCCAAAAGAAACACCAACGAATTGTTCTGGCGAATATCTATTATCGATATCTCTATTTTCTTGAAGCTGTGTCCAATTATTGTGGTATCCCACATAGACGTCGATAGATCCGCTAGCATTTTTTCCCACAGCTATGAATTTGTCGTTTGTTTGATCATACTCTACTGACAATACTTCTGTCAAGCTACCAATTTGCTTGGGTGCACCGTCTCCAAAATAAGGCTTGTCATAAAATACCCTTGCATTGATAGAAGTGCCTTTTCCATCTTTGTTTCCAACTGCTAGCCCATAGCCTGCTTCTGCCGAGCCGAAAGCTAGAGATACAAATTCAGAGGGGCTGTATCTATTGTCGATATCACGGTTCTCCGCAAGTTTCTCCCATCCGGCTGCCTGAGAACCTGTATATACGTCTATATCTCCAGATTTACTCGTTCCTACGGCTACGTAGATGTCATTAATAAAATCATAGGATACAGATGCCACAGAAGTTAATTCTGTATCGGATCCACCGCCTCCAAGATCATTAGAGATTGGCGTTTCTTCTGCAAGATCTTGGCAGCTGAATGCTACGCTGGCAATAGCAAGTGTTGCCATGATCGACTTTCTTTTCTGACTACTTTTCATTTTCATAATAGTTTAAATGTGTTTGAAATAAAAATAAATGCATTTGCAATTTTAATTGTGTCAGTTTTTTTTCAATTAAAAAAATGTATGAACGGGTATATCTATGGATTATTGGTTAGTGATAACATAAGCTAGGGGTGAATGAACAGTAATGAAAGAAAAACATCTTAGTGAGGAGAACTGAGCTGAATATTTTTGAGTGTCAATTTTTGGACACTACTTTTGATTTTTGAATTTACATGTGAATAACGTGGGCAAAAGTTGTTTAAAACTCTTGCCTATTTCCGAATACATTTGTTCTATGACCGAGAAAAGCAGCAATCCACGAATTACCAGAAATAAACCTACGCATACCAATACAAATCAACTTGGAAAAGTACCGCCTCAAGCCATAGATCTTGAAGAGGCTGTGCTCGGTGCATTGATGCTTGAGAAAGATGCGCTCACTAATGTGATAGATATCCTTAAGGTGGAGAGTTTCTACAAGGATTCTCACCAAAAAATTTTTCAGGCGATTTTAGATCTTTTTACAGAAAGTCAGCCGATTGATTTGCTTACCGTGACTTCTCAGCTTCGCAAAAGCGGTTCGTTGGAAATAGCAGGTGGTGCATTCTATGTCACTGAATTAACTTCAAAAGTAGCCTCGGCTGCCAACATCGAGTACCACGCCCGAATCATTACCGAACAATCCATCAAGCGGGAAATGATCAAAATTGCTTCGGATATTCAGAAGGATGCGTACGAGGAGACGACCGACGTTTTCGAGTTGTTGGATAAAATGGAGCAGAATCTCTTTGAGATATCTGAAAAGAATATCCGAAAGAACTACTCCGATATGAAGTCCATCATGCGGGAAGCGATCATAGAGTTGGAAGCCAGAAAAGGCCAAAAGGATGGTTTGACTGGTGTTCCCTCTGGGTTGACAGCCTTGGATCGGGTGACTTCAGGATGGCAAAAATCGGATCTGGTAATTATTGCGGCTCGTCCAGCGATGGGTAAGACTGCCTTTGTACTTTCTGTGTTGAGAAATGCAGCGGTAGATCACAGTCGTCCTGTGGCTATTTTTTCCCTAGAAATGTCCTCCATCCAGTTGGTAAATCGATTAATTTCTTCTGAAGCTGAATTGGATTCAGAGAAAATCAAAAAGGGTTCTTTGGCCGACCATGAGTGGGCTCAGTTGGTTCACAAGACTGCCAAACTCTCCAAAGCCCCACTTTTCGTAGATGATACCCCAGCACTTTCTATTCTTGAGCTTCGTGCAAAATGTAGAAAGCTAAAAGCGCAACATGACATCCAAATGATCGTGATAGATTACTTGCAGCTAATGTCAGGTGACTCTAAAAGTGGTGGAGGAGGAAATCGAGAGCAGGAAATTGCCAGTATTTCCCGGGCGCTGAAGAAAATCGCAAAGGAATTGGAAGTTCCGGTGATTGCCCTTTCGCAGCTTTCCAGAGCGGTGGAGACCAGAGGAGGGGATAAGCGTCCACAACTTTCGGATTTGAGGGAATCAGGAGCGATCGAGCAAGATGCCGATATGGTCATGTTCCTTTACCGTCCGGAATATTATGGAATCACCGAAGACGAAGACGGGAATTCTACCCAGGGCGTAGGGGAAGTAATTATTGCGAAGCACAGAAATGGTTCTTTGGATAACGTGAAACTTCGATTTATCGGTAGATATACCAAATTTCAGGATTTGGATGGCTTCGGAAATATGCAAGATCCTCAGGGTGGAAATGCTGTTTACAGACCAACATTTGCTGCTCAATCCAGTGGTGTTTCTGAGTTTGACTCTGGAAATACCATCAAGCTTCAAAGCAGAGCCAATAGCGATGATGGAGACGACTTGCTGAGCAGAAATAACTCCGAAGACGCATTTTAACTAGTGTATTGAATCTCTTGGAAGCCATTTAATGAATCACATTGAATAATCTGTTGGGAGACGGAAGATCGGAGACCGGAGACCGAGTGATTTCACTACTAAAGTTAACCATATGATTAGTCGCTTTTAATCTTTACTGATCCATTCTTACTTAACCAGATTATTGAACATCAAAATACCCCTATGAAGGCAATTACATTGGATAGAACTCAAGATTCCAAACTACTTCTTACTGACCTTCAGTCACGAGCCTTGCTTCCAGGTGAAGTAAGAGTTCAAATTAAAGCAGCAGCCTTAAATCATCGTGACGAATGGTGTAGAAAAGGTTTGTATCCTAATATCCAGGATGGAATAGTACTTGGATCTGATGGAGCTGGAATAGTAGCTGAAATAGGAGAGGGAGTAGATGATGAGTGGTTGCAAAAGGAAGTGATTATCAATCCTGCCTTGAATTGGGGAGAAAATCAAAAAGTGCAAAGTGCCTCTTTTGAAATTCTTGGAATGCCTAGAAACGGGACTTTGGCTGAGTCGGTGGTTGTTCCTGTGGATAGACTTCACGATAAGCCTACCCATATGACATGGGAAGAAGCTGCTGCATTGCCACTGGCAGGCTTGACTGCTTTTCGAGCGCTTTCCTATCAGGGTGACATTCAGCAGGGAGAAAATATATTAGTCACGGGTTTTGGTGGTGGCGTGGCTCAATTTGCGGTACAATTTGGGCTCGCACTGGGAGCTAAAGTTTCCACAAGTAGCAGCAGCCCTGAGAAATTGGAAAAAGCTAAATCCTTGGGTGTTGATTATACCTTTGATTACAAGGATGACAATTGGATTTTAAAAGCGCTGGAAATTACCAGTGGCTTTGATGTAATCATAGACAGTGCAGTAGGTGACACATTGAACCATCTGACGCAAGTAGTAAAACCTGGTGGAAAAATTATTTTCTACGGAGCTACTTTGGGCAACCCAAGTAAATTGGAAGCAAGACGAATATTTTGGAATCAAATAAAGATCATCGGAACTACGATGGGTTCAGATCTGGACTTTGAGAACATGCTTTCCTTGGTTTGTGAAAAGAAAATCCATCCGATCATAGATCATGTTTTCAAATTTGAAGAGGCAGAAAAAGCTTTTGACAGAATGCGAGATGGCAAGCAAATGGGCAAAATAGTGTTGGTTCCTTAGCCGGACTAAATCTCCACGTAGGTCTCTCCAAACTCCTTTTTCGCAACGCGATAGATTTCATTCTTTTCTGTCGGGACTACCAGCATGTCACCGGTTTTACAAATCATGCTGTCCTTCCATGGCGCCTGAAACTCCAGGATAGTTGTTGCACCCAGCTCCTCAAAATGAGCCTCAGTTACCACCATGCCAAGTATTTCTCCCTTCGGCTGATAGCATCCCCAGCCTTTTTCCAATGCTTGAACGATTGTGTATTTCTTTTCAAAAGTCTCCGCTTTTACAAGATACAATTCATTGGTGCTCGTCTGGTTTTCTACTAACCAATCTCCTGATTCGGCGGTGTTTTTGGTTTCTTCCCCATCTGAAGTCTTCGTCACCACCACTTGTCCTGGCTGAGCCTTTTTGGCACGAATCATACGTTTCTTTTTGTAATGTTTTCCACTTTTTTCCAATAGAGGGAGAAAATGAGCAAGCATTTCTTTTTGGCTGATCATCAGGTAGTGGGTTTGGAGTGAAGGATCAAGATAAGAAAATGACTATAAATCTTCTTTCCAGTGATTGAACTTGACTTGAAAATTTTGTTATCGGTCAATTAACCTTTTGGAAGAAGAATAGCTCACCGCTTAGTTACCGATGTTTAAGTTGCGCAAAGTTTTAATTTCTTTCTTATTTTTTACCAACAGCGAAATGGACTAGCAGTCATTTTCTTTTTTGTGAAATCATAAGTCAAGGGATTAAATAATTTGATCTAG
This sequence comes from Algoriphagus sp., assembly GCF_039969895.1. GTDB lineage: Bacteria > Bacteroidota > Bacteroidia > Cytophagales > Cyclobacteriaceae > Algoriphagus. Next base: position 150,407 of record NZ_JBDVMZ010000026.1, read on the forward strand.
ATCATATAAGCTCGAGACTAGTTTCTCGAATTATGCCGATATCTATGATTTTTGAAGTAAACATCCGCACTCAATCCATATCATTTTCGAAGAGAAAGTTCTGATAAGCATTCTGAAGTTCTTGCAGTGCTTTGGTATTCTTTTGCTCCCGAGCTAGTTCTATTCCACTTTCAAAAACCACCTTTGACTGATCCAATTCGCCCATTTCAGCAAATAGATGAGCTGCCGGGAAGTAGGTTGCTAAGTAAGTTGGATGCTCCCTTAGCAATTTCGAAAAGAGTGTATTTGCCTCATCTTGATCTTTTTCTCGGAACTCTAGAGCCAAAGCATACCAGTTAAAGGGGTTCTCGGGTTCTTCTTGGGTAAATTGTCTTAGGAGTTGTATCCTGTCCAGATTGCTCATCAATAGTTTTTTTAATTAAGTGCTTACTGTTAATTTCACGAGAAATAAATCTAAACTAATCTAATTCTAAACCAATGAAGATTCTTGTTTGTATCACCCACGTACCCGATACTACCTCTAAGATTCAGTTTACAGCCGACAATACCAAGTTTGATTCTACGGGAGTTCAATATATTATTGGTCCTTACGATGATTATGCCTTGGCTCGCGCTGTTGAATTGAGAGATCAAACTGGAGGCAAATTAACCGTTTTAAATGTAGGGGAGGCGGATTCAGATCCGACTTTGAGAAAAGCCCTTGCAATTGGTGCTGATGATGCTATCCGAGTGAATTCCGTCCCTAAGGATTCCTATTTTGTATCTCAACAGATTGCACATTATGCGAAAGAGGGAGCTTACGATTTGATTTTGATGGGTAGAGAATCCATTGATTTCAATGGAGGAATGGTCCATGGAATGGTTGGCGAACTGCTTGGCATGCCTTCATTTTCTCCAGTAATGAAACTAGACCTAGATGGATCTGTTGTGAAAATGGCTAGAGAAATCGAAGGCGGAAAAGAGATGCTGGAAGCTACTCTTCCGCTAATTGCTGGTTGTCAGGAGCCGATTGCAGAATGGAAAATCCCAAATATGCGTGGAATTATGTCTGCTAGAACGAAGCCTTTGAATGTAGTGGAGCCTGTTTCTCAGGATACGCAAGCTGAAGCCAGTAAATACGAGCTTCCTCCGGCTAAAGGTGCTGTAAAGTTGGTTGATAAAGACAACGTAGCAGAGCTGGTGAAGCTTTTGAAGAACGAAGCAAAAGTACTTTAGAATTAACCCAATAACTTATTATAAATTAAGATAGTATGTCAATTTTAGTATATATAGAACAAGCTGAGGGTAAGGTAAAAAAGACCAGTCTTGAGGCAGTCTCTTTTGCGAATGCTCTCGCAAGACAAACAGGAGAAGGAGATGTAGTTGCAGTAGCTCTTGGTACCATTGGTAACGAAGAATTAGCTGCTATAGGAAAAGCAGGAGCGGCGAAGGTTCTTCACGGCGCAGATAGTAAGTTGGATGCAGGAGTGATTCAAGCGCATGCTTCGGCGGTAGGTCAGGCTTTTGAAAAGGTAGGAGCAAAGACACTAGTCCTAGCCAAATCCTCTTTAGGGGATGCTGTAGCTGCAAGACTTGCCATCAAATTGAATGCAGGCCTAGTTTCCAACGTAGTTGAGTTACCAAAAACTGAGGGTGGATATGTAGTTAAAAGAAGTATTTACACTGGAAAAGCTTTTGCAGAAACAACTGTAACTACTGAGAATAAAATCCTGGCAGTAAAGAAGAACGCGATTGATCTCAAAACTGACGGAGCTGACGCGCAAGTAGAGACTTTCGATGTGACACTAAATGAAGCAGACTTTGCGTCCAAAATCACCTCAACCGAGCGAGCAACGGGCGATGTGCTTCTTCCTGAAGCGGACATCGTAGTGTCTGGTGGTCGTGGATTGAAAGGCCCGGAGAACTGGGGAATGGTGGAAGAAATGGCCAAAATTCTTGGCGCTGCTACCGCGTGTTCCAAGCCAGTTTCTGATATTGGATGGAGACCGCATCACGAGCACGTAGGTCAAACTGGTGTAAAAGTGGCGCCTACCTTGTACATAGCAATAGGAATTTCAGGAGCTATTCAACATCTTGCAGGTGTTAACTCTTCCAAGTGCATCGTGGTGATCAATAAGGATCCAGACGCACCTTTTTTCAAAGCAGCTGACTACGGCATCGTAGGAGATGCTTTTGAAGTTGTACCAAAACTAAACGAGGCATTTAAAGCTGAATTGTAAATTTTTGTGGAAAAACTCATAGAACTTGAGATTTTAGGATTATCGTCCAATCACTCCCAATCCGGGTCATTTACCTTGGTGCTAGGGGAAGTGGGTGGGGCTAGACGTTTGCCGATTGTGATCGGTATGTTTGAAGCTCAGGCGATAGCCCTTGAAATCGAAAAAATCGTTCCTAATCGTCCCATGACGCATGATTTGTTTAAGTCCTTTGCGGCAGGATTCAATTTTGATATCGAAAGAATAGTGATCACAGATATGAAGGAGGGCGTCTATTATGCTAAAATCCAGTGTAAAAGTGACCAACTCGAATCAGATGTGGATGCTCGTCCGTCGGATGCGATTGCGATTGCAATACGATTTGGAAGTCCTGTGTATTGTACTGAAAAAGCTATGTCCGAGGGGGCAGTTGAGCATTATGAAGTAGATAGAAAGGATGAGAAAAATGAGCCAAAGCCTTCCACTCAAAAATTTACAACTAAAAAAGAGCCCTCTTTGAAAGATTTCAGTTTGGATAAACTCAATCAGATGCTCGATAAAGCGATTAACAACGAGGATTATGAGCGAGCAGCCCGTATCCGAGATGAGATCAATAAAAGGAACTAATACGTAATGAAGCCTGAGATTTTCTCGGGCTTTTTTTGTATTTACCACAGAGTTCCCGGACTTTTTCGCAAAGAGCCCGGTGTTGATTTAGTTGAAGTCTGATTTCCAGTTGTCCTGCTTCTCCAGAAGCTGGACTTATAATTACAACATTCTAAGACTGCAATGTTATAAGTTCAAATCAGAAGGCATGAGCAACTTTCGTCACTACCGCTAAATCTGATCACTGAAAACTGAACACTTTTATAACTCCAACATTCACTTTTCACTATCATCTACCAAACCTAGATTGTTTTCTGTGCTAGGGTTACTTATTTTTAGGCCTTATTCGCACTACTTACTGAATGGATTATTTAAGAGGAGTCTTTGGTCTGGCAGTCATCGTTTTGGTGGCTTTTGTTTTTTCAAGTAACAAGAAGAAAATCGACTGGAGATTGGTTGGGATTGGAATACTTCTTCAACTTGTTTTTGGGTTTTTAATTACTCAAGTTCCAGTGGTAGAGTCTGCGTTTGCAATGGTTTCTAGAGGTTTTGTGAAGTTCCTGAGCTTTAGTCAAGACGGAGCTTCCTTTATTTTTGGAGACCTAGCTGGAGATGGCTTTGGTTTTATTTTCGCTTTTCAGGTATTACCAACTATCATTTTTTTCTCTACAGTTTCAGCAGGGTTATACTATTTGGGAATTCTCCAGAAAGTTGTATTTGGTATTGCATGGGTGATGTCAAGGACGATGCGGCTCTCAGGGCCGGAAAGTTTGTCAGCAGCTGGAAATATCTTTTTGGGACAAACAGAAGCACCTTTACTCGTTCGTCCCTTCATCCCTCAGATGAGTAAGTCAGAATTGATGTGCCTGATGACGGGAGGAATGGCGACAATTGCTGGTGGAGTCTTAGCGGGATATGTGGCTTTTCTGGGAGGAGATAGTTTGGAGGAGCAAAGTAAATTTGCTGCCTATTTGCTTGGCGCAAGTATTATGAATGCTCCGGCAGCGATCGTAATGTCCAAGATGTTTATCCCTGAGGTGGAAAAGGAGCGAGTGCAAGATAAGCTCGAGGTGAACGAAGAGGCGATGGGTGTAAACCTGATCGATGCCATGTCGATAGGCGCTTCGGAAGGCTTGAAACTAGCGTTGAACGTAGGCGCGATGCTTTTGGCGTTTATAGCCGTGATCGCAGCAGTTAATTACCTATTGATGGGAATCTTGGGTGATGTTACTGGCTTAAATGAATTTGTGGTAAGAACCACTAATGGACAGTTCCAAGGGTTTTCTTTGGAATATCTCTTTGGACAGGTATTTAGATTATTTGCCTGGGTGATAGGAGTGGAGTGGGCTGATACGCTTCAGGTTGGATCTTTACTAGGACAGAAAACCGTCATTAATGAATTCGTAGCTTATTTGAGCCTTTCTGAAATGAAGGAAATGGGGAGCCTCAGTCCCAAGTCTATTGTGATCGCCACTTATGCCCTTTGTGGATTCTCTAACTTCAGTTCCATAGCAATTCAATTAGGTGGAATCGCCATTATCGCTCCAAATCAGCAAGCAAATATTAGCCGATTAGGGCTGAAATCATTACTTGCAGCATCGCTTGCCTGTCTGATGACAGCTACGATTGCGGGGATGTTGTTTGGGTAGGTTTTTGGAGTTCCTACGATTTTTACAAGGTAAAAAAAGCACCTCGCTCTTTCAGTGCTTTTATTCCAACCAAATCATTCTAAAACCCATTCCTGAAGAGTTGGGCTTTGCTGTTCAGGGCTTTCAGTCCTTATACTCCAGATGTTAGCTTGTGACTTCAGAATGGAATTCATTTTTAGATTTTCTATCTAGGACTATCAGAAAAAAGAGGTGAAAAATGAGATGCATTTACATCCCACTTTTCACCTCTTACTTTTCACAAATTTTACAACTTACAACAGTTACTTATCTCCGTAAAGTTTTTTCCCAGCTTCCTCATACTTATCACCTGCAACCCACATAGGTTGTTCGGCAGCATTTGCGATGTTTTGCGCAGCTAGAATATACGATTTCCAGTATAGTGTCACATAATCCAGATCCATGGAATCCACATGGTCACCTGCTTTGTGATAGTATTTGTTGATCTCATCATCAAATGCGGTAAAACCCAAGCTGAAAGTAGGAGCTGGGATACCTTCTTTGGCGAAGTTCACATTATCCGATCTGTCGTAAAGTCCTTGTTCCGGAGCAGGGTCAGCGATTGCTTTCAAACCGAAATCTGAAACTGCTTCTGCTACCAAATCATCAGCAGTAGTTCTTCCCAAACCGATTACGGTAATAATAGATGTGTCATTGTAACCAGCACCATCTATATTCAAGTTGTAAACTATCTGATTTAAAGGGATTAGCGGATTGCTTGCAAAATATCCACTACCCAACAATCCTTTTTCCTCAGCCGTCCAAAGTGCCAAAAGAATGGATCTTTTTGGTGGATTTTTGGCGAAAAACTTAGCTGCATTCATTACGGCCACAGTTCCAACGGCATTGTCCCGAGTTCCATTGTAAATAGAATCGCCAGAAGCATCGGGAGTACCAATTCCTACGTGATCGTAATGTGCAGAAAGCATAACATATTCATTTTTCAGGTCCTTGTCCGTTCCTTCAATCCAGGCAAGTACATTTTTGCCGTCAACTGAGGTGTTGATTTTTCCTTCTATAGAAAGTGTAGCGTCCACCTTTCCAGCTGTCAATTGCTCTTTGAAGGTGTTTTTCACATCTTCGATCCAGATGTAAGGCATTTTGCTGGATTCTCCATTATCTATTACCAACTGAGTGCGATTCAAATAATTGGAAATCAATGCCCATGGAATAGAAGGAATGTTGAATCTCTCAATCACTCCCACAGCACCTGCAGCTTCAGCCAATTTTGCTTTCTCAGCCCCTAGGCTGAACAAATCCGCTGGACTCATTCTATCTGGCGCACCTACGTTGGTCAATAGAATTTTGCCTTTTAGGTCTTTTCCTTCCAAATCAGCAGCCATTCCAAAGCCTACATCTACTAACTCATAGGTACCAGATATAGCGTCTCCATTGATCACGAGCATGTTTTTTCCTTGAGAGTACTCAGTCTCTTTCACCTTGATTTCACCTCTGCTAGGTGGGGATGACTTCATAAATGGAATATTCTGAAAATACCCCTCGCCTCCAGGAACTGGCTTTGCACCAGCTGCTTCTAGCTCTTTTGCAATAAAGTCATAGGCTAAGGCCATTTCTGGTGTGCCAGGATCCCTGCCTTTCAGTTCGTCAGAAGCTAGGTAAGTCAAATCAGCAATTGCATCTTTTTCGTCAAACTTCTTGTCAATTTTCTTCTTCTGTGCTTCAGCTACGATAGTCACTGATAGCATTAGGCTGAGACCTAAAAGTAATTTTTTCATGTGCTTACTAGTTGTTTTGGATAGGATGAATCCAACCTTAGAGTGAGTAAAACCAATGAGTGATGCACTACTTTGGTGAGGTTAGTTTGGATTAATCTCATTTATTTTGACTTCTAAAGTAATTCAATTTTAGGAAACAAATGGCTCTAATAAGTTGAATGGAGTTATTTCCAACCAAGATGTTTCATGGTTTTTAGGAAATGAGTTGGGCAATCTGCATACACAATAATCTTTTGTTTGGTAATGGGATGTGAAAATTCAAGACTTCTAGCATGCAAAAGCAAGTTTTCCATCCCAAACTGCTTCTCAAAAAACTGATTTTGCTTGTTGTCTCCGTGCTTTTTGTCTCCCAAAATGTAATGTCGAATATGTGCTAAATGCCTCCTGATTTGATGCGTTCGGCCAGTTTCTGGTTTTAACTCCAGCAAACTGTAGCGACTCGTTGGATATCTGCCTGTGGTGTCAAAAGGAATCTCGGCTTCCTCCAATACTTTGTAATGTGTTTGGGCTTCCTGAAGTTTGTTTGAGCGCTCACTTGTCAGTGGATGGTCTATCAAGGCTAATTTGTTAGCAGGAATTCCTCGTACAATGGCTAAGTATGTTTTCCGAACAGACCGATCAGCAAATTGCTCCTTCAGCAGGGGTAGTATTTCCTCCTTTTTGGAAAAAAGCAAAACTCCGCTCGTAGGCCTATCCAGTCTATGCACAGGAGAAACATGCTGCCCAATCTGATCCCGAAGCATTTGCAAAGCAAAAACTGTCTCCTCCGCTGCGATCGAAGTTCGGTGAACCAATAGTCCCGAAGGCTTATTGATAGCGATAAGATGTTCGTCTTCGAAAAGTATTTCTAAAGCAGGGGGATTAGGAATTATTGGATTTGGCATTTAGTATTTAGCATTTAGGCTAACTATTTGTAAATAAAGATCAAAGTAAAGATTTGGCGAATCAACCTATTTTCAACTAGTGTAAACAGGATTTGAATTTGGTTCAAAAAAAGCTAATGAAATGAACTTTGGAAGCCAACCTCATTAGCAATCGAAGCAGAATTATTGATTAAATGAGATTGCTTCCCCGATTCATCGGGGAAGGCTGTTCCTCGCAATGACGTAAAACTCGTAAATCTCAGAATATCGTCCCCGAACCTATACACTCCTCTCCATCATACCAAGCGACAAACTGTCCTGAAGCCACGCCTTTTTGAGGTTGCTCGAAGATGACATAGAGTCCATTTTCTTTTTGGATTAGCGTAGCTCCGCTGAGTGGCTGACGATAGCGAATTCTAGCTTCATATTGGGCAGCCTCTCCAGTAGCAAGTTTCAAGTCCTCACGGATCCAGTGGATCTCTTCCTTTTTGACAAAAAGCCCATCTCTTAACAAGCCAGGATGAGTTTCTCCCAAGCCTGTGTAAATAACATTCTCTTGCGTGTCCGTAGCAATCACAAATAGTGGTTTTCCGGTTCCTCCCACGTGAAGGCCTTTTCTCTGACCTACGGTAAAGTAATGAGCTCCATTATGCTCACCCAATACTTTTCCCTGATCCTGAGTATAGTGAGTGGGTAGTGAAATAGCATCCAAAGTTTCCTGATCGTAATCTTCAGGAGAGATTCCGGCGGGGATTTGTTGCTTTTTATAAATTGCCAAGTCCTCCCGGATCTGTATGATTTGCCCTTTTTTAGGTTTTAGTTGCTGCTGTAGAAAATCAGGCAGCCTCACTTTCCCTATAAAACAAAGCCCTTGACTGTCTTTTTTGTCAGCCGTGATGAGATCCATTTGTTTGGCTATGGCCCGTACTTCTGGTTTTTGCAAATGTCCGATAGGGAAGAGCGCTTTCGCCAACTGACTTTGGTTCAGTTGACATAAGAAATAGCTTTGATCCTTGTTTGGATCTGCTCCAGCTAGCAATTGGTAGGTTTTTTTACCATCAGCTCCCATAGTCTCACCTTTCTGGCAATAATGCCCCGTGGCCACAAAATCTGCTTTAAGCTTCTCAGCAGCTTTCAGGAAAATATCGAATTTGATCTCTCTGTTACAAAGGATATCCGGATTGGGAGTTCTACCTGCTTTGTACTCAGCAAACATATAGTCCACAATTCTATCCTTGTATTCTTCACTGAGATCTATCGCCTGAAAGGGAATTCCCAGCTTCTCTGCCACGAGCATGGCATCAGTGGAATCTTCCATCCAAGGGCATTCATTGGAAATCGTGACGGACTCATCGTGCCAGTTTTTCATGAACATCCCGATGACTTCGTAGCCTTGCTCGATGAGAAGTTGAGCAGCTACGGAACTATCGACCCCTCCGGAGAGGCCGACTACTACTCTAGGTCTTGTCTTCATATGATGTAATAAGTAATGGATTCAAGGTCCATTAGGTTACAATGATGCCAGAACAGTTTTACTATCTAAAATGGTTCTGAATGGGACAAAGGTAAGGTAAATCTCGCGAGCTGTGTTTATCCTTAGCGCCTACAGTTTGAATTGATAGGGCTAACGTATGTTATTAACAGGTCGTTCGTGAGACACGAACGACGGCGGAAAACATGAAAATCTCCAAGTAAAATCATCTCTTAACTTAGCGCCTTCTTTGTGTGCTTAGTGGCTGAAATAACTTACAATTTAAAATCCTCTTCCCAAAGTTTAAAACCCCCTTTAAACGCATTCTCATTGGTTCCCAATCTGCATCCTTCTGGTACTGTGGTGAGCAATTTGGAATTGCCTCCACCCAAAAGAATATCGTCTGGCTGAAACGCTGCACGGAATATTTCTACCGTTTTGAGCACGTTTTTCTCCCATCGCTTCGAACCACTCTTGGTTAGGTATTCCTTGCTTACATAGTCCTCAAAAGTTTTTTTCTTAAAAGGGAGATGTCCACCTTCTATTGGTAAAATAGTATTGTGAACGACCATAGCAGTTCCCAAACCAGTTCCCAAACCTAGAAAGAGCAGCTTTTTACCTTCATAACTTCCTAGAGCTTGCATAGCAGCGTCATTTATTATCTTCAGCGGACGATCGAAAGCAGCTTGGAAATCGAATTTGTTCCAGCCCTCGCCAAGGTTCACGGGCTCGGAAACTATTTTATTTTCTTTGACCACTCCCGGAAAACCCATGGTGATCATATCGTAATCCCACTGTGCTGCATGTTCTTTTACTAACTCAACCATCACTTCGGGCTTGAAATCCGCTCCAGATGGGATTTTAATTCTTTCCGCGGCACCTGTGGCCAGGATTTTAATATTTGAACCTCCGATATCGATTACGAGGATTTTCTTTTTGCTTTTTTCCATTCATTGAAACTAATTAGAAATGTTTACTTACCGAAGAAGAAATTGAATCATTTGACATTTTTAGCTGAAAAAATGCCTTACGTTAATGCAACTATATTTTTTGCTCAAAATGATTTTTCTTTCTACAAATGCTGTGTACTCTCAATACTTACTTTAAATTACATGAACTACTTACAGCCCATCTAACCCAAATCATTTAATCATTTGAAGTGATTTGTCCTTTTTGAACCAGAATTCCCAACCTATCCTATGTCTATCAAAGTTGCTATCCGGCACTATACCAAATACGAATATGATCGTCATATCGTATTGAGTCCACAGGTAATTCGCCTGCGTCCAGCCCCTCATTCGCGCACGCACATCAAGGGATATTCCTTGAATATTAAGCCCGAAAATCACTTCATCAACTGGCAGCAAGATCCATTCGGTAATTATTTAGCACGGATAGTTTTTCCAGATAAAGTGAAATTCTTTGAAATCGACGTGGAAGTAATCGCCGATATGGTGGTGATCAACCCCTTTGATTTTTTTGTGGAAGATTATGCCGATAAGTTTCCTTTCGAATACGATGAAAGTGTCAAAAAGCAGCTTGGACCGTATCTAGAACTCAAAGAAGCTGATCCCATGTTGATGAAATTGGTGGAAAAAGCGAAGCGATTGATTACCAAGGATATCATTACGGTGGACTATCTCGTCGCGATCAATGTGATGATCAATCAAGAGCTTCGGTACAATGTCCGCATGGAACCAGGTGTGCAATCTTGTGAAGAAACGCTGACTTTGGGGTCTGGGTCTTGTCGTGATTTTGCATGGCTATTTGTGCAGGTTTTAAGGCATGTAGGGTTAGCATCTCGTTTTGCTTCTGGGTATTTGGTGCAGTTGAAATCAGATGAGAAATCCCTCGATGGTCCATCAGGTCCTGAGGAAGATTTCACCGATTTACATGCTTGGACGGAGGTTTATGTGCCTGGAGCTGGATGGATAGGTTTGGATTCTACCTCAGGTTTATTTGCTGGAGAAGGGCATATTCCGCTGGCTTGCACGCCAAGTCCTCAGGATGCAGCGCCTATTTCTGGGATGTCCGAACCTGCGGAGACTGAGTTTTTCTTTCAAAATGAAGTGACCAGAATAGAGGAAACACCCCGAGTGACCAAGCCTTACTCGGAAGAGCAATGGGAGAAAATACTCGCTGTGGGTGATCGAGTCGATGAAGATTTAGAGGCTAACGACGTGCGTTTGACGATGGGTGGTGAGCCTACTTTTGTCTCGGTTGACAATCAGGATGCGCCCGAATGGAATACTGACGCGGATGGGGAGCACAAGCGCAGTCTTTCCAACACCCTTTTTCATAAGCTAAAAGGAGAATTCGGTGCTGGCGCGCTCATGCAATACGGCCAGGGGAAATGGTATCCGGGTGAGCCTTTGCCAAGGTGGAAACTCGCTTGTTTTTGGAGAAAGGACGGTAAACCAATGTGGCATAATGATGCATTGATGGCTGATTTGTCTAAAAACTATGGGATGGTTGATAAAGATGCGAAGCTTTTCATGGACGAACTTCTGTCTCAGCTTAATCTTGTCAAAAACAATTTGACCCCGCTATATGAGGATCCTTTCTATTTTATATGGCAGGAGGGGAAAGTTCCTGTAAATATCGATCCTTACAAATACGATCTAAAATCCCCACTTGAGCGTCAAAAATTAGCTGAACTGCTCAATGAAGGTTTAGATAAACCCGTTGCCTTTAGCATTCCATTAGAATGGAACTATGAAGAAAAGTTATGGCAAAGTTGCAAATGGGAATTCAGAAGAAAAGATTTGTTCTTGGTGCCAGGAAATTCTCCTGCGGGATTGAGATTGCCTCTGGATTCTATTGAGTTTACTCCCCCCGAAAAAGAACCGATGAAACCAGAAACTGACTTGTTTGCTGAGGTTTCTGCTTTGCCGGATTCAGGACTTAGTGCAGCTTCTTTCAAAAATGCTCCAAAGAATTCGAAGCGAATTTTCAAGACAGCTTTAGTGGTAGAGGTAAGAGAAGGTAAGCTCTTCATTTTCTTTCCTCCGCTCAACCGTATTGAAAATTATCTTGATCTAGTTTCAGCAGTGGAGCGTACCGCTGAGAAGTTGAAAATGCCAATTTTAATTGAGGGCTATGATCCTCCAGCTGATAAGCGCATAGAGAAATTGATGATCACCCCTGATCCTGGAGTGATAGAAGTTAATGTGCAGCCAGCGAAAAGCTGGAAAGAAGTCACGCATATCTATAAGGTGATCTATGACAAAGCCCGTGAGTCTAGATTGATTTCTGAAAAATTCAATGTGGATGGAAAGCATACCGGAACAGGTGGCGGGAATCATATTACCCTGGGAGGTTCTTCCCCAGAAAACAGTCCTTTGCTCAGGAGACCGGATGTTTTGAAGAGTTTTATTACCTATTGGCAGCATCATCCGGCCTTGTCTTACCTTTTTTCCACCCAATTCATCGGCCCAACTAGCCAGGCGCCGCGTGTGGATGAGGGTAGAGATGACATGTTGTATGAATTGGAGCTGGCGTTTCAGCAGGTGCCTAGCGGCAAAGAGAATGAGATTCCATTCTGGATGGTAGATCGGGTGTTCAGGAATTTATTGGTCGATATTACCGGAAATACGCACCGGGCGGAGTTCTGCATTGATAAATTGTATTCTCCTGATTCAAGCAGTGGACGGTTAGGAATTTTGGAATTTCGTGGTTTTGATATGCCACCGCATTACAGGATGAGTATGGTGCAATTACTCTTGATCCGTGCGCTGATGAGTTGGTTTTGGAAAACTCCCTATGATCATAAACTGGTGCGTTGGGGAACTTCATTACATGATAAATTTTTGCTTCCACATTATTGTCAAAAAGACATGAAAGAGGTGGTCAATGACTTGAAAAGCGCAGGCTATGATTTTGATTTAGCGTGGTTTGATCCTTTTTTCTCGTTTCGTTTTCCATTTATTGGCGAGCTGCAGGCAGAAGATATTCATATCAATCTGAGTATGGCGATAGAACCTTGGCACGTATTGGGTGAGGAGATTTCAAGCTCAGGAACAGCACGTTATGTCGATTCTTCTCTGGAGAGACTTCAGGTGAAAATCACTGGTCTGACAGATTCCCGCTATTATTTGCTTTGCAATGGACATAGAATTCCCTTGAAGAATACAGGAGTTCAGGGTGAGTATGTAGCCGGAATTCGATATCGAGCTTGGCAGCCTTATTCGGCCTTACATCCTACTATAGGAATAGACACTCCGCTGGTGATTGATCTATTTGATAATTGGGCGAAAAAATCAGTGGCAGCATGCCAATACCATGTAGTTCATCCTGGAGGCAGGAGTTATGATAATTTCCCCATCAATAGTAATGAGGCAGAATCCCGTAGAATTTCACGGTTTTTTGATTTTGGTCACACCATCAATCCCACTCCAGACCTCTCGGCCACTTCGCAAGAAGATCATAAAACAGGAAGGTATATCACTAAAATGACATCGAAGTCAACATATGATGAAGCGCCCGAAATGGTTAATCCAGAATTTCCACATACGATGGATCTTAGGCGATATAAAAAACGCTAATTGTTTATTATTTAACAGCCTTTAAGTTCATTTTTGCGGAATGATTGAGTCTTATCTTATTGACAAAATGTTCAATAATGCTCCGTTTCTAGATGAAATGGCTACCGATCAGGGCAAAATACAGCCCCATTGGGAGCGGGTGGCCAAATACTATGAGCAGATAGGCAGTGAGCGTATGCGGCAATTCCATGAGGAAGTGGGCCGTCAGCTTCGAGAAAATGGCGTGACTTACAATGTCTATGGTGATCCTAATGGCATGAATAGACCATGGATTCTCGATCCTGTTCCGATGATTTTCAGTAGCGAAGAATGGGAGGGAATAGAACAAGGATTGGTTCAGCGAACAGAGCTTTTAAATCTGGTTTTGAAGGACTTGTACGGAGATCAAACGCTGATCAAAGAAGGTCATATTCCGTTCGAATTGATCTATAATCATGGTGGTTTTTTGCGTCAAGCTCATCACGTCAAACTTGATGGAGACCAGCAACTCATCCAATACTCGGCTGATTTGGCTCGAGGCCCTAATGGCAGGATGTGGGTTCTTCATGATCGTACGGATGCTCCCTCGGGGTCTGGCTATACCTTCGAAAATAGGGCAGCGATGACCCGGGTTTTTCCTGAGTTGATCAGAGAAAATCACGCTCGTAAAATCACTTCCTACTATCAGACGTTCAAAAACACCTTGAGTAACCTCACGATCAATAATAAGGAAAACCCACGGGTCGTGTTGCTTTCTCCTGGACCTACCAACGAAACCTTCTTTGAGCATGCCTACATCTCTTCATTTATGGGGTTTACGCTTGCTTTTGGTGAAGATCTGACCGTGAGTGATGGTTACGTTTGGCTGAAAACGATCAAGGGCCTTGAAAAAGTAGATGTCATCATTCGCCGTGTGGATGATGTTTTTTGTGATCCACTGGAATTCAAAAATGATTCTCACTTGGGCGTGGTGGGCTTGATGGAAGCAGTGCGACAACGAAAAGTATTGGTGATTAATCCACTGGGATGCAGAGTGTTGGAGAATCCGGGTTTAATGGCTTTTTTACCTAAAATCAGTAAGCATCTGCTAGGTGAAGAGCTGAAATTGCCCTCAGTGGCTACCTGGTGGTGCGGTCAGCCTTCAGAATTGAAGTACGTCTTTGAGCACATGGAGACGTTGGTGATTCGTAATATTTACAGAGGAAATCAGAAGAAATCTGTTTTTGGAGGTAATCTTTCAAAAACCGAATTGGAAGAACTCAAGCGTGTGATTCGCCGAAATCCATTCATGTATGTAGGCCAGGAAATGGTGGATTTCTCTACTACTCCAGCTTGGATCAATAATAAACTGGAAGCCAGAAACGCAGTGGTAAGAACCTATGTGGTGGCTGACTCGGAGAATAAATGCTATAAAGTAATGCCTGGAGGTATGTCTAGAAGTTCTCCAGATAAAGGAGCCTTTTTGATTTCCAACCAAACCGGGGGAATAAGCAAGGATACCTGGGTGTTAGGTAAAAGTAAGGAGGTTGCTGCATCTGTAGTGAAAGCCGTCAAAACTCAACCTTTGGTAAGGAATGTGCTTCCTAGCCGGGCAGGTGAGCGTTTGTTTTGGTTGGGGAGATACCTGGAACGAGCGGCTTATTCAGTGAGACTCATGCGGATGACACTTCTTTCCTATAATGAATCAGATGAGGATATTCATATTCACGAAAACCCGGTTTTGAGCACGTTGCTTCAGACGCTAACCGTGATGACGGGTACTTTACCAGGTTTTTCAGAGAAAAAGAATTTAAAAAATCCAGAGAAGGAACTATTAATCCTAGTGCATGATGTCAAGAAAGTGGGAAGCTTGGCCCATTGTATCCAATCATTTCTCACCAATGCCTATGCAGTTCGGGATCGATTGAGTTTGGATACTTGGAGGATTTTGGATAGTATCTCTGAAGAACTCACCAGAATGCAAAAATCTGACTCCACCCTGATGCAGGCCTATCAAAGTCTTGATAATATGGTGATCAAGCTGATGGCATTTTATGGTTTGAATATCGATAATATGACTCGGGAATCTACCTGGCACTTGTTGAACATAGGTCGATTCATAGAGTCGGCAGCTAATAACTGTCTCATATTGAAAGGAATGCTAAGTAAATCCTATGATTCGGAATCTAACAAAGAGCTGATGGAGGATACTTTGCGCTGCAATGAAAGTTTGGTCACGTATAGGTATCGCTACCGATCCAACTTAGAAATGCACGGCGTGTTAAGCTTGTTGATCTTGCATGAAGACAACCCGCGATCGGTGATTTTCCAATTGACAGAGATAGATAACCATCTCAAAACACTTCCAAACCAGAATGAAAAGGAGCTTTTTAGTCCTGAGAGAAAAAAACTTCTTGAGGCAATCACCAAAATCAGGTTGTGCGATATTGATGCTGTTTCGACGCCAAGTGAGCTTACTCAGGAATATGAGGAATTGAGAGCCTTGTTAGATCAAATTATTGGTCTGCTGCATGAGACTTCTGATGCTATCTACGAGAAGTATTTCAGTCATACAGACTCCCGCTATAGCATGATTCAATCTTCGGTAATTCCAGAAATATGATGATAAATCTTTCTGAGAATAGAGGGAAAAGTTTTAACAAGGAAGAGGTAGAAATAGCATAATAGAAACTCATGAACTATAAGGTTACGCATATTACCGATTATATCTACGATTTTCCGGCGACACTCTGTCACAACCTGATGTTTCAGATTCCACCTGAGCTTGCTTTTCAACAAGTTTTGGAATATTCCTGTGAAATCAACCCAAGACCAAGTTCAGAGCTTGAGCGAGAAGATTTCTTTGGGAATAAGTACTTGTATTTTTCTGTAGAAAGACCGCATAAAAACTTGACAGTCAAATCAACAAGTGTAGTCCAACTCAGTACACCAGCTTGGATGTCGGTGAAGCCAGCTTTTACTTTGCCTTGGGAAAAAGTGGTGGAATTACTTCATTCTACTCAGACATCCACCGATATAAGGCAATATTACCTGGAGTCGAAACACGTTCAATTTGTAGAAGGGATTCAGGAATATTCATTGAAGTCCTTCACGCCCAATCGCCCAATTATGGAGGCCATGATGGATCTGAATACCCGGATTTTTGAAGATTTTACTTTTACGCCCGGTTTTACAGATATCAGTACTCCGCTGGAAAAAGTATTCAAGCACAAGAAGGGCGTATGTCAGGATTTTGCGCATTTTTCACTCGCTTGTATACGCGCGATAGGACTTTCTGCGAGATATGTAAGTGGTTATTTGGAAACCCTTCCTCCTCCGGGAAAGCCAAAGTTAGTAGGAGCAGATGCTTCCCATGCTTGGATAGCAGTCTATGTACCAGGACATGGATGGGTAGAATTGGATGCCACCAATAATCTTTTGGTGAATGATAAGCATATTCGGGTAGCTGTAGGGAGAGATTTCGCAGATGTAACACCTTTAAAAGGAATAGTGTATAGCGGTAGTAAGCAGGAAATGAAGGTAAGTGTAGATGTGAGGAATATAGAGGAAGGATAGGAAATCTTCACTTGAGGTAGTGGCTTTATGAACTTTTCAATAGTATAATCATCACAGATCCAGCTATCATAATTGCAGAACCGATAATCTTTTTCTTAATATCCTTTTCTTGAAAAACTCGATAACCGAGAAGCACACTCACCAGAATGGAGAGTTGAAAGAGGGATAGTGCGTAACCAACATCCATTTTTTCGAAAACGAAGTTGGTTGACAGCTGCATAGTCCCAATACAAACAACCAAGAAAGTAAGCTTGCTGATCGTGTTCGACGTTAGATTTGAAATCTGATTTTTTTGATCAACTCTGAAAAGGAAGACCAAGAAATACGAGAATATTGCTCCAAAAATACACCATGAGATAAAGGCGATTGCCGGTGAAGAAGCTAGGATGACTTTTTTTACAAAAACGGCTTCAATCGCTGTAAGAACCATCGCTCCAATCCGATATTGTATTTCTTTGTTTTTCAGCAAAGCAGGAGTAAAACGCTCTTCTGTAGTATCTAGAACCAAAGAACTTCCGAAGATGATGATTGCGACTCCAATAATTCCCCAAATATTTGGGATTTCTCCCAGTAGAATAAAGCCGAAAATCAAACCTACAATAGATTTATAGGAGTTGATTGGGCCTAGAATAGAGAGGTTTCCCTTTTGAAGCGCTTTGACCAAAAGTCCATTTCCTAGGGCTCCAAATATTCCTCCGAGTAGAGAATAAAACCAAAAGTCATAACCAAGTTTATCAACTTTCACATAGCTGAAAGCAAATAGGCAAATGCAAGAAAGTAGGAGGTAAGTCAGAAAATTGACCCAAAGCGGATGAGAACCTTCTTGAGTGATTTGTTTTTGAAATACATTTCCAACCGGGTTTGAGACAACCCTTAGAAAAACCGCAAGTGAAATGAGTAGTATTTCAGCCAAAAAGTTCTCAGTTTACCTAGATACGTGTTCATTAGAAGCTTTAATCCAATCGCTGCAGATACGAATTAACTCAGGTGACTGGGCGATTATTTCTGCCTTATTATTAAAAGTTAGTACAGCCCTATCATTTGATTTCCAGGACATCAACTTGGTGGGATCTTCGACTAGTCTATTTTTAGGATGGTTCAAAACTTTTGCTCCCCGGTGGAGTATAAGCTGAATTTTAGTGGATGGATGAATTTTCATCGTGAACCTATCCAGTCCTTCATGCATGAAGTTTGGGCCATTCCATTTGATGTTTTCTGATAATCCTAAACCCGATTGAAGAAATAGATTCCGCAAATAATCGATTTCTTCTCTCATTGGATGATTTAGGGAATCCAGGAAATCCGTAACATCAGAATTAAATTGCATGAGAAGATTCGTTGAAAGTTATATCAGGATTTTATCCCCCAGACTTTTTGGCTTTGTAGCCTGCGGATTGAAGGACTTGGACTACCTTGTCTCTGTGGTCACCCTGAATAAGGATTTCCCCTTCCTTTGCAGATCCACCTACGCCACATTTATTTTTGAGCATTTTTCCCAATTCCTTAAGATCATCATCACTACCGACAAAACCTTCAATTAGCGTGACTTTTTTACCGGCACGTGCTTTTTTGTCTAGTAAAACTTTGAGATTTTGCTGATTTGGAGCGAGAGTATCTACGCTCTCAGTGTCGCTGGTCTGAAACTCAAAATCATCACTTGTGGAATAGACTACACCGTCTCTCTTTTTCCAATCGTTGTTCTTAGCCATATCAAATAAAAACGAGGCTGTCTCATGAGGGACTGGAATTGTCAGGATGATCGGAGTCGTAAGTCATCAGCAGTAAATGCTGCGGCATTTCGACTTTGCTCATTTTGACAAGCAGTAGTTTTGAGTCAGCCTCATTCTGGTTAATATCTCAAAATTATTTAATCTTAAAAGTCCAGACTGGACGCTTTGCGTGATTCACCACATCTTCGGCGATGCTTCCTGTAAATAGATGAACCAGACCTGTACGCCCGTGAGTCGCCATCGCGATCATATCTGCATCTATATCTTCGGCAAATTCAACTATTCCCACTTCTTCGGAAACGGAATTGTAGATCTCTGCTACAGCATGTTCTATCGCGTATTTTCGAACAAATGTCTTAATCCTAGCCGTTGACTCTCTGGTAGTTTCAAAGTTGCCAGGGGTATTGATAAGCACGAGGTATAGATCTGCGTCAAACCATTTTTGGAGATTTTTCAGTCTTTGTGCCAACTCATCTTGATCTTCTCTAAAATCATTAGCAAAAACAATCTTTTTGAATGAATCCGGATTTATGTTAGCCTTAACTGTCAAAACTGGACAATGGGAGGTACGTACCACTTTCTCGGCATTGCTACCGAGTAATACTTCCTCCATACCACTAGATCCTTTGGACCCCATGATTACCATGTCAGGATCTTCTTCGACTATCGCTGAGGAAATATTTTGAAAAGCATTTCCCAATACGATTTTGGTATTCAATCTATATTTATTACCAGCGTATTTGTTCTCCATATCTTTGAACTGCTGCTTTCGCTTATTCATGAGCTCTATGAAGAAAATTTGATTTTCGTATTCAGGAATCATTTCTCCGCCACCCATCGTTCCCATTCCACTTGTAGATGGGACTTCAATGACGTGTAAAACTGTGATTTCCACATTATCAAACTTACTTGATAGATGGGTAGTCAAATCAAGAGCATTTTGAGCTTGCTCTGAGAAGTCGAAGGGGACAAGTAGTTTAATCATAACAGCGCTTTGTTGGTTTATGCCAAATTAGCCCATTTTGAAGGATTACAAAAGAACTTATTTCAGCTTTTTCCTAAAAAAACTAAACCAATGCCGAATAGAATAACCCAACCTAAGGTGCTTAGAGCCATTTTTTTCAAATTCGGGTCAATCTCCTGAGAAGTCGTGCCTCTTTGTACACTCCATCCAATTTTAACCATAAATGGAAAAAGACCAAGTGCCAGAATAGATGTCCATTCCTGAGTGATGAATGCAAAAATAATCAGGCAGTAATTCCCTCCTAAAATCAAAAACCAGTTGTAAATAACCGCCGATTTTTTTCCTATTCTTACTGGGATTGATTTTTTGCCTGCGGTGGTGTCGGAGGCTATATCTCTGATGTTGTTGATATTCAGCACAGCGGCGCTGAATAACCCTAAGGCTATTCCTATCCAGATGACAGAATCATCCCAAGCCAAACTGTGAAGAAAATAGGTGCCGTAAACGCCCAGTAATCCAAAAAAGGCAAATACAGAGATGTCGCCTAGGCCAGCATAGCCGTACGGGTTTTTGCCTGAAGTATAGGAGACAGATGCCCAGATAGCAGCCAATCCCAAACCAAGAAAAACTCCAAAAAGAACCCAATCCTGAACGGCTAAAAACAGCAATATCAAACCTGAAACTAATGACAATGCTCCAAAAATATACATGGCTCTTTTCATCTCCGGAAGCGATATCAAGCCAGATTGTACCGCTCTTACCGGACCTTGCCGTGCTAGGTGATCTGCACCATGAATGGTATCGCCATAGTCATTGGAAAGATTAGATAGGATCTGAAGAAAAATGGTGGTCAGTGCTGCAAAAAGGAGGATTTCCCAGCGAAAGACATTTTGATAAGCTGCCAAAAAAGACCCCGCGAAAATACTTGCGAGTGCCAGTGGTAAAGTCCGAAGCCTGACCGCATGCAGCCAGGCTTCTTTTTTGGTTTGAATTACTTGTTTCACTCCGTTGGATTGGTTGGATTAGGAGTTGATGATGTCCAAAATCTGTTGATCCATGGGAGCTACTTTTGAAGGGAAGAAGTTGATCAGTTCACCTTTTTCATTCAACAGGTATTTGCAAAAATTCCAGCTTGGTTCCTCATTGTTCCAACCGTTCATAGAAGCGTCAGAGAGCCATCGGTAAAGTGGATCTTTGTCGAAGCCCTTCACGGATATTTTCTCAAACATGGGGAAGGTCACTCCATAATTTTCAGAGCAAAAGGATTGAATTTCCTCGTTGGAACCAGGTTCCTGACCGCCAAAGTTATTGGCGGGAAAGCCAAGAATGACCAGCTTATCGCTATTTGCTTCGTAGAGTTTCTGCAAGGCTTCGTATTGTGGTGTGTAGCCACATTTGGAAGCTACATTTACAATCATAATCTTTTTGCCTTTGAACCTGCTGAAGTCAACTTCCTGACCATTTAGGTCTTTCATTTTAAAATCATAAAAAGATTTTGCCATAAGTTCTTCTGTTGGTTGTGATTGACGTGATGTTTCGCTTGGTGATTTGCTGATAGCAAAAGCACTGATCAATAAAAGCAGGCAGCCAAGAAATAATAGATTTTTCATGTGTTTATAATTTTTCTTTAAGGTCATCTGGAATCTCGCATTTCGAACAATCTTCCCAATGTGTGACTTTCTACTCATGCCTGTTTGCCTCAGGCAGGCTTGATTTCAAATGAATTAGTTTCTATGAAGAATCAAGTTAATCTCAATGATTCAAGAGCCTGTTGTTCTCTGTGTTCAGATCAATTTGAGTCTAACTTGTTTATTACATCCGTTCAGGAACGTCAATTCCCAAGAGTTGCATCCCTCGTTTTAGCGTTTTGGCGGTATGAGCCGATAAGGCCACGCGGAAGGCAAGGATAGAAGCGTCACCTTCCAGAAATATAGGAAGATCTGCATAGAAACGATTGTATTCCTTCGCCAAATCGAAGAGGTATTGTGCCAAAATAGCTGGTGAATAATCTGCTCCTGCCTGAGCGATTTTCTTGTCAAAATCATTGAGCAAATAGATCAAAGTCGATTCAGATTCTTCGATTTTAGAAACTCCAGAGAAGTCTGCTTGTTTAAAATCAAGGCCAATTTGTTCGGCTTTTCTCAGGATTGAAGCTATCCTCGCATGAGAATATTGAATAAAAGGGCCGGTGTTTCCCTGGAATTCTATGGATTCCTGTGGGTTGAACAACATACGTTTCTTTGGATCTACTTTCAGAAGGAAATATTTCAAAGCGCCCATTCCCAATGTCTCATAAAGTTCTGCGGCTTGTGCTTCATTGAATCCATCGATTTTTCCTAGCTCTTTTGTGTGCTGAGCGGCGGTATCTACCATCTCCTGCATGAGTTCATCCGCGTCCACTACGGTACCCTCTCGAGACTTCATTTTGCCACTAGGAAGATCTACCATTCCGTAAGACAAATGATATAAGCCATCTCCGTAGGATCTACCTAGTTTTCTCATGATTTTAAACAAGACATCAAAGTGGTAATCTTGTTCATTTCCAACTACATATACGGATTTGTCAATTCCAAAATCATCGTATTTTAAATCGGCCGTCCCCATATCCTGAGTGATGTACACAGAGGTGCCATCTCCACGCAAGACCAATTTTTCGTCCAGCCCCTCAGCCGTCAAATCCACCCACACAGAGCCATTTTCTTTCGTGAAAAAGACGCCTTTTTCCAATCCTTCAGTTACGATATCCTTACCCAATAAATAGGTGCCAGACTCATAGTAGTATTGATCAAAGGTAACGCCCATGCGTTGGTAGGTTTTTTCAAACCCTGCATAAACCCATTCATTCATCTGCTTCCAAAGAGCAACCACTTCCTCGTCATTAGCTTCCCATTTGCGAAGCATATCCTGAGCCTCTAGTAAGAGTGGAGCATTCTTCTTGGCCTCATCTTCAGTTTGACCATTTTCCTGTAATTCAGCAACTTGCTTTTTGTATTCCTGGTCGAAAATCACGTAGTATTTTCCCGCCAAGTGATCTCCTTTGAGTCCCGAAGACGCTGGAGTTTCTCCATTTCCAAAGTGCTGATAAGCTACCATGGATTTGCAAATGTGGATTCCTCGGTCATTTACCAAGTTAGCCTTGATGACTTCATAGCCATTTGCTTCAAGAATATTAGCGACCGAAAAGCCAAGGAAGTTGTTTCTTAAGTGGCCGAGGTGAAGCGGTTTGTTGGTGTTAGGCGAGGAATACTCTACCATTACCTTTTGGCCGTTTGCTGGAAGCTGTCCAATGTTCTCGTTAGCATATAGCTTCTGGAAGACATCTACCCAGATCATGTTGTTCAATTCCAGATTCAGGAATCCTTTTACGACATTGAATCCGGCGACCTCAGCTACGTTTTCCTTTAGATAATCACCGATAAGTGTAGCTGTAGCCTCAGGTGTAGTTTTGGATATTTTAAGGTATGGGAAAACCACGAAGGTATAGGTGCCTTCAAATTCCTTTCTCGTGGGAGCAAGGCTGATCTGATCCAGAGGAAGATCGTGGTTGAAGATATTCTGAAAGGCAAGCTGAATGCCTTGGTTGATTGTTTCTTGTATTTCCATATAAATTGACCACAGAGGGCACAAAGGGGAACACAGAGGCCGCTGTGAATTTATTAAGTGTAATTATTTAGTATTTATTACTCTTCTGATCCCAAGCTTTAGTCTGGGAACATTGAAATTAATTAAGAGTCCTAATTTGAATTTCCCAAGTTTGAGGTAATTAAGTGTTTGTGCAAAATGAATATCTGTAGTTCTCTCTACAGCTTTCAGTTCCAAAACTAGCTTTCTTTCCACTAAAATGTCAATGCAGTAACCATTTTCTAATTTGACTCCGTCAATAATCAGTGGCATTCTCTTTTCTACTTAGATGGAAAGACCTTCATTTTTGAGCTTGAATGCTAAACCTTGTTTATAGGCATTCTCTAATAGTCCAGGTCCCAATTGGGTATGCACTTCCATAGCGAATCCTATCACTTTGGTTGCGAGGTCATTTTCAAAAGCCAAATCATTATTTTCCATAATCCTAAGGAATTTGTCAAATCAAAATAAGGATAAAATAATTCATTGTGCTCTCTGTGTTACCCTCTGTGACCTTTGTGGAATAATAAACCTAAAAATTATCCACTAACGACTTTACTGTTGCTTCGAGGACTTCGAAGGCGTTTTCGGCCATGACATTCTCAGAATCGAGGGTAGGATTGACTTCTACGATTTCCCAGCAGCAGACGCGTTTGTCTTGGATAAGCTTCACGTTGAGTTCTATCGCTTCTTCCACCGTCAGTCCATCAGGAACAGGTGTACCAGTACCGACAGAGATAGAACTGTCCAAGCTGTCCACATCAAAGGAAATATAGATTTGGTGACAATCCTTAAGTACTTCCAGTGCCTCGGTAGCTATTTGGTCTATTCCCTTCTCCCGAACTTCAGCAGTAGGGAAATTCTTTATTCCAAAGTTTTTTATGAGATGATCCTCTGGAGCTTCCGTGTCTCTCACGGTGATAAACACAATGTCTTTGGGGTCGATTTTAGGAGATTCTCCTCCTATGACCTTGATCCTCTTCCACAATGCCAGCGTTTCCTCTGTAGGTTCATTTACCTGGCAATCCAAATTGTCCAATTGAGATACCATGGCTAGCGGCATGCCGTGCATATTTCCCGAAGGAGTGGTGTAAGGCGTGTGTAGGTCAGCATGAGCATCTATCCAGATCACGCCGAGACGTTTGTCCGGATCTGCAGCTTTGATTCCCATGATGGTACCCGCTGCGGTGCTATGATCTCCAGCAAGTACAATAGGGAATTTCTTGTCCATTCGCAGGGATTCTATAGTGGAATAGACGTTTTTCAACACTTGGTACACGCCATCGATGTATTTGGCATGTGGGAAATTGTTTCCCTTCCAGAGGTAATTGTTAGCGTCCGGAACATTGATTGGGTCAAATTGGGTGAAAAAATCTGATTTTTTATCCAAGCTGGCAATCTTCAATGCATCTATTCCAAGGCTTGCTCCTCTGGTTCCTGCGGCGATTTCAGACCGTACCTCTACTAATTTTATATCTCGCATTTGAGTGGACTTTAAAGTTAAATTGGGTTGTAAATCAAGCTGCGAAAATAGTCAAAAATGCCTAAAAAGAGCTTAAATGATCAATAATCAGAGATCGTTGTTTGTGCAAGGCAGTTTATCAAATTCATTGGATTTTCACTTAGATTGACGTAGAAAGGGTTCGCAGATTCCTGCAGATCATCTGGCGCTAGTCTTCCAACTTTTGTTCATCGTAGTGCAGTCTTCGGACTACCGCAACTATTCCAAGTGAAAGTAGTTCTATAACATTCTGAAGATTTGAACCCTGCATTTATGTGCAAATCTGCGGGAACGGAAGATGAATTAGAAGATATTATCTCAAAATCAATAGTTTTGGACTATGCCTATTTCATCCAAACTCCCCCAAGTAGGGACAACTATTTTCACCACGATGTCTAAGCTTGCCACTGATTATGGAGCGATCAATCTCTCGCAGGGGTTTCCAGGTTTTGACTGTGACCCTGCGCTCGTAGATCTAGTGACTAAATACATGAAAGCCGGCCATAACCAATATGCGCCCATGAGCGGAGTGCCTGTTTTGCGGGAGCGGATAGCAGAGAAAACCAGATTAATTTATGGTGTTGAATTGAATTCAGAAACTGAGGTAACCGTTGTTTCTGGAGCTACCGAGGCGATTTATGCTGCTGTGACGGCTGTCGTGAAGCAGGGGGATGAGGTGATTTTATTTGACCCAGCTTATGACTGCTACGCTCCGGCGATTGAGTTGAATGGCGGAATACCCATTTATGTTCCTCTAGTGATGCCAGATTTTTCGGTCGATTGGGATAAAGTCAACTCTGCAATTTCTGACAAGACCCGCTTGATCCTGGTCAATACGCCACATAATCCATCTGGCTATGTGTGGACTCCCTTTGATCTAGCTACCTTGGCTGAGTTGATTCAGGACAGGGATATATTGGTTATCAGTGATGAGGTTTATGAGCATATTATTTTTGATGGGCGAACACATTTATCTCTTTTGACTCATCCTGCTTTGAGAGAAAGGACGTTCGTGTGCGGATCATTTGGCAAAACTTTTCATGTGACAGGGTGGAAGATTGGGTATTGTTTGGCACCGCCTAGGCTATCAGATGAATTCCGGAAGATTCATCAGTTCTTAACCTTTAGTACAGCCACGCCAATGCAGTATGCGTTGGCAGATTATTTAGCAAAGCCAAATCACTATTTGAACTTGCCTACTTATTATCAGCAAAAGAGGGATCTTTTTTGTGAAGGACTGAAAACGACAGCCTTCGAATTTATACCTGCTCAAGGAAGTTTTTTTCAGATGGTATCTTATGGGCATCTTTCACAAGAACCTGATAAGGAGCTAGCAGTTCGTCTGACCAAGGAAATAGGTGTGGCCAGTATTCCCATTTCAGTTTTTTTCTCTGATCAAAGAGATCACAAGATCTTGAGGTTTTGCTTCGCAAAAGAAGATGAGGAGCTGATGAAAGCACTAGATAAACTTCAAAATTTAGATTTATAAATCTTTAAATCAGTGTGTTATCAAATTGGAGTACATGACTTCAATAAATCCCTATAAATATTATAGGGAATATAGGATAGTGTTTATTTCACTTCTATATTTGTCACATCCTAAATTTCAAAACTCACAAAAATGAGCGCAGTACTCCAAACAATCCATGCTTCAAATGAACAGCAGATTGGTTTAGCAAATGGCTTTTCTAACGTATCAGTCAATCAGCAGGAAGTCGTTAAGATCTTCAGTCAGCCAGCTGGGATGGTTGTGCAGGGCCTGTGTAAATTTGAAGAGGAGTTCCAATTTTTGTATCCCTTGTTCAAGGGTTTGAGCGAAGCTGGAAAACCAAAAGATTTGAATTTGAGCTTTTCTTCTTCTGATAGGATTGCCTATTTCTATTATCCTACCACCAGTCATCCAGAGATTTCACTGTTTTTCTCTCAGTTGATAGTCTTGCTGCAAAATGAAATAAAATTCAAAAAAGTGTTGAAAGAGGTGATTACGAACAGAAATCACTTTTTGACTGAGCAATCCTTGCTCCATCGTGCGATGCTGGGTAAAGTTGACAATTAAAAATTTGTTATGATTTCATCCTATTAGGGACAGTCCTCAGGGATTTGTCCCTTTTTCATTTGAATTCCCCTCAGAAAAAGCAATTTTTGCAACGCTTTAACATCAATAATTTTTGACGATGAATACATACAAGGACCTGATTGAGCAGACTTTCGACTTTCCTACCAAAGAATTTTCTGTAGAAAATAATGAATTGCATTTCAATGGAGTAAACATGATGAAGATCATAGAGACTTATGGTACTCCTCTAAAACTTTCCTATTTGCCTAAAATCTCTGAGAATATTCAGAATGCCAAGTCGTATTTCAAGAATGCGATTGAGCAGCATGACTACAAAGGCAATTATACTTATTGCTATTGCACCAAATCTTCACACTTCAGTTTTGTGCTGAATGAGGCGCTGAAAAACGATATCCATATTGAGACTTCATCGACTTTTGATATTCCTTTGGTTCGTAGTCTCTATGCTCAGGGAAAAATCACTAAGAATACTTTCATCGTCTGCAATGGCTTCAAGCGTGAGCTGTATAAGAAATACATCACCGAGTTATTGAATGACGGTTTTGTGAATTGTGTGCCCATTTTGGATAATTTAACGGAGATCGACTACTACCTGGAGCATGTGAAAGTTCCCTTCCAAGTTGGGATCAGAATCGCTGCAGATGAGGAGCCAAAGTTTGGTTTTTACACTTCTAGATTGGGCGTGAGATACAATGATATTGTACAGCTTTACGAAGAAAAGATCAAGGATAATCCAAAGGTAAGCTTGAAGATGCTTCATTTTTTTATCAATTCAGGGATCAGAGATACGGCCTATTATTGGTCTGAATTGACTCGTTTTATCCAGAAATATGTGGACTTGAAAAAGATCTCACCTACGCTTGACTCCATGGATATTGGAGGAGGCTGGCCGATCAAAACCAACGTCTTTTTCGATTATGACTACCAATACATGGCTGAGCAGATCGTCAAAAACATCAAGTGGATGTGTGGCAAAAATAATACCGAGGAGCCGAATATTTTCACTGAGTTTGGAAGCTATACAGTAGGAGAGAGTGGAGCGGTATTGTATTCTGTGCTAGAAGAAAAGCTTCAGAATGACAAGGAACTTTGGTATATGATCGATGGATCCTTTATCACACAACTTCCTGATAGCTGGGGTCTTAATCAGAAGTATATCATGCTAGCGGTGAACAATTGGGATGAGGGATATCACAACATCAACCTAGGTGGATTGACTTGTGATAGTATGGATTACTATAACTCTGAAGCTCACCAGTATAATCTATACCTTCCAAAACCTGAGGGCAAAGTTCAGTATCTTGGCTTTTTCCATACAGGTGCCTACCAAGAATCCCTTGGTGGCTACGGAGGGATTCAGCATTGCTTGATTCCAGCACCTAAGCATGTACTGATAGAAAAAGATGATGATGGAAATATCACTCATCGACTCTTTGCAGAAGATCAGACTGAAGAGAGTATGTTAAAAACTCTGGGATATTAAAATTTAAAACCGCTCCCGAAAGAGAGCGGTTTTTTTGTGCCTATTTTTCAAAACCCGAGTTGTCCTGCTTCTCCAGAAGCTGGACTTTTTTTGGATTCAGCTGCTTCTGGAGAAGCAGCATAAACAAGAGAAGCAGCATAACATGGAACTGTCCCTTTAGGGAAAAACTTTGGGTAGGTATTAATGCATGTGCTAAACCTGCCGTGCCTTTAGGTAAGGCGCTATTATTAGATTTGGTTTTAGGGCTGTACCTGACGGCACAGCAGACTCATGAAAAATCAATTTTCTACCCATAGGTAGCCCCGATAGGGCAAATCAAAAAGTTATAATTATTCAAGTTGATTGTAATAGTTTCCGAGTGCTGTAGTCTTGCTACTCCACATGCAAGACGGTTTTGCACAGATTATCAGATGCTATATATTTTTTTCTCCAAAACTTCTACCTTAGTAAGCCAACCCAATTTTAATTTAATGAACTCATACGCAGCTAGATTTCTATGCTTTTTGTTGGTGTTGGTTTCATTAGGTTTTTCTTTAATCGCACAGACCATTTCGGGCACCGTAAAAAATTCAAAAACCGGTGAGCCTATGCCTTTTGCTAATGTTTTTGTCAATAATACGACTATAGGTAGCACCACGGATAAGCATGGGATGTATCTCATCACAGGAAATCTCCCCCGAAATATAGAACTCGTAGCTTCCTTTGTTGGGTATAAAACCGAGACCAAATCTTTTAGACTTTCGGCCACCAACAAGGTGGATTTTAAGTTGGAGCCCTTGGAAGCTATGCTATCTGAGGTGGAGTTGAAAACTCGTAGAGACAAGAAGTGGGAGCGGGACCTGCGCCGTTTTAAAGATGTGTTTTTAGCAGTTCCGGATGATCCCTTTGCTTCCCAACTTGAGATAAAAAACCCTTGGGTATTGGACTTCGAGACAGTAAAGGAAGAAGGGCCCAACTACGTTCATGCTACAGCACAGGAGCCGTTGTACTTAGTAAATGATGCATTGGGATATGATGTGACCTACTATTTGAAGGATTATCGTTTTTATAAAAATCGCTCCAGTTACGTTGGTTTTGTGTTTTTCGACCCAAAAGACATTAGCGACTCTACGAAGTTAGCCATGACTGAAGCCAATCAGGAAACAAGCTATGTAGGTTCTATTCGCCACCTATTGAAGTCAATATTGCTCGCAAAAACTGCGGAAGAAAATTTCGAGATCTTTAAAGTGTTGCCAGCAGATATGCTTCGAAAGCGGACCAACCTTTATCTTGAAGAACTTGACAAATCTGTCAAGCATGTCAATCCAGATTCTATTATCAGATTGCCACTCAAAAACGGTAATTACAGAATTTTTTGGCCGAATGATACAGAAATTCATTTCAGAGGGAAACGCTGGAGAAACGATTATTACTCAGATGTTTATTATCCAGTTAGCTGGATTTCGGCTCCTTTAGGGTATTTCGACATTGATCGAAATGGGATTCCTGTTGTGCCTTCGCAGGTGGTTTTGTCGGGTTACATGGGTAGGCAGCGGATGGGGAGATTTTTACCCCATGACTATGTGCCTTCGGAAAGCTTTGAAAAATACCTGGCAGAAGTCGATAGCAGTCAACTGAACTATCTGCGATGGAATAATCTTCGCGAAAAACCTTATTTCAGTACCAATAAACCCTATTACTATCCTGGTGAAACGGTTTGGCTGGGAGGGCAAATGCTCTATCAAAATAAGGTAATGTCGGATACGCTCAGCCGTGTACTCTACTTAGACGTGATGAATAAAGATGCTGAAATCATCCAGTCTGAAGCATTTCCGATTAAGGAAGGGAAAATTTCAGCTGCTTTTATCTTACCCAAACTACTTGAGTCTGGTGACTATTTTCTGAGATCTTATACAGAATGGATGCGTAATTTTTCTGAACAAGATATTTTTCTGTTGCCACTTCCTGTTTTAGAAAAAGAAGAAAATATCAAGGGAGTAGCTATTTCGAATCCAGATCTGTTTGGAGACCTAACGATCAATTTGAAAGACTCTGTATTTTTCCGAAATTCTTTCAAAGAGATAGAATTAAGTTTATCGTTTTTGGATGAAACGGAGGAGCTGACAGATGCGGAGTTTATGGTGTCTTTGACAGATGCGGATAGGGTGTCCACTGTCGCCAATCAGAAGACGCTAATAAATGCCATGGATTGGCTAGATGAAATGCAGACAGCTGAAAATCATGCACTTGGCGACCATCAAATTGAGTATGGGATTACTATAGCGGGGCAATTTACCCGAGATAAAAAGCGAGACCCATACATCAATCCTATTACCATAGTTCGTGATGACTTGGCAGATTATGGCATCGTTCAAACAGATTCTTCCGGCTATTTCCGCGCTACGGGTTTGTATTTCACAGATTCTGCGACTATTTCAGTTGCAGCCTTGGATGCTAAGCAAAAGCAGTATGGGTCAGTTGATTTAGGTGTGAAAACCAAGCCGTTTTTCAGTGGGTCTTATCCCAAACTCAGCTATGAAACATATCCAAGAGCAAACGATGAATTGAGATTTGACATCACTGAGGACTATATTTTGTTGGAGGAATTTGTAAAGGAGGATGAGAAAATTGAAACCATGGAAGATCGAAACTATGGGTATGGGACGCCTGATAGAGAGATTGGTGAAGATAAATTGGCCACGATTTCTCCTGAAGCTTTAGCTGGATATTTAGGGCTCAAAGGAGGAGGAAAAATCGGGAACTACAATTATGGTTTCAATACTCCTAATCCATTATTAATTATCGATGGAGCTCAATATGCTTATTTAGATAATGAAACATATGGTGTTTTGATTAGCTCTTTTATTCCTGCAGAATTAGAATCAATTAAAGTTTATACGTACAATTCAACTACGTTTGGAATGGCTGGAGTTGGTGGAGTAATTATGATCACGACCAAAAAAGGTAAGCGAATCGACCCAAGAAAAGAATCAGCTTTTGATGCCACGGAGTTTCAGCAATTTAGAATTCGTGGTTTTTCCAGAGATATTCCATTCCCAACCAAGCAGGAAGATGATC
Organism: Algoriphagus sp.; assembly: GCF_039969895.1. GTDB lineage: Bacteria > Bacteroidota > Bacteroidia > Cytophagales > Cyclobacteriaceae > Algoriphagus. The sequence continues at coordinate 181,456 of NZ_JBDVMZ010000026.1, forward strand.
AAGCCGTGGAGATAAAACCAACCTTGTTTTGGAATGCGAATGCAGAAAGTCAAAGTGGAGTTTACACTTTCAATGTAAAAATCCCTCAAGTTCTCAAGCGTGTAAATCTGAGAGTTGAGGGATTGACCAAAGACGGTTTGGCGTTTGAAAAGACTTTTGAAGTAACAGTGAAGTAGTTTATTGTGGCAATCTACTTTTCAGCATATTGATCTGCCCCATGTGGTTTGCCTGATGCTCCATCACATGAAACCAAGCCCATTGGTTATCGAATTGTCCACCTTTTGCCATTTTCGAAAACCATTTATCATCTTTTTCTTTAAGCATTTCCAAAGTCTTTTGACGGACTTGTGCCCAGCTATCCAAGTAATAGTGGATTGGTTTTCCTACAAACTCGGCTCTGGCTTCATCTCCGAGGTTCAAGGCAGTTTCCCATTTTTTCTTTTCCTCCTCATTGAATCCTCTTCCTTCAAAAGTATAGGCTTGGTAGTAAACCTCTGTAGCCGCTAAGTGCATGATCATCGCACCAATACGGTTGGCTTGTTCATCGAGTAAAAAATCGGTCTGTTCCTGATTGAGTTCCTGCGTGCTGTAGATTATTCTTGCTCTAAGGTTTTCCAGCATGGACACCATAGTTCCAATGTCGTGATCATAGCCTTTGGGAGGGTTCATGGTGTTTTGTGCAAAGAGCAAGGTTGAGCTAAGCAAAAGCAAGGAGAATAAAAAAGAAAGTTTTTTCATAAGGATAAAAGTTTGTGAGTCAGTAAAATACCTATCAAATGAGAAATCCTAGAATGGAAAGGTCCAAACCAGTGTTTCCTAACTTTCTGGATTCCATATATGGGGTTATTGTAGGGTTTTTTACTTTACAAGTCCAATATATGGAGATTTTTTTAGGAGGGAAATTCAATTCATTTGGATCAGGGAGTTGGTGCAGGGATGATCTTAATAGATCATCTAAACTAACCTGGAAGCTAAAAATTCTCCAAGGTTAGCTGAGCAATATCTCCAGTCAAAGTTGTGGGCGAATTGCAGTCGCAATTGCTCAATCCGATCACATAAATATCTTCTTCGGGTAAATAGACTCCCATGGATTTGAAGCCGAAAATGCTGCCACCATGCTCTAAACTTGGGGAGTTAGCTATATTGCTGATATGCCAGCCGTAACCGTAATTGATCTTGTTGCCGTTGTTCAAGGTGTGATTTTCAAAAGCACTGGCCTTGGTTTCTGCTTTGATAAGCGCATTGTTTTTGAGCGCTTCATTCCATTTGAGCATGTCATCTACTGTGGACATCAGCGAGCCGGAAGAATAAGGCAAACTCAAACTGATGTAATTCTTATTTACATAATAATCTTTTTGATGATAACCATAGGCTCGGTTTTCTATGACTTGAGAATGGCTGGCGTATTGGGAAGAATTCATTCCGAGTTTTTGAAAAATATTGTCTTGGACAAAATCAGCATACGTTTTTCCCGATAGCTTTTCGATGATATATCCCAAAACCACATAGCCTGAGTTGTTGTATTTGAACTCCTCTCCGGGCTCAAAATCCATCGGTTCGTTTTTGAAGAAATCAACCAGTTCGGTAGGGGTAAGATCTTGCCTTTCGATAGCTCTTAAAGACTTCATACTGGTGAAGCTTTTTATTCCAGATGTGTGAGTTAACAGATGATGGACTGTGATTCTTTTTCCTTGAGTAGGGTAGTCTGGGATAAATTTTGTGATTTCATCATCAAGCTGAAGCCTTCCTTGCTCCATTAGCATCAAAATAGAAATGGCAGTAAACTGCTTAGTCATGGAACCAATTTCGAAGACATTCTCAGGAGTCATGGCGACATTGAGTTCTAAGTTTGCCTTCCCAAATGCTTTTCTATAAATAGGTTCGCCAGCTTTTGCCACCAAGAAAACTGCTCCTGGACCAGCTGGTGTAAAAGTGGTTTCCAGCAAAGAGTCAATCTTAACTTCTAATGATTGAGAAAAAGCAAATGGAGAATTGAGTTGTAAGAGAAAAAATATTCCTAAGAATAGCTTAAATGCTGAATTAAAGGGCTTCATAATGAAAGTCAGTTGATTATCCTTAGGATGCATAATGTTCCTTATTGGTTACAAATTTGTAAGCCGGGTAATCAGATTTTACCTGAATGACATTAGCGTGAAAAGTAAAATTTAATGAGTCCTAGCAACCTATCGTGTATTTATCTCTGCTTTTTCCATCTAAAAATGGTAACATCGCAGCTAGAATAAACTTAACCCGAATAGTATATGAAGAATAAGTTCTTCCTTACGCTGGCTGCAGCTTTGGCAACTACCCTATCTGTATCGCAGGCTCAGGACAAGCTCAAAAACATGCCCGGATATGAGCAGTACCAAAAAATGGCACCTCAATACAGGTCGGCTGTAAAACCAGGAAGCCTCAATGTAAAATGGGCAGACGATAGTCAATCTTTTGAATTCGTAGAAAATGGCAAACTTCAATCTTTCTCTGTAAAGACAAAGAAAATCACCGAAGTAGGCGAAATCCCTAAGCCTGAACGTAGGGCTTGGAATCGTCCCGCTCGCGGTCGCCAATTCGAATCGGCAGAGTCTCCGGACGGGAAATTCAAAGCCTTCACCAAAGATCGCAACATGTACCTCAGTAACCCGGACGGCAGCAATGTGGTCGCGATCACTACCGACGGCAACGAGGAAAACCAGGTAAAATACGGTATTGCAACTTGGGTATATGGTGAAGAATTGGGTCAGAACACAGCCATGTGGTGGTCTCCTGATGGTAGTAAAATTGCCTTTTACAGATTTGTAGAAAAGGATGTGAAAAAATATTATGTCCTGTTGAATCAATTGGAACTCTACGATTCTCTCGAAATAGAGGCATATCCTAAAGTGGGAGAACCTAACCTTCCAGTGGATCTAATGGTCTATGACTTGGCAACTAAGAAAGTCACCGAATTGGATATCCGTGATGGAAAGCCTTATTCGGATGGAGAGCTCGGCACTTACATTTATGACATCTCCTGGACTCCAGACGGTAAAGAGTTGCTGTATCACAGTACCAATAGAAGACAGAATATCATGGAACTCCGCGCTGCCAATCCTGAAACGGGTAAAAGTAGAACGGTAGTTCGTGAAGAATGGCTTCCAAGTTTTGTGGAAAACTCACCAGAAATGATGGTGCTGGAAGATGGCGAGCATTTCATCTGGGCATCCGAGAGATCAGGTTTTAATAACTATTACCTCTATAATTTTGACGGAACTCTTGTCAATGCCATCACATCTCACCCCTTCGAAGTAGCTAACATCGTGAAGGTGGATGAGGATAAAAAACTTCTGTATTACATGGCTAGAAGTGGTGACAACCACATGCTGATGCAGCTTCACCGAGTGCAGCTGGACGGAAGTAAGGATACCCGATTGACAGATCCTGCCTACCTGCACTCCGTGAATATCTCGCCAGATGGTAAGTATTTCGTAGATATCGCACAGACGCATGATATTCCTCCTTTCACCAATTTGCTAGATGCCAAAGGAAAAGTAGTGGCAGAATTGGCGAAAAGTGACATGAGTAAGTTTGAAGAACTAGGATTGAAAAAAGTCGAGGTTTTCACTTTCACTTCGAAAGACGGTGTGACCAAATTGCATGGAATGATCCATTTCCCATCCAATTTTGACCCAAGCAAAAAATATCCAGTCATCTTGAATAATTACGGTGGACCAGCTACTAACGCTTTCCGCGAGAATTTCACCACTCCAGATCCCATGACCGAATACGGTTTCTTAGTATTGAATATTGATGGAAGAAACCTGAAAGGCGGCGGGAAGAGATTATTGGATCAATTGTATGGAAACTTAGGTTTGGTAGAAATGGATGATTTTGCCGAAGGCATTAAGTCCCTACATAATCGTCCATACTTTGACAAAGATAGAGTAGGAGTGTACGGAACTTCCTATGGAGGAACCACTGCGGCGTCTATGTTGCTCAGATTCCCGGAATTGGTACACGCAGCAGTGGCGAACTCTTCTGTGACTGACTGGAGATTGTATGACAACATCTACACGGAGCGATTCATGAGTACACTGGATAATAACGAGGAAGGCTACAACCGATTCAGCTTGATGAACAAGGCTGACCAATTGCAAGGAGAATTGTTGATTTTCTTCGGAACAGCCGATAATAACGTGCATCCTGCTAACTCATTGATGCTGATCAAGGCATTCCAAGATGCTGGCAAAAGCATTGAAGTACAAATCGCACCTGACGGAGGCCATACTGCTTTGAATAGAGAAAGAATGATGGAGTTTTTCATCGAGCACCTAGTGACCGATTACAAGAAAGAAGTCCGTTAATCAGAAGTTTATCTTCCTAAAAAACCACCTGCTGAGCGATCGGTAGGTGGTTTTCTTTTTTTTAACCGCGAATTTCTCTGAGTTTTTGGTAGTGAAGGCTCGGAGAAAAAGGATTTGGCTTCGCCGTCTTGAATGTCCCCTCTAATGACTCTCAAAACAATAAAATAAAAGAGTGAGGACATTCACATGGTCTAGTAACTTATGCACAAGTAAAACGAGAAATATGTCCTATCTAGTTGATAAACAGTTGAATTAAAGCAGCTTCGGTCGCCCGTCTCCCTGCCTGTTGAGCAAAGAAATAATGGTAGTGGTTAGTTGAATGGATAATTATATTACTTAAAACTGCTCACATCGATTTTAAATAATTCGGCGGCATTTTTCCAAAGGATTAATTCCTTCTTTTCCTCAGGAAGATCCAGGTTTTTCATGAAGTTCAAATAGGATTTCATGGAAGAAATAGGCCAATCAGTTCCATAAAGCAAATATTTCGGATTACCGGCATAAGTGATCATCTGCTCCAGTTCGTGCTTCATCCAGCGCTCGAATTTCTCTGAAAAGTCACCTAGTACCAAACCAGAGAAATCGGCATGTACATTTTTATTTTTGTAGGTAACTTCCATACAGTCCTTGATCCAGGGATTTCCTACGTGACAAATCACAATTTTCAAATCCGGATAGTCCACCGCCAAGTCATCATGATGGATAGGGTGGGAATATTTTACCCGACCTGTGGGCGCGTACGTATCGCCGGAGTGAAACATCACCGGTACGTCAAATTCTATTGCCATGTCATAGACCACTTTCATTCGTGTGTCATTTGGATAGAAAGGCTCATAACCTGGATAGAGTTTCAGCCCTTTGATCAGACCAGATTCGAGGTATTCAGCGATCTCACTTAGATCACGGTGATTGTAATTGAGGTAGCTGATTCCTGCTACTACGCCAAGATTTTTCCTGTTTGCGATCGCTTCGACGACTTTTTTGGTACTTGGACGGTGTTCATTGACCTTGTATGAGGTGAGGACAAGGGAATAATCCACCTTATTTTCCTCCATCGTTTCGGTCAGTTTATTGAGACATTCGTCTAAAGAAACAACTCTTTCTTCGTGATAATTATTGATGTGGGTGTGTACGTCTATGATCATTAGTCAAAAATTGGTTGACCTAAAATGTAACAATTATTTGACCAAGGGTAAAATAGTCAGTGAATTCCTAGAAATAGCTAGCCTAAAAAAAATCAGCATGCTAGGGTTTTGGCCAGCTGAAAATAAGAAACCGGAGAACTGCAAAGCTCTCCGGTTTTCTCCTAATTAATTTTTATAATAATCTGTAAGGATGCCAGTATCCAGAATTCTTTTGCTCAAGCGGATAGAAGCCCGGTGACCGGTGACCGAAGTGGCCTCAATTTTTAAGTTGACTAAATCCTAGGATGCTTGTGACTATTTGCCGGTAGCAAAGCGGATTTACATGTTATTTTTAAGTAAAACTCTTTTCTAACAGTTTTGAGGAATGAAGAACGTAAAATTAAAGTTCGAGTCCGCATAGGTCCATCCAATAGCTATGCAAGAAAAGTAATGCCCCTGGCACAAATAGGGATACTCACATTATTTTTTAATTCCTGGATACAATGTGCTCTGAGGGAGGTCGATGGACAAGTCCAGGAGGTACTTCACTACGGATGCTACATCTACTAAGCCCATTTCCTGAATTTCAACATTCTCGCGAATTCCTGCGCCCCAAGCGATAAAACCTGTCTCGATCTCATCAAAATCCGGGAAGTAGCCATGGGTTCCACCTTTTGCGGGTTTCAACAGGTCACCGCTAGTGGACCCGGAAAAGGAGATTCCCTGAATGGGAGCAAGAGCCAATACGGCATTTGGATCGGCTCCGACTTCGTCCAATTCTTCTCTGTTTACCACCCTGAAAAGCTTTTTGATATTTTCTGGCAAGTCACCGAGGATTTTCTCTACCTGAACGACCGTAGTGGTGTCATTCTTATCTTTTAGATGTAGAAAAGCTGATGCTCCGCTGGTATGAAATGCTGCCTTCCAGTCTCCACGATCGTCTCTATTCTCCATCAGACCGGCATTGACCAGCCAAATGTTTGGGCTTAAGGAACTGTGAATATTCACAAACCCATGGTCTCCCGTGATGATGAAGGTGGTTTTGTCTAATACACCAGCGCGCTCTGCGGCTTCCATGATTTTACCTATAGCTCTGTCGGTTGCGGCGATGGATTTATACACCATAGGGCCGTCTCTCCCTTCGCTATGCTGGAAGTGATCCGTCGCGATGAGGTGAAGCGTAATTAGGTTTGGCTTGTAAGTTTCTAGAATGTAACCAGCCATATCGCCGATTCTATCTTCCCGGTTCAGGAAGTCACCGTTGAACGTCTTTTCATTGAGTTTTCCAAGTACGTTGAGCTCCATTTCAGCCAATAATCCCTTGGGCGTTTCCATTTCTCGCATGGGTTCTATTCTCCCATAGCCTTCCAGACTCCAATATTCTGGTAGATTATAATCTATGGGTGCGTTGACAGATACTGGCCAAAGAAAACTGGCGCTGGTCATCCCGTCGTTTCTTACCGCTTCCCAGAGCGTAGAAACTTGGATCAGCTCATTCTCCCAATACCATCTGCCAGTTTGCCCCTCAGGCTCAAAAGGCGCATTGTAATATATTCCATGCTTGTCAGGAGTGGTTCCAGTGATTACGGTAGTGTGCGACGGATAGGTGACGGAAGGAAAAACTCCGGTTACGCCTAGCGATCGAGCTCCTTCTTTTGCCATAGTTTGCAGGTTGGGCGCGGGCCATTTTTCCTCCAAATAGAAATTAGGCCTAAAGCCATCAATCGAAATCAACACCACATGTTCAGCAGGCTTTGCATTTTGCGCAAGCGCTGTAAAATAGCTGCCAAGAGCTAGTGTTAAAAGGAATAATAGGTTTACTTTTTTTGATAAAAAGGTAGAAATCATAAGTGTATAGTGAGTGTAAAGAGGCTGTCTCATAAGTGCTGAATGTCTCATTGAGGGAAACCATTAGATGTCATAAAATGCGAAGTCGAAATGGTTCAGCTTATCTGAAAATGGACTTGCAAATCGCTCAGTCAGACATAAATCAGATGTTAGAGACAGCCTCGTAAGTTTTAATTAAAAGAAGATTTTGCCGGAAATCTGCATTTGGTAGGGAGTTCCGCCTGGAGTAGTGACACCCACATTTGGATTTACTTCATAGACATAGGCTTCTTTCACTGGATCAAAATTCCGTATAGTCAGGAGATTTTGATTGCCTAAGTTCTTGGACGTTCCCCACTCTTTGTTGAGTAAGTTGGCTACATTGAATATATCTAAGCCAAGCTCGAATCCTGATTTCTTTTCTCCGGTGAAGAAGAATTTCTTGGCAGCTCGAATGTCCCAGTTGCCGAAATAGCCATTTTCCCCACCATTTCTCACTGCTACTTTTCCTAGACTTTCTCTGATGTAATCTGAAGCAAGGTTATCTGGATTTGCCAATACTTCATTCATGCTTGTAGCAATACTTTCAGATAAGCCAGGCGTGGTCGGATCAAATACAAAAGCAAGATCATTGGAGTTGACAAAGTCACCATTGACGTTACCATTTACTCGGAGAGAGTAGCGGGTTCCGCCGATACCAGAGTATCTCACACCTACAGAGATTCCTTTCCAGGTGGGTAATGTGCCGTATAGTACCACTTTGGTTCTGTATTGACCGTTGGAGTAGCTCATTTGCGAGAGGTCCCTTGGATCATCTACTACCATCTGGAATAGGGTTGCGCTGTTAGCGACATTTCCATTGTAGGAGGTGTTGTCCTTGCTGTCATTCCAAGTGTAGCTAGCTGTGATTTGACCGTCTTTGAAGTAGCGATAAGTTCCATCAATCACCATCGTGTAGGTGTTGTTTCTTCCTTCACTGTTTAGTTCTAATACTCTACCGATTTGATCTGTTTTTCTGCCTTTGGTCCAGTCAGCATTTCCATTGGAAGTACTGATCGTGGCAGCGGGTACAAAGACACCTCTGCCTCCTTCTTCATCCAAAGTGAAGTAGGGTTGATCTACCATGTTTCTATCGACATACATGTAGTTGTTTCTGGCGATCGATGCGATGAAATTGACGCCAAGTCTTAAGCGATTGTTGAAAATTCGGTTGTACATCACGTTACCTTTATAAACCGTTGGGACTTTCAAGTCCTCGCTGTTCATGTTGATCGTGGTCACGGGGGTGATGCCCGGCTGATTCAATAAATCTACCCCTGGAGCCGTGGTAGGGTCATTTCTATAGGAAACGAAATCAGGCACTGGTACATTTTGACCAGTGATATCTACTGCGAAAATCTTGGTGCCATCAAATTGAAGGTTGTTTACATCTGAGTAGTTGTTCAACGCAGATCCAAAAATACCTCCCCCAATTCTCAGGATGTCCTGCTGCTTTTCGTTGATGTCCCAAGTAAACTGAACTCTTGGCTGTACCTGAAATCCACCAGTTTTCACATCAGTTCTCAAACCTAACTCATCAAATACGATTTGATTGAACGTAGGGCTGTTTTGGTAGCTTGTATAATCTCCTCTTAGACCTAAGGTCAAATTCATACCTCTTCCGAGGTCTGTTTCGGATTGTGCATAGATTCCTCCGCCGAAAATGCTTTGCTCTACCGTTGGATCCTCTGTAGCCACTTCTCTAGCATAGCGGTAGGGCTTGAGGTTGTCGAAATTATCTAAACCTGTGAAATAGAATCGTCCATTGAATTCACTAGTGGCCAGTGAGTTAAGGTTGTTCAGCAAAAGGTCCATACCGAACGTAAAATTCGTCCTTCCTTTGGTGTAGTATAGGTTATTTACCAATTGATATACATGGGACTCGAATCGTTCTGGCAGGTAACGCTGACCTCCCAATTGGATAGTTGTATTCACATTTCTTCCATCTACTTCAGATTCCACCCGTTGAACTATGGCTCTTGGAATGTTGCTGCTGGGAAGTTGTGCATTTGGTGTACCGTCATCAAGCGTATAGAGGTACTGAAGCTTCAGTTCGTTGGTTAGTTTAGTATTGATCTCAGTTCTCAAGGAGGCCATTAAGCTGTTGGCAGTGGAAAGGTGATCGCCATAGACTTCGTAGAGGTTGATTGAGCTATTATCGGATACACCTTGGTTATTTAGATCTCTGGAAAAATTGTTTCGAATAGAAAGCAAATTAGTCTTGTTGATCTGATAGTCAATTCGTGCGAAGGCGGTATGAGAGTATCTTTTCTTATCAAAACTTCCTGTTTGAGGACTTTCTGCAACGCCGTATTCTCCACGGGCAATCTGTAAGTAACGATCCAAAGATTCCTGGGAAAGATTGTATCGGTTTTCATCCTCTGGAGTTCTGATATCAGCGATAAATAAGGGTCTGGCGTCTCGCTGTCCATCGTAGGCAAGGAAAAAGTGAAGCTTGTCTTTGATGATTGGTCCGCCGAGTGTGACGCCATATTGCTGAATAGCAAACTCATCCTCTCTCACATTTCCTCGAGTGTCGTATTTGCTGCTCAGCCAATCAGCTCTATTGAATAAGAAAGCTGAGCCCTGAAACGTGTTTGTACCAGTCTTAGTCACCGCACTGATGATTCCGCCACCGCTACGTCCATTCGTTACGTCGTAGTCATTGGTAGAAACCTCAAATTCCCGGATGGCTTCCATGGAGATGGAGAAAGGACCGCGGTTAGTAGATCCGCTGGAAAGAGGGCTTCTATTCGTCATGCCATCTATTGTATAGTTGGTGGAAGAATAAAGCTGGCCGAGGAGGTTGTTGCCATTAGAAACTGGGGAGAGGTCAACTAAGCTATTGAAGTTTCTACCGTTTACCGGAAGGGTAGCCATGTCTTTAGCAGTGACGGCAGTAGCACTACCCAAGCGATCGATGCTATTACTGAGTGAATTAGCTACCACGCTCACCTCGTTTAGCGACTGAGCCTCTTCGCCTAGGACGATGTCAAGTTTAATCTGATCTCCTTGACTGAGCGAGTATCCTGTAAATATCTTAGTGCCATAGCCTAGATACGTACAAGTAACTGAATAATCAGTAGCCAAAGGAAGCTGATTAACGATGTAATTTCCAGTGAGATTCGTGACGGCAGAAGCCGTAAAACCGGTTAGCTCATTTTTGATAAGCAGCGCAGCTCCAATGAGTGGCTCACCGGATTCATCTAAGACCTGACCGGAAATAGAAGCATTGGTTGCCTGAGCATAAATCTGGGATTTTAGACCCAGAAGTAGGAGTAGAAAGAGAATTCCTAATCGTAATTGGGTAAAAGTTTTTGACCTCATAGTCTTTGGATAATGGTTTAATTTTATCCAAAACTAGATTTCAGGAAATCTATCAAATGTTAAAATTTAACATTGAAAACAGACGTAACATAAATTTAAAAAGGGAAATATTGAGCTAATATGATGGTAATGATTTCTACCTATCTCCGTTATTTTTGGAGGAATTGGCTACTGTTTGTCTGGTGGCTCCAATCAGATTTCCTCTGTCTTTCTGTGTTAGAAGATCCAAAATGATGTATTCTACCCCTTTTGCATCTCTTATTTTTAGGTTGAAAAATGAGCTCAGGAAAGAGAGTTTATCTGTGACTTTTTTCTCTTGGAGTTTTTTCAGTTTTTTTTCAGCACTACACCAGCGCTTGACTAAATAGGACATAAACCATTCAGATACCTGAGGATTGTGGACAACCATTTTTTTGAAAAAATCTCGGCTGTAGATGCGCAGTCTAGTGTCAACCAAGGCTTTGGAAAACTCAAAAAATTGATTGTTTAGGTATTTCAGATCTCCAAAAAAGTCATCTTTTATAAGTACGTCAAAAGTAAATTCTTCACCTTCATCGGTGTAGCTCCCCAGCTTGACAGCTCCATCCACAATCTCATAGATGTACATATGCTCAGAGGAGGGATTGTAGATGTATTCATTTTTTTTGACTACGATCTCCTTTACATTTCCAAAGCGCTGATTTAGGGGTAGGCCACATATGAGATCAAAGAATTTGAAACCACTGTAGGAATTATTTTCAGGACGTACAGGTATTGTCATATAGAAGGATTTTTATTCAACGCTAAAATAAGATCCCACTATTAGTTGAAAGTTAATGCAACATGAAGTTTTAAAATCCTTCCTTTTTTAGGGGGCAGGGGAAAATGGTTTGTGTTTAATTTATTTGATTATCTGTAAGACTGCCAGGATCCAGAATTCTTTTGCTCAGGCGGATAGAAGCCCGTTGACCGAAGTGGCCTCAATTTTTAAGCTGACCAAATCCCAGGATGCTTGGGACTATTTGCCGGTAGTAAAGCGGATGTAGATGTTATTTTAAATGAGTAAGACTTTTTGATTTGTTGATGAATTCAAATTTTGTTTACAATTAAATTCCCCTAAAAACCCTGCTTAAAATCAGTAAAAATTGAAATTGAAAATTCTACGGTTTTTCTACATTTGAACTTGTACCGCGATACAAAATTTTTGAGTAACTGATTAATTTTTAACTAAATACGATTGATAAATCCATTTAGAATCGGATAGCCGAAACCGATAATAGTAGGCGATAACTCTTATACAATAGCAGCATGAAAACAGTCAAATTAGGCAAGCTTTCCCTTCCGGAATTTGCCGCAGAAAAAGCAATTGGTGTACGTGGCGATGGTGCGCTGATGTACGCAAAAGAAGTAGTATCAGGGAAGCTTCCACCTAAGTTTGGGATGGATCTCACCTCAATGGACAACAAAGTCAAATTGGCCATTCAGCGAATCAAACAAGAGCCAGATTTGAAAATCGGCGTGATCAATGCAGGTACGTACAGCAAGGCGGAGATTATTTCTCACATAGAAAACCAAACTTCCTTCGGTAAGCAGATAGCAGATGCTGAAGTAAAGTATGCAGAGTACATGCTCAATCAGATGCTAGGTAAAATATCAGTGGCACCTATAAGATTTGTGATGCCAAAAGCCGAAGTTTTGCCGACCATTCCCACAGAATGGAAAATCATTCCTAAAGCAAAATGGAAGTTGTTTTCAAATAAGGTTTTGTTTTGCGAAAACACTACAGACAGCGTCACTAACGAAGTGGCAACTTACCGGCAGGCCAATGTTCATCCGGTATTTGAATCGCGAGGCTTCGAATTGATTAAGCTCATTGGAGTAAATGACAACCGAACCAATTTTGCAGCCAGAGCAAAGGAATCACGGGTAGTGTATATCAGCGGAATAGGACATGGCAACTATGACAATTACACTGGCCACGCCAATGCTAGTCTGATCCGAGTGGGTGCTTATGACCCCACAGAAGTCGATAATAGTTCGATACACTTTTTGAGCTGTAGAACAGGCAGAGATTTAGGGCCAAATACAGTCACCAAAGGAGCGGTTTCATACATGGGTTACACGGAGAATTTCACCTTCACTTGGGCTAACTCCACACTTTTTTGGAAAGCCGATTCACAATATGATATTAGTATGGCACTGGGACGAACTGTACAGCAGGCTGTCTCGGATTCGGTTGCTCAGTTCAATGTGGGCATGGCGTCCGTTCCAGGAACTACCACTGCGGCCTTGCTGATGCAGGATCGCGATCTCATGCGTTCGGCCATGTCAGGAGCTGCCTGGGGTAGCAAAACTGCCACAATCCAGCCTTATGTTTTCTATAATATGACATTGGCGGATTTTACAATCAAGCGTTTGTAGCCATTTTATAGCAGTTGTTTTGAGAAATAAACAACTGCTATAGTTAACTTTATTCCTATGGAAAAGCTATCTCTACCTCCTATAGCCCTCGAGGCCAAAGGAAAACCTCTCAGCTATAATCCTCAGACTAGTGAGTTTGCCTACTACGATAAGGTAGCTAGCGGTGAACAGAAAATTTACCCGGTAGCCAAATGGACTAAGGATTCACGGACCAAACTTGCGATCAAGCGCTATCAGACTTCGGAGGAAAATATGATGGTTTCTACCCTCAATGGGGAGCACTATTCTAAAGAAAATATTGTGAAAGAGATTGAGCTTGGCTCAGCCGTGGGACAGAGTTTTATGTCGCTTGATTTGAATTACTTGGAGTATTACCTAAGTACTTTTCCGGAAAATGCTTTTGGGGAAAAGTAGCTGTGGGCTGCCTAATCAGAATTGCGTAACGAAGATATAAAACCAGAAACCGAAGCGACGTCAATTCTTAACTTAACCAACTCCTATAAAATCAATCTGAAAATTCACCTCAGTTTTTGGCCTATCAACTCTATTTTTTTCAGCCATTTTGCTCTTTGGGTTGGACTAAATGTTTTTAGTGGACCTATATAAGTCACTTTTACAGGACTTACGCCACAGAACTCCAACGTTGTTTTTTTCAATTGATTAACACTTGGCCGACCATAAATAAGCCAGTAATACCACGATGGCTGATCCATTGTAGTAATGATGTGGGCGGTTTTTCCTTTAAGTAATTTGTCCCACCAAAGGGAATTTTCCCGATACTGAAATGCCATTCCAGGAAGAAAAAGGCGATCAATAAAGCCTTTCATGATAGCGGGATAGCCACCCCACCACACCGGGTGAATCCATACGAGGTGATCAGCCCATAAGATTTTGTCCCAAGCCTCCACTAAATCTGGTTCGAGCGTGGTTCTTTTTTGATAACCAAATTCCAAATTGGGATTGAAGTTTAATTCTGCGATTTTGATTTCCTGAATAGTCGCTCCAGATTTTTCAGCCCCAGCTCTATAGGAAGATGCTAAACCGGAATTAAAAGAATCCTGATTCGGATGCCCATTGATGATTACTAGTTTTTTGCTCATAGCTCCTTTTTTGTAAGGTAAAACTATCGCAGAACGAATCGGCTAAATAGGACATTTGTCTAAAAGTAAACTTCTTTCCTGATTCTACTCAAGTGTCTTTGGGTGATTCCCAAATAACTAGCGAGATACTGCAAAGGGATCTGTTGAAGGTATTCAGGTTGATCCTTGGTCAACATGTGATACCGCTGGCTGGCATTGTTTTTCTGCATTTGAAAAAATCTTTTTTCTAGGTAGATGTAGTTTTGCTCGGCAGCTATTTTCAAAAATCTGATCCAACTGGGATTATTTTGCTCCATTGCTTTGATTTTATCCTTTGAAATGGAAAGAAACTGAGTAGGAGTGATGGCTTGGATGTTTTCTACGGACGGTAATCCCGTAATAAAAGAAGAATAGGCTGTCATCATCGTGCCAGGAAAAGAGAAACAATAGGTGATTTCATCGCCATTTTCGGCGAGATAATACGAGCGAAAAATACCAGAAAGCAAAAAAACGACTTCCTTGCTAGTCTCGCCTTCTCGAATCAAAAAATCTGATTTCTCCAAGGTCCTTGGTGTAGTTTGAAGGATAAAATCTTCAATATCAGCTTCCTGTAAGATCTGAAATGATTGGAGAAATGATTTGAGCATATTAGAGATTTTGTGTTTTGGTGAAATTTTATTCTACCACTTTTACTAAAAGCTTTTCACAAACTTTCTCAGAAAGCGTCTCCTTACTATGATTCGGGTAAGTACATACGATGCTTTTATCATAAGCTTCCTTTGATATGATTTTTAGCTCAGTGCCCAAGCTGAGGTCTCTACCATTGAGAAACTCTAAAAACTCAGTAGAAGAATTGGTGAGTGCTGCGAGAATCACAGTTTGTCCAGCTTTGCAATCCGAAAGACTGAGGTAGTTGATTTCCTGAACTCGACCTTGGTTGTCTGGAATAGGTGATCCATGCGGGTCAATGGTAGGAAAACCCATCATCTCATCCATTCGCTCAAAAAACTTTGGTGCGTGAATATGTTCTACTTGCTCGGCGATTTCATGAACTTCCTCCCAGCCGAAACCCATTTTGTTAACCAAAAACATCTCTGTTAAGCGATGTTTTCTGATGATGAGTGCAGCTTCCTTTTTTCCCTTCGGAGTGAGGATGACAGGTTTATATTTTTCATAAATCAACCAGTCATTTTTTTGAAGTGTTTTCACCATGCTGTTCACTGTTGGCATGCTGACCTGCATCTGTGCAGCTAGTTCAGAGATGTTCACCTCATTTTTTTCATTGGCTAGATTAAAAAGTGACTTGAGGTAATTTTCTTCTGTTTGTGAAGCCATGTTTTGTTGCTTTAGTCTTCAAATATGAGAATAATTTTCAGAAAACAATTTTGTTAGACAAATCTAACAAGGTAGATTTGTCGTATCTAATTTGAAAATCGTACCAACTCCATGAAATTTATTTATTCTTTAATTCTCGTTTTAGTCCTTCTGGCGCATGAGTCCATTGGTCAAAATCAAAAACTAAGAGGAAAGGTTTTTTTTAATGGATCGCCAGTTGAGTTCGCTAATGTGTATGTGAAGGGGCTGTCGATTGGTGCTGTCACGGATGCTGAGGGATCTTTTTCCATTCAGCTTGCAGAGGCTGGTAATTACACTGTTCAGGCATCCATGGTAGGCTATCAGACTGCCCAAAAGCAAGTGAAAATTCCACAGGCTCAACTTTCTGAATTGGTTTTTGAGCTCGAAGAAATGGATGGAGGACTAGACGAAGTGGTCGTGAGTGGGACGATGCAAGAAGTATCAAAGCTCGATAGCCCGGTGCCTGTAGAGGTATATACTGCTAACTTTTTCAGAGCTAACCCTACACCTTCAGTTTTCGAATCCTTACAGAATGTAAATGGCGTGCGGCCGCAGGTCAATTGTAACGTCTGCAACACCGGGGATATCCATATCAATGGGTTGGAAGGACCTTACACTATGGTATTGATCGACGGTATGCCGATTGTGAGTGGTTTGGCAACGGTGTATGGTTTGACCGGAATTCCACAGGCGCTGATCGATCGAGTGGAAGTGGTGAAAGGCCCGGCATCTACGCTTTATGGTTCTGAAGCCGTTGGAGGATTGATCAATGTGATTACCAAAAAACCTGAATTAGCTCCCTTGGTATCAACAGACTTCTTTGCGACAGGGTGGGGAGAAATGAATTTGGACTTAGGATTGAGATCGAATTGGGGTGAAGCTATTCAGTCGCTTACAGGTGTAAATGCTTTCTATTATGACAATCCCATTGATAATAATGGGGATGGGTTTACGGATGTCACCCTTTCTAAGAGGATATCTTTTTTCCAAAAAATCAACGTTCAAAGATCAAATAACAAGCTTTTCACTATGGCTGGAAGGTACGTATATGAAGACCGCTGGGGTGGTGAGATGAATTGGACTAGTGCGGATCGTGGTGGAGATCAAGTGTATGGAGAAAGTATTTATACTAGCCGCTGGGAGACTTTTGGTACCTGGCAGTTGCCAGGCTCTGAGCATGTCAATTTCCAGTTTTCAGCTAATGGGCACAACCAAAACTCTGTTTATGGGACGACCATTTATAAAGCTGATCAGTACATTGGTTTTGGTCAGTTGACTTGGGCAAAAACTGCTCAAAAGCACGGCCTATTACTTGGAATGGCCTATAGATACACTTTTTATGATGATAACACAGGGGCTACCTCTGATCTACTTTCTAGGGAAAACAACCCTTCTGTTATTCATTTGCCAGGAATTTTTATCCAAGATGAAATTAAATTTAATTCCAATCAAAGCTTATTGTTAGGTGCTCGATATGATTATAACTCCATACATGGATTTATCTTTTCACCACGGTTAAATTACAAACTCTCCTCGGATGACAAGAGCCTGGTTTTTAGGTTATCTGCTGGAAATGGCTTTCGAGTAGCCAATGTTTTCACGGAAGATCATGCAGCGCTAACTGGAGCAAGAGAAGTGATTTTCGAAGAAGAATTGAAGCCGGAGCAAAGCTGGAACCTCAATGCAAACTTGGTGAAGAAAATCTATTCAGATAAGGGCGTTTTTATTGGGCTAGATGGTTCAGCATTTTACACTCATTTTACTAATCGTATTGTGCCTGATTATGAGACCAATCCCAATCAGATTATTTATGCAAATCTAGATGGGACGGCAGTTTCAAAAGGAGTTTCGCTAAATGTAGATGCTGCTTGGCCAAATGGTTTTACTGTAACTGCTGGAGGAACACTTATGGATGTGAGTATAGAAGAGGAGGGAATCACAAGGCGACAATTGCTTACAGAGCGGTTTTCAGGGGTTTGGTCAGTGGGTTATGAATTCTTTCGCTTAGGACTCACGGTTGATTACACCGGGAATGTGTACAGTCCTATGCGACTTCCATTACTTGGTGAACTGGATGATAGGCCTGAATATTCTCCTTGGTACAGTCTTCAGAATATACAGTTAACAAAATCGATAGGAGAAAAGTGGGAAGTTTTTGGTGGGGTGAAAAACCTGTTGAATTTCACGCCTGCGGCAAATTCTATTGCTAGAGCTTTTGATCCATTTGATCGGGGAGTTGACTTTGCGCCTGATGGTTCGGTAATTCCTACTCCGGGAAATCCAAATGCCTTGACTTTTGACCCAACTTATGTATATGCACCTAAT
The DNA here is from genome assembly GCF_039969895.1 of Algoriphagus sp. Classification (GTDB taxonomy): domain Bacteria; phylum Bacteroidota; class Bacteroidia; order Cytophagales; family Cyclobacteriaceae; genus Algoriphagus. The sequence continues at coordinate 199,273 of NZ_JBDVMZ010000026.1, forward strand.
CAGGGGATCAGAGGGTTTTTGGGAGTGAGGTTTACGGTTTTGGATTGAGAGTAATTTGCCACGGAGATTCACAGAGGACTACTGAGAGAGTTACACAGAGATTAAAAACAGGAAAGGGGCGAAAAATCTTTCGCCCCTTACTTTTTATCTAAATCAAATCTTCTCAGTTACCGAACCACATTTCAGCATTTTGTCACCGAAATAAGGGTTTCTGATTTCTTCTGAAAGACTCAGCCAATTTGCTCCCTGATTTCCATTAGCCATTGGGCAATGCTGTAGGAATAAGTTGCCAGAAGTTAATTCGCTGTTTTTTGCTAGTGTGATCATTTGCTCAGAAAGATTGTCAAATGAATCTCGCTGCACTTTTGGGTCGGTGCTTGCCGCAATTTTCTCTACCTCTGCTTTGATGGAAGTATGGGCATCATCCGTCAAAAGGGCTGCTAATTTCTTGGCCTCGGTACTTACTTTTTCACCATCAGTAGCTACCAAAGCATCTTTTAAAGCCAAGTACGCATTGAAAATTTGCGTAGTAGATTCCTCTTTGAAAGCAATTGTGACAGTGGGTACTTCTTCTTCGTTTGCAGTTACTTCCTTGATTTCAGGATTTTCTACACTTTCCAGTTGTGATTGATCATCAGTGGGTTTACTGGAGCAGGCAATTGAAAGAGCGATTACTAGGCAAAGGGCAAGTTGTGTTCTAAGATTTTTCATGTTTAGGAATTGTTTGTTGTATGAAATTAATTGATGGTTTTCGTTACTTCTCCGCAGGTCAGCATGGCTTTGCCAAAATAGGGATTCACTATTTTTTCATCTAAGCTCAGCCAATCTGCACCTCGGTTACTAGCTGCCATGGGACAATGCTGCACGTATATTTTGACCGACAAAGGATTGAAATTCTCAGCCATGTCAAGCATTTCATCTGAAATACCCAGGAATGATTTTCGGATTTCAGCCAGGTTTTTTTGAGATTTGATTTGACCAAGTAAAGTTTTGATCTTAGCTTGGTAGTTCATCCATCCTAGGAAGGCATCGCCTTTGAACTCGGACATAGTAACTTTTTCCAGGGATCTAAGCATCGTTGTCGCGGTGGATTTGGCCCCTGCCAAATCATCTTGAGCCAGCGCATTTTTGAGCTTGAAATAGTTTTCAAAAACTGGTTTTAATTCATTTTTAGATTTGGAAGATAGTTCCACAGAACCTGAAGAAATTTGTCCTGTCATTTCCATTTTCACTTCAGACATTCCTCCATGATTATGTCCTGTCATCGCTGCTCCTCCATCAGGAGACATCATGCTTGGTTTTCCTGCCAGCTGAGCCGCTGCATCGATGCTGAAGGTTCCATTGACCGCGATTTCTTCTCCTGATTCTAACCCAGAAGTGATCACATATCCTTCACCTAAGGCTGGGCCAAGGGTAACTTCCCGAAGTTTGAATGTAACAGCTTGATTGGTCACGTTTTTCACATACACCACAGATCTCTTTCCTGTCCACATCACAGCCGTTTTTGGCACTACGATGCTGTTGGCCTTGAATGATCCTTTGGTTCTTACGTTTCCAGAAACAAACATTTCTGGCTTAAACTTCAGATTAGGATTACTGACTTCCAGCCTTGCTTTGGCAACTCGGGTTTGTGGATCTATCATCGGATCGATGTAACTCAGCTTTCCTGAGAAAGTCTCTCCAGGAATTGACTGCACAGTAAAGTCTATCTGATCACCTTTTTTCACCCATTGCAGATCTGACTCATAGACATCAAATAGCACCCAGACTTGGCTAAGATCTGCGATCTGATAGATAGGTTCTCCGCGATTTACATAGTCTCCCAGATTCACCATTTTTTCAGTTACGTAGCCAGAGACATTAGCTAAAATTGGTAGTTGATCGGTCACTTTTCCTGTAGTAAGAATTTGTGAGATCTGAGAATCAGTCAGCTTCCAGTTTTTAAGTTTTTCTTTAGCTGCATTGAAAAGCGCAGGCTGAGTGTCTTTGATCTTTTCTGCTTGAAAAAGCTCCTCCTGAGCGGTAGCCAATTCTGGTGAGTAGATTTGTCCTAATACCTGTCCTTTTTGGACATATTCCCCGGTAAAGTTGACTGACAAATTCTCTATCCTACCAGGAATATGAGCGGATTGGGTATAATTCTGACGTTCGTCTTCTTGGATTTTTCCATTTAGACGGATGGACTTAGTCGCAACCCCATTTCCTACGACAAGTGATTGAACCCCTGCCAACTGCATTGCAGTAGGGGACATGCTGATGGACATGGGATCGGCGTCATTCGATTCATTTTCCAAAGGAATCAGATCCATACCGCAGATGGGACAATCTCCCGGCTCATTTTGGCGAATCTGCGGATGCATAGAGCAGGTGTAAGTAATAGGGATTCCTGCTATAGACTCTACGTGATCATGTTCATCAGTTTCCACAGTTGGAGCTGAAGAAGGCTTGATCAACCAACCGATAGTTAGCCCCACCAGCAATGTGATGGCTATCAGGACAAATTTGCTCTTGAGTAAATTATTCATTTCGAAGGTTCATTTAAGAACATATTTAGTTTTTCTGGAGCCTTTTGATCATAGCCTCCATCTGTGCGATTTCTTTCTTCTGTGCTTCTATGATATCCTGTGCTAGTTTTTGCGCCTCTGGATCTTGAAGATGCGCTTTTTGGCTTACCATGATTGCTGAGGAGTGATGAGGGATCATGGCTTTCATCCACTGTACATCTGCGATCATAGTTTGATTTCTCAGCATGGTGAGTGTGCCGATGAAGATGATTACCGCAGAGGCCAAGATTATATAGTTGGCCTTTTTGTTTTCATACATTTCCCACATAAACAGCATCATGGAGATTGCCATTGGAGCAATCATCAAAATGGTCATGTAGGTTCTGGTGGTACTAAGCATCACATGCTCGAATACGTCTGCATTCAAAAACATGACTCCATACATAATGACAAAGGAAACTGCCATCATTGCTGCGAATTTTACATAGCTCTTGCTTTTCATAATTAGTAGGTTTTAGCGGTTACATAATTTATTTGAGCCAGGGAAGTCTGGTAGGCTACCATGGCTTTGAGTTTCATTTTTTGGAATTCCAGCAGTTGCTGCTGTACTCTTAATACCTCTTCGAAGTCTTTCCCTGAATTGCTATAGCCAGTATAAAGTAGCTGTAGCGTTTGCTCTGAAGTCAGGACTTGCTTCTCATAGAGTGAGATCAAATTCTCCTGGATCTGCAAATCTGAAGAGTAGCGGTAAAAAGTGCCATAGAGCTTGTTATTAAGCTCTGCCTTCTCCAGTTCGTAGGATTCCTGCATAAGTTCTGCTTCCTTCTGAGCTCCCTTATATTTCCCTCGGAAAATTGGCAGGCTCATCGTGACCATTGGCATCAAGACATTCTGCCCGTTATCTGGTATGGCCATGTCTGTTCTCTCACCAACGATTACATAGTCTATACCAGCTCCAAGCTTTGGCATGCCCTGTTTTTGGGCAACCAACACAGAGGCTTCACTGGCTTGGATTTTTAGGTTTATGCTCTCTAGCAAGGGATTTGTTTGGATAGAATCGGGTAAAATCATCCGATCAATTGTCGATATTTCCAGTTTTTCCGAGATCTCAATTGATGCATCATGGGATCTAGAAAGGAGAGAATTGAACCATGAATTGCTGCCTATTATTTTCATTTTCAGCACCTCAATATTCGTCTTCGAAGCTTCGATCATGATATCTACTCGTAGCGCATCTGCCAGGGAACCTTGACCATTTTCGAATTTGGAAGTAGCAAGTGAATAATAGGTTTGCAAAATCCTCAAATTTTCCTCCTCAATAGCAATCAACTCGTGAATCTCAAGCAGGGGATAGTAAACGGCTGCCAATTGATTATATAGCTGATTTTTAGCATCCAGAAATTCCTGATACTTTGCCTCGGCTAGTAAGGATGCCACATCTTCATGTGCACGTAAGGTGCCAAACCATGGAAACATCTGAGTTAAGGAAAAACGTGCATTCTGAGGACCAACTCTGGTTTCAACTGGAGATATGAAATATCCAAAGCTTAGATTAGGATCTTGTAATGATCCAACTTGTGGGATTTTTTCCAAGGCAGCTTCGAATGCCTTGTACTTGGCTTGAAGGCCGGGATTATTCTCGGCGCCTATTCGGAAATAGTCTTCTAAGCTTTGCGGAGCAGCTGAGAAACTAATCCCAAGCAACAGAAGAAAAGAAAGTGTGATGGTTCTCATGATCAGCTTTTTTTAAGTTTTCTTTCTTCCCGAATGGAATACAGCACGGGTACGATAAAGTAGGTGATAGCCGCGACGATCATTCCGCCGAAAGCTGGAATAGCCATAGGAATCATGATGTCAGATCCTCTTCCTGAGGAAGTGAGAATCGGTAGTAGCGCGATAATGGTCGTAGCAGAAGTCATGACTGCCGGCTTAATTCTACGCTGCCCAGCTTCTACGATTGCCATGCGGATTCCCTTGAGGTTGTCGGTTTTGTTGCGTTTAAAGCTTTGATCCAAGTAAGTAGCCATCAGCACCCCATCGTCTGTGGCGATGCCAAAGAGTGCAATAAAACCTACCCAAACAGCCACACTGAGGTTGATCTGATGAACTTGGAAAAGGTCCCGCATATTTGTCCCAAAGAGATCAAAATCAGCGAACCAGCTTTGTCCATAAAACCAAAGTGTGATAAATGCGCCCGAGAAAGCCATGGCGATCCCGGTGAAGACCATGAGGGTGGTGGTGACCGATTTGAACTGAAAGTACAGGATCAAGAAGATGATGACCAAAACGGCCGGCACAATGATACTTAGGCGTTTCTCGGCACGAACTTGGTTTTCATAGCTTCCAGAGAATTTGTAAGTAATTCCAGCTGGCACATCCAGCTCACCCGAATCGATTTTACTTTGAATTAACTGTCTAGCATCCTCGACTACAGTCACTTCAGAATTTCCTTCGCGCTTGTCAAAAAGCACATAACCCACCAAGAAAGTCTCCTCACTTTTGATAGCCTGAGGCCCCCGCACGTATTCAAAATCAACGAGTTGACCCAAAGGGATTTGAGCTCCAGTGGGAGTAAAGACAAAGATTTTGGCCAAGCTCTCAGGATCATCTCGTAATTCTCTAGGGTAGCGAACACGAACAGGGAATCGCTGACGTCCTTCCACTGTGGTGGTGACGTTCATTCCTCCTATAGCTGTTTCTATGGTTTGCTGCACATTTTCGATCGTCAGACCAAATCGAGCTATTTGCTCCCGGTTGATATTTAGCTGTAGGTAAGGTTTGCCTACGATTCTATCTGCGAAAACAGCTTCTTCTTTGACAGATGGCACCTGCTTTAGAATATTTTCCAGTTGTATGCCGAAGTTTTCGATAGTCTGCAAATCTGGGCCATAGACTTTGATTCCCATGGGTGCTCGCATACCCGTCTGGAGCATGACTAATCGAGTTTCTATGGGCTGAAGCTTCGGTGCGGAAGTGATTCCCGGGATTTTGGTGACAGCGATGATTTTATTCCAGATGTCATCCGGAGATTTGATTTGCTCGCGCCAGTTTCGGAAATACATGCCGTTTTCATCAGGAATCAAACCTTTTGTAGGCATGTTTTGAGCGATGGCATCTGCATTGGACAGCGTGTCTCCAGTAGAGAAAATGAATCTATTCTCAGCATCAGTTTTAAATCGTTGTTTGTGTCCCTTGGTATTGAGAAGATACTCTGGTTTGTAATTAATGATATTCTCATACATGGAGATCGGAGCGGGGTCCAAAGCTGATTCTGCTCGTCCAAGTTTGCCAACTGTAAGTTCTACTTCAGGGATATTTGTCAGAAGCATATTTAATTGCCCCAGCACTTTTCTGTTATACTCAATACCCGAATGAGGCATGGCAGTAGGCATCAGTAGAAAACTTCCTTCATTCAAAGAAGGCATAAATTCCTTTTGCATACCGGGGAAAGTATGAACTAGACTTGACCAAGGTTTACTTGATTGAATGTCCCAACCAAGTAGATTTGTGGACTTTGGTACAAAGCCAAAAATGGTATTGAATCCAAGCCAAACGGTAGCCCCCACGAAAATGAGGACAGCTGGAATAGTCAGGAAAATAGCTTTGTGATCCAGGCACCAAGTCAATACCCGTTTGTAGTTGTATTCCAGCAAGGTGAATGATCCTAGTATCAAACTGACCAGTATGGCTACGAAAATCACATTGGAAATAAGAGAATGTGAAGCGCCAAGTGGCAACCAATAGGTCGCTAATAGCCAAACCACACCAACAATTGCCAGAATAATTTCCAATTGGTTGTATATAGAACGGATGCGAGTTGGGATATCAATAGACTCTTTTTCGACATAGATTTTGGCGAAGGAAATAAGGCCAAATAACACCAACATTATACCCGCCCAAGTGTAACCATAAATCAGTGCTACAAATCCTAGAATTAGCACTAAACCATTTCCCATAAGCTTGAAGCGGTTTTTTTTGATTTGAAAACCAAAGAACACATGAGCCAGCATTGGCAGTATAAGCAAGGAAACGATCAATGCAGCGATAAGGGCAAAAGTCTTGGTATAGGCTAGAGGTCCAAATAATTTTCCCTCGGCTGCCTCCATGGTGAAAATGGGAATAAAGCTCACGATAGTGGTGGACACGGCGGTGAGAATAGCGCTACCTACTTCGGAAGATCCCTTGTAAATGGTAGTAATTAACTTCTGCTCGGGAGGAGCTTCATCTATGTGCTTGATAATATTTTCGGAAAGTATAATCCCCAAATCCACCATGGTACCGATCGCGATTGCGATTCCTGATAGTGCCACTATATTCGCTTCTACACCAAAAAACCGCATGGCTATAAAGACCATCAGAATAGCAATGGGCAATAAGCTGGAGATCAAAATGGAAGCACGAAGGTTGTACACCATTACAATCACAACCAGAATAGTGATTAGGATCTCTAAGGAAAGGGCTTCCTCCAGCGTTCCCAACGTTTCCTGAATCAGGGTAGATCTATCGTAAAATGGAACAATGGTCAATTGGCTTACACGACCATCTGCTAAGGTTTTTTTAGGAAGTCCAGGTGCTATTTCTGCGATTTTATCTTTCACCTTGTTGATGACCTGAAGTGGATTTGACCCATAGCGTGCGACCACTACACCGCCGACTACCTCAGCGCCGTCCTTATCCAACAGACCTCTTCGGTTGGCAGGACCTAGGCTTACTACTCCTATGTCTTTTATCCGGATCGGGACATTTTGCTCCACAGCCACTACGGCCTCTTCTAGATCTTCTACCTTTTTGATGTAACCCAAGCCTCGTACTAAGTATTCAGCTTGGTTGATTTCTATGGTTTTTGCACCTACATCCCGATTGGACTGCTTGACCGCTTCCATGACTTTCATCAAGGGAATATTGTAAGCTTTGAGTGCGTCGGGATTTACATCGACTTGATATTCCTGTACAAAACCACCGATGGAAGCCACTTCTGAAACTCCCTCTACGGCATTCAACCCATATTTCACAAAGAAATCCTGAACCGTTCTGATCTCATGAAGATCCCAGCCCCCAGTTGGATTTCCTTCTTCATCCCTTCCTTCTAGCGTGTACCAATAGACTTGACCTAGTGCTGTAGCATCTGGGCCAAGCCCTGGCTGAACAGCTTCTGGAAGTAAACCCGCTGGTAAAGAGCTGAGTTTTTCGAGAATTCTTGATCTAGACCAATAAAATTCGGTGTCTTCGTCAAAGATGATATAAATACTAGAAAACCCGAAAATGGAGGAACTACGAATGGATTTCACTCCGGGAATTCCAAGTAGATAAGTAGTAAGTGGGTAGGAGATTTGATCCTCAATATCCTGAGGAGACCTTCCTGGCCACTGGGTGAAAACGATTTGCTGATTTTCACCAATATCCGGAATTGCATCCACCGGAACTGGGCTAGAAGGAAGAGCGCCTACTTTCCAACCGAATGGAGCTGTTACTATTCCGCCTACGATCAAAGCGATCAGTAGAAGTACAGCAACGAGTTTATTTTCAAGAAAAAACTTGATAATTGAGTTAAGCATCATTTAATCCTGGTAAAGGAGAAACTAAAAAGAATAGCTAAGTGGTTGACTACCATTAGCTAGAAAAGGTCGCATGACCTACTTACCAGAAAGTATTAAATCAAAAAAGACTGATACAGCACTGTATAGTCTTGGGGTATTAACGGGGGAGAAGGCGAAGGGGAACTGGCATACGCTGCTGGAAGAGTCTCTACTCCAAAGATAAAAACCTGCGTGAAGGCAGCTATAAAAATAAGTTGTGGAGCATCGACGCTAAGATTTTTAAGATTGCGTTCTGTCTCCTGATGAAAGAATTCAAATTGATCCTGACAGCACTCTAGGGGGTCAATACCTTTGGAGGACTCAGAAGCGTCGTCCGAAGTATCCATTTTCATCCCACAGTTGAGGTGCTTGGTAGCAATTCCAAACTTAACCAACATTTCCTCACCCATGCAGATATGGCTACTTTTTGCCAAACCGATGTTTGCAAAAAGTAGTACTACTGCGAGCGCTATGGAAAACGATTTTTTCAACTTCGTAAAGTTACGAAATATTCTGATTGAGGGTTTTGCTTACTTTTCATCTCCATCCGTTTCAAAATACAGATGATAATGCTTGCTGCATCCGGGGTTGAAAGCTGCGGTACATTTTGGACAAGTATTTCCGCTGGACTGATATTCTGAGATGGTTAATTCTGAACCACAGACGCCACAAAGAATCGCTTTGGAATCAAATTCAGCTTTCGGCCATACTTGAGGTTTGTGGTCTGCTTCTTCCTCATGACAGGAAAAACATGGATAATACTTCTCACAGCATTTAAACTTGATCGCAATCACATCCAGTTCAGAGTGCCAGTGCTGACAGCGGGTCTGGTTGTCCACTGTTTTCCCATACACATTCACACCTTTGATGGTCGATTTCACGATGGGCAAAAGTGGCGTTTGCTGAGACATGGCTTGGCTTGAAAATAATAAGAGTAGGGCAAAGAGGAGAGTTTTCATCAAGTAATTACGGGCGATTGAGCTTCTTTGAAAGTGGAAAGTTATACATTCAAGTTGCTAATTTTAGGATTAAAGCACCGATTTTGAAAAATTGGCTACTCTTATTGAGAAATTTAGAGCGTAGTTTGGCAGTAGGTTTCAAGTCAAAACTTCCAATTTCATGTTAGATTTTTCAATACGCTTTCTGAACAATCAAGTCCAAAAAACAATATGGGATTAGGTTTACTTATAATTTTAGGCTGCTTCGTTCACCGATCTTCTGACTTCTGCCCGTATATCCAAGGGGATTCTGGTTTTGGGCAAGATTGGGGATAATCATAAAAATTAATACCTTAATTAAATGGATAAAATAAGAATTTGGCTGATCTCTAGGTATGAGACTATTGTGAAAAGTATCGCATTTATACCAGGATTGATTAGCATGAGCTTTTTAGTTTTGGCGTTTATGGTGATCACTTTTGATTTTTCTGAGGCGGGTTATCAGATCAAATCCGACATCCCATGGTTATCCATAAAAGACCCATCCACAGCGAGAAGTATCCTGGGGGCAATTGCCGGAGGGATTATTTCGCTTACGGTTTTTAGCTTTTCTATGGTGATGATAGTGCTCAGTCAAGCCGCTTCCCAGATGAGTAATCGGGTGCTGGACAAGCTGATCGGTAACAGGTTTCAGCAGGTGGTATTGGGAATTTACATCGGTACTATCATCTATACTTTTTTTCTTTTTAGTACGATTCGAGAGCAGGAAAACTCCTTTCAAATTCCCTCCCTGAGTATTTTTCTTCTGACCATTATTACCGTTCTGGATATTTTTATCTTCATTTATTTTCTTCATTACATCACGCAGTCTGTGAAGTATAATGTCATCATTGATCGAATCAGATCTTCCACTTTTGATGGGATGAGGGATTTCTGTACGTCAACTGTTGAGGTGGAAGGTCAGCCTGATTTTGCCTCTCTTTCTGTGATAAGAGCATCTACATCCGGGATTTTTGAGGGTTTTGACACGAAGGAAATGAAGGATCTTCTATTCGAAAATAAATGCAGTATGCTGGCGATCTACCCCATGGGAACTTATGTATTGCGAGGTCAACCTATTTTGAAATGCAGTCGAAATCTCGATGATAAGCAGCTAGAGCAAGCAGTTCTGGGGTTATTACTTAGTGATCAGGAATCCACTAATCGCAATTATGAGTACGGATTCAGACAGCTGTCCGAGATAGCGCTGAAAGCACTCAGCCCTGGAATCAATGATCCGGGTACTGCTATTCTCAGTTTGAGGGCCATGATAGATTTGTTTGGATATAGAGCGCATCACTTCCCGCCATCGGTGCTCACTGTGGAGGATACTGATTTTGTGCTACATCGAAGCGAGTTGAGCTTTGATACCTTATTTGAAAAAGGCGTGTATCCAATCTGGGATTATGGAAAAGAGGATAGGATGCTCAGAGATGAATTCAAAGTACTATTAGATCAGCTATTAATGATTACTGTCTCTGTTTCTGTCAAAAAACTGCTGGCTGAGGTGGAGGAAAAAATGATAGAGCATCAGCGCTAATTAGGCTATATGATTATCCGCTTTTCTAACAGTAAGGTGGAATAAGCAAAGTAGCAAATATTAAACTTAAGAATTGAGGCCGCTTCGGTCATCGGTCTTCCAACCAGATAAGCAAGCACAATAAGGTGACTGGCATTATTGCGGATATCATATAGGCTATTTACAAATGTCTCATGAAGGAAGCTGGGTTGTTAGGGGAATTTTTGTGAATAGTAAAATTCTCAGTCTCTACGTAGAGTACTTGTTGGTTTTGTTCTCCAAACTGGAAGATTGTCGTGTTTGGATGCAGCATTAATATAGGAGATTGAGTGGCTTTGATGAACTGGCATTCGCGGTTTCAGTCGGATTTTTAACCAAAGAAAAAAGAACCACCTGCCGTTGCGGAGCTAGTGCCGCTTCAGGTTCATCGATTAAGTAGATACCCTCTGCCTTCAACCTTCCTGCCAGAAATTTCATCGATAGCGCTTTGAGCAAAGTAGATTTCCCAGCGCCAATTTACCCCACCAACGCAGAGAGAGGCTTGTCAAATGATATGAAATCTAATTCCTGAATAGGTTTAAACAAAATGAGAAATTGTCGATCTGAGCCGGAAAGGTGGTAGGATGTGACAGAGGCAGTACCTTTTAGAAGATGAAAGACAGGAGAAATAAGAAGAGGAGAGTGGTGCAGGTGAATAGGGATTTACGCAATTTCAGTTCACTTTTCAGTTTACCAATGTCACAAGGGTTTAGCAATAAATCCTGCTTTAATCACCGTTCTGAAGACTTCATCAGCTGTGATGTCATTAGATACTACGGTGAGGATTCTATCGTCGCTCTGCAAGTCCACTGACCAGGAATCGATTTTTGGTTCAGAATCTAGAAGCGGAGTGACCTTTGCCAGGCAATTGCCACAGGCAATATTGGTTTTGAATTTTTGAGTTTTCATTTGATAGGGATTGGAAGATTTTAAAATTGTAAAATTTAGGTTGTATTTGTCAGGCTGAGCGAAGTTGAAGCCAATTCCGTTATAGCGGGTCCACGACTTCGTTCGGACTGACAGAAATGGTTTGAGTATGTATTGTAATGTATTGCTACTTTTTACTCTTTTGAATTTAGAATGAGCAATGTTGAATTTTGAATAATGACGTTTAGATAGGTTTGCTTTTCAGTCTAAGGCTGTTTAAAACCACCGAAACCGAACTGAAAGCCATAGCAGCTCCGGCAATCATGGGGTCAAGTAGGAAGCCATTAATAGGATAAAGGACTCCTGCTGCTATCGGTATTCCGATCAGATTGTAAATAAAAGCCCAAAAGAGATTTTCTTTTATGCCTTTTACCGTCTGATCTGACAAATTTAACGCTTTGGGAATTACCTCCAGATCTGAGGATATGATGGTCATTTTGGCTACGTCCATGGCGATATCCGACCCGTGCCCCATGGCGATGCTGACATTGGCTTGCGCCAAAGCTTCTGAATCGTTGATGCCATCTCCAACCATCGCTACGATTTTCCCCTTTGACTGTAGATTTTTGACAAAGTCAGATTTGTCTGATGGCATTACCTCAGCTTTGAAATCCGTCAAACCAACTTCTTTGGCTACTGCAGCAGCGGTTTGTCGGTTGTCGCCGGTTAGCATATAGACCGCTATGTCTTTGTCTTTCAGCTTCTGTATCGCTGATTTGGAGCTTGGTTTTATTTCGTCAGAAATCGCCAATATGCCAAGGACTTCTGTCTCATTGGCAAAGAAAATCACTGTTTCAGCTTGCTCACTCCAGGTTTTGGCCAGAGTTTCCAGTTCTGAATCCAGCGCTAGTTGTTTTTCGAGCAATAGCTTTCTATTTCCAACTGAGAACTTTTGTCCCGCTTGATTCTTGGCCTCCACACCTTTTCCAGTTAAGCTTTGGAAATCCTCACAAACGGCTGGTTTTACACCGTTTTGAATTAAATTCTTGCTAACGGCATCTGCTAAAGGATGCTCTGACTTAGATTCAATACCAAGCAAAACGGGAGCAAATTCAGTTTCGATTTCCCTACTTTTCCATTTGATGGTTGAGACAGTAGGTTTGCCAGCGGTGATGGTGCCTGTTTTGTCCAAGATGATTGCATTGACTTGATGGGCTATTTCCAGGCTTTCAGCATCTTTTATCAGGATGTTGTTTTCGGCACCTTTTCCTATCCCAACCATAATGGCAGTAGGGGTAGCTAATCCCAACGCGCATGGACAAGCAATCACTAGCACAGCGACGGCATTCAGAATGGCATGGGAAAGGGCATTTTCCCCTCCAAAAACCATCCAAATGATGAAGGTAAGTATCGAAATAGCGATGACTGTTGGGACGAAAATAGCAGCTATTTTATCCACGAGTTTTTGAACTGGCGCTTTGGAACCCTGCGCTTCCTGCACTCGCTTGATGATCTGGGAGAGCAAAGTTTCACTTCCCACTTTTTCAGCTTTGAATTGAAAACTTCCCTTTTGGTTTATCGTGCCGGCAAAAACCTTTTCCCCTGTTGATTTCTCAACTGCAATAGGCTCGCCACTGATCATACTTTCATCTACAAAGGATTTTCCTGAGGTGACTTGGCCATCTACTGGAATTTTTTCTCCGGGGCGAACTATGATTTCATTCCCTTTTTGTACCTCAGAGATTGGGATTTCCTTTTCCCCATGCTCTACTACTATCTTCAAAGTCTTGGGCTGAAGCCCCATGAGATTTTTGAGCGCTGAGGAAGTTTTGGACTTTGCTTTTTCTTCAAGCATTTTTCCAAAAAGAATAAACGTGATAATCACTGTAGCTGCCTCATAATAGACGTGCGGATCAAAACCACGACTGATCCAAAACTCTGGGAAGAGGGTGTTGAACAAGCTGAAAATAAAGGCGATGCCGGTGCTCAACGCCACCAGGGTGTCCATGTTGACAGTTTTGTTTTTGGCTTGCTTCCAGGCACTGACGAAAAATCGGCTACCAAATACTGAAAGTACAGGTATGGCTAAGGCAAGAGAAATCCACGAACCCGGGCCCCAATGCATGAAAAACATCCCGATAACAAAAATTGGAAGGGTCAAAACTGCTGCACCTAGGGTGTCTCGCTTCAGTTTTCGATAATGGTTTTGCTGGTTGCTTGTGACTGTTTCCTCTACATTCTCTGAGGCTGTGATCAATCCATAGCCCACGGCTGAAAGAGCTGCGCTTAATCCCTCCGGGTCAATTTCGTCTGTGTATTCAATCAGAACTGTATTGGAAGCGAAGTTCACCTGTGCGGATTTGACGCCATCGGTGTAGGTAAGAATGGTCTCTACACTGGACGCACAGGCGGCGCAGGTCATTCCGGTGACTGGAAAAGTTTCTTTATGGATGCTCAAGTTTGTCATCAGTTGGTTAGTCTTGTTTTGACATTACAAACTTAAATAGACTAGGACAGGGAACTGTCATGAAATTTTGTGTAAAAGTTATAAGATTTTGATGTTTAAAATTTATCTATTTAGTTGTAGGAAATGATATCGGGCACTTTAGATTCTTTGCTTACCTGGCTATAGTGTAGGCTGTCGGAGCTTCACCAATTCTTGAGATTATTTTTCCTTTCACAGTTTGTCCCATTTTTAAGTAAAAAAATAAATATGATTATCTGCAATAATGCCAGTCACCTTAGATTCCTAGCTTATCTGGTTGGAAGCCCGATGACCGAAGCGGCCTCAATTCTTAAGTTTAACATTTGCTACATTGCTTATTCCAACTTACTGGTAGAAAAGCGGATAATCATAAAATATGTTAGTCATAGTTGAAAAAGCTTCATGGGTTACCAAAGAGTTTAGATTTTACTCGAGAAAAAACGGAGCTAAAAAGCTGAGATTTATTAATGAGTTGATGAGGTTTTTTCAAAGTTGATCTCAACTAGAAAAGGCCGGGATGTCCCGACCTTTTCTGCTTGAAGAGAATCCAGTTTACTCACTGGCAACGAGTTTTACATCGAGTTCTACCTCATCGTAAATGAGCTTATCTGCCAAGTTTTCAAAGTAGGTGCCAGATCGGAATTTGATATCATAGTGCGTACGATCAAAAGTCAACTTTCCATAAGCTGTTATTTTTCCATCTTTGACATTCACGGTAGCGGGGAAGGTCACTGGCTTTGTGATTCCTTTGATCGTCAGATCTCCGGTCAGCTCGTAATCTTTGCCGTTGCTGGTTTTTGCGTTGGTTAATTTAAAAACTGAAATTTTGTGTTTTTCTACAGAGAAAAAATCATCTGATTTCAGGTGATCGGTTAGTTTTTTATTGGATCCTGGATCTGTGATGTCTTCCACCGTTAGGCTAGTCATGTCCATTTCAAAGGTTCCTCCTATGATTCTACCATTTTTGTAATCAAGCGAGGCAGCTGTGATCGGCACTTTTCCGTGATGTTGACCTGTTACTTTTTTTGCTGTCCAAGTGATGGTGCTTTCTGCAGTATTCACGTTTGCGGATTCTTTTGGAAAAGAAAATGCAGTAAAAGCAGCCGCGAGGATGAGAGATAATATTTTCATGAGCAGTGAATTTGGTTTAATGAGTAAATTTCAAGGAAATGTACGTCTATAGACGTTCCTAGACTTATAAAGTTCTTACTTATTAAAATCTGACGGTAATTTATACTATTGGTATTTTACTTATTTTATTGGTAATTGAAGACTAGTGAAGCGGGTATTTTCGAAGTTAAGCCATCTAGATATTAATTTCAATTCTCTATATTTATCAAGATCCCTCTAGATTTTTGTATGAAAAATTTCCTTCTTTTTCTCTTTTGCTGTATGTCACTTTCTGCTTTTGCTCAACTCCAACCCATCCAATCTGGTGTTTTTCACTGGAATGATCTTGATGCAAAAACCAACGGCGACCGGATTTCAAGACCCATTCTGAAAGGTGTTTCTACTCATTTGGAATATTTGTCGATGCATGCCACTACTCAGGCTGTGGGCGCAGCACCCAGCGCGGCTCATGCTAATGCCGATATTGAAGAATTGCTTATCGTGAAAGAAGGGTTGATGGAGGTGATGATCGATGGGAAAGGGATTCTATTGGGGACAAACGGTGTGTTTTCACTCATGCCGCAGCAGATGCATTCGGTTAAGAACGCGGGTGATACACCGCTTACCTATTATGTGATACGATACCGCTCCAAGAAACCTATGAATATGGAAAGAGCATTGTTGTCGGGAGGTACTATGTTGTTCAATTCAGATTCGCTAGCCTATAAATCTACCGCAGTGGGAGGTGTGCGCTCTTACTTCGATAGACCAACCGCGATGTGCGAAAGGCTAGAGATGCACGTCACTACGCTCGATAGAAAAGTAGCGAGTCACGAACCGCATTCGCACGAGGAAACTGAAATAATTCTGATGATCTCTGGTGAAACTGCTCAGCTTATCGATGGCAAGGAATATACGGCCACTGCCGGTGATTTTTATTTCATGGAATCACAATCCATACATAGCATACGCAACACTTCTGATCTGCCGACCTCATACTTTGCATTTAAGTGGAAGTAGATTTCTCCATTCCCAACTTTAGAAGATAGACTGCTGCATCAGTTTTTCTGCTTGTTTTTTATTTCTAACCATCTTCTTGTATTGCATAAGTTTGAGTATTCTGAGGAATACCTTAAGGTGGATTGATTTTTTTTAAAGTCTTGACTTTTATGATGTTGTCAACAAATTCTGAATAATTAATATGATTATCTGTAATAATGGCAGTCACCTTATATTCCTTGCTTATCTGGTTGGAAGATCGAAGCGGCCTCAATTCTTAAGTTTAACATTTGCTACATTGCTTATTCCACCTTACTGGTAGAAAAGCGGATAGTCTTATGAATTTTCGATGAGATTACTCATTGAAAATAAATGGCTGAGGAGAGAAGCATAAAATGAAAATCAAAATAGCCAGCCATCCTAAAAGTTTTCTTTTCCCATCCAAGGCTTTAAATCCTGATACCTCTGGGTGCTTGATCCCCATGATTCTTCCAAGCAAAAATCCATAAAACAGCCAACCTTGATAGCCTTGCAGGTCAGGTTTGGCGAAGGATATTCCATACTGTACTGCGGCAATACATAGCACCAGGGCAACTCTATTTTGCATCGTCAAGCCAGACTTGCTGAAGCATATAAATAGAAATCCTATGTAGAGCGGTATCCAAAGTGCCAAATCCTCCACAGGAGAATAGGGACTGATCATTCCCATACCCGCATACAGTATAAACAAAGTGTAGGCAGCTAGAGAAATTTCCTTATGAAGCTTGGGAAAAAGCCCAAAAACCACATGCCCTCCATCCAACTGTCCAATCGGGAGAAGATTCAAAGCAGTGAAAAACAGGGCAAGAAACCCTGCAAACAGATAGGGATAATGGATGACTTCCGACATGGCTGGCATGCGATTAGGATCTGCGAAAATCTCGCTAAGCCCCCAAAAAAGTAGATTATTCCCAAGCTCAAAATCTAAAGAGCCTTCAGAGAAACCTTGAAAATCCGGATCTGCATATTCAGGATGAATGGTGTGGATATAGTCTAATTCAGGAAGAGTAGCAAAGCCATATATCAAGACTCCAAGTGCGATCACAAAACCTGATAATGGTCCTGCTACACCGATGTCAAAGAATTTTTTTCGGCTATTAACGAAGCCCTTCATCTGAATCACCGCTCCAAATGTACCGATGGTGGGAATTCCAATAAATCCTAACCAGCCCGGAATGAAATACGGTAGCGTGCATTTGACTTTATGATAAACAGCCAAGAAAAAGTGACCTAGCTCATGGATCAATAAAATTCCTATGAATGGAATGGAAAAGGCCATTGATTTCCAAAAATATTCCCAGGTGAGGAGACTTTCTTCTACGCCTAAAACTGACTTTCCATACACCCATTCTCCACCAGCCAGCGTAGTGGCAATAAGGGTAGTGATAAATAAGAGTCCGTGACGGAAGTATTCCTTATTGCTATACATTCTTGAAATAGTCGAAAATGACTTCAGGACCAGTCACGTGTACGGCTTTAATTCCTACTGCTCTTGCTCCTTCTACATTTGCCTGCAAATCATCGAAAAAAATCACACGGTCACCAGTAGTGCCTAAGTCTCCAAGCATCTTTTCGTAAATTTCTGGGGATGGCTTTGCTAGTCCCATTTCATGACTTAGAAACAACCAGTCCACTAGAGGACCGAAGTTTTCTATGCCATGCTCATTCTGCAAAATTCGATTTACAGCCTCAATATGGATCAAGTTTGTATTGCTTAAGACACCGATTTGAAAATTTTTTCTAAGTTTTGAAATTAATTCTAGCCTTTGAACAGGGATGCTTTTTAGCAAACAATTCCATAATTCATCCACTTTTTGGTCCGCCCATGACTGTTGAAAATAGCTCCTGACCTCCTCACGAAATTGACTGGAATTAATAATTCCTCTCTCGTAATCCTTGTGAAAATCAGTGATATAAAAGCTATCTACTCTGCTGTGAAAATCAGTTGAAACTTCTTCTTTGATGCGTTGGAGAGCTTTTGGATAATCAAGATCAATTATGACGTTGCCTAGATCAAAAATCAGAAAGTCTGCATCGGGGGCATTATTCATTCGAAAATTGGGTTGTGTATTTGCATTCAAATATGTAACATTGCACTCCGAAAACCAAGGTTTAAGGCAATTACAAGTCTAAATCTTAGGTTTTAGTTCGGGCCTATAGCTCATTCGGTTAGAGCAACTGACTCATAATCAGTAGGTGCCTGGTTCGATTCCAGGTGGGCCCACAAAAACCCTCATATAGAAATGTATAGAGGGTTTTTTTATGACCGAATAAAAAAACAACTGACTATCAAGATTCATCGTGACACTAGGTGCTTGGTTCGCTTCCAAGTGGGCACACAAAAACCCTGTTTGCAGTCGATAAACAGGGTTTTTTGTTTTTAACGTACAGTTTGACGTACGCTTTTAAATGAAAAAAACTCCCCGAAGGGAGTCTCGATTATAAATTTCTGTAGGCCAAAATCCCACCGGTTGTGTTTCTGACTTTCGAAAAGCCTTTGGACTCAAGGAATTTCTTGGCATTCATGCTTCTCGCACCTGAGCGACAATGAACCACGATTTCACTGTCTTTGTAGCTTTCTATTTCATCCAATCTAGTTGGAAGATCGGCCAAGGGAATATTTATGGCACCTAAGTTATCATCTTCGTATTCCCACTCTTCTCGGACGTCAAGAAACACGAATTTTTCATTTTTTTCCAATCTGGATTTCAGGTCTTCTACAGTTATATCTTCCATATGATTATTTGACTAAAATTCTATATGATTTCATTCCAGCTTCCGTGACAAGGTTCAAAACATATACGCCAGGTCGCTGTCCATTAAAATTAACAATTTCTCCCGTAGGTGAAAGTTGACGCTCAAGAAAAATCTCTCGGCCAAAAGAATCAAAGACTCTTGCCTCACTGAATCGGCCTTCGAGATTTAGATGGGTTTCTACTGGGTTAGGATAGATCCTTATATTTTCCTCTGGCACCACAGCTACTTCAAAAGGAGCAGTAAGGCTGATGTGCGGTCTAATCATCAATGAACCCTGTATTTCGGTATTTTGAGCCCAAGCACCTACCACATTGTAAAACAGCGTTTCTCCGGTATCATTTACCTTGTCGAGACCCACGTGAAGGAAGTCATCAGTAAACTGAGTAAATCCAATATAAAAATCACCATCCACCCTTAAGTTCGTGTCCAAAGAATAATAAAGAAACTCCTGGCCTGCTTCTTTCACAGAGATGAGATCTTCTCTAGTGAAAATAGGCGGCTGATCTAGCTCTTTCCACACATTAATATCTATGGCTTGATTGGCTTGTTTGGGGTTAGAGAAATTGATAGAAATCCCCTTGATGAAAACTTCTTTCGGCGCCGTGTATTTAACCGCTAATTGTCCTGATTTTTGATTAATCCCCGCTGCATAATCCGCTGATCCATTGTCATAAGCAAAATAGTCTAGGAGTGGGAGCGAAGTTCTCACAGTGTCATTCAGAGCGTAGTTTACAGTGCTATAAAATGTCGTATCCCTGGTCAATAAGTCAACTTCAAATAACAATTCGTCGCCCGTCGTGATAGAAGAAATTATCTCCAGAACAGTTTCGGTTGTAGGTACTGGGATGTTGTCAAACTCTCTACTTTCAAATACTCTTCGTTCTAGGGCGTTTGGTACAGGATTGAAAGGAGTATTTAGATTGATAGGAGTGTTGGTAAACGTTGATGAATCGGTGATAGAAATAGAGTATTCCATCGCTCGAAATCTGTTTTCCAGATTATAGAATTCATTTTGTATAGTGCTCCATGTACCAGATTGATTGCCTTCTAGCAGTTCATAGGGGTAGGCGCCATACTTCCCGATTCTAAGCTCATTCGTTCTAGTCAAGCTTCTGTCTCTATAGAATAAATCATTTGCAGACCTACCATCATTCAGATAGATGTAATCAAGCAACCAGCTGTCAAAGGGGCCAGATTGTCGTCCTTCTGCAAAAAATCTGAATTGGAAATTTGTATGTTGCCAGATAGGTAGAATTTTGATTATTTCCTGGGTAAAAACTTCTTTGTTCAGTTGCGGTCCACCGCGTTGTTGCCAAATAGTTAACCAACTTCCATCTGATTTAAGGATTTGTAAGGTCAATTGATCATTTTCATCAGGAAGCTCGGCCCTGCCCGCAGCCTGCCAATAGAAACTCAAAAAAAGGCTTTCAGTATCGGCTGAATTTAATCCCGTCAGGTCAAATGGCTTAGAGGTTAGGTAGTCGGTATTACCTTGATCAGTCTGAGTTAAAGAATAAGGATTGCCGTTTGCATCCACTCCATCAAGCAAAATCATCCCAAGTGACGGAGCATTCAGGCCGATTGTTTCAGAATATGAAGCTCCTGTTACCGTCCATTTCAGGGTGTCTATTCCTTGGGAAAAATCATCCCAAAACGGAAGCGTGTTTGCATTTGAAGTTCTAGTGTTGAGTAAGGATTCGCTGTGCTTTTTAAACTTTTGATGCTGGATAGGTGCTAACTCCACCAATTGGCCATGAGCCAAAGTCGAGATGAAAAGGGTTGAAATGATCCCTATCATTCGAAATTTATGGAGTGGTTGGAACATGTGCCTACAAATTATCCTTTGCTATCCAAAGGTCTATTAAATCACCTGTTTTCACTTGTTGACCTGCAGGAGGACCTTGTCTTAATACCTTCCCAACGGCTACTGAGTCAGTCTCAAGATAATACTTATTACCCACTCTAAGACTGGAACCCAAAATCAAAAATTCTGCTTCCACTTCATCCATTCCTCTCAGATCAGGCACAGCTAGGATTTGGTTGCCATTTCCGTCACCTACAACTAAGTCAATTCTGGCGCCTTTAGGGATTTCAAATCCTTCACGCACATTCACGCCTCTATATTTTTGTTCCAAAACAATATTGGGAGCGATATCTGGCACGTACACAATGTCTCCTCTTTCTAGTCCCATGTTGGCCAAAATGTCCTGAACATTTTTCAAATGTGTATTGACCAAATTTGGCATTTTAAGCATAGGTGGGTTCTTGGCATTTAGCGTTAGGTAAATAGTTTTTCCACTTTTTACTTGTGCGTTAGCTTCTGGAATTTGCTTTAAAATGGCAAAAGTCTTCAAGTCTGTATTGAATCCAGAGTCAAGAGAAACTTCATATTGAAGATTTGCCCGATCCAGAATGTCGATTCCTTCGTCAAAGGTATAGCCTGACAAATCAGGGACTGAAACCGATTCACCATGATTGGTGTACATAGGAAGGTAGATTTTCAAGAAAAGGAAACCCAGTAAAACTGTTATTCCAAAAATCACTAGGAGGTTAATTAATATCTTTTTCAAAAGTGCTGTTGAATGTAATACCTGAGAAATTAGAAGAGTTAAAGATAAGCGGGAAATTCAATCCTTACAACGAAGCTTTGCTCTAAAACTGATGAAATACAAAGGCAAAAAATAAGCCGAAGAGATTTTCTTCGGCCTATTTTTGATTAATTAATGATTATTCGCCTCGTTTCTCGAATAGTATTGCTAGAAATCGTCACTATAAATACTCCCTTAGAAAACAACTGAGTACTGAATGTATAAGTCTGGTTTAAGGTGCCAGGGTACTCAATTTCCTGTACCAAAGCTCCCGTGCTAGAAATCACCTGAATGGTCACATCTTCAAAGTCAGGTAAATTGAACGCAATATTGAAAACCTCTCGAGCTGGATTAGGATAAATCAGCGACATGCCAACAGCAGGAATCACCGGATTAGGGTTAGCATTCAGGAATAGCTCAATATTATCTAAATAAATAGGTGCATCAGTCAAATTTCCGTTTTCAACTACAAATGCTAGGCGTACGTCAGTTTTACCTGGTCCTGCAAATTCAGTTAGATTCACATATTTTCTAACATAATCTCCGGTAGTATTTGGATTGGCTTCACCTACCGGTACTGTTGATAAATCCGAACCAGTGGCAGTCCATACTTCGCTGTAATTAGTTCCTCCATTTGAGCTAGCCAATACTTTTAGCGTTGTAGTGGAACTCACTTGTCCCGCGGCCAGGTCAAAGAAAATACTTGCTTGTTTACTTACAGAAAGATCAAACTTAGGTGAGCCTAACCAGTAGGATTGATCTGGCGCAGAGGTGATTTGTCTGGCTACGTTATTAGGACCATCGCCTGCTGCTGCAGATTGAATTGTCCATGCACTAGCGTCCTTTTCAGGATTTACAGTCAGCCACGGAGTCAGTGAACCCGAGTTATTGAAATTTTGCCTCCAAGGAGCTTGAATAGAAGTAGCATCTTCTATAATGTATCGGGTAAGGCTATCTGAATTATTTCCGTTCTGATCAAAGTTGGGGGCAGAAGTTCTAAACTTCAAACTGTTCTTTCCATTTGAAGTGGAATTAGGTACGCTTACGTTGAAACTTTCGCCGGGATCTACCGATGTGCCACTTGCTACGAAGGCTTGTGTGGATGTGATATTTGTAGTTCGTGTGAACACAAAGCTAGAAATAGGCAAGTTACCAGTATTGGTCAAAGTGACTATTTCAGTTTCATTTGTCCCATCTGCTATGGGATTAGGTGCGACGAGCGCATCCACACTCATATCATAGAAGAACTCCTCATTAGGTAGAATTCTGATGTTTTTAATATATATATTATTCCCGTATGCATTCTCCGTTATAAAGGCCAGTCGTACGGCTCCCAAATCGGAATAATCATTCAGGTTTACTAACTCCGTCCTGAACTGATTATTATTCGATGGGACAAATTCATCTAAGGTGGCGGCTGTAGTTTCTAGCTGCTGACCTGATTTATTATAAGGTGCGTTTGCCAAGTCAAATGTGTTTCCGCAATCTTGAGAAACTGCTATAATAAGTTTATCTGAAAATCCTGCTTGCTCATATTGAGCGTACGCCATTTCAAATACAAGCTGTGCATTTGGATATTGGGACAAATCAATGATTGGGGAGATAAAATAGTCAAGTTCTCCTGGAGCTTCATATTCATAGTGCTGAATGTAGAGAACATCCTGAGGAACCCCGGAGAGAATTAAATTTCGTTTTTCCCAAGTAACCTGCTCATCGGGATTCGTAATTGTCCACGGAGCTGGGAACGTAGAAAGATTGGTGGTATAGGGCAGACCTACTGCTTGTTCTAGCATGGGATTAACTGTTTTAGAGTTATTTCCCACATTGGAATCCGCCGTGTCATTTGCTTGGGTGATTCTAAACTCTATGTTATTAGAACTAGGTAGCAGGGTGAAGTCGGTGAAGCTAACCGTGCTTCTTTCTCCCGTTTGTAGATTAAATGTGAATCTTTTTGATTCAAGTAGTGCACCGTTTCTTCTAAGTTCTACCACCCCTGATGTCAGGGTATTTTTCCCTGCATTTAGGACTACAATAGAAGGGCTAATCAAAGGATCGCACTCGAAAAGTCCAGGTTGTATGACCTGAGCTATTGCCAGGTCATTATCAGCGAGCACAGGCTCAACGGTCGCTCTGTTGTTCACCAAAGTCACTCTTCTCGGACTATTTCTCAATACCACTTCGAAGCGATCTACCTGACCTTTTGTAAATAAATTCATGCAGGCATCTGGCGTATAGTCCATGTAATTCTGGATCATATCGTCGGAACCGCAACTAAATCTACTGATCGTAGGGCTGCAGGAATTGTTTGAATTGTCTTGCAATGGTGTATCTGCAACGAAGTCATCCACTCCACAGCCACCGTCTCCCCAGATGTGTCGAAGACCAAAGAAATGTCCTACCTCATGAGTAGCAGTCCTACCTTTGGAAGCAGAGACGGCATTTCCTCCTGTACCAAAATACCTGTAATCAACAACTACCCCGTCGGTAATGGAAGAAGTGGGAGCTCCAGCAAGCCCGGGGAGATCTGAAATAGGAAATGATGCATAGCCTATAAATGGAGTTACTAACCTAGTGACATACATATTCATGTATTCATTGGGATCCCATTGGATCAACTGACCGATGACGGTAGCATCGGTATTGGGATCATAGGCAGATTTCGTTCCTTGTGTTCGGGTGATTCCATCGGTAGGTAACCCTGAAGGGTCCTGTTTGGCGAGTACGAATTGAATATTTATCATCCCGGCTGCTGGAAGGAATTGAGCAGGGGTGTTGATCCTATCTGCATTCAAGCGCTGGAAATCTTCATTCAGGATTCTAATTTGTTCCTCTATTTGAACGAGTGGCACGTTGACCGTCTGTCCTAGGGCTTCTCCATTGTGTATAACGTGAACTACAACTGGGATTAGAATAGGTTCCGCATTGAGTCGTGAAAGAATCTGCGGTTGTAAAGTGAGGTCTTCGATTTTATCGTTTATCCAGCTTTCAAAAAATGGTTTTGAACCAAAATAGCCCAATTCCTTTTCCATTTTTTCTTCCAAAATCACATGCCCACATTTTTCTCTATGAGTATGTGAGTTGCTTTGGTTGAGCTGATTTGTGATGTCAAAGGTTTGGAATTGCTGCGCAAAGCCAGTTGAAAACACAAAAAAAACTCCGAGTAGGAGCAGACTGGCTCTAGTGATATCCCGTAAACCTTTTTTCATTAAGAATCTATAAGTTAAGCAACTGTAAGGTTGACGGCTTCTACGCGTATGATTTCTGGAATTGCACGTTTGATTGCTTCTTCTACTCCAGCTTTTAATGTCATAGTGGACATGGGACAAGAGCCGCAGGAACCCAATAATTCCAATCTCAATACCATATCATCCGTCAACTCCACTATTCTTACATTTCCGCCGTCTGCCTCCAGATATGGACGAATGGTGTCAAGGGCAAATTCAATTTGTTCTCTAAGTTCTGGTTGCATAAATCTTAAGCTTTTACTTCTACTACCTCTGTTTTACCGTGAGAGGCATTTCTGATGGCTATTTGTCTTGCGATTTCCTCTGCTAGATTTTTGTATGATTCCTGGGTAATACCCTCTTTCAATACTGCTGGATAGCCCGAATCCCCACTTTCTCTGATACTTTGCACGATTGGAATTTCTCCCAAAAACGCAACATCATATTTCTTCGCCAAGTTTTTGCCACCTTCTTTACCAAATATATAGTACTTGTTGTCCGGTAGTTCCTCTGGCGTAAAATAAGCCATATTTTCAATAACACCTAAGATAGGTACGTTAATTTGAGGCTGGCGGAACATCGATAAACCCTTATTCGCATCAGCCAAAGCGACCTTCTGCGGAGTCGTCACGATGACCGCTCCTGTTACAGGTACTGTCTGTACCATTGTCAGATGGATGTCCGATGTTCCTGGAGGCAAATCAATTAATAAGTAGTCCAACTCTCCCCATTCTACATCACAGATAAACTGCTTCAATGCGGAACTTGCCATTGGTCCTCTCCAAACCACCGCACTGTCCACAGGGGTAAGAAATCCTATGGACATCAACTTCACTCCGTACTGTTCTATAGGAACGATGATATTTTTGTCACCTACTTTCTTGACTGCTGGCTGTTCTGCTTCTACATTGAACATAGTTGGGATAGACGGGCCAGAAATATCTGCATCGATCAGACCTACTTTTGCCCCAGTTTTCGCCAAAGAAACAGCAAGGTTAACCGCGGTTGTGGACTTACCTACGCCTCCTTTGCCAGAAGCGATCGCTATGATATTTTTCACTTGAGGTAAAAGAGGTGCTGCATCCCGAACTGTAGTGACCCGAGAAGTCATGAAAAGATCCCACTCAGGTTCTGTTCCGAAATCCTCCTCCAATGCTTCCAAACAATTGTTTTTGATCACTTCTTTGAGTGGGCAGGCTGGGGTAGTGAGGACCACGTTGAAGCTGACCTTATTTCCGTTGATTTCAATTTTTTGTATCATTCCCAAGGTGACCAAATCTTTTTTTAGATCTGGGTCTTGAACTCGGGAAAGGGTAGTTAGGATATTCTCCTTAGTTAACTGCATGAGGTGATCGTTGTAATTTTGCGCAATTTAGAGCCAAAAGACTTCTAAATGAAGTATGACTTAAAGCAATTCTATCACTGAACTAGTTGAAATGGAAGAAAGTTCTACTTTTTCGTAAGGAGCGATTAACTTTGCCTCATTCATTTTCCTATGGGCATCAGCAAACTTACTACGGACAAGGTCAAAGAACGCATGGACATCGAAGAGGTAATCGGTGATTACCTGCCCATGAAGAAAAAAGGCCAAAATCTATGGGCTAACTGTCCATTCCATGGGGAAAAAACCCCTTCTTTTTCGATCTCACCCGCCAAACAAATCTATAAGTGCTTTGGCTGTGGCAAGGCTGGTGATCCGATTCAATTCGTCATGGACATAGAGGGAATCGGATTCCAAGAAGCGATCAAGCATATCGCGGGGCGCTATGGTATAGAAGTGGAAGAGGACGAAACGCGAACTCCTGAGCAGAATGAAGCGCAAAATGAGCGAGAAAGTTTATTGATCGCCTTGGGTTTTGCTCGAGACTTTTTTGTGAAAAATCTACAAACTCCCGAAGGAAAGTCAATAGGCCTTAGTTATTTCAAAGAGCGCGGATTTACTCCTGCGATCATTGAGAAGTTCGATCTAGGCTATGCATTGGATGGGTGGGATAATCTGCTGAATGCAGCAAAATCTGCAGGATTCAAAGAAGAGATTTTGCTCAAAGCCGGTTTGATCCTTCAGAAAGAAGGCGATGCTACGCGCATCTATGATCGATTTAGGAATCGAGTGATTTTTTCGATTCATAACATCAGTGGGAAGCCACTGGGATTTGGCGCTCGCATACTCACTAAAGACAAGAACCAACCCAAATACATCAATTCCCCAGAAACCCCAGTCTATCACAAAAGTGATGTGCTCTATGGGATGTTTCAAGCCAAAAAAGCAATTCGGGATAAGGATAACTGCTACCTCGTAGAAGGTTATACCGATGTGGTCAGTTTGCATTTGTCGGGAATAGAGAATGTGGTGGCATCTTCAGGGACTTCCTTGACCGAAGGACAGATCAAGCTGATCAAACGATTTACCGATCAGGTGACAGTGCTCTATGACGGTGATGCGGCAGGGATCAAAGCTTCCCTTCGCGGGATTGATTTGTTGCTGGAGGGTGGACTGAATGTTAAGGCAGTTGTTTTTCCGGACGGCGAAGATCCTGACAGTTACTCGAGGAAAGTCGGGTCACAGGCATTTCAGGATTACTTGGAGAATAACAGCCGTGATTTCATTGGGTTTAAAATTGGCCTTTACAAGGAAGAATTCACCAAAAATCCGATCCGTAAAGCAGAGGTGATTCGCGAGGTAGTTCAGAGCATTGGCAAAATTCCTGATCCGATCATTCGATCCGTCTATGCCAAAGAAGCTTCTGACTTATTGAGCATAGAGGAGGACATCATTCATGCTGAGCTGAATAAGATCCTTATTAAAAGTCAGAAGGATCGGAATGCTAGTCAGAAGGATGAAGCTTTTGCTGAGCAGGCAATGGAAGAGTTAATTCCTGATGAAACAGCCACATCTTTCTCAGAAATTCTCAAAATTCAAGAACGAGAGATGATTCGGATTCTTGTGAATTATGGCTGGCATAAGTTGGCCGAGGAAGAAATGCACCTGTGCCAATATTTACTAGCTGAGACGGAAGATTTAGAGTTCACTACCCCCATTTATGTCAAAATCTTGGCGCTGTATAGATCAAGTTTGGCTCAAGGAGAGATCCCGACCTCGGAATATTTCATAGGATTGGGAGATCAGGAAGTACAAAAAGAAGTAATTGATTTGATTACTGTTCGTCGTGAAGTCTCTCAACATTGGGCGGATACGCATCAGATCATAATCAACACAGAATCAGATAACTTAACGCTCACTGGCTATAAATCAATTTTACGACTGAAGCGGAAGATGGTGCAAAAGCTCATGGAAGAAGCTAAAGTAAAAATAAAAAACGCAGAGACTGAACAGTTGGGCGATGACAAAGTGAATGAATTCATGGGAATCTATGTAGAGCTCAAAAATGTTCAACTTCTGATTGATAAGGAGCTTGGTATAGTCATCGGGTAAACCAAACTTTATTTGGCTTCCCCCTGTTTAGCATTTGAAAGCGTGTAAATTTGCCTTTCTAAAAAATAATCCAAACACAAATTTCGTGGAAAAATATATTCTAGATCCGATTGAAGAGGCTATTGAAGCTATCAAAAATGGAGAAGTAATCATCGTAGTGGACGATGAGGATAGAGAAAATGAAGGTGATTTTGTCTGTGCTGCTGAGACTGTTACGCCAGAAATCATCAATTTCATGGCCACGCATGGTCGTGGATTGATCTGTGCGCCATTGATAGAAGATCGCTGCGAAAAGCTTGGGTTAGAACTGATGGTGGGGAATAATACTGCAGCTTTTGAAACCCCATTTACCGTTTCAGTTGACTTGGTGGGTCATGGATGTACCACTGGTATTTCCACCGCTGATCGTGCCAAGACAATTAAAGCACTTGTAGATGACAGCATTGACCCTAGCGAATTAGGTAAGCCAGGACATATTTTTCCCTTAAAAGCAAAAAGAGGTGGCGTACTCAGAAGAGCTGGACACACGGAAGCGGCTATAGACCTTGCTCGTTTGGCAGGATTCTCTCCCGCTGGAGTTTTGGTGGAAATAATGAATGAAGATGGGACGATGGCTCGACTTCCTGATTTGGTCCATGTAGCTCAACGGTTTAACCTTAAATTGGTATCAATCAAAGATCTGATCGCTTATCGTCTGAAGCATGAATCACTTATCCAGAGGGAAATTGGCGTTGAGCTTCCTACCGATTTTGGAGATTTTGAATTGATAGCTTTCCGTCAGACGAATACACAAGAACTACACTTAGCGCTCCTCAAAGGAAAATGGGAACCAAATGAACCGGTAATGGTTCGTGTACATTCTTCCTGCATGACAGGGGATATTTTTGGTTCTTGTCGATGCGACTGTGGCCCTCAGCTTCATAGTGCGATGCAAATGGTAAACAAGGAGGGAAAAGGAGTGATTCTATACATGAATCAAGAAGGTCGAGGAATAGGGCTGATTAATAAATTAAAAGCATACAAACTGCAGGAAGAAGGAATGGATACCGTTCAGGCAAATCTTGCTTTGGGACTTCCATCAGACAGTAGAGATTATGGAGTAGGAGCACAGATCCTGCGCGACTTGCAGGTGAGTAAGTTGCGACTCATATCCAACAATCCTCAAAAGCGCGTAGGACTTTTGGGTTATGGGTTAGAGATCGTAGAGCAAATTCCTATTGAAATAGTGCCTAATAAGCACAACGAGCGGTATTTGCAGACCAAGAGGGATAAAATGGGGCACAATATTTTGAAATAAGCCTCCGTTCATTTCTTAACATTTGTCAATAATAGTAGAGCCAATCAACCTGACTTCTATTTGTTGCGTAAATAAAGCCATGATGAAAACCATGATAAAAGCACTATTCTCGCTAAGCATATTAATTCTGGGCATATCTACTTCATTTGCACAGACTGAATTTCCTTCCAGAGTATGGCATAAAGGAAATATTTACACTACCGATGGCAAGGCCTATGGAGGCGAAATCAAATACGATTTGGACAACAATGTCGTACAGCTGAAGGATCAAACTGTTGAAACGTTTACAGCGGCCAACGTCACTAACTTTGAAATCTACGATGAGGTCTATGGTGGAATTCGTAAGTTTTTCAGTCTTCCTTATGCAGTTGGATCTGACTACGCCACTCCTATATTCTTTGAGGTTTTGACGCAGGGTGATGATTTAGCGTTGCTTTGCAGAGAATACATAGCTACAGATACCCGGGGAATGGGCGGCTATGGCATGATGGGTGGCTATGGTATGAATCCTTTCTATGGGCCTCAATCCATGATGGGCTATAGGTTAGCTTTTAAGTATTATTTTTTGAAAAATGGAAAAATAGAACAATACAACATGAAGAAAAAAGAGCTTTTCGAAATGCTTCCAGGGCATGATGAAGAGATCTCACTTTTTATGCGGAAAAACCGCTTGGAATACGATAAGAGGGGAGATCTTCTTCGTATTACAGCCTATTACAACGAACTGAATTAAGATTAAATGTCTAAACCACTTATTCTCGTCTCAAATGATGACGGGATCACATCCAAAGGGATACGTGTACTCGTATCTGTCATGAAAAAACTAGGAGATGTGATCGTAGTAGCACCAGATAGCCCTCAGTCGGGCATGGGTCATGCGATCACCATCGGAGAAACGCTCCGATTGGAGGAAGAAGAAATCTTTGAGGATGTCAAAGCATTCAAGTCTAGCGGTACGCCGGCAGATTGTGTGAAGCTGGCCAAACATTACGTAATGAAGGATAGAAGTCCTGACTTGATTGTAAGCGGAATAAACCATGGTTCCAATACGTCGATTTCGGTGCTCTATTCCGGAACTATGTCAGCAGCTATAGAAGGTGCTATGGAGGGTTATCCGTCTATAGGATTTAGTCTTTGTGATTTTTCTTCCAAAGCTGACTTTTCACATGTAGAAGTTTGGGTGGAGAAAATCGCCAGACAAGTTCTGGAAAATGGAATGCCTAAAGGTGTAGCGTTGAACGTAAACTTTCCTCCAAAACAAAACGAAGAAATCAAGGGCATCAAAGTTTGCCGGCAGGCGGAAGCCAAATGGCAGGAAGAGTTCTCGGAGCGTTTTGACCCAAATGGTCGAAAGTATCTCTGGCTAGCTGGAAACTTTGTGAATTTTGATAAAGGTGAAGACAATGACGAATGGGCGATAGCTAACAATTACGTTTCTATAGTTCCATGTCAATACGATTTGACAGCGCACCATGCGATTTCTCAGATTCATAAAGACTGGGATTGGGAAAAGTTAAAGAAGTAGAACCTGATTGGTTTTGTTTTTACCTAGCGTGATTGACTGATTATCGTTATTATTGCCATTTATAAAAAATAAAAACCGTTTGAACCTGAAACTTACTTTTTTTGTGTTTTTCGTCCTGATAGGATCCACTGCGGTAGAGGCCCAAATCCCGAACATGGATAGTCTTAGGACTGCTCTTCCAACTGCCACTGGTAAGGATAGACTGTCGATTCTGAATGAATTGTCCACTTACCTTAGAGAAATTGAGCAACAAGAAGCATTTGATTATGCACTGGAAGCCGAGAAACTTGCTCAAGATCTTTCAGATAAATCGGGAGAAGCGATAGCCAAGGAGAATATCGGGTGGATTTATTACCGTAGGGGCAAGTGGCAGAAGACTTTTGATTACTCCAAAGAAGCATATTATTTGGCTATAGAAGGAAATGATCTAAAAGCTGCAGCACGTGTTTTAAATAGTATGGGGGCGCTTTATTTTGAGCAGAGGAATTATCCATTATCCCTTCAACAATTCAAAAAAGCTTTCGAATTAAGCGAAGAGGCCAACGATATCTACACCATGATTCGAAGTCTGAACAACATTGCATTCAACTACATACGAATGGACAAGTTGGATTCAGCTAAGTATTATGTAACTAAGGCCATTTCTACAAATGAGCATGCAGGTTCTCCCTATTTACTTTCTTTTTCAAATCGCTTGAGAGGTGACATCTACTTCAAAAACAACCAACTTGATTCTGCTGAGATAATCTTTGCCAAGGCTATTGAAAACGGTAAAATTCAAGGACTCGAGAATTTCACAGCCAGTGTTCTCAACTTACTCGGCAAAACCTATCTCGCTGACAATAAACCGGAGCAAGCGCTACAGGTTATAGAAGAAGGTATGGAAATATCCAACAGGCTTGGCATTTATGAGCAGCTGGCTATTTCTCACCAATTGCTTTCGGAATATTACTTTTTGAGAGGAGATTATAAAAAAGCCTATGAAAACCAATCTAAATTCATATCTCTAAATGACTCCCTGGTTACAAAATCAGGCAGTGATAGGTTAGCTCTCATGCAAGGGATGTTTAAAGATGATTTGGAACAATCAGAGCTTGAGTTATTGCTTGCTCAAAACGAAACCCAAGCAATAGCTTTAGAAAACAATAAGCGTATCATTCTGCTGGTGAGCATAGGTTCTATTTTGATTTTTTTCCTGGTAGTATGGTTGCTTTACCTCAATAGAAACATCAAAAGGTATAATAAGAATTTGATTCTTCGGAAGCAGCAAATACGAATTCAAAATGCTGATTTGGAAGCCAAATCAATCCAATTAGAAGAAATCAATCAAACCAAAAACAAGCTTTTTTCAATTTTAGGACATGATTTGAAAGGTCCTGTGGGTCAAGTAAAATCTGTAGTCGATTTACTTACTGATGGACATTTGGATCAGGAAGAGTTTGATATACTGATCCAGAATTTGAAAAAGGATGTGGACTCGGTTTATTTTACCTTGAACAATACCTTGAAGTGGTCACTTACGCAGATGGAGGGTTTTAACCTTCAAAAGGTGAATTTTAACTTGGCCATTTTGGTGAATTCCACGCTGTCCCTCATCGAGCCTCAGCTCAAAGAAAAGTCTATTGAAATAGACGACACCTCCTTGCTGACTGATATTGAAGTGTTTGCAGATAGGGATTTAATAGAAGTGGTCATCAGAAACATTTTGAACAACGCAATTAAATTTTCCAAAGCTGGCGATGTAATCAAAATCTCTGCTGAGCTAGAAAATGATATGATCGTGTGGTGCGTGAAAGATAGGGGAATAGGGATGAAGGATGAGCAAATCAAAAAGTTGCTTTCTTCTGAGTATGTAATATCTGATTCTAAGCGTGGTACCCAAATGGAAAAAGGATCAGGTCTAGGGCTACAGATCTGTAAGGAATTCACCCGTAGAAACGGTGGTGAATTGTCTATCACCAGCAGAGAGGGAGAAGGAACGAAAGTTTGTGTACGGATTCCTGCCAGCAGAATCCTAATCAATAATTAATAGCTGCTGATGAGTTAGAAATTTTTCCAGTAATATTTCTTCTTTTATGATCCCCAAATCCTTCATTCTTTTCATAGATTCTACTAATTGATTTCTGGAGATTTTTGCATCTACAGCCCAAGACGTCTGGCCGAGCCATTCTTTTACGTCTTCGATTTTTAGATCATAGTTTTTGGCTATTTCAGTACTGGCAGTTGGGCTAGTTTGAAGCTGCTTAGACGCCTCATAGACTAAGTCTCGCAAAAGAAAAATAACCTCCCCAAATTCAACTAGTGCTTTGTCAGAGGCAATAATCGCAAAACACGGCCAAGGACTTGGCACTTCCTTGATCCGTTTCATTTGTCCAGAATCTACCCAAGGTTTGGTGGTGTATTTTTCCCAAAGAAACATGTCGGGTCCTTTAGCAGTCATTGCTTCTAAAGCCCCAGGGAGATTGTTTACTATTTTAAATTCTAAGTTGGATGCACTCCATCCTGCCTGCTCCGCAAGAACATAGCTCATCAAGTGTGACCCTGAACCGCTTCTGCTGATCAAAAAAGTTGGGTCTTGAATATCAGCTATGACTTCTACTGTAGATTTTCCAGCTATATGAACTCCCCAAATCAGTGGGGAAAGGACGTGAAAACCAATCATTTTAGATGGATTTCCTGCCTCAAAATCTTTCAGGTAACTCTCCGTGAGCACCAGGGCTATATCGGTTTTGTCTTCCCTCAAATCCTTATTCATTTGCCCGGATCCTCGGGATTCATCTGTCCATTGGAGAAGAATCCCATTTTTTTCAAATGGTTGTTGTGCGATGATCTTTTTCCATGGAAAATTGAAATGCTCAGGAACTCCGGTGATTCTAAGGGTTTTCATAGGGATAATTTTCAGATGTGGCAAAGGTAATAACCACCTATAGAATCATTTTCCTATTAATAAAAAAATTCATCTGTATGAACATACGCTTACTTATCAGGAAAGAGCCAAAAGCACTATAACATCTGGATAACTTATGAATTCAGGCGGTATTAAACATCGGTCTTCAAGCTAGATAAACTAGGATTTCACGTCGGTCGGGCTCATGACGGAT
Source organism: Algoriphagus sp. (assembly GCF_039969895.1). Taxonomy (GTDB): domain Bacteria; phylum Bacteroidota; class Bacteroidia; order Cytophagales; family Cyclobacteriaceae; genus Algoriphagus. The sequence goes on from NZ_JBDVMZ010000026.1 coordinate 233,313, forward strand.
TAGCAAATTAAGCGTTTAATCGTGTGCTGCTTTTCGATCTTGAATCAAAAGATTACTCAATCCAGCCAAGATTAGAAGTGTGCCAGCTAGAAGCATGGTATTGATTATCGCTTCACCAAAAAGTAGTTTGTATAGGAAATTGACACCACCTAAGGCAGCAATGATCTGAGGTATGACGATAAACATATTGAAGATCCCCATGTAAACACCCATTTTTTTCGGATCAACAGAACTGGAAAGCATGGCGTATGGCATGGATAAAATACTTGCCCAAGCGATGCCAACCAACGCAAAACAAATGTGAAGCATCCAAGGCTCACTGATGAAATAAATCAGTATGAAACCAAATCCTCCAGCCATTAAGCTTACTAAATGGAGCAACTTTCGGTTGATTTTATATTTACTGGTGAACACCGACAATAGCAAAGCTGCAAACATAGATACCAGTCCGTAGGTGCCTAGATAATTTCCCACACTGTCAGCTGCGTTGTTGTAAGCTACCGAGCTGGTATCTGTGGCTTGGAAAATGTGCTCCGTGATCGCTGGAGTAGCAAAACTCCACATGGTGAAAAACGCAAACCAAGAGAAAAACTGTACTATCCCCAGTTGCTTCATGACCAATGGCATGGCGGCTATACTTCCAATAATTTCTTTAAATCCTGCCAGCAACCCTTTACTCTTAGCTTTTTCAGCTTCAAATTCCTCCAGATTTTCCGGTGGATATTCTTTGGTCGTAAGTATGGTATAGAGAATGGACGAGAAAAGCACAAAAGCTCCAATAGCAAAGGCATATTTCACAGAATCAGGCACTACTCCCTCAGGAGCAGTATTTGGCACACCTAGCTTAGTCATTAGCCAAGGTAAATTAGAAGCTATCCAAGTACCCGTACCGATAATTAATGTCTGTACTACGAACCCATAGGATCGTTGGGAATCCGGAAGCTTATCTGCCACCAAAGCTCGAAAGGGTTCCATGCTGATATTGATAGAAGCATCGAGTATCCATAGAGCACCTGCCGCCATCCATAGTGTGGATGAGTAGGGGGTAAAAAATAGAGCAATTGAAGTCATTACAGCCCCTACGAAAAAGTAGGGTTTTCTTCTACCAAACTTGTAGGACCAAGTACGATCACTCATATAACCCACGATCGGCTGAATCAATAATCCCGTCAGGGGAGCAGCAATCCAAAGCATGGGAATAGCGTCTTTGTCAGCTCCGAGTGTCTGAAAAATTCTCGACATGAATCCCCCTTGCAGCGCAAACCCAAATTGAATTCCTAACATTCCAAAACTCATATTCCAGATTTGCCAGAAGTCTAACTTCTTTTTCATAGGGGTCATTTGAGTGAATTTGTAAATAAAGTTGATAAAATAGCTTTAAACCAAGCCAGTGATTTCCATTCTCTCTGAATGTATCGGTAGCTCCAAATATTTCAGATTTGAAATGGACAAATGCGGAAAGCTTGAATCTGGCAAAGGATCAAACTCACTCAATGCATCTAGAAAAGCAAAATTCTCTTGTTTCAAGCTAAGGCATTGCTCCTTATATACAACGGAGTCGGTGGTGAAGCCATGTAGATAAACCCGAAGCCTATTAAATTGGCTGATGAAGTGACCCACTGCTTTATTGATAGTTAAGCATTGATTCATTGGGGAATAGCTAATCAATCGCTCATGGTAAACACCCGACTCAAAGTCAAAACTAACCCCATCATCTTCATAGTGAAGGTACTCACTCCCTTCTGAGCCCGCATACACATGGATTCTTAATATTCCGTCATGCTTGGCTGAGCTATGAGCTACGTCACTTTGCAGCGCAAGGATACTTCCTGCTTTGACAAAAACCGGAAGGTTATTCAACGGACAGTCTTGGTAGATAACCTGCCCACCGCTGTGGGCTTGATCATTGAAAAAGTAATACCAATCTCCAACCGGTAAATAGACTTTTAAAATTTCCTTGAAACTTTCTACAGGAGCTATTAGAAATGAATCACAGAATAAATATTGGTTCTGAAAGGCAGGCGTGAAAATCAGAGGGTCGTTCGAATAAGCTATCGCTAAACTAGCCGCTAAGGGTAATCCTGTATGGGAGCTTTGGCGAAATTTACTGTATATCGTCGGGAGTAAATTATACCTCAATTTCATGTAAGTTCTGGAGATCTCTTCCACTTCCTCGCCAAAAGCCCAAGGTTCAGCATCATTGCTGTTGATCATGGAATGTGCACGAAAGAGCGGAGAAAATGCGGCTATACTCATCCAGCGCGCATAGAGTGACTTAGTGGCCTCTCCCGCAAAACCTCCTAAATCATATCCTGAAAATGGGACACCGCTCAATCCTAAACTATTGACCAAGCGAACTCCAGCTAGCATATGCTCTTCGGTGGAGACATTGTCACCTGTCCAGACTGCTGCAAATCGTTGAACCCCTGCAAATCCCGCTCTGGTCAATACGAATGGACGTTGATTAGGTAGGTTTAAGACAGAACCTTCCTGGGTACTTTTGGCCATCTGCATGCCGTAAATATTTCGAGCTTTTCTATGGGAGGCGGTGGTTCCTTCGTAATCAAACTCGATTAAATTTGGAGTAAACTGACCCCAAGAAGCTGGCTCGTTCATATCGGTCCAGAATCCATCCACACCAGCTTCTGTGTAGAAAACTAGTTTTTCCATCCACCACGAACGAGTATCTGGATTGGTAAAGTCTGGAAAAGCGCACCATCCAGGCCAGACTTGAGCTACATAATCTTTGCCATCAGGATATTTTAAGAAAAGTCCCTTTGCCTTGCCTTCTTCATAAGGTAAATAACCCGCCTCGGTTTTGATGCCTGGATCTAAAATCACCACCACTCGAAATCCCTTTTCTTTAAGTCTAGAGATAAGATTTTTCGGATCCGAAAATTTCTCACCATCGAACGTGAACACCTTATATTGCTCCATGTGGTGGATATCCAGGTAAATGACGTCTGCGGGAATTTTTTTATCTCGAAAAGTCGTTGACAACGCCAATACCTCACTGTCTGGGTAATAGGAATATCGGCATTGCTGATATCCTAAAGCCCATTTCGGTGGCATTTTCATTTTTCCTGTCAATGTTGCATAGCTGCTAATGATTTCTGCTACAGTCGGCTCATGGATGAAATAATAGTCCATATCACCATCTTCTGCATTGAAGTAGGAAAATCTATCTGTAGAAGCACCAAAGTTGAAAACGCTTTTGTGGGTATTGTCAAAGTAAATCCCGTAGGCTTTCTCTCCGTGCAAACCAATATAGAATGGAATGCTGGCATACAAGGGATCGTCGTTGATTCCATAGCCGAAATAATCCGTGTTCCAATTGGTGTAAGCTCTTCCAGCTCGATTCAGATTCCCTGTTTTTTCTCCTAGACCTATGAATTTCTCGTTGGCTTGAACCTCCTTGTAGCAAGTAACTTCGGTACCTAGCCATGAAATCCCCAAAGAATCATCTTTATTTAGAAGGAAACCATTCAAATCGAAGAAGGAGCAAATACCTCCTTGTAGATCAAACTGTACTTGAACTTGAGAAGTAGTAAGGATAAGAGAGTCTTCCTGTTCTTCTAAGAAGAAATCAATTTCCTGAGGTTGGGCTACAATTGAATAGGGATTCACATCAAACGAATCATTTCTGGTTGCTTGAATGCGAATAATACCAGCTCGTATCACAGTGATTTGGACTTGGGCTATCTCACTTTTAGCAGAAAAACCATCTGAAGTTCTTGTCCATTTATCAATTTTCCCAATGGGTACGTATCGGGAGGAGGATTGGTGCTGAAGGGTCGGCTGTGGGTTTTGAATCATGGATTAAGTGTGCACGTTCTAGGTGAAACGGTTCTAATTTATAACCAATTCTTAATCACAAAAAATCATTTAACGCAACCCCAGCCGAGAATCTATAGCTATACTTATAGACGATCTGTCTTGATTGAAAAATTTGCCCTATTCAAACGTTTGCACTTTTATCTCAAAAAAATTCAATTTTTTTGAGATAATTTTTTCGAAGAATCCCTTTCCATCAATTTAGTCTCTAGAACGAGGGTTTTTTCCATCGTGCTAGGATCTAATTTCTTTTCTATAATGTCGAGTAATATCTCTGTCGCTCTTGCTCCCATCAAAAAACCTGGCTGTGAAACCGATGAAAGCTGAGGTTCTAGCATAGCGCAAAATTGCCAATCGCTGAATCCTACAACCCCAACATCCTCTGGTATCTTCATACCTGCATCACGACATGCCATCATGGCACCCACTGCACCGATATCATTGCAGGAAAAAAAGGCATCTGGCTTTTCGGGATGGGATGCTAGCAGTTCGCTGACCAACTCACGGCCTTCCTCCATGGTTCCTTTTGGGCAAGTAATAATATATGCGGGATTTACTTCGATTCCATATCTTTTGAGGGCATCCTTGTAGCCATTTTCTCTATCGATACTAATTTTAAGCGTTTTTGGTCCGGCTAGATGTACGATGTTTTTATACCCTTGGAGGATCAGATGCGAGGTAGCATCGAACGCGCCTTGATAGTCATCTACCATCACATTGATGGCATCGGGGATAGCGGGAGCACGGTCAAAAAAAACAATGGGGAATCCCTGATCTAAAACCTTTGTAAAATGCTCAAACGATTTTGTTTCCTTGGAATAACTAACTAAAACTCCATCGATTTGATTAGAAAGCATGGTTTCAATACTCGAAATTTCCCGTTCTAGTTTCTCGTTCGTTTGTGCTAAAATCACATTGTACCCTCTGGAATTAGCGATTTCTTCGACTCCGCTGATAACTGTTGAAAAAAAGAAATGAACCACTTCAGGAATGATTACACCTATGGTAAACGACCTGCTTTTACGAAGGGAAAGGGCGATAGCGTTAGGTCGATAATTCATTTTTTCGGCTATTTCCTTCACTCGACGCTTAGTTTCATCGCTGATACCTGGATAATCTTTCAATGCTCGAGAGATGGTGGATGCAGAGAGGTTGAGCTCCCTAGCTATATCCTTAATAGTGGCTTGTCCTAATTTCATAAATTTATTCTTTTACAGCAATTTTTTTAACTCAAAATCGGTAAACAGAGCAGATGGCAATCTATCCAATTTTGAAAGAAAAACTCCCTCCTTTTTCGTTTAATCTCTTAGTATTCAATTTTTTGTTTTTTATGCAAACGTTAACGCAAACGTTTGCAATAAAAAATTAGGTATTTACATACTTGGGTTACTTGTATTTACGATGAGTTTCAACTAAAATTTGGCAACCATTGTTGCCCTGCAAGCTATTTTCTCAAAAAATAGGAATGATTAAAAGGAAGTTATAGTGGTAAATAAACAGACAATTATAAATCAAGGTTAAACCCAAAAATTATGAAAACAAGCTACAAATTTGCCTATCTGGCTTTTCTACTTCCGGTGCTTTGGTCATGTGACAACTATGACATGCCGCCAATCATCCCTCAGACTGGAGCCGATATAACTAACCCTGCGCAGGGTTCAGCCTTAGAGCTGAGTTTGGATGATCAAGACGTAATGATTCCGTTCTCAGTGACTGCTGCGGATTTTGGCACTGCAGGAGAAGTAACTAATGTGCTACAAATGGATCTTCCGGGAGCTTCTTTTGCCAATGCAGTAGATTTAGGATCTTCTATGACCACAACGATTGAAGTTCAGACTAAAAAGCTAAATGACGCTTTGATAGCTAAAGGTCTTCCTGTAGATGCTGCTGCTAATGCAGAGTTCAGAGTGAAATCAACTTTCAATCAGCCGATGGCGCCAATAGTCGGACAGACACTTACGCTATCAGTAACACCGTATAGCACATTTGTGCCGTACCCATTGATGTACGTACCGGGCGATCACCAAGGCTGGAACCCAGGCAACCTAAACACTACGCTGAAGTCGGTAGGTTATAATACTACCTTCACTGGTTTTGTCCACATTCTTACTGGAAGCAAGGAATTTAAATTCACTGAGCAGCCAGCCTGGGTGGACGGGAAGAACTACGGTGATACTGGTGCTGATGGAAAGCTTGATAATGCAAGTGATGCAGCTAATATTAAAGTAGCTGAATTTGGTACTTATGAAATGACGGTAGATTTATCCTCAAAAACCTATACCATTTCAGCGCCTAAGCTTTGGGGTGTCATAGGCAATGCCACAGCAGGTGGATGGGATGCTGAAACTCCTATGAATTTCAACAGAGATCTGAATGTGTTGACTCTTACACTAGATCTCAAAGTGGGAGACATCAAATTCAGAGCAAATCAATCCTGGGATTATAACCTCGGTCCAAAAGATGGCAAGTTGGTCAAAGACGGTGATAACATTCCCATCGCAACAGCAGGCAACTACACTGTTACGCTCGATTTCAATGTGCCAGGGGAAGTTTCTTATACGCTTAAAAAGAATTAAAGCTAATCTCAATTCACCAAAGTTTACCTATGACTGGCTTGGGCATCTATGTCTAAGCCAGTCATTCTTACTATAAACCCATGAAGACCAATCTACTTATCCTTAGACTTCTGCTGCTTCTGATTTTTTCCTCAGAAACTATGGCGCAGGTGACTACGGATCCTACAGTACCAAATGCCGCAAATAAAGTTAAGATTACTTTTGATGCTTCACAGGGCACAGGAGGGTTGAAAGACTGTAATTGTGAGGTCTATATTCATATTGGGGCAGTGACAGAAAGTGTACAGTCCATCACTTGGGCTATTGTACCATTTACCTGGGGAACAGCTGATGACAAGGCTAAAATGACTAAAGTGCCAGGTCAAAATAACCTATACACTTACGAACTAACTCCAAATACATTTTTTCTAAACCCCAACGGACAAACGATCTATCGGTTAGGCATGGTTTTCCGAAATGCTGATGGTTCTAAAGAAGGCAAAACTGCCAGCGGAGGAGATATTTTCGTTACACTCACTCAAGGTTTTCAGGTAGTTTTTACTTCCCCATTGACTTCCTCTATTTCTTTGGAAGTAGGAGAAAACTATACTTTCAAAGCCGAAACATCTTCTTCATCGGCAGATATAGCATTTGAATTAGATGGGGCAGTTGTGAAAAGCGAGGCAGGTGTACAATCACTTTCCTATAGCTATACAGCTACTCAGGCAGGTAATTTTAAGCTAGTAGCCAAGGCAAGCAGCGGTTCAAATCAGGATACGGAAACTGTAAACATCGAAGTTTTTGCGCCTTCTACAGTCGCTCCACTTCCTGCTGGCGCAAAGCTAGGAATCAATTACCTCTCTGATACCGAAGTTATTTTGGCGCTTCATGCTCCAGGGAAAAAGCTCGTCAACGTCATCGGTGATTTCAATGACTGGTCCAAAGTACCAGAATACCAAATGAACAGGACTCCTGACGGAGAGATTTTTTGGTTAAAAATATCCGGCCTTACTCCCAAGAAAGAATACATTTTTCAATACTTAGTAGATGGTGAGATCCGAATTGGAGATCCTTATGCGGACAAAACTTCAGATCCAAACCATGATCAAGAAATTATCAGCCAAGGTAGATACCCTGGTTTGAAGCCTTTTCCAGCTGGAAAAACTCAATTTCAGGCCACTTACTTGCAGACTGCTCAGGATGAATTTATATGGAAAAACACAAACTACGAGAGACCAAGACCTGAGGAATTGGTGATTTATGAGCTTTTAGTCCGGGATTTTGATGACAGGAGAAGTTACAAAGCAGTGGAATCTCGACTTGATTACCTCAAGGAGCTGGGAGTGAATGCCATAGAGTTGATGCCCGTTGGTGAGTTTGAAGGTAACCTTTCGTGGGGTTATAATCCTTCATTTTTCTTTGCTCCAGATAAATACTATGGTACCAAAAATGATCTTAAACAACTCATAGACGCAGCCCATGGTAAAGGAATAATGATCATTATGGACATGGTGCTCAATCACGCATTTGGTCAGAACCCTATGGTAAGATTGTACAATGATGGAGATTATGGCGCACCTACACCAGACAATCCATGGTTCAATAGGGACGCTAAGCATCCCTTCAATGTAGGCTATGACTTCAACCATGAGAGCGAGTACACTCAGGCTTTTGTGGACTCAGTGAACAGCTACTGGCTGACTGAGTACAAGGTAGATGGCTTCCGATTCGATCTTAGCAAGGGTTTTACGCAGGTTTTTTCTGGAACAGACGTAGGGAAATGGGGACAGTACGATCCGTCTCGAGTCAAAATTTGGAAGCATATTTATGACAAAATCAAGGCAAATCACCCAGAGACCTATGTGATTTTGGAGCATCTTTCAGAGAATAGGGAAGAGAAAGAATTGGCTGATTATGGTATGATGTTTTGGGGGAATATGAATTTTGATTTCCGAGAGATGGCCAAAGGAGGCAATAAAAATTTCAACTGGGCTTATCATGGCACCAGAGGATGGAACGATCCAAATCTGGTCGCCTATCAAGAAAGCCACGACGAAGAGCGCGTCATGTGGGAGACGTTGAACTTCGGTGCCATTTCTCCTATTAATTTGAAGCAATTAGAGAACGGTGTTAACAGAAATCAACTTTTAACTGCCTTCTATTTTGGGATTCCCGGACCAAAAATGATCTGGCAATTCGGGGAGTTTGGTTACGATGAAGAGCTGAATAACGACCGATTGGGTGTCAAGCCTACAAAGTGGCAATACTTAGATAGTCCTCAACGTCAGCGATTATTTCAGCTTTATCAAGAAATGATCAAATTAAAAGATGCACATGAAGTATTCAATAAACCAGATAATACGACACTTTTCCTCAACGAAACCGTCAAATCTATTTTTTTAGAGAGTGAGGAAATGGATGTGGTAATGCATGGTAATTTCGGGTTGAGCACTGCAGCGAATGTTCCTCTTAGGTTTCCTAAAACGGGCACTTGGTACAATTACTTCACTGGGGAAGAACTTATCGTCAGCAGCACCACCGTCAATTTTAGCCTTAGATCTAGTGAGTTCTATCTCTTCACAGATCAGAAGCTAGCCAAGCCAGTTGCTGGAATACTTCAGGAGGATTTTGTAACCGAAATCCCCAAAGAGATAGGTGCAGATGATGCCTTCAAACTCTATCCTGTTCCTGCTCAGAGTCAACTGATGATTCAAATGCCTAGCGATATGAGTGTGGCAAATTACCGTGTAATTGACATGACAGGGAGGATTCTGATAGAAGGAACTTCAGCTGAAGGCTCGCAAATTTTAGAATTGGATGTAAGGGATATTCAGGCAGGGATTTATATCTTTGAAGCTTATGACACGAAAAGAGTGCTTTTCAAGCGCTTCATTAAGAACTAATCAAATCTATTAACCTATGAAATTTAAACCTGGAGTAAAGTACGGGGAAGAGCTTAGAGACCTCTATGCATACGCAAAAGAGAATGAGTTCGCCATGCCAGCTGTGAACGTCATCAACACCAACTCTGTGAATGCAGTGTTGGAGACAGCAAAGAAGTTGAACTCCCCGGTGATCATCCAATTCTCCAATGGTGGAGCTCAATTTTTTGCAGGAAAGTCTCTAGCAAATGATAAGCAGCAGGCAAGCATTGCAGGTGGAATCTCAGGTGCACATCACGTGCATTTGATGGCTGAAGCTTATGGAGTGCCGGTTGTGTTGCATACTGATCATGCTGCCAAGAAGTTACTGCCTTGGATAGATGGTTTGCTGGACGCAGGCAAGGCTTACTATGCTACGCACAAAAAACCTTTGTATAGCTCACACATGCTCGATCTTTCCGAAGAGCCTTTGGAAGAAAATGTGGAGATTTCTTGCAAATACTTCAAGGAATTTGAAAAGCTAGAAATGGCGATTGAAATCGAACTTGGTGTAACTGGTGGTGAAGAAGATGGAGTTGATAACACAGATGTCGATTCTTCTAAATTATATACTCAGCCAGAGGAAGTTGCTTATGCTTACGAGCACCTGAAAGAAATCGGTGATCTATTCACGATCGCGGCCGCATTTGGAAATGTACACGGTGTTTATAAGCCTGGTAACGTAAGCTTGAAGCCAATCATTTTGAAGAATTCTCAGGATTTCATCAACCAGAAGTATGGCTTGACAGGTAAGCCACTAAATTTCGTGTTCCATGGTGGTTCTGGATCTACTTTAGAAGAGATCAGAGAAGCGAATAGCTATGGTTCTATCAAGATGAATATCGATACAGATATGCAATGGGCATTCTGGGAAGGTATTTTGAACAACTACAAAAAGAATGAGGCCTACCTTCAGACTCAATTGGGTAATCCTGATGGAGCAGATAGTCCAAATAAAAAACATTACGATCCAAGGAATTGGTTGCGTAAGGGGGAAGAGAACTTTGTGAAGAGACTTGAACTTGCCTTTGAAATGCTTAACGCAGTGAACAGAAATTAAAACGATCAAAACGCAAAAAAGTCACTTTGTAATGAAGTGACTTTTTTTTTCTCAAATTTTTATGAAAACATCCAAAATTTCCTCTGTCTTGATAGGGCTAGCATTACTTTCTTCCTGTTCTGAAAAACCTACACCACCAGTAGTAAATTACTGGCCTCAGGCAGGAGTCACGTATGAGATTTTTGTGCAGTCGTTCCATGACAGCGATGGAGATGGAATTGGGGATTTGAATGGGGTCACTGAGAAGTTAGATTATGTGAAGGAATTGGGAGCCAATGCGATTTGGTTTATGCCTATCATGCCTTCCCCGAGTTACCACAAGTACGATGTGACGGACTACAAAGCCATACATCCGGACTATGGGACCATGGAAGATTTCAAAAATCTTTTGGTAGAAGCACACAAGCGAGACATCAGGATTGTGATCGATCTGATCATCAATCATAGCGGAAGTGGCCACCCTTGGTTTGAGGAGGCACGAAAAGGCCGGGATAATCCCTATCGAGAGTATTACGTGTGGGCGCAAAAGGATACCATCGCTGAATTCATCAATAAGAAAGTGATCACCCTGGACAGTGATAACATCCGTCAATGGCATGAACCAGGAAATGGAGATGATTTTTACTACGGATTTTTCATTGGTGGTATGCCTGATTTGAATTATGACAGTCAAAAGCTACGAGAAGAAATCTACGAGATTGGTCGATTCTGGCTAGAAGAAGTAGGAGTGGATGGCTTCCGATTGGATGCCGCCAAGCATATTTTTCCGGATGATAGACCTCTGGATAATCATGCATTTTGGAAGGAGTTTCGTGCCAAAATGGAAGCAATCAAACCGGATGTCTATTTAGTAGGAGAGGTCTATGATAAAAAAGAAATAGTTGCTCCTTATTTGACAGGTTTACCTGCTTTGTTCAATTTTGATTTTCATTACACTCTTCTGGAAGCGCTGAATACTGAAAATGGAATGCTGCTTCCTACAAAACAGAAAGAGATTTTAGACTTTTATCAAGGGATCACACCAAATTTTATAGACGCTACTATTTCCTCTAACCATGATCAGCCGCGCTTGCTCAATGAACTCGGCTCGGACCCCCAGCGCTACAAACAAGCAAGTGCGATTTTGATGACTATGCCTGGTGCTCCTTATATTTATTATGGTGAGGAAATTGGTATGCTAGGATTGAAGCCTGATGAGAATATCCGTGAACCCTTTCTTTGGGATGAGAAAGAAAAAGATACCGGTAGAACGAGTTGGATCGAGCCAGTGTACACTACGGATGCTACAGTGACTCCCTTGGCAGCTCAGAAAAATGATCCTGAGAGTTATTTTAATCATTACAAAAATCTCATCTCACTTCGAAATACCAATCCAGCTTTGGCAATAGGAACTTTGGAATTGCCTGAAGAAGAATTTCCCTCAGAAATCATGGCGTATGCTAGGAAGTCAGATAATCAGGAGATTTTTGTGATTCATAATCTAGGGAAAAAGGAAGTATCAGTTGCCGCTCCAGAAGGTTTTAATCAATTAGTTTTTTCACTTGGTAAGGTCGAGCAAGTGGGAGATAAATTCAAATTGGGTAAAAACTCCAGTCTGTTAGTCACGAAATAAACTGAAAGACTAACTGGAATGGGATGAATTGCTACTATGCCAATTGCCTTGATTTGGTTCCTGATTAAGTTATAGGACCGAAGTATTCTCAATCTTTACATTTGTATTTCCTTTCTTATTTTGCCTCTGTACAGGTAGAATAGCAGATATATATTAATTTTTCAGTTGGTTTTTTGTCTCAGATTGATCCTCCAATTCTTTCAGTTTAGCTACAGCACTATCAAAGGTAGGTTCTAAGGCAACAACTCTTTTGAAAACTTCTATGGCACGAGCTGTCTGCTCATTCTTCGCCAATGCTTCTGCATAGCTATTTAGCACTCGCGGGGAATAGGGAAAAATCACCGAATTGATTTCATACGTGAGTAAGGCTTCCGGCAAACGGTCTGAAGTTTCGAATAAATATCCTAACGTATTCAATTCCTTTTCCTTGCCAATTCGCTGATACACTTCATTGAAATGTGTTTGGACATTTTTGTAGATAGAATCCAGTGGTACTGAATCAAATAAGTTAAGAAGGTAAGTTGCCGCTCGATAATTTGGTTCCGAGGAATATCCCAGGGCGATTTGAGCTAAATCAGTTTCTAAATCATTCACAGGAAATTCAACAATGCGAGCGTATTCTTGATCATTTTCCGTGAATATGAACGTCGGTACACGGTGAATTAACTTCCCTTTTTCTTCTCCATTGGGGCCTTGTTTGTAATGTTCTTCCCCGTCATACAAGGCTGTGAATTTTAGTTGATTTTCTTCCAGTCCAATCTCTTTCCAAAGTTTGACAAACTGCGGAACCCAGCGTTTGCTATCTCCACACCATGTGCCCAAGAATATCTCGACCTCAGTATTCACAAATCGCTTTTTCCAGTCGGTATTTTTTCCTGAAAGTTGAAAAACTTCAGAATACTGATCAAACCAAACTTGGTAGGTGGTGTCCGTTCGCAATATATCAAGCTCAAAATCACCGGCTAGGTGTATGTCTCCCGAAGAGTTTGTGTAGAAAACTGGAGTTTGAGCATAACTTTTTAGTGAGTACAAAAGAATACTGGCAAGAAGAAAATAGTGCTTCATAGAAGTGTATTTAAAGCGTAGTGTAAAATTGAATTTTGGCTATTCGCTGGTAAAAATTCAGATTTACGAATTAAGCTAATACAAAAAGTCCAAGCGGAAATTCTTGGAGTTCTATTTTTAGAATTTTTAATAGATCCACCGCCTTGGTCTGTGTCCTTACAGGCCACTTCTGTATCAACACGCATCTGTTTTGGCAACTAGCAAAGCATGTTTTGGCATCATTTCGGCCAAAACCCGCCATCATTTGAATCATCCTTTCCCCCATGCTGAAAAATGGGGCTCCACCAAAGGCGGACAGTTACAATAAAAACGTATCTGCGATGCTATATCACAAATTGGCGATGTATTTCTATGTTTTCTATCATTTCTATGTGGTTTAAAAAATACCACATGTTTAATTAGAGTGAAAGATGTTTTGCCCCTACGGGTTCAATAATTTGTTGTAGGGCGAATCAATATTCGCCCTACTTTAAATTTTAAATCCTTTGAGGCTAATTGTTTACGTGGACAAAATCTTCGCTACACGGAAATCATCCTCATCTACAGATTTGTCATCTACAATTGCTTTCTTAATAGGGGTATAGACCACCTTATTATTGATCAAGCCAGCCATCACATCGTATTTTCCTTGCAACAATCCTTCTACAGCTGCCACACCGAGTTTGGAAGCAATGAGACGATCAAAGGAGCTAGGAGAACCGCCCCGCTGCAGGTGACCTAGAATAGTCACTTTAATATCGTAATAAGGCAGGTGTTTTTTGACAAGATTGGCTATTTCAGTTGCACCACCACTTTTTCCCCCTTCTGCTACGATCACGATATTAGATGCTTTTTTGGCTTTAGTTCTGATTTTCAATTTATCCACCAGATGCTCAATGGGCATTTTCTTCTCAGGAATCAAAATAGCTGCTGCAGCACTTCCGATTCCAGCGTTGATAGCAATAAAACCAGCATCTCTCCCCATCACTTCTACGAAGAAAAGCCTGTCGTGAGAAGTGGCAGTATCTCTGATTTTATCTATGGCCTCGATGGCGGTATTACAGGCCGTATCAAAACCGATGGTGGAGTCTGTGCCAGAGAGATCATTGTCTATCGTGCCAGGAAGGCCAATGGCTGGCACACCATATTCCTTGTAGAATAAGTGTGCTCCTGTGAGCGATCCATCTCCTCCGATTACCACCAAGGCATCGATTCCATGGGACTTGAGGTTATTATAGGCAGTTTGACGGCCTTCAGGTGTGCGGAACTCTGCACTTCTTGCAGACTTGAGAAAGGTGCCACCTCGCTCCAAGACATGGGTGATATGTCTTGATTCTAGTTTTTTGATATCATTCTGTATCATCCCCTCGTAGCCTCGGTAGATGCCATACATTTCTAAGTCATAATACAATCCTGCGCGAACTACCGCTCGGATCGCTGCATTCATACCTGGAGAATCGCCTCCAGAGGTCAGAACGCCAATTTTTTTAATGGTTTTAGGTTCCATTTTTTAGGTTTGAGTGAAAGCTTTAATCATCAATTCAGCCGAAGCTGGGTTCGTAGCCAAAGGAATATTGTGCACATCACAAATCCTCATCAGCATTTGTACATCCGGTTCATGGGGATGCTTATCAAGTGGATCTCTAAAGAAAACAACCATGGCTAGTTCTTTCTGTGCAGCCATAGCTGCTATCTGTGCATCACCCCCAATAGGACCCGAGAGTAATTTTTGAACATCAAAACCTGCTTTTTCAATATGAGAACCTGTGGTGCCGGTGGCGACCAACTCCACGTCTTTCTGAAGCAGTCTTTCGCGGAATCCACTTAAAAAATGGACCATGTCAGCTTTTTTACCGTCATGGGCTATTAGAGCGATTTTCATTAGGTTAAGTATAATAGGTTCGGGCCAAAGTTAGGAAAAAATATTTCTTCGAAGCCTTGGCATTGTTTATTTAAAGGTGGCTTAACGCTATACTCAAATCAATTTCTCCAAATAGAAAAGGAAGGTATATTCCAATGCCATTTCTCTAAGAGAATTGAATCTTCCTGAAGCCCCACCATGACCTGCATCCATATTCGTATGAAGGAAAAGTAACTTGGAATCCGTCTTCAATTCCCGAAGTTTTGCAGCCCATTTGGTAGGTTCCCAATACTGCACTTGGCTGTCATGAAGTCCAGAAGTAATCAGTAGATTAGGGTAATCTTTGGCTTCCACATTGTCATAAGGCGAATAGGAAAGCATGTATTCGTAAAACTCCTTGTTTTTTGGATTGCCCCATTCTTGAAACTCGCCGGTGGTCAATGGAATGCTCTCGTCCAGCATGGTAGTCACCACATCCACGAACGGTACAGCTGCTATCAGACCGTTAAATAAGTCTGGGCGCAGATTCATCACCGATCCCATCAATAAGCCCCCAGCACTGCCGCCCATAGCGTATAGGTGCTCCGAAGAGCTGTATTTCTCTTCAATCAAGTGCTCTGCGCAGGTAATGAAATCCGTGAAGGTGTTACGCTTTTTAAGCATTTTTCCATCTTCATACCATGCACGTCCCAGGTCTTCTCCACCTCTGATATGTGCTATCGCAAAGACAAATCCTCTATCCAAAAGACTCAGACGACTGCTGGAGAAGTAAGCATCCATGCTATAGCCATAGGATCCATAAGCATACAGTAGGAGAGGATTTGACCCATCTGGGGTGAAGGTGTCAATCTTATAGACCAACGAAATAGGAACCATAACACCATCGCTAGCCTTGGCCCAGATTCTAGCTGAGGTGTATTGTGAAGCATCGTAACCGCCAATAATTTCCTGTTGCTTCAGCAGCGTTTTCTCTTTAGTCACCATGTGGTAATCAAAGGTGCTGGCTGGGGTTACGAGTGAATTGTAGCCAAAACGGAGAATAGGTGTATCAAATTCTGGGTTTGTACTGATCCAGGCGGTGTAGGTTTCGTCGTCAAATTCTAGAAAGTGGCTAGCGGTACCATCCCAAGGTTTGATGTTGATTTTGCAAAGCCCCTTAGTTCTCTCCTGAACTACCAAGAAATCAGAGAATATATCAAAGTCCTCTAGCAATACGCTCTCCCTATGTGGGATTACATCTTCCCAATTCGCTAGTTGTGGAGAAGAAATAGGGGCTTTGACAAGCTTGAAATTCTGTGCGTTGAGGTTTGTTTTGATCCAAAAATGTTCTCCATAATGATCAGCGGCATACTCCAAGTGAGGAATTCTAGCCTGCAGCAGGGTAAATTCCCCAGTGGGGTTAGAGGCATCTAGAAATCTCATTTCGGAAGAAATGGTACTTTCAGAGTGAATCAGGATAAACTTTTCAGATTTGGTTTTGTGGACCATGCAGGAGAACTCCTCATCTTTTTCGGTATAAATCAGGAGATCTTCAGCGGTTGAAGTCCCTAGTTTATGCGAATATATTTGATAGGAGCGAAGCGTATCTGGGTCTTGCTTGGAGTAAAAAAGCGTCTGGTTGTCTTCAGCCCAAGCGTAATTCCCTGTGATTGCTGGAATTTGGTCTGCTAGGATTTCGCCGGTTTCTAGATTTTTGAAATAAATGGTATAAATTCTTCTCCCAACCTCATCAGCGGCAAAGGCGAGTGTTTTTAGATCTGAAGTAGCTGCTGTACCACCCACCTGATAATAGGACTTTCCTTCTGCAAGTTGGTTTACATTCAAAAACACCTCTTCCGGTGCATCTAAACTTCCTTTTTTGCGACAATAGAGCGGGTACTCACCTCCTGTTTCGTACTTCGCATACCAGTAGTAGCCAGATTTCAGATAGGGTACACTTTCGTCATCTTCTTTTATTCTGCCTTTCATTTCCTGGAATAATTTCTCTTGAAAATCTTCCGTGGATTTCAGGCTTGTTTTAAGGTATTCATTCTCAGCAGTGAGGTAGGCTATGACTTCTGGGTTTTCCCGATCACGCATCCAATAGTAGTTGTCAGTACGCTGATGACCATGAGTTTCTAACAGATGAGGGATCTTTTTGGCTTTGGGTGCCTGCATTTTTTCGATAATTAAGGATGCAATGTTAAGGAAAAAAGGCACTCAATAGTTCTGTTTTTTTGGAAGAAATAGGGATGATATTGCCGTTGAACCCAATAAAAATGAAGTCGAAATGTTACATGTGCTTGTTTGAAAACATTTTTTTTGAAATATTCCACAAATAATTCAACCATCAATCAAACATTATGGGATTTCTAAAAGAATTTAAAGAGTTTGCTATTAAAGGCAACGTAGTAGATCTAGCTGTGGCGGTGATCATAGGTGGAGCATTTGGGAAGATCGTGGCTTCCTTCGTCAAAGACATAGTGATGCCACCGATAGGGCTATTGCTAGGTGGTGTAGAATTCACTGATTTAGCAATAGTACTGAAGGAAAATAGTGTAGGGCCTACCGGTGAAGACTTGGGTCCGGTATTGTTGACCTATGGTGTTTTTATTCAGAATGTGGTTGATTTTGTGATTGTTGCGTTTGTGATTTTTGTAGCTGTCAAAGGGCTAAATAGCCTGAAAAAGAAAGAAGCTGTAGATCCAACCCCTCCGCCTCCTGCATTATCTAAATCTGAAGTTCTCCTCGAAGAGATCCGAGACCTTTTGAAAAAAGGGAATTAAAAAGAAAAAGCGGCCTTAGAGCCGCTTTTTTTTTAATTTTTACTATCCTCCCTTTTATGCCTTTGATAGATATGTCGGGCAAATTCTCTGGATAAACCGTTTAATTGAATGATCTGATTGTAGGTGAGGACACTAGATAGGTCTTTGACAAACTTCTCCTCATCAGCAATTAATTTTCTTTGAAGCTCGAATTTTTTTCCAATTCTTGCTTTAGCTTCTGCTTCAGAGAGTTTGATGTCTTTTACTCTTCCCAATTCAGACATTTCTTTAAGAATCTTATCTCTTGTCTCGTCAAAGACATTATATATGGGCCAAAATTTTTCTGCCTGTTCAGGTCTCAGATCTAACCTGGTGGTGATAAATGCCACGCGGGCAGCTTCTAACTTTTCTTTGTCATACCGTTCATCAGAACGCTGAGCGAAGGTAGTACCCAACCCCAAGAAAAACAGGATAGCTATTGATATGTATTTTTTCATAGTCATTAATACCAGTTTTGATCATTTTCATCAATGACGTCCACCTCGAACGCCATTTCTTCAACAATAATCTGATCCAAAATTTCTTCTGGATTATCCACCATGCTCAAAACGTCTTCTGCTGTCCAGTATTGACTATCAATATAGAAAGCCACCTCTTCATCCATGGATAGAACCTCCACCTTTTGATTAGTATTGGAAAATTGCCAGACGCCAAGACTGATGATTACCATAGCTGCGGCTGCCGCATACTTCATCCAATGGATAGTCCGCTGTGGCTTGATCTTTTCCATGATTTCATCTGGAAGGTGATCGAAGTAAGTATCTGGTGCTTTGAATTCCTTAAGTTTTGGAAGTTTATGCATGGTATAAGTTTAGACTGGGTTGGAGGTCAATAGTTTATTCTTTGGTCAGTGAAAGTTCGATTTTTTTCACTGCGTGGTGGTAGCTAGCTTTGAGCGCACCAATACTAGTGCCAGTGATTTCCGATATATCTTCATAGGATAGATCTTCTTGGTACTTGAGATGAAACACCAGACGTTGCTTATCTGGCAATGTAAGCAGGGCTTTCTGCAGCAGACGTTGGATTTCATCCCCGTCTATATTTCCAGGCTGATCTATGTAGGACTCTAATTTCTCCTGATGATCATCTAGAGAAAAAAAGTAGCGTTTTTTCTTCTTTTCCAGGAAGGTGAGGGCTTCATTTGTCGCTATTCTATATAGCCAGGTAAAAAGGCTGGATTGCCCTTGGAACTTGTCTATATACTGATGTGCTTTGATGAAGGCATTTTGGGTGACATCGTCGGCATCTTCATGGATCAAAACCATTCTTCTGATCACATGATATACACGCTTTTGGTAGGTCAGGATGAGCTGCCTGAAACCCATATCCCTGGTTTTGGGATTTTGTATGAGTTGTAGGATTTCCTGATCACCGATTTTATTCATTGGCCTTTTAGACCCAAGTTATGGAAAAGGGTTTAGAGGCTACATGAAAAATGAAGCTTAAGGCTTGATTTTCAGAGGAAAAAAAACAAAAACAGAGTTAACTCCAATATTGCCACTGTCCAAGATTTTTTGAATCATCTGAAATGAGGCCTGAAATAGCTTCAGATCTTAAGTTATCCAAAGGCTAAATTGCTTTTATGATTATCCGCAATAATGCCAGTCATCTTAAATTCCTTGCTTATCTGGTCGGAAGACCGATGACTGAAGTGGCCTCAATTCTTAAGTTTAACATTTGCTACATTGCTTATTCCACCTTACTGGTAGAAAGGCGGATAAACATAATTGCTTTTGATCCTTTTTTGCTTTGAAAGCAGATTTACTTTTTTTTCAAAAATCCTTTTCTCTTAGATTTCGAGAATATAATCCAAGATTCCGGCATTCTTTCCTTTTGGCCGTGTTACCAACAGTGGTATGCTGTCATTGTACTGAATCAATCGCTCCGCCATACTTCCGATGAAAAGGGCGGTGGCAGCTGTTCGGCCTTTAGCGCCTATTATTATTCCATCAGCTCCAATTTCTCTGGCTTTGGCGACGATTTCTTCTACAGGATCATCATTCACATCTTGGGTATATACCGGCTTGATTGTATTGCTTTTGGTGTCAATCTTACGGATGAATTTTTTGTAATTGATTTCAGCATGCATCTTCATGATCTGCGTGAATTCCTCGTAGCTTTTACCGGTATAATGATAGCCTGAAGGGACAGTGAAAACATTCTGGCAGACGATTTCAATTCCGCCATGCTTTTCTCCGATCATGATAGCTTCTTCCAATGCATCTTTGGAGTAATCTGAAAAGTCGCTAGGTACCAATAGACGTTGCATTCTGGTAACAGATCCTTCAGGAACGATCAGTAAGGAGCAGCTAGCGCGTCTAGCCAGTCGAGATGAAGCAACTCCAGTGCCTGGCAGATGGACTTTTCTTCCAATCAGGATCATATCTGCAGATTTCTCCTCGGCTAGCTTAAGTATTTTCTTAGATAAAGAACCTTCCTTTACGATGAAATTCAGGGAGATTCCTTTGGTATTTTTGAAATGCTCCTTGACAGTAGCTTCCATAGCCTCCTGTCTTTCATTGATCATGTTTTCGACCAAATTTGGGAATTCCTCTAACACTTCTTTCGGAATGCTGAGGTTCTTAATCACATTTACGAAGTAGATTTTTTTGGTTTGGTTAACCTGAGCAATAAAAGCTGCATGTTGAACCAGAGTTTGATCCAGTGAAGTCTGATCCAGGCAAACGACCATTTTTTTAATCAAATACATAAAGCGCCAACGGTTTTAGAAATGCAAATTTAAGGGTAAATGAAATAAGAAATCAGCTTGCTGTTAAAATAAAATTCTGAATAATCGCTATATCTATCTAATTAAAGCTATTTATGCCTTGTATTGCTGGTATGGATAGAATTTTATTCGGATATAAGATTTCAACTACTATAAGTTTTGTTTATTTGACTCTACATAATCGGCATCAACTTTCATTTTTGCCAACCTACCGTGTAATAAATCGTATATTTGCACTGTCCGGGTCGCCGACATGTTCAAACTTCACAAATTACATAATTACCGAGTATAGCTATTTCCAAAAGCAGGCCTCATCCCAGTTCCGATCTATTAGGACGGGACCTCGCCCCTCAGAAGGCAGGTTAACAGTGGAAGTTTGCGGTCAAAAAGCAGCTCAAATCTTGTCAAGTAGGAGGTTTGCAACACTCTAAGATCCGGACTTTTTTACTTTATTTTTTATCCATTCCCACTCTTCATTTCCCACGTTTAGTAATCGGGAGAAGAACCAATAAACCAATACCACTGCAATGCTTGTGAAAAGCATGTTTGCAACTGGTGACTCAGTGAATAAATTCAGGTAGCCAGGCATACAGGCTGTTATTCCAACTAAAATGATTCTAGACGTTTCCCAGGAAAAGGGATCAAAACCAAGTTTAATTTTGAGAAACAAGTATTTCACAAAATTGTACAAAAACATCACCGCAGCCGAAGCCATGGCTGCACCGTCAATCCCATATATAGGAATCAGGAGGTAATTCAGTGCAATAATCAAGACACTCATCCCGATGGTAGCGATAAGATTGAAGCGGTAATGCTTTGAGAAAACTAGTATTTCACTGTTTACTGAGAATACCACATCAAAGAGTTTTCCCATACCGATCAATAGAACCACCTGCTTTCCTGTTGCGTAGATTTCGCGATTAGGGATGAAATAATACAGGGAATCGAGATTTGACCAGATGCCTATGAAAAGCAGCAAACAAATGTAGAGTTGCCGGTTGGAGACCTGCTTGTAGAGGATATTTATTTCCTCATGATTTCCCTTAGCAAAATGATCTGCTATCACTGGCATCACTACCTGGGAGATTGCTCGTCGGGGAAGCTCTATTACCAAAGCCATGCTAAAAGCTATAGTATAGACTGCGTTTGCTTCAAGACTAATCATCGAACTCACCATGATGCTGTCGATTTTCATGATCAAGGTAGAAGCGGCAGTAGCTAAGAAGGTGATAAGGCTAAATTGTATAAATGAGCTTCGAAATCCCTTCGGGAAAGTGTTCCATCTAAAGTCAAACTTCACCACTCCCAGCCATAGCAAATAGACCAATACACCCAATAAAGCAAAACCATACACCGCTACTAGGCCCTGCATCACCTGAGGGAAGCTGATCCACTGTAGCAAATAGGAAGCTACTAAAATTCCCGTGAGTAGGCGAAGGAAAACTTCCCGAACTAGGGTAGGGACGGCTACTTTCAGAAATGACCGACTATACGCATCGAAAATGCTACTTAATAAAGCGAATAAAGTAATCAGCAATACGATCCCGAAAAAGTCAATCACCTCTGGTGAGTTGACAGCAAATAAGTCGATAATCTGAGTTTTGAAACCCAGGAATATCAAGCTGACCAGCACAAAACCAACTAAAGAAAATACCAATCCATAGCTGAGGAAGGCAGATTGATTGGATTTGAGTTGAGGGAAAAAGCGGGTAATGCCATGCCCTACTCCGAGCTGAGCAAAAGGAACAAATAGCAGCCCTAAATCTTGGATCGTACGAAATGTCCCCAGCTGAGAGGCGTCCAACGCATAAGGATACAGCCAAAGTACATTGACATATCCTATGACTACGCCTAGGTAAGAAAAAATGGTGGTTTGAATGCTCTGCTTGGCTACGTTGCCCATGAGCTTAAAAGTATAAAAAACTAATTATAAGACGTAGCTTGGCATGAAAATCAAGGTTTGGCGCATTTGTCACATCCAGCCTTTGTGCTTGATTTGATGAAGTATTTTTTCACCAAATAAGCCAAAGCAGCTAATACGATTACTCCAACTAGAATTTCTTGCCACATTTTATGAGAGGATTTGATACACCAATAGCGCAGATATGTACGCCAAAGCCGTCATATATACCGTCTGAATCAACGGCCATTTCCAACCTTTAGTTTCTCGATAGACTACAGCGAGCGTACTCATGCACTGCATCGCAAAAGCATAGAAAACCATTAAGGAAAATGCTGTAGCAGTAGTATAGACCTTTTCTCCCGTATCCGGATTGACCTGTTGATTAAGCTTTTCACGAATAGTTAGTTCATCTTCAGTATCTGATCCTATGCTATAAATGGTAGCGATAGTAGATACGAAAACTTCCCTTGCCGCAAAAGAAGTGATCAGCGCAATTCCTATTTTCCAGTCATAGCCAAGTGGCTTTATGACAGGTTCTATCGCTTTTCCCATGATCCCAATGAAGGAATTCTCCAGAAGTTGAGACGCTGTTTCATTCTCGATTTCGGCGATTTGCTCCTCGGAAGTTGTGGCTGTTATTTTTGCGTCTGCCTCAGCCCGCACTGCATCCATACGCTCTGGCGGTCCGTAAGATGCCAAAACCCAAAGGATAATTGATATAGCTAGAATAACTTTACCTGCCTCAAAGACAAATGTTTTGGATTTATTAAACATCGTCATCAACACATCCAGCCAGCGTGGAGCGCGATAGGTAGGAAGCTCTACCATCAAGAAGCTTTTTTCTTCAGATTTCAGAATATGCTTCATTACAGATGCTGTCATCAATACGCCCACTACGCCAAGTAGGTAAAGCCCCAGCAAAGCAATGGCTTGAAGATTGAAAACCCCAAAAATTAACTCCTCAGGGACCACTAGGCCGATTAGAATAATGTAAACAGGAAGTCTTGCAGAGCAACTCATCAATGGAGTAACCATGATGGTGATGATCTTTTCTTTCCAGTTTCCAATATTCCTGGCTGCCATTACTCCAGGTATAGCACAGGCTACTCCAGATACTAGCGGCACTATGCTTTTGCCATGCAGACCAAAAGGACGCATCCAGCGATCCATTAAAAATACAACTCTTGACATGTAGCCGGTATCCTCTAGGATGGCTAAGAACCCGAAAAGCATGGCTATTTGCGGAATGAATATAACCACCCCGCCAATGCCAGGAATAATTCCTTCGGTGATCAAATCAGAGAGAGGACCTGCTGGCAAGGCGTCAGAAACCCAACCTGAAAACTCCGCAAAAAAACCATCGATCAGGTCCATTGGTACGGATGCCCAGGCAAAAATTGCTTGAAAAATGAGGAGAAGAATGGCCCCAAAAATCACATACCCGAATATAGGATGTAACAATACTTTATCAATACCCGACTCTTGCTTGACCTCAGGGGTTTTCACTACTGTCTTTTCAACAATAGCTGTGATTTTTTGATAGCGAATCTTTGTTTCTTCCAGCTGAGCCTTATCCAATTCAAAATTGTTTTCGGCTAGCTTGGTAGTGATCCAGCTCCTGTCTTCTTGAGAATATGCCTTGTCTTTCTCTCCAAATCGCAGCATTTGATATGCCTGATAGGAATTGCTAAGCTGAAATTTATCTTTTACTTCACTAAGTAATTTGGCGTCAACTACCTCCTCTATGTTAATGAAGGATGATTTTTTACTGAAATTTTGCTGATGAATTAGTTCACGTATTTGATCTAATCCTTTTTCCCCTCTAGCATCTGTGCTCAAGATCGGAACACCCAGCGCTTTAAAAATCTCGAAGCTCTTGATGGCGATATTCTTTCTGGTAGCTACGTCAGCCATATTAAGTACTAGTGCCAGATTGAGTCCGAGGTCAATCAGCTGAGTGGCCAGAAATAATCCCCTAGAAAGTTGGCAGGAGTCGATGACCATCAGGACGAAGTCAGGCTTGTCCTCCTCATTCAACTGGTTCAAAACCCGGTGAGCGATGACCTCATCTTCTGAGTTTGGGTAAAGACTGTAAGTGCCAGGAAGATCTATGATTTCATACTTGCTGCCTTGATACTGCATCCAGCCAGTCTTCTTATCCACCGTGACTCCAGGATAATTACCGATTTTTTGGCTTAGTCCCGTGAGCTGATTGAAGATGGTAGATTTCCCAACATTTGGATTTCCGATGATCGCAATTTTTGGGATTTTGATAAGGTGAGGTATAGTTGACTCAGACATTTATTTCAGAGCAATTCCACTTCAATAAGCGAAGCTTCGGTTTTTCTTAATGCTAATAGGGTCTCATCTAGCTTGAAAGCCATCGGACCTCCCATAGGTGCAGAATGATGAAGGATGATAGTCTTTCCTGGCAAAAAACCTAGTTCCATCAAGTTGATTTTCAAGGGAGAATCTAAGATTTCTCTGATTATTGCTGCGCTGGTGACAGGTATGAAATCTGCGGTTGTGAACATATAGTTTGGATTTGGCAAGGTGACCAATCGCAAAAGTAGGGCTATTTGGAATAAATCTAAAGAAAAATAAAGAAGATTTTTGTCATATTTTTTTGTTGAAAATATTCTTTTGTTCCGATTTAATAATTTGTGGGCAGATACTTTTTCCCTATCGAAATACTAGGGAAGTGATTATTTGTTTGAAGCAATTGTCCTGAATGCCGAGTTATTTTGAGTTATGCCCGTCTTAAAATTACCGGGGACAGAAAACCTATTTACTATTTTTCCAGTTTTATTAAGCCCTTAGCTCGCTCACGTTTTTATTGTTTTATACTAAAATAAAGATCAGTAATTGCTGGAATTACAAGGTTTTACGATTTTTTTGCTGGGGTTTTATTTTAGAAGTAGCTACCTTTTGAGAGCTTTTTTTAACGAGAATTTGCTTCGAGAAAATTTTTATTTCTAGCCTACCGACCAGGTTCTTCTGGAGAAAAGCATCAATCGTCTAAACACTTTTTACCATGGAAAAAGATCAACTTGAGTCCCTTTTGTCCAATATTTTTGGACACCTAAATGCTGACACAGCCAAGGATAAAAAACAATGGGAAGAAGCAATTCCCTTGCTGGCAAAATCTCTGCTAATCCAAGATGGCGTCGATATCAAATCTGAAAATCTCAGCTTTGAACGATCTGAGATGTTTTTTCAAGAGCGAATACCTAAAGAAAAAATTGAGCTTATTCAAAGGCAACTTGTCAAAGCAAATGTCGATCAACCTACTACTCCCATAAAAGACAAAAAGGAGTCTCCTGTTGAAAAACCAAGGCTGGGGTCAGTTGAAAAGCAACCAGAAATAAAATCAGAGTCAAAAATCCCGTCAGGTAGGACGATTTCTGACAAGCAAAACCTGGATACTGAGGATCCAAAGTTCAAAGCTTTTATCCGCGAAGTTCCTGTCAAAAGTACCCAAATCCGCGCAAGTGTACCGGCCTGGGCAGCTGGGGCAAAGGTGGAAAAAACAATTGGGCCATTGAACCAAATCGATGGAAGGGTAATCCTAATAGACTTTTACCGAGTGACAAAACTCATCGGTATTTACCAGCAGAATAGCAATCTGCCAGTTTTATTGTTCAAAGCGTCGTTCGTTGACCCTAAGATCAAAGCAATCAATGCGCCTCCCATAGAAATTTCAAAAAATTATGATGTATCGGCAGGTAGTTTTTACATACGGGCTGATATGCTGGCCGCAAATGCTCCGAATACGCGATATGCAGGAATCAAAGTTACCGATGGTAAAATTCAGCTTAGTGCTGAGCCGGTTCTTCAAGGAGACAAACTCGTGTTGGCAGCTAATGCCACTGTCCAAGTGCAATTGGATGTAGCACAAAGTCCTGAAGCTGTAGATTCTAATCAAAATCATGGAAAAGATGCTTTTGAGGCAAAAGTTCAGAACCCAGGAAGTTTGAAATTCTCCTTTACTGGAGCTTCTAAGGCTCAAATTTCCGAGAGTGGCCCTGCCCAATGGTCAGTGTATGGGCAAACGGCTTCCTTCAGCCGAACTAATAAAGCTCCAGCCTATAATGCTCAATTTTCTCGCTTATTGATCCCTTATTCCTGCTCGGTTGCTGTATTTGAACCAAAAGTTCAAAAAAGTCCGATGATTGAATTGCATGAATCAGCTTCAGTAATCGAGTCCTGGTGGGGAATCCCAGCTGCTGAACTCGATGTCTCCGCACCGCTCGAAGTTGCTGGTTCCGGAGGAATGCTTCAGCAGTTGAAGCCCGGGCTTAAATTTAGATGGACGGGTCTATCTGGCAGAAATTTGAAGTTAGACAAGCCATTCGTTTTAGTTGAAAATGGCAGAATTGGCATTACTGATTTACTTTCGAATGGGGAAGGGGCATTCCAAGAAATTGACCATTGGAGAGATGATCTGAATGCTCATGGTACATCCGTCTCCTTTGCCTTCACTAAGGCTTCGATATTTATGTATAATTCTCTCGCAGAAGGAGCTGAAATGTTGGTTGCCTTAGGTAATGCCCATATTAAAGTGGATCGGCCTATTTTGGTAAATGGCCTCCCCGTGGCGGTTAGAACAAAAGACTCAGCAGTTTTATTAGCAGGTTCTGACGCTAAGAATTTAATTTATGTAGTAGATGATAATATTCTATGGGACTATAAGTTACCATTTAATAAAGTTCCAGGTTTCAAGAGTATTGCGGTAGCCTTAGAGAATGCACTATTCACGCTTTCTCCTGTGAATGGAGCTATGATTTTTGGCGAATGTACTCCTGACTGGTCTAGAATTCTAAAGAGTCAGACTTTCTTAGTTTTTGGTATGATCAGCTATATGCCCACACTTCCAGATCCCTATGTAGCCAATTTGGGTATTTTGAGAAAGAGTTTTGGCAACAAGAGGAAGGGCATAGATGCTATCCAAAGTTGGATGATATGTCATATTTCCCAAGAGCCTAAAAATGAGCAGGAAGATGAGGTTAAGGTGGGCTTTTATTTTGGGCCTGCCAACAACAATTCTTCGACTGCTGCATCACCAAGAGAAGCAGAATCCATACAATCGGTTACCTTATCTCAGTTGATGTCCTCCGACTCAACGGTAGAAACCTTAAAATTTTCTACTTCTGTCAAAGACAATAAGTTGCCTCCATATGAAAATCAGGCTCAACAATTTACGAGACCTTATGAGATGGATTACTTTGCGTTGATGGATGTCAGTTCCAATGCCAATCAATTGGGCGTGAGCATAGGTCTTGCCAGAGGTCAGCGAGTGACAACTGGAATGGCAAGAGCTGTGAGTGAATCGGAGGCTACTATTTCTCAGACCAATGCACAGCCATTTTCGGTGGAAGGTATGGAAGTGATCGCGCCTGGCGCGATGACTCGCCTATTTATGATGCCTCAGGTAGCTTGGGAGCCTGTCTTGAATTTGACTCCTCCTGGAACTAACAAGCCTGGAGATCCACCTACACTTTTTAATTACTATCCTAATGATGGAGGCCCTACGCGATTAATCAATACGCATCCGGATAGAATTGCCGTCTCTCCCAGACCTCTGGTTGATTTTATCTTAAGTAAATATGAAGGAAAAGAAACTCCGGTATCAGCCTTATTTACTTTGCCTTTTGGTCTTAGGGCGTTAGCCGAGCTTTCCCATACCAATACTAGAGAATCTGTCAAACCCAAGCTCAGTCAGGTACGTCCTCATTTCCCCAATGACTTGCAAGGCGGAATTCAGATTAGAGCTACGGCGGGGGATTATGGTAAGAAGTTCCCAAGCGAACCGAAGAAAAACGACCTTCCTATGTTTGCAGGTTTTACAGTTCAGCTAGCCAATATTTTGGGAATTGGCGGAGTTCCAAACGGAGCAAGCACTTTAGGCGACAGCGTGACACAAATTTTCAATGGAGAGTTTTTTGTCAATCAAGGAAATCCTACTCAGATAAATGAAAGAGGAGTTCCGGTCAGCAAAATTGATTTTACAGGGTACGGCGCAAGTACGTTTAGCAATTGGCTAAGTCCCTCTGCCGCGATAGCACAAACAAGCCAAGCAAGATTTGATGTTATGCTGGGCCGAACTGCCCATGAGGTGATCCAAGTGAAAAGCATCGTTTATCCTTGGGGTATTCGAGTGGTCAGAACGATCACCATTTTTAGAACTAGTTCTGGCTTCGTCTATAGAACTGACAGTGGGTGGCAACCAGAATCTGATGGGATTTTTGATTTTAGGTATAAGTATATTGATAAGACCATAGCAGGAAATCCCGAAGTAGAAGAATCTCCTTATGAGCTGCATCCTGGTACTTTACGTGGGTTGTACAATATCACTAATATTCAAGAAGATGGTCGGGTAGCAGATTTTGTGGTCAATAATAGCATAGGTCACAATGGAACCTACATCAATGAAAATGGAGAAAAGGTGAAAAACCTTGGATCCCAATTTAATCAAGAAGTCAAATGCGTTGCAGTCTATTTTGATGCTGATGTAGCGATAGAAAACTTGGTAAAAGGCCATAAAAATGGCAAAACGCCCGCAAAGAAAATTTTAGGATATGTCCAGCTTTCTCCTCCGGGAGTCCCATTGACTCCTTCCCAATTGAAAGCCTTGCTTGCCGTCCAAGGTGGATTGATAGGAGGGGACGTTAACTGCGAAATGAATGTAAACCGATCTGGACAGATGATGCAGATCAACCGATTCGATATTTCTCACTCAGTAAAGCCTGGAAATTCTAACTCAGAACCTGTATTCGTGGCAGCTACTCGCGGATCAGTACTCTTGCCAAAGGATGGAAGCTGGAGTATGGTTCAGCATGAGACGGGCAGTGGAGAAGTGACGCCTCTGCCGCCCCACATTCCTATTCCATTGATTCGAATTGGTGAATGGCAGAAGGAGATTGTGGTCAAAGCAGCTGATGTGGCTAATAACTTAGTACGTTTAGCTCATCCGTTGGAAATCCTAAGAAATCCTGTTGCCGATACGATCAATTACGGCTTTCTCCAAAGTACTGCTACGCAAAAGGCACTTTTTCTTACGCCAAGTTTCAAAAATGGAGTCACTAAGCTGCTGAGTAAAACCCCGCCTGTGTTCTCTGATGCCTATAAATTGATGAATGGTAGTAGCATTTTTCCGAATGTGGGTGATGCCTATTCCAACTTCGGAAAAGCTATCGCTTTATTGGAAGGGATAGATGAAAATGGGAATAAGGTAGCTGCATTCATAGAAAATGCAGCCACAGATGGAGGAAGAAAAGTGCTGGAAATCATGGAAATTACGGCGAAAGAGGAGGGTGGTAAAATAGTGGATAAAGGCTTCAAGCTACTTTCTGGTGAAGCCAATGAACTGCTCAACAAAGCGATGGCATTTGATATCCCAAATTTTGATCCCCTGTATTTGGTGGATATGGATGCATTGAAGATTTACATCGAATATAAAGCTGAACAGAATAAAGGAGGATCAAAGCAATACGTGGACTCCAAGCTGAATTTTGATGTGGATTCTTTTGCTAGTGACTTAGCCGATACTTGGAAAAGTAAAGTTAACAACGTGGCTATGGTAGTGGACTTAGGTTCATTTGAGCGCCTTATGACCATCAAAGGAAACTTTGATGCCGCTAAAGGAAAGGAATCTGGCTACGCTGGAGACAAAGACAACCCAGGACCTTTAGATGGTATACCACTTCCGGAGGTAGAGTTTAGCGATGCATTGCAGCCTGTGATTGAATTGTTACAGATGCTTGCTGCGCTGAGCACAGGAGACTATGGTGCAGTGATGAGAAAAGGGCTCCAAATAGCAATGAGCAATGCAGGTGAAATTTGGGAGTATAAATTTGAAGCTACCAAAGAAATCCCGCTGATCCGCTTTCCACCTGAAGACTCGGTTTATAATTCTCCACAATGTCCCTTGCGATTAGAAGCAGGGCTGGCTTTAGGAGTTTATTTCAACGCAGCGCTTAAGGTCACCAGTGATCCTGCACAGCTGCTGCCTACTGCGGGAGGATTTGTCCAATTCAATGGTGGCCTAGAGGTGATGTGCGTAACGGTCGGTGCGGCTACGATTTATGCAGTGGGATCTGTAGAAGTGAAGATTGCCTGTGATACGAAGATTGGCCCTAGTTTGATGATGAAATTTGGCTTTGGTGCCAATATCTCAGTGGGATTGCCAGTTGTAGGGAATGTCAGCGTCACGTACATAGTAGGCTGCGAAATGTACGCCGATGCTACTGTGATAGAAGTTACGGCATTTATGCTATTCAAAGGCCATGCAAATCTCCTAGGTGGAATCGTCAGCGTGACTATTTACATAGAAGCAAGTGGCACAGTCAAACGAATCGCAAGTGAAGATAGAACTGACTGCACCGCTTCAGTGACTTTTGGACTGGACATCAGTATCTGCTTTATTATCAATATCAGTTTTGAAGAAACCTGGCAAGAAAGCCGTCAGATAGCTTAATTTTTTACCAAAAAAAAACAGATTATGGAACCTAGAAGATTGATTTCCCTAATGACTTTTCCTCAGCGTTTTGATGGAAATATATTGACAGTCAACATTGTGGTGGTACCTCGAAATACTGACCCGTTTACGGATTGGGCTACTGGACTTCCAAATCCCTCAAAAGTGCCGGGATTTGCAGAATTGCAGCCCGAATTTAGTCTTTCCGTTGTCAAAGGATCTGATGATTTTCCTTTAAGCAATGCAACAGAGCCTAGTAGAACTCCTATTGTCAAGGAGGTAAAAGTAATCCCAGTAAAAGACAAAATTTCTATTCTTAAAAAAGTAGCAGAAGCTATGCCGCTTCCGATTACCGATCAGGCGGATAAGCTATCAGACCCTGTACCTGTTGACAAAAGCATCAAGAAATACCTTCCCATATCCTATAGGGAAAAGTTTAATTTCACTCAGCCCAGACATCCCAATGCAATCACTGATGATGGGTATCACTGTGCTGTCCGTGATAAAACCCCCATCATCAACTATACACCTAGAAAAACGTTGAGTTGGGGAAAAGTATTCGCGAATATTCTGAGACAGCCCCTGCTAGCCAAAGCCTGCGGAATGATTTATGAAGTGAAGCTCGAAGTAGATTCAAGTTGGTTTGTCAATGGGGGTTACCTCTATGCCGATATTATAAATACCCCTTATTCTGAAGCGCAAGCAGGTTTACTAGAAAACGCTAACGGTCCATTGATTAAAAGATATGCTGCCAAAATACCCGCATTGACTGCTGGGACTGCGAGGCCTGTCTTTGCGCCAGTCTTGTTTCCGGTGCTTTATAAAAAAGCCTCAGACCCAAACGAACCAGTTCCTTTGGGGCCATGGGATGAGCTGTTTAAAGAGGCACAGTCTTATGATGATGGCTTCGCAAAAATAGTCCATGCCAATCAACCTGTGAGTGGTAATTTGCTCGAGGAGTCACAAGATGAATTGCCTCCACAGTCGGATGCTGGTATTCGACTTGGTTGGGATGACGAGCAAATTCTGGTTTGGTACTTGCGCCAGATGATAGAAAATCCATTGGATCCAGGCTCAAAAAACAGGATAGATGCACCTCTTGGTGTGATGGGTTATCATATAGACGTAAGGCAGGCAGCTATAGGCAGCCATTGGGAAAGTTTGAATAGAATAGAGATTAATGAATCTCAAAACCTATTCAAAGGACAGCTAGATTCCAGCACAACTGAACTTCCGTACCAGGTTTATCCTAATAAAATCAGTGGGCCTTCTAGTGATCATTATTGGCTACCTATGTATTATGCTCATTACATTGGGAAAAGCTTAGTCACAGAAGATCAGGATGGCCTGCAGATCTATAGAAACCATGAGAACAACGGTGGTCAACAGCATGTGGTTCAGGACAAAATTGTGACTCAAAATACTGCTTTGATTCCTTCTCCATTAAAAACAGAACTTCGCTATGGTAATTCCTATGAGTTCAGAGTAAGAATGACGGATATTTCCGGAGGTGGACCAAGCGTGAAAGATTCTCCATTAAATGACGCATCGAGCCCCGAAACCAGCGTTTCCTTTAAAAGATTTGTGAATCCAGGAATGCTGCGAATCCAAAAACCGCTGGAAATTAGAAATAACCAGAGAACCTATTTCAATGCGGTGAATGAAGAAGAGACCCAGTTTGATGCGAACCCAAGCTTTGTGATCCAAAGACCACTTCTGGAGTATCCTGCGGTTGTTTTCACCAATAAATACCAAAGTATCGGTCAGGATCCTATCAAATTATTGAAGGAATTGACCTTCCAGGCAGATGGTTTGAAGCCAGCTTTAGCTGATCCGGATGTTCAGCGGGTAAAAATACGTGTGGAAGTCAAATCGCTTCGAATGGATACTCAATTGAGCCAAGACGGTAGGGATAGTTTTATTACGCTGTATGAAACAAGTAGAGCTTTTCCTTCAGATTTCGACGGTTTACTGAATATTCCCATCGATTTTATGGATGTGGCAGTTTTGAATTTAGGGGAGCCAGCCAATCCCTTTTTGAACGAGGAACTCTTGATTGACTCAATCAATGAGATGGAAGGACTTATTCTTCCAACTGGCAGACATATCCGAGTTTCTTTACGCGCTGAGGCAAGTTCTGCTGTAGCTCCCGAAAGTTACTTTGGTTTTATTGACGATAATGAGGACAAGGACAGCAGATTTGGGAAAGTTCAGCAATTTATGTTTTACAAAGAGCCTCAGAGTGAATCTAATCTTTTGAAGCCATTTGAGACTGTTCAACCTGTCCAAGGTTTATTTCTAAAACCTGATAGCATTCCACCAATCAAAAATAATGTGTTTGCTTCTTTGCTCAGAAGAGAATCTGAAGAACAGCAATCTGGAGTCGTGGAGAGACTTGCCAATTCACTTGGCTTGGAATCCAAAGGCTTGACCTTGGTAGCCCCTAAGGGCGAACGCGTAGTTTTTGGATGTAATTCAAGAATCAGACATACACTGGCACCTGATGGTAGTTCTATCACATTTGCTACCAAAGCCGATTTATACAATCATTGGCTAGCTACCTTAAGCTACAAAATAGATCGAGACTGGTCTTGGGATGCATTAAACGACGTAGCATTTGAGATAGAAAGGGAGTTTAAGTTTCGTAGGGAAGCTGATTCAGATATGCGCTTGAATAGCTATTTGGGAGATATTGAACTGAAACATACCGTATCATTTGAAGCATTACAGCCGGATAGGTTTGATAGAGTCAACAGAAACTATACTCGAATCATCTACATAGATGCCTTAGATCCGAAAAATGATTTAAAGCAAGGAAATGGGGAGTTAAGATTCCCTGATGAACTTTGGGCTTGGTATAAAATAAAGCCAAAAACCAAAGCTGGCCATGCTACAGCTGAAGTCGTAGAAACTGGCCGCTTAACGCTACCTACAGTCCTTCCACCTTCCCAAATTCCAAAACTAGTCAGCGTGGGAATTGCTTTTTCTCCTTATGAGAGAACAGAGGATTATAGTTCATCCGAGGCTAGAAGGCGTTATTTATGGGTGGAGTTTGAGCAACCTATAGAGAATCCAGATGATACATATTTCTGTAGAATGCTTGGAAATGCACCTGATCAATTGATCGCCAGCAACGATGGAGAACAATTTGCACCTCCAGAGGAAGCACCGATCAGCTTAGATCCAGAACTGACTAGACAAATCATTCCTGGCCAGAGTGATGATAAGGCGGGATATAATGCCATGCAACCTATGATTAAATCTACTGATAGCGAGACGCATTATATGCTTCCAATTCCTCCAGGATTGCATGCTGAAAGCGCAGAAATGTTTGGGTTTTTTACTTACGAATTCAGAGTGGGGCATGCCCATACGGGTAATTTGAATGGGGACAATCTTTGGTCAACTGCCCAAGGTAGATTTGGCAGGCCTTTGAGAGTGACGGGCGTGCAACATCCAGCACCTACTTTACTTTGCTCTCTCAACAGGAATAAAAACCACATGTATGTAAGTGCGCCTTTTGCGAAAGCTGTTCACAACGGTAAAAATGTAACCAGCAAGCCTCCACGAACAAGTCTCTGGACTATGGTATATGCTCAGGTGAGTCAAGCTGACGGGAGAGACTTTCGGAATATCCTTTTGGGAGAAATTGAAATGAAGATTGGTGTTCGGGTAAATACTGACCCTAAACGCCAAAAAATTATTGATGATTTGACAAAGCAAGTGTATTTCCAACCGACCATTGGTGACTATACCGCTGGGAGTGTGAAGCTCAATCCTGCCTCTGTCCAAAGGGGTAATCTGCTGGCAAGTATAAAAGACGAACATCCTGTGGGCACTGCGATCGTAACATCTGAAGATTTAGCAGAGAAATTAAAGTCTTTTGGGTTGCCAGAGGATAGTCCGCTCAGTGTTTTGGTGGTTGAGGTTTTTGGAAATATTACCAATATTCATGACCATATGCATGACTTTAGAAAAGCGAATTTGAGTGGTGTTTCAGATAGGGTAGCAGAGGGATTGAAAGCGAAGCGACCAGAAGTGAATTTAATGTCTGACATTCGTCCCTTGAGTCAAGGATTAGGGCACTTTAGAATCTTACGGACTTCGCCACTGACCAAGGTTCCATTCGTTTGCTGTCCTACCTGTTAGCAATTAGCATTAGTTTGATTTCTATAAATGCCTCTCAATTTACGTGAGAGGCATTTTTTTTTGGAACTAAAATTCTTACTTAATTGTGATGATGATCATTATGATTATTCGCTATCTAGCCAACGCACAAACTTCCCTTGCTCATTCGGGCAAAAGTTCGAAGACACGTAAGCGAAAAGGTCTCACTTGTGAAGTTAACTAAACGTTATAATGCTTTTGGCGCTTGACTGGTAACCAAACGTGCACACTTATTTTCATCTGAAAGAATTTGGAATAACGACTTCATCACTATTTAAGATTATCATCATCAAAAAATCATGACACAAGAAGAATTAAAGGAAGCATTACCATTTTTTACTGACCCAGGGCTTTTAAAACAGCTCTTGGACAAGGGTCAAATTATGGATCTCAAGGCTGGGAAAATACTGATGGAGCCAGGGCAATTTGTGAAAATGGTACCTATAGTTTTGAATGGTTATATTAAGATTTCCCGCATGGATGAAGAGGGAAGAGAGTTATTCCTCTATTTTTTGGATGCTGGTGAGACCTGCGCGCTTTCATTGACCTGTTGCTCTGCTTCCAAACCAAGTGAAATAAAAGCGGTAGTGGAGGAGGATGCTAGAATCATAGCCATTCCTATCAATTTTATTGATCAATTGTCAAATGACTTTAAGCAGTGGAAGGATTTCGTCTCGAATACTTACCAGAGTAGATTTCAAGAAATGCTCACTGCATTGGATTCGGTAGCCTTCAAGCGTATGGATGAGCGACTGATGGATTATATAGTGAAAAAAATGAAGCAGCTCAAAACAAATGAAATCAGCACTACCCATCAGGAAATTGCCAATGAATTGACGACGTCTAGAGAAGTTGTCTCCCGCCTTTTGAAACAATTAGAGAAAAAGAAATGGATAGAATTGGGAAGAAATGTGATTTATATCCGCGATGATTTTGAGGAGTTAATTAGCAAATAATTAAGGAATTACCAGGAGAGGGACCTTAGAGTGAAATACCATTTCTATTGTTTGACTTCGGTTCAGAATCTGATCCCAAAGATTTTTGTGGTGGTGACACATGACTAAGATTACATTTTCATTTTCCTCGAGAAACTGATCTAATCCCTCTACGGGAGTTCGTCCATAAAATGTGTGGATTTTGATGGGTAAGCCGGGGAATTGAGAAGTGACTAATTTTTCAAGTTTTTTGATTCCCGGCTCTTCTTCAAATGCAGCTTCAGTTTGGACGTGAACGAACTCCATACCGAGCTCCCACCGCAAACTCATATTGATCACCCAATCGATAAATTTTTCCTCATGCGTAGCAAATTCCAATGCTAAGGCTATTTTTCGTATGTCAAGCGCATTCGAATTAGCTGGGATGACCAGAACCGGTGTGGTTGATTCTTTGATGGTGTTTATGGTAGTACTTCCTATAAGCGCAGCCTTGATGCCACTGGCGCCTTGTGTCCCCATTACGACCAAAGTCGCATCTACCTCCTGAGCTAAACGGGCTACCGCTATCGACGCTGTTCCTTCTCTAATCACAGTAGTGAATTTCAGGCTAGAATCAGTATAATCTTCCAGTGTCTTTTGCATCAGGGAATGTGCATCTCGATGCATACTTTCTATAGCTACAGAAGCCTGCGAAGCGAAATCAAAAACAGCCTCTATCACATGGATAAGGATGATCTCCCCGTCTTTTTTCCCTGCAAGGGTAATGGCAAAATCTAAGGCATTGAGTGAGTTGTCAGAAAAGTCGATGGGAATAATAATTTTCATAGCGCCAGTATTTCTTCTTTTAATTTAGACAATTTGAAGGATAATCAACAAGTAGAAGTTAGATCTCTTGGGTTGATTGGTCTTTTGACACCTGATTTTTCACTTTTACACGAGCGTCATTTACCTTAAATCTATAAGTGTAACATTTGTCACCTCGATTGGAAGGTGTCACTACTACTTTTGTGAGATACATTTGAAACTATTGTAATGGAAATTATCGTACTCGTGGGCTACGCTGCTGCAGTTATCATTGGTGTTAGTTTAGGGCTTATTGGTGGTGGAGGTTCTATTTTGACAGTGCCTGTGCTTGTTTATATTTTAGGTATTGACCCTGTTTTGGCTACGGCTTATTCACTTTTTGTCGTGGGAAGCACCTCGCTGGTAGGTTCTTTCACTTATATGAAAAAGCAATTGGTCGATTATAAAACTGCTTTAGTATTTGCGATTCCTTCGTTCATCGCGGTTTTTCTAACCCGAAAATTCATCGTCCCGGCGTTGCCTGATCCTCTGTTGGTACTTGGTGAACTCGAAATCACCAAGAGTATAGGTATCATGATTTTCTTTGCCCTGATTATGCTTGCTGCTTCCTATTCTATGATCAATGGAAATGGGAAAAGTAATTCAGATGAAGAAAGTAAAGTTCAGTTTAATATTCCATTGATTGCGCTGGAAGGAATAGTTGTTGGTTTGATTACCGGGGTAGTAGGAGCGGGCGGTGGATTTTTGATTATTCCTGCACTGGTATTGCTCGCTAAGCTACCTATGAAAATGGCAGTGGGAACTTCACTTTTGATAATTGCGGCCAAATCCCTTATTGGATTTCTAGGTGATGTATCTAATCAGACAATCGACTGGAAAATGCTCTTGATTTTCACAAGTTTGTCGATTATTGGGATTTTTATAGGTAGTTCTCTTTCTAAAAAAATCAATGAGCAGGCACTTAAGAAAGGCTTTGGATGGTTTGTGTTGATTATGGGGTTTTATATAATTGGAAAAGAACTGATGACCTTGTAATGTGTTAGCTAGATTGGTTTTTAGTAGAAATCACAGTGAAAACTTTCCAAAGTTATTTTCAAGCTTAATTTCTTCTTCACACCGAACTTGGGAAGTTTAATTGAACAGTAATTAAATTTGGGAACAGATGAGAAAGCGGATATTTATACTTAAAAAATAGAATTCTTGATAAATCCAGTTGGCTGCTTGACTCCGTATTTGAGTCAAATCAACTAACTCTACCAATGAAAAAATCAAGAATTTTTCCCGCACTTCTTGCCAGCACTATGATATCACTGGCGTTCTTCTCATGTGACGATAACGAGGATATGAATCCTGGTATGGAAATACCCGGTATGGCTCCCGAAGTCAGTTTTACTGCCTTGTCTTCTGATAATAAGCTTTTAATCTATGAAGCGCGTAACTTGTCTATGCCAACTAGCTCAATGGACATTACGGGCTTGGGATCAGGAGAAATGATCGTTTCGATAGATTATCGTCCTGCCACTGGGCAGTTATACGCCCTCAGTTCCATGAGTCGCTTGTATCACATCAATGAAAATTCTGGGGTAGCAACTGCTTTAGGCACAACGTCATTTTCCCCTGCTGTGCTAGGTGAAAATGCCTCCTTGGATTTTAACCCAACAGTAGATAGAATACGATTAGTCACTGAGTCTGGGCAAAATCTTCGACTTCATCCTGAATTAGGTACAGTAGTAGCTACGGATGGGTCTATTAATGGCGGCATGAATCCTAGAATTGGTGCTGTGGCTTATTCTAATAGTTTCTCTGGTACCACTTCTACTACGCTTTTTGATATAGACTTTGCGCAAGACAAACTCTATAAGCAAGTTCCTCCCAACGACGGTGGCTTGGAAGAAGTGGGGAGTTTGGGTGTTGACTTTGAAGGAATAGGAGATATGGATCTAAATCCTGACAATTCTATCGCGCTAGCAGTAAACAGAAAAGAAGGGGAGTCCAGACTTTATACCATAGATCTTGCGTCAGGAAAAGCCATGTGGATAGGCACTTTTGCGAAGCCAGTAATCAGCTTGGCTTTCAAAACCAATCCTATCGCCTATGCTACAGATTCAAGCAATAAACTATATAGATTTGACCCAACTGACCCAAGCCCAATCTCAGTAGATATGGTAGGTCTGAAAGCTGGTGAAATGATTACAGGTCTGGACTTTCGTCCGGTCAACGGTCAGCTTCTGGCAGTTTCTAATATGAGCCAGCTATACAGCGTCAATCCTTCTAGTGGTGCTCTAACTGCTATTGGTAGCCCCTTAATGCCGGCAGCGATGGGTTCGTTTATAGGTTTTGACTTTAATCCTACTGTGGATAGAATCCGTCTAATCACAGAAACTGGCCAAAATCTAAGACTACACCCTGACTTGGGAACAGTCGTTGCCGTTGATGGTAGTCTGAATCCCGGATCACCAATGGCTAGTGGAGCAGCTTACACCAAGAATTTTGCTGGAACTACTTCAACCGCACTTTTCGTGGTAGATGCTCAAAACGACATGCTTTACCAAGTTTCACCACCAAACGACGGGGTATTAGTACCGATTGGTTCAATGGGAATCAACCTGACAGACAATAATGGTTTCGATATTGGAGGAACCTCTGATATGGCGTACGGCGTGTTTACAGTTGGAGGTGCGGCTGGTGTCTATTCGATAAACTTAATGACGGGAGCAGCTTCCAAAGTATCTAACTTAAATTTCACACCTACTTCTATGGCTCTAGGCTTAGGTTTTTGATCAATCAGCAGACAGCCTTATCAACCTAAGCAAAGTTTTAGAAGCATAAAAAAATAGCTAGTGCAGAGTTTTAGGCTCTGTGCTAGCTATTTTTTTTGGATAATCTGATCAAAATTACCCTCTATACACCATTATGTACCAAGTCAGCCATATTGCCAAGGGCAGATAGTAGCTAATGATTACTGCCACTGTGCATTCTCCAAAAGGCCTTCTGCTGATCATGTGAAATCCATATACCCAGACTATTCCGTAGATAATCTCGAAGATATTCATGGTTGCGAGCGCATAATGATATTGAGCGGCGACATTTTCAGCTCCGATCAGGGAAAGTAGAGAAAGCGCCCTGTATTCATCTATTTCGTTATATGTAACGCCAGTCTGAGGAGAAATATAGACTAGCAAGCGGATTAATTCTGGGAAAACAAACACCAGTTCAGCAATAAGGGCAAATTGCCATAGTTCCTTATAAGGCACTTTGTACCCAATCAAAAACGCCCCCAACCAAAATAGAAAGGCAATCACAGTGAACTTCCAAAGCAAAGCAAAAGGCGTCCAGAGGTAATTCAGGGCGTTGAAAATATGAAAAATCATGAAGTCACCTCTTGCTTCCAGATTGTCATAATCTGGAATAGCTTCAAGAATCAGCGTATTTGTGAGGTAGCGTATGAATAGGAATAAAAAAACAAGTACTAAAAAATAAATCCGCTTATCGAAATCTATTAGTTCTTTCAGACGTTGTCCTTCTGGGGTTAAAGTTTTAGCCATTATATGATGAATCTGAGCCAAATCTAAAATTTTGTTTGGAAATACCTCTAATTTTAAAGTCTAATAAGAAAGAAATATATGTTGGCACGAGTTGCACTAATTCTTAGTATTTGGTTGGTAGGGCATGGTCTTGCTCTGGCTCAAAGCATGGAAGTAGATTCTATGCTATTTGCTCCGTCTAAATATCTTTTGCTGGATAGGGGACTCCAGTTTAGGATTACTAAGTCAATTAATAGCATGTACAACTTTGATTTCCCAAGTGCCGAGAGGGACTATGCTGTACTTGCTATCCAATACCCCAACCATCCGTTGCCGGAGTTTTTGGTGGCATTGGGCTACTGGTGGCGTATAGAAGTAGATGTGACTAATGAAAAGTACGATGCGACTTTTGTCAAATACCTGGACAGGTCAATCGCCAAAGCGCAAGCGATGTTCGACGAAGATGAGACTAATAAAGAGGCTGCTTTCTTTCTAGCCGCTGGGTATGGTTTTCAATCTCGTCTCTATTCCGAAAGGAAAAGCTGGACTAAAGCAGCATTTGCTGGGAAAAATGCCTTGAAATACATGAATTTGAGTAGGGGCGAGGAGGAGTTTAATCCTGAGTTACTGCTCGGAGATGCGCTTTTCAACTATTTCTCAGAATGGATTCCAGAAAATTACCCACTATTGAGGCCAGTAATGGCACTTTTCCCGAAGGGCAACAAGGAGCTAGGTCTTCAGCAATTAGAGCAGGTAGCCAACAATGCTTTTTACACACGGGTAGAAGCTCAATATTTCTTGTTTAGACTCTATGCTTCTGAGGAAAAAGAGCCCTTCAAAGCTTTGCAGATCTCAGAATATTTGCATTCAAAATACCCCAACAATCCCTATTTCCATAGGTCCTATGCTCGTCATCTCTACACAGTAGGACGCTGGACTGAAGCTGTGCAGCAATCCCATGAGATACTTGCCCGCATCGACAATAAAATGCCCGGATACGAATCTAATAGTGGAAGATATGCGGCTTTTTACATCGCTCAGTTTAACGATAGAATGGGGGATAAAACCGATGCAAAAAAATATTACCTTAAAACACTATCCTTTGGCGAAGAGTCAGAGTCTCAGGAAAGTGGGTACTACCTCTATTCTCTAGTACAATTAGGGAAAATAGCTACTAAAGAAAATAATAAGTCTTTGGCGAAAAAGTATTTTAAAGAAGTCAAGAAATATGCAAAGCGAAAACACCCCGCTCATCAGGAAGCTAGGGATTTTATCAAAAAGAATAAACTTTAACTATAAAATCGATGTTTTTTGCCTAATTAACAGGAGAAAATTTGAATTTTTCGAATGAGGCAAGGGAATTTGAAAGGAATGCTCTTGTTTTCACTTAGAAATATTAAGAAAATTTTGAATTTACTCTTTAAAATTCTGATGAATGGTTTAAAACAATCATCAATTATATTAACTTTGCACCATATAAAATTTTGTAAATGCAAGAGATCATGGATCATAGCTTAAGAATAAAATTCGATAAAATCGATAGAAAGATTCTGGAAATCCTTCAGGCTAATGCCAAAATCACCAACGCTCAACTTTCAAAAGATATAGGGCTTTCTCCTGCTCCAACTTTGGAACGAGTGAAGAAATTAGAGCAATCAGGAATCATCAAGAGTTATCATGCTAAGCTTGATCCTGAAAAGATCGGTTTGGGTGTGAGCACTTTCGTGTTGGTAAGTTTGATCGGTCACAATAAAGGCAATATTGACGCCTTTATGCGTGAGATAAATGTAATCCAAGAGGTGATAGAATGTCACCACATTACAGGTACTGGTGATTTTATCCTGAAAATCATCGCAAAAGATATTACGTCTTACCAAAGCTTGATGCTAGAGAAAGTATCTGAAATCAAAGAAGTAGATTCCATGCAATCCATGGTTATTTTATCTACTTTCAAGGATTCTAAAGTAATGCCTATCCCGGCTTAATCAGCCCTAAAATGTTATCAAGGGTGGCGTGAGTCACCCTTTTTTTTTGAGTAAATGGAAAAAAATCCCTGGAAAACAACGACCATCAGCCCGATTTACGAGAATCCATGGATTGCTGTAGAAGAGCATAAAGTGATCAACCCCGCCGGAAATGACGGGATCTATGGCAAGGTTCACTTCAAAAACAGAGCAATGGCTATCCTTCCGATAGACAAGGATCTCAATACTTGGCTCATAGGACAATACCGCTATCCACTCGATGAATATTCTTGGGAGATTCCCATGGGTGGTGGACCTCTTGATGAAGATTTATTGGTCAGTGCCAAGCGAGAGCTTAAAGAAGAAACTGGGCTGCTAGCAGGCAAATGGACTGAGATTATGAAAATACATACCTCTAATTCAGTGACTGATGAAGTTGGCTATGTCTATATGGCTGAGGAACTGACTCAGGGTGAAACTGAATTTGAAGAAACGGAAGTCTTGAAAATTGCGAAATTACCCTTCGTTGAGGTTTTGAAGATGGTTATGAATGGCCAAATCACCGATGGAATCAGTGTAGCTGCGATTCTCAAAGCTGCTAGAATATTAAACTTGTAAAATGACGATCAAAGATCATATCAAAATCACCTTTACGCTGGCTTTTCCAGTAGTCTTAAGTCAATTAGGACAAGTGCTAGTTGGTGTAGCTGATAGTATGATGGTGGGTCAGACCGGAGCAGTTCCTTTAGCAGCTGCATCCTTGGGCAACAGCATATTTTTTGTGATTCTTATGTTTGGGATGGGAATTTCAATGGGAATTACACCATTGGTGTCTGCTGCAGAAGGAAAAGGGAAAGTCAAGAGAATTGGCCATCTTTTTCAGCATGGGTTATGGATCAACATCACTACAGCCATCCTTCTAACGATTGTAGTGATCGGCTTGTCTCAGGGTTTACACTTTCTGGATCAGCCTGATGAAGTGGTGATCCTTACCATACCGTACTTGTATATAATCACTGCATCCCTGCTACCATTTATGATTTTTCAATCCTTCAAGCAGTTTGCCGAAGGACTTTCACAGACTAAGCAGGCGATGTATGTGACTATTTTTTGCAACATCATCAACGTGTTGCTAAACTGGGTGCTCATCTATGGTAATCTAGGTTTTCCGGAAATGGGCTTGAACGGTGCAGGTTGGGCTACTTTGATTTCGCGGATTCTAATGCCGATAATGATGGGACTCTACATGCTGCGTTCCAAAAGATACCATGTCTTTAATCTGAAATTAGGACTGGGAAAACTGAGATTTTTACTCCTGAATAGGATTTTGAAGATTGGAGTTCCTACAGGCTTCCAATACATTTTTGAAGTGAGTGCTTTTAGTACCGCTGCCATCATGATGGGCTGGATTGGAGTAAATGCCCTTGCTTCACATCAGATCGCAATCAACCTCGCCTCAGTGAGTTACATGATGGTATCTGGACTGAGCACCGCAGGCATGATCCGAGTAAGTAATCAGATCGGTCGAGGTAATTTTAAAAGCATGAGAGAAGCCGGAATGGTGGTATTTGGGATGACTCTTGCCTTCATGACTGTCACAGGATTACTTTTTATTCTGATGAGGTTCTATCTTCCTACCCTCTATATCGACAACGAAGAGGTGATAGCGCTGTCTGCATCTTTATTGATTATTGCAGGGCTATTCCAACTATCCGACGGAATCCAAGTGGCTGGTCTAGGTGTATTGAGAGGCATGGAGGATGTGAAATTCCCTACGGTGATCACCTTGGTAGCTTATTGGGTTCTGGGACTTCCACTCGGATATTTCCTGGCTTTTGAGATGGGACTAGCAGAAATGGGGATTTGGTATGGGTTGCTTATAGGATTGACCGTGACAGCTATCGTGCTATTCGTCCGCTTTCACAAGCTGAGTAAAAGAATGATAGCAAGTAATAAA
The DNA here is from genome assembly GCF_039969895.1 of Algoriphagus sp. GTDB lineage: Bacteria > Bacteroidota > Bacteroidia > Cytophagales > Cyclobacteriaceae > Algoriphagus. The sequence goes on from NZ_JBDVMZ010000026.1 coordinate 277,462, forward strand.
CCGACTGTCACCGAGTAGTTCGCAGCAATCAGATTCTTGCATTCAGTTTCTAATTTTATTTTTACCTTCCAGCCTAACCCACTATAGTTATGCTGAAGAAGTTGTGTTTCGTATTTTCTTTATTTCTGATTTCTAATCTGAGTACTGCCCAAGATGTGGCCGTCCTCACGCAGCGAGAGCAAGCTGAGATCATTGACCAATGGCTAGAGTACCGCATTGAAAATCTCCTGCCAAAGTTGATGACCGAGACGGGATTTGATATGTGGGTGGTGATTTCTAGAGAATACAACGAAGATCCGGTGATCCGAACCCTCCTGCCGGCTACTTGGCATGCAGCCAGGAGAAGGACGATTCTGGTAATGTATCAGCCTACGGCAAATGCACCTGTAGAAACGTATGCGGTAGCCAGATACGATGTAGGGAAATCCTTCAAGAGAGCATGGGATCCCGAAAAACAGCCAGATCAATGGAAGGCCCTCATGGAGTTGATCGCCTCCAAAAACCCTAAGAAAATAGGCTTGAACTACGCCAAAGACTATGGACATGCGGATGGCTTGACTACGAACGAGCACCAGATGTTTTTAGAATATCTTCCTCAAAACCTCCAGCCTAATGTCACCTCTGCCCAAACCCTCGCCGTAAGATGGTTAGAGACTCGAACTGAACCTGAAATGGCAACTTACAAGCACATTCAGGAAATAGCTCATTCCATTATCAGCGAGGGTTTTTCTAAGGCGGTTATTACCCCGGGTGTGACTACCACAGAGGATGTGGTCTGGTGGTACAGAGAGCGCATCAAAGAATTGAAACTGGATACGTGGTTTCATCCTTCGGTGGACATTCAACGTCCAGATCCCGCAAATAATGAGCAGAACAGGAATTTCGCAACCAAGTCTCCAGACTCTGTGATTTTACCTGGCGACTTGCTCCATGTGGATTTTGGGATCACCTACCTCAGGCTGAATACAGACACGCAGGAAATGGCCTACGTGTTGAAAGCTGGCGAAACGGAAGTTCCAAGCTATTTACAGGAAGCGTTCAAGCAAGGCAATAGAGTTCAGGATATATTGACTGAAAATTATGTGCCTGGCCGTACAGGCAATGAAATCCTTCGAGCTTCTCGCAAATTGTTAGAGGAAGAAAATCTTCGCGGCACCATTTATACGCATCCGCTTGGTTTCTACGGTCACTCTGCTGGACCTACTATCGGCATGTGGGACAACCAAGGCGATACTCCAGGGGCGGGGGATTTTCCACTTCATGCTATGACAGGGTACGCTATTGAGTTAAATGCAGTGGTTTTTGTAAAGGAGTGGAACAAAGATGTGCGTATTATGCTGGAGGAAGGTGCTTTATTTGATGGGGAAAAAGTGACTTATTATAACGGAAGGCAAAAATCCATTTTGGCTATTCCTAGAGGCGGCACACACCTTGGGTACTGATAAATTTCCACAGACCTAGCTGAGTGATCCATCAATAATCCCCGTTAATCTGCGGGGATTTTTCATGTCAAACAAACCCTTTTTTTCGCAGATCTTTACAGAGAAAGTCGCTGATCCTCGTGCAATAAATTATAAATCTGTGTGAATCTGAACCTTTTATTCCCGTGAATCTGTGGGAAATCCTCTCAGAAAAAGCAACCATACAAAAGCCAATCCTGCAAAACCAGCGCTTGTTAAAAACACCATACGGAAGTTTTCAGCACTATTTGCAAATAGAAAACCAGATAGAAGTGCACCTATACCTATGCCCGCTTCCAAAAAAATATACATGGTAGCCAATGCCCGACCACGAAATTGATCCAAAGAAAGATCCACAACCCAGGCAGATGTGGTCGGACTATACATTCCCACAGCACATCCGAATAGCACTCCAGAACCTAGAAGTGCAAATTTGGTTTCCGAAAAAGCAATCAAAACCATAGCTAAAACCAAGGTAGCACTGGCAGCACGCATAACAGGAACTCTTCCATAGCGGTCAGAAGTTCGCCCAGCTAAAAGGCGAATCCCTAAGGAAGAAAGAGTAAAAACCCCAAAGAACAATCCCTTATTTTCTATCCCCAAATGGCTGGAGAAATCCGGTATAATCGTTAGTACCACCCCAAAGGAAAAACAACAGAGAAAAAGTACCCCCGAAGGTATCAACACTCGTTTTTCCAAGATCTCATGCCTTTTCAACTGCAGCATTTTCCAGGTAATACGCTGCTTATCAGGCAATGTTTCCTTCAATTTGAATAGGATAAGTATAGAAAAAATGGAAGTGAAAGCTGAGACATAGAACACCGTGTCAATAGAAACCCAAGTTGCTAGCCATCCACCCAAAGCCGGTCCAGCCGCCATTCCCATCGAACCGAATAACGAAAACAAGCCCATCGCTTCGCCTCTTTTCTGGTAAGGAACAATATCTGCTACGTAGGCCGATGCACCGGTAGGGGTGAAGCCCGTAGAGAATCCGTTGGCAAACCTCAGAAATAGAAAGCCACCCACAAAACTCAGAAGGGGATATAATATACCCACCACAAAGCAAACTCCTGCACCAAACATCATCACAGGAATCCGTCCGATTTTATCCGCCAACTTACCACTAAAAGGCCTGGAAAGTCCCGCCGATAAGGTGAACAAAGCAATTATCAACCCCTTGTAATCTTCGCCACCCAGCGAAGTCAAATAATCCGGAAGCTCCGGAATTATCATATTGAAGGAGGCGAAAAACAGAAATGAGCTCAGGCAGAGCAGAGAAAAGTCAACCGTAAAAAAGGAGGGAAGGAATCGCATGAGTTTGGCGAAAGTAGGGAAGAAGCAGCAAAACGTCTTGGTGAAGATGAAAGTATTTTATCCCGAACGCTGATGAAAAAAGGAAAAAGGATTGAAGAGACAAAAACCAAGACCTAACTGGATAAACGGCATACTGAGGGTGGCATAACCAGTTCGTGGTCGATCAAGGAATAGTTACAGATTTACTTTTATCAATTTTCCCCTAAGTATCCCGAAAGGATCGAACCATCGATAGCCCAGAATGCACCCCCGTGTTCTGAAATATAATTGAGAATATCTCGACGGTGAAGCTGTAGAAGTGTTTGGGATTTGTTTTTTATGCGTCCTAGGTTCCATGCGGTTCAAAGATCCCCGCCTTGCTATACCCAACCGCTTTCTTTTCTATTGAACTCTACGCAGCCACAGCACAGAATCTCTATTCAAAATAGTAGCCCCGAGTTAAAACCCGGGGCTACAAAATTATCGCACCGTTGGAGCCGTCGCTGATAAATTATTGAAAGTTTTGTTAAGTGGTTCCAGCTTTTTGTTGACCCTATGATGTGATTTACAAACGCAATGAGCTTTTAACGCAGGGCTTCAACGTTACTCCGGCTTACGCCATCATCTCCTTTTAGTAGATTCTAAATTTTATCTACCCAGCCTGCTCTTACCCAACTTCTAAAACCTACTATTAATTATCACTATTCGCTTGCTCCTCGCTTTGCGCTAGCAGGAATGCTTTCATAAAGTCATTCAGACCACCATCCAGAACATGTTGGGTGTCGGAGGTCTCATGGCCTGTACGGTTGTCTTTCACCAGTTTGTAAGGATGAAGTACGTAGTTTCGGATCTGAGAACCGAAGTCCACACGCATTTTAGAAGATTCGATTTTGGCGATTTCTGCATTTCGCTTTTCCAACTCCATCTGATACAATCTAGACTTAAGCATTTGCATGGCCTTTTCTCGGTTGGCTAGCTGAGAACGCTCGATCTGACATACTACCACTATACCCGTAGGTTTGTGAGTCAGCTGAACTTTGGTCTCCACCTTGTTGACATTTTGCCCACCGGCACCTCCTGATCGGGAAGTGTGGAGCTCGATGTCGGCCGGGTTGATGTCGATTTCTATCGTGTCATCCACCTCTGGGTAGGCATAGACCGAGGCAAAGGAAGTGTGTCTTCTTCCACCCGAATCAAAGGGAGAAATCCGCACTAAGCGGTGCACGCCTGTCTCAGACTTGAGAAATCCGTAAGCAAGTGGTCCTTCAAATTCTAAAGTACAGGATTTGATACCTGCCACTTCACCTTGTTGCACGTCCACTTCACGGACTTTGTAGCCGTTTTTCTCACCCCACATGATGTACATCCGCATGAGGATAGAGGCCCAGTCGTTGCTCTCTGTTCCGCCGGCACCAGGATTGATTTCCAGCACGGCATTGAGTTGATCCTCCTCAGAGGAGAGCATTTTCTTGAGCTCCAGCTCCTGTACTGCGGCTTCAGCTTTGATGTACTCGGCTTTGATTTCCTCTTCAGATACTTCATCAGCACTGTAGAATTCATACAGTACTTCGAGGTCTTCGATGATCTTGTTGAGATCTTCAAAAGAGCCAGTCCAAGCTTTGCGGGCCTGTATTTGTTTCATTGATTTTTCTGCCTCTTCTGGATTGTTCCAAAAATCAGGCTGGGCCGATACGGCCTCTAGGTCTTCTATCTCTGCTTTCTTACGATCGTAGTCAAAGATACCTCCTCAAAGCCGATGTGCGGGCTTTCAAGTCTTTCAGTTGTTCTGAAGTCATCTGTCTAGGTTAAAATTTAAGCTGCGAAAGTCCGAAAAAATATCTGTTTATGCCAGTAATCTGCGATTAATCCATACGCATTTGGATAAGTTGAATCTTATTTCGGCCGGAATTCTTGAATGTTTTATAGCGCAAAGGGATCAGAGCCAAACTTGTTCCTATCAAAATCCCCGATGCCAGACCTACCCCGCTACTGATGGAGAATTCTTGATCGTGGTAGATGCTATTGATGGATTCTGCGCCAATTAAGATGACGCCCGCGCCCATGGTTAGGACGGTCAGTGCACGCAGGGTACTGTTTCTTCGATCCTTGTCCCTAATGTCTATTGCTGTAATGGACTCTGGGGAAAGGATGTTTTCTGAGAGGTAAATGTAGTTTTGATCTATTTTCTGGATTACATCCGTCACATAGTAATCTATTTTGGTGCTTTTATAGGTGATTTCTTCGCCAGGGTAGAAACGGATTTGAGACTTCTGCTTAGTTCCTCTTTTCAGTAAAACAAAATCAGTTCCTTGCCCAAAGAGTGCATGTGATCCTAGGAAGATCAGAAGAAGCAGTACTAGATTTTTCATTGGGCTAAATAACAGTAAAATGCGGAAAATACCACTGGAAATTGAATGGAAATGTTGTTAAAAACTCAATGAAGTAGTCTTTTAGACTTTTTAAACTCTTCAAATTAGCTCAAGGTTTAAACAAAAGTTTTTTATTTGCGATAAATTTGTCTGAAATAGAATTTTTCACTTACATTTGACCTAACCAATACCGAAGCCATGTTTTCTAAAGCCTGCGAATACGGAATCAAAGCCATCATCTACATCGCCTCTCAATCTATGCAAGGGAGAAGAGTGAAGATAGGAGAGGTGGTGGAGCATATAGATTCTCCAGAGGCGTTCACGGCCAAGATCGTGGGAGCATTGGTCAAAGAGAACATCGTCCAATCTGTGACAGGGCCTTACGGAGGCTTTTACATAGACCGGCATCGCATGGATCAAATCATGATGATTGATATAGTCAGCGCCATCGATGGAGATTCCATCTTCAACGGATGTGGACTAGGGCTGAAAGAATGTGATGATGAACAGCCTTGTCCTATGCATAACAAATTTGTTCAGATCAGAGCTGACTTGAAAAGCATGCTGAATTCTACTTCTATTCTGGAATTGGCTCAAGGGCTAGAGACAGGTAAGTCCACCTTGATGCGATTATAGAGCGTTAAAAAAATTTGCTTCTATTTAAGATAAAATTGTCATAAATAAACCTCCTTCGTTTTGAATTATGTCACTCGTCAAAAATCCCATTGCCCTGATGTCCACCTTCCTTTGGGTAGGATTTGTATGTGCGATAAGTTTCATGGAAGCTTGGCTGAAGTTCAAAGCTCCGGGGATTACCATTCCCTTAGGATTGGGAATAGGCAGGTTGGTTTTTGGGGCATTGAACAAGGTGGAGTGGGTCTTTGCACTGGCCATTTTGATCAGCGGCATTATGGGAAGAGAAAATTGGCTCAAGTTACTGAACCTAGCCTATTTCATACCCTTGCTGATTTTACTACTTCAGACCTTCTGGCTACTTCCAGCGTTGGATGCGCGGGCAGAAATCATCATCCACATCCATGATCTAAAACCTTCTAATCATCATCTCTACTATGTGATAATGGAAGTAATAAAAGTATTCACCCTTACACTATTCGGAATTTTACACTTCAAAACTTTAAAATCATGAGTCTTACAAAACAAGCAATCATCGGAGAATTAGTAGCACAGGATTACCGTTTTGCTACCGTATTTCAAAAAAACAAAATCGATTTCTGCTGCCAAGGCAATAGAACGATCGAAGAAGCCTGTGACAAAAAGAATGTCAGCAGTGAGGCTTTACTTAATGAATTGGCTGAGGCTGTTCAAACTAACAATGGATCTGGCACAGACTTCAATTCCTGGCCTTTGGATTTGCTGGCTACCTATATTGAGAAAAAGCACCACACATACGTAGAAAAAAGAATTACGGAAATCAAGCCTTTGCTCGCTAAAATTGTGAAGGTACACGGTGCTGAGCATCCAGAATTGTTGGAAGTAGAGGAACTGTTCATAGGTTCGGCAGGCGAACTGACGGCTCACATGAAAAAGGAGGAGTTTGTGCTGTTTCCTTTCGTGAAAAAATTGGTAGCAGCTTCGGAAGGAAATTCGGAGGTAGCGCCGGGGCATTTTGGAACCGTAGCAAATCCCGTGGCTATGATGATGGAAGAGCATGCCGCAGAGGGCGAGCGATTCAGAAAAATAGCCGAGCTTACGAATGATTACACGCCTCCAGTAGGAGCATGCACTACCTACATGGTTACTTTCGCACTCTTGAAGGAATTTGAACAGGACCTACACCTTCATATTCACTTGGAGAATAATATCTTGTTTCCAAAAGCTATTGAATTAGAAAAATCCCTAATCTATGCCTAATCAGCCGATTAAAAGACAAAAGGAACTACAGCCTTTAAGCCGTGATCATCATCACGGCTTATTGTTCTGCTGGAAGATCCGTTCTGGAGTGAAGCGAGGCAAAGCTGTGAGCCGTTTGAAAGCACACGCATCCTGGTTTTGGAATACCCATTTGATCCCTCATTTTGAGGAGGAGGAAAGAGTTGTGTTTCCGATTTTGGGTAGTGAAAATGAATTGGTGCAACAGGCACTGGCTGAACATTCAGAATTGGAAAAGCTATTTTCTCAAGAGGAGATGGACTACGAGTTTTTGAATTACCTCCAAGTTGCGGTAGAAAAACATATTCGCTTTGAAGAGCGCATACTTTTCAATCATATCCAGGAAATAGCAGACGCTGATCAGCTCGCAGCTGTATCAAGACACAATTCGGAGGCGAAGGATGTCCCGGAATGGGAGGATGACTATTGGAATTGGCAGAAGGCGGAAACCACTCAGCCAACTGATAATTTTTCTCCTCAGCAGGAATAGGTACGAGGTGGGTATTTCGGTGAACTCCAGTAAATTTTCAACCTTTTTGAGTCGAGTTCGTAGGTGTACTAGATCAAATGAGTAGCAAAACTTTCCGTTTTTAGCTAGATTTGGTTACGAGAAAAAAAACATCCCTTGAATTTACAGGCGCTACATAGTTTGATTGGTATTTTCCCTGCAGCTTCAGCTGACAGACCAGAACTGTGTTTCCTTTGCAGAAAGAATAAAGCCTTTATTCATTAGCCCTCAGTGATCTGTAGCATTACGTAGGAAGGGCAATTTTTCCAGACTCTTCTTGTTTTCACCCGACCTTAGCTGGTTCGGATCCACCTTTATACTTTAAAATCTTATGAAACCGATACTCACCAAAACCGACTACAATACTATTAAGGACTTGATTCTCAATACTCCCTCACATCTGATCACTAAGGAGATTTCTCTCTTGGCGAAGGAAATAGAATTAGCAAAAAAAGTCCCTGATGCTAAAATTGAACCGCAGGTAATCCGAATCAATTCATTTTTTGAAGTTCAGGATGTAGCTACTGGAAAGCTTTTGAATTTCCAGCTGACTCTACCGAAGTTTGGCAACTTGGCGGAAAAGAAACTTTCCGTTTTGTCACCTTTAGGCGTGGCACTGATAGGATTTCAGGAAGGTATGGAAATCGAATGGAATTTGCCGGCGGGATTGAAAAAGTTCAAGATACTCAAGGTTCAGACTGAAGTTCCTGCGAACTAAAATAAAAAGGCTGTCTTATTAGTAACTGAACTTGTCAACTTAGCGGAGTCCGAGCCATTTGCAGCGAATGCAGTGGCATTTCGATTTTGAAACTCTTGTTTCTCAAGTGCCCCAAGTGACAAACAGCAGCTATAAGACAGCCTTTTATTGTTCAGATTTAATGAAACTAAGTAAGCATTAACTTAGAAGATATGTCAAACTTAGTTTCTTATGTAAGCTATGTTTATCGAATTTCTGGCCTGTTGACCTAAGAAAATATAGTCTAACTATATTTGCGGTCAATCTTATTTTTCTAGATAGAAATGATCCAATTGTGCGGGTCGGCAAGTTGCCCGTATTTAATACCATCTAATTCAGCCAATACTCTATGAGAGAAGGCATCTTCAGACTTAGCTGGAAGTGTATAATCCGTGCCGTTCACGTGTATTCTCTGTACGTGGGCAATAGTCGCAGCTGTACCCGTTCCAAAAGCCTCCTCGAGCGTGCCATCTTTCAGGGCGGCTTCAAGCTCTGCTACTGTCAGGAATCTCTCCTCTAAGGGCTCATTCCAGTCTTTCGCCAATTGGATCACAGAAGCTCTAGTTATTCCTTTGAGTATGGTTCCCGTATTTGTCGGAGCGGTAATAAGCTTACCGTTGATTTTGAACATGACGTTCATGGTTCCACTTTCTTCGATTTTGCTATGGCTTTTTCCATCAGTCCAAAGTAGCTGATCGTAACCTGCATTTTGAGCTTGACGGGCAGGATAGAGAGAGGCAGCATAGTTACCGGCAGTTTTGGCAGCACCTACGCCACCTTCATTTGCACGAGTAAAAGTAGTTTCTACCTTGACACTCACAGGCTTGCTGTAATAATTACCGACAGGACAAGTGAGGATGATGAATTTGTAGGTATCAGAAGGTTTTACCCCTATGTAATCATCTGTAGCAAACATGAACGGCCTGATGTAAAGGGATGCACCCTTAGCGGTAGGCACCCAATCTCTATCCAGATCTACAAGCTGAGAAAGTCCTTCCATGAAAATCTCTTCCGGAATCTGAGGCATACACATGCGATCAGCGGATTCATTTAGTCTCTTCCAATTGGCATCAGCACGGAACACCAATATTTCTCCCTTATCGTTTCTGTAGGCTTTCATTCCTTCAAAAATGGACTGTCCATAATGCAAAGTAGCGTTGGCTGGATTTAGGCTGAGTGGTGCGTATGGCTCAATTCTGAAGTTAGACCATTGACCATCTTTGTAATCCGCCACAAACATGTGGTCACTGATGGTACGTCCGAATATTAAGTTAGAAAAATCTGTATCCGCTAATCTAGAGTTCTGAACTTTAGTTATCGGTAGGGCAAGCTGAGTTTTCATTGGTTTTGCCTTTAGTCTGGCTGAGCCAGGTAGTTAATTATTTATTTCTGGGATTCCAGGTTACTTCATCCACTTTGAGTTCGAAAGCCATCATGCGGCCTAGTACAAAAAGGAAATCTGAAAGTCGATTTAGGTATTGAATGACGAGCTCTGAGACAGGTTCCTGAGAGTTCAGTTCCACAGCTATACGTTCTGCTCTACGGCAGACCGTACGTGCGAGATGACAAAATGAAACAGATTGATGACCTCCAGGAAGGATAAAAGCTGTAAGCGGAGGGAGCAATTCTTGCATCTGATCCATTTCCTGCTCCAGTAATGTGATGTCCTCTAGGTGCAAATCCGGTTTCTTAACTTTGTCTTTTCCTGGAGAAGTTGCCAAGTCGGCACCCAATGTGAAAAGGCGATCTTGAATTTCCTTGAGTAAGTCTGATCTATTTTCATTTACATGCTGATCCCGAAGTAATCCAATGTAAGAGTTAAGTTCGTCCACCGTTCCATAGGCATCGATTCTTAAGTTGGACTTGGGTACTCTTGCACCCCCCAACAAAGAGGTGTTTCCCTGATCGCCTGTTTTTGTATAGATTTTCATCGTTCTGCCTTGATTTCGCTCAGGGCAAAAATAAGAATCTATTTGAAATTATTAGGTGTATTTAGACCTCCATTGGGATTCCTCGGGTAGGATTTGGATTAATTGTGTCCGTTTCTACCAGTCCATCTCTCAATCTGACTACTCTATGTGCATAATGCGCTATGTCATCTTCGTGTGTCACCATGATGATGGTATTGCCTTTGACGTGTAGTTCATGAAAAAGCTCCATAATACTGTAGGAAGTTTTGGAGTCCAAGTTACCCGTAGGCTCATCGGCAAGTATTATACTTGGATTGTTTACCAAAGCTCTTGCTATCGCTACTCGCTGTCTTTGACCACCCGAAAGTTCATTTGGACGGTGCTGGGTACGGTCTCCAAGTCCCACGTTAGAAAGTGCTTCAAAAGCGATTTCCTCACGCTCTGACTTGTTTAGTCCAGCATAGACTAATGGAAGGGCTACGTTTTCAAGGCAGCTCGCTCTAGGCAAAAGGTTGAATGTCTGGAATACAAATCCAATTTCTTTGTTTCTGATTTCAGCCAATTCATTCTCGGTCATATCCGACACATCCTTGTTGTTTAGAATATAGCTACCCGCGGTAGGCGTATCCAAACAGCCAATGATATTCATCAAGGTGGACTTACCTGAACCTGATGGTCCCATGAAAGCAACGTATTCCCCTTTATTTACGGTAATGGAAACTGACTTCAGCGCTTGGATCACTTCAGATCCCATTCTGTAGGTCTTGTTGATTTCTGTGGTTTCTATAATTTTCGTCATAATTGGGGATTTTGCTAAAGGTAATATGTTGGATTGGGTAAATTGTTTCCGCTTGTACAAAAAACGTCACCGGTTCTCAATAGTTCGTATTTTGAAGGGTTTCAATTTCCTCTTCATTAACCCATTGTTTTAATATCTCTAGGGACTCGTTGGCATAAGTGTCAAGACCGCTGGCCTTTGCGGCTTTTATTTTCATAAGCCAAAGAATGGGATCTTGATTGAATTCAGTAGCCGCATTCAGGATTTCATATTGAGAAAGTGGATCAGTTACAGCAGCTACTGCACTACTAATCAGCGGACTAAAGTAGGGATTTGCCGTGAGCTCTTCACTGGCATTTAGCCAGACAAGCAATGCCATTACCGACTCTTTATTTTTCAAATCAGGGTTTTTGACAAAGGTGTTTAGCTTTTCCTGAGTACCAATTTTATCAGAAATATACGCTGCTAAACTTTCCAATTCCACCTGATTTAGCCCGTGGGATTTGTGGGCAATGAGTCGAATTGCTATGTCCGTTTTCATCTCATTCTCAGCAAGTGTTCGCCATTGAGACAGTAGATTTTTAGGAGCAGTTTGATGGAATTTACCGATCACATTAAAATAGGCTTGAATAGCTGGATTTTCTTGTGCCAAATATGCCGGTAACTCAAGCTGGTAAGTTTCCCGGATTTCTACAGATTTTTCTGGCATCCCTGCTAATCCAAAAATACTCCAATGATGCGTATCAAATCCAGTAAAGCCTTTATCCTCAGCAGCAATATATTCATTGGCAGACTTTTGGAAATCCAGGTTTTGGGCCAAAATACTCCCCGACAGTTGCAGGTAGTAGGCTGCGTCATTAGGATTACGAAAGGCCAGTCCATTCAGATTTTTTACCGCTTCTGTGACTCTTCCGGCAGCCAAGCTTCTAATGACAGCAGTCTCCTGAAGTGCCATCACGTACTCGATCATCTCTGGCTTTTGTCCTAAGGTATCTAATAGATGCAGGTCGTCAGTAGGGCTGTTTCTGTCTTTTTGAGAAAAATAGTTTCTCCAACCGGCGTTGATCAGCATGGGGGAATCCTCAGTTTGAAGATTGCGTTTGACTCCGTCCAACAGGGCTGTGGAAGGAATATTAGCCAGGGCATTGCTCGCAGCCAATTCGTTGATTTGTGAAATCAAATCTGAAGGTAGTTCTGGATTGAGCTCTGCTTTGCCAAGTTTTGTTTTTAGGGCCGAAAAATTGGCAGCCAACACCGGATTCTCGACTGCGATTTCCATCAGGTGCAATGCCTCATCTGACTTATTCACTTTGGCATAAAGCAAGCTAAGATTATTCACTAAATGAGGTTCATTCGGAAATAGCTCTAAGCCTCTTTCCAGGTAATAAATAGCGTCAAAGACGCTGTTTTCCTGATGAAGCCTATCGCTTAGCAGAATAATATAGTCCAGCTGTGGTGCATTTGCCAGGCTTTCCTCCAGGTGTTGTTTGGCGAGTGAAGGTTGCTTCAGTTCAAAAAGTAATTGTGCGGCAGCAAACTTAGCCTTGGGATTTTTGCGGTAGCGCAACCAAGCATTCTCATACACAATACTTGCCTCTAATTTCTTGTCGATTTGATAATAGTAGTCCGCCAGAATATTGCTGGTCATGGCATTAGCCTGTACGCCCACTATTCCTCCTGTGTAGGTGGTCAGCACTAGAATGACGATTAATCCTCCTATTCTAATATGGTAATAAACAAGGGAGTATGGCTTGTATAGTACTTTCTCGATGGCCTTGCCGGAGTTCATGACAGACATGAAATTGGCTAGAAGGTAAACATAGAAAAACAGTGAAAAACCAAATTGGGAATAGATCAGCAGATGCTTGAATAATTCTTCTCCAGGTTGATTTCCGGAAAGTTTTAATTTCCAAACCAGCCAAAGAGCAAGACCAAATCCTATCAGATAAAGCGCTTTGACCACCGTTGATGAGGAGACCAACTGATCACTTTGAGCTACTTTTTCCCCCACAGAAATCCACCCCAAAACACCAAGTGGGACTAGTAGGAAAAGAGGAGAGAAGGCAGGGAGAGGAAGGCTGCTATCGCCTTGCAGATTCAATAATAAACTGAAAAGAATGCCCAGATAAAGCAGGGCAATGATGCTAATCTGAACAGTGATGTTCAGGGTAAGATTCCGATTGGCTCTAGCGAGCAAAATATATAGTCCAGAAAGTATCCCGTGACCATTCCAAAATACCCAAGCCAAGGCCAGCACATAACCTATCGTCAAGGAATGCTCAGCTAGGTAAATCTCCGGATTTGGGATAGGGCTTAGCTTTAAGAGTATGAGAAGGGCGGAGCTTGTAAAAGCCATCAGGATGAGCCATCTGAGAACTAGGGATATTTTTTCTCCCCAGATATGAATTAGGATCAAGGGAACCAAAGTTGCGCTGAGTAGGATGATCAAAGGATAATTGGCGCTTTGACCACCGATATTCATTCCATTGAAATCACTGAACGTGAGCAGCATTATCCATGCTATGCCACCTAGGATAAAGTAGGTTTTTTTGAAATTAGTCAATAATGCCAGCACAGAAACGGCTGCGATCCATACGATGCCAGCATAGACCAAGGATTCTTGGATGGTAAATACAGGTGCAAGCGTTTTAAACTCCTGGAAAACTAGATAATTATCAACCTCAATGGGAAATGAAATAGGCCCAATCTGAACCCAGTCGAAGGGAATAGGAATGCTATCTAGAAATGAAGCAGCCTGAATATTGACATAAGGCTGAGGATCAAAAATCAGGTAATACAGCGCAAAAAGCCCTCCCGAAATGATAAATAGGAGGGCAGTGATTTTAAAAAGAGTTGAGGTATTCAAGGCGATTTTCAAGTTGGTTACTCCATTACTTTCGGTACTCGGAAGTAGTCAGCGTCTCTTTTGGGAGCATTTTTCAATCCAGATTCATGATCGAGTTGTTGTCCGATTTTATCCTCACGCATGTCATTGATTTCTGAAGACATCGTCGTCAGAGGCTCCACATGCTCAGTGTCAATTTCATTTAATTTTTCCACCCAGTCCAGGATTTGAGTCATGTCTGAAGACATTTTCTCCGCACTGCTTTCATCAAATTCAAGCCTCGCCAGGTGGGCAATTTTCTTAATGGAATTGGTATCTATTTTCATGCGCTTGTATTATCTAGGTTGAGTTGGTTTTGAATCACTTCAAAGCACTTGTCTTTCAATGCTTGTTCCGATTCAAATTGTTCGGGGATCAAAGGGTCGTGAAGAACCATTTTGGCGGGTCTCCAGTGAACCAGTAGTTTCCCGTCGTCGGGTAAAATTAGATGATTATAAGATAATGTGACAGGGATAATGGGGATTTGTTTGTCTTTAGCCATCCGAAACGCGCCATTTTTAAAAGGAATCATCTGCGGAGGATTTTGGGTGTAGATTCCCCCTTCAGGAAAAATGATCACAGAACTTCCTGATTCCAGTGCTTGATCTGTGCGTTTCATGGTTTCAGCTCTACTTTTCAGCCGGTCTCTATCCACAGCGATATGAAGGTTTTTGAAATAGTAGCCGAAAAGTGGCGCTTTTTTAATCGAAGCTTTACCCACAAAAAGAACATCACCTGGAATAAATCCCATCATGGCAATGTCTAGGTAGCTGAAGTGGTTTGCTAGGAAGATGTACGGTTTGTTCTTCTCTAGCTGCTTGGTCTTCTGAATTTTTACAGGAAGGAAAATACAAATAAAATACCCTCTGGCCCAGTAACGATTGATTTTACGTCCGTACTTTCTCCAGCCAGGTATCCAGATGCAAATCAGAATAAATGGAAAAATGAGTAGAAAACTCACTCCGAAAACTAATGCCGCATAAATAGAATACAGCCTGGCAAGAAGGTCACGCATGATTGATCAGGTGATTTGCTGCTCTTACAAAATAGCTCATCATCGCATCCTTAATGTCCTGCTCGAGCTTAAGTTGGTCCAATCCTTTCAACATCGCATTCATCCAGTGATCACGCATGTCTGCATCGATTTTCCATTGTGCATGGCGCATTCGGAGTCGCGGGTGGCCTCGCTGCTCTGAATAAGTGTCTGGCCCTCCAAAAACCTGAATGAGGAATAAGGCCAGCCGTTCTTCCGCAGGAGATAAATCCTCCGGATAGAGCTTTCTGAGTGCATCGTTTTTGCCAACTTCCAGGTAGAAATAGCGGGTAAGTGAGCGTATCTTTTCCTCACCAACTAGGTCATATATAGTTTGGGCCGAATTCATGGCGCAAACATACTACTTTACTATCAAGCCTCCCATTTTTTCACTTTCAGCGAGGTGCCTTCGGTGGAAATGACGATGATTTTCTCTCCCTGATCGATAAATTCCCCTCTGGAATAGGCGTCAAATACATCTCCATCGATTTCTATTTTTCCGCTCGGTCTTAGTCGGGAGTGGACTACGCCAGTTTTGCCTATAAGGGTATTTGCATAAAAAGAGGAAGTGTATCCTTCACTTCTTTGCTGAGTGGTGGCGAGGGTGATGTTCTTAAATGCACCCCATTCATTCACTTTTGGTGTAAGCCAGAAAACCAAACCAACGGAAGCTATTGCCGCCAATATCACCGTAAGCAAAGCCCCAAAAAGATCTGCAGCCGGCACAAAGTCAAAGTTGAAATTTTGATTTGGAATCATGCCAAGCACTAAGCCTGTCAGTATGCCAATGATCCCTAGCACACCAAATATTCCAAACCCAGGGATTACAAATAGCTCCACAGCCAGCAAAATCACTCCAATGAAGAATACCAAAATTTCCCAGTTTTCTGCCAGGCCATTTAGATAATATGGAGTGAAATAAAGCAATACGGCGACCATTGAAGCAAGAATAGGGAAGCCCACTCCGGGAGTTTGCAATTCAAAGTAGATACCGCCAATAATAATCAGAATCAAAAATCCGCTGACCGCAGGACTCAGAAAAAAGGCTATTACATTTTCAGAAAAACTGGTCTCATAAGCTATTACTTCAGCATCTTCGAGATTTTTGGAAGCCAAAATTTCAGCTATAGAAGCAAATTGACCTTCACAGAAACCGTATTTTTCGGCTTCAGAAACTGAGAAAGTAATCACTGAACCAGCCTCAGAAATCCCTTCAATCTCTATTTTTTCGTCCACCATCGCTTCTGCTATTTTTGGATCCCGCCCTTGAGCTTCTGCTGAACTTCGCATCATAGAGCGCATGTAAGATTGATATTTGTCTGGAGCTGCCGCACCGTCTGTGCCATTGACTACGGTGGCTGCGCCAATACTCGCACCCGGCGCCATGTAGATGCTGTCGCTGGCAATGGAAATCAATGCTCCCGCTGAAGCCGCATCTTTATTGATGAAGACATAAATGGGAATGGAGGAATTCAGAATCATCGTTCGGATTTCATCCGCATCATTCACAGCTCCACCATAGGTATCCATTTCTATAATGATCAGGTCCACTTTTGATGCCTCAGCATTTTCCAGGGCTAGCTTTACTCTGCGAGTCATGGCTGGATCTATGTCTGAATCGATCTTGAAGGTGAAGACTTTCTTGTCAATCTTAGTATCCGTTTGAGCTAGAAGCAGTTGAGAAGAAAATAGCGTGAAAATGAGTAGTAGGGTGAAATAGCGTTTCATTTGAGGGGGAGTGTTCGAACCGTTTAAGATACGAAATACAGGCTCAAACAGATACTTTTCTTTGTCAGACTACGATTATTGGATTTTATTTTCAGGCTTAAATTCCAATTGCTGCTGTATTCTTTGATCTTTGCGCCGGGGATTGGCAAGAATTTCTCGTTTTTCTCCTAACTAAAAAATCACTCTAAAGATCTAAAGCCGGTTAGTTCGCACCAAAAATATCTCGCTGGTGAATGAATTCTACCCCAGTGGAGCTTGCTTCCTGATCGATTTCTAGCATAATTCTTGCGCCTTTAGACTTTGAAAATTAATCTTGTATTTCTAATTCGTTTACTCCCAACACAGCATATCCTTATGAACAATAGATCACAGTTTTTCTGGTCCTTTCTTCTTGTTTTCGTCCTTTCTTCTTCATATTCAGTAGCTTCTGAGTTTACTGCTATCGACTCAGTAGGGGTACAGCGTATCGGCGACCAATCCTATATTTTACATGAAGTCGATCCCAAGGAGACGCTTTTTGGGATTTCCCGCCGGTATAAATCTCCGGTAAGTGATATCGTTGAGGCTAATCCTGTACTTAAAGAAGGGTTGAAAATCGGTCAAACGATCAAAGTTCCCTTTATATCTATGGCTGAACTTCCTGCAGGATCAGTTTTACATAATGTGGTAGCAGGTGAGACACTTTTTTCTATATCTAAGAAGTATGGTGTTTCGGTAGAAAGCGTGATGCAGCAAAATGGCTTAAAAGGAAACGACCTCAGTGTAGGTCAATCGTTGATCATCGAGCCGGCTGTTCCTATAGCTGTAGAAAAAGAACCGGTAGTAGCGGTGGTTACAACGGCTGAGGTGAAAAAAGCGGAACCACAACCTAAAGAAAAACCAGCCAAAAAAGCTGAAGAAGCTCCAAAAGTCAAAGCCAAGCCAGAATCTGCTCCAAAACCTGCGGCTGCAGAAGCTAAAGTAGAAACCAGCAAACCAATGGTTCCTGGTGACTGGAGATCTCATACCGTGCAAAGTGGCGAGACGTTATTTTCGATCGCTAGTCAGTACTCCGCTCGCGTGGAAGATTTGATTACTTGGAATGCCTTGACTTCAAATAATTTGCAACAAGGGCAAGTGCTAAAAGTAGGTCGAGGCCCTATACAAGAATCGACCGTTCCTGTGATAGGTACTCCAAAGGTAGCCTCTAGTGTAGATGAGATGATGGTGGAACCAGCAGATGCAAGTGCCTCCGGAGGTTTTAAAAATATCAAGGAAACAGGACAGGCTGAGTTAATTGAAGGTACGGGTAGTCATAAAAAATACTTGGTTCTCCATAGAACAGCGCCAGTAGGTACAATCATGCGGGTGAAAAATGAGGAGAATGATGTGACCATTTTCGCTAGAGTGGTAGGCACACTCCCTGAAACAGGAGATAATAGTAAATTAGTAATCAAACTTTCACAGGCAGCATTTGATCAGCTAAAAGCTGTAAATGGAAGATTCCCTGTTGAGGTGATGTACTAGAAGCTGGTAGCTGGAAGTTTGATATCCTGTGACCGATGTCAGGTCTATCTTTGGCTTCGAATAGTAAGTGACTAATGATTACTTTTATAACTGGAGAAGACCGTCGTTCTGGCGGTCTTCTTTAGTTTTGAACCTATTGTAGAGAGTCAGAGGTTTTACCATTGAATTTTGCTTTCCGCACCGCCACTGCTAATTTTGCACACCAGCTATGAACAAAGTCCAACTCCTTTTCCATCACATATTCCGATTTATCTGGAATCTGATATTCATCATTTCCTATCCGGTTTTGGCGAGCTTTGGGTTGCTGTTCATTGGCGTAACGTATTTGTTTTCTCTTCTTTCCAGATTTTTGAATAGGCTGAGACCAGAAGGGAAAAAGGTGGTTTTAAAAGAGTCGGCTTGGGAAGAATTGCCGCATTCGGAGGGATTACTTGAAGCCAAATTGATTAAGCAAATTATGTTTGGTCCATCTGGTTTTGAATTTAGGAGAAAAGATGGAGTGCCATCTGTGCTTTCCGATTATGTTTTTGGAAACAAAGTGCGGGTTTTGGAGGAAGGATTTATCCTAGAAAAATGGAATTCAACTGAATCAAAGGATTTACCTGATTTCGATATCTGCCTATACAATCCCAACCAAGATTCCCTTAGACTACTTACGAATATCAGATGCTTCGATTGGCACGTGTCTGAAAAAGACGAGAATGAGCTTTCGTTTAAGTGGTTTGATGGTACGCAGGGAGGAGAGGTAAAAGTCGCCCTTTGATGCAAGATTTAAAGGGTTTTTTAGACGAGAAAGTCGAGCAATACAACCGTCCAGGCTTCATTATACTCGATCCTATTTCCATTCCCCATCGTTTTTCTAAGAAAGAAGACATAGAAATCTCTGGTTTCTTTGCTTCGATTTTAGCCTGGGGACAGCGGAAAACCATCATTAATAAATGCATAGAATTGTTTGATCTGATGGACAATGCACCGCATGACTTTTTGGTCAATCATCAGGAAGATGACCTCAAACCATTTCTCAGCTTCAAGCACAGAACCTTCAATGACGTGGATACGCTTTATTTTATCCATTTCCTGAGTTGGTTTTACAAAAAACACAATTCGCTGGAAGAAGCTTTTCTTCTTGGACAAACTGGAGGATTAGATGCGATGGAATCTATTTTGACTAAGTTTCAGGAATTTTTCTTTTCCCTTCCAGATTCCCCACATCGAACCCGAAAGCACATCGCAACTCCAGCAAGAAAAGCAGCTTGCAAGCGCATCAACATGTATCTCCGTTGGATGGTGCGGGATGATGATAAAGGAGTTGATTTTGGGATTTGGAAAAATATCTCAGCAGCACAGTTGATCTGCCCATGTGACCTGCATGTGGATCGGGTGGGGCGGAAGCTCGGGTTGATTTCCAGAAAGCAAACTGATTGGCTAACGGCGCTGGAGTTGACAGCGAAACTTCGAGAATTTGATGCGGATGATCCTGTCAAATATGACTTTGCGCTCTTTGGGCTGGGAGTAGAAGAGAAGTTTTGAGCTGGAAAAGTATCATCCAACCCAAAACCATAGGATCAAGGTGCTGAATTAGTGAAACTTCTTCAGTTCAGGGGCATCAGCCACAGTAGAGAATTCATTGGCGATACGCACTGCATAATCATCCAGCAATTGCATTACGCGATCCTGATTTTTAGACTTGACGATCAAGCCAGCATGGTATTCCAGCGGAACGCGAAAGTAAACCTCCGGGTCATCGAAACTACTTAAATCCGGATGCTTGAATTTGGACAGCGTAAGCAAGATTCCAGCATAATTCTTAGTCACTTTTGGCAATTTATACTTACTGCCTTTGGCAAGAGAATCCTCGATTTTGGCCCATTCAGCCCAGAGATTTATACTGGTAGCAGCTTCGACCATTTCTGCCAGGTGAGCACCTCCCACCCGCGAGGAGGTTTCGAGGAAGTATATTTTCCCATCCTCATGGCATTTAATAAACTCCGTATGTGTTGCTCCGGACTTCATGCCGAAGGCCTTCATCACATCTGCATTCGCTTTTTTAAGCGCTTTTTCATCCTCAGTTCCAAACTTCAGGTTGGCAGAGCGAAAAATCCCACCGCCTTGTGAAATTTCCATTGGTGTGGATAGATATTTTGACACAGAGCAAAATAAATTCTTGCCTTCCAGCATCAAGCCATCCGCGTGATAGACATCTCCAGGCTTGAATTGCTCGACCAGGTAATAGAGTCTATTGTCTCCCAACTGGTGAATATTTTCCCATAGGGATTCCTTGTCGTGAACCTTGATAATTCCATGTGCTGAAGCTTCTGATCTAGGCTTGAGCACCCAAGGGGCAGGAATGTGATCAGCAAATTGATTGATGTCGTCATCGTTGAAAAGCGGTGCAAAAGGAGGCACTAGGATGTGAGAGTCATGCGCTTTGATACGCATGGCCAGCTTATCCCTGAAAAATCTTCCGGTAGTCTGACCCATTCCTTGGATTCTCAGGCTTTCCCGCAGGAAAGTAGCCTTCTCCACATCGTAATCATCCAGCGCCACGATGCTTTCAATCTTGTGGTTTTTCATTAATCCACCCACGCCTTTCATGAGTAATTCTAGATCCCAATCCAGATCTTGACCCGGCATGTAGAAAATCTCATCTATGTATTCAAAGGCCCAAGGCTTATCTTTCAGTTTCTCTGAGGTAATTAAAAATACCCGATTACCCTGTTTTTTCAACGCTGTTAAAAAAGCATTTCCCTTGAAAAAGTTAGAAATGCAAAGAAATGTCTTGCCTTGCTCGCTCATACTTACAATTGATTTTCGATGAATTTAAGTAATAATTGAACGCCAAAAGCAGTTCCTGACTTGGTTTTTGCAAATTCACTATCTCCGAATGCCACACCGGCTATATCCAAATGAGCCCATGAAGGATGCTCGTGAATAAAAGCCTCGAGAAATTTAGCAGCCGTAATCGCACCTGCGATAGGTTTTCCATGGTAATTTTTGATGTCTGCGATCTCTGAATCCATCTCCTTCCGATAGTTTTCCCACATCGGTAATGGCCATACTTTCTCGCCTGACTGCATTCCTGCCGCACGCAGCGCATCCGAGATGGAGTCAGAGTTGGAGAAAAGCGCGCCGCATTCATACCCAAATGTACCTACGCTACTGCCTGTCAACGTAGCTAGATCAATCACCTGATCTACTTGATAATTCTTCACCAGGTAGGATAGCCCATCCGCCAATATCAACCTTCCCTCTGCATCCGTATCGATCACTTCTATGCTCAGTCCTGCGTGAGAACCGATTACTTCAGAAGGAAGGTAGGCGTCCTTGTCCACTGAGTTTTCTACCGCTGGTACGATTGAGGTGAGATTGATTGGAAGTTTCAGTGACGCGATCAGTTGGGTTGCAGCCAAAACTGCCGCGGCTCCACCCATATCTGACTTCATATAGACCATCCCTTGGGTTTTGATATTAAGTCCTCCCGTGTCAAACGTAACTCCTTTTCCCACCAGTCCTAAATGAACTTTGGCTTCCGGGCTTCGGTATTCCATGATGATGAATTTCGGTGCTTTGGCACTGCCACGAGCTACTGCGAGAAAAGCCTCAAGTCCTTCTGATTTTGCTTTTTCCTGATCAAAAATAGTCACATCAAAACCATGCTCGGCACCTTGCTTTAATGCCCAATCTGCCAAATAAGCCGGGGTTAGCACATTTGGAGGGAGATCTACCAGTTTGAACCCTTCCATTTTGGCGGCGGCAATTTTCACCGCTCGGGCTATCGTTTTTTCAAGATCTGACAGCGTAGAACGTATGTTGACTTGAAGGGCTGAAAAATCCTTACTCGATTCTTCCTTCTTTTTAAAAAAGCCTAGGTTATACTCCCCAAGCTGAAACCCCACCAAGGCACTTTCGACTAGTTCGGCAGAGAAGTCTTTGGAAAAATCAATAGTAACCAACTCGTCCACCACCTCTTTATTCTTTGACAAAATTCTGCGGAATGACTTTTCTATGCTTCCAACTTCTGTTTTTTCTCCTAAACCTATCAGCAGAATCAGTCTTCCATTGAGTTCAAATTGGTAGGAAGAATCTTTTTTACCTGAGAAAAGGGAAGCATTGAGCTGATATCCCGGTAGTTTATCCTGAAGAATCTCCTGATAATTCCCGCTTAGAACCGGAATGATGAGAAGTCCTGAATTGTCACTAGATGCTGATTGTATGTTGATGTGCATAGGAGGTTGGTCTCACTGTTTTAGTCTTCTTTGGTACTGAAAAATAGCCATTCTATGGCTTTGGGAAACTCGTCGCTCCAGTAGGTCTCGCTGTGTTTGCCTTCTTCGTTGATGCTGAGATGTACTTTCATCTTCCCTTTTAAGCTTTCCTTTTTGAGGAGGCGTTTGCGAAGTTTGGTGACGTGTTTGATCATCGTTTCGCTTTCATCTCCACCAGCATAGAGGTAGAGGCGGGTTTCTAAGGGCTCAAAGAAATCCAGAAATCCCAGTTTGATTTTTGGGATTACCCATAAAGAAGGGGAAAATACCATCAATTTGCCGAAAACCTCTGGATAGATAAGGCCGGAGAAAATACTCACTAGTCCTCCCATGGAACTTCCGCCTATCCCGGTAAATTCTCGATCGGTTTTGGTGCGAAAAGTTTTGTCCACAAAGGGCTTTAGGGTATCTGTGATGAAGCGAATGTACTTTTTGCCACTTCCAATTCCTAAGACGGTTTTGCCCACATTATACTCTTGAAGTCGCTCTGATTCTCCATGCTCCACCGCTATAATGATGATCTTGCCGATTCCATAATCAGACATGACGGCTAACTTCTTATCGATCTGCCAGTTCCCAAATTCTGCATTTTCATTGAACAGGTTTTGGGCATCATGAAGGTAAAGCACCGGGTAGGATTCCTCGCTTGTATCGTAGTCATGCGGTAGGAGAGCCCAGATTTTTCTGGTCTTGTTGAGTTGGGGAATTTCAAATTCCTCTGAAATCAAGTGTATTTTCGGAAGCTGGCTAGGGCGGTAAGGAAGCCAGTTTTTACGCCATTTGGCTACTTTTTCAATCTTAGTTTGCTGGTCATTGTGCCAATGCCGATTAGGCGTTCTGTTGCCATATCGATCGATTTCTACCTCAGACCAGTCGCCTTTGGTGAATTTATATATTAGCTCATTTTCATAGGCTTCACCTTCAGGAAAAGTAAATTCATACTTTCCTTTGGAGATTTTTTTCATCAGAAAACGTCGATCTTGAGTCGTCCAATTATTGAAATTACCGGAGATATAGACTGGTCTATCATCATCGTCGGGAGTATTCAGCACTATGGTTTTAGACTTTTTGACTTGGGTGGTAGGTGTTAGAGTCGGTAATTCAGAATTCATTCCAATGGGTGATTAGGGTTAAAACCCAGTTTGCAAAAATAAGGTTTGCAGATTTATCAGTGAAATATATTTTCCGTGTTTGTCTTGTAGATCAACTACCTGCTATTAGTCCAGCAAATTTCCAGATCGACCAGTTGGCTGCAAAAGAGGTTATCAAGAAAGCTCCATTTATAGCTAATCGAAAGGGAGAAATTAAAAAAACGCTTTAAAGGTTGCGTCTTTCTACATAATCTCAATGCCTACTCCATAATTCGAATCGAGTACGACTTAAACGTTGTTTCTCCTGCGGCCAAGGTTTGGATTCCATCCTTTTCCTTGAATTGCTGATTAGAATCAACGCTGTCTCCTATGCCTAACCAAGGTTCTAGACAAACAAATGATCCGCCCGATTTTGCCCAGATTCCCAGGTAGTCAAAATCTTCAAAATTGACTGAAAGTACTGCTCCTCTGACTTTGTGAGCAAGAGTTACCTCTCGGGATTTTAAGTGCTTAAAAATCAATGCATCCCCGTCGAATAGTTGACCGTGAAGTTGAAGAACATTCGTGTTGTCTAGGACTAATTTCTGGTCTAAGCCGATTAGACCTGATGGATCTACTAACTGTGTATGCGCTATTTCTGCTTCAGCAAATTCCAACAGGTAATCCTCGTAAACTTCACCGGCTAGCATTGGACAATTGAACGCAGGATGTGCGCCTAGAGAATAGTACATCGTCTGAGTACCCAAATTACTTATGTGATGCTCGATTGTCAGCGTTTTGGCCGCGAGCGTAAAAATCATGTCTAGCTGAAATTGGTAAGGATAGCTCGCCAAGGTTTCCTGATCTGAGCTTAGTCGAAACCAGAGCGAAGAATCTGTTTGTTGAAGGAGTTTGGTTTTGTCGCAATTGCGGACGATTCCATGCTTGGGCATTTGGTATTTCAATCCCTCGATCAGTGTAAACCCTTCCTTTAATCCACCAACTATGGGGAAAAGAACAGGAGCCTGACCTCCCCAGATGGCTGGATCTCCTTGCCATAGGTATTCTTGACCGGTTTGAGTTGACTTAATGGAACTGAGCTCTAGGCCTGTGGAATTGACTTCAACTGATAGCTCAGTCGATTGAATCGTATATTTCATGGGTGAGTTGGAAGTTAGTATTCCAGATTTATTGAGGGTTCGCAAGCCCATCCAGGCTCAGGAAATCTTGGTTTAGGGTAATTTATCAAAGTTGATGGTAGGAGGTATGCCGTTAGTTTTTCTTTGATGTAAGCTATTCAACTCTATTAGACCATTAAAAAAACCGTCATTTCTAAGGTAAAATTGACCGTTATTTTCACCTCCTTCAAAGTCTTTTCTATAGCCTCTTCTTGCAATATCATCTCCGGTGAATTTGGCCTCAGTGAGCTCATGCCAGTTGCCATATGTGTCTGCTGCCCATTGATTTCCGTAGGTAGCGGTGCGCTCTAGGTATCCAGTTTCTGGGACGAAGTTTTCCAAGAAGGAATGTGGTCTCTTGTACCAAGTATCGGTTTTGGGTCTAAGAAAACTAGCGATGAGCATCCATTCTCCAACAGACGGATCCATGAAATAGGCGGTGTAAATGGTATTTCCTTTTCCATCGGGCGTGACAGAGTTGAGGAAGCTGTAGGTTTGACCGGCTTCCCAGGTGTATTTTAGGTAGCTTTGCCCACCAGAGCCTTCATTTCCAAACTCCCCTGTATATACTCCTTCTCCTTTTTTCAGCAGAATGATTTTTTCCTCCTCAGGAATCTCTCCAGGATTGTCTGTTTTGAAAGGACTCCAAACAGAGAAAAGTATTCTTCTTTCCATTTCCGAATTGACCTGAATACCAAAATATCCTTCAGCAAAACCATTGGCCATAAAGTAAGAGCCGATGGGGTCAGAACCTTCAGGGACTGTCACTTCATTGTAAAACCATTGGTAGTTTTCGTCAGTCGGAAGCGTATAACTCAAATGTACTGAGGGACCTCTGCGACCCCAATAAAAGCGATTATCGATATCGTCTTTGACAAAGTCAAGATTCAGCTTTTGCGCTGACTTGAGTTGAATGCTTTTGATTTTGGCGAAATCGTGCCCCGCTTTTTCCAGACCGACAAGTTTGATCTCATTGTATCCATTTATCAAGTTGAACTCGCCCACGTTTAAGGTGGTGCTAGATCCGGAAGAAAGATTTACTATATGCTTCTGACCGTTGAGTTCTACACTGATTTTACTTTGATATGACTGGGGAAAAATGTCTAGTTCTAGATCTAAGGTTGCCGCCTGATCTGATCCGATAAAAACAGAAAACTCTGTATCCTTATTTACCCATGCGGTAATTCCATCAGCTTTAATTTTCTCCGTAAGTGTTCCTTTTGTTTGATAAGTATTTCCTCCGAGGGGAATTACAGTGGTGTTATTCGCAGACCTGGATTGCAAGGAACTTGAAAAAGCGACATGGGAAATAAGTAGAAAGAATAGGAGGGTAGGTCTAAGATTCATTTTGGGTATTTTGGCCTAAAGGTAGGAATGGCCTTGATAAAAAGTAAGTATAACCCCGACTTACCCGAGTGATAGTTCTTTGTTTACCTACTTGGAAAATAGCTCAGACAGGTTTTAGATTTTTCTAATAAGCTTTTAAAAATCCCGAAGTTTCAAGGCTAAATAGTTTGTTATAGAGAAGTTGGCTGGGAATTCTTGGGTTTTCATTCTTCTTCGTATCTTATTCAGCGTAAATACGATACAGTAGGCTACGCAATCAAGATTTAATGTCACATTGAGCGAAGTCGAAAATTTCAAGTTTACCAAATTAGGGTTCGACCTGGCTGTGTATGACAGATAAAAGACAGCTGAGACAGCCTTCTTGCATTAACATTTTTATTCAACACAGCATGAAAATATTTTATCACAGAAAGCTAGTTTGTTTAGCCTATTTTTCACTGCTACTAGCCGCATGCAGCTGCGTCAATTTGCAGGCAGTGACTGAATATTCTGCTACATCGATGGCAGGAATTCAGAATTTTGAGGAAATCGATTATTCTTTTCTCCAGCACTGCTTGGATCGATGTACAGATGAAGCCATAGCAACCTATGCTATCAAACCAGCTCAAGAATGTTCCTGTTCCCTTTATCAACAGGCTGACAGCGTCACACAAGTAATCTATAATACCCTCGCGGGCTATTTCGAAGGGTTGAATAACCTCTCGAATAATCAACTGACAAACTACAGCAGCGACGCGTTAGTTAGTGCTTTGAGTGCTGATGCACTGGGACCTGTCAAAGTCGATGCTGCATCAGTTACCGCATTCTCCAGTCTTTCCAATACACTGCTGAGAGCTTCTACGGATTTGTATAGAAAAAAGAAATTAGGGTTTTACATCGAGCAAGCAAACGAACCGATTCAGGTATTGTTGAAAAACTTCACTACGATTATTAACACTAATCTGAGGGGAGAACTGAAGTTCAAGCGTGCGCGACTTTATAAATACTACATGGATATGAAGATGAATCGTACGCTGGTTTCTGAGTACGAAAAAGGGCAAGCAACTTCGGATTATTATCAGGAGCTAGAAGAGATCAATCGAAAAGAAAAGGCATTAGCCGTCTTTGCTGAGAGTGTTGTGGAGATTGCCGAGGGGCATCAGGTATTGTATGATAATCGCAATAAACTTTCTGTTAAAGAGCTATCAGGGTTGCTGTTTAGCTATTCTAGCAATGTGAAAGATTTAATATCTGAATTCAACAAACTTAAAGACTAAACCTATGGCAAATTTGACCTCAGAACAAGCATCTCAATTAGCTGACAACTTTTATTATTTGGGGATGGCAATCGGTGAGTTTAGGTATGCCAACTGGGACAGGTTAAGTCTAGAGGAAAACAAGGAACTCAGTGAAATGCAAAATTCTATACTAAGATGCGGTGAAGATATTCTCGCTTATGCCACTAAACTTATTATGGATGAAGTAGCTACCTCGTTGGTGCAAATAAACACGATATCTCAGGAGATCAAAGGCTCTATAAAAACGTTGAAGAATATTCAAAAAGGGCTGAATGTAGCCGCGGTAATTCTGATTCTCGGTGTGGCTATTGTCAATCGGAAGCCTGATGAAATAAGTAGCTCACTGAAGGATCTGGTGGATACCTGGAATACTCCTCTGGACTGAGGTTTGCAGAATTTTCTTATCCATTTCTGAGCTTTTGGGAAAAAAAAGACGATGAGTCAACTACCCATCGTCTTTTTAATTTCTTGCTTATAGAGAGAAAAACTATCTCGCAAATAGTGTCAAGGACTTCATGGCCCAAGCAGCATCACCTTGTTCAGTGGTTTCAATTTTCAAGAATCTAACCTGCTCAGTAGATTTCCATTGAATGGTGTTCAGACCCATGTTACCAGCTCCTGAAGCTACTTCAGTCCAGTTTTTGCCATCGGTGGAAACCGACACTTTATACGCCTCTGGGTATTCAATATTTCCAGAATTAAACTGTATTTCAGTCAAGTTTCTTTCTTTAGGGAGCTCTACTTGGTACCACATGCCAGGTTCTTGAGGGGTTTCAGTTTTCCAACCTTTGAAAGTGAAAGCGTAAGAGGGATCTTTGGTAGAACCAACACCCTGTAGCGCAGTACTGCTAGCGGTAATTTTCCAATTATCCTGTGGGGTGAGTGCCTTAGGGATTTCTCCGATCAGCTCGTCAAAATCATAAGTTCCATCTTTGCTTGAAGACTCTTTTCTCACCTCAGCTACAAACTCCGGACTGACGAAAGTGCCTGAATTTCCAAAGTCATTTCGAATATATGAAACTACCGAAGCGATGTACTCATCGTCGTTGCCATCCATCGCTATCATTATTCCCTCGTATTCCTTGCCTTCAATCGCTCCGGTCAACCCATGAAGCAGAGTTTTGACCGCGTATTCTGGATGTCCCATGACCCTAGGAGAACCTGAAAACGCAGGTGCAAGCAAATCCCCTTTTCCGGTAGGAGTGCCCAAGCCTTTTGGCCCATGGCAAGTAGAGCAGTAGCTGTCAAAAATGCTTTTTCCTTTGGTAAATAAGGCTAATTCCTGAGGGGCAAACTTCGTAGCAGCTACTTCTTTTTCTTTGGCCAATCTCTCCAAAAGTTGAGTGCCCACTACTTCTATTCCTTCAGAAGAGTTTTCTTTCATTATCTCTTTGATCAAGTCTTCTTTGGCGTCAAAATTCAAAACATAAGCACTCAACAAGGCTTGAATTGCAACATCCACCGCAGGGTCTCGAGTGGCTTGTCGGTAGGTAGCTTCGAGCGTTTTCTCACCGTATTTGTACAAGCTTTCACCAGCTCTTAATGCTTGGATTCTCATGTGTACACGAGGATCCTGGATTAATCTTACGACCATTTTGGCATCCAGAGAATTCAATCCTTCTAGCGTCCACAGGGCGTGAATTCTGGCCAATTCATTATCCGAAGTGTTGATGAGCTTTTCAAGTTCTTTCACTACAGACTTGTCCTGACTCAGGATAATCAGTTGCTGCGCTTGATCTCTCCACCAGCCATTCGGATGACTTAGATGTCGCACGAGTTCGGCTGGAGTTTCCTCGTACATTCTTGGTTTTTCCTTATTTCTCTCCATACCCTCATGGGTCAAACGCCAGATTCGGCCATTTCCAGCGATATCATCCATCTGATATTGTTGGATTTTGGTGCGAAGGTAGCTTCCAGCCTGAGTCCAATTACCCTGCTGAATAATTCCACGATACATATCCACAATATACATGGTGCCATCAGGTGCAGTTGCGATATCTACAGGTCTGAACAAAGGGTCTGACGATTGGATAAATTCTGATTTGGCTTTTCTGTAGGTGTTTTGCAAATAGGAGAGTCCTTCTTCTTTTTCCACCGACACTTGTCTGACAATTCTTGCTACAGGCTCTCCATAGAAATATTGGTTTTGAATTTCTTTTGGAAGCCTGTCTCCTCGGAAAACATCATTCCCTGCCGATCCGGTCACATTACTCAGAGATCCATCCGGCTTGGTTTCTCGCATTCCGGGCTGAAAATCCGCCAACTTCACCAAGCTAAAAGGCTCTCTAAATCCTTCTCTCAATTGATCTTTCACATTAATATTCCCATAGACAAGCGGAAACTGGTAGTTCTGAGGAATTCCGCCAGCACCATCCTGGAACCAAACCTGACCATAGTTATCCTGTGTCACTCCCCACTGGCCATAGGGATTTCCGGTAGGTTCTTGGATGATGCCATCAGGTGTCCAACGAATCCGCCGGGCATTGTAAGTACTATACATCCAGTTGTCAAGGGTCCAGGTCAGGAAACTCGTCTGATGCTCTACATTACCGGATCTTCCTAGACCTGATGCAAAAAGCTCCTTCTTATCAGCCTGCCCATCCCCATCGGTATCAGTGTATTTATAGACATTGTCTTCGTTTGACTCCATGGACAAAATGGTGTTTTTGCCAAAGGGCACTACAAATCTTGGAAAGACCAAGCTATCTAGAAAAACAACACCCGTTTCATAGACTCCATCGTTGTCTTTGTCTTCCCATCTCGATATTCTAGATGTAGGATTGAGCTCCCCCACAGCATCGATATCCTGCATGTAGGTACGGAGTTCCAAGACATACATTCGCCCATTACCGTCAAATTGTATAGCGGCAGGTTCTCTGATTTGCGGTTCAGATAAAATAGGGGTGAGTTTATAGCCTGGTTGTAAGACAAAGGATTTCAACTGCTCATTGGCGGAAACTGGAGCGACTGGTGCCACCGGTGTCAGGTCTATGCCTTTCCAAATGGGCGATTCCAAATCAGCATCTTCGGGAATGTTGATGACAGGATAGGGAGCTTCCATTCTTTTAGGATCCATAGAATCAGCTGGGGAAACGTCAAAAGGAGATTTTTCGGGAGTACAGCTGGCAAAAAGAGCGAAGGAGATCCCGACTAAAAGCGTTTGTTTTTTAGGAAAAAGCATAAGAAGTTTTTTGGGTCTTGAATAGGTTTGAAATAAGCTTTGTCTTTTCTGACTAAGAGGCTACAAAATATAAGTTTCTGGACAGAATGAACTTACCGAAGAAAAAAATCTGGCTATCGGCAGTGTCAAGGAGCAATACACTAGGATGACTTTTTTTCGGAATCCATCCTCTCTTGTCCATACTTCAGTTTCGCTTTTTCAAAAATTCGAACATTCGCATCGGTACAAAAGTTGTATTTAGTCATGTCATCAAATCTCCAACTCAAAATTTTTCCATGCTAAAATTTACTGACAAAGGTATTTACTGTCCCCAGGCTGATGTTTACATCGATCCGTGGAAACCCGTAAAATCTGCCATCATCACACATGGGCACAGCGATCATGCTAGATCGGGGATGAAAAAATACCTTTGCCATGAGGAAACCCAAGCAATTTTAAGACTCAGACTAGGGGCAGACATTAATGTTCAAAGCTTGCCTTACGGACAGGAAGTTTCCATTAATGGTGTGAAAATCAGCTTGCATCCTGCGGGTCATATTATAGGTTCGGCACAGGTTCGGCTGGAATATCAAGGAGAAGTTTGGGTAGTTTCTGGGGATTATAAGCTGATGCCGGATGGATTAAGTGTTCCTTTTGAGCCTGTGAGATGCCATCATTTTATCACAGAATCAACCTTTGGATTACCTATTTATACGTTTCCACCTGCCGAGGAAGTCTATCTCAGTATCAATCAATGGTGGAAGCAAAACGCCGCTGATGGCTTTAATTCTATCATTTTTGCCTATGCTTTGGGTAAATCCCAATCCATTATTCATCACTTGGATCAGGAAATAGGAGATATCTACCTTCACGGCGCAGTAGCTAATGTTAACAAGGCTTTCAATGAAAATGGATATGATTTTGCCGGAACTTGGGTCAATTCAGAAATGGATAGAAAAGGGATCAAAGGAGCGATAATAGTCACTCCTGCATCAGCCCAATCCACTCCCTGGATTCGAAAATTCTCCCCTTCACGCACTGCACTTTGCAGCGGTTGGATGCAGCTCAGAGGTACGAGAAGACGATCAGGGGTTGACCGGGGATTTGTGCTGTCAGATCACTGCGACTGGCCGCAACTCAATGAAGCTGTCCTTGCTACGGGAGCAGAAAATGTCTATGTGACGCATGGCTATCAAACCACCTACGCCAAATGGCTAAGTGAACGATATCACCTAAATGCGGTAGAAATCAAAACTCAATTCGAACCTACCACCGGAGATTTAGACTAAGATGAAAGCTTTCACCGCATTATTTACTGCCATAGATCAGACGTCCAAGACCAATCTGAAGGTGCAGGCTATGGTAGATTATTTTTCCCATGCTGAGGAGGAGGATAAGATATTTGCGGTTTCCATTTTGATCGGCAATAAACCCAAGCGTCCAGTCAAAACCTCTGAGCTCAGGGAATGGGCGGCAGAATTAGCAGATCTTCCTATCTGGCTTTTTGAAGAATCTTATCATATAGTAGGAGATTTGGCTGAAGCCATTGCTTTGATGCTTCCTCCTCCTGAAAGAAAACATCAAACATCCCTGCGAGAAACCTTAGAATTTTTATCTGAATTAGCCACTTTTCCGGAGGAAGTGAAAAAAGCTAAACTCATAGATTATTGGATGAGCACGGATAAGCAGGAGCGATTTGTATTCAATAAGTTGATCACGGGGAATTTCAGAATGGGTGTGTCCAAACAGCTTGTGATCAAAGCCCTGGCAAAATACCTAGACCAAGAGCAAACTTCTATCGCACATCAGCTGATGGGAAAATGGGATCCCTACATGGAAACCATGAAATCTATGTTTGCAGGAGAAGCTCACTTGGACAAAAATTACCTGCCTTATCCTTTCTTTTTAGCGTATCCGCTGGACATTGACCCAGAGACTCTTGGTGATATCTCGGACTGGTATATTGAGAAAAAACTGGATGGAATTCGTGGGCAGATCATTGTCAGAAATGAGGAGCTTTTTGTTTGGAGTAGAGGTGAGGAACTGCTCACGGATAAGTTTCCCGAGTTTACTTCTTTACAAACTTCTCTCCCCAACGGAACTGTGCTGGACGGCGAAGTCATTCCTTGGAAAGAGGGTAATCCCATGCCTTTTCAAGTCATGCAAACCAGAATAGGCAGAAAGAATCTATCTGCCAAATTCCTCAAAGAAGCGCCTTTGGTCATGGTTTGTTTTGATATTTTGGAATATAGAGGAGAGGATTTGAGACAAAAACCTTTGACTGAAAGGAGATCAATATTGAAACAATTGATTGAAAATCACAAGGAGGAGAACATATTGCTCTCCGAAGCCATGGATTTCAATACCTGGGAAGAAGTTGCTGATTTTCGAAAAAATGCCCGAGATTATCACTGCGAGGGGTTGATGCTCAAAAGAAAAACTAGCGTTTACGAGACAGGAAGAAAACGTGGGAATTGGTGGAAGTGGAAAACAGAACCAATGACTGTCGATGGCGTCTTACTCTATGCCCAAAGCGGACATGGACGCAGAGCAAACCTTTTCACCGATTACACCTTCGCGGTTTGGGATGGGGATGTGTTGGTTCCATTTGCCAAAGCGTATTCGGGATTGAACGATAAAGAGATCAATGTCTTAGATAATTGGATCAAGAGAAATACTATTGAAAAATTCGGCCCTGTGCGTAGCGTAACTCCTGAGTATGTTTTTGAAATTGCCTTTGAAGGGATCAACGCCAGTCCTAGACATAAGTCAGGTGTGGCATTGAGATTTCCTAGGATTTTGAGATGGAGAAAAGATAAAACTGCTAAAGATGCCAACACCAAAAATGATTTATTGCAGTTACTTGAAGCGGTCAATCCATGAATAGTTTTGCGGAAGCTTGGTTTTCAAATGAGGGTTGGACGGCGCATCCTTTCCAGAAAAAAACCTGGTCTGCCATGGCCAAAGGGCATTCAGGACTTTTAAAC
Organism: Algoriphagus sp.; assembly: GCF_039969895.1. Classification (GTDB taxonomy): domain Bacteria; phylum Bacteroidota; class Bacteroidia; order Cytophagales; family Cyclobacteriaceae; genus Algoriphagus. The sequence goes on from NZ_JBDVMZ010000026.1 coordinate 310,841, forward strand.
GCACCTACTGGCTATGGCAAAACTATGGCGATTTGGTTTGGCGTACTTCACCATTATTACATTCAGCGGAAGGTCAAAAAAGGGAAGAATCAGCAAAAGCTGCATTGCCTCTGGATCACTCCCCTGAGAGCCTTGTCCAGTGAGATTCACCAAGCGACCAATCTGGTTAGCGATGATCTGGCTTTGGATTATGAGATTGGATTGAGAACAGGCGATACTTCGACCAAGATTCGTCAGCAGCAAAAAAAGAAACCTCCTCAAGCCCTCGTCACCACGCCGGAAAGTGTACATATTTTATTAGCTAGTAAAGGATACACCGATTACTTCTCAGGTTTGGAATTTGTCATAGTAGATGAATGGCATGAACTGATGGGAAGCAAGCGTGGCGTGTTGATAGAATTGGCTTTGAGCCGACTAAAAGCGCTGAATTCTAAATTGAAAATTTGGGGAATTTCAGCTACCATCGGTAACCTGGAAGAAGCTCAGGAAATCTTATTGGGAACGCACAATTCAGGAGTTTTGATCAAATCAGCCATCAAGAAGAAGATACAGATCGAGACGCTATTGCCTGAATTGATCGAACGCTTTCCCTGGGCTGGCCACTTGGGTGTACATATGGCAGATTCAGTTATTCCCATTATCGAGCAGAGTCAATCAACCCTGCTTTTCACCAACACCCGCTCCCAGGCTGAGATTTGGTACAGACAATTGCTCGAACTCAGACCAGATTGGGCTGGTGCGATTGCATTGCATCACGGGTCGCTGAGCAATGAAATCCGGGTTTGGGTAGAAGCAGCCTTGCACGAGGGAAGTTTGAAGGCGGTGATCTGCACGAGTAGTTTGGATTTGGGAGTGGATTTCAGACCAGTAGATGCGGTTATTCAGATAGGTTCTCCCAAGGGAATTGCACGATTTTTACAGCGTGCAGGAAGAAGCGGGCATCAGCCTGGCGCATTGAGTAAGGTGTATTTTTTACCTACACATTCACTGGAAATCATGGAGGGAGCATCGCTAAAGTATGCGGTAAAAGAAGGCATGATGGAAAAGCGGATTCCTTACATTCGATCCTTCGATGTGCTCATTCAATACCTCGTTACTTTGGCTATTTCTGAAGGATTCAAAGCGGAGGAAATCTATAGAGAAGTTAAATCCACCCATTGTTTTGCGTCTATAACAGCGGATGAATTCAATGAATGCATCTTGATGATTACCAAGGGCGGTAGGTCGTTGGGAGCCTACGACGAATTTCATAAGGTGGTAGCCGAAGAAGGAGTCTTTAAGGTTACTTCTCGTCGTATTGCTCATAGGCACCTGCTGAACATAGGCACTATTGTCAGCGATGCGATGATGCAGGTTAAATTTATGAGTGGAAAATTTCTGGGGACAATTGAAGAATGGTTTATTTCAAGATTGAAACCTGGTGATACTTTTTGGTTTTCCGGTAGAAATCTAGAACTCATCAAAGTGCGGGAAATGCAAGCATTGGTGAGACCTAGCTCTGGAAAAAAAGGTGCAATTCCATCCTGGATGGGAGGCAGGCTGCCACTTTCGGCAGATTTGGGTGTAGCACTTCGTCATTCCATGGATACGGTGCATCAGACCATCACGCAAAAGAATCCGGAATTACATTTTCTCGAGCCACTTTTCCTCAAGCAAAAAGAACTCTCTGCACTACCCGAAGAGGGCACGCTCTTGATGGAAAGTATTCAGACCAAATATGGCTATCACCTATTTGTCTATCCTTTTGAGGGGAAATTTGTGCATGAAGGAATGGCAGCGGTTATTGCCTACCGACTAAGCAAAATAAAACCTGCCACTTTCAGTATCGCTACTAATGAATATGGATTTGAGTTGCTGTCGGACGCACCTATTCCTGTGGAAGAAGCGCTGGAATTAGGGTTGTTTTTCACCGAAAACTTAATGGAGGATATTCGTTTGGGGATTAACACCACAGAAATGGCACGTCGAAGATTCAGAGATATAGCCAGTATTGCGGGGTTAGTTTTTCAAGGATATCCTGGCAAACCGATGAAGACCAAACATCTGCAAGCAAATTCTTCACTTTTCTTTTCAGTATTTGAAGATTATGATCCAAGCAATCTACTACTTCGCCAGGCTTATGACGAGGTCATGGATTTTCAGTTGGAAGCCGCTCGGATGTATGCAGCTTTCGTTCGGATCAGTACCCATGCCATCAATTTGACTTTTCCAGATAAGCTTACTCCCTTTTCTTTTCCTATTTTCGCGGAGTCATTCCGTGAGAAGTATAGCAATGAGGATTGGCAAAGCCGCCTAAGCAAACTTAAAGACAGACTGGAGAATTAGTAGCTCCAGAATGAACTATGGATTTTTATTACAAAGAGGAATTAATTCAATTATTACCTGAGAAAGTCGCTTTTTTGCCAGCTCATAGATTGCTGGTGGTAGCGGATCTGCACCTGGGAAAAGCTTCCCACTTCCAAAAAGCAGGAATCATGATTCCGGTGCCCCATTCATCAGCAGATCTGAAAATCGTAGCGCAGTTGATTGATAAGTTAGCACCCTTAACTGTGGTTTTTTTAGGTGATTTATTCCATAGCTCTTTGAATAAGGAATGGGAGGAGTTGAGATTATTTTTGGAGTATCTTCACCCTATTCGCTTTATTTTGACGAAGGGAAATCACGACATTCTTTCTCCAGAAGTGATGAAAAATACCAGAATAGAAGTTGTCGATGAGTTTGAAGTGGGTGATTATCTGCTACTGACACATGAACCAGAGACTTCCGTTCAAACTGAGCGTCTGAATATCTCAGGGCACATTCATCCAGGCGTAGTGATCAAAAGCAAAGGCCGCCAAAGCTTTAGGTTAGCCTGTTTTTACCTAGATAAGCAGTGTCTGATTCTTCCAGCTTTTGGCAAGTTGACAGGACTTCATATTCTCAAGAAAACAGCTACTGCAAAGATATTTGCAGTGTTCCAGGATGAAGTTGTTTCTTTGTAACAATGACTTTCTGATGAAGATTAACCACTTTAAATTACCTTTAAGGTTCATCCATATCCCCAAAAATAAGCTAATCAATGACTCCCAGCTATACCGTTAAAGCATTTGATGAACTCACAGTAAATGAGCTTTATGAGCTTCTAAAACTTAGAAGTGAGGTTTTTGTGGTGGAGCAGAACTGTGTTTTTTTGGATCAGGATGATAAGGATCAGAAATGTCATCATCTTCTTCTTTACGATGGGGGGAAGCTCGCGGGATACAGTCGCTTAGTTCCTGCAGGATTATCGTATAAGGAAGTGTCGATTGGTCGGGTGATTTCCTCTGACGCTATGCGCGGAAAAGGCTTTGGGAAAAAAGTGATGGAACTTTCGATTGAGGCCTGTAAGGAAATTTACGGCGATGGGAATATCCGTATTGGAGCACAGACTTATGCATTAGGTTTTTATTCTTCCTTAGGGTTTGTGGTGGATGGAGAGACTTACGACGAAGACGGAATTGAGCATGTGGAAATGCTTTTAAAAGGTTAAGTGAAATTCGATTTGTATTCGATTGAAAGCAGTTTTAAATGTGTTTTCATAGGTATATCCGCTAATACACGGGTCAAGGATAAAATCAAATTAATGAATGGTAACCACTCGCAGTTAGGCTAATTCCATCCTCTATTTTCGGCTTTTAAACCTAGCAAGCAAAGAAAATAAGGTAACTGGCACGATTGCAGATAATCATTTACCTAAGTTGAGTTTCGGCGCTACAATTTGAGAAACTTTTTTCCTAGCCTAGGCTCGAAATAAAGATCAGGATTTTACAAACCTGCCTCTACTGTGCGTGGTGCTGCATTGGATTGAATTGGCTAATCATTTGGATGTTTTTGTATGACTTTAACCCAAGAAATATGAAAACTCCAACTCAAGAAAACTCCCATTTTATAGAGACACTACAGCAATGCATCAAGGATTGTGAACTCATCATTACTACACAAGCTCAACTTCCTGGACGAGAACGCTGCATAGAACTTTGCAAGCTTTGCATAGATGCCTGCTACGACAGTTTGGATGCCTGTCAGTCCGTAGGACATGGGATCGGAAATATGCTTCAGCATTGCGTAGATGCTTGTAAATCATGCGCAAGGGAATGTAAACGACTGGCGTACGCGATGGATTTGAATCAGAACTTTCCTAGCTCAAAAGTTGAGGAATCCTCAATGAATAACCAACTTTCACTTCAATCCCCACAGTAAGGTTAAAAGCTAAGAAAAGAAAATGATGTATATTAAAATAAGTAGCACAACTAATAAACCAAAATAAGTGAACCATGGATAAATTAGAAAAAGTAGAATTGATGGATAAAATCCTCAACGAATTTGAAGATTTGAGAAACAGTCAAACTTCTGTGCTGAAGAAAATATCCAAGATAGAGGCCGACAACATCAACTTGGGAGTAAGCCTTCTGGAAAAGAAACTCCCAGAAATGTGGTCAAATGTAAATAGTAACCTAGAACTTGTCACCGCACTGGAAGAGGAATTCCAAGCACATCGGGACAAGTACTACACCGATAATAATATCAAAGCTCTGGAAGACGAGCAATAATATCTCTTCTTCAAAATCAATTAAAGTCCTCGCGGAAGCGGGGATTTTTTTATTAAAGATTTGGTCGATGAAAAGCTAAGATCTAGGTGAGAGTTGAGATTTCAGTCTGCTTTCTAGATCCGCTTGCTCGAAAATCAATAATTTCAAAACAAGAGATCAAAATTTAATTTTCAAAAACCCCAATTACCATGAACAATTTCAACAACTACATAGCAAAAGCTTCTGGTGTTCTAGTTGCACTTTTTTTAATTCCTTTCGTATCCTTTTCCCAAATTCCAAAAGGCATCCCCAAACCCACTGGTCCTATTGACTTTTCTGAGACCAGCAACGTGGTGATTTTCATCGTAATTCCTGCAGTTATTATAATCGTCTTTTTGATTTTTAGAAAGAGAATTATCAGAGTAATGAGAGAAAGACAGGAAAGAAGAAGAAAGGACTAAACTTCATCTACTTCAATACTGTGGTAAAAAAAATGGTTGGGCTTTTTTTGACTTACCTGTTATTTGATCAAAAATTATTTGGCTAAAGCCAATTGGAATAAAATGCCATTTTTAAAATGGGCCAAAGCCTAAATCGGTTTTTCTAAACCAACTCCCTCAAATCAACCGGAACTACCCTGGAAACCCCGGCCTCAATCATAGTAATGCCATAAATAATGTCAGTGCTAGCCATTGTGCGTTTGTTGTGCGTGACGATGATGAACTGGGATTCACCACTGAACTGCTGTATGATCTGGTTGAATTTATCGATGTTCGCATCGTCAAGAGGAGCATCGACTTCGTCAAAAATACAAAAGGGCGCAGGCTTCAACAGGTAGATGGAAAAGAGTAGGGAAGTAGCCGTCAGGGTTTTTTCCCCACCAGAAAGCTGATTGATTGTCAGCGGTCGCTTGCCTTTGGGCTTGGCCATGATCTCGATTGCGGATTCCAGCGGATTGTTGGGATCAACCAATGACAGATCGCAGTCGTCCTGCTCGGTGAACAAGGAGCGAAATACTTTCACGAAATTCTCTTTGATTTTGTCAAAGGCATCCAAAAAGGTATCCTTTGCAACCTGATCTATTTCTTTAATCGTGCTGAGCAAAGATTCCTTTGCTTTGACTAAATCGAATTTTTGGGAAGTGATGAAATCGTAACGCACCTTAATTTCATCATAGGCTTCCATCGCCATCGGGTTGATAGGCCCAATTTTGTCCAGTTTATCTTTCTGCTTGGTAACCAACTCCCGAAGTTTATCCTCCGCAAACTCGCGGAACTCCTCATCTATCTCAGGATTTTCGGCCATCAGTTCATCCAGATCCAGCTCAAATTCCACACTGAGTCTTTCTTTCATGCCAGTCATTTTCAGCTTGATCTCATTCACTGCATTTTCAAGTTCGTGAATCAGCTGATCGTAACTTTCCTTGGCTTTTTGAATGCTACGAATCTGTTGATCGGTATCGTCGATCTGCGCTCTTGAGGCGTAATAATCCTTCTCGGCTTCCTGCACGCCTTTTTCTATGCCTTCTTTCTCCGAGTAGAGTTCAATCAGTTCATCGTCTTTGACTTCATTGTTGTCCAAAAGTGATCGCACTTCGGTATCGAGTTGGGAAAGCTCAGTTTGTGACTTTCCTATGCGCTCTTTGGAACCTTCGTAGGCAGTTTGCTTAAATTCTATCTCTTGCTCCAGACTAGTGACCCGGTTCAAATGCTGATGGTAAAGTATATTCTCTGAGTTGAAAGCCTGGGATTTCTCTGTCAGCAGGGCAGACTCCTTTTCATGAGATTTATTCAGCTCTTCCAGTTCGTCGTGCATGGCTTCGAATTCCGCTCTTTCGTCAAAAAGCTGTGGCTGAATCTCAGTCAAACTTTCTTCTATAGAAGCAATTCTTTCCAAAATATCTTCACGCTTATTAGCATTGGAGCTGAGAAGCTCAGCCAGTTGCTCCTTTTTGGTGCGCACAGAAACGAAGTCTTGATTGATGGCATTGATCTTATTTTGCCATTCTTCCAGTGTCTTTTTGTAGCTGATTTCCTTCAGCTTCATCAGTTCCGAAAGTTTGTTGTCCAGGTTGTTTCTGGTGCTGCTGACTTTTTTATTGAGTTCTTTGATCTCCTTGTCCAGCTTCTCTAGATTTTTTGCTCGGCCTATTCTTTTTCCTTCGAAAAGACCTACGGATCCACCTGAAATACTGAATTTCCGTTTGGTGAATTTTCCACTTTCTGAGATAAAAATCGCGTCATTATCCTGCGGAAAATCCCGGTGCTCTCCTTGCACCAAATAGACATTATCCAGGATAAAGTTGATCAGGCGAGAATATTTCACATCAAACTCAATAATTTCCGTAGCTGCGGTGGCGTTCGCAAAAAGCTTGTTTTGACTGGGTTTGAACCGCTCAAAATGCTCTAGGACAAAGAAATTAGCTTTTCCTCTAGCCGAATCGCTCAGCAATTGTATGGCTGCTATCGCCTGAGATTCTGTATCGACTACATAGTAATTCATGTAGCTGTCCAGGTAATTTTCTATAGTCACTCGATACTTCTCCGAGGTAGTCAGGAGGTCAGAGAGGAGGGGGATATCCTTGCCCCAACTGGAGTTTTTCTTCAGAAATTTGATCGCCTCAGGAAAACCTTCCAGATTCTCCACCAGAGATTTGGTGAGATTGTATTCGTTGGTTTTGGAATCCAGCTTTCGGGAGGAAGTCGTGAGTTCTTCACGAATCATCTCTATCACCCGGTTGGTTTCTTCGATCTTTTGATCGAGATCTTCCTGCTTTCCTTTCAGCTCCTGATAGCCTTTGGTGGACTCGTCAAGTTCCGATTTGATGGTGACCAGTTTCTCTTCAAAATCCATCAAGTTGGCCTCTTGAGAAGAATCGTCACTAGACGTTCGCTCAAGCTCTTGCTTAAGTGTGGAAAGTTGGATCTGTTTGATCTCAATGTCTTTGCTTAGCTGATAGACTTTCTCTTTAAGCGTCTCGAAGTTTTGGTTGATAGTCTTTTGAGCAAGTTGTTTTTCCGCTTGAATTAGTTTCTGACTTTCGTAAGCCTCTCGCAGTTCGGCAACAATCACTTCTTTCTCTGCAAGCATCTTTTCAGCGGATTCTTTTTCTTGTTCCAACGATCGAATACTGAATCCAGCACGATCGTTTGACTTGCGGTCAGCATCAATTTGTTCGCGCAGTTTTTGAGATCGGTCTTCGAGAAACCTTAGCCGTTCATTCTTGATTTTTTTCTCTGATTCAAACGTCCGAATCTTGTTAACATGCTCGTTAAGTGCTTTTTGACGGCTTGCGAGGAGCTTTTCTTTTTGGATCAAATCCGCCTTAGATTGACTCAGGAGCGCTTCTTTGTCAGCAACCTGTGTTTGAAGCAGCAGTTTTTTGTCGCCTTCCTCCTGAATCTTTTGATTGGCATCGATCAGTGACCGAGTATATTTCTCTATGCTTTTCTTGGCCAGATTGATACTCGCCACACGATAATCCTTTTTGATTTCGAAATAGTTTGAAGCTTGTTTGGCCTGCTTTTCAAGGCTTTTCAGATTTTTCTCTATTTCATAAAGCACATCTTCCACGCGAGCCAAATCGTCGTCGGTGTCCTGAAGTTTGCGCAGCGTCTCTTTCTTTCTGTTTTTGAATTTGGAGATGCCAGCAGCCTCTTCGAAAAGTTCACGCCTGGAGTTATTCTTGTCGTTGAGGAGTTCATCGATCATTTTCAACTCGATAATCGCATAGCTATTCGAATTGATGCCGGTATCCATGAAGAGATTAGTGATATCCTTCAAGCGACAGCTGACGTCATTGATCAGGTATTCGCTGTCACCTGATCGGTAGTAGCGACGGGTGATGGTGACGTAGGTGTATTCGGTAGGGAGTAGGTTTTTGGTGTTTTCAAAGGTGAGGGAGACTTCAGCTAGATTGGAAGGTTTACGGTTTTTGGTTCCGTTGAAAATCACGTTCTCCATCTTGTCTGAGCGGAGCAAACGAGTTTTTTGCTCACCCAGCACCCAGCGTATCGCATCGACTACATTGGATTTGCCACAGCCATTTGGCCCAACCACCCCGGTGATTCCTTTGTCAAAGTTGATCACCATTTTATCACCAAAACTCTTAAACCCCTTGATCTCCAGCTTACTGAGCAGCATCCTTTTGTATTTGTATTAAATAGAGAAACAAAATAAGATCATTTAGGAGATTGTACAAGGAATTGGGCTTAATAGCTCTCAGTAATCGGTTTTTAGACCCCACTGAAAAATGAACAATAGTCAAGTTCAAAATTCAATTATCACCAAAATTAATACTACGTTCATCTCTCACGAACGGCTATCATCACTTATTTAATGGGCTAACTGATATAGATTCGATTTGCGTTCTCCATATGTCCTGTGTACCCTCTGTGGTTAAAAAAATCTGTTTTACTTAATGAAATCAATTAACTTACCTCCGTGGATTTAGGAAATATAGTTTATATCGTAGCAGTCTTGGCCTATTTTATCTATCAGGCTACGCGTGGCAAAAAGAAAAATCAGGCTGATAATCAACCTGAAATGTCGGATGAACAGCAGCAGAAGCCAGTTTCTTTTGAAGATCTGATGCGAGAAATCCGAGATGCCCAGAAACCTAAGCAAGCCGAGCCTGTAACCACAAGACAGCCTACACCCGTAGATCTCCCTAAACCAGTGGAATACAAACGTGCGGCAGAACCGGTGGTTAGACCCGAATGGCGCCCAGATCCCGCCCCAGCAGTGAAGCGTTTTCCTACCAAAAAGTGGGAGGAAGCTGATGATGAGATTGAATATTATCAGGGAGCTTTTGAGAAAACAGAATCGGCACTGACCAAAACTTCTAAAGGAATTCCTGAAATCCCTTCTTTTAAAAAGATAGAAGTAGAGTCGTCCAATTCCATAAAAAATCGATATGAACGCCTGCTCAAAGACCCTAAATCTATTAAAGATGCGATTATCCTGAAGGAGATTTTGGATAGAAAGCACTTCTAACCTATTCTCTAACTTTTCACTTTAGGACTTTTGTCAATTTTGATCTAAAAGGAAAAGAGGAGTCCTTTCCGTGTATTCTTACATGAATTCACTGACATGGAAGAACTTCACTCTTCAAAATGCTCATTATTTGGTTCTTGATTTAAACAAGCAGATCCAATCTTGGTTCTACTCTCGTATTTCTAAAAAAATGAGACCATGGATCAGATCAATTCAAAAACAGGTAAGCTCACCCAATCCCGTAGGGAATTTGTAGAACGAGCTGGTATCACCGCAGTCATGTCGACTTTCGGTTTGGCATTTTTCACGGCTTGTTCTGAATCTGAAGATACGGCTCCAGGTACTACTACCACGCCACCACCTGCTTCAGCACCAACCGGCACAAATGGTGTTTCTGTTTCCGGTAATATTATCCGGATAGATTTGGCTGCACAGGCGCGACTAGCCACTGCTGGAGGCTGGTTATTGATCATCAATGCGCAAACCTTGGTGGTCAATGTAGGCGGAGGATATTTTGCGATGACCTCAGTATGTACTCACTCAGGCTGTGACAGGAACTGGACATTCTCAGATAGTAAATTCACGTGCACTTGTCATGGTTCTGAATTTGACACGACCGGGACTGTACTCAAAGGACCAGCCACCCAAGCGTTAAGATCCTATGCTACCGCATTGAACGGCAACACGCTAACGGTGACGAAATGATGAAATGGTTAGTCCTTTTCTTCATTTTTCAAAGCATCTTCTGTTCTGCACAGACTTTTCAGACCGGCTCAGGAAATGTAAATTTTCTTTCCAAAGCCCCATTGAGTGAATTTAATGGAGTGTCTGACAAGCTTCATGGTTTAATTGATCTGACTGAGAATGTGCTTGATTTCTATATTGATCTCAACACCTTAGAGACAGGAATAGGGCTGCGAGATAAGCACATGCGGGATAATTACCTAGAAACCAAAAAGTATCCCTTTGCTGAGTTCACCGGAAAAATGAATGCAATTCCCTCTTTCACTGCGGGGGTAAAGAATAATGTACAGGCTGTGGGAGTTTTTAAAATTCATGGAGTGGAGCGACCTGTGGAAATAGAAGGTACGCTGAGCAAAAAATCCACTGGTGAATTAGAGCTAGTCGCAACCTTCGATATTCTTCTTTCAGATTACGACATTCCCGTTCCCTCTCTAGTGTTCTATGAGCTTGCAGAAAAGCAAGTTGTAACTATCAAGGCCACTCTCCAACCCAAAAACTAATGACAAGACTGCTACTTCTTTTATTTATTGGCATGTTTCCTATGACACTTTTTGCTCAACTGGAGCGAAAGCTAGAAAATGAAAATCAGCCTGTAGAATTGATTTTTCACGCGCCCAGGCATATCAATCTCCTTACGGTAGAACCCTTGAGTAAAAAATCCATGCATTTCGCCATTATGCACACCTTTGGCACCTTGGACGGTGGGATAGAAAATCTTTTTGGATTAGATAATGGTGCTAATATTCAATTCAGCTTCGAATTTGCACTTAGCGAAAAACTGTCTCTGGCGGCTTCCCGAAGTAGTAGAGACAAAGTTTATAATGTATTTGGGCGCTACCATATCTTTCAGCAAACTCAGAATGGAAACTTGCCTTTTTCACTCAGTGTGGCAGGCGGAGGAGGCGTGAATACTTCTAGCTATGATTTTCTTCCAGAATCTGCACCGAATTTCGGTGAGCGAATGAGTTATTTTGGTCAAGTTATGTTAGCTCGGAAGTTTTCTCCTAAAATCGCTGTACAGGTGACGCCAATGATGGCATATTTTACAGACCCGCGACCAGTATATCAAATAGAAGGAACTGAAAATTTCTACCTCGCACTTGGCTTTTCAGGCAAATACAAAGTGACCGATAGATCTTCTCTTACGCTTCAATTCATCCCTAACCTAAACACAGATTTGCGAAATAATTTTGGAATCGGATGGGACGTGGAAGCAGGAGGACATGTTTTTCAGATGTACTTCGTCACCTCGCAGGCCTTGAATGAACAATATCTTTTGGCTGGAGGAAATGGCACCATTGGAGATGAGTTCCGATTGGGATTTAATGTGAATCGTATTTTTGCAACAGGGAAAAAGAAAAGAAATAAGGAATAGTAGCTTCACAGTTAATCACAGTACCTACATATGCGTGACTTTTTACTTTGTTGATATTCTTTCATACGTTTTTACGGTGATGTTACCTTGTCGGCAACTATCCTGCAGTACATAGTTGTAGTGTAGCCATGAAGAAATATCGTCTAAGTCCTCTTGCTCTTCTGGATAGGCATGTAAGTAGTAATCATAAATCAACACCTTCAATCGCTGAGGAAATTCTGGTGGATTTTCTGGAAATTGATAGAGAGAAAAGAGTGAGCTCTGGGCGATGGAATCATCGGGGATTAGAATTTCCTTGCTGAAAGTCAGAAAGCTATGTGTGTATATAGGTATTTTAAAATCAGTGCTTTGTGTGATTTTTTCTAAGTTGCTTATTAGGTTGTCAAATTGTTTGAGATTTTGCTGATAGGGTATGGCGAGTATGGCAGGTGCAGTGAGTGTTAGACTCAAATAGAGTGGGAATGATTTCAGATTAGCAAGTTGAATACCCAGCACGAGTGCGAGATTAAATCCCGCCATTTTTAGATCGAGTTGGGTCAAACTGACTCCGACTCCAACCAGTAAAAGTAGTGTCAAATAATTTTTCCAATTCTTGGAATTGATCCATTCTTTGGTACCCAGCGCTATCAACATACTGAGTATAGGAACCAATATAATCAGGTGCCTCGGATTGAGGTAAATGGGATTGTAGAATTCAAGTGTGGAAGTCATAAACCAGAAGCCTATAATCAAGCAAAGAATCGCTAGCGCAAACTCATAAGCTGGAGATCTTTTTGACTTTAGCCCAAGCGCAATTCCCGGGATGGCAAATACAATCCATGCCCAGTACGAACGCTCTACCAAGGTGATGACGGGGAGTATAGTGAGCCGTCTAAGGATGGACCACAAACCCTTGTCTGCATAAGTGTATTCAGAGATGTAATGTCCGGCATTGATAGAGGTAATCCGGTGGAGTGGATCGCCGAATTTTACCCAGAAATAGCTAAGATAGAGCGCAGAGAGTACAATTGCCGTTGCCACTAAAGACAGATAAAAAGAAGGCTTGAGGTCTTTTCTTTTCCAGTCAAAATAAAATAATAGGATGGGAAAGGGTGCGAGTAGAACGATTGTTTCTTTTGTCAAAAAGCCCACAAATAAGCTCAATACTAAGATAAACGCAGAAAGTATTGGGCTACTTTTTCTGAATGTAGCAGCCACAGGAACCAAACAAGTCCATAGAACGAGCGAGCTATCAGGATAAACTTTTGTCAGAAAATGAAGAAAATAAACCTGAGTGCAAAACCAAACTGTCAACATCCAAGCTGGGGCAGATTTGGGCAGGATTTTCATCAAGAAAAGAAGACTCAAACCATAACTCAGCAGGGAAATCAGGGAAATTCTATGCGGCTCAAAACCCAGCAAATGCCCAATCAAGCCAGAGGGGACATAAGCACCCCAGCGAGATGAAAAATGGTAATCATTCACTTCCATCGATCCTTCCCAGAAATTTTTCCCAGCGAGCAAATAATATACGTCATCACTGAAAGTGATCCCATCATAGCCGAAGGACCAGTACAAGACCAGGAAAAGAATACCTCCTGCAAATGCCGTGAATTGGGCTTTGGATAAAAAAGGTTGAGGATTGAGATGATTCATTGCACTAAAAGTAGATGGTTTTTTATTCTTCTTCAGAAAAAACACCAGATTGATTTGCGACAATACACGTCAATTGTAGCGATAGCTTACCGCGATTGTTTACTTTTAACTTACCAAAATTAGAAGCACCATGAGCCAAGCTGGAAAGATCGAGCAACAGAAAATATTACGGGTTTTTAAACTGATTAATTTGCTGCAAAGCCCAATCGGGAAGGCAGTTCATCGACTTGCTGAATTGTTGGAAACAGACGAGCGGACTATTTACCGGTATTTCAAGCTATTGGACGCTCTGGGCTTTGAGGTGATCAAAGAATTCAGCAAATATAAGATCCAGCAGAGACCAGGGAACGACCAGACACTGAACTTCAGCACTTTTTCGCAGGAGGAAAATCAGTGGCTCAGAAGTCTGATCGAAAGCCAGGGCAAAGGGAATTTGCTTCATGATTCGATCTTAAAGAAACTAGCTGTTCGCTCGGAAGTGAAGCAGGGAACGGAGCAGCTGTTCAAAGCGAATATGAGTAGATTAGTGGATGAAATAGGCCTAGGAATTCAGCAGAAGAAGCAGGTTTGGCTGAAAGAATATTATTCCCTGAGTTCGGATACGACCAGTGATCGCTTGGTGGAGCCTGTCGCTTTCTCAGCCAATTATGAAGCTATCCACGCCTTTGAACCGGCTAGTAAAAGTATGAAGGTATTTAAAATCGAACGAATTGGGGAGGTAATTCTAAGTCAGGAAGCATGGAAATATGAAGCTAAGCATCAGCTTCCAGGCACACAACTTTTTGGTTTCACAGGTAAAAACAAATTTAAGGTCAAATTGAAATTAAGTAAAAAAGCCTACCAACTGATGATGGAAGAGCATCCCAATGCACGACCTTTTATGACGATCAAAAATAGGAATCAGTATTGTTTCGAAGGAGAGATTCCTCAGCTTCCAGGACTTGCCAGATTCATCTTAGGTTTGCCAGGTGAGATCAAAGTGGAAGAAGGAGAGGAGATGAAGGTTTATTTGGCGGAGCAGCTCAATAAGATGGCTCTTTAGATCAGGGTAATCTGAAAGATGTGCAGAAGCATAAACCGAGAGAACTACAAATTCATGACGACCTTCTAATTACTGGTAAATCTATTTCCAAAAACAATAATAACTACCGCACCGAGTAAGGTCACTCCAACGAAAATACCGGTACTCAAAGGCGGATTTGCTAGTAAAATGGAAATATAATATCCTGAAATAGCCAGAACTCCCATAACTATCAATACGGTCATCACAAAAGTGGGCAAACCGTTTCTTTCAGCATTTCCCTTCTCTCTTTGCGGTAAGCTACTATAACCCGCAATTAGGTTTGGGTAAAATTTGGCCAATATCCCAAGTCCGATATAAAGCAGTCCAATGAAGATAGTTTCCATGATTTTTGATAATTAAGGAGATAATTTTCTGTCAAGATACTAATCTGAACTTAGACTGAAAAAAGAAGCTTAGTTTACGCTGAAACCTTACTAACTAAACAAAAGAAACGGGCCTAGAAATTAATTTAAGCCCGTTTTCTCAAGTCTAATGTCTAACGTCTAGCATCTTATTTCAGAGACTTTGTCATCTTATCCACTTTTTTACTCAAATCCAGAATAGCTTTTGCGTAGCGAGAATCCCACTCTTCCAGGCGATCAGTAGCTTTCGTTTCCACTTCATACTTGATACCCGGAAGGATCCATGAAGCATAGCCAGAGAATGGATCATTAGCTACATAAAGCGATTTATACCAGCCACCGAAATACATTCCTTTGGGATCTAGCCAGCTTTTCTCTAAGGAAATCAATTGCTTGTTCAGCGTGGAGATATGCTTGTCAGCTAATTTTCCAGAGGCAAGCTTTGCATTCATCGCAGTTTCGTAAGCTGCAGAGCTGGCTTTTAGCTTTGCGATAGCTGCATCGACTTCGTCAAAAGAAGTAAAGGAAGAATCCAATTCTTTTACAGATTTCACTGCATTATCAAAGTGCAGCCTCAAGTCCTGTGCATATCTCGGCACATCGTAAGGGATAATCGTAGCATTGGCTAAGCGAAGGGTGAGCACACCAATCACAGATGCGACCGTTCCACCCATTTTGAAAGTTGGGTCAACGAATTTGCTGTAATAATGGAAGTTGTCATAGTTAGAATGATAGGCAGAAGTACCGCCTGATCCGCCGCTCATACTTGGCACGCCCGCATACATGTAGAAAGCAATATGATCTGATCCACCACCTAAGTTTCCGATTGATGGTTCTTTTTTATTTCCTGCCCAAACTTCAAAAACCGTCTTCGAAGAATCTGGGAAGGCTACTTCTTTGGAAGCTTGAATAATCAGATTTTTCAAAGTAGGAGCTGCTGAAATACCAAAGTTTCTACCCGAAACCGCTCCATCGAAATTCATATAAATTACCCCTTTTGCGCCAAGTTCATCCGTGAATTGCTCCACCCATTCCGTAGAACCGATCACCCCCTGCTCTTCAGCATCCCAGTGACCAATTAGAATGGAACGCTTAGGTCGGTCGCCGTTTTTCACCAATTCGCCTATAGCTTCGGCCAAAGTCAGCATCATGGCTGTGCCTGAATTAGGGTCAGTAGCTCCGAAACTCCATGCATCATAGTGACTGCCTAGAATGATCCATTCGTCTGGATATTCAGATCCCACAAACTTGCCCACAATATTATTTGCCCGGATAAAATCCACCGGCTGCTCTACTTTTACGCGTACTTTTAGGTCCGATCCGCCGGTAATTCTATAGTCAAAAGGCAAGCCTCCCTGCCATCCTTCTGGAACGGATGAGCCTTTCATTCTGCTCAAAATCTCCTTAGCTGCACCATAGCCAATCGGCGAAACTGGAATGGTGTGAAATGCCACGTCTTTTGGGTCCAGGCGTTTTATTTTTTTATCACCATCCAATGGAAGCGCAGGCTCAAATGGCGTCAAAGGATCTCCTGTATAGTCCAGCGTCAGCAAAGAACCACGCTGAATCGTCGTTTCATTATAGAAAGGTCCGTCTGGATACACATCGCCTTTTCCAAAACCTGAGTCTTTGGGATCGGTATAGATGATCAATGCTGCTGCGCCATATTGCTCAGCAAATTTGGCTTTGAAGCCTCTGAAGTTTCCGCCATACCGTGCAATCACTACTTTTCCTTTCAAATCAACGCCCATTTCGGCGAGTTTTTCAAAGTCAGCCTTCACGCCATAATTCACATAAACTACCTCCGCGGTGACGTCTCCAGAACCAGAATAGGCATTGAAGCCCTTGTGAAGTCTCGGGTCTGTAGAAAAAGGATCACCCTCAATAGGTCCTTCTTGCTGAGAAAGAAGAATCTTTTCAGGTGTGATAATCTCCAAAAGTGACTCGCCTGGATCATTTGGCAAATAAACATCATAAGGGTAGGATGTCACTTCCATACCCGCATCTTTCATCACCTTAGTCATATAGGCTGCCACGGCTTCATTTTCAGGCGTACCAGCGATGTGCGGAGCTTTGGTCAGTTCTTTCAAATGCACTTTGAACTGGTCGAATTGAACAGCCTTGAGGTATTCTTGCTCCAGGTTTGCTTCTTTACTTTTATCCTGCGGAAAAAAGCCTGTGACCTGTTGGGCTTGGGTAGCTAGGCTTATGCCAAAAGCGAATGCGATCCCTAAAAAAGGTTTGGTTATGGACATGATTAATTATTGGTTAAAAGCGATGAAACGGATAATACGTGTTCGGAAGGGACATTGACGATGCGCTTTGTTCTGAGGTATCTTCCAAGTTCGTATTCGTCATAATTTGGATTTTCAGGATCAAAGCTGGAGATTCTGACTAAGCCTCGGGAATGGATAAATTCTCCATTTCCTATCCACATACCTACGTGGACTACTCGTTCTTTTTTCTCCTCAGTACCTTTTACCCCGAAAAACAACAAGTCACCGACCTGTAATTTGCTCCAGTCCTTATCCGCATCCACGAGTTCGCCTTCGTTAATCTGCTGGGAAGCATCACGAGGTATGATCTGACCATTGAGGTAAAATACCGTTTTGGTAAATCCGCTGCAATCCACGCCTTTGATGGATGTTCCTCCCCAGAGGTAAGGGGTTCCCATCATTTGCTTGGCGGTAGTGATCAAGGCTTCTGGAGTTGTGCTTCTTGAAGCGATCCAGCTTTCCCAGTCTTGGGCTTCGCGCGCTGCGATCCAACCTTCTCTACCATCTGGAAGGGAAATCTTAAGCTTATCCTTAGTCTCATCCTGGACAGTTAAAATATCTCCGGCAACTAAATCAGAAACCATTTCTGACTCATTTTCATCTTTCCACACGTATCCTGTGAGCGCAGTGAAAACCACCTTTGGTTCTCTAAACCAATGGGCTAATTCCTCCTCGGTCATCAGATGAATTCCTGCCCGATCCACCCAAGAAAGATAACCATCAGGAGTTTGGACTAGGTACCAACCATCGTCTTTTTTGAGGACAGTTAAGGGAGTTCCCATCAAGGCTTGGGTAGCTAATTCGGCGGAGTGCTTTGGGTTGCTTCGGATATTGGCCACAGATATGGTGACTAGTGCTTTGGTTTTCTCCCCCAGAGCAGCATCTGGCAATCGAAGTACAGCGTCAGTGAATTTTATCTGCTG
Organism: Algoriphagus sp.; assembly: GCF_039969895.1. Lineage (GTDB taxonomy): Bacteria > Bacteroidota > Bacteroidia > Cytophagales > Cyclobacteriaceae > Algoriphagus. The sequence continues at coordinate 328,761 of NZ_JBDVMZ010000026.1, forward strand.
AGCCTCAATCTCTTTGATCAATTCCTGAAGTGCTTCCAATTGATCGGTTTCACCTTTCAGGGAATCGTTTTCAAAATTGAGATCCCAAAGAGCTACCCGCTTGTCTGGAGCAACTTCAGCTCTTTTGGCTTCGATCAGGTTGGTTACTTCTTCTGTATTCTCATTTTTTTCGCAGGAAAATAAGAGGGTAGTCAAAAGGACTAAATTGAGGATATGGTTACTTTTCATATGTTTATAATTTGATCTTTAATGGCCATATGGAATCTCGCATTTCGAATAATCATCCCAATATGTGACTTTTTAGTCAGGCAGGCCTGTATGCCTCAGTCAGGCAGACTCGATTTCATCTGGTATTTGTTGGAACTCAAAGGTAATTAGATTAGCTGTATCGTGGAATCTTCTTACTATTCAGGTGTTATCAGCCTCGGTTTTATATTTTGTGATCGCAAAGTAAAAAAACCACAAGAATTGCCGAGACTCTCAGCATTCCTTGTGGTTATAATTGAATTGTAATTGATAATTAATTCATTTTCAATCCTGGAGAACGATCGAGGAATTCCTGATAAAGTCTGATCTGACGGTTAGAAAGAGGCATTCTATATCCTTCTATGAACACGTGCATTACGTTTGTTTTTGTCTCGAAAGGATCTCCATCGGCTACGATAAGGTTGGCTACTTTTCCAGCTTCCACAGAACCATACTTGTCAGCTACTCCGAAGATTTCTGCAGAATTGATAGTAACAGCTTTCCAAGCTTCTTCTTTACCGAGGCCATAAGCCGCCGCAAAAGCAGCGAAGAAAGGTAAGTTTCTTACGTTCTCTTGTTCGTCTGTTCTTATAGCTACTTTCACTCCCGCTTTTGCCATTTTGCCTGCATTAGCATAAGGGGTGTCGTAGCGATCTGAATCACGGGTTGGGAGTGCTTGAATAGGGCCAGTTACTACTGGGATACCAGACTTGGCGATGTCCTCAGCTACTCTCCAGCCTTCAGATACGCCAGTAAAGATCACTTTTGCATCTTTACCTTCTACCCATTTGATGGCTTCTTTGATATCTGCTGCAGCATTTACTTCAATCAAAAGTGGAAGTTCGCCGGTAGTTGCTTTTGCTAGTTGTTCCATTTCTGGGTAATAATCTAACTCAGCACCATTAGCGACCATTTCACCGTAGGTTTTAGCGTTATTCCACAAATCGTTAGCTTCTTTTAGTGTTTTCTCAAACGCTTTTTTGATATCGTCATCCGAGCGACGATCATACCTGCCTCTGCGGCCTGAGCTTGGGAAGTTCATTACGATTCCTTTGAATCCAGCATACATCTGATCTGGTGTATAACCATTGAGGTTAATAAGTGCTGCAGTACCAGGAAATAATCCTCCTGCAGGTACTGTAAGTACAGTAGTCACTCCAGAAACTCTCGTCACCGGAATCGCCATGGAATTAGGATTGACAGCTGTCAACGCTTGCATGTTAGGAGAGAAGTTACCGATTTCGGCATAGTCCACTGTCTCTGGAACAGAAGCTACTTCTACCAAGCCAAGCTTGGTACCACCATCGATCATACCTGGGTAGATAAATTGCCCGCTGCAATCAATGACTTCAGCGCCTACTTCTGAGATATTAGTCCCGATTTCCTTGATCTTACCATCTTCTATCAGAACAGAGGTATTGTTTAATACTCCTTTGGTGATCGTTACTACTGTCGCATTTTTCAATAAGAACTTACCCGCTCTTGGTTTGATTACTTCCCCGTCGATCTGCGCCATAGCCATTGCTGGCAAGAAGGCTAGGAGGAAGGCGATAAAGATTTTATTTAGTCTTTTCATGTCTTCTTTGAGTACGGGGGATTAATAATTTAATTCGAAAAGTGAGTTGGTTGTCTCAAAAAGGTGCTCAGTATCCTGCATGCATCTGCTGTCATGTCCTGCAAAAAGCATCACTGGCTCTACCATCTCTGTAGCACTTACTTTCAAACGCTGATCATCCGCATCTTCTTTGATGTCAAAATATTTCACTCCATCCACAAAAGTCATTTGAGGAATAGCATAAGAGGAAAGTGGGTGTCCCTCGAAGATCACCAAATCCGCTTGCTTGCCTTCTTCAATAGATCCTACCTTGTCGGCAATTCCTAATTGCTTGGCAGGATTGATCGTGATCATAGCGAGTGCCTGCTCGTCGGTCATGCCACCGTAGCGTTGCGTTTTAGCAGCCTCGTGGTACAGGTGACGGATCAGCTCAGCATCATCCGAATTGATAGAAGTGATCGCGCCGTTTTCAGTTAGGATCGCTGCGTTATATGCTGTTGAGTAATACACTTCAAATTTGTAAGCCCACCAATCAGCAAATACAGAAGCCCCCATGGTGTATTCAGCGATTTCTGGCGCTACTTTGAAGCCTTCGTTGGTATGTTGGAAAACCAACTTGGTGATACCAAAGTCTCTCGCCACATTGATCAGCATGTAGATTTCGTCTGCACGATAGGAATGACAATGGATGATAATTTTTCCATTCAATATATCTACAAGTGTCTGGAGCCTTTCATCATGCACTGGAGGCATGGCAGTACTTCCTTTTTGGGAAGATGCTTTTTCATAATCTGCCCAAGCTTTTTGGTATTGTAGCGCTTCATTAAAGCCATTTCTAAGAATAGCTTCTACCCCCATTCTAGTACGCGGCTGGATTCCATTTCCTCTTCCATGAACTCGAGTAGGGTTTTCACCCAAAGCGAATTTGATCGTACGAGGAGCATCTTGCATGATGATATCAGCCGGGTCGGTAGAACCGTATCTGTGCTTTAATGTGGCGTTTTGTCCACCGATTACGTTGGCAGAACCGTGCATGGCATGAGAAATAGTCACTCCACCTGCTAGTGCTCGATAGATTCCTATTTCGTAAGGATTCACTACATCTTTCATCCGAACTTCTGCTACGATAGGAGCGGAAGCTTCATTGACTACGTCCAATGCTATGTGAGAGTGTGCATCGATGATACCTGGCATGAGGAATTTACCTGTAGCGTCTATCGTGGTGACACCATTAGGCGCACTGAGATTTTGACCTACTTTTTTGATCATTCCATCTTGTACTAGGACATCAGAATTTTCGAGTGTCCCATTGGTCACCGTAAGAACAGTAGCATTCTTGATCAATACACTGCCTTTTTTCACTTGTGCTGACGCAAACTGACTACTCAGAACCAACAGCGCGGCAAGAAAATAAGTTATCTTTTTCATCTGTTTACTTGTTTGCGATTAAAGTTGGATTGAGTGTGGCTTCGAATGGGAAGGACCCAAATTCACCTACTGTCATGGTACCTTTGAAGGATCCTGAGTCAACATCTCCAGAAACCTGGACTTCTATTGTCATTCCACCTGCATTGACATCGAATGAAAAAGACAGGGTGGAGCCTTCCAATACTACATTTTTGATGTCAGATGAAGCCTTGCCAGAACCTGCCGGATCGTCATAGGAGATAGTTCCTCCATATTGAGAACCATCTTTTTTGATTATTAGTGTTCCTCCTGAGGATCCAGCTGGGCTTTCAGATGTATAATCCCAATTGCCCTCGATTTTCACAGAACCATCGCCTTTGCCATCGTTCGAAGCTTTTTTCTTGGCTTTGGTTTCATAATCGAAGATAAAGCCATCAATGATCATGTGTTTGATCTGGGAATCTTCTGCAAATAGCGAGTCAGTACTTACAATTAGATTTGCCATTTTTCCTTTTTCGATGGTGCCAGCTACTTTGCTTAGTCCTAGAATAGATGCTGGATTGGTAGTCAAGGCTGCCATTGCGGCTTTTTCTGAAAGACCATTAGCTATCATAGTTTGAATAGTCTTCATGATATCTCCTGATTTCACGCCTGTAGTAGAAAAAGCAAACGGGATACCGGCTGCTTCCAGCTTACTAGCTTGTGCGAGCGCTTCGTCGTAGGATTTTTTCACTCTAGCATTTAAAGCTTTGACTTCCTCAGAGGCGTCTTCTTTTTGTGCTTTGATCGCTTTGTCATCTGGAATTTCCAGTTTCACTAAAACACTAGCCCCGGATGCTTTGATCACATCTATTACGGCTTCGTATTCTTCCAAACCTGTCAATATTAGTTTGAAACCTTTCTCTTTTTGAAGACTGATGGCTCTCCTAACCTCTAATTCTGAGGAAGAAGAAAAAATCACAGGAATCTGTCCACTCGTTACTTCCTGCATTGCACTATAAGTAGGAGTGATCTCCGGTCTCTTTGATCCTGAAACGGTGGTGTATTTTTGAGCGCGTTGTGAAGTAAGCTCAGTATTGTCATATACCTCACGGAACTTCGCCATCACACCCACAGCAGTACCCGGATACATTCCTCTAGAACCTCTAAAGCTCGCAGCGAGTGCTGTGTTCTCGGCAATCACATTGGTGGATTTTTCAGACCCAAGCATGACAATAGCAGCCTTTCCAGCGATCATTCCTCCTTCTGGAAGAATCTGCACTATGCTAAAACCTACTTTTCGCAAGTCATCAACTTTACTGTCTTTGATTGAGAACTGATCTAAAGCTGATCTCCATGGAGTGACTCCAGCGAGTTCATCTGGAGGATTGGATGAGACGAAATCATCCGGTCTTTCAAGATCTTTTGGTTTGGTGATACCTACGTCACTTGAGCCCGCCAGGAAGCCTGGGTAAATAAAGAGAGAATCTCCGGCAATTACTTTAGCATCTTTCGGGAAGTTAAGGTTAGTACCCACCCCTTGAATCAATCCGTCTTTGATGAGGACTGTTGTTTTGACACCTGGTTGGCCAGGTGCTGTGAAGACAGTTGCATTAGTTATTGCATAGGAGTCTGTGATTGGTTTCTTTCCTGTGGGATCGCTTTGGGCGATCACCGTCGTAGAAGAAAGCCATCCTGCCACCAGCATGCAAAAGACTCCTGTATTCAGTAGTTCTTTTTTCATATAGTTGAAATGGTTTTAAAATGTTGAGGTTATATCGAATTGGATATGAGATAGGATTATTTCCTATTTTCTCCAATTCAATACTACTCATGGTTGATGGTGAAATTTCAGTAAGCAAGCTAATAAAAGCGATTTTGGAATCCAGATGGAATTATTTTTTACAACCCATTATTTGATCAATGGCAGGATACTGGATTTGAAATGCGCTTTCGATTCTATAAGATTCATGCAGCTAAACCTAAATTTATTTGACTGGTAAAAAGTGCTTGTTTTTCTGCAGTAGCTACTATCTTTGATCGAATTGTCACCCTTCTTTTAGCATGAAAAGAATCCTAATTATAGAGGATGATCTGCTTATTTCTAGCCTTGTCCAATTCCGCCTGAAAAAAGATGGATACGAAACTGTCTTGGTAAAAGACGGGAATGCTGGGATTGATGCGATCAACTCTGAGTATCTTGATATGATTATCACTGACGTGATGATTCCATTCAAAAATGGGATTGAGATCATTCATCATGCACGAAATCACAAACCCGAAGTGCCTATTATTGTATTAAGTTCCTTAGGTGAGGAAGAAAAAATCGTATTGGAGGCTTTTAACCTAGGCGTCGCAGATTTTATTCCCAAACCATTCAATCCTAATGAATTGGCTATTCGTGTGAAACGAATTTTTAGATCTTAATCCATGTCTGTCAGAAACACAGTTTCACTTGTGTTCTTGCTGTTAGGGATAGTTAACGCAAGTGTTGTTTTTGGTCAAGATGATGAGGTATTCGCGGACTCGACTTCGTTCGCTGATTTTTTGATGAACCAGGGAGAGGTTCCAGGCCTGCAGTTTCAACTCATAGATACTGAAGCTATCTCTTATGATAGTAGTACATCTATAATAGGTAGTTATGTGGATTTTGCTAAGGCCAATTCGGTAAAGGATAGCCTTTCTAGCGCAGGAATAAGCTTTCCAAGTATGCGTTTTTTGATTTTTTCCGAAGCCAACACATTTCAAGCAGTTCAAGAGTATGTGTCTATACTTTTGTTGAATGGTGAAATAGAACCCAAAACGGCTGAAAGTTCTACAGATCTAGATCTTATTACTTTAGCAAGTAGAGAGCGGTACTCGCCTTTGTTCACTGCGAAATACTTCTCGTACTCAGGTGATTTTAAAATATTTATTGTCATCCTCACCATCTCTATTTTCTTCATTTTTGCCTTCTTCATGATTCTTTTCATGTTGATTTTTAAAGCAAAAAGAAATAGAAATGAGAAGCTGAAAGCAATCTACGATGAGCAGATTGTGGGACCACTTTCTGAGATTTTATTTGAAAAAAGCCTGGAGGAATTAGAAAGCTTAAGTAATGAGGAACTATACCTTAATTTCCCAGAAAAACAGCTCAAAAAAGCCATTTATGTAGAAGTGTTGGTTGACCGTATAATTGCCCTAAATAAAAAAATGAAGGGGGATTTTAAGCTCAAATTGAAAGCACTTTATAAAAGATTGGAATTGGATAAAGTTTCGATTAAAAAGCTAAAAAGTTCAAAGTGGGATAGGGTGGTATCAGGATTGGTAGAGGTGAATGAAATGGATTTGACCGAAGCAGTGGGAGAGGTGAACAAGCATATTAATTCTTCAAACTTTCATGTCCGCTCTCAAGCCGTTGCTACGATTCTTAATCTCTCGGAAAGCGTGGACCTTTCGTTTTTGAGGGATCAAACTTTTCCGCTATCGAGATGGCAGCAGATGAATTACCTGAGGATAATCAAGTATCTAAGTTCCTCCCGAGACCTTCAGATCAATAGTCTATTTAGCTCTACTAATCAGAGTATTCGATTGTTTGGCTACAAGCTAGTTCGAGTACTTGGTCTGGTGGAGCTTTTGGCAGAGTTAGAAGTGAATTTTGTATCTGTTTCGGATGAGGAGAAAATTGAGATTCTCAAGGCATTCGAGTATTTGGGAGTTCCAGCGAATCCTAGTCTTATCAATGAAAGTCTTCGCTCTGATAATTTCAAAGTAGTATCCATAGCCGCCAAGGCCGCTGGTGCGATTGGTGATGAAAGCAATGCAGTTACTATCTGTGAAATATTAAAGACAGGTCCTGAATTTGGCTTGAAACTAGTTTTGCTTAAGAGCCTAAAAAACCTCCATCCTGAGCGCTATCAACAGTTCGTCGAACAAGGTACTGACCCTGAGCTGCAGAGAATTAATAAGCACTTAATAGACCCATTGCTTCAAGATGTATAGTTTTCTATTTTATTTCATCATGGAGGTACTGGGGATAGTTTTTCTATTCCTCAGCTTTTCAGTGATTGTTATCTATTTGACGATCATGATTTTGAGTGCGCTGGAGATGCGAGATCATAGGAGGAAAAATCGATTTGCAGACTACCAAGATATTATCACATCGCCTATTGCACCTGGAGTGTCTATTTTGGCACCCGCTTTCAATGAAGGACAATCTATCGTACAAAATGTAAAGAGCTTACTCTCGCTACATTATGGAAAGTTTGAGGTAGTGGTGATCAATGATGGTTCCAAAGACGATACGCTAAGCAAACTCATCCAGTCCTTTGAAATGGAGCTCACTGATTTTGCCTACCATGAAGAAATCCCTGCACAGCGAGTTCGTGGAATATACAAGTCGAGGAATCGCTCTTACAACAGGCTGATCGTCATTGATAAGGAGAATGGGGGGAAAGCAGATGCGCTGAATGCCGGTATCAACGTTTCTTCTAAGGAGATTTTGGCATGTATCGATGTGGATTGCATCCTTTCCCACGAATCTATCACTAGAATGGTGAGGCCATTTATGGAGGAGACCAACAGGAAAGTGATTGCTGTGGGCGGTGTGATCGGTATTGCAAATAATTGTGATGTGCAAGATGGCACTGTGACGAATTATCGTGTGCCTACTACACTGTTGGGAAGATTTCAGGTGATTGAATACTGTAGAGCTTTTCTCATGGGAAGAATGGCCTGGACTCGCGTGAATGGTTTGATGTTGATTTCGGGGGCATTTGGATTTTTCAATCGAGAGTTGGTCGTAGAAGTAGGGGGTTATTTTCCCAAAACCGTGGGTGAGGACATGGAGCTAGTCGTGAGGATGCGGCGACATATGGAGGAGCATAGAATTCCTTACAAAGTTGGATTTGTACCCGATCCTCTGTGTTGGACTGAAGTGCCAGAACAAGAGGCTGTTCTCTCTCGGCAAAGGAATAGATGGATCCGTGGAACTATAGAGACACTTCAACTTCACCGAACGATTCGCTTGAATCCTAGCTATGGGCTCATGGGCATGTTATCCTATCCTTACTGGAATGTCTTTGAAAAGATGGCTCCGGTTCTGGAATTACTTGGGTTGATCTACACCTTGATTTTAATAGTTATCGGTGATTTTTCAGCCTTCTATTTCGTGGCCTTGTTCTTTGTTTTGTATTTGCTATCTATTTTGGTTTCCTCCTTCAGTATTTTGTTTGAGCAGGTTTCTTATAATAATTATAAAGACAAAAAGGATCTGAATAAGCTCATTATGACCATTTTGCTTGAACCGATGTTGATCCATCCGAAGATCGTTTATTGGGGACTAGGCGGTCATTGGGACTTTATCAAAGGAAAAGGAGGCTGGGGGCAGATGATCCGGGCTGGCTTTAAGAAGTCAGATGATAAAAAGAATTTAGATCCAGATACATTGAATTTGTAAGTATGAAAAAGGTAATTATTCTTCTGATTTGCTGGTTTGGGTTCGGGATAGCTTTGAAAGCTCAGGATACATTTGACCCAGATGTATTGTTAGTGGATGCGAGGACATTGATTCTGGATGGGAAATATAATGAAGGTAGAAAAATTGCTTTTCGAGCCTTGGCAAGCTATCCAGAATATGCTGACATTTTGATTTTGGTAGGAAGAAGCTATGCTTGGGAAGGCAAAAATGACTCAGCTTCTATCTACTTGGAACGGGCTATTCAAGCTTCACCTGCGTACGAGGATGGCTATGCCGCTTACTTGGATAATTTGTCCTGGGCAGGTCAATACGACCAAGCAAACACTGTACTGGCGAAAGCCCGAGAAAATCTAGGCCAACCACTTCCCGATGCTATTCGCTTCAAAGAATCTCGTTTACTATATTATAAGGAAGATTACAATGCGGCCTATGATATCGCAGAAGAGCTTTTTGAAAAGAAGTATAAAAATGAAACCCTGCTAGACTACATGCAAAATCTGCGGAGATTGCGAAGGGAAAATGCCGTGGGCCTGACGTATGACTATGACAATTTCAGAGGAGATATCACCCCTTGGAACACATTTTCGTTTTACGCCAGAACTAGGACCAAACTGACAGGGGCGATGATTGCCCGAGTGACTCAGTCCTCCCGCTTTGATGACACAGGCACTTTGTTTGAGTTGGACGCCTATCCTTCTCTGGGTGAAAAAGCTTACGCATATGTGAATATCGGGGGCTCTGGAGCTAGTTTTTTTCCAAACTTCAGATTTGGAGCGTCTATTTATTACAATCTTCCAAACGCCTGGGAAGTCGAAGGTGGCTATAGGTATTTGAAGTTTTCCGATCCTACGAATATTTATACTGCTTCTGTAGGGAAATATGTAGGGAATTGGTGGATTAACCTGCGAGGGAATTTGATTCCCGGCGAAGGAAATAGTCTAGGAACGTCTGGCAACCTTCAAGCTCGATATTATTTTAAAACAGCGGAGGACTTCTTCTCCATGCAACTCAGTACAGGCGTCTCTCCAGACGAGGAGACCAGAGATCCTACCCAGCTATTAAATTCCTATCGAGTGCGAGTGGGTTATCAGCAGTTGGTCACTGATCGCTTTATGATCATCGGGTTCACTGGATACAGTAGGGACGAGTTGAGTTTGGATAAGTTTAGGAACAATTTGAATGTATCTCTGGGCGTAGAATACCGATTTTGATGAAGAAAATTTTCACAGAAGAGTTTAGAATTACGTTTGGAAGGTTTTTACCCTTCATATTACTTCTGGTATTTATACCCATGATCAGCTATCTAATATGGCTGATTTATCCCACTACTGAGATGGAGATCTTGGTGATAGACAAAACCGTACCTACTGATAGTTACCAAGAACATCAGGCGTTATATTGGGCTTTCGAGCACTTGAAGATCCAGAATAAGCAGGGTAATTTTTATGATAAGAAGTCAGATTATTTTGGTTTTTTCCCTGACCATTCACCGTCTTTTGGCACTTCAAAAGACCTCAGTCAACTAACTGAAAATGAAATCGTAGAAACTGCTTCGACTGTCGATGTTCTGTATTTTGCTGACACCTATGGGGTGTTTGAGGATGATTTCAAGGAAAATAAATCTGAAGAAATTTCGAAAAAGATATATGGTGGCATGAATCGCGGGGATATTAATCTACTCCGTGCGGCAGTAGCACAGAAAAAAACCATAATCGCCGAATTCAACAGCATGGCTTCTCCGACTCCAGTGGGTATCCGCACGGAGTTTGAGAATTTGATGGGATTGAAATGGACAGGTTGGATAGCACGCTATTTTGAGGAGATGGATACTACCATCAATACGGATATTCCAAAATGGCTCATCAAACAATACATAGCACAGCATGACGATACTTGGGCGCCTGCTGGTCCAGGGATTGTTTTTGTACACGAGAAAGGTAGAATTGAAGCCTTTACCAATGGGATAGATTACTTTGGTGACACCCCTAAAATCCGTACCCAGAGGATCAATCAGCAAGGGTTTAAGTTGCCTGAGATTGTTCCTTATCCGGATTGGTTTGATATAGTATTAATAGAGCGAGACTACCAGGTGATTTCTTATTATGATATAGATCCTTCAGCTAGTGGTAAAGATAAGTTGAGAGATATGGGTCTTCCCAGATTTTTTCCAGCTGCTGTTCAGAAAAATGTGGGAGAAGGACAGTTCTATTATTTCGCGGGTGATTTTTCCGATACTCTGGGATCTATTGGCTCACCTCAGTTTATGGGTTTGCCGGTACTTTGGAGAGGATTTCACTTAGTGTCCGATTATAGAGATCGCAAGAGTTTTTATTGGAATTACTTCTATCCTTTGCTTTCTCAGATATTAGAAAAAGTACCTACTAAGAATCAGAGTGAATAAGTGATGTGCGCTTATTTTTTGGAGGAATGATTGCCGATTTCCACGAGATCAAGCGAAGGGTGGTAAGCACTAATCTTAGTCTTTTGGAAGCAGTTTTCGGGTTTGGATGACGTAGTTGTTCTTGTTCTTGAAGTCCTCAAACTCCCCAGTCAGCTTATTCTTGATGTTTTGATCTTCCACAGGATCGATATTCAATCCATCCGTAATGACAAATAATTGATCGTCTGATAGAAAATATTCCCCATTGATATATTCTAGCAGTTGATTCTTATTTCGCATGAGAGGCATGGCTATCTTGGACTGGAAGACCTTAGAAGTATCCAAAACCTGCCCCATCCAAATCGTTTGCTCGGGGAGTTGAATTTCATTTTGAGCTTTTAAGAAGGCTAGCAGGGAAGGAGTGACTTCAAAATGACTGCTCATTCCCTTGAAGTAGGTTGGTCGATTGATGAGCGGAGAATATATAATCAGCGGAACGTGAAATCTATCCAATCTCGAAGCCATAGGGATATCCGGCAATCTATGATCACCTGTAAACACAAAAATAGTATTCGCAAATTCGGGCTTTTGACTATAGCTGGTGATAAAATCCCGTACAGCATCATCGGCATAAAGAATGGTCATGTAGATGTCCTGATAGTCTCTGTATTCTTTCATTCTGGACTCTTCCACTTGGAGGATATTTTCCAGATGATTTTCAAATTTCTTTAGGTAAAAATCCCGCTGCGGAACCAAGTAAGGATCATGGGATGTGACTGTCTGAAATACTCCTAGCTGGGGATTTCCATTGCTTTTTGGGAAAAAGGAAAGGCCATTACTGAAAATTTCCTTATCTCCATAGCCCCAAGTGAAGCCATTTGCGGGAGGCATTTTTTCATACTTAGGATCAAACCTATTGATATCGATGATTTGGGATACATTCGCATATTCCAAAAACTCCTTTTGATGGTCAAAATTGACGTCACTACCTATGAAAAAGCTGGTTTCGTATCCATTTTCCTTCATTACACTCAGAAAGCTCTCATGGTGAGGGAAGTTATCAAAGAACTCCTGGAACCCCCTTTCTCCATACGGAAGCCCGGCAAATAGTCCAGGAAGAATCCCGAAAGTTCTTCCGGTGGATGAGATAGCATTAGTCCAAACTAAACTATGTTGCTCTAGAGAATCAAGAAAAGGAGTGAAGCTACCTAGATAGGCGTCCTTTCCTGAGTATGCCTTACCTAAGCTCTCAACCAACACAAAAACGATGTCTGGAGGTGAAGATAAACTGTCAAAATACGGACTTAATACATCCGGATAATCAGCTGTGTGGAGAAAAGGATAGGATGGATCAGGGTATTCCTTTTTTACAAACAGTACATCACTCAGTGACCTCAGGTAAAAATCGAAGTAATATTCGTTTTTATACATGAAGTAATCGAACGACTGCTCGGAGAGGTATTTTGATTTGTTGAGCTGAATATTGGTTTTGACGTCATCAAGTTTATTAGAATCTGTGATCGGTATAAAATAGAGCAAGATCAAAAACCAATACATAGCTATAGTGAAGACCAGCCCAGTTTTTAAGCTGAAAATCAACTTCTTATTAGCTATTGAAAAAATGAACAACAAGACAAAACTTACCAACAATCCACCGCCAATTGTCATGAAATTCAGCTGACCCGAAGACTTAATGGTAAGAATAATATCATCAAGATTATAAGCATAGAGATCTTTGCCCAGAGGCAAAAGTGTCTTCAGAAAATAAAATATCAAGGCCGCCTGAGCCAGCAGTGCGATGACTAACCATACTTGAGTAAACCACTTGGCGAATGAAATAGAGAGTAAACTTATAATGGCGTGAAGGATAAATAACAGGCCAAGAAAATAGAGTGTCCAGTGGAAGTCCTCGAACAAACTAAAGACAATAATCTCTCGAAATGTGATGCGAAGGGAGTGAGAATTGAAAACTAACATCAATTCAAGCCCTCGTAACAAGAACATTAAAACAGAGAATATCAGTGACATACTCCAGAAATTGCTGAGAGTAGTTTGAAATTTTGCTGGAAGATTAGATCGAATTTCAGCCTTTTGGGCCATATTTACGCGTTACTAATTGGGTGAATGCCCAAAAGATAAGGCAAAATAAGGTATCTTCAAGGAGAGAATTAATTAATATATGGGTAAATCAGATTTGTTGTTGGAGTTATATTCCAATCTGGGCACTACTGGAGCATTGTCATTCAGCTCAAAAACATTGGTAAAGAAAATGCTTAATCATGTTGATTTTAAAGGTGCCAAATTAATTATAGAATTGGGTGGGGGAGATGGAAGTATCACCAAAGGAATAGTAGATAAATTAGAACCAGGAACAGAACTATTGGTTTTTGAAATCAGCAAGTCATTTTGCAAATCCATGGAAAGTCAGTTTCCTCAAGAAAATGTAAGAATCATTAATGACTCAGCTGAAAACATCGGCGAGTATTTACTAGGTAGAAAGGCTGATTACGTCCTTTCTAGCCTACCATTTAGCTTTTTTGCACCTGAATTAAGAGATCAGGTACTTTCCCAAAGTAAAACCGCACTAACTCAGCGCGGTTTTTTCATTCAAGGTTGCTATTCCTACTTGTTGAAAAACCATTTCAAAAAACATTTCACCCAAGTTAAAACTAGTTTTACTCTCAAAAATCTTCCTCCGGCCTTCGTGATGGTTTGTAAATAAATCATATTCATGGAAGTTCTCCGAACAGCCATATTAGATAAGCTCGGGCGTAGCCGAGGAAAGAGTTTTACCTCAGCCGAAATCGTCCAACAGATGTACCCCGAAGATTGGAAGCACTTTCTAGTTGATGTAAACTTGGAAGTCCTTGAAATGCACCGAGAGGGACTTATCTCCATTCAGGGCCAAATAACAGATCTCGAATCTTCCTCTAGTTTGGAGATCTGTGCACCTAACAAACTTTAGAGGAAGCTCTACTGTTCGGTGGTACTCAACTCATTTAGACTATGATTAACGACTTGAAACTTCCTAATACAGCAGTACAAGTACCAAAAGGATTGGAGTTAATTACCCTGGGTGCTGGTTGCTTTTGGTGTATTGAAGCTGTTTTTCAGCGTTTGAAAGGTGTAAAAAAGGTAGTGTCAGGATATGCAGGAGGATATGTAGAAAATCCAACCTATCAAGCAATTTGCACTGGTACTACTGGACATGCTGAGGTGATTCAGGTCTATTACGACCCAGCTGTAATTAGCCTTTCAGCGTTATTGGAGGTATTTTGGGCTACACATGATCCAACTACACTGAATAGACAGGGCGCTGATGCCGGGCCGCAATATAGATCTGTAATTTTTTACCATAATCCTGATCAGGAACACTTGGCAAAAAACATCAAATATCAACTGAACGACGCGAAGGTTTTTGATGATCAGATAGTTACAGAGATAACAGCTTTCACTAATTTTTACGAAGCAGAAAAGGAACATCACGATTATTACAATCAGAACGCCGCGCAGCCTTATTGTCAGTTGGTGATCAAACCAAAAGTGGATAAGCTTAAGAAGTTTTTTGCAGAGCGCTTAAAATAGTATTTGCTACTTTTGCCTTATCGAATAAGCTACCCTAGTCTATCAGACAGTACTAGCGTGACATTGCTACCTATTATATGATTAGGTAGTACAAATTAGTCAAAGACGGATGACTTTATAATTCAAAATATAAACCAATGAAAAGAACCCGAGCACATGAATCCAGAGCAGCGATAGAGCGCTTATATATTACCATGCGTCACCTTTTTACCCGTGGGAGTTACAAACCAATGGGGATTTCTGGTGAAAGCCTGGTAGATGCGCTACGGGTTTTGAGTCCTGAGATTTACGGTTTGGTGACGGATAATGAAAAAATCGAACTGGATGGATTGCTGTATGTCATGGAGCGTTTGCCACGAGGAATCGAAGAATGTCGATTTGTAAGGCTAATCAGCCGAGAAGGTTACGAAACTTCTAAGCTCGATGTGATAGTTCCTGCCAAGAGAAAGAGAAACTGCTACCGTCTGGACGAGCATATCATGTATGTGGAGATGACTCGAGGTCGCTCTGATATCTATGACATTCTCACCCATTTGACCTTCCTGAATATTGAGTCTAACAAAATCTACAACAACAGCACTGATCCAAAAGGTAAGATTTCTACCAACTGGTTAATGCTGGAGGAATTTGTGAAAAAGGAAGCAGCGGGTGAGGATTTTGAAAAAGAAGCAGCATGTGCTTACTTAAGTCATTTGATCGGAAGGACGTATGAAGAGACCATGGCTGCAGTAGATAAGTTTGAAAAGAGTAGCAATTCGAACAGCCTTTTTTCCATCGTTTATCACATGGGCAAATTAGCTCAGGATGAAGCCACCAAGAACCTAGATCGAGAAATTTCCTTCTCGACCACCCTCAGAGAGCGAATTGGGCATCACGTCTATGGAGAGCTGTGGGCCAGAAGGATAAAGATAGCTTTGGATCAGCATGAGCTATTGAAGAGACCAATTCATATCATTTCGGCCAACTTACACTCTGTAGTGAATACGATCTATGCTCCGCAGCTTTTGGGGTTGAAAAACTATGAAGAGCTGGAGGAAGTGGTGATGGAAATTTCTGTTAAAGCAAAAAACCACAAAGGAGAGGCAATCAGTAAGTATGCAGCGAAGCATGGATTTATCGATTTGCCAGATGAGTCTGGGACGAATATTGGCGCTCAGATCATCGATACTGCTAAGCTAGAAAAGGACGATTTAATTCCGGGAGTGAAGCTGCCAAAAGAGAAATCCAAGCGACCAGTATTTGTAGTCATGGATTACGCTTTTGGTGAGCAGGCATATGAGTGTTTTGACGAGTTGCTCAAGCCTTATGAGAAAGATGGTAAATCCATTCCTCTGGATGTAGTATCTACATCTATTATGGGAAAAGCCGGGATACTCTATGGAGGAAAAGGTGATCTGATGATCCCAAATGCACATGTTTTTGAAGGAACGGCGGATAATTATCCTTTCAAAAATGAATTGAAAAAAGCGGACTTCGAAGGTTTTGGTCTGGGAGTATATTCGGGTCCTATGATATCCGTGTTAGGGACTTCACTTCAGAACAAAGACATCCTGACTTATTTCATGCAATCCTCCTGGAAAGCAGTAGGCCTGGAAATGGAAGGAGCACATTACCAAAAGGCTATTCAATCAGCCTCAAAAATCCGTAAATCTATTCGCTCTAATGTGAAGGTTCTTTATGCCTATTATGCTTCGGATAATCCCCTGGAAACAGGAAGCACTTTGGCATCAGGCGCTTTAGGAATGGAAGGAGTAAGGCCTACCTACTTGATTACCTATAAGATTTTGGAGAAACTTTTCGGATAAAAGTGATATCACTGAGGCTGGCGAGAATGGATTGATGGACGTTAAGTCGATAGCGGTAAGTCAAGAATATTACAAGTTGAGCACGATGCTTGACCTATGTTCAAATTAGAAAGTGTCCAGGAATTATTCCTGGGCACTTTTTTCTTTTTTCGTTCTTATCGGAATCCAAAAGTCTTCCTCAGACTCCGAATCATTGTTCTTGTACTTTTCTCCCATTACAGCAAAATGAGGACGATGATCCAATTCGTAAGTTGAGTTGGGAATCCACTTCCCTATAATATATTGATACAACTTGGGAGCCTCACTATCTGACCCTTTGAATGGAAATACAGCATAAAGACCGGCGGGAATTATCATGCTCTTCATAGATTCTGGAATTGAATCAAAATCTGATACTGACACAGCCGCCCATTTTTCAAACTGCGACACAGGATTAAAGTGCTTGAAGTAAGTCGGATCAGAATAGATTTCAACAGAATACAATTCTGAACCAACTTGATTTTTTACTTCCTTTTTCCTAGGCATAAATCCACGCCAAAGCTCTGGAATTCTATTGTTTAAGAAGCTCATTCGAACGCTCATTCCCACGAGTTTGGTGTCAGGGAGTTGTTGAATAGTTGGTTTGATCATTGGATTTAAATGGTAACTCGAAGCTTTATTTTTGGAAGCTTTGTATCTTGATTTTAATTTATAAGTTGAATTCTAAAAGGAATATCTGCTTTTCCAACAGTAAGCAGGCAACAGCAAGCTAGGCAATATTAAACCAACTACTTGAGGCCGCTTCCGTCCTCCGAACAGCTAAACAAAGAATCTAAGGGGACAGGCGTTAGTGCGAAAAATACTAAATCCTTTCCAGGATTTCATAGAGATATATAGGCTTAGACTGCCTTCCCAGTTGATTCTTTGATTCATCAACTTCCGAATTTATAGCCTTTTCACTTGTTTATAATTGGCATTACTAAGTAGTCTTTGTACCTTGGAAAACCCAACTATTTGTGTTTCTGTACAAATAGGGGCTATATTTGACGAGACGCAACTAGTAGCGTCTCCTTTTTACACTACTTCACCCAACCATACTTTGGACTTCTCATCATTTAATTTCGAAACCTCGCTTCAGGAAGGACTGGACGCCATGGGTTTTGAGAAACCAACTCCAATCCAGGAAATGGCCATTCCGGTCATCATGGAAAATAAAGATCTTATCGCTTGTGCCCAGACTGGGACCGGTAAGACGGCTGCTTTTATACTTCCGATTCTAAACAAGATCAGTAAGGATGGAACCACCACATTAAACACGCTAATCCTGGCGCCAACCCGTGAACTTGCTATTCAGATCGATCAGCAGATTCAGGGTTTTTCTTATTTCCTGGGTATCAGTTCAATCCCGATTTATGGAGGAGGAGACGGAATCGTCTGGGAGCAGCAGAAGAAAGCCTTAGAAACTGGCGCTGAAATCATTGTAGCTACGCCAGGTCGCCTGATTGCCTTGCTGGCTGGAGGAAAAATAGATCTCTCTACGCTGGAGCATTTGATTCTTGATGAAGCAGATCGGATGATGGATATGGGCTTCTCTGATGATATTCTGAAAATCGTCAATTACCTTCCTAAGAATAGACAAACTGTTCTTTTCTCTGCTACCATGCCGCCAAAAATCAGGCAGTTTAGCATGAAGTTTCTGAATAATCCTGCGGAGATATCTATCGCCATAGGTAAAACAGCTAAAGGAGTAACTCAATCCATGTATTCCGTGTATGATACGCAGAAGGAGGAATTGGTGAGAAACATTCTTTCCCAGAAGCCATACGAAGCCGTGATTATCTTCGCTTCGACTAAGGATAAGGTAAAGTCTCTTTACAAAGTTCTGCGAAAGCAATTCGAAATAGAAGCCTTTCATTCCGATCTGGAGCAGGTGGAGCGTGAGAAAATCATGTCTGCTTTCAAGAATAAATCTGTCAAAATCCTGATTGGTACGGATATTATTTCCCGTGGAATAGATGTGGTAGGAATTGAATTGGTGATCAATTACGATACACCATCTGATCCTGAGGACTATGTCCATAGAGTAGGACGTACAGCTAGAGCAGATATGGAGGGGGAAGCGATCACCTTTGTCAATCCTAAAGATCAGTACAAATTCGATAATATCGAGAAGTTGATCGGGATGAAAGTTACTCAAAATCCACTTCCTGAGGGATTTGAAGCTGGACCGAGCTATACAGGGACTGCTTCCAAAGGAAAGTCTGACTTCGGGTCAAAGAAAAACGCTGGATTCAGTAAGAACAAGAAATCAAGTAATGGTGGGAAGAAAAAGCCCTTTCCAAAAAGAGAGAATTCTAATTCTAGCCAAGCGAAACCAGCTAATCCCAAGCCGATAGAAGCTAAAAAACCAACAGAGCCTAAAGTTTCTGCTGAGCCCAAACCTGTAAAATCAGGAAAGTTCGGAATGAGAAAAAACGTCATAGACCCTGAATAAAAGGTCTTTGGTGGTATTGCTTATATGAAGCACTTCAAGTACATTGAAGTGCTTTTTATTTTTAAACCTATATGCAATGCAATTTGTAAAACTCAAATCAAGAGGTGCTGCTGTCTCATTTTTGCAGGAGCTACTTGGCAAACTTGGATATCAAGTGCCCTCATCAGGTTATTTTGGAGATGAAACTGATGTTGCTGTAAAGGATTTTCAAGCTAGGAATAACTTAGTAGTGGACGGTCAGGTTGGGTTGAAAACCTGGACATTACTATTTGACAAGACGCGGCCAGCGGATACGTTTGGGGATATTTTTCTCTCAGAGCAGGACTTGGTGGATTTTGGTAAAAAGTACCAAGTGGAACTAGCTGCAGTAAAAGCGGTAAATGAGGTGGAGAGTTCCGGCAAAGGCTTCTTAATAGATGGAAGACCTAAAATATTGTTTGAGGGTCATATTTTTTGGAGAGAATTAAAATCCAGAGGAATTAGGCCAGAAGATTTCTCTAACCCATCCAATGAATCTGTCTTGTATAAAAGCTTCAGCAAAAAGCATTACCAAGGTGGAACCAAGGAATATGATCGACTTGAACAAGCCGCATCGATCTCCCCAAATCCAAAATTCAGGGAAGCAGCCTTAGCCTCAGCCTCATGGGGAAGCTATCAGGTGATGGGCTTCCATGCCCTTCCGCTGGGATATCCATCAGTTCAACAATTTGTTGATGAAATGCACACCCACGAGCGAAATCATCTGGAAGTTTTTGGAAGGTATATTTTGAAAAATGGCTGTTTAGAGCATTTGCAGACTAAGAATTGGGCAAATTTTGCCAGGTGCTATAATGGTCCAGCTTATGCACAGAATAAGTACGACGAAAAAATGGCGAAGGCCTATTTGAAATTTTTAAACGATTAAACGCTATGGCACTTAAAGAATTAATAAGACTTTTTGAGCGGGATATTGAACTGTTAAAAGTAGAAATTAATGCCTATTCCAGAGAAGAAAACCTATGGAAAGTGGAACCTAACATCACGAATTCCGCAGGTAACTTATGCTTACATCTGGTGGGGAATATGTCTCATTTTGTAGGAAAAGAGATAGGCGGATTTGGTTATATCAGAGATCGGGAATTTGAGTTTGCTGGTAAACACGTACCAAAATCTGACTTGTTGGTTAGAATAGAGAGGCTTCAACAGGTAGTCACTGTCAGCTTAGAAGGCTTGGATGAGTCTATGCTGGAAAAGCATTATCCCTTGGAGGTATTTGGAGAGAAAATGTCTTATAGTTACTTTCTTATTCACCTTTTTGGCCATTTTAGCTATCACTTAGGCCAGATCAATTACCATAGACGATTGCTGGATAAGTAGAAGTAATTCATGATACAGTAAACTATAAAGAATGCTCATATCTCTAAAAAAAAGAGGTGAGTTCAATTTTTTATGAGTCATAAATGAATAAATCCATAGCTGCGATAGATGAATAGGTTCTCTATTAAATCTATCTCATCAGGACCATGTGATGATGGATAGAGACTTAGTCGATCTGTATGGAGTCGAAGCAAGACGTTTAAATGAGCATGTTAAACGCTATGAAAAGGTTTTCCACCTGATTTTTTTCCGGTTGACTGAAGAAAAGTTAGAAGATCTGAAGTCTTTCTAGGCGACTTCCAACAAAGAGAAAATGAGTTTGCGAACGTTGCCTAATGTGCTTAAAACAAAAATTGGCACTAGTATCAAGCGTTTTGAATTCTGATGCTGCTATAGAAGTAAACCTGTAAATCATCCGAGTAAATAATCGAATGCAAGAGGTTTTGGTATCCACTACTAACCTGTCGCTTAAGGTTGGGCAATTGCAAATATTCTTAAGCAAGGGGACAAAACGAAAACCCACGCAGAAGATTTGCGGCTTATCAGTAATGCATTGAAGCAACTTTTGAATGTATCACTTGTACCCAGAGAACCATTTGGATTCAAAATCAACTAGTAGGGGATATCTACCTCACAAAAGAAGTTGCCCGATTCAATTCTGACTAGATTTGATTACAAAGCAAAGACCATCCAAAATTTGGATGGTCTTATTAGTTTAATGCATTAATCCTTTAGCTATTGAATCCTAGTAAAGAACTCTGAATCGGATTGTTCCAGGGATTTGTTTTAGTGCATCGATTGCCTCAGTGGAGTAAGCCTTATCAATATCTGTGATCACATATCCGATTTTCTCATTGGTCTTCAAGTACTGTCCAACGATGTTGATTTCGAAGTTTGCCAAGATCTGGTTGATTTTAGCCAAAACTCCTGGTTCATTCATGTGAATATGAATCAATCTATGGGCATTTTGAAGGAATGGCAACTGGATGTTCGGGAAGTTTACGGAATTGTAGGTATTACCTGTGTTGATGTATTCCATGATTTTCCCTGGAACAAATCGGGCAATATTTTCCTGAGCTTCCGAGGTACTGCCTCCGATGTGCGGAGTAAGAATTGTATTTGGAAGACCGATAAGTTCTGAGGCCAAGGGTTCTGTGTTGTTTTTTGGTTCCTCAGGAAATACATCTACTGCACATCCAGCTAGGTGGCCTGAAAGAATCGCGTCTCTCAACGCAGGAATTTCTACCACATGCCCACGGCTTAGATTGAGCAATATTGCTCCTTTTTTCATCAAGGCGATTTTCGATCTATCTAAGATATTTTCGTTCTCTTTTCTGCCATCTACATGAAGGGAGATCACATCGCAAGTGCTTAGCAACTCATCCAGGCTATCTACTTTGGTGGCATTTCCAAGTGCCAAGCGCTCGATTACATCGTAATAGAATACGTTCATTCCCATGTTTTCAGCAAGAACTGAAAGTTGGGCGCCTATATTACCGTAACCGATAATCCCAAGTTTTTTGCCCCTGATTTCAAAGCTTCCTGTGGCTGACTTATCCCATTTGCCTTGGTGAAGTGCAGCTGTTTTATCTGCAAAACCTCTCATTAGGAAGATAATTTCAGCGATTGCCATTTCCACCACAGACCTGGTGTTGCTGAATGGCGCATTGAAAACTGCAATTCCTTTTTCCTGACAAGCTTCCAAGTCAATCTGATTGGTACCTATGCAAAAAGCACCTACAGCAATCAAGCGATTAGCATTTTCCAAAACTTTTCGGGTAATGTTTGTCTTGGAACGGATACCTATGATGGAGACATTTTTGATTTTTTCGCAGAGCTCTTCTTCAGACATCGCAGAGCTCACTACCTCTACTTCGTAGCCTTCTTCTCTGAGTAAATCAACACCGATCTGGTGGACATTTTCAAGGAGCAATACCTTGATTCGGCTTTTCGGGTAAGAAAATTTCGTATTCAAATTATTGACGTATAAGATTTCATCCAAACTAGGCGCGATATGATCAGCCTCTTTGGTTACTTTAGGACGATTTACATTTTCAGTAAATGCATAAAATTTATTGGCTAAGCCGGATTTCTTGATCTCATAATCCGTATAGCCATCACCAATTACATAGATTTCTCCTTCAAGATTGATTTTTTTAATGGTTTCAGCTTTTCCATTATTCTGTGATAGGGGATTGTCTCGATTGAAATCTACAATATTATCCGCTTCATCATAGACGAATTCGTTCGCAAAAACATTGTTTTCATGAATTCCATAGGCCCCTACGATGGGAATGATAAAGTCCTTAAATCCATTGGAAACGATGTAAATATTTTCAGAATTCTCCTGAAGAAATTCCTTGTTCCGCTCAAAAGATTTGGATACTTTTTGCTTCAAGGAAGCGATCAAATCAGCTATCTGGGACTTATTAGCCTTCAGGATATCAATTCTCTGGATCAAACTATCACGAAAGGTCACATTGCCTTCCATGCCCTTATCCGTAATATCCTTTATGGCTTGAATTTTCTCTTCTCGTTGAGGATCATTCAAAAGGCTGATTTCCCCTAAAATATCTAGGGCTTCTACCTGGGTAAACGTACTGTCAAAATCAATGATAAACTTTGTTGAATTAGGCATGTGCAGGGTCAATAGGTTAATAAGCTTGTAAAATTACAGGATTGTTAAAAAAAGAGAAGGTTTATTGAAAAAATTGTTTAAAATCTTTTTTGCAATCGATTTTTTCGCAAAAAAATGCCTGAATAGACAGAGATTTCGAATTGAATACGCTTTGCCAAACATTCGGGCAATCCTTTTACTCTTCGATTCTTACATGTATTTTTGTCACCTAATCTTCACAAAAAAATGAAAAATACTTCCATACTAGTTATCGCTCTCGGTCTGGCATTCAACACAGCCTGCCAAAATCAAAATTCGGAATCAGTAATAGAAGGAGTAGAGGAAACGCTATCTGCCACTGACACTATTCCAGGTAATTATGGTTCTGATCTAGTTTTGACAGATGTAGTTTCTCCTGCCGAAATGATAGCAGAGGTTGAAAAAGACGGTAATTTTGAAGGCAAAATCGCAGGAGAAATCAAAGAGGTTTGTACCAAAAAAGGATGCTGGCTGACGATGGATCTCCCAAATGGCGAGAGCATGAGAGTTACCTTTAAAGACTATGGATTTTTTGTCCCTACTACCTCTCAGGGATATCCGATTGTTTTGGAAGGTGTGGCTATCATGACCGAAACGGATGTGGATACGCAAAGACACTATGCTGAAGATGGTGGAATGAGCAAGGAAGAAGTGGAGAAAATCACTGAACCTAAGCGTGAGATTACTTTTGAAGCCACAGGTGTAGTCATCAAAGGTAAGGTCTAATATGCCGATAGCGCTCGATAACCTCCGTGTAGGTAGAAAATATCAGCTAATCAACATGGGCGAAGTCAGGCAAGTCGTGATCGTAGCTCGATTGCGTGGGGCTAATTTTCAAGTCAAAGACCTCGATACCCTTGAACTTTACACTATTGAAGAGTTGCTTCAGTGGGGTATAGGGAAGGATTATGACATAGATGAGATCTTTCGATAGTCTGAAAGTTGACTTCCCATACCTCTTTATTTTTTAGAATATTTCTACTTTTTGAACAAACTTCAATTCTTATAAAATGAGCGAAAAAAGCCTTTTAGGTGCCATTGTGGGAGCAAAATGCCCGAATTGCCGTGAGGGAAAGTTATTCCCAGTCCCGATCAATAGCTATCGTAAGCTGTCAGATGTCAATGCGTCTTGCGCCGTATGCGGTGTAAGTTTTCATGCTGAGCCAGACTTTTTTTATGGGGCTATGTATGTGAGTTATGCATTTTCAGTGGCCATTGTTATTACCACGCTGGTTGCCTTGAATGTGCTCATGGAAAAGCCCGCCCTTTGGATGTATTTGACTACGGTAGTAGTGGCTAATATCACCTTATTACCTTTGATGCTGCGGTATTCCAAGGTTCTTTATCTCTATAATTTTGGGAAATTGAAGTACAGAGGTTATTGATTGCCTAGGTGTTTTTTGGGAGAAAATAGAATCATCAGTAAGCACAGGGAAACTAATAGAAGAAAAAATAAAGCCGGAAATCCACCGATCACTGATAGTATTCTTACTCCGTCGATTCCCGAATACGTAATCATCACCCAAGATAGAAAACCGATCAGCACTCCCCAGATTACCTTGAGATTGGTGTCTGTATGAAATGGGTCGCTGGTTTGCTTTTTCATGCTAATGCTAGCTAGCGCGTCCGTGCTAGAATCTGCAGCTGTGACATAGGAAATAAATATGCCTAGGATGAAGAGTTGCGCAAAAACCTTGAAATACCCCATATCCTCAAAAACCCTGTAAATAATAGATTCAGGGCCGGAATTTTCAAAAAGTTTTTGGTATGCTATGGAATTCAAAGAAGCAAAATCCAGCGTAGTCCCTCCAAAAATCCCCATCCAGATCAAGCAAAAGAGTGCAGGTAAAAACCAACAAACCACTAAAAATTCACGAACTGTCCTACCTACAGCGATTTTTCCTAAAAATAATGCGGTCATCGGAGCCCAGGCCATCCACATCGCAAAGTTGAAAGTGGTCCAATCATAGGTCCAAGTATTTCCGGCCCCACTTTGCTGCAAACTGAGGTCTGCGAAATTTGAAAAGTAATTTTTGAAACCTAGAAGTATAGAATTAATGAGGAGGTTTTTTTCTCCCAAGATTACAAATAGGCATGCGATAAGAAAAAAGAAGCCTAAGTTGAAAAGAGAAAGATTTTTAATTCCTTTTTCAATTCCCGTCGAAGCGGAGAGGATGAAAGTCAGTAAAATGCAAAGGGTAATTGAAGCGGTGAGGATAGTGGGATTTAGTGCTGGAAAAAAAGCTAGAAAACCTCCTGACAGACTTAGGATTCCAGCACCAAGTGCAGCTGCCATTCCTGTTACCAGAGCAAATAAGCTAAACATATCCAATCCTGTTTTCCAAAATCTATGGGGTGAATTCCCTAGCAATGGTCTTAGCATTATACTTAGGCTAAATCGACTTTTTCCCGAATAATACATCAAGGCAAAGACAAGGGCTGGTACAGCATATATCGCGTATGGCGTAAACCCCCAATGAAAATACAAAGCTCCCAGAGCGAAAGCCTTAGCTTCGTCTGACCCAGATTCAAAGTCTTTGAAATCGGGTGGAAATAGAAAATGCGCTAGGGGTTCTGCACTCCCCCAGAATAAGATGCCTACAGCGATGGTCGTGCAAAGCACTATCGCAAACCAACTAATTCTGTTGAGTCTAGGAACGGCGGTTTTTCCTCCGATTTTATAGTTCGCAATAGGTGAGAAAAAAGTAGCAACTATCAACAAAGTCATGCCGAAAGAAACCCAGCTAAACCCAAGTGAGAAATTGATAAGAATACCCTGCTGAATAGACCGGATAGTCTCTACAAATAAATCTGGCAAAAAAATGCTACTAACTACGGATAGTATAAGTAGAATAAATGGTGGCCAGAAAACATAAGGACGGACATTGAATTGGAAAAAACGGTTGGTGCGACTCATGGGCATTTAAGATACTTGAAAATGTTTGGGGTTAATAATCATCACATGATACTTTTCAGTAAAGCTTATTTTTTGATAGCTTACCCACCATGAAAAAAATCCTACGTATTTCACTCTATGTGATGGCTATTTTGTACATGTTGGCCGGTCTGAATCACTTCTTACGTCCTCAATCATACCTGCCTCTGATGCCTCCCTACATTCCGGCACCCGAGCTAATGAATTATTTGGCAGGAATCGCAGAAGTATTACTGGGGTTAGGACTTATATTCAAAGCAACTAGAAAATGGTCTGCATGGGGAGTGATCTTGATGCTGCTAGCCTTTCTTCCCGTACATATTTATTTCATTCAGGTTGATTCCTGTATTGAAAATAGCCTCTGCCTGCCACCTTGGGCCGGTTGGGTTAGACTTGTTCTTATTCATCCGGTTCTACTTGGCTGGGCATTTTTATTTACTAAAGAAAGGTAGCTCTCTAGGCATTTAGAAAGTCAAAATCTTAAATAAAACTGACCTTAAGTTAGTATTACTAACAATTTGAAAGATTTATTAACTTTTTTATGACTTCTACGTTTCCTTGATAGTTGTAACACTTTTCTATGGAAAATCTTTTGAATAATATGAAGATGGAGGTTCATGATAACCTCTATCTAAAGGAGCCATTTAGCTCGGATTTGGGGAGCTCTATCGTACAGGAATCAGCCATGCTGATCCGGGATTTGGGTATGGAGCACTTTACATTCAAAAAACTAGCAGTTAATATAGGCGTGACAGAGGCGGCTATTTATCGTTATTTTGAAAACAAAAATATGTTGCTTCTTTACCTTACGGCGTGGTACTGGGCCTGGATGGAAGTAAATTATGTGTATGCCACCGCAAACTTAGAAAGTAGTAAAGCTCGTCTCTCTATCGCTATGAAGCTACTGGTGAATGGGCCTTTATTTACCAAGAATGTCCATGTAGCACCCACAGATTTGCGCAGCATAGTGGTAAATGAATCACTCAAAGGTTATTTGACCAAGACCGTAGATGCACAGCATCAAAGTGGTTTCTTCGAGCAACTTTATAGTTTTGGAGTACGCATCTCAGAGTTAATATTTGAAATAAATCCTGAGTATCCCTACCCAAAAACCTTAGCTTATACCGTAATGGAGTCTAGCTTACTCCATGCATTTAATTCCCAACACCTCCCAGACATGACAGAGCAATCTTTGGACTCAGAGAATCGGCTGGTTTTTTTCGAAGATTTAATCGTAAAAACAATCTCAAATGGATAATACATCTACAATAACTCCTTTAAAGAGGTTTTTCAACCTACTAAAGGAAGAGAAGGATCAAGTTTATTCGATCTATTTTTATGCTATTCTGAACGGGTTGGTGGCGCTCTCCCTTCCTTTGGGAATTCAGGCTATATTGAATTTCGTATTAGGTGGAAGGATCACTACCTCTTGGGTAGTGCTGGTCATCGTCGTAGCTGCGGGTATAGCTTTTGGTGGCTTTCTTCAGATTTCTCAATTACAGATCACGGAGAAACTTCAACAAAGGATTTTTGCCAAATCAGGACTCTCTCTTGCGTACAGACTTCCAAAAATAAGGTCTGAATTATTCCATGGTAGATACGCGCCAGAAATAGTCAATCGCTTTTTTGACACGGTTAGTCTTCAAAAAGGTGTTGCCAAGATCTTAGTGGAATATTCTACTGCGTTGATTCAGGTGGTTTTTGGACTGATTTTACTTTCGTTTTATCATGCGACCTTTATTTTATTCGGGATCGGTCTAGTCCTTATTCTGATGACAATATTTTATTTCACCAGTGCAAAAGGAATGTCAACGGCAATCAAAGAGTCAACCTACAAATACCAGACAGCCTATTGGCTGGAAGAGATTGGTAGAACTTTGAACACCTTTAAGTTGATAGGTGGCGACTCCAAATTGCCCATTTTGCGAGTGGACAAATTGCTAAAGCGCTATGTGGAATTCAGGATGGAGCACTTCTCCGTCTTGATTTTTCAATACAAAGTACTTATTGGCTTCAAGGTACTTATAGTGACCAGTTTATTGATCGCAGGCAGTTTGCTCCTGATCAACGATGAAATCAGCATCGGACAATTCGTGGCAGCGGAAGTAATCATCATCATGGTAGTCAATGCTGTGGAGAAACTGATCATTTCCCTAGAGACAGTTTATGACACGCTAGTAGCATCTGAGAAACTAGGGCAGGTGATGGATATGGAGCTTGAGGGTGAAAATGAGTCTGAAAAAGACATTACTGCTCAGTCTTCAGGAATTAAATTATCGATGGAAAATGTAGTTTTTCATCCTACTGATTCAATTAAACCTGTTCTCGACAATGTCTCATTAACTATTCCAGCTGGATCTAAAGTGGTAATTACCGGTAAGAGCGGAAGTGGTAAAAGTGCTGTTTTAGCGCTGTTGGCAGGACTTTATGAGACATTTGAGGGACAAGTAAAAGTAAATGATCTGTCAATAGATTTGATCAACTTAGGCAAATACAGATCCGTAGTGGGAGATTGTCTAGAATTGCAGCAAATTTTTCACGGTTCGATTGCTGAGAATATATTGGTAGGTAGGGACGTGAACCCTGACCAGTTGCAGGAATTGATAGAGCTTGTGGGCTTGAAAGATTACATCTATCACTTACCAGAAGATATAGAAACCATACTACTACCAGAAGGAAGGGGACTTTCCAGAAAGTATGCGCAAGCTATTATTTTAGCGCGAGCCCTAGTGGGAAATCCTCAGGCCATGATATTTGAGAATGCCTTACAGCATATCGATAAAGAGGTGAAGGACCGAGTGAAGGACTATTTATTCAGAGGAAATTGGACCCTGGTGATGGTCTCTGAGGATGAAGAAGTGCTTCTTGATGCCAAGCAAGTTATAGTTATGGATAATGGGAAGGTTATTTTCCAAGGCGATCAGAATGGATATCAGCATTTTTTAACTCTTAACTCTTAAGATCATGTTAAATATTTCTGAAAACAAAATCAAAGACCTGTCTCCATTTAAGGATTCAGAAAGTCTCCAGATTACAGTAGCTTCTAAGGAAAAGAAAACTAGAGTAAAGATTCTATTTGTATCCTGCTGCGTAGTTTTTCTGATGCTTTTTCTTCCTTGGACCCAATACATCCGGTCTAAAGGCTATGTGACCATGCTACAGCCAGAGCACAGGGCTCAGACGATTCATTCGGTCATCGCAGGTAGGATAGAAAAATGGTATGTACGAGAGGGAGCTTTTGTGTCTAAGGGTGATACTATTGTTAGTATTACGGAGGTAAAAGATGAGTATTTTGATTCCTTGCTTTTGCCTAGAACTCAACTTCAAGTAGATGCCAAGAATCAGTCTGCAATTTCCTATCGGGAAAAAGTAAAAGCTCTAGATGGTCAGATAGCTGCCTTGAAGCAAAATAATATCATTGTAAAAGAGCAAGGAAGGAACAAACTGGAAATGGCAAAATTGAAAGTCACTTCGGATAGCATTCGTTTCGAGCAGGCTAAAATAAATTACGAGATTGGACTCAAGCAATTAGAGCGAACAGAGACCCTCAATCAAGAAGGCCTGAGATCACTGACAGATTTAGAGACTCGGAAATTAAAATTCCAGGAAGTTCAAGCCAGTGTAATTGCTGCTGAGAATAGCCTTTTGAGTAGCAAAAACGCATACATCTCAGCTCTGTTAGAATTGGATGCTATTGATAATGACTTCAAAGACAAATTAGCTAAGGCGGAGTCAGACATGTTCACCGCCCAGTCCAGCCAATATGATGCAGAGGGATCTGCCACAAAATTAGAGAATCAATACGCTAACTATGAGACGCGAAGTGGCTTCAGACATATACTAGCGCCTCAGGATGGTTTTATAGCCGAAGCTATCCAAGTAGGTCTGGGAGAGACGATCAAAGAAGGTGAGCCTATAGTTAATATAGTTCCGTCAAACGGAGAACTTGCTGTAGAGATGTATGTATCTCCTGTTGACTTGCCTCTGATGATGGTTGGGAAAAAGGTTAGATTTATTTTTGACGGCTGGCCAGCGATTGTTTTCACCGGTTGGCCTCAATTGTCAAATGGTACTTTCGGCGGTGTCATCGTAGCGATTGATCAGTTTGCAGGTAGCAATAATCAATTCAGAGTATTAGTAGCTGAAGATCCAGAGGAAGAGGCTTGGCCAGAAGTGCTACGCGTGGGATCAGGCGCTGACGGTATCGCCATGCTAAATGACGTGCCTGTATGGTATGAAATCTGGCGACAGCTCAATGGATTCCCGGCAGATTACTATACAAGAGTTCAGAAAGAAGAAATAGCAAAAGGAAAGAAATGAAAATAGTATTCGCCACCTTCTTACTGATTGCCAGCGCTTTGAATGTCCACGCTCAGGAAGCTGATACGCTGAAGTTCGAGACTTATCTGGAATGGGTCAAGTCCTATCATCCTCTAGCTACCCAGGCAGATATCATGCTGACAATGGGTGATATGGAGGTCAGAACGGCTAGGGGTAGTTTTGACCCACTTTTATATGGAAATCTGGATAAGAAAAGCTACGATGAAAAAACCTATTACGACAAACGTGAAGCAGGTATTACTATTCCTACCTGGGCTGGAATAGAGCTTAACGGTGTATTTGAGCAGAATTCAGGTCAATTTCTTAATCCTGAAAACAACGTACCATCCGGAGGTTTATTCGCTGCTGGTGCATCGATCAATCTTGGTCAGGGACTAATTCTAGACGATAGGAGAGCCGGGCTTCGCAAAGCTCAGATCTACCAACAAGCCACTGAATCAGATAGGAAACAGATGTTAAATGAGCTCTATCTTCAAGCGACTAATGCTTATTGGAATTGGTCTTTGGCTCATGCTAATAAACAATTATTGGAAGAGGGAGTGGAATTAGCACAAGTTCGATTCCGAGGTGTAAAAATTAGTTATGAACAAGGGGATTTTCCAGCAATTGATACTGTAGAGGCGGCCACTCAGTTGTTGAATAGGGAGTACAACCTTCAAAAAGCAGAGAATGAGCTTTTTATCCGAACTCAAGAGTTGAGCAATTTTCTCTGGGATGAATCCGGAAATCCTATTTTACTTAACCTTGAAACACTGCCTGAAAGCCTCTATGGCAATCAATTACTAACGCTCAATGAAGCAGAGCTTAGGGTTCTGATCGCCGAACATCCAGAGCTTATGTTGGCTGATTTTGAATTAGCCAGTTTGGACGTAGATCGGCGGCTCAAAGCTCAATCTATCATACCGGTAGTCAAGCTCAAGTATAATTTTCTCACGGAGGAGCTAAACCAATTTGAGCAGTCAGGTTTTTTTGAGAACAATTACAAATGGGGGTTGACTGTATATACCCCTCTTTTGTGGCGTAAAGCTAGAGGTGGAATGCGACTCGCTGAAGCAAAGATAGATTTCAAGCAAAACTCCAGAGATTTAAAAGAGCTGCAGCTCCGTACCAAACTTGAAAATGAATTGAACGGCTGGTTTGCAGTCAATTCACAAATAAACACCTTCACCAAAAATGTGATAGCCTTAGAAATGTTACTTCAAGGAGAATTGAGAAGGTTTGAGATAGGAGAAAGTAGTTTGTTTTTGGTGAACAGTCGGGAAGTTTCTGTATTCAGCTCAAGAACCACCCTGAACGAACTCCTTTCCAAACGAATGATCGTCTATGCGAAGACTCGCTATGCCGCTGGTATAGGATTTTAAATAAGTCCATATCGTGGTTTTCCGCTTGATAACCAGTAAAGAGCGTATAGCTAAATAAGAGTTGATCAATTTGAATTAATGTCAGTTCGCTTATGGGCCTTCGGACTTCTGTCCGGATGAGCCAGGAAATTTAGAATACTAGCAATATTGCGGATGATCCTATCCTATATTTAGTTAAGTTTATATTCAACCAAAATAATAAGTATGCCTGCCTTTGTAATAGTAGAGATTGACATCACAGATAATGAAAAGTACAATGCCTATAAAGAGCTCACACCTGCCACAGTTTCTGCCTATGGAGGGAAGTTCGTTCTGCGAGGCAATCCTGTTACTGTCCTAGAGGGAGATTGGAATCATGAGCGACTGGTCATGTTGAAGTTTCCTAACAAAGAAAAAGCCGAAGCTTGGTATCATTCTGAAGGCTATCAGCATGCAAAATCTGTAAGAGATGGTGCTGCCAAAGCAAATTTTCTTTTAATAGAATCGCTGACTTAAGGTGATTACTATCAAACAAAAAAGACTTCCAATTGGAAGTCTTTTTTGTTTGATATTCATGCCTTTATAAATCTGGCTGTGGAGTCATTCTGAGGTAGGGTTTGATGACTTTGTGCCCCTTAGGGAATTTGGCTGGAATATCTTCGGTTTTAATGGCTGGGGATACCACCACATCTTCACCTTGCTTCCAGTTAGCTGGTGTAGCTACCGAGTAATTAGCAGTGAGCTGCAAGGAGTCAATCACACGAAGCAACTCATCGAAATTTCTACCGGTACTAGCAGGATAAGTGATGATAAGCTTAATTTTTTTATCATTTCCAATCACGAATACAGAGCGTACTGTAAAGCTTTCATTTGAATTTGGATGAATCATGTCGTACAATTCTGACACTTTTTTGTCCTCATCTCCTATGATAGGGAAGTTTACCGAGGTGTTTTGTGTCTCGTTGATGTCAGAGATCCAGCCTTTGTGGCTTTCTATTCCATCCACACTAAGCGCCAGTACTTTAGTATTTCTTTTGGCAAATTCTTCCTTGAGTTTTGCTACTGCACCCAATTCTGTGGTACAAACAGGAGTGTAATCAGCTGGATGTGAAAATAGAATTCCCCATCCGTCGCCTAAATACTCGTGAAAGTCAAGTTGCCCTTCTGTGGTGTCGGCCGTAAAGTTTGGGGCCAAATCGCCTAATCGTAATGCCATGATGTTTAGTATTTAAAAGTTTTGTTTCAATTCATCCAATATAACGCTCCTGATTACATTCAGTTCGTCTTTTTAAAAATCTTTGTTAAAAACTCCCAGAAGGCAAACCCATTTAAAAAAATGTAAGTTGAAAGTCCAACATTTACTTTTACTTCGTACATCAACTAAAACCAAGATATCCATGAAGACTTACTACAACCCTGACGATTTAAAGAAATTTGGCAAAATCGCAGAATTCCAAAAGCCATTAGCAGACAAGTTTTTTGAATATTACGGAGAGGTTTTCGCCGAAGGCGCTCTCACTGCAAGAGAAAAATCACTCATTGCCCTAGCTGTAGCCCACACCATCCAATGCCCGTATTGCATCGATGCTTACACCACCGATACGATGGAAAAAGGCTGTGATGAAGAGCAAATGATGGAAGCAGTACATGTAGCGGCTGCCATCAGAGGCGGAGCATCGCTTGTACATGCTACACAAATGATGAATAAAGTGAAAGAAATTTCCATCTAAATGAAATCTCTCAAAGCACAACATCACCGGCTCTCCAGTTCAGAGGAAGAAATCCAAATTTTGGAAAACGATATGCCTGGCTTTTCTGGGGATCGTTTTGTCTCAGAGCTTGAGAATTCAAACTTATTCCCTTTAAAACCTACCCAAATTGAAATCCTACAGATCAATTTGGGTAAAATGTGTAATCAGGTCTGCAAGCACTGTCACGTGGATGCAGGGCCTGATCGCAAAGAAATCATGACTCGTGAGACCATGCAGGAATGTCTGGAAGTCATCAAAAATCATGAAGTAAAAACGGTGGATCTTACAGGCGGTGCTCCGGAAATGAATCCTGATTTTAGGTGGTTTGTAGAAGCTATCCGAGCCATAGATTCTGAGATTTCTATAATTGTCCGCTGTAATCTCACTATTATTTTGGCCAACCCGAAGTACCATGATCTGCCAGCTTTTTTTAAAAAGAATAAAATAGAAGTAGCTTCTTCTCTACCGTATTTTACTGCGATGAAGACCGATTCTCAGCGTGGAGATGGGGTTTTTGAAAAATCCATTAAAGCGCTAAAGCTATTGAACGAACAAGGCTACGGTCAAGAAGGGTCAGGACTGATTTTAAATCTGGTCTATAATCCTTCGGGGGCATTTTTGCCTGCCGCCCAAGGTGGCTTAGAAATCGAGTTTAAAAAGCGCCTTTTTGATAAGTTTGGAATTGTCTTCAATTCACTTTTCACCATCACTAATCTTCCAATAAGCCGTTTTCTGGAATATTTGCTCAGAAGTGATAACTATGAAGGATACATGGAAAAGCTGATTAATAGCTATAATCCTGTGGCGGCTGCTGGAGTGATGTGTAGAAATACGATTTCTGTAGGCTGGGATGGGTATTTATATGATTGTGATTTCAATCAAATGCTAGAACTTAAAGTCGCGGCTGAGAACTCACAACATATAAAAGACTGGAATCATCAGTCGCTCAGCAATCGAGAGATAATCGTGAAAAATCATTGTTTTGGATGCACGGCGGGGTCGGGGTCTAGCTGCGGTGGGACGACTGCTTAATATGAAGGACGGGATAATTATCTTTCAGAAAAATGCAGAGCTGGGAAAGGTAAAAACTAGGCTTGCAGCTACCATCGGAGATCAGGGAGCTTTTGATGCTTACAGACGTCTGGTCGCTTACACTCATAAAGTTGCTAGTAAATGTGCTGCTGAAAAGGTTGTTTTTTATACGAATTTTCTAGAAAATGACCGCTCTGCTTATCCCAGTGGGTATAGATTTGAATTGCAGTCAGGCGAGGATTTGGGAGATAGAATGAAGAATGCTTTTGGGCAGCTTTTCGCAGAGAAATATGATCGCTTGGTAATAATAGGTACGGATTGTGCAGAGATTACACCAGAACATATTTCAGAAGCATTTGAAGTATTAGAAAAACAGGAAGTCGTAATTGGCCCTGCTCATGACGGGGGTTACTATCTGCTTGGGATGCGGGCTTTTTTTCCATCAGTATTTGATGGGATACCATGGAGCACGGATCAGGTAGCTGAATTGACAATCAACTATTTAGAGACAAACTCCATTTCCTATGGCCGAATGGCTACCCTTTCTGATGTGGACATTGAGGAAGATTGGAACAGGATTAAGGACAAACTTTAACCTTACTAATTCATAAAAACTCCAATATATTGGATCAAACCCACCATCTTGCTTCTGTTTTAGTTCGAA
Source organism: Algoriphagus sp. (assembly GCF_039969895.1). GTDB lineage: Bacteria > Bacteroidota > Bacteroidia > Cytophagales > Cyclobacteriaceae > Algoriphagus. The sequence continues at coordinate 363,724 of NZ_JBDVMZ010000026.1, forward strand.
GAAATGAGCTGCAAATCAAATTCTCACTACCTCAATCAAAGCATATGTTTTCAAATCTCACTAAGCCGGTCAGTTTACTTCTGGTAGTCTTTTCTCTTCTGCTAGGAAATGCCAGTAATGGCTATGGGCAGACCAAAACGAATAATTACGATATTGTACTTGCTGGTTTCACGATTGGAAGCATGCAGGCGGACAAAGTTACCTCAGCCGCAGGAGAAGATTATCAGATTCACAGCAAAGTGGAATTTTGGTTTTTCGGGAAAATTCATGTGGAATTTCTTCAAAATGTGAATTTCAAAAATGGCCAATTGATGAAAGCCACCACAAAGTCTGATTCTAACCGGGGAAATTTTGTCAGTACGATCACCTGGACCAAAGATCACTATGAAATAGATGCCAATTCCTACAAATTCCATAATGAGGAAGACATCAAACAGGCCGTCTATGGAACTCCAGCAAAATTGTATTTCCAAGAGCCAAAAGCCGGGGATGTATTAATGTCCGAAAACTTCGGAATGCTCACTAAGGTCAGGGAAGTTGAAAAAGGAGTGTATGAGATAGATGTCAATGGAAGCATGAACCGCTTTCACTACGTGGATGGGGTATTGGACAAAGTGATATTGGAAAATAATATCAAAAACTATTCAATAAAGCGAAGAGTTGACTGATAAACTAAATATCTCAGTAATAATACCTTGCTTAAATGAAGCGGAGAATTTAAGTCATTTGCTTCCTTTTCTTTTAAAAAATAGCGGAGAATCAGTAAAGGAAATAATTCTAGTGGACGGGGGTTCTACTGATGATTCTGTTGAGGTAGCTAGGTCCTTCGGGATTCTCGTTTTGGAATCCCCCTTGCCCAATCGGGCAGTTCAATTAAACCTCGGAGCATCTCGGGCCAAATCTGAACTTCTATACTTTTTACATGCAGACACCAGACCATGTGAGGAAATATCGGATGTAATTGTCAAAAGCGCTTCTACAGGAATACAGGCAGGTTGTTTTCGATTGAAGTTTGATAGTAAAAGTAGCTTGCTTAGGTTTAATTCTTGGTACACCAGGTTTAATGGTATTTTCTCAGGTGGCGGAGATCAATCCTTATTTATCACAAAAGACTTGTTCGACTCATTAGGAGGATATGATCAGTCGTTCTGTATCATGGAGGATTTTGATCTGACTAGGAGAATCAGGCAAAAAACCAAATTCCACGTCCTTCCCTTTGACATGAAAGTATCAGCACGAAAATACCAAGAGAACAGTTGGCTAAGAGTACAGCTAGCAAATTCTCTTGCTTTCTCTCTTTTTTTATTAAAAATTAAGCCAGCCACCATCAAAAGTTTATATTTAAATTTTTTAAGCATAAAAAAATATCAGCATAACAGTAGTTGAATGAATCAATCGACAATTAATGGTATCCAGCAAGTAGGGATAGGGGTAAAAGACGCAAACCAGGCTTGGGCTTGGTATAGAAAAGCATTTAATATGGATGTGCCTATCTTTCAGGATAGTGCGGAAGCCAATTTGATGATACGTTATACCTCACAGAAGGTAGAAAGCAGGCATGCTATACTTGCTTTGAATTTGCAAGGAGGAGGCGGTTTTGAGATTTGGCAATATACTTCTAAGGTTCCTCTAGCAGCTGAGGAAGAATTGACTTGGAAGGATTTAGGGATTTTAGCAGTGAAGATGCGCTGTCATGACATTCATAAAACTCATGCTCATCTAAAAAATGTAGGGGCAGTCATTCTGGGGGAGCCTGTCAAAAACCCCCTTGGTGTCTGGCATTTTTTCATCAAAGATCCTTATGGAAATATATTTGAGCTAATAGAAAATGGTTCCTGGTTCAATAAGAGCAAAGATTTGGTTGGTGGTGTGTTGGGAGTAGTTGTGGGAGTGTCTTCCATCGATGCAGCTCTGCCTGTATATCAAAAACATTTGAAGCAAGTAGAAACACTATGTGATAAAACAGGTATTTGGGAAGATTTTGCTCAAGTAGGAGAGGGAAATACAAAGTTTAGAAGGGCTATTCTTCAGGGCTCGCCAGTGATGACCGGAGCTTTTGGTAAATTATTTTGCCAAACTCAATTCGAGCTGATAGAGACTGATGCGCAACCTAGAACCAAAATATTTAAAAATAGAAACTGGGGAGACTTGGGTTTCATCCATGTTTGCTTCGATGTGAATGGAATGGAAGCTATCAAGGACAAACTCTTCGCAGATGGCTTGGATCTTACCGTTGATTCTGGAAACGAATTTGATATGGGCAAGGCTGCCGGTAGATTCTCCTACTTGGAAGACCCTGATGGTACGCTTATCGAAATGGTGGAGACGTACAAAGTCCCTATCATGGAAAAAATAGGATGGTACCTGAACCTCAGCAAACGAGACAACACTAAAAACCTTCCAAACTTCATTGTAAAGCTGCTTGCACTCAATCGCGTGAAGGATTGAGTAGCAAAATTACTTTTTAGAAATCAAGCGGGCTAGGTCAACCAATCGGTTGGCATAGCCCGCTTCGTTATCATACCAACCAACTAGTTTGACCATTTTTCCTTTGGCTGAAGTCAGCGCAGAATCTATGATACAGGAATGTGAATTCCCAATGATATCTATAGACACGATAGGGGCGTCTTCTACTTCAAGAAATCCTGTTAAATAGCTAGAACTGGCATTCCGGAAAGCAGCGTTAATTTCTTCTTCTGTGACCTCCTGACTAAGTTCCACTATCAAGTCCGTGAGCGATCCATCTGGCACTGGTACTCTCATAGCAGACGCTTCAATCTTTCCTGCCAATGCTGGAAGGACTAGGTCCAACGCTTTGCCTGCATTCGTTGTAGTTGGAATAATCGAATAGGCTGCAGCCCTGGCTCGTCGAAGATCCCGATGTGGAGCATCATGCAGATTTTGATCGTTAGTATAGGAGTGAACGGTGGAAGCAAATCCCTTAATCACACCAAAATTATCGTCCAACACCTTGACCATAGGAGCAAGGCAATTCGTGGTGCAAGATGCGTTAGAAACTATTTTTTCATTTCCAGTGAGAATAGAATCATTCACTCCCAAAACAATCATTTTGATGGTGGGATCAAGGGAAGGAGCAGATATAATTACTTTTTTAGCGCCCGCCTGCAGGTGTTTTTCCGATCCGGCTCTATCGGTGAATCTCCCAGTGCATTCAATGACTAAGTCTATATCTAATTCCTCCCATGGAAGTTTTTCAGGGTCTGATTGACCAAAAAGTTGAATCTCTAGATCATTTACTTTCAAAAATGAATCATGAAGCTCGATACGATGAGCAGATTTGCCATGTATAGAATCGTATTTCAACAAATGTGAAATGGCCTCTTGATCTGCCAAATCATTAATAGCGACTAAGTTAAGTCCAGAATTTTCAAGGATCAATTTTGCGGTATATCTGCCTATACGGCCAAATCCATTGATGGCTATTCTGATCTCTTGTGAAGGTTTCATTGTTGGTTTCATAATTGGGATTCAAAAATAGGAAAATCAAATTCAAACCGGCTTAAGAATTTTTTTTTCCTTTGAACTCAGCTTTTTAACTCAAATCAAAAGAAATTTTCTAAGCCAAATTGGTTTTAAAAACTTAACCCTCTATATTTGCACAACCATTCAGAAAAGCACGTTTTCTGGGGGTCTTAATGGTCGGTTCGTCTAGGGGTTAGGACACGTCCCTTTCACGGATGAAACACGGGTTCGATTCCCGTACCGACTACATTGTCGCCTGAATTTCAGGAAGTTGTGAAAATTTTTATTGAGTATGGTCGGTTCGTCTAGGGGTTAGGACACGTCCCTTTCACGGATGAAACACGGGTTCGATTCCCGTACCGACTACCAAGGTTCGATGCATGTTAAATGCTCATCCTTATTTTATTTTTGTTTTATGGTTGTTAGTGGTTAAAGTGAACAAAAGCCCGATCCTTGATCGGGTTTTTTTGTTTTAGAATCGTCCGTTTTTATAATTGGATTGACAAAATACAAAGGGATCAGTCCTAAAAGTTGGGGGAATTGACACAATCCATTTTCTTTGCTGAAAAAAGAATTGAAAGAAAAGGACTACCTCAGCTTGCTTTTGCCTCAGGGCCTGCTTGAATTTTTCAAGGTTACTTCAGCAGGACTCAAAGACAATGCTTATCACATTTATCTAGAAGAGCTCAATATTCATCCCGAGCATCTTCAGGGATCGAAACTCACCTCAAAGGGTTTTTATGATGAGGTAAGTATTCAGGACTTTCCGTTGCGCGGTAAAGCCTGTTTTCTGAATATTAGGAGGAGGAAGTGGCTCAATGAAGAGACAGGAAAGAATGTGAGTAGGGATTGGAGCTTGGTGGCAAATGGTACGCGGATGACAGAGGAATTCGCGCTTTTTTTAAAAAGGAACGACTGGATTCATCGCCGGTAAGTTGCAAAAGCCTGGCGGATAACTTCCACGTAAACGGAAAAACCCTTGAGCATCAATACGTTTTTCATCTGAGCAACTTCCTGGATTGGCAACAACGCCCACATGCTAAAGACTGGATTCTTTTTCCTGAAAATCTGGGAACACATCTCAGCATTGATGAGACAGCCCTCTCTCAAGGAGAACTGTATACTGTCCTGACCAATAAAGCAGCCAAAGGTAAGAAGGGAGCTCTGGTTGCCATGATAAAAGGGACTGAAAGTGAAACAGTGAATGCTGTTCTCAGGCAACTACCCGAGAATAAACGGAAAAAGGTAGAGGAAGTAACACTGGATATGGCCGCCAGTATGGAAAAG